>JANPZZ010000007.1 GCA_024707305.1 Chitinophagaceae bacterium
GACAGAGATGCGGCGCAAGGCCTTCGATCATCTGCAAAAGCTGTCTTTCGGCTTCTTCGACAACCAGAAGACCGGCCACCTCGTCGCCCGGCTGACCAAGGATTTGGAAGAAATCGGCGAAGTTGCCCATCACGGCCCGGAAGACCTGTTCATCGCAGTGATGACGCTGATCGGCGCCTTTGCGCTGATGCTGTGGGTGCATGTGCCGCTGGCACTTGTCACCGCCGTTGTGCTACCGCTCTCGGCTTTCATTACCCTGTACTACGGAGCCCGCATGACGAGGACTTGGCGCGCGATCTATCGCCGCGTCGCCGAGTTCAATGCGCGCATCGAGGAAAATGTCGGCGGCATCCGCGTCGTGCAGGCGTTCGCCAACGAGATCACGAGCGCAAGCTGTTCGCCGAAAACAACCGCAACTATCTCACAACGAAGCTGGAGGCCTATAGGGTGATGGCGGCTTCGACGTCGCTATCCTACCTGTCGATGCGCTTCGTGCAAGTGGTGGTGATGCTGGTCGGCGCGTGGTTTGTCGTCCACGGGGATTTGACCGCCGGCGGCTTTGTCGGCTTTCTGCTCTTGGTCAACGTATTCTTCCGCCCGCTCGACATGATCAACACCGTGATCGAGATGTACCCGAAGGGCCTTGCGGGCTTCGAGCGCTACCTGAGATTCCTTGCGACCGAGCCCGATATCGCCGATCGACCGGACGCGGCGAACGTCCATCGCCTCAGGGGCGATATTGCCTACCGCGGCGTCGCCTTCGACTACGGGCGTGGCCGGCCGGTGCTTGCCGGCCTCGATCTCACGGTCAAGGCGGGCAGACGGTCGCGCTGGTTGGGCCATCCGGTGCCGGCAAGACGACCATCTGCTCGCTGCTGCCCCGCTTCTACGAAGTTAGCGAGGGTGCGATCAGTATCGACGGCATCGACATCCGCGACATGACGATGAAATCGCCGTGCGTTCCAATATCGGCATCGTGCAGCAGGACGTGTTCCTGTTCGCTGGCACCGTGCGCGAGAACATCGCCTATGGTCGGCTGGGCGCCAGCGAAGACGAGATCATGGAGGCTGCGCGCCGGGCACGGCTTGAAAACGTGATCGCCGATTTGTCGTCTGGGCTCGACACAGTGATCGGCGAGCGCGGCGTGAAGTTATCCGGCGGGCAGAAGCAGAGGCTGGCAATTGCCCGCATCTTTCTGAAGAATCCGCCGATCCTGATCCTCGATGAAGCGACGTCGGCGCTCGATACGGAAACGGAGCGTGCCATACAGCTATCGCTTGCCGAACTATCCGCGGGCCGCACAACGCTGGTCATTGCCCATCGGCTTGCAACCATCGCCAACGCCGACCGCATATTGGTTGTTGAAGACGGACGGATCGTCGAAGAAGGCAGCCACGCCACTCTTGTCGCCTTGAATGGACGGTATCGTCGACTTCAGGCCGCGCAATCAAACGAGCGCAGGTAGGATTGCAGTTCTGGCGCAGCAGCACATCTTCAGAGATGTTGCTGTGTTGTCATCTCCCGGGTTCTCGTGGCTTGCTATTGACCACCGATCGCCCTCTGCCGGACGTGTTCTTTGCCCGAAGCACGGTGATCGTCGTCAAAATAACGGACAGGCATGGCGTGCCCAGGCATCTCGCTGACACCACGACTCACCCGCGCGCCCAATCGCTGGCTGGGGTATCGACGAACTGGGATCTCGGTTTTTGGGAATACGAATGCCTTGCAGGATAAGGTAAAGCTGTTCCGGACTTATGCACGGATACAAACGTCGAGGACAGCGCTCCATGGCACTATATCGGATGCGATCCGCGTAGCGGTGAGTCATGCGGCGATAGCGTAGTGATAGGGGTCGATAGAGGCCCGATCCCTCCAGCGCTATGAGTGCGCCGCCGCCGAAGACGGAAATCACGCCGTCCCAGAGAGCCAAACGTTCCGAAGCGTTGATCTCACCAAAGAGCGGCCAAAGGCATATCCCGCAGAAGGCTGCCATCAGAAAGGAACCAAAAACGATCGGCCAGACTTTTTCGGGCATGCTGACCTTAACGGCGACAATGAGGTCGAGAATGGCCAAGCGGCATTTCTCGACCTCCGCAGCAATATCACCGCACCACGAACAATCTCCGTCGTCATAACTTGCGGTGGATGAGCATCCACACGACAAAGAACGCTCCAACCGAACTTGTCACGATGCCGATGGGCAGTTCCTGCGGCGGCAACAGGGTACGGGCCGAAAGATCGCTGGCAAGCAACAGTGCTGCACCGAACACTGCGCAGGTGATCACAAGGCGAAGGTGGAGCTGACCTGCTATCCGGCGGGCAAGGTGCGGGATCATCAGTCCAACAAAACCGATGACGCCAGCCACCGCGACCAGAATGGCGGTTGTGAAGGCGGCGACTACAAAGGTGAGCATTCGAAAGCGACCCACTTGCACGCCAAGGCTTTCGGCCGTGTTCTCCCCTGCCAGGAAGGCATCGAGCCTGCGGTGGTTTCTAAGCGCGAAGGCGATGATCCCAGCCACGCCGAATGCCGCCAGCCCGATGTTGTCCCAGCGAGCGAGCCCAAGACCGCCCATTGTCCAGAACAGCACTGAATGGGCGGCACGCTGGTCGCCGGAGAAGACAAGATAATTGGTCAGTGCCGTAAACAGGAAGGAGACGGCAAGCCCAGCCAGGATAAGCCGTTCGGGACCTTGGCCGCGGATGCGGCTAACCAGCAGCAGCACAATGGCAGCGGCCAGCATGCCGCCAATGAAGGCAGCCACCGGTAGCGTCCAGACACCGAAGCGGTCGCCGATGACTGTGATCACCGATACAGCACCGGCCGCAGCTCCGACGATAGGCCGAACAGGAACGGATCGGCGAGATCGTTGCGCGTCACGGTCTGGAGTAGTGCGCCCACCACCCCCAGGCCAGCACCGACGCAGACAGCCAACAACGTACGCGGCAGGCGCAGGTCGACGACGATCCGGCTGACCGGTCCAGAAGGCGGCTCGAAGCCCAGCCCCATTGCGTGGGCCAGCGACGCGATCACGTCGGCGAGAGGAATAAGTGTCGAGCCATAGGCGATCGACAGAAGCGCAAGAATGACGACCGCCGCTGCTCCCGCGCCGATTGCAGGACCATAGAACCCTGAACGCACGCTCAGAAGGCTTCGGGATGTCGCCCGGGCGATCTTACCGATCGCTTCGATATTAGCCGGGCCGGGCGTAAGTTCGGCATAACGCAGCGCCACGAAGCGCTCGTTCTTGACCGCATCGGTTTCCTTCATGGCCGGATGCGCCTTAAGGAAGTCGATCAGCTTGGCGTAGCCGGCCTCGTCTTGGTAGTCGAGCAGGATAAGGAATTCGGGATTTCGGGTGGCGACCGTCTCCCAATCGGCATTGCCCCAGCTCGTTTTCATGTCGGCCATGACGTTCTCGCCGCCAGCAGCCTCAATCATAGCGGTCGGGATCGCGAACTTGCCGGCCGTGAATGGCTTATCTTCGCCTGAATCGTAAAGGAACACCCGCGTGCCCCTATTGTCGCCGACTTTAGCGGTGATATCGGCAAGCTGCTCCTTCCAGCCGTCAACCAGCGCTGCGGCCTCTGCCCTCCTTGCCGAAAACCTTCCCGAGCTTCTCCATGTCGCCGAAGAGCAGATCCATCGAGGCCGTGGAGCGGTTGCCATCGACATGGACACAGCTTTCGGTCAGCACCAGCGTAGTGATGCCATGCGGGGCGAGCGTGTCGGGTGTTACCTCGCCGCCCGGCCTCATGCCGTAATACCAGCCTGCGAAGAAGAAGTCGGGCTCGACGGAGAGCAGGTTCTCGATCGTTGGGTATTTCGGCGCCAGTTCCGGGATCGATCCCTGCTGCTCGACGAATTCAGGGCCGACTTTGTACCAACCGGTGATGCCGGTGAGGCCGATAATCGATGGCTGCAGATCGAGCGCAAACGCCATCTCGGTCATGTTGAGGTCATGGATGACGGCACGATTCGGTGGTGCCTCGAACGTCAGCGGCGTCCCGCAGCTATCGACAGTAATCGGGAAAGCCCGAGCGGCAGAAGCCACAAGCGTGACGACAAGGCAGATGAAAAGGCGCTTCAAGGGAAAATCCTCCAATGGATCAGGGACTACCGGAGAGCCGGAACGGAATGTCGAAGATCGTTAGCTCGCGGTTCTCGGCCGGGTGCGGCAGGCGCAGCACCTCAACGCAGAAGATCTCGCGAACAAGATCGGGTGTCAGCGTCCTTGCCGGTGTGTCGAGTGCTACGAGTCGCCCTCTGTTCATAATCGCGACACGTGATGCAAAAGGTGTGACCAGCGGGAGGTCGTGAAGCACCGCGACGACCGCGATGCCCAAGCCCGCTACCAGTTCAAGAATCTCACCACGCGCACGCGCGGATCGAGATGATTGGTGGGTTCGTCGAGGAACAGGACTTTTGGCTCCTGCGCGATGGCGCGAGCGAGCTGGACGCGCTGGCGTTCACCGCCGGACAGAGAGCCGATTGTGCGACCGAGCATCCCCAATAGACCAGTCCGTTTTAGCGCACCAATGACAATGTCGCGCTCCCCGTCTTTTTCGCGCAGACCGGCATGCGGAACTCTGCCAAGTTCCACATAGTCGATCACCGCCAAGCGAGGGTCTGCCTGATCCGACTGACCCACGACAGCGATATTGCGGGCACGTTCAATAGGCGCAATCCGGTCAAGTAGGCAGCCCTCAAGCCTGATCTCGCCGGAGCTCGGTCGAAGCAATCCCGCCAGCATTCTGAGCAATATCGTCTTGCCGGCTCCGTTCGGTCCGATGATGGCCAGCCGATCAGCCGCTGCGACGGACAGGCCCACACCTTCGACGAGGCGCAGGTCGGCTGCGGAACAGAATCCGAGATCACGCGCCTCAATCAGAAGCGGGCTCATTACGTGACGCCCGCATCGCAGAGCGCAGGAATGCGCGCCAGCGTCTTGCCTTTCAGTTCGCGAGGACGCTGCCCTTCGTTGCACCATCCGTCCGAAAGTGAGCGGTAGAGGCGTGCGAAGGTGAGCAGATGGAGCGCGTCCCTATCTGGATCGATGTCGCCGAAGAGATAACTCACCTTGCCTGGCGCCAAGAAAGCGACTGCCAGAGGTCTTCCGCATCCGGCCATGCAGTCGGCTTCAGCGAAGCGAAACTCGCCGGCGAGATCGCCATCGAACAGTGCGTGCAGCAGAGATATCAGCCGCCCGCCGGGTAGCCCTTCGATTGTTTGCCGGCCACAACAGTGTGCGCAGACAACAATGCTGTGTCCGGGTTCAGCGCCCTCCATCCTCCATCCTTTCCTCAAGGCACGGAAGGATGGCGCGCATGACGACCGAAGACCGCCTTCGAGCTTCCTCCCGGCACACCCCGTCCGGTCAATTCTCGCTGATGGCAGGTCTCCTGGCTCGCGGGTCCCAGCGCCATCCTGCCTTCCCGGCCTTCCGGCCAGTGGCGTGTCGGATATTGCTCGCCGCTTACAGTTGCGGGGGCAGCCATGGCTTTGGCCCGATAAGCCACACCATGTTCCCTTTTAACCCAGACCGTCTGCGGCCCGGGAACCATCGTCCGTGAGCGTATCGCGATCGTCGTGCAATCGCAATGCTTCCGAATTGCTCTACCTTCCCGAATGGAAAGACTGTCGCAGTCCGGGTCTCTGCGAGCTCGATTACCGCGGATGACGAAAGAAAGAAGAAGAGGCAACCGAGTCATCACGCGGCCTGCCTGTCCCAGGCGGGGAACGGGTCGGGCAGATCGCGCCAGCGGCCCGGCATGAAGTCGCGCTCGGGCACGAGGCAGGCGTCGAGTTCGGCGCGAATCCGGCTCTCGTCCATCGGGTCGCAGCCGATGAAGACCAGTTCCTGCCGGCGGTCGCCCCAGACCGGATCGAGATAGGGCCGCATCGCCGCCCGCCATTCCGGATCGTCGGGCCATCGATGCCTGGGAACGGAAGCCCACCACAGGCCGCGCCTGCCGGTGCGCACCAGAGCGCCGGCCTGGCTCTGCGCTCTCCGACATGGTGCGGTCGCGTCGCCAGCCAGAAGAACCCCTTGGCGCGTACCACGCCGGGCCAGCGGCCGGTTGACGAAGGCCTGCAGCTTCTGCGGGTCGAACGGACGCCGCTCGCGGTAGACGAAGGAGCGGATGCCGTATTCCTCGGTTTCGGGAACGTGGTCCCGGAAGCCGTTCAGTTCCTTGAACCAGAGCGGGTTGCTCTGCGCCTTCTCGAAGTCGAAGAGCCCCGTATCGAGCACGCGGTCGAGCGGCACGCGGGCGAAGTCGGTCTCGATCAGTTCGGCCTGCGGGTTGAGCGCCCGGACGATCTTGCGGGCGAGATCGAGCGCATGCGCGGGCGTGTCGGACACCTTGTTGAGCACGATCACGTCGGCGAACTCTATCTGCTCGACGAGCAGGTCGACCAGCGCGCGCGTCGACGTCCGGCCCCGCCGTCTCGCCACGGTCGCGCAGGAAATCCGAGGAGGCATAGTCCTTCAGCAGGTTTGCGGCATCGACCACGGTGACCATGGTGTCGAGCCGGGCGACGTCGGACAGGCTTTCGCCGTTCTCGTCGCGGAAATCGAAGGTGGTCGCCACCGGCAGCGGCTCGGCGATGCCGGTCCCCTCGATGAGCAGGTAGTCGAAACGGCCTTCTTCGGAGAGCCGGCGCACCTCGCGCAGAGAGATCGTCGCGCAGCGTGCAGCAGATGCAGCCATTGGTCATCTCGACCAGTTGCTCGTCCGTCCGCGAGGAGGTTCGCGCCGCCGTCGCGCACGAGGGCGGCGTCGATGTTGACCTCGCTCATGTCGTTGACGATGACCGCGACACGCCGCCCTCGCGGTTGTTGAGCACGTGGTTGAGGGCGTGGTCTTGCCCGCTCCCAGGAAGCCGGAAGGACGGTTACAGGAAGGCGGCTGCAGGAGGTTGCTGTGGCAGGCATGCCCAACTCTCATGCTGATGGAATGGTTGAGATGGAGCGCCCGGCCAGGAGGCCGGGCGCAGGCGAAGCGGGCGCCGCGGTCAGTGCGCCATCATCTCTTCGACGATCTGCTCCGCGCTCAGCGAGGACGGATAGTAGGTCGGCCAGTTCGTCAGCTTCCTCCAGCAGGGCGGCGCGGTCGTTGCCCCAGTAGAGGTGATAGTGATCCGCCTTTGCCGGCGCGATCCTGTGGTCGCTGAACTGGATGAACTGCGGCGTGTCGGCATCGCCCTCCACCTTCTTGAAGATGAAGCGCACCCGCGATTGCCCTTCTCATACGTCAGGATCTCGTAGCCGTCGCTGGCGTAGCGGGCCTCGAGCGGCTCTCCGTTCTGAAGAAGGTGACGGTGTCGTCGTTGATCGTGATGCGCTCGACGTCGGACTTGCTAGCCGATCTCGTAATAGGCCTTGTATTCCTCCGCCGTCATGGTCGCCGCTTCCGCCTTGTGCGCCATCACCGGATCGAGCGTTCCATCCTGCAGATAGCGGATAGACCGACTGCCAGTCTCCTGCCCAGTCCGACAGGGTTCGCGCTTCTGGATCTGGCTGTCATCGAAATAGCCCTTGTAGATCTGGTCATCATAATCATGGGCATGAGCGTGGCTGTGCCCGTGGGCGTGGTCGTGACCTTCCTCGCCTTCATGGTCGTGGGCCTGGCCGCTTCCGCCGACGGCGACGATGTTGAAGGGCTTGCCTTCGACGGCGATCTCTCCGGCCTCATCGAACGATTCGGCGTTGACCAGATGCAGCTTCGCGTTCAGCGGATCGGTGACGACGACGTTGTCGCCGGCGACGGCCACGCGCGGACGCGGATCGCTCCAGTGACCGTCCATCGAATAGGGATCGGTGACCTTGAGGGACCGCGTGATCTTGCCGTCGAGCACGTCGACTTTGTGAAGCTGGCCATCCTCGGTGATCACATAGGCGAAGCGCGGGCGGATCGGATCGACGGTGAAGTGGACGCGGCGCGTCGGAGCTGCACGAGCTGGAAGCCGTTCTCGCCCTCGGACGGATCGACGATGACAACGCGGTCGGCACCGTAGTTTCCGATGAAATATTGCAGCCCTTTGCCGCCGATCAGGGTCGAGGAACTCCCCTCGGGCGGCGATGACGCATAGGGCAGGTGCTCGATGGTCGGTGCACCGCCTTCCTGCTTGATCAGCAGCAGGCCGGTGTCGCAGGCGAGCGCATAGAGGCTGCCCGAGCCGGCCGAGCCGTGCAGGCCGGGGCATGCAACGTCTTCTCCGACGGTGTTGCCCTCGAAGTCGACTACGCGTGCACCGATCGGCCGCTTGGAGGCGTCTTCCGGATTCGGGATCGAGACGACAACATGGTTCTGGTAGGGAACCGCAACGCCATGATGTGGCGCAACGACATTGGCGGTGCGAACCTCAAGCTTTTCGTCGCGGACGGCCTTTTCCGTGAAGACGCGCACTTCGTCCTCGCCGTCGAACCACTGGGCGATATTGCCCTGCACTTCAACGAAATGCGCCGGCTTGTCGCCGTCGATATGGACATGCAGCAATTCCGCGTCATCGACGTCGATATCGGCATGGTCACCGTGATCGTGGAAGGCGATGCCGCTCTTGATCGCGTTGACCTCGCCGGCGGCCCTGGACGGCGAACACCGTCTCGCCGCTCGACGTGCGGTAGAGGGATGCGGGACCTTCGATCGTGAAGGTATCGAGCAGGTCGCCGTCGAGCCCGTCGATCACCTTGACGACAGGCTCGGCATGATCCGACACGAACAGCCGCCAGGCCGTTACGTCATCCTCATCGGCGAATGCAGCGCCGCCGCCAAGCGTAGCGGCGATGGCGAGGGTGGACGCCCTAGGATCAATCGTCTCATTCTTCTCTCCTTCTGTATGGTATTACATTACAAACGAGGGCCAGGGCCGGCGCTGGTCAGCGGTGTTCAATCCCCGTTGATCGCTGCCGCGAGCGTCCTGGCGTTGTGGCGCATCAGGTCGAGGTAAGTGGGCGCGGGTCCGCCGCCCGGCGAAAGCGCGTCGGAGTAGAGCGTGCCGCCGAGCGCGAGACCGGCTTCCAGGCGATCTGCTCGACGAGACGCGCGTCGGAGATGTTTTCCGCGAAGACGGCTGCTGCCCGTTTCTCCCGGATCTCGCGAATGAGCGAGGCGACATCCGCCGCCGAAGCTTCCGATTCCGTGGAGACTCCCTGGGGAGCAAGGAAGGTAATACCGTAATCGCGCTCGAAATAGCGAAAGGCATTGTGCGCGACGACAGCAACGCGCCGCTCTTCCGGAATGGCATCCATGGACTGCCTGATCTCCACATCGAGAGCGGTCAGTTCATCGAGATAGGCTGCGGCGTCCGCCTCATAGGTCGAGCAATCTTCGGCATCGGCGGCGCAGAAAGTGCGGGCTATGTTCTCAACATAGATCTTCGCGTTGGAGACCGACTGCCAGGCATGGGGGTCGTTCGGCGCCGCATGGAAGATCGCCTCGCCGTTCACGTAGTGATAGTGGCCGCCATCGGGGTCGTGAACGATATCCGCGCCCTCCGTAAGCGTCGCGATTGCTGCCGAAGTGCCGCTTGCCTCGACAAGACGCTGCAGGAAGCCCTCGAACAATAGCCCATTCACCAGCACGACGTCGGCGCGCGCCAGGGCGATGGCGTCAGCCGGCCTCGGCTCGTAGACATGGGCGTCGCTGTTGGGGCCGACCAATGTCCTGAGTTCGATCCGGTCGCCGCCGACAATTTGCGCGAAGTCGCCGATGATGGAAAAGGTGGCGACGACGGAGAGTTTCTCCGTCTCTGCACGAGCAGGCAGCGCCAGTGCGGAGGCTGCAACGACGAGGCTGCCGACAATTCCGATCAGTTTCGTTTTTGTCATTCCGATACCCCTTGCTTGTCAGGCAGTGCGATGCGCCGTGCGTCGGTGATGGCTGAGCAGCACCCCCCGCGCGCCTGCGAGCACCGACACGAGATAGGCCACGCCTGCGGAGAGAATGATCGCCGGTCCCGAAGGCAGCGAGGCATGATAGGAAAGGAGCAGCCCGGAAACCGACGACAGCATCCCGAGCCCGATCGCCAGCAGGCACATCGATCTCGACCCTTTGGGTCCAGAACCGCGCGGCAGCTGCGGGCAGGATCATCAGCCCGACCGAAAGCAGCGTTCCGAGCGCCTGGAAGCCGGCGACGAGGTTGATGACCACCAGTCCCAGAAAGATGAAATGTACGGGCGAACCCAGCCGCGACACCGAGCGCAGGAAAAGAGGATCGAGGCATTCGGCGACGAGCGCGCGCCAGAAGATACCGAGCGTGCCGAGCGTAAGCGCCGCGACCAGGCCGATCAGCGTCAGCGCGTCGTTGTTGAGCGCGAGAACCGTTCCGAACAGCACATGCATCAGGTCGACGCTCGAGCCGCGCAGCGACACCATCAACACGCCGAGCGACAGCGAGATCAGATAGAAGGCCGCCATGGACGCGTCTTCCTTCTGGATAGTCAGCCGCGCCACCGCACCCGCGCCGAGCGCGACCACGATGCCGGCGGCGAGCCCGCCGATCGTCATGGGCAGGATCTGCAGGCCGTAGAGCAGGAAGCCGGCGGCAGCGCCCGGCAGGATGGCGTGCGCCATCGCGTCGCCGGTCAGGCTCATGCGCCGCAGCATCAGGAACACCCCGACCGGACAGGCGCTGAGTGACAGCATCACAGCGCCGGCCAATGCCCGCTGCATGAAGGCGAACTCGGCGAAGGGTGCGAGCAGAGCATCGTAGAAGAAAGCCATCAGGCCGCACCGCTCCGGCCGCCGGCATCCGCCGCGATCAGGTCTCGTCCGAGCCCCCATGATGCCCGTGCGTATGATGATCGTGAGGATGAGCACCGGTCTGCGCCAGGCTGTGCTCTTCAGGCTCGCACCACGGTGCGTTCTCGTCCCAGGCTTCTTGGAACTGCCGCGCACTGAGCAGGAGATTTTCGGGCGCAAGCGTCTTGCGCGCCTCGCCCCAGGCTACCGGCTGGCGAGCCAGAAGCAGCGCCTCCGGGAAATGCCGGCGGACCAGATCGAGATCGTGCACCACGACCAGGATGGTGCGCTTTTCGCCATGCCAGCGCTTGATCAGACCGATCAGGTCCTGGATCGTCCTAGCGTCGATGGCGTTGAACGGCTCGTCGAGCAGGATCAGATCGGCGTCCTGCACCAGCACGCGCGCAAACAGGGCCCGCTGCAGCTGCCCGCCCGACAGCGTGTCGATCGGTCGCTTCTCGAAGCCCTCCATCCCCACCGCCGAAAGCGCTTTTGCCACCGTTTCGCGATCTTCCGGACGATAGCGGCCGAGAAGCCCGCGCCGGGGCCAAAGGCCGAGTGAGACCAGATCGATGACCCGAGCCGGAAAGGAGCGGTCCAGCTCCGACTGCTGCGGCAGATAGGCCAGCGTGACACCGGGAGTGACCTTGCAAGCACCCGCCATCGGCCTGAGCACGCCGACGATCCCCTTCATCAGGGTCGATTTGCCGGACCCGTTCGCGCCCACCATCGCCGTCAGCGACCCGCTTGGCGACCACGCCGTTCAGGTGATGCACCGCCGGATGGCTGTTGTAGCCCAGCGTCAGGTCATCGAAGGTCACGCATGCAGACATTTCGGTCCGTCCTTGTCGAAGCCAGCCGGCTCCGACCTTGACTACCGACTATGTTATGTTAGAACATTCGTCAATGAAAAAATGTTATAGCATAACAGATGAGAACGGCTACTGCCTCTACCATGATCGCATCCGCTAACCGCCGGTACGGGCGCAACCGCCAGCTCGTGCTCAATGCGCTGGAGCGGGCGCAAAGGCCGATGGGAGCCTATGAGCTTCTCGAACTTCTGCGAGAGGACGGGCTGCGCGCCCCGCTCCAGGTGTACCGGGCTCTCGACCAACTCATCGATGATGGAACTGTCCACAAGATCGAAAGCCTGAGCGCCTACGCACTATGCACGGGGCTCGAGTGCGGTGATCACGGCCACGCGGCTTTCGCGATCTGCAGGGCCTGTGGGCGAACTAGTGAATTCCCACGATGCCGCCCTGGATCGGGTGTTGCGACGGCTTGCCAGGAAAGAGGGCTTTCGCACAAGTGCAACCACGGTGGAACTCCTGGGGCTGTGCGAGAGCTGCGCACGTGGATAAGACGCCGGTTTTCGTGCTGACGGGGTTTCTGGGGGCCGGAAAATCCACGCTTCTCAATCGCGTTCTCGCCAGATCCGGCCTTCGCCGACACGGCCATCATCATCAACGAATTCGGTGATGTCGCGCTCGACCATGATCTCGTGCGTATCGGCAAGACGCAGGTTGCCCGTACCACCACGGGGTGCCTCTGCTGCACAATCGGCAGCGACATCCGCTCGACGCTGCACGAGCTCCACGTCCTTGCGCATGTGGGCGAGGTCTCCTTCAACCGTGTCATCGTCGAGACGACGGGTCTGGCCGACCCGGCGCCGCTCGTGAACCAGCTCATTCCAGGCGGGGCCGCCGCGCTCGGCGTGCGCGACCCTATCGTCGCGCGGAACTTTGAGCTTGCCGGCGTTGTCAGCCTCGTTGACATCGTCACCGGCGAACTGTCTATCGAGAACCATTTCGAGGCAGCCAAGCAGATTGCTTTTGCCGACCGCATTGTGCTGACCAAAACCGATCTTGCGCGTGATCCGCCTCGGTCGAGCACATTGAGCGGCTCAAAGAAAGCCTTTCGACACTCAATCCAGCCGCCACGATCGATGATGCGCACCAGCCAAGCTTCGATCCGGCTTGCCTTTTCCAACGCCGCGCCTATGCACCTGCCTCGCTCGGCGACGATGTCATCGGATGGCTGGCACTCGAGGAAGCCATCCGGGATGGTGGTGGTCACGATTCAACGGAGGCCGGCCTATCCAACGCATCTCCCGCGGTGCGCCACGGTGGACGCATCCGCACATTCGCGATCACCCGCACTGAGCCGATCGGGTGTGAAGCCTTCGGTAAGTTCCTCCACGTCCTTTCGATGTCGGCCGGCCCTCGCCTGCTGCGGGCCAGGGTCTGATGCTGGACCGGGACGAGCCGGAACGACCACGCGTCATCCATGTCGTCCAGCACGCAGTCTATCCTCCGACCATCCTGGAAGACTGGCCCAGCGAGGATCGCCAAACCCGACTTGTCTTCATCACCGACGGCATCGATCCGGAGCCGGTCCGGCGACTTTGAAGCCGCCCTCGACGGCAAGCCAGTCAAGGCAGGGCGGGCACTGAGGAACCTTACCTCGAATGTCGCAGAGACCTTCAGGTCAGGCGCCACCCAACTGACGCGTGCCCTGACCGGCTAACCGCAACGATAGTACATCAGGAGACGATCATGTCCGCCCAATCCGCTGAACAAACGCCCGTCACCGTGCTTACCGGCTACCTAGGCGCCGGAAAAACAACCCTCTTGAACCGTATTCTCTCCGAACAGCATGGGAAGAAATATGCCGTCATCGTCAACGAGTTCGGCGAGGTCGGCATAGACAACGATCTCATCGTCGACGCCGACGAAGAAGTGTTCGAGATGAACAATGGCTGCATCTGCTGCACCGTCCGCGGTGACCTGATCCGCATCATCGAGAGCCTCATGCGCCGCAAGGACCGCTTTGATGCCATCCTCGTTGAGACGACGGGTCTGGCCGACCCGGCGCCGGTTGCCCAGACCTTCTTCGTAGACGACGAGGTACGCCAGAAGACGAAGCTCGATGCGATTGTCACCGTCGTGGACGCCAAGCATCTGCTCGGTGAAATTGACCACGCTCATGAAGCGCAGGAGCAGCTCGCCTTCGCCGACATCGTCATTCTCAACAAGACCGACCTGGTGGCTCCTGAAACTCTCCGCCGTCGAGGCTCGTATCCGCAAGATCAATCCGACGGCCACGATCAAGCATTCCACGCGGTGCGACGTGCCCCTCGACCAGGTCCTCAATCGCGGCGCCTTCGATCTCGATCGCGTGCTCGAGCTTGAGCCGGATTTCCTCGACGGCCATCACGATCACCATCACAACGACCACGTGACCAGCTTCTCGCTCAGGACTGAGAAGCCGCTCGATCCGCGGAAATTCCTGCCATGGGTGCAGATGATCACCCAGCGCTTCGGCATCGACATCCTGCGCATGAAAGGCATTCTCTCATTCAAGGATGATAACGATCGCTTTGTGGTTCAGGCCGTCCACATGCTGCTTGAAGGCGATCACCAGAGGCCCTGGAAAAGATGAGTCGCGCGTGGTCGTCTCGTCTTCATCGGCCGCAACCTGCCAAAAGACGTGATCGAGGACGGCTTCCTGAAATGCCAGGCCGAACTGGACCCAATGGCGATCAAGGCGTAGGTCGAGGCCTCCGGCCGGTTTCCCTGAAGGCATTGAGGAGTGGAGACAAGGCATGGAATCGCCTCGCCAATCCGTTCGCGCCGCGCCGTGCGCTTCCCGAGAAATCCAGACAGATTAAGGTTTGGGTACGGGAAATTTGGAAGCTTGATGACGACGTCGTGATATCGATCACTGAACTCGCTTGCCGCGATGATGGATGCTCCGATACGACGAAAACCGTTATCGGCATTATGCGCCCCGGCCAACCGATCCAGACCATCCGCTTCCATAAGCCGATCTCGGAGATCATCAGAGATGACCTCCGAGCACCGCATTCTAACTGGCGAACCCGTCCGCGCAGCTCGTCAGCGTGTTGTCCCCAGCAACACGCCCCCAACTCCTCCGACCCTCGAGGATGGCGTAGCTGTTCTTCGCGGTCGCGTGGTCTTGACCTGATTGTCACGCCCGGCGCGCCAGGTTCCCGTTCTTGATCGCAAGAGGGAACGATGGCCGCGCTTCATGGTTGTCCGGGATCGAACGCGTGGAGCCGGTCATGGACAGGGGAAGAAGCAGGGCGAACAGGCGGCCGATGCCGTTGAAAAGCAGCATCGCATTCAGGCTCAGGTGGATCAGCGGGACAGGGAGCGCCTGGACGAGAGCGGACACGGGGCCATGCAGGCGGGCGCGCCCCCCTATCCGGTGCCCGCCGTTTCCAAGACAGCATCAGTCGAAACCCGGCGACGAGGCCGCGCTTGAGCCCGCGCCGATGTACGACGCGCCGTTCTGGCGCGGCTCCGGCAAACTGGAAGGCAAGGTTGCGCTCATCACGGGCGGCGATTCCGGCATCGGCCGGGCGGTGGCGGTGCTGTTCGCCCGCGAGGGCGCGGATGTGGCGATCTCCTATCTGAGCGAGAGCGAGGACGCGGAGGAACCCGGCTGGCCGTTGCCGACGAGGGCGGCGCTGCCTGCTCCTGCCTGGGGACGTCGCCAGCGAGGACTATTGCCGCGAGGCGGTCGCGGCGGTGGTCGCCGGAGTTCGGCACGCTCGACATCCTCGTCAACAATGCTGCGTTCCAGTACCACGCGGCCGGGCTGGAAGACCTGACGACCGAGCATTTCGACACGACGCTGAAGACCAATCTCTACGGTTACTTCTTCATGGCCCGCGAGGCGGTGAAGCACATGGGCGAAGGCGCTTCGATCATCAACACCGGCTCGGTCACCGGCATCGACGGCAGCGCGGAACTTCTGGACTACTCTATGACCAAGGGCGGCATCCACTCCTTCACGCGGGCGCTTGCCGCTAACCTCGTCGGCAAGGGCATCCGCGTCAACGCGGTCGCGCCAGGCCCGGTGTGGACGCCGCTCAATCCGTCCGAGCGACCGCCGGAAGAGGTGGCTAAATTCGGCGCGAAGGCGCCGATGAAGCGGCCGGCCCAGCCGGAGGAGATCGCGCCGCCTACGTCTTCTTCGCCTCGCCGCAATGCTCCAGCTACATCACCGGCGAGATGCTTGCCGATCATCGGAGGCTACTGAACTGCTCGATCGGCAAGCCGCCGCTCGCCGCCGAACGCGCCGATCTGACCTATGTGAACGACGACGAGCCGGGCTATCGGCGACGGCGGGCGGGCAGAGGTTTCAGTTATACTGACGCCGACGGCAAGCGGGTCGGGGATGCGGTGACGATCCGGCGCATCAAGGGGCTGGCCATTCCGCCGGCGTGGAGCGATGTGTGGATATGTCCCGATCCGGCAGGCCACATCCAGGCGACGGGCCGCGATCAGCGCGGCCGCAAGCAGTACCGCTATCATCCGGCATGGACGGCTTGCCGCGACGAGACCAAGTTCTCCAGCCTCGCCGACTTCGCCCGCACCCTGCCGAAGCTGCGCGAGCGGGTCGATGCAGACTTGCGGCGGTGCGGGCTGTCGCGCGAACGGGTGATCGCCTCTGTGGTGCATCTGCTCGACCGGACGATGATCCGCATCGGCAATGATGCCTATGCTCAGCGAAAACAAGAGCTTCGGCCTGACGACGCTGCGCTCGCGCCATCTCAAGATCGACGGGGCGAGCCTGCGCTTCTCATTCAGGGGTAAATCCGGGCGGGAATGGCGGCTGAAGCTCTCCGACCGGCGGATCGCCGGGGTGGTTCGCGCCATCCAGGATCTGCCGGGCCAGCATCTCTTCCAGTACCTCGACGGGGATGGCGCACGCCGCGAAATCCGCTCGCATGACGTGAACGACTACATCCGCGAGACGATCGGGCCACAATTCACCTCGAAACATTTCCGCACGTGGGGCGCGACCGTCTTTGCCGACGCTGGGGCTTGCGCAGGAACCGCTGCCCCGCATCGAAGCAGGCGCAGGCCGTCGCGCTCAACGCGGTGCTCGATCGCGTGGCCGCGAGGCTACGCAACACCCGCGCCATCTGCCGTCGCTGCTATGTCCCTCCCGCTGTCGTCGATGCTTGGCTCGACGGAGGCTGCATGAGGAGATCGCGGCGATCCGGCCGCGCGCAAGGCGTCCGTTCAAAGGGGCTGGACGCGGATGAGTCCCTCGTGCTGCGCTGGCTCGACGCCCGGAAAGCGGTAAGAGGGGGCTCATTCGCCCGGATAGGCGCTGGCCTTCAGCAGCCGGGCGAGATGCACCGCGTTGCGCGACAGCATCGCGACCGCGTTCGTCGACCGTCCTCGGGCGTCTGCTTCAGGTCGCGGAAGTCGACCGTGCCCATCGCCTCGCCGACCCAGTAGGCCACCGCGTTGGGCGCAAGGCTGAAGCCGACATCGTTGAGCGCCTGATAGAGTTCGGCCGACACGTGATGCGCGCCGTCCTCGTTGCCGACGACCGCGATCGCCGCGACACGGCCGTAGGACACCATGCGCCCCTTGTCGTCGGTCTCGGAGAGGAACGCATCCATGCGCTCCAGCGCCCGCTTGCAGACGCTCGACGGCTGCCCGAGCCAGATCGGCGTTCCGAGGATCAGGATGTCGGCGGCGAGGATGCGCTCGCGCAGTGCCAGCCATTCGTCGCCCTCGCCTTCGTCGGAGGTCACCCCTGGCCTGATGGCGTGGTCGGCCAGCCGGACGATTTCGCCCTTGACCCGAGCCGCCCCATCTCGTCGAGGACGAGCCGCAGCATCTTCTGCGGTGGACGAGATCTCGCCGGACGAGCTGGCCTTGAGCGTGCTGTTGAGCGCGATGGCGCGCAGGGGCGGCGATATCGATTGGTCTGCCATTGCGTTCCTCGGTCCTGGAGATTGCCGGCCTCGCGATCTTCAACCTCCCGGCTTTGCGCGGGAGCTTTCCATATTTCGCCGTGAATACACCTTTTGAATCTCGTCTCCCCGCATCCGAACACGGGCGATGCCAATTCGTTCCGTTGGCCGCTTTTTGACTTACAATGTTCTCTCCCGATCCGTTGGGAACCGACTGTAGTGTTCGCCATCGGTCCGCGCCAGGTTGCATTCCTCCTGCGAGCGGATGCCGTGAGGTTTCTAGCACCTGTGTCGACGCTGGAACAAAACCCGTTCCTGCTTCGCGAGATGCATCGTGGCGTCAATAACAACTCAGGTGGTGTTGTCGTTCGTGCAACTGCAAACGCAGCCGAAAGACCGCAACGAGCATGTCAAACACGCTCCGGCTTGAACATGCGCATCAGCACGTCGGACCGGCGGACGAAATGCTGGAACAGCGCGCCGGCGATGTGCAGGACGATTGCACCCAACAGCAGGTTCGTGAGCAGTCCGTGCACACACATTGCCGGCGGCCTCGACGCCGAGAAACCAGGCGACCGAACCGGAAATCGGCAAGAGCAGAAGCAGCAGGTAGACCGATCCATGCACCGCTTCCGCGATGATTTGCGAAGAAGCCATGGCTCGTCGGCGGGAGGTGAAGGCGCGCCGCGTGTTAAGCGAAGATAGATCTCGTGCGAGCGCGAGAACGAGTATGAGGATACCTGCGGTGATATGCAGGTAGCGTCAGCATCGCCGCGTCGGCGTCCGCCACCTCGTTACCGCGCACAAATGCGCGCCACGATTCCTCGATTCCGGCATGCGCGAGAAACTGGAACGCGACCAGTACGACGACAATCCAGTGCAGCGCCATCTGCATCGGTGAATAACCGGTCACGCTTCTGGCCATTCATGAATCCTCTGTTCGGGGCATCGGGCAGTTCCATATGTGCCGTCATTCTCAGCCAGCATATCACCTCGGCCGGCAGGGAGCCGGAAGCTCGCAACGCTTCGACAACGCCGGGGCGGCCTTGCCGTTCCAGCACCTCGGGGTGACCGCTCGCGAACGGCGGAACCTTCTCGAAGCAATGCTGTTACCGTCAAGGTAACGGAGAGGAAGGGTGGTACGCTCCCGATTTTCAAGACGGCAGATCCTGACGGCATCGCTGCTCTGCGGCGGGTCTATTTTCGCATCGAGCGCGGTCGCGTGGAATCTTCAGCGCGGCATCCCCTGGATTTCCGGCACTTCCCCGTCTCCTCGCGGCTTCGACGGGGCGCGCTTCTTCACCGCGGCGGAACGTCGGTGCATGGACGCGCTTGTCGGCAGGTTAATCCCGACGGACGACCTGGGTCCGGGCGCACGCGAGGCCGGCGTCGTTGATTTCATCGACAACCAGCTTGCCGGTTCGTTCGGCCGCGGCGAGCGCTGGTACATGAAAGGTCCGTTCGCCGACGGGCTCAAGACACAGGGCTATCAGGGCGAACATCCTCCCGCGGGACTCTACCGGACCGCCATTGCCGCGCTCGACGACCATTGCCGCGAGCGCTTCGAGGGCCGCACGTTCGCCGAACTCCAAGAGGACGATCAGGACGCGATCCTCAGCGAGATCGAGGACGAGGAACTGGATTTCGACGGCGTGTCGGCGGCCGCCTTCTTCGCGATGCTGCAGGACAACACCGTCGAGGGTTTCTTCTGCGATCCGATCTATGGCGGCAACCGCGACATGGTCGGCTGGCGCCTCGTAGGATTTCCCGGCGCCCGCTACGACTACCGTGACTACCTCGACCACAACGGAGAACCGATCTCGATCGAGCCGGTCGGCCTTACCGGCCGGGCGGCTTGGAATGTCGACTGAACCCACCCCCGCAAGGGCGGCAGGCAAGGAGGAGAAGTATGGCCCGAAAGCTTCCGCCCGTCGACGTGGTGCTGGTCGGCTTCGGCTGGACTGGTGCGATCCTCGCGCAGGAACTGACGGAAGACGGGCTGGAGGTGCTGGCCATCGAGCGCGGCGGGTGGCGCGACACGCCGAGCCACTTTCCCACTACGGTCGCGCAGGATGAATTGCGTGCTGGTACTGGCGCAAGGAGATGTTCCAGTCAACTGCGCGCGATACGCTGACTTTCCGCAACAACCGTAGCCAGACCGCGTTGCCGATGCGCCGCTGGGGCTCGTTCCTTCCAGGTGAAGGAGTCGGTGGCGGGGGAGTGCACTGGAATGGCCAGACATGGCGCTTCCTGCCCAGCGACTTCCTCGCCGCCAGCCACAACATCGAGCGCTACGGACCGATGCGGCCCGGCATGACGGTGCAGGACTACGGCGTCACCTACGAGGAACTCGAGCCCCACTATGACCGCTTCGAGAAGCTGTGCGGCATTGGCGGTAAGGCCGGCAACCTGAACGGCGAGATCGTAGAGGGCGGGAACCCGTTCGAAGGCCCACGCAGCGCCGAATACCCCAACCCGCCGATGCACATGACCTTTGCGCAGCACCGGTTCGAGGTCGCGACGAAGGAACTCGGACTGAAGCCGTTTCCCGGTCCCTCCGCCAACATGACTGAGCCATACGTCAACCCGCTCGGCTGCCAGCTTGCGCCTTGCACCTATTGCGGCTTCTGCGAGAAATATGGCTGCGGCAACTATTCCAAGGCGAGCGCGCAGACGACCATCCTGCCCGTCTTGATGCAGAAGCCGAACTTCACGCTGAAAACCCTTAACGAGGTCTTTCAGGTGAAGCTCGACTCGACCGGCCGCCGCGCCACCAGCGTTCTGCACGTCGACCAGAACGGCGAGGAATATGAGCAGCCGGCGGACCTGGTGATCCTGTGCGCATACCAGCTTTCCAACACCCGCCTGATGATGCTGTCGGGCATCGGCGCGATCTACGACCCGGTCACCGGCAAAGGCCTGGTCGGCAAGAACTACTGCTATCAAGTGATGTCGGGTGCGGACGTCTTCTTCGATGACAAATATACCAACGAGTTCGTCGGCGCGGGCGCGCTGGGCATGTGCGTCGACGAATACAATGGAGACAATTTCGACCATTCCGGCCTCGGCTTCATTGGCGGCGGCTACATCTCGTGCTGGACCACCCACAACCGGCCGATCGAGCGGCAACGGACGCCGGAGGGCACGCCGACATGGGGTTCGGCATGGAAGAAGGCGGTGGCGGAGAACTTCCTGAAGTCGACCAATGTCGGCGCGCATGGCGGATCGATGGCCTATGCCGGCAACCACCTCGACCTCGACCCGACCTACGGGCGGCCGCTGATGCGGATGACCTTCGATTTCACACCCAACGACCGGGCGATGTCGGCTTTCCTGACGGAGCGGGTGCGCGAGATCGCCGAGCGCATGGGCGGCCGCGAGATCAAGGTGAGCCCGCGCGAGGGGCCATACGATTCCATGCCTTACCAGACCACGCACAACACTGGCGGTACGATCATGGGCACGTCGCCGGCCGATAGCGTGGTCAACCGCTACCTGCAAAGCTGGGACGTGCCGAACCTGTTCGTGATGGGAGCGGGCGTGTTCCCGCAGAACGCCGGCTACAACCCGACCGGCACGGTGGCCGCGCTGGCCTACTGGGCGGCGGACGCCATCCGCTCGCAATACCTGCGCGATCCCGGCCCGTTGGTGCAGGCATGAGGAGGATGCTTGCCATAGTCGTACTTGCTGTGTCGTCCGCGGCCGGCCTGCCGTCCGCTACAGCGCAGGACACAGTTTACACGCAGATCGAGCGCGGCCGCTATACGCTGATCACCGGAAACTGCCAAGGATGCCACACCGCGCCCGGCGAGGAACCCTTCGCCGGTGGGCGCGGGCTGGAAACCGCCGTTCGGCACGATCTACACGCCCAACATCACTTTCGACCCCGATACTGGCCTTGGCAGATGGTCGCGCGGCGATTTCTGGCGTGCCATGCACGAGGGCATCGCGCCGGACGGCTCGCGCCTCTATCCGGCTTTCCCTTTCCGCATTTTTCGAAGATGCCGCGCGAGGAAGTCGACGCCCTTTACGATTACCTCGCGACTCTGCCGCGCGTGAAAAAGCAAAAACCGGAGAACGAGCTGCCTTGGCCGCTGTCGTGGCGCTTCTCGCTTGCCGGCTGGCGGCTGCTGTTCTTCGAGCCCGAACCGTTCCAGCCGGACCCCAACAAATCGCAGGAGTGGAATCGCGGCGCCTATCTCGTCGAAGGGCCGGGGCACTGCGCCGGCTGCCACACCGAGAAGAATCTCGCCGGCGCGGACAAGGAAAGCCGCCACCTCGCAGGGCGGACAACTGGAGAACTGGGCCGCGCCCGACATCCGCGGCGGGCGAGAACGGCGGGCTGGCGCACTGGAGCGAGGACGACATCGTCGAGTTCCTGAAGACCGGCCGGAATGCGCATACCGCCGCTTTCTCCATCATGTCCGAGGTGATCGAGTATTCGACCCAGCACATGGTCGATGAGGATCTGCGCGCCATCGCCATCTACCTCAAGGATATGGACGGTGAGGAAGGCCGTGCGCCCGCCGAACCGGAAGAGGCCGTGATGAACGCCGGCGCGGCCATCTATTTCGACAACTGCAGTGCCTGCCATGTTCTCCGACGGCACGGGCGTGCCGCGCTTCTTCGCTCCGCTTGCCGGATCCGGAAAGGTCAACAATGAGGACGCGACGACAGTGATCCGGGTGATCCTCGAGGGCGCGCGCGCAGTGCCGACGAATGCGCATCCGACGCCGCTCACCATGCCGGCTTTCGACTGGAAGCTGACGGACGAACAGGTCGCCGCCGTCGCGACCTACGTCCGGTCGAGCTGGGGCAATCGCGGGCGGCGCGGTCTCGGCCGCCGACGTCACCGATCTCAGGGAGCGACTGAATGCCGGGTTGGGGCCGGATTGATGATGCGCGAAGCAAACAGGAGATCAACCATGAAACGCATATCCACCATATTTCCGCCATCATACTGGCCGAGCGCCGCTGGCGCGCAGGAACCGGCGACCGCGATCGGAAGCTTCGTCGACGCCGAGGGCGAGGCGAACGGCTCGGCCGAACTCCAGGAGGTACCCCTCGGGTGGTGTCCTCGATCAGGATCGAGGTCACGGGCCTGCCCGAAGACGCATGGGTCGCCTTCCATGTCCACGAGACCGGAACCTGTGACCACACGACGGCCCACGAATCCGCCGGAGGCCATTTCAATCCGGGCTCGAAGGAGCACGGCTACATGGCCGCGAACGGACCCCATGCCGGCGACATGCCCAACCAGTATGTCCGGCCGACGGCACGCTGCGCGCCGAGGTGTTCAATCCGGGCGTCACGCTTGGCGAGGGCGAGACCGGCATTCGCGGCCGGGCGCTGATGATCCATGCCGGCGCGGACGACTACGAGAGCCAGCCTTCCGGTGATGCGGGGATCGGCTTGCCTGCGCGGTGATAGAATAGGCGATAGAGATCGGCGGACCGGTGGTCGACGAGGGCTCTGGCGAACGGCTGAAGGCTTTCGGAGAGGCACATCGGCAGCGACAGGCGACACAGGATCATGAGACCGGATCCGGCTAGCGGAAGGCGCGCGCTGTGGTCCTTGCTCACGGCATTGCCATTGCTCGCTTCATGCAGCGGCATCCAGTCTGCCCTCGATCCCGCCGGCGAAGAGGCCGGGCAGGTGGCGACGCTGTTCTGGGTAATGGTGATCGGCGGCCTCGTCATATGGGCGTATTCGTGGTGGTATGCTGTCGCTCTATGCGTCGCGCTGGAAGCGCCGACCCCATTTCGGAGGAGGCCGCAGCACGGCTGATCCTGTGGGCAGGCGTGGCTTTTCCCGGTCTCGGTGCTGACGGCACTCCTCGGCCTATGCGCTATGGCTGATGCCGTCGCTGCGCCCTTTCGCGGATCAGGAGCAGGCGGGACTGCGGATCGAAGTCGTCGGCAGCCAGTTCTGGTGGCACGTGGTCTATCATCGGCCGCAAGGCCCGCCAGTCGTCTCCGCCAACGAAGTCCGGACTGCCGGTGGGCGAGCGCGTGGAGTTCTCCCTGAAAAGCGCGGACATGATCCATTCCTTCTGGATACCGGCGCTCGGCGGCAAGATGGACGCTCATCCCGGGCCGCGTGAACCGGCTGTCGCTTTCGCTTGCCACACGGGCAGGGCACCTATCGGGGCCAGTGCGCGGAGTTCTGCGGCACGTCCCATGCGCTGATGGCCTTTCCGGCGATCGCGATGGCGCAGTCCGACTTCGACGCGTGGCTGGACGCACGGGCCTCCCCGTCCGAAGGCGGGTGGAGGCAGCGAGCGTCGGACGGCGCTTTTCCTGAGCGAGGGATGCGACGATTGCCATCGCGTCGCCGGCACGCAGGCGCAAGGGACATCGGGGCCGGACCTTTCGCATGTGGGCTCGCGGCATGACGATCGGCGCCGGCGCTGGACAACGACGCCGAACACTGGCCCGCTTCATCGCACCACTCCGGCGTCGGTCAAGCCGGGAAGCAGGATGCCGGGCTACCGCCACCTCTGTCGGTCGAAGAACTGAATGAGATCGCCGCATGGCTGAAGGGGCTGCAATGAGCGATGCTGTTTGCCGAGAAGCCGCCTTGATCCGTGCGCAACGCCGAACGCGGAAAAGGATCTCCTACGCCCGAGCTCTAGAATCAGGTCTCACCCCTTCACGGCACGGTTTATCACATTGTCACATTATGCCAGCTGTTGAATCGCTCTTCTCCTTTCCTCATTTCCACTCTACATTTTAATAATCTTCTCCTGCCATCTTTCTCCATCTTTCCTGTGGCTGGTAAGCAGATAAATGCCGGGTTTCAGTTGGCTGATGTCAATTGTGAAAATAGTGGAAGTAATATTCAACATCATAACCCTTACGCCCTGAACATTGGTGAGATACATAACATTTCCAATCCAGCGTGGATCGTAAGCGAGATCGATGGTAATTTCTGTTGTGGCAGGATTGGGGAACAGGTTGGGGCGCAACCAGCGCGGCGGTTCTTCAGCAATGGGAATTTCATGTATCAATGGCGGTTGCAAACCAATTGAAGTATGGATTCCTTCGCGTGGACCTCCGGGTTCAAACAATGCCCGCATACGTTCACTTTGTCCAAACGTAAAAAGATTGATACATGCATCATTAGTGAGATCCATATAGTTCATATACATGTCGCCCGCAGCACCGCTGCCACAAGACAGCCGGACTCCCGTGGGACAACCATTTGTAAACCCTGCCTGTTTGGGTGTGTCGTCAACGCCATCATCACCACAATAATCATCGCCCCAGATATGGCGGAGGCCCAACCAGTGACCGGCTTCGTGTACGGCTACTTTTCCTTCACCGAAAGATGATTTGCCGGTAACTCCCACAGTGGTTGAATTTAGTACAATACCATCTTTCAACGGATCGCCGCCGGGGAAGCTGGCATATCCCAATGTGCGGCGCAGGGGGCATACCCAGATGTTCAGGTATTGTTTGCTATCCCAGGCATCCGCGCCCATTTCACTGGAGAATTTCATTTTATCGTCGGCATCCCAAATGCTGATGGGTGTATATTTCCTGACGATTCCGCTGGTATATCTTCTCCGGGTATCTGAAGTGGCGAGTTTAAATTCAATGAAACAATCGGCCGCGAGCTCTCGAAACCGCTCGGGTGTATTTACCGTATCCGCAGCAAGCCTGCGGAAGGATTCATTCAATACCGTTATCTGGCTGTGGATTTGCGCGTCGGGAATATTTTGTGCGGATGTATGATAGAGCACATGAAATACAACAGGAATGGTGATAATAGTTTTATCTCCTCCCCTGCTGAGCGATTTATCCCCTTTCTTTTCCGCCACAAATTTTTCCAGCCATTCAACCTGGCCAGATGAAAGGAAATTATTCTTTATTTCAGATTCCAGATATGCTGCGGTTTCGCATGACTCCTGCGCTGATGCCGACAGCACCATGAATAATATCAAAACCAACCCCGATGATACTCTCCTCATTTGTACAAAGCTTTGGTACGTTAAAGCATGGGCATAGGCTTATGCCATGAGTATTCATGCGGCATTGGAATTTGTAAAAAAATGGAGATTTAGAACGGCTGTTCCAGGGATATGATTTTGAGAAGATGTCGTCTGAAATATTGACAACGATCAAATATAAAACAAGTTTACAACCCAGCCCATTTTTTTTACGACGTAGAAATACCAATATTTTGAATTAGAATCTTTAACAACAGGTTCAGCGAATGCGCAGTACATTTGCAGCTACTTAAGCGTTGATAGAATGAAACTTATAAGCTACCCCAGCCTCTGTTTGCTTTTAATTTTGCTGGCTTTTACGGCGTGTAATAACGGCACCGAACCGGGTAATCAGGGCTATAACGGACCGACGGTCCCCTCTGCCCGTACCATGACTTATTCGGTATTAACGTCTTATCCGCACGACACATCGTTTTATACCCAGGGGCTTGAGTTTTACAAAGGCCGCCTGCTTGAAGGTACGGGCTCGGGTAGTTTTGCCGGTTCTTTTCTAATGGAAGTAGACCTGAAAACCGGAAAAGCACTCCGCCGCCACACGCTGGGTGAGGAATTTTTCGGTGAAGGAATCACGGTGGTTAATGATACTGTGTACCAGCTTACCTATCAAAACCGCAAAGTGTTCTCCTATTCCGTTTCCGATTTTAAGAAGATAGCAGAATTCCCCCTGCAACATGAAGGCTGGGGATTGACCAATAATGGACGTGAACTGATTGCCTCCGATGGCAGCAACCGTCTATATTATTATGAACCGGGTAGCTTTCGCCTGCTGCGCACACAAACTGTAACTGATGGTGGCGCACCCGTGCTTAATATTAATGAACTGGAATTTGTAAACGGATTTATCTACGCCAATCAATATCAGTATCCCTATATCCTCAAAATTGATCCGGACGCAGGCACTGTCGTAGCGAAAGCAGATATGACAGATTTGTGGACAAGAACCCGTAACCTGAAACCAGATGCGGATGTTCTTAACGGCATCGCATACGACAGCAGCCGTCAGACGTTTTTTGTTACCGGTAAACTCTGGCCGGAAATGTATGAAGTGAAATTCAGCGAGTAATTCACATCGCCAGTTCTTAATGGCGTCGCTTAATTACATAAACAATAGAGCTGGCTCCCTGCTTAGCCTCCCTGCGATTACTTTGAAAACCTTTGATGAAGGAATGAAGTAATTTGGATGAGCCCGTCTTGTATTGATTGCTCAACATTGAAACGTAATAACTGTCGAACCTCATCGGAATCTTCGCAACAATTTTAAGATCATGCTGCGTAAGAAGGTAGTCCATGCTACTGGGTGAAAAAGTGATACAGGTGTCTTGGCACATCATAGGCCGCCCAGTATTCGCCGAAATATTCAGCATCTGCCGACCGGTAATTAGGCACTGCAATAAACATAGTGCCATCCGTTTTCAACAGCTCTTTCAGTTTCTTAACATGATCCTGCAAGCCGTGTACATGTTCCAGCACGTGCCAGAGCGTAATTGCATCGAAGGATGAAGGAGAAAGCGCCTGCAGCAACGTGGTGTCGTTTAATACAATGCCATGATCCTGGTGGGCAACTTTGCGGGCTTCAGGGTCGGGTTCAAGGCCCGTAACTTCCCAGCCATTGCTTTTCATTTGCTGTACAAATGCACCGGCGCCGGCACCAAAATCCAACAGGCGGCCCTGCTGACGATTGGTCCACTTTTCAATCCATTTCTGTTTTTGCACCAGTGTAATTTTCCTCACACGGTGATACAGCTGGTTGATCAGTCCCTTTTTTGTATTGGTATGGGAAATGTAATTTTCCGACTTGTAATAACGATAGATACCTGCTTCATCTGGCACGTCCTGGGTAATCCGCAAACCGCAATTACCACATTCCACCACGTCGAAGGTTTCGTTACTAACAACATAATCCTTTACCGCTACCACCGCCCGCAAATCGTAAGAAGCGCAGACAGGGCAGGATTTATAATGAATAAATTCAGCCACTTTATTTTCTCTGTGGCTGCAAATTTATCATAAATACCTGGGAGGCTGCGGAGAACTTTCTGTTTTTATTTTGGATTTATTGCCGGAAGAGGCTGGTTTAAGGCCGTTTGACGATAGATAAATCCCCAATATGATAAAACTGATGATAAGTAAAACCAATGCCAGCGCCCATGCCACATTCTTTCTCGCGGGATCGGCCTGCAAATAAGCGCGCATTTGCTCTGATGTACGTTCATCTTCTCCCACACGCACCGAATGGCTCGCCTGGTCACGTAAAACCTTATCTGCATGTATCGGTTCTCCTTCTGTAATGCTATCTGTTTCGGGCTTAAAATGCCAAACACCACCCAAACCTTTATTCAACTGCCCTATCCCCTGCCATTCCAGCTTTTCACCTTTATTCAGTCGTTCACGCAATTCAAAAACAAAATCATTAAAGCGCATGATGGCATCTCGTTCGGAAATGCCAAGCCCCTGCGCCAGCCAGTCGTACAAACGACGCGACGGTTGTACCTGGCCCTCGCGAAAACCAACCTGATACGAAGGCGGCAATATTTGCCTGTTGGGAAAATCGAATGAAGCGGGCTGACGTTCCAGCATTAATGTGCCAATACCTGGAATCGGTAATTCCTGGTGTAATAGGAGATATTTCCGTAGTTCACTATACATCATCATCGCTTTTGATCGAACGAAAATACGATTCCGCCAACAAAGTTGAATCCATATACGCGGTACTGGTTCCAGCGCTGGTATTCTTTATTCAGGATATTATTGAACTGTGTCCAAAGATTAATATTCTTCGTAACGCGGAATTCAAGACCCGCATTCAGATCAAATGCCCCACTGAGTTTGCCATCAGTACCATTCTGGCGCAGATAACGAGGGCCACTCCATGCAAATAAATCACCCTTCAACCAAAGATCTTTGATTACGCGAACGCTCATCGATGTATTCAATTCAAGCGGTAATAATCCCCACGCTTTTTTGCTGACCCTGCAAACCTGTAAACTGGTTAAACTGCAAATTGGTAATGATGCTGAATTTTTCCTGAACTGTATACCCTAATTCACCGCCCAGATTCAACACGTTAATACGATCGGCATAAACAACATTGAACGATTTACCATCTGTTCCAGCAGTCGTATCATTGACAAACAACGGCTGATTATTTAACCTGTTGAATCCAACTTTTTGCACTATAAGAGAAATGATCACCCACAGATCCTTTGAAACCGGCAAAGCGCTCTTCAATCCAGGTATTGCGCAATTCCCCAGGTGCCCACAACCACGGATTCTGCGATGCGAGATACTGATAACTGGTTTTGCGAACATATCCCGACCAACCGGCATGGAAGGTAAAACGGCTATCGTCTGTACCTATTTCAGCAAGAATATTCGGGAACATTTTGAATTCGCTATTATCCCATGATGGCCTGATACCACCCTGCAATTTCAGGGTAGTACTCTTATAAGTAACAGACGGCGACAACGACCACATGGTATTATTGATCGCTCCACCTTTGTCGGGAGAATAACGGGTGAGGTCGAAATTAAGACCAAGATTCACCGTGAAGTCCTGGTTTACATTTTTTTCCAGCGGAAGATTTAATACGGTATTACTCTCGCTGTTTTTAATATGATCATTGAAAATATCAAACTGCAATGTAGGCGCATAATTCAAACCAAAATCAGTGCTTTGGAGATTACGCAAACCTGCATTCACTGTGATTGTTGAAAATCGTTGACGGATACTATCTTCAGGAAAAGAAAGTGTTTCAGGCTGGTAACCGTATTTATAAGTACGATCCTGTTTCATTCCGATACCGGCTGTCAGCTCCAGATTTTTAGCTGTTTTATAAAAACCGGTGGCTTTTACCTGTGTTTGTGTAAAATCCTGATAGTCCAGTTTTCCTTGCGAAGATACATGCCGTGCATATATATTGGCACCAGCAGTATTCCCATCACCAAAAGTAAAACCAGCCTGCAGGTAAGGCGTTTTCAAACTTCCGAAACCGGCTTTGATATAGTTGTTGTTGTCGAAAGCAACAGATGTATCAATCTGCATCGCCAGCGGTTTCAATGTGCCGGGTTGGTATGCAAAGAGGAGATTCGGGTTGGGTATATCGTAAGTCAACCGTGGGCGTGTTGTATCAGCCGTTGGCGGCGTTGCATTGAAATTAATTTTCGCCGGCTCCTTCAATGAAGGTTTGAAGCTGGAAGTAATGTCAATTGAACGGGTTGTATCACGCTGCGCAGCCACAGTGCCTGTAAGCAAAACACCTGTTGTCAGCATTACAATGGATATAGTCGTTTTTTTCATTGTCTGAATATGGAATGAATACTACGTTCCTGATTTGAATTTTTAATTCCCCAGTTTGCTGTTACGATTCTCTTCTTCAATTACCTGGTTCAATTTCGTCTGCGCTTCCGCTTTAATGGTTGGTTCAAGCGTATTTTCCACGAGACTCTGGAATGTTGCCTTCGCGTTGAAATAGTCTTTCTGACGGAAATACACATCACCCAGGATGATGTACGATTTTGCTACCCAGAAATCGTAGCTACCCGATTTATTGATCACTTCAAAAGCAGCTTTTTCTGCGTCATTTAACCGGCCCAGCTGCAGCCAGCAATTCGCGATTTCATAACGTGCTTCGGCAGCCAGCGCAGCTTTGTTCACTGCCACCACACTCTTGAAGCTGTTAATCGCCTGGTCGTATTGTTTATTTACTTCGTACGATTTACCAATGGTCATATTCGCCAGGGCCTTATCATCATTGTTACTGCCTTTGGCTGCGGTGAGTTCTTTCGCATTCTCCATGGCTGCTGTCCATTTTTCCAGCTGATACTGACTGCGCAATAATCCGCGCATGGCTTCAAGACGATTGTCCTGAGTTGAAGCCAGATTCTTCAGTTGTTCAAAATAGCCTTCCGCTTTATTGTAATCTTTTATCTCGAAGAAGTAGATCCGTGCGGCAGCCAGTACTGCCCGTTCCGCATACTTATTGGGCGCCTGTCGTGCCACAGGTTCGTAGCCTGAAAGCGCATTCTGCCATTCTTTACGGGTATGATAAATATCCGCTCGATAGAAATTCGCGTCTATTGCATACGCACCATTCGGAAACTTCGAGATATAATTATTGAATGCCGTAAGTGCAGCGTTTGTATTATTATTGATCAATTGCGCTTCCGCTGCTGCATACGTAAGCGAATCTTCCGCACTTACACTGATGGGTTTACCTGCAGCACGCATAAAGTTTGCGTACTCGTCAGGCCTGCCTTCTTCCACATAAATCGTACGCACATTGTAAAGCGCATCCTGCGATTCCGTCGCATTGGGATACTGATTCACCAACAATTTATATTGATCCAGTGCAGCTGTATTATTATTCAGATTATAATAAGCGGTACCAAGTTTCAGGTGTGCTTCAGGTTTGTAACTGGCATTGCCACCGTTTTTAATTACTTTTTCAAGGAAAGGAATGGCTTCGCTGAATTTTTCATCAGACATATATGTCTTCGCAATTTCCATGTTTGCATCCATTGTTAATGGCGACTCAGGGAATTTACGCGTCATTGTCGACAGCAGGTTGATCTTGTCTTTTGTGCTCTTAATACCTGCGATCATCGACGTCTGGTATGTAGCATAATCTTCATCGGGCCAGCTAAAACGAATTACATTTTCATACATGTTACGCGCTTTTGTAAAATTGCGTTCCATGTAATAACAATCTGCCGCACGCAGGTAAGCATCCTGTGTAAGTTCATCGCTGCTTAATGATGGATTTTTTGCAAGCGGTTCAAAGAAGGTTCTTGCTACGGCAAAATTCTCCTTTTCCATATAGCAATACCCGAGGTTGTAACGTGCCGTGTTGATATTTGCTTCACCGCTTGTGGGCGCGCCGCCACTGATATATGCGTTATAGAATCTAATCGCATCATCCAGCTTCAGCATATTATAAGCGATCTCCCCTTTCCAGAAATTCACCAAAGGCAACACGGATCCATTATTGGGATCTTTCAGTGCCTTATCAAGCAGTGCATCTGCTTCATACAGTTTGTTATCGTTGATATATTCCGTAGCACGACCATAAAGAATACGCGGATAAAGTCGTTTTGCATTGGGCGTGGGATTTTTCATCCCTTCCAGTAAACTCAATGCCTCCCGATAATTATTGGTGTTGGCCAGCACTGCCACCAAGAGATCTTTTGCTTCCGCATCATAAGTGGAATTCGGATACGTGTTCAGAAAGTTGCGAAGAATTGTTGAGTGCTTCATCCTGATAACCGAGTTCATAAGAAAGTTTGGCATACTGAAAACGGGAAACTTCCTGTTGTTTTTTATCACTGCTATTGCTGGCGCAAAAAAGAAAGGCATTTCGTGCGTTCGCTTTCTGGCCGGTTTTCAGGTAGGCGTCACCCAACAAATACATTGCACTCTGGCTAAACGAATCTTCTTTTCCGCTTAATTGCTTAAAGCCATCGATCGCTTTGTTCAGTTCGTTGGCCTGGTAATATGAATAAGAAAGCTCATACAAATCTTCTCGGCGAACTTTATCGGAACGTTTTACATAATCCTCCAGATAAGGAAGCGCATTTTTATATTCTTTACGTTCAAAATAAGCGTGCCCCACCATCTGTTTCATCTCCAGATCGTAGTGTTGTGAATTGCCCGATTTGATTTTTGTTTCTGCATATTTCAGCGCTTCATCTTTTTTGCCCTGGATGTAATAGATCTGAGCGATATAATAGGGTACAACGGCGGCATATTCTTTTTCATTCTCCACGATCTTAAAACTTGCAAGTGCTTCAGCATATTGTTTATCGCGGAAAGCTAAGAATCCGTAATAGTAATTTGCCGCGAGATAGTTGGGGGTCTTCCCTGTTGGAGCGGATCGCATTAAACAAAGGTTTCGCCTGGGCAAATCGTTGCAGGGTAAAATAAGAATAACCCTGGTGAAACTTCATGGTGGCGATATCAGTATTGCTCAGGTTGGCAATATTAGATAGCTCGTAGTGTTCTACTGCCTTTTTAAAATCCGAATGACGGAAATAAAACTCGCCCAGGTGATAGTTCATCATCTGCACACGTGCAGTATTTTTTTCCAGGTCGATATAATCGATTGCTTCCTGTTCGGCACGGGCTTCATCCTGCATTAATGCGCAAGCCAGGGAATAGTAGTTGATCTCCTGAACCGTGATCGGCTGATTCACCACATCCGTTTCACGCACCGACTGGCGCAATTCCCGCAACAACGGATATGCCAGTCCATACTGACCATTCTGGAAATAAGCTTTTGCTTCTTTAAACTTTGTTTGAGGATCGGAATAATAACGCGTTTGCTGGGCATGTATCAGTCCACAGCCAAGAAGGCCGAAAGCCAGTAGAATATGATTCTTCATGTAGGTTGTCCTTTACCGTTGTTGGATAAACGATGCGAATATTCAAATTATTTCTTCGGTTGCCAAATAGCGTTCCAAACAGGTGTGGATAAGTGCGTTTCTATGAAATGTTTAACATTTCCTTCATTATCAACAGCCTTATACTCGATAAAAAATCTTTTAGTATTTTTGCCCGCAAATTCCACAACCCAATGAAAAGACTCTTTAGTACTCGTTACACAGATAATGCCATTTCCATTTCCATGCTCGTTTTGCGCGTTGCTTTGGGTATGATGATGATGGTATCGCATGGTTACCCCAAGCTGATGACCTTTGCTCAAAAATCTGGTTCGTTCCCTGACCCATTTCATATTGGCCACATGCCCTCGATGGCAATGGCCATTTTTGCAGAATTTTTCTGTTCAGTTCTTTTGATGCTGGGATTACTAACCCGCTTCGCATGTATACCACTGATCGTAACGATGTGCGTTGCTCTTTTTGTTTCCCACAACGGTGAAATATTTGGCGCAGGTGAAAAAGCCGCCGTATTCCTGGTAGGATTTATTGCCATCTTATTTGTGGGACCGGGAAAAGTTTCCCTGGATAAAGTGATTTCCGGAAAATAATCGCCATATTAATATATGGAGTTGATGGACGATGAACTATCGAAGCCATCCCAAATTATAAAAACAGTCCACGCACATGTTTTCATTCGATACGAAGATTCGCGTCCGCTATGCTGAAACCGACCAGATGGGGGTGGTTTACCATGGCAATTATTTCCAGTACTTTGAGGTAGCACGTGCCGAAAGCATCCGCCATCTCGGGCTCACCTATGCAGATATGGAAAAAATGGGCGTAATTATGCCGGTGATAGAGGTACAATGCAGATACCTGCGCCCCGCCCGCTACGACGATCTGTTGACCGTCAGAATTATGTTGCACGAATTGCCCGTAAACCATAAGGTTGAATTCCATCACGAAATATTAAATGAGCAGGGCGAACTGCTGGCGACTGGTAAAGTGTTGCTGTATTTTATGGAAGCAGCCAGCTTTAAGCGGACCGTAATTCCCGAACAATTACGACTATGTTTAGCGCCATTTTTTAGCTAAATTTATCGGATGGATGTAACGAACCCGCATGTTACGGTGGAAACCGCCGAAATAATGTACCCTCCCAAGTTTACCCGGCCACCAGCGGACAAGTCGCAGGTTTGGCTACGCAGCGCCAGCAGTCTTGCATTGTATCTCATCATTGGATTCTATTTCTTTAAAAGTCTCGAATGGTTGTTGTTAATAACAACGATTGTTGTGATTCATGAACTGGGGCATTTCTTCGCCATGAAATATTTTAGGTACAACGATACGGGTATCTTTTTTGTACCGTTGCTGGGCGCTTATGTATCAGGCACCAAACGTGAAGTATCGCAACGCGAATCTGCAGTCATCCTGCTCGCCGGGCCGCTGCCCGGAATGCTAATTGGCATCGGCTGTTATTTCATTTATCAATATGATCCGGGACTGTCGATCGCTTTTATGTCGTTTGAAAAGATTGGACTCGCCTTCCTGTTTCTCAATCTCATCAACCTGCTCCCGATCTTTCCACTCGATGGGGGACAATTGCTCAATCGCGTATACCTGGATGAAGATAATTGGGTAAGCAAAGCATTCCAGTGGCTTTCTATTGCAGCAATGGTTTGGCTGGCCGTATTTGTTTTTACGCCGCCCGTCTCCTACCTGCTTTTATTTTTCCCTGTGATGATGACACTTCGTATGCTCGGCGACAGAAAGATATCCTCTTTGGAAAAAGAAATACAGGCAGCCAATATTGACCTGAACTATTCTTATAGCGACCTGCCCGATGAAACCTACTGGAAAGTGCGGAATATTATTATCGAACACCATCCTGCATTTAAAGACGTGACGCCCGCACCGCCGTTTAGTTACCACGTAAAGGAAGAAAAAATCATGCACCTCATTGAAAGCCTGCTCGACCGGCATTTGATACAGGACATGAACATTGGCGGCAAACTCTTTCTCCTGCTTATCTGGATTGCTGCGCTCTCCTGCCCCTGGTGGCTTTCAATTGGAACGGAATATCTGAAGTATTTAGGCATACCAACGTGAGAGGAAAATATGCAGATATGGAAATGAGAAAATGTGGAAATGAGAAAACCTCTCGGAAATATTTAGACTACCAACAGATCCAACACATTTTCACATTTTCTCATTTCTTCCACATTTTCACATTTCTCATTTCCACATTTCCTCCACATTTTCTCATTTCCACATTTCCTCATTTCTTCCACATTTCCTCATTTCCCTCTCACGAATTTGCCGTTACCGATTGCTCACTCACTTTAATTCGTCCAGCACAGCAAACATCTTCTTTACCAACGCCGCTGAAGATCCTGAGTGGTTGTTGACAAGAAAGGCAAACACATATTCCTTTCCATCTTTTTTCGATTTGTGATAACCGCAGAATCCTTTTACCCCATTGATCGTGCCTGATTTCATGAGCATGCCATTGTAATTGGGGAAACCCGCGTAATAACTACCGAACCACTTTTGCCCGCGGGCATATTGCAATACCTGCACAAGCGCCTGCGTGGTCACACGATTCTGTGGCGACAGACCCGAGCCATCGTACATGCGTAGCGCAAATGAATCAATGTTTTGCTGTGCCCAGAATTTACGTAACGTGACAAGACCTGCCTCGGCCGACCATTCGCCGGATTTATTTTCTCCAAGTGTTTTTAAAAATGCTTCGCCATAGAGATTGATACTTCTTCGCAAAAACCAATAACTCAAAGAGTCAAGCGTGGGTGAAAGAACGGTAGCGATGGGCGTAAAGCCTTTGTCGAATTTGTCGGCAGTGGTTGCAGCATTCTCTTCCACCACCATCCCCTTCTGTGCAAATGCAGCTTGCAGCGCTTCCATAAAATAAGCTGCACTATTTGTAACCGCTCCGCTAATGGAGAACTTAGACTGACCAACAGGAATGGTTCCTTTCAACTGGAATCGATTACCCGAAAAAGGCAGATAGATATAGGCATTGTCGCCAGAGCCTGCGGCAGCAGATTTTAACTGGTTATCGATATTCTGCAGCTCGGAGGGGAGTTTGTCTTTGTTAACAATCTCTACCGGATCTCCAATCTTTGATGTCGATTTCAACAACAGTTCGTATTGGTTCTCCCGCCAGTTCAACAACATGGCACCCGCACCGTAATAGTTTCCAATATCCTGCACGATCCATCCGTCTGGTAGCAATTGTGTATCAGCATTTTTACTTTGGGGCAGCACTTTCCATCCACTGATATTGCTGATTCCGTTTTTAGAAAATGAGTCAGCAATCGCTTCTACCAATCGCTCTGGTTTGGTAGTGGCATACCGAATACTTCCAAAGGAAGGATCACCCGATGCCCGGATGAACAACGTTTTTGTTTCCGGGTCGAGACCAAAGGAAGTATTGTATTGAAACTCCTGACCCAGTATTGCATAAGCCGCAGCAGCCGTCACCACTTTTTGCGTGGAAGCTGGCGCCAGCCCCTGACGGATGTTTTTTGAAAACACGGGTTTGCCGGTAGCTACTTCCACCACATACAATGAATGCGAAGCGTATTTCAACTGAGGGTCATTCTCAAATGCAGCATAGGCTTTTTGCAGGCGCGCCGAAGTTGCTTGCGCCTGCAATGTTGTTGTTAAAAACAATGTGAAGGAAATATGGAAAACTGCCTTTATTATTCTCATGGTCGTTGCCTTTTATTTTGCTGATGTAAACTTATCTTTTTTTGAATAACTTCAGCCCCGGAATAATTAACCTGTCAAAGAATGTTTCCTGCTTCTATTATTACCATTGGCGACGAGTTATTAATCGGCCAGACAATCGACACCAATAGCGCTTTCATTGCGCAGGAACTGAACAAACTCGGCATCTGGGTACGTAGGCGCGTGGCTGTTGGCGACGTGGCTGATGAAATCCGTGATGCGCTCGACCAGGAAAAGGCGCAATCCAAACTCGTAATCATAACAGGTGGGCTTGGCCCAACGGCCGACGATATTACCAAACCGGTTTTGTGTGAATATTTCAATGGGAAGATGGTTGTAAACGAAGCGGTACGCAAACATGTGATTTTTCTTTTGAAAAAGTATATCGTCGCCCCGGCCCCATTCTCGAACGCAACCTGAAGCAGGCCGAAGTGCCGGATACCGCGACCGTACTTCATAATGCGAGAGGTTCCGCGCCCGGTATGTGGTTTGAAAAAGATGGAGCCGTTTTCATCTCACTTCCCGGCGTCCCCCATGAGATGAAAGGCCTGATGATTAAAGAGGTGTTGCCGAGATTGGTTCAACATTTTACGCTACCTGCCATTGTTCATCGCACCGCGTTTACAATGGGCCAGGGCGAATCGATTATTGCCGAAAAGCTCGTGGATTTTGAAGCAGCCCTTCCCCATCATATCAAACTCGCGTATTTACCCAATTACGGAATGGTGAAACTCCGCCTTTCGGCAATGGGCGAAGATGCAGAAAGCGTGACGAAAGATGTGGATCATTATTTTAAACAACTTACCGAACAGGTACAGGAATACCTGGTAAGTGAGGTGGATGAAGGACTGGAAGTGGCGGTTGGTAAATTGCTTTTACAACAAAATAAAACCATGGCTACAGCGGAAAGTTGTACGGGTGGGTATATCGCGCATCTTATTACCAGCGTGGCTGGTTCTTCGGAATATTTCAAGGGATCGGTTGTTAGTTATGCCAACGAAGCAAAAGAGAACCTGTTGCATGTAGGGCACAACACCCTGCGTGAACATGGGGCAGTAAGTGAGGAAACCGTGCGTGAAATGGTGGCGGGTGCAATAAAAGCTCTTCATACCGACTATGCCGTTGCCACATCCGGCATTATGGGACCCGGCGGTGGTTCAGCAGAAAAACCTGTCGGAACTGTGTGGATGGCGGTTGGTACCGCCGACCGGATCGAGACGCAGGTTATCAAGCTCCGCTTTGAACGTCAGCAGAATATCCAGTATGCAGCGGCCCAGGCCCTGAATATGTTGCGGAAATTCATTTTAACTAACAGTCGATAGTCTCTATTTGCCTCAATTCCTTAACTTTGGCCTTCAAAAAACTGAATATATGGCGGTTGTAGACCTGATTATGCCTAAACTGGGTGAAAGTATTATGGAAGCCACTATTTTGAAGTGGCACAAACAACCTGGTGATACCGTTAAACTGGATGAAACCGTGCTGGAGATTGCGACCGATAAAGTGGACAGTGAAGTGCCCAGCACAGCAGAAGGGGTTATAACCGAAATTTTATATAACGTAGATGACGTAGTGCCAATCGGCTCTGTCATTGCACGTATAAGCACCGAAGCGGAAGCTGCCGGCACCGGTACACCTTCTACACCTGTAACTACAACAGCGCCTGAAACAAAACCAGCTCCCGTTGCCACGGCAGCTGTAACTGAACCACAGCCCGTACGTTCTGCACCCGCGCCAGTGCAGTCCAACGCCGGCAATGTTCAGGTTGGCCGGTTTTATTCCCCGCTTGTATTAAATATTGCGGCCAGCGAAGGCATCAGTATGAGTGAACTGGAGAGAATTCCAGGCAACGGAACGGATGGTCGTGTAACCAAAAAGATATGCTGGCCTATGTCGCCAACCGTGGTGCTGCAAACAACAACGCCACCCATACGCCGGCACCAGCCGTACGCGAAGTTGCTGCAAGTCCTGCAAAAGTTGAGAAGGAAGTATCGGCTCCCAGCTATTCCGGCAATGTGGAAATCATGGAAATGGACCGCATGCGCCGCCTGATTGCCGACCACATGGTGAAAAAGCAAACATACCAGCCCACACGTAACGAGCTTTACTGAAGCCGACGTAACCAACCTGGTACTGTGGCGCGAAAAAGTGAAGAAAGATTTTGAAAAAACGTGAAGGCACCAAAAATAACATTTACGCCGTTGTTTATTGAAGCAATTGTAAAGTGCATTAAGAGATTCCCACTAATCAATAGCTCCCTCGACGGCTACAACGTTATCATTAAAAAAGATATCAATATCGGGATGGCAACTGCCCTGCCAAGTGGTAACCTGATTGTGCCTGTTATTAAAAATGCAGATCAACTGAACCTTGTTGGTTTATCAAAACAGGTGAATACGCTGGCCGATAATGCGCGCAATGGAAAACTGAAAGCAGACGATACACAGGGCGGAACTTTCACCCTCACCAACGTGGGTACATTCGGCAGTTTAATGGGCACACCTATCATCAATCAACCACAGGTAGCCATCCTGGCGGTGGGTGCCATTAAGAAAAAGACCTGTTGTAATTGAAACAGAACAGGGCGACAGTATCGCCATCAGGTACATGATGTATCTTAGCATGAGTTACGACCATCGTATTGTTGATGGAAGCCTTGGCGCAACTTTCCTTACCGCTGTAGCAAAAGAACTGGAAAACTTCAATAGCGACCGGGAATATTAATCACATCGAAAGTATCAGCTATAAAATGAGAATATTACTGGCGGCAATTCTGCTGCTAATAGCAGAATTTTCGTACGGGCAAAAATCGCATTTCGGATCCTGGAATGTGATTAACACCCGTATTACCCTCGCGCACCGTTGGGAAGCATTCAATGAAATGCAACTTCGTTCTCAATCTTACTATGCAGACCATTTTTATCATGAAATAAAAACCGGTATTTCTTATTACGTCAATAAGAAATTTTTCTGTTCTTATGGGCGTGGGAAAATATCATACCTACTCCGATCCCGGAAGTTTTACAAACCTGTTACTGCCAATGAAACCCGTTTGTGGCAACAGCTCACGATGAACAATTATCTGGGTAATGTAAAATTTGAACACCGCTATCGGATAGAGCAACGTTGGTTTAAAACCGGCTACCGCAATCGCTTTCGCTATCGTTTAGGCGCATCGGTTCCTGTTGATAAATCCGCAGCAGGCAAACCTTATATTTCTGCGTTCAATGAGGTATTCCTTACCAATACCGAACCTCATTACGAACGCAATCGCTTCTTTGTAGGATTCGGATATAAAATTAATTCCTGGGTTACCCTGCAACCCGGTTATGTATACCAATATGATTTCCGCGACGATGAAGGAAATGGAAAACATTTTTTCCAACTTACGTTGAACATCGATCTCGATGGCGACAGAAATCCCTGGGATAAAGCATCCGAAGAAGTAGATTAATTATTCGATCCTGGCTGACATAAGTTTGCTGAAAAAAACTAATACCTCTTACGTTCCAACACAAACTTCTCTCCTTCTTTCCGCAGAAAAAAAGATTACCATAATCTGATTCATCCAGATCACCCGGAATAGTAGTTTCACCGGTAATGCTGTTAACAATATCATCGAGTGTATTAGAATGTCCGGCTATCAGAAATACACCTTCATCAAATTCTTTGATACGTTTAATTAATGCCGCTGTTGAATCGGCGCGGGGTGAATACTTTTGAATTTGCACACCTGCATTCTCTGCCACCACAGCCACTGTGGCTTGCGTACGTCTATAGGGTGTGCTCCAGATTTCTACGATCGGTTGATCTTTTAAAATTGTTGCAAGTCGCTCTGCACGTTGCATTCCTGCTTCCGACAACGGCGGGTCGGATTTCTCCATCGATGTTGCATCTGTTGCAACAACCGCTTTTTCACCATGCCGTACAACAATAAAAGTTTGTGCCTGGAGGCCAGATGAGATCAACAGAAAAAGTAGCAATGTCCATTTCATAGAAAAAATTTTAACGTCATGTATTTAATCTGGCATTGAATTTACGAGTCTTTTTTAGTAAATTAGGAATATGAAGAAATTATCTGAAACCTGGTTTGCCGAAGGGTATATTGATTTTGAACTAAAAAAATATACCCTGCTCGCCTATTTACAGGAAGTAGGCAAATATTTTAATGAAAACAAGTTGTACCCGCAACTCGCCGATGTCGTATTCCACTACAACAACCTGGTGGCCTTTCGCGAAAAACAAGAAGTTTTTACAGGAACATTTTCCCAAACGACTGACGGGTATTCAAATGGAAAAATTGCAGCTACTGTATGAGCAGATGATAGAAGATACGGAACTTATGCAGGAACTGGAAGATATCATACACTATTCGGCAGAAGCATTAAAAGAAACGGTGAAAACCGGTGCTTCTATTTATGAATTTGTAGAAGAACAACTGGAGATCATTCCCATTGGCCTGTTGCCTTTGGATACGAAGGAAGGATATTTTTTCCTAAGAAGTGGCAATACCCGCAATACGCATATTTATCATTATCGCCTTTCAATTTTTGAAAAACATGATGAAAAATACAGAAGTATCAAAACTGTTTTCCTGGATCAATACCGGTATGGGATTTCCCATACTTATGAAAACCTGAAAATAAATTTGATACGTCAGTATAGTGATCTTCCGCACCCAGCAGTTTATGCACTGGAAACGAATTTGCGTTTCCCCATTGATGAAACTTTATTGCCGATTGCCAAAAGAAGGCTCGTAAAATATATTACAGAACAAGCAGCCTAGATCAACGGCTTTGATAGAGCAAAAAAAGCCTCAACCACTGGTAATTTCCAGCTGTTGAGGCTTTAATATTATTGCAAAAGAATAAAATGGCTACTCGATATCCAATCCCCAATCCTTTCCTTTCTTCACTGCTGGCACGCCATCCGTAATCCATCTGGAGGGTTTCGCACCTTTCAACAACCAGTCGAAGAATTGTTGCTGGCGTATCTGGATGTCTTTTCGATTTTTTCTTTGTACAAGGTTATGAGCTTCTCCATTGTAGTTGAGCATCCATACTTTTTTTCCCAACCTGCGCATGCCGGTAAAGAGTTCAATACCCTGGTACCAGGGCACTGCACCATCGGCATCATTGTGCATAATCACCAAAGGAGTTTTCACTTTTGGCAAATGGAATAAAGGTGAACTTTCAATATACAGTTCTGGCTTTTCCCATAATGTAGCACCAATGCGGCTTTGCGTTTTCTCATACTGGAACTGACGGTTTGCACCGCTTTCCCAACGAATGCCACCATAAGCACTGGTCATATTTGCAACTGGCGCACCAGCCCAGGCTGCTTTGTACATGTCGGTCATCGTAATCAATTGTGCCACCTGGATACCGCCCCAGCTTTGCCCCTGGATACCAATATTGGCTGCATCCACCCATTTGTATTTTGAAATGAGTGCTTTTGTACCACTTACAATATAATCGTATGCACTCTTCGCCGGATGGCCAGTTGTATAGCGGATATCAGGCGCAAACACGAGATAACCACGGCTTACAAAGAATGTAATATTCAAACGGCTGGGGGTGGGTGCCGGAGCCTGATAATCGTAAAGTCCATTTGACAAACGTTCATAGAAATAAACGATCATCGGGTATTTTTTCGTTGGGTCAAAATCTTCAGGTTTATATAAAATACCCTCTGAGGTTTTTCCATTGAAAGTTTTCCATTGAAACAACTCAGCTGTACCCCAGTTGTATGCTGCCTGTTGTGGATTTGTATAAGTAAGCCTGCTTTCATGCCCCTGGTCACCATATCCCCTGTGTCCTCTTTCGGCACCATCCAGAAGGCGGGAAACATAAAGGTCGGGCGACTGTTCAAATCTTTCTTTTGTATAGAGATAGACAGGCGCTTCCTTCGCGCGGCTTAATGCGCCGATATTATAAGGGCCGCTCACCAACTGACGCATCGACATCAGCGAATCAAGTGAAGCAAATACATAAGAGTACTGTTTTGTGCGCTCATCAAATTTGCGGAAATGCATCAGTTGTCCGGACTTAAAGGCGGTCTCTTCACGATCTACACGTTGATAACGATAGCTTGTTTTATTCTTACGTCCGTTTTCAGTTACATTTTTGGGCGCCGCAATCCCTTTGGGATCTACTTTCCACAAATCATATCGGTCGTAAATATAAAGGGCGTCTTCAGCCTCACTCCAACCGGCAATGCCATAAGGCGAAGGATCAGAAGGCGAATCATGTTCTTCATTATGTAGTGCAACAGAAATACCTGCTGTTATATTCTTTGCCTGAGTACCATCCCACGCGAAAAATTTCTTTGTGGTATAATCATACCAGACAAAATAGCGGCCCGATGGAGACATCCAGTTTGGCAGCGCAAGTCCCCATAAATCCTTTTTGATAAGTTTACGGCTACCATCTTTCAGGTTTACCGAATAGATATCTTTTTTCGTATTGCCAGCCCACTGCGATTCCACGCGTTTTCCATAATCCGTGATAGCATAAGCAGTATCGCCATCCCCATCTCTCGTGAGTGCAATCGTTGGCAATTCTTTACTGGCTAACTGCACAAAGGTTTTATTCTGCAAATCGTAAACCGCGAGAAAGTTTTCACGCAAATCGCGTTGCAATCGTGACAGCTGCTGGGTCTGCAGATAGTCATCGTTGTAGTGCCAGATATCAAGTTTAACCAAATCCATTTCCACCAGTGTGGTGTCTTTGGGAGGTTGAATGGGAGCTGTTCCCAAAAACAGGCGTTTTCCAGATTTGCTAAAAGACAAGGAGCCATTTTCGCTGATGGTAAAGCCAACGTGCATACCTTCACTCGTCTTGTCGGCAACAACAACAGCACTATCCTGCCCTTCTTTGAAATACCAGAGTTTGTAAAATTTCTGTAGCGCTTTGTGTTGAGCATCCCTTTCTGCTACAAAAGCCAGTTGTGTACCATCTTCTGAGAAAGCGAATTGTTTGAAATCATTTCCACCGCTAGCGATTGTATCGGCGAAAAGTTTCCGCAGGTCAAAAATCAATACCGCCTGTTTGCTGGAAGAATCGCGTGTATCACGCGCCTGTTGCAATAATAATTTTGTTCCTTTTTTATCAAACTGATAATCGATAATGCGTTCAAAATGGTATTGCTGTGTTGAATTCAGTTTATGCAGCATCAGGTCTGATCCCGCGTCGGCAGCACCCGCTGGCGTTTCATCGCCTTCGGCATCTGTGATGTTGAATTCCGCATCATCCTTTTTACTTTTTTTCTTATTTGAAGGAGGATTTTCAACGAGCAGCTGTAGTGAATCGATAATGCGTTGCAGGCTGTCGGTTACCTGTTTTGGATCTGTCGCTTTTGCGGGGCGTTCAGGTTTTACGATCTTTTTTCAAGATGATATGCCACCCAGCCAAAGCTTTCTTCTGGCATACGAAAACCTTTTACTCTTTCCTTTTTCCAGACACTGTCTTTTCCCAGCCAAACAATCGCCAGTGAATCTTTAGGCATATCGTCCGGTCTTTTCTTTTGATACGAGCTTCACGCGTATCAGCAAAAGGAGCACGGATTTTACAAACCAGGTATTGATTATCGTTGGTGATAATGGCGCCATATCCGCGGGGAATTTCTTTGTAGTAGCTGGAGTCAGCAGAGCGTACAACCAGCAGGTTGTCGCCTTCCTGTGCATTGATTGAATAGGCTATCCAGCGCCCATCTGAGCTGATTGTGCGCTCCCCCAGTGATTGCCAGGAATCATACACCGAATGATCCAGTGGCTTTTTTTGGGCGAGAACAGGTGCTAATAAAATGAAGGTAAAAACAGTTAATGCAGCTTTTCTCATGAAGTATGGTTGTTCTTAAAAAGAAACTAAGATACTATGAATTCTTAAGCTTCAGACGCGCCTCTTCCCTTCGTAAAATTAAACCATGTACGATTAATACGCACATGATGATGGCGAAGCCACCATAAAACCAGTTGCTCAGGTATTGATTCTCCTTAAATACGATAAATGCAAGGATGATACCGTAAACAGGTTCGAGGTTATAGGTAAGATTGACGGTAAAGGCGGAAAGATGGCGAAGCGCCTGACTCGACAGCTGGAATGCCCATACAGAGCAAATCCACGCGAGAACAAGTAGCCAGCCCCAATCGCTGAGCGATGGCCAGGGATTGGTTGGTGGAAACCACGACAGGTAAAGGGGCATCATTGCCGAAAGAAAAATCAACCCGCCGGTTTGTTGCCAGGCCAGCATCGATTCCACATTCACCCTTCTCAAAAACTGGCGATTGAATATGGGGAATAAGGCGCCCAGAAATGCGGATACAATTCCTACAATAATACCCGTCTGGTAATCCGTATCGAAATGGAAAATGAGATAGATCGCTGCGATTGTTATCAACCCCAACAACAATTCCATCCGGTTAAATGGTTTTCGTTCCAGTATCGGCTCCATGATGGCGGTAAAAAAACCGACTGCGGAAAAACATACCAGGGCAACGGAAACATTGGCAAATTTGATTGACCCATAGAAAGTAACCCAATGCAGTGCCGCCACACCGCCCACAGCCCCGATCTTGAGAATGTCGCGAACAGCAACCTTTTTTAACTTACCGGTGAGGCCAAACAACAACCACATGGTAACTGCCGTAATCACCAACCGGTACCACACAATCCAGGCTTCGTTTAAATGAATTAGTCGTCCAAGTATACCGGTAAATCCTGCGAGAAATACAGCCGCATGGAGTTGAATAAAAGCCTTCTTCATATATGTGTGGGGAGCTATTTGCTTTCAGCCATCATTTCAGACTGATGGATTTGCGGGAGTTGCGCAATACCTGTGTTTTTCACACGGCGGCGATAATTGGTAAACAAACTATGCCAGCGAAGTTTAAGTACACCAAGTATACCTTCTTTTACAATACCCTTGTTCATTTTGGAAACACCAAACGTGCGATCCTGGAAAATGATAGGAACTTCCTTAATACGGAAACCGAGTTTCCAGGTAGCAAATTTCATTTCAATCTGGAACGCATATCCGGTAAACCGAATCTCATCGAGATTAATTGTTTCCAGTACTTTTTTGCGGTAGCAAATAAAACCTGCAGTAGGATCTTTCACCGGCATCCAGGTTATGATGCGTGTATATAGCGAAGCGCCTTTAGAGAGTGCAATCCGATTTGAAGGCCAGTTTACAACGCCACCACCTTTCACATACCGCGAACCGATAGCGAGGTCGGCACTTTCATATTTGCAGGCATGATAAAGGCGAATCAGGTCATGCGGATTATGCGAAAAATCAGCATCCATCTCGAAAACAAACTGATAATTGTTCGCCAGAGCCCATTTAAAGCCATAGATATAGGCTGTTCCAAGGCCTAACTTACCACTGCGTTCTTCAATGAATAACTGACCTTTAAACTTCTCCTGCAGACCTTTTACAATTTCAGCAGTACCATCAGGAGAACCGTCATCAATTACCAGCACGTGAAAGCCTTCACGCAGATTAAAGATCGCGTGCAGAATATTACTAATATTCTCCCTTTCGTTATAGGTTGGTATGATTACTAGTTTCTCCACAGGAGGGTGATTCGCAAATATCGAATTTACAATTTTTATGAGGAGTTTCCTTGTTAAAATTCTTCACACCGGATTCACAATCCATCAGGCCTTTTTCAGCATGGTGCGGGTATAGATTTCTGTAAGCTTTTGTTTGGTATGCTGTGTGAAGTCGCCCTTCATCATCCAGTCATAATACTGAGGTTCAGCTTTCAGCACTTCAGCCACTGCGCGGCCTTTAAACTTGCCAAAGTTGAATACTTCCACCCCATTTTCGATTACAAAGCGACGGGCAAAGTCAACGATGCTTTCTTCACCAATTGCCTTCAGGATAGAGTCAACTGTATTTCCCAGGTTAGGATATCTTTCTGTTTGTGCTTCAAGGATTTCGTAAGTCGCGGTTGCATCAACTTCAGCACTATGCGCACCCTCGAGAATCTTCTGGCAATAGAACTTGTAAGCTGCGCCAAGTGTGCGTTGTTCCATTTGGTGGAAGATCTTTTGTACATCCACCAGGCGGCGGCCTTTCATATCAAATTCTACCTGCACCCGCAGAAATTCTTCCATTAACAGGGGAATATCAAAACGATTGCTGTTGTAGCCGGCGATATCACAGCCGTCGAGCGTTTGTTTCAACTCGTTTGCTACCTGGCGGAATGTGGGCGCGTCTTTCACCATTTCGTCGGTGATACCATGGATATCGCTCGAAGTTTTGGGAATCGGCATTTCCGGATTGATTAGCTTGCGCTTCACCGTTTTGGACCCGTCTGGCAGGATTTTCACAATTGCAATTTCTACAATGCGGTCAGTACCCAGGTTTACACCCGTGGTTTCCAGATCAATAAACGCGAGAGGTTTTGTTAGCTTCAGCATTCGGTAAAGGTAAATCTTTGCAGCGTGGATTCGTTTATTTAAAAGCCGATATCCTCAAGAAATCGTTAAAACCCGGGCATATTGCTGGCAATCAACTCTGTTGGCATGAGATTCGACTTATGAAATATTTATACGAAATTCGCGTTTAACATCCCAAAAATACCGTTACATGAAAAAATTTGTCGTTGCCGCTGTATTTATCGCGCTTATCGCTGTGCTTTTTGCCTCCTGCACAAGCTCGCGCAAAAGCGGCTGCCCCAGTAATCCGCAGAGTAATTACAGGTTTAGAGGATGAGGAGAGGATCGATGATCGATGATCGATGATCGATGTTCGATGACCGATGTTCGATGGACGATAGGGAAAATGTTTTAGAGCCCTTTTGCGTTAATAAAATTCACCAGCGCGGCAGTATTCTTCAGCTTTAGCTTCTTCAATACATTATATCGGTGAACTTCCACTGTTTTCAGGGAGATATCCAGTTGTTGGGCAATTTCCTTGGAAGAGAGGCCCTCTTTGATTAATTTGATGATATCCAGCTCTCTACGTGAGAGATTATTCAGGTCGCCCTCATCTCCTACCTCGTCTAACTCCTGCTGGGCCAGGATATTCTTCACTTCTTCGCAGATGTATTTTTTGCCCCCGCGCACCTCTATGATGGCCGTAATCATTTCCTCTTTCGACGAATTCTTCGTTACATAACCCATTGCCCCCAACTGCAGCATGCGCTTGGCATAAGCCGGCATCGTATGCATCGAAACAGCTATAATTCTGGATTCGGGGGAGATTTTGTGAATCTGGCGGGTGGCGTCAAAACCGTTTACTGGCGACATGTTCACGTCCATGAGTACAATATTGGGACGCTTCTCCCGGGCGATCTCGATCGCTTCCTGGCCAGAACTGGTTTCGCCAATTACTGTAAAGCGGGGATCACTGTTAAGGATGAATGACCACGAATCGCGTATCAACTTGTGATCGTCCACCAGAAGAATTGTAATTTTTTCCATTTGGATATAGGGCTTTTACTCCTTTGCTAAGCTTTAATAGCAAATAAATTACGCAAAAAAAACTTAATTATTTTAAAATAAAAAAGTAAAGTATTACACAATTGACTGACAAATAAGTAGATATACTTAAAAAACGATTTATGTGCCTTTACTACGTAATCTCTCCATTGATTATTGTCAATTGTCACCCACGTGAACTAAGTATTTATACTTAGGCTTTTCGTTTTTGAGCGTAAAAGAAAATCCTCCACTTATCCATCTCCCGGGCATCGGCGCCCCCAGGATATCTGAATATCTGCGATCCAGCAAATTGTCGGCCTGTAGAAAAAGCTGCAGCTTTTTCTTGTAAGCGTAATATCCCAGCCGCATGTTGATAACAACATATTCTTTTGATGTCTCCGCATTGATACCGGGCGCCTGCTGTGACTTACGGTTTTTGTAAACCCCGTTCACACTGACCAGGAATTTCTGTAAACGATATTCCGCAAAGAAATTGGTCAGCCAGCGCGAGTGGTTGGAAACATAAAAACTGGGCGAGGCATCACTACTGTTGCTTTCAAGCCATACCCAGCCCCATCCAGCGAACAAGCTGCTGGTTGAAGAGAATTTGTGGTTGTAATGGATATCCAACTCAACACCGGTCGTCTTTACCGTCGCAATATTTTTCGCCAGTGCATAAGTAGCACCTGGAATCAGGTTGTCTTTCCGCGGCATATCGTCATAATTAGTCACGATGTAATCGATCAACTTTCGATGATGACGTTGAAAGAAAGTAGTAGAGAAACGAAGTTTATGAGAGAAGAAAAAATCAGCACCTGCCTCATAACTGAAAGAAGTTTCTGCTTTGAGGTTGGGATCACCCATGCGACTTCCATTTGAAGCAACCGCTTTGTTGTAATTATTAAACCGCTCCGTAAAATCGGCATCGCGGATGGTTTTGCCCGCGCTACCGCGCAATTGCCATTTGTTCCGTTTGTAGGAAAGATTCATCTGTGGAATCCATTCAGTACCGGAGCGTTCATTGTATTCAAGCCTGATGGCAGGATGGATGGTAAAATATTCACCGAAATTCTGACGAAGTAAAAAGAATAAACCTCCCTGCGCTACTTCATGATTTCCCCGATCGTTAGAGCGAATCGTTTTATTTATAAACTGAACGCCTCCAATCAAAGTTGTGCGGCGGCTGTGCTGGTACTCATCCATAATTGTCGCCTGCAACATCCCACTTTTATTTGCGTTGGCGATAGATGATTTATTAAAAAGATAATCATCTTTAACTTTCTTAAAACCTGCATCCAGAGTCAGATGATGTTTCGCATAACGGTATTCCACCCGTGCCTGAGTCCATAGGGTGGCTACCTGCTCTGTGGCCGTATCGCTTAAAAAAGTTGTATAAAAATTCTGTGCTGCAAAGTCCCGATTATCATACCCCCCGCGAATAGAAACCTGCCATTTATCATTTATAAATTTTGATGCAGAAACTGATAAGGTATTATTATGAAGAAACCCCCTGTTTCCTCTTTGCATTTGTCCTCTTGTATTATTACTAAGCCAGCCGCCGGTCAGTAACAAATTATTATCCTGATACAATCCGCCCAGTTGTGCGTGTAACAAATTGTATTCTCCCCCTTTTACCTGAGCCGTCCATTCTGTATTCTTTTGTTGCTGGCGCGACGCAAATGCTTTGGTGATGATGTGCACAACACCACCAACGGCGTCTGTTCCGTAGATTGCACTTGCCGCGCCTTTTAAAACTTCCACGCGCTCTATTTCTGAAGGCACAATGGGGATATAGCTGCTGAAATGTCCGGTGTTAGGATCGTTGACGCGTAAACCATCCAGCAACACCAACACCTGCTGAAAAGTACCGCCTCGCAAAACGATATCGCTTTGTGCCCCCATAGGGCCCCGCATTTGTACTTCCATTCCGGGCAGATAGCGTAATAACTCATCCAGCGATTGTACCGGAAACTGGTTGAACGATTCACCCCGGAAACTAAGAATATTGCGGCCGGTTCGAGAAACATGGTTCGGTTGAATGGATCCTGTTACTGTTACCGGATCTAAAACCTGGTCATCAGTTTGCGACAGTGCCGCCAAACTGACTAATACTAAAAACAGAGTGATTTGAATTTTCATGGCCGCAAATATATTTGCTGGACGCAGGTTAATTGTAACGAGATTGTCAGACTATTACTTGTGACGTGTTTCCAACACGGAAATCACATCGTTGATGCTATAACCTTTGCCCCTTAAAAGAACCATGTAGTGGAACAAAAGATCGGCGGCTTCATTTAAAAAGCGGTTTTCGTCATTATCTTTTGCTTCAATCACCAATTCCACAGCTTCCTCTCCTACTTTCTGCGCCATTGCATTGATTCCTTTTTCAAACAAACCTGATGTATAGGAACCGCCACTGCGGTCTTCATACCGGTTTTGAATCGTATCAGAAAGTTTCTGTAGAAAAGGCAACTCATTTCTTTCATTGAAACAGGTATCCTGCCCGGTGTGACAAACCGGACCAATGGGGCGCGCTTTTATTAAAACCGTATCTGCGTCACAATCTACCATCATTGATACATACTTCAGGAAGTTACCACTGGTTTCACCTTTTGTCCAAAGCTGATTGCGGCTGCGGCTGAAAAATGTAACATGCCCCGTTTCCTTCGTTATGCGCAATGATTCTTCATTCACAAAACCGAGCATCAACACGCGAAGAGTAGTCGCGTCCTGCACAATCGCGGGCACAAGTCCATCTGTATATTTGGAATAATCAATTATCATAATCTCACTTTTATTTGATATTGGGAAAGATATCTTTTCAAATCGGGAATGCCGATTTCGCGAAAATGGAATATGCTGGCAGCCAAAGCAGCATCTGCGCCGGCTATACGAAATACTTCTTCAAAATGTTCCGGCCTGCCACCACCACCGCTTGCAATAACCGGCACCGACAATGTGTTAGATAAAGCCGCAGTTATATCAAGTGCAAATCCAGCTTTTGTTCCGTCGTGGTTCATGGAAGTGAGTAGGATTTCTCCCGCTCCGCGGTCAACCGCTTCCCTGGCCCAGTCGATACAACGCCTGTCTGTTTTAATACGCCCGCCATTTAAATAAACATACCATTCCCCGTCTTCTTCTTTTTTTGTATCAATGGCCAGCACCACACACTGGCTGCCAAATTCTCCAGCCAGTTCATTTACCAGTTCAGGCCTTTTGAAGGCAGCTGAATTAACAGATATTTTATCTGCACCATTATCCAGCAATACAGAAACATCGGCTACAGAGCCAATGCCACCACCTACTGTAAACGGAATATTCACCTGGTGGGCAACGCGGTTTACCAGTTCCACCAAAGTCTTTCTACGTTCATGCGTGGCTGTGATGTCGAGAAAAACAAGTTCGTCGGCTCCTTCTTTTGCATACACCGAAGCAAGTTCCACCGGATCGCCCGCATCGCGCAACTGTACAAAGTTGGTTCCTTTTACCGTTCGGCCGTCTTTGATATCAAGACAGGGTATGATTCTTTTCGTCAGCATTTCAGATAAACTTTTTCAGATCAGAAAGGCTGATCCTGTTTTCATAAATAGCTTTTCCCACAATGGCCGCACTGCATGGTAAGGCCGCCAGTTCTTCGAGATCCTGCACAGACGATACGCCTCCGCTGGCGATGAAATAAAGCGAAGGATACCGTTCCACAATCTCGCGGTATAAATCAGTTGAAGGGCCTTCGAGTTTTCCATCCTTTGCAATGTCTGTACAAAAAACCTGTTGAATACCTTTCGCTATATAATCATCTATAAAATCGAAAAGATCGATGCCTGAGTTTTCTGTCCATCCATGAATTGCAATCTGCCGATCCTTTACATCTGCACCCAGGAGAAATTTATCCGCACCAAATTGAAGCAGCCATTTTTGCATTTCTTCTTTGTTGCGAACTGCAAAACTTCCTACTGTTGCATAACGCGCACCGCTATCGAAAACAATCTTCACATCTTTTTCAGTATTCAATCCACCGCCAAAATCAATCGCGAGTGAAGTTTTTACAGCCAGTTGTTCCAGCACTTTCCAGTTCTTTACTGCTTTCGCCTTTGCGCCGTCGAGATCCACGAGGTGCAAACGACGCAAACCCGCATCCTGAAATTGTAGCGCCACTTCAAGCGGATTTTCGTTGTAAACTTTTTTCTGTTCATAGTCGCCTTGCGTAAGGCGCACACATTTTCCATCTATGATATCGATCGCGGGAATAATCTCCATATTTTTCTTATAAATCTTCTCCATTACTATAAAATCAATGCCGTGTTTCTTCCAGGTATTGCCGGTCTTGCGCATGCCGAATCGTTCATACAAAGCACAGGCGCTGAGTCGTGCATTACACCAGATACGGTGGACAGAATTGCGTTCCGCTTCTTCCATCACATATTTCAAAAGCTGGGAGCCATATCCTTTACCCTGCCATTGTGTTTCTGTAGCAAACTTTCGAAACTGCCATTCTTTTTCTTTTTTAAAAACAGAAATAACAGATATCGGCTTTTCGTCTACCCACAATGCAAGATGCAATCCCCTGTCATCAGCCGGCAGCCGCATCTCTTCCAACGTTTGCTGTGGATACATAATTCGTTGCCGCATTTGTAGCACCCTATCCAGTGAAAGTTCTTTGATAACCATTCTAAATACTTAAAAAATTTCTCAGCAGCTTCTCGCCGGCTTCAGCACTTTTCTCCGGGTGAAACTGAACACCATAAAAATTATCATTACTTAAGGCGCTGCTAAACATGCCGCCATAATCTGTTCTGGCGATTGTATTGTCGCCCAAACTTGCATAATACGAGTGTACAAAGTAAAACCAGGGATCATTTCCCAGCCCTTCAAAAAGAGAACCCGATAATTGAGTTGCTGTATTCCACCCAACCTGTGGCACTTTTAAATTACCCGTAAACTTTCTTACGTTGTTGTCGAAAACACCCAGGCATTCGGTGTCGCCTTCTTCTGTGTGTTTACAAAGCAATTGCATTCCAAGGCAGATACCGAGCACGGGTTGTTTCAGTTCTTTTATCATCTGGTCCAGTTTTCTTTCACGGAGATAACGCATCGCGGACCCGGCTTCACCTACCCCCCGGAAAGATTACTTTATCGGCGGATTGTAGAAGTTCGGGCGAATCTGTCACTTCTGCATTTACACCAATGCGTTCGAGTGCAAACAGTACCGACTGTATATTTCCCGCATTGTATTTTACGATCCGAATCATGTGTTTTATAATGTTCCTTTTGTGGATGGCAGGTAATTGGAAAAAGGATCTTTTTTTACTGCCATCCGAATTGCTTTTGCAAATGCCTTAAAGATCGCTTCAATTTTATGATGCTCATTCTCACCTCTGCTTTCGATATTCAGGTTACACCGTGCTGCATCGCTGAATGATTTAAAGAAATGAAAAAACATTTCAGTTGGCATTTCACCGATCTTTTCACGTTTGAATTCAGCATTCCATACAATCCAGTTGCGTCCGCCAAAATCGATCAGCACTTTTGCGTCGGCTTCATCCATCGGCAGTGCAAAACCATAACGTTCCATTCCTGTTTTATCAGTGAGTGCTTTTGCAAAAGCTTCACCCAAAGCGATGCCGGTGTCTTCAATGGTATGGTGTTCATCAATATGCAAATCACCTTTGCATTCGATGGTCAGATCAAGTTTTCCATGGCGTGCAATTTGTTCCAGCATATGATCAAAAAAACCTAAGCCGGTGCTGATCTTTGCGCGCCCCTGCCCATCTGCATTTAATTCAACGCGTATATCGGTCTCGTTTGTTTTCCGAACGTGATGTACAACGCGAAGGCCATTTTTAAGGAACGCGTAAATCTCCTGCCAGTCATCTGTTGTCAATGCAATCACATCAGCATATTCCGCTTCTTGTTCTGGTGTAAGTGGCAATGTGGGTGATTTGATAAGAATGCCTTTCACGCCCAGGTTGCGCGCCAGTTGCATATCACTCCAGCGGTCGCCCACCATAAATGATTTGCTAAGATCGTATGCGGGATTGTTCAATAAATGTGTCAACAAACCAGTGCCTGGTTTACGGGTGGGCAATGCTTCCCAGTCGTAACTCTTATCAATATGCACTTCATCAAACGCGAAACCTTCTCCTGTAAGTGTATCGATCATCAGGTTCTGAAAAGGCCAGAAGTTATCTTCCGGAAAAGCATCCGTACCCAGGCCATCCTGGTTACTGATCATAACCTTATAGAAGCCCAGCTCCTTCGCAATTCGTCCCAGTGCGCTAACGGCACCCGGCATAAAACGGATTTTGCTGATATGATCGAGTTGATAATCTGGTGGGTGCTCCTGTAATATCACACCATCACGATCAAGAAAAAGAATCGGTTTCGACATTATATAAAATTTGTAATTAAATAAATTCCCGTCGATCATCCACCATCGATCATCGATCATCGATTTTCCCCCATCCAACATCCCCCATCTTCCACTCCCATCCACCTATCGTCCCTTCGGGACTCAAAATAAAACGAGGGCCTTCCGTTGCTACAGATATCCCGTCCCTCCGGGACGGCCGGACATCGGACATCGATCATCGGCCATCGATCATCCCCCATCCAACCTCCAACCTCCACCATCTTCCTCTCCCATCCACCTATCGTCCCTTTGGGACTCAAAATAAAACGAGGGCATTCCGTTGCTACAGATATCCCGTCCCTCCGGGACGGCCGGACATCGGACATCGATCATCGGCCATCGATCATCGATCATCCCCCATCCAACCTCCAACATCCCCCATCTTCCCTCTCCCATCCACCTATCGTCCCTTCGGGACTCAAAATAAAACGAGGGCCTTCCGCTGCTACAGATATCCCGTCCCTCCGGGACGGCCGGACATCGGACATCGATCATCGGCCATCGATCATCGATCATCGATCATCCCCCATCCCCCATCCATCATCGATCCCTCATATACTCAATCATCCCATCCACCAACTGCGTATTCTCTTCTTCCGTTCCTACAGTTATTCTTAAACAGCCCTCACATAATTCAACGCGACTCCTGTCGCGAACAACAATTCCCTTCGCCAGCAAAAACTGATACAGGTCTGTAGCTTTTGGAACTTTTATCAGAATGAAATTGGCATCACTCGGATATACTTTTTGTACCAGCGGCATACGGCCAAATACCTCGATGAGTGCTTCCCGCATTGCAACAATCTCACGGATCATATCATTCACCATTCCCACATCATTCATCGCCTGCAAGGCAAGTTCCTGAGTTGACTGGTTGATATTATAAGGTGGTTTTATTTTATTTAACCAACTCACAATTTCTTTCGACGCGAAAGCCATTCCCAAACGCAATGCCGCCAGTCCCCAGGCTTTGCTGAAAGTTTGTAATACAACCAGGTTGGGATATTCTTCGAGCAATGACAACATCGATTTTTGTCTTGCAAAATTGATATAGGCTTCGTCTACCATTACAAGTCCGCTAAAGTTATTGAGGATCGTTTCCACATCTTCAAAACGAATACTGTTTCCTGTAGGATTATTCGGCGAACAAATCCAGATCAACTTTGTCTCTGCATTTGCAGCATCCAGAATACCTTCCACGTTTAATTGAAAATCGGGTAAAAAGGGGCAACCCGTTTCAGTTGTACATCGTTAATACTGGCACTCACTTCATACATGCCGTAGGTTGGCGGACAAATGATCACATTATCTTTCCCTGGTTCACAAAAACAACGATACAACAGATCAATGCACTCATCGCTGCCATTTCCAAGGAAAATTTTTTCAGGATCCACCTGCTTGATGTTGCTCAACGCTTCTTTTACTTTTCGCTGGTAAGGATCCGGATAACGGTTGTACCATTTCAATAATGGGCTGCCCAGGCTGTTTTCATTGGCATCCAAAAAAACATGCGCATCGCCACTAAACTCATCGCGAGCACTGCTATAAGGTTTTATACCAAGTATATTTTTCCGAACCAAACGATTAAGATCAAACATGAAAATTATTTTATTGTTGTTTCCGACAATCTGATTCTTACTGCTTCGGCATGTGCTTCCAGTCCTTCTGCTGTTGCCATCGTCACAACGGTTTCAGCAATACTGTTCAGACCCTGTTCCGTCAAATGCTGCCAGGTAATCTTTTTTACAAAACTATCGGTGCTCACGCCGCTATAAGCACGTGCAAAAACCATTCGTTGGTAATGTGTGATTGGTACCCGAAGCATAATCGCCCACAGACTCTGGCGAAAAAGGGCCGAGAAAAACCGATCCCGCATTACGTACACCCGCTTTAACTACATCCAGGTTTTTGCAAACCACAATCAGGTGTTCTGCCGCATATTCATTTGCCAGTTCAATGGCTTTTTCAAGGTTATCGACAACGATTGCTTTGCTGGAAGCAAGTGATTTTACAGCAATACTGTTCCCTTGGCAACTTTGCAAGTTGTTCTTCCAGCGCATCGTTTACGCGCGCAGGTAAAAGCTTCATCGGTAGTTATGAGCATCACCTGGCTGTCTGCACCATGTTCGGCCTGTGAAAGTAAATCCGCGGCGATCCATGCGGGTTTGGCAGTTTCGTCGGCGAGTACACAAACTTCGCTCGGGCCGGCGGGCATATCGATTGCCACGCCCTGCATTTGTACGAGTTGTTTCGCGCAGGTCACGTATTGATTGCCCGGACCAAATATTTTGTGAACACGTGGAATGCTTTTCAGTTCCGTAAGCCATCGCAGCGATAGCCTGAGCACCACCTGCTTTATAAATTTCACGGATACCCGCCACTTCTGCTGCAACTAAAATAGCAGGATGAATGCTGCCTTCTTTCGAGGGAGGTGTACATAAAATCACTTTTCTGCAGCCTGCAATTTGTGCAGGAATTCCCAACATTAGTACCGTAGAAAATAATGGAGCAGTACCACCTGGAATGTATAAACCCACGCGATCGATCCCTACAGACGTTCTCCAGCAGGAAATGCCGGGTTGCGTTTCAATTAAGTGCTCCTTTTTTAATTGAGCCTCGTGAAACCGGCGGATATTAAAAGCCGCAGCGCGGATAGCTGTAACCAGCTTTTCAGGCACGCGTTCGCGGGCCTGAAGAATTTCCTCTTCAGCAACACGTATTACATCAAGATCTACACCATCAAAATCGAGCGTATATTTTTTCAGTGCCGTATCGCCGTTGCGTTGTACGTTTTCCAGTACACTACGCACCTGGCTTTCCAGTTTGGTTGCGTCCAAAGCAGGTCGCTTTAATAGTGATGACCATGCTGAATTCGGCGGGTTATTAATTATCTGCATCCTGCGTAGAGTTTTAAATCACCATTTTTTCAATTGGCACCACCAGTATCCCCTGTGCGCCTGCAGCTTTCAGCTGCTCAATGATATTCAGAAATCATTTTCGTCGAGTACACTATGTACGCTGCTCCAGCCTGATGCTGCCAACGGCAACACCGTAGAGCTCTTCATACCCGGCAATAGTGAAATAATTTCATCCAGCTTCTCATTGGGTGCATTCAGCAGAATGTATTTATTATTCTTTGCTTTTTTAACTGCGCGTATGCGGGAATAACAGCTTTTCGAGAATTTTGGTCTTTTCTTCATCCAATGCAGCGTTACGAATCAGCACCGCCTGTGATTGCAGGATGGTTTCTGCTTCTTTTTAAACCATTGGTGAAGGGTTGAACCACTGCTAACCAGGTCACAAATCGCTTCTGCCAGTCCAATACCGGGTGCGATCTCCACGCTCCCACTGATCTCATGGATTTCAGCTTCGATTTTTTTGTTCATCAAGCCATTGCTGAAGAATAACGGGATAACTCGTGGCAATGCGTTTTCCCTTGAGAAAATCGCGGGTATAAGCTTCATTACGGCTTACTGCCAGGGAAAGTCGGCACTTACCAAAACCAAGTTTCTCCATTAACTCCACTTCTTTCCGTTTTTCAAATACCACATTTTCGCCCACGATACCTATATCAGCAACCGCATCTTCCACATATTGCGGAATATCATCGTCGCGCAGGAAATAGACTTCCAGCGGAAAGTTGGCGGCGGTTGATTTCAGTTTATTTCCGCCATTCGAAATGTCAATGCCACATTCTTTCAACATCTTCATCGAATCCTCGTGTAATCTTCCAGACTTCTGTATCGCGATTTTCAGGTTCATCATTTTATTTTTTCACCATTAATAAATAAAAAAGGGCCTACCTGTGCGGTAAGCCCCTGATCGGTTAATATGTTAAATCATTACATAATACCATCCCAGCTTACCCCTGAGGAGCAAGATGATGATGATGAATATGAATGTAGTTCTGCATTTTTTAATAACGAGGCAAAAATAACCCCCTTTTTGGTACCACAAAATTTTATTTAACAAAAATTGTGGACAAAATACCCCTTACGTGGTATTGCATAATCCAAAAACCTGTACTATCATTGTATCGGTTTTTCATAGGATATTGGATTTTTAAAAACGGGGCTGGATTTCTATCCTGGCCCTTTTTTTTACCCTAACTCCAAAAGCCTGAAAAAGGAAAAGCCAGCCGGATATTTCTACCAGACTGGCTACTTCATATCTTCAAAAGACGTTCACTTCTTACTGTGGCATTCCGTCTTCTTTCCATTTTTTAAATACAGCAATTGTTGCGGCATCGAGCTTTTCATTTCTGAATGGCATAAATCCGCGTTCACCAGGATTCAATTCAATGCGACGGATTATATTATCGATGTCAGTTTTTACGTTGTCGTAAACGTCATAAGCCTTTTTATTACCTCCCTTATCTGGGATATGGCAGGGTGCACATTTTGACTGCACAATAGTAGTGATGTCGTTGGCGAAGGTAGTTTTGGGAGCAGACGTGGTTTTCTTTGAGCTTCCGCAATTGGAGAATAAAAGCGCAGAAGCGGCAATAAATCCGAAAAACAGTTTTCTTTTCATTGAGAGTTGATTTGAACTACCAATGTAAGATTTTTTTCGATGTTTAAACGTGAATTTGGCCGGTCTGCTTTGCCGACCAACAATTTTCTGGTTAGGCCGGAATTAAATAGAGGTAAAGACTAAAGGCTAATATGCATAGCAGGAAACGTACGGCTTTAATCATCGGGCTGGTTTTGATCATAACAAAGGATTTTGATGCAAGGTAGAAACCACCGGATCAGAAATCAATAGTATTTTGCCTCGAAAAATCCGTATTCCCTGAAGCAAAAACTTTTACTTTTAACCAAACAGTTGTTATGAAATGTCTCGCTGGCATGCTGATTATCACCTTATTACTTTCCTGTGGAAACGGTCGTTTGCCAGTTGCAGAAAGTACGGATGAAAAACTGGCTGCGGCAGCCGCTGCGGTTGATTTGCCGCTGGATGAGAAAATAGCCTGCCTCTTTTCACAAATTGCCTATTGCAGGAACCCGCAGGAGAAGCTTGACAGCTTCCTTCCCGGCTGGAAACTGGCCTGGTATCCCGGGCAGATCAACAGCAATCATGCTTTTGTAGCCACGAATGGCAGGCAATGGGCCATCGCCTTTCGAGGGTCTTTAATGGAAGTAAGCTGGCATGCGTTTGACAACTGGATAAACCAGGACCTGAATATCCTGACACAGGTTAAATGGCCGCATAGTGCCGCCGGCACCGCGAGAATTTCGCAGGGGATGCACAACAGTTTTACCAATCTTTCTCAACTACGCGACACAATCAACAATAAAACGCTCATTGAATTTATTAAAACGAATATCAGGAAAGATGCGCCGATCTTGATTACCGGACACAGCCTGGGAGGAAGTATGGCAACGGTGTATGCATCTTATTTATATGAACAGTTGAATTCTGCTGGCAATAAAATTGAAATTATCAGTTTTGCAGCGCCCGCACCCGGCAACGAAGCATTTGCGGATGATTTCGATCAAAAATTCCCCGGGGCCGTTCGTATCGAATCGGAAGGTGATATCGTGGCAAGATTTCCCTGCACCGAGAAAGTAACGGATTTTGCAAAAAATTGTGCTCCACTCCCCTCCGCCGACCAAATTAATGTAAGCTATCAGGGCATTCGTGTAAGCCTGAGAAAAGCACTTGAAATGTGCAGTCTTGCAATGACGCTCCTTGAACTTAAAAACGGAAGCAGTTTTAAACAGGTAGCAGGAACGGGCAGACTAATAAGGATAAAACCGATTGAAACCACTAATAGTCTGTCTGTTGAAAACTGGTTTTCTGCAGCCGGATACCAACATGGTATTGCCCAGTATGCAGCAGCGCTTGGAATACCTTTTATCAATTGTCCCTAAAAATTTGGCAGTACCATCTGATTATCAAACTTTATCGACAAACCACTAAATTCATCTTTCTTACATTTGCCCAAACTAATTGATATGCTTAGACTTCTTTCCTGTTTCGCACTGGCTCTTTTTTCTTGCGGTGCAAACAGGCCACTCACAATCTCAGTCTTTACCCCGGCCCAAACTGGTTGTAGGCCTGATGGTAGACCAAATGCGTTGGGATTATCTCTATCGTTTTTATGATCGTTTTGGTTCAGGCGGATTTAAACGTGTGTTTAACGAAGGCTTTACAAGTGAGAATACATTTATTCCATATGCACAAACTTTAACTGCGGCTGGACATACCACAGTTTATACAGGCACCACCCCTGCTATCCACGGTATTGTGGGTAATGAATGGTACGATAAAGCCCTGGGAAGATCTGTATACTGTACAGAAGACAATACTGTGGTAACGATCGGAGGAAGTGAAAAGGCGGCTCCACAAAGTCCACGTAATATGTGGGTAACAACGATCTGCGATGAATTGAAACTTGCAACGAATTTCCGTAGCAAAGTGATTGGAATCGCAATCAAAGATCGTGGAGGAATCCTTCCGGTAGGTCATAGTGCAGATGCTGCATACTGGTACGATTCAAAAAGCGGCAACTGGGTTACGAGTACCTATTATATGAATGCACTTCCTGAGTGGGTGAATAAATTCAACGGTCGCAAAATAGTTGATTCATTGTATAAACAAAACTGGAACACGTTGTATCCTATCGACACTTATGTACAAAGTACAAAAGACGACCAGGTTTGGGAAGGAAAATTCGGACATGAAACTTCTCCGGTTTTCCCTCACGAGTTGAATTCACAGATTGGCAAAAATTACGGCACCATTTCATCCACTCCTTACGGAAATACCATGGCGTTTGCGTTTGCGCGTCAGGCTGTGGAAGCTGAAAAAATGGGAGCCGATGCTATCACCGATTTTCTTGCGCTCAGTCTGAGTTCTCCTGATTATGTGGGTCACCAGTTTGGGCCCAACTCGATTGAAGTGGAAGATACCTATCTCCGTCTCGACCGCGAGCTGGCAGCTTTCTTCAGCTATCTTGACCAGAAAGTAGGAAAAGGCCAGTACCTGTTTTTCCTGACTGCCGACCATGCTGTAGCACATAACCCCAATTTTATGGGCAACCATAAATTTCCTGCGAAATATATTGATCGCAATGGCCAGGCAGATTTTGCAAAAAAGGTGAATGAGAATTTTAAAGTAAACAACCTGATACTTGATTTTCAGAATTATCATATTTATCTCAACGACAGGGTAATTGATAGTGCTGGTTTGAAAAAATCAGAAGTGAAAAAGTACCTTATTGATCTGCTGAATAAAGACGAAAACCTTTTTGGTTGCGTTCGACAATGAGTTTATCGATAAAGTGAATCTTCCACGCGAGGTAAGAGAGCGCTTCTTAAATGGGTTCAACTACAAGCGCAGCGGTGATATACAGGTGGTGTTAAAACCAGGCCATCTTTATAGCTGGGGCAACAACACCGGTAGCACACATGGCAGCTGGCATCCTTACGATTCACATATCCCCTACTCTGGATGGGCTGGGGTATTCAAAAAGGGAAAAGCAATAAAGTCCGTTACATGACCGATATCGCGCCTACCATTGCCGCAATATTGCGTATACAAATGCCCAACGGCGCAATCGGGCAACCTATTATTGAAGCAATTAAATAAAACGACTGATGGAACTGAAAGAGTTATTTGAGCAGGCTGTTGCGAACAGCAAAATGCTCTCGGAAAAACCTTCGAACGAAGTGCTGTTGCAATTGTATTCTCTATACAAACAGGCCACAGAAGGCGACGTAAATACCGACCCACCCTCCAACCCTTTTTGACTTTGTAAACAAAGCTAAATACGAAGCCTGGAGCGCATTAAAAGGCAAAACAAAAGAAACAGCGATGAAAGAATATGTTGCGCTTGTTGAGAAATTAAAATCCTGATTTTTAATAAGGACGCTTTCGCGTCCTTTTTAAAAATGTTTGTTGTTGACAGATAAAGAAGAGGAACGCGTTCGCGTTCCTCTTCTTTTTTATGTTTATTGTATGCGGCACAACGTTTTCACGTTTGCCGATTCACGCCTTCTGTCAATTCTGCTGCGACACCTGCAAATTCCTAAAGTCCACATTTACCAGTTTACTTACGCCCGGCTCCTGCATCGTTACACCATAGATCACATCCACGGTACTCATGGTCATTTTGTTGTGCGTAACAATAATGAACTGTGAGTTATCACTAAACTGGCGGATCATGTTTGTGAACTTGCCAACGTTAGCATCATCGAGTGGGGCGTCCACCTCATCGAGGATACAGAACGGAGCGGGTTTGATCAGGTAGATCGCAAACAACAATGCTGTCGCAGTAAGTGTACGTTCTCCACCACTCAGCTGTGTAAGTGAAGTAGGACGTTTCCCTTTAGGCCTTGCGATTACATCAATACCTGTTTCAGCAAGGTTGTCAGGATTCTCAAGTACCAGGTCGCAATGGTCATCTTCAGTGAAGAGGGTTTTGAAAACTTTGATGAAGTTTTCTTTTACCATATTGAAGGTTTCGAGGAACTTCTGGTTTGCGGTTGCTTCTACTTCTTCGATTGTTTTCAGCAGGCTGTCTTTCGCATTTACCAGGTCATTTTTTTGTTCCACGATAAACTCGTATCGCTTTTTCATTTCCGTAAATGCTTCAACGGCTGTCGGGTTTACTTCGCCGAGATTCTCCAGGCGTTTTTTCATCCGATCGGCTTTCTCCTGCAACTCTTCCAGTGCCACTTCCGATGTGCGCGCCTGGTCAAGAATATCTTCCAGCTTAATGCGAAACTCTACATCCAGCCTTTCTTTGGTTCCTGCGAGTTGCAATTTCAACTCATTCAGTTTATCCTTGATGGCTGCAAGCAGGTGTTCTACCTGTTCTTTTTCTTTAACCTTATGACGCAACTCGCTTTCTTTTTCACTCAACTGGTTGCGCAGGTTGTAATACGACTGGTCAGCTTCATTCAGCACCTGTTGGTCTGCTTCCCGGCGACGTATCATTTCCAGTAACGCTTCTTCCAGTTCTGCAAGTTGTGTTGAAGATTGTGCAATGCTGGCAGTAGTGTCAGCAAGGCTGGTAGTATTTGAAGTGATCTGTTGGTTCAGATCGTTCAATTGGTTGCGTTTGAATTCAGCTTCCTGCTTCAAAGCGTTGATCTTGCTTTGCTGGCGTGTAACCTGTAGGTTGAATTCATTGTACTGTTGCGTTGCTTCATTAAAGCCCGACTCTGCCTGCCTGAAAGCTTCTTCTGACTCTTCCATCTGGCTGGTATAAGCCTGCAATTGCTCTGTAAAGCCCGCCAGTTCTTTGCGCACATCTTCAACGGATCCCTGCGTTTGCGCAACCTGCTGGTTCAGCTGTTCCAGTCGCTCCAGGCTGGTTGTTTGCATGCTATGCAGGTTCTCCAGTTTATTTTGCAATGAGAAAACCTGGTTTGTCAGTTGCTGAATTTCGCGTTCAGTTTCACGAACAGCCGCTTCCCGCAGGTCTTCATTGTAAGCAATTACTTCGTTGTGACGTGTCTGAATTTGTGCACGCAGATTTTCTACAACCGCTTCCTGCGCCAGGATATCCTGTTGCAGTTTTTCGAGGTTTTTAGCACGACCAATTTTCTTTCCTTCAATCAGTCCAACACTACCGCCCGTTAGTGAGTATTTTCCCTTAACGTATTTACCATTCTTTTCAATTACTACAAATCCGTTGCTGTTTTGCAGGGAAGATTCGTTGTCGGCAATGAATACATTTCCCAACAGATGTTCAGCCAGTTTGCGGTATTTTTCATCCACTTCCACCACGCTCATTGCGCTGATAGCACCTTCCAGTTCATGGTCTGCTTTTGCAGTAGCTGCTTCATTCAGCTTATCAAGCAGGAAGAAGTTGGCTTTCCCTTTTTTATGCTGGTCGAGCAGATGAATAGCCTGCAAACCTTCAGAAAGGTTGTTTACCACATAGTATCCCAGGTAAGGCTCCAGCACGTTTTCAAGTGCGGTGCGGTATTCTTCTTTACATATAAAACATCAGAAAGAATTGGTGAGGTGTGATTCCACTCACGGTTGCTGTGAAGGAACTTTTACACTCTCAGGATAACCTTTTCCATGCTATCGATCATGCTTTTCAGCAGATCGTGCTCATTTCTCCGGGCATCCAGTTTGCGGCTTTCTTCAGCCAACTGGTTACGCAGTTCTTCGAGTAATGATTGCGTTTGCAGAATTTGCTCGCGCGTATTTTCCTGGTGTTGTTGCAATTGCTCCAGGTCTACTTTTTGATTTCCAGTTCGCGCTCCCTCGTAATACGCTCTTCGTCCAGTTGCTGGCGCTGCGCATCACGCAGTTCACGTTCTTCTTCTATCTGGTTGATGGCGCGTTGCAGGTTCTGAACGCTGGTGTCGGCAACGGCAACACGTTTTTCTGCTTCAAACTGGCTGCGTTGAATCTGCTGGTATTCGCTACGGAGTTGATCCAGCGTGCGGCGTTTTTCATCCAGCACTTCTTTACGTGCCGTTGCTTCGTTGCTGAATTGTTGAAGTTGTTCCGTCAGTCCCTCGAGTGCGCTGCTTTCTTCCGTCAGTTGTAATTCGGTAAATGCAATGCTTTCGTCAATTCCTTTCAACTGGCCTTCGGCTTTCTGTAAAAATTCCTGCAGGTTGCCTTCACGTTCACGCAGATATTCGAGTCGTTGTGCGGCAAGATTCTTTTCATTCTCACGCGTACGTACCTGTTGCAACAATTCGTTGAACTGGTACTGCATGCTTTGCAGCGCACGTTCTTTTTCAATGAAACCAACTTTCTCCTGTTCGAGTGTAGCTTCTTCATTGGCGATTTCCGCTTCCATACGGATTTTCTTATCCGTTTCGAGATCGTGCTGCTCGTTCAGTTCTTTGTACGTAAGATTGAATCCTTCCAGTGCGGCTTTCGCCAGTTCGATACTGATTTCACGATAATCTTTTTTGATCTCATGATACTTCTCCGCTTTTTTCGCCTGCGATTCAAGGGCTTTCAACTGGTTGTTGATTTCAAATAACAGGTCCTCGATACGAGCGAGATCCTGCTCTGTTGCATCCAGTTTTGCTTTCGCTTCTTTCTTACGTGTTTTATAAATTGAAATACCCGCTGCCTGTTCAAGCATACGGCGGCGACTATTGTCTTTGTCTTTAATCAGGTCATCCACCATTCCCAATTCAATGATAGCGTAGCTGTCGGTACTCACACCTGTATCCATAAACAGGTTTTGAATATCCTTCAGGCGACATTGCACATCATTCAAACGGTATTCTGATTCACCGCTTTTATAAAATTTGCGGGTAATTGTTACGGTGCTGAATTCTGTAGGTAGAAGATTCTTGGTGTTTTCAAAGGTCAGGCTTACTTCGGCCAGACCGGAAGCTGAACGGGTTTTTGAACCGTTGAAAACGAGGCTGTCCAGGTTTTCACTTCGCAGGTGGCTGATCTTTTGTTCACCAATAACCCATCGGATGCTATCCACGATGTTGGACTTTCCGCATCCATTGGGTCCCACAATGCCCGTGATATTATCATCAAAGTTTACAACCGTCTTATCGGCAAAACTCTTGAATCCCTTGATTTCTAGGCTCTTTAGTCTCACTTGTTTGAAATTTTAAGTCAGACGGCGAATTTAGGTGAAAAGCAGTTATCGGCCCCCTTAAGGGCGCAACCATTTATTCACAAAATGGGGCTGGCTGGTGTGGATTCTTTTTTACCCCCGCGCAGCCGTCAGGCCTTCCTTCCCGGGATATTGGTTCGCCCTGCGTAACCGCCTGTCGCAAATGCCTGAAAGTCGGACCCTATCGTATATTTCCTATACTAAAACACGCATCAGATACTTGACGGGACCGAAAAGGTGATGTATATTTGCTTCACTTTCTCGATACATCCTTTGTAAGATCACAAAAGAATCCGTCCCAACACACGGGACTCCTCTATCCCGCGGAACCAGTAATCTTTATTCCGTAACTTAAACTTTTGTGTATGAAAAGGGCAAATTCTACGATTAAAAATGAGAACCTGATTGCTACTGTAGTGATTGCTTCAGTGTTCCTGATTACAGCTGCGTTCACTGCGTTTGCAATGTCAATCAGCTAAGGCATCTGATGGCCCGATAGCAAGTGTTGATTGCAGTTCGGGTACGTCAAGGGATTAGGGGTTATCGGTTTTCATGATTCATTCAATCAGAAAGCTGTTAATCCCTATTTTTATGCACACATTACGAATTCCCCAATTCGTGGTTGATGATGATCAAAGTTTATTACATTTACAAAAAAAGAACATGAAAATATTTGTTGCCGGACTTCCCTATGACCTGGATGATGCCGAACTCGAAGAAATCTTTGAAAAATTTGGCACTATCGTGTCGGCTAAAGTTGTCATGGATCGGGATACCGGTAAGAGCAAAGGTTTTGGTTTTGTTGAAATGGCCAATGAAGCCGAAGCAAAAGAAGCTATTGAGAACCTCAATGATATATCGCTTGGCAAAAAGCCATTAGTAGTAAAAGCTGCTGATGAGCGCGGACCTGGCGGCGGCGGTGGAGGCGGTGGATTCAACCGTCCTTCTGGCGGTGGTGGCGGATACCGTGGCGGTGGCGGCGGTGGATACCGCGATGGCGGCGGCGGTGGATATCGTGATGGCGGCGATGGTGGATACCGTGGTGGCGGCGACCGTGATCGCCGACCCGGCGGAGATCGCGACCGCAGACCAGGTGGCGGCGGCGGATATAACGATCGTTACCGCTAGCACTTTCTTGTTGAATTCAACAACAACATTCTTCTATAGGGTTTGCAGGCCCGGCGTCTGCAAACCCCTTTCTTTTCCCCTCTTACAAATCTGTCAGCAATGTCAAAAATCAAAGTAGCCGTAGTTGGTACTGGGTTTATCGGCCCTGCGCACATTGAAGCGTTGCGCCGTTTACCAAATATTGAAGTAACTGCACTTTGCGAAGCAACTCCCGAACTGGCGCGAGAAAAAGCAAACCAGTTGGGAATAGAACGCGCATGCAGTTTTGAAGAAATGCTCGGCATGAGCGACATACAGTCGGTACATGTTTGTACACCCAACTTCCTGCACTTTCCACAAGCCAAAGCCGCCTTGCTCGCCGGCAAACACGTGATTTGTGAAAAGCCACTTTCAAAAGACCTGAAAGAAGCCGAAGAACTGGTATCTATTGCCGCCAGCACAGAGCTTGTAAATGCAGTGCATTTCAACCTGCGTTATTATCCGCTGGTGCGTCAAATGAAAACCATGCGTGAGAAAGGTGACCTTGGCGACATCTACGCGGTCATGGGATCTTATCTGCAGGACTGGCTTTTTTATGCAACAGACTACAACTGGCGTCTTGAACCCGACAAATCGGGCGACTCACGTGCCATCGCAGATATTGGCTCCCACCTGATGGATATCATTGAATATATCACAGGTTTGAAAACCGTTGAGGTGCTGGCTGATTTTAATACCGTTCATAAAGCCCGTAAAAAGCCATTGAAGCCGGTTGAAACTTATTCTGGTAAAATGCTTACACCGGAAGATTATGCGGACGTTCCTATAACAACCGAAGACCATGCTAACGTGTTACTCCGTTTCAACAATGGAAACCGTGGATGCATCACTGTTTCGCAGGTGTCTGCAGGAAGAAAAAATCAATTGAAACTGGAGTTATCAGGTTCGAAGAAATCCTTTGCATGGAATTCAGAATCTCCGAATGAAATGTGGATTGGCAATCGTGATGGTGCCAATGAACAACTCATGCGCGATCCGTCACTCGCCTATCCTGAGGCACGTGCATTGATGACTTTCCCAGGCGGACATAACGAAGGTTTTCCCGATACTTCAAAACAACTGTTCAAAGAAGTGTATCAGGCAATTGCAGAAGGTAAGCAACCGGCAAACCCAAGCTACCCCAGTTTTGCGGATGGTTATCGTGAATTATTGATCTGCGAAAAAAATTCTGGAGAGCAACAGGTCGCAAGCCTGGGTGAAGATTTAAACAACGAAATTGAATTGAATAGAAACGGCGGGCAGATTATCTGCCCGCTTTTTCGTCTAATGCTTTTAAGAACAACAAGGCAACTTCGCAATTATTGAGATACCAGCCCTGGTCAAACTTGTCGAATGTGTCTGTTGTTTTGTGATAGTCTGCATGATCTTCCACACCGAGATAGAGGAATGGAATTCCCGCTTTATGAAAAGCGTAGTGATCGCTTTGATTGGTCCAGTCATCTGAAGGCTTGCCCGTTCCACCATCATGCCCCATGGGAAGTTTAACGGTTGTTTTCTCCTGCACCGTTTTCACCACTTCCGCCAGTTCCGGATGATGACGGGTTCCACACATACAATTCGTTTTTATCATTCCTGCCAATCATATCAAGATTGAGATTAAAACGAACGGCAGATTCACCCAGTGTCTTTTTGAGATATTCAACAAGTGCATACGCGCCTTCAAGTCCTGTTTCTTCACGATCAAGAAGTGCAACGATGATGGAATAATCGGGTTGATTTTTTCCGAGATACCCCGCTATTGCCATTGCAGCTGCGGAGCCACTGGCATTATCATCAGCACCGGCGAACCAGGCAGTATCACCACGTTTTCCAACATGGTCGTAGTGTGCAGTCAGCACCATGTATTGGTCAGGATATTTTTTACCTTTTGCAAATGCCACCACATTTCTACCCTCGGTATAACCGTTTAAAGAGCGGCCTGTAAAATTTTGAATGATAGAACCTCCAATGCTGTCAAGCCCGGAAGCACGCATGCGACTTAATACAAGATCAAGTGCCAGCTGGTGGCCTTTTGATCCGGGCCTTCGGCCTTCACATTCCTTTGATGAAAGAAATTGGATGTCGCTGATGATTTGTTCTTTATCCAGCGCTACTGTTGCTGTAGCAGTCTGACCAGCGGCGTTGCTGTTTTCTTTATTAGCACCTGTTTTCTGCGATTCTTTACAGGATACAAAACCTGCAAATAAAACAGCGGCCAGTGTTACTTTGAGGATCGGTTTTATCATGACTTAAAGTTAATCTTTTACTGAAACAAAGATATTTCCAAACAAATAATTATTACTGCAATGATTCATTGCGACGTTGTAGTGCCATTTCATAAACCGTAAGAATGGCGTTGCGGATACGTGGCCATTCAAATTGAGCAAGACGATGTGCCCGGCCTGGAATTTTTTCAATCCCAAGGTGGGGAACATTTACGAGATGCTTTCGCGCAAACCCCGCATTCGTTGTGTCCACGATATCATCATTTTCACCCTGCAGAAACATAACCGGAACACGAATATCTTTCCAAAATGGCAGCATTTTCTCCAGCTCTGCCTTATGATGTACTTTCTCTGTATTTGCGGATCGGAATATGCGTGGAATAAACCAACGAATGGCCGGATTTTCTATGAGGTGTGTAAACCAGAAATAGACTTCTTCGCCGGGAGCAATGGCCGGGCCGGTAAGCACGAGTCCGTCTACCAAATGAGGATAATCCATTGCGATGCGACAGGCGATTGCTGCGCCAAACGATCCACCTGCAATGATGATGGGCCGTGTGGCATTATGTAAGCTGTCTATCAAAGGACGAATCATCGCCGCCTGTTTCTCAATCGAAGGTTCAGGATCGCCCAAACCGGAATATCCATAACCCGGCCGGTCCAAAGAAATAACTTTAAATCGATTGAAGATGCTGCTATCGGAGTAGCGACCGCTGTAATAACTCATGCTACCCGGACTACCATGCAAAAGGAGTAGTGTGGGCATGCTGTCGTTGCCGACACTGGCGTAACGCAATTTACGGCCATGAGTTTCATAATAACCAATTCGTCCATCAATACCACGTTCACGAAATGTTTGAGCCAGTTCCTCATCTGATTTGCGGAACTGAACATACTGATCAAAGATTAAACAGGCGATAATAAAAAGGGCGATAACAACAATCAACACTCGAAGTGTTCTGCGGAGCCATCGGTATTTGCGCGGATTTTTCTTCTGTTGATTCATATGAAAGTAAAGTTCATTGACCAATATTGCTACCCCCTATTGTTTTCCGAATTTCGGCAAAGTTTTGAAAAACGCATCCCCACAAAATAACAAACGGGGCCAAAGGCCCCGTTTGTCGATAATCTTTATAAAAAGTGTTCAGCTTATTTCACGAGTTTGAAATCAACCCTTCTGTTAGCTTTACGTCCTTTTGCTGTATTGTTATCGTCAATTGGCTGGTCCTGTCCGTAGCCGGCAGTGTCCAGACGATCAGCACTGATTCCTTTTTTCACCAGGTAATCTTTAACTGCTGCAGCGCGACGCTCAGAAAGCGTTTGGTTGAATGCGGCTTTACCAGTGTTATCAGTATGACCTTCGATGCTCACGCGGAATTCAGGATGCTCATTCATGATAGTTACCAGCTTGTTCAACTCTTTGGTTGCAGTTGAGAGCAGTTGTGCACTACCTGTTGCAAACTGAATGCTGTTTGCGTTGAAGTTGTACTCTTCCAGTTTGGGGCAACCATTGTTTTCTTTCAATCCTTTTTCAGTTGGGCACCAGTCGTCTTTATCAGCGATTCCGTCACCATCTGTATCAACAAAAGGACAACCATTGTTGCTTACCGGTCCAGCTTCCGTTGGGCACTTATCTTCTTCGTCGTTCAGGCCGTCTTTATCCGTATCAGGGATTGGGCAACCGGCATATCGTGCAAGACCTGGAACAGTTGGGCACTTATCTTCTTCGTCGTTGATGCCGTCATTGTCGGTATCGGGAATTGGGCAACCATCATATTTAGCCAGACCAGGAACGGTTGGGCATTTGTCGAGGCTGTCGATAATACCGTCTTTATCAGTATCAACTGGAGGAACTGGTGCGGGAGGCAGGGGTTTCAGTTCTGGTTCTTTGATTTTGCCTACGCGGCCTGCGATACCAAACTGGTACATGAAATGGTAGTTAGCCGTTTCAGTGGTAACAGGAATGCGGTATTGCGCGGTGGTAAACAGGTGAGCATCGTCAAACAGGTTTACTTTCATACCTACACCGGTAGGGATAAAAGCGCCAAAATATTTTCCTCCGTACATGCTCGCACCGATACCTGCAATCAGGTAAGGTTGGAACCAGTATTTTTCAGAGAACATTTTGAAGTTTGCACTCGCATCTGCTTCGATCAGGAGCCTGTCAGAATGGAAAAACTTATCAGGCAATGGATAACGCAAGAATGAAAATGCAGCGGTTCCTGCAAAATCGATGTGTTTGTGTAATCCCTGGAAATACGAAACCGCTAAACCTGGCGACATTGCCTTGGGTTTTGCCCATTGTTTGTTGGCAAGAACCCTTGAAAGTGAGGTGGAACGAATCAGGTCAGCAGTTTGAAAATCATTCAGAATATAGCTAATCCCTATAGCAGCAGGCCTGATTTCTTTATCTTGAGCGTGTGTAACGGACATAAAGAAACCAACGCCCAGGACAACGGCTAAAATCTTCTTCATAAAGAGGTAGTTTGGTTTGTTACGGGGGCAAAAATAACGGGTCTTACGTATTTCTAAAAATAAATTATTGCACTCATAACCATCTGTTTGCAAAAGCTCTGTGTAAAACTTCTGGAAAAGCTTCCAAACAACCGTTATCTTTTTGCGTAGAAGCGGGATTGCAGCATTTTATCCTCGCCGTAAATGTCATCGTAAAACACGATCCGTTTGCCTTTTGCCTCAGCCGTAAAGTAGCGAATGAACACCGGAAGACGGTTCCGTACGGTGATATGTTTCTTCACCTTTTGTTTGAGCCATGAATTCAGCGAATCCTCCACCCGGGAGGGGGCACCATCGGGGCCAGGCTTATTATCGTAGCGGATAATACGGTAGGCGAGTTCATCCCAGGCCTGAACGCGTACACAACCATGACTTAATGATCTCATTTCCCGCGCAAACAGGTAGCGCTGGTTCGTATCATGCAGGTAAACAGCATATTTGTTCGGGAAGTTGAATTTCAGGATACCCAGGGCGTTATCATCCCCACTACCCTGCACTACTTTATAAGGAATACCGCGGCTGTATTTTGTCCAGTCCACAGAATAAGGGTCCACCACGTTTCCTTCGCCATCCACCAGGCTAAAGCCCTTTTTGGCGAGGTAACCGGGATCCTTTTTTACAGCGGGTAAAATTTCCTTTGCAATAATGCTGGTGGGAACCGTCCACTGCGGATACGTGATCAACTCTGAAATTGCACTGGTCAGTTGCGGCGTACGGGTTACGTTCTTTCCGCAAATAATTTTCGACTGCAACGTAACACTGTCGCCTTCGCGCAGGTACATATTAAAGCCCGGAATGTTCACCCACAAAAACCTGGAGGGCATGGTATCAGGCAGGTGTTTGTATTTGTCGAGCGTGATGGCGATCCGTGCAAAGCGGTCGTGGTCGGTAGTATTTAATACCCGAACCGTTCCATCCCCTGCTTTGCCGTCAACCGCCAGGAAATTATCTTCCTGGAATTTCTTAATGGCCTGCGCAACGGTTAAGGAATCGATTGCTGTGGAGTCGTGGGATAAATAACCTGCTTCAAACAGGCGGGTTTGAAGCGCTTTCTTAAATCCTTCCCCGACTTTGGCGAAGGCACAATGGTATAGTCGCGCTTAAATGCATTCTCCAGAAAATTGGGTAGTGCTGCGAGCAATTCAAGATAACCTTCGTGGCGGGGCTCCAGTCCATAAAAAGCAAGTGCCAGCGACTGATTCTGGCGCGCTGCGGAAAGACGCTGCGCATAAAAATCAAATGCAAGCGTGGAATCTTTACGTGCGGTGAGGCTGTCTTTAGGAAGTCGGCCAAACTTCAGGTCGGTAACTACCTGGAAAAATGCATCGGACAAAAGCAGGTCTGCTTTGGCCCACTGCACCGCATCGAACCTGGCAGCATCTTTTTTTCCAGCACTATCAATGGTCTCCCTGATATTTTCAAGCGTAGCTAAATGATAGTTTTCCGGAAACAGCCCCCGGAGCCGGGCGTTCTGAATAAAGCGATAGAAAGAATCAGCCACCGGTTGCCAGCTACCACCTTGCGACCAGATTGCTTTGTATTCTGAAGGACTGTAAACCGCATCGAGATGGCTGGTAAAATCAATTGTTACGGAATCTTCCCAGGGATTGCTGTCAGCTTTTAATTGCAGCAGCGCTTCCCGTATGTGTTCACTGGTTTTGCGAGTCAGCTCTTGCGGGCTCATGGCTATATCAGGCTGCTTTTCGGAGCCACTTGTACTTCCGCAACCCCAAAAGAAATACCAGGGTAAACGATATCATTAAAAAACACCGGAACGACTGCAGCATATGGGATAAGGTAAAGCCTGTAGATTTTTTACAAACGCAAATTAAACAAAAACCGGTATTCAAAAATAATGTGCAAAAAGGCACCCGGCCTGCCCTACACCGCTTCCTGTCGCAGCGGCTCCACCGCAATCACAGCACTGGTATTAATAGTACCATATATATGAGGGAAAGTATCTTTTACAGTTGGCGACCACTCCTGCACATACTGGTTCTCCAGTTTACCGGTATCGATGATAAGTTTCACGAGATTATTTTGCCCGGCAAAATAACGTTGCAGGATATTGTGAACCTGGTAAGCCTCACTACAGTGAATAAATCCTTCTTCTTTGAGTGATGGCGCTTCATACTGGCCGGAAGCTAATGCATTGTTCCATGCTTCCGCAGTGGTGATGTGATAGATGATTGGCATATCGTCAGACTTGATACTTTTTATTATTTACAACAACCCGTGGAATGAGGCCTTCCAGCATGGCGAGGTCTGCCAGTACTGTCGCCGCTGCTGCTTCTACAATCACTGGCGCGCGGAGCGCAACACAAAGATCATGGCGTCCTCTTACGGCAAAGTCTTCAGTTTTGCCGGTTTCCCAGTTCAGGCTGTTTTGTTGTTTGGGTGTGGATGCAGTTGGTTTAATAGCAAGGCGGAATACCAATTCGTTTCCGTTACTAATGCCGCCAACGACACCACCTGCATGGTTGGTCCTGGTGCGACCTTCTAAATCTTCAATTGCATCGTTGTGCGCGGAGCCGAACATGCGTGCTGCTGCAAAACCGCTCCCAAATTCCACTCCTTTCACTGCGGGTATGGCAAACAGTACATGCGCAAGTTGCGATTCCACTGAGTCAAAAAACGGTTCGCCCAATCCTGCAGGCAGTCCATTTACACGGCATTCCACTAAACCTCCTACTGAATCTTTCGCATCAATTGCTCTTTGCAATCCTATTTCGGTATCTGCTTCACCGCCAATTTCAATAACGCGTGCTTCAATGGTGAAATTGTTATTGATATGGTTCAGTAATTTTTTTGCTATGGATCCTGCTGCAACCAGTCCGGTTGTAAGGCGTGCGCTAAAATGACCACCACCGCGGTAATCTTCATTGCCTCCATATTTCTGGTGCGCTACAAAATCGGCGTGGCCGGGCCGGGGATGACTTCTTTGTTTATCATAATCTCCACTTCGGGTATTATTATTTTCGAAGTAGACCATGATAGGTGCTCCGGTTGTATTGCCATTGAATACACCTGATTTAATAAAAAGGGAAATCGGCTTCCTGGCGTGGCGTGGTACCTTTTTGTTTGCCGCCTTTTCTTCTTTCCAGGTCGGGCAACATATCCTCAGCGGAAAGCGGCAAACCTGCGGGACATCCATCAATTACAATACCTACTGACTCGCCATGCGATTCACCAAATATGTGAAGCCTGAAAATTCTTCCAAATGAATTCATGATTACAGATCGTTTTGATCGCCGGTGATACGGTAATGCAGTTTTGTCAAATCTACCTTCGCGTTCAATGCCTGCAGGTGATGAAAAAAATCAGGATAGGATTTATTGATCGCCTCTGCATTATCAATCGTTACCTCAGCATCCGCGCGCAGCGCGCAACTGCACATGCCATCGCGATCCGATGGTCGTGATGCGAATGTACCGCAGTTCCTTTAATTATAGAATTTCCGTGTATGATCATTTCATCATCTGTCAGCGAAATCGCAATACCCAACTTCCCAAATTCTTCCTGTAAGGTTATACCCCGATTACTTTCTTTATGTGTTAAACGCGACACTCCTTTTATACGCGTTTCACCTTTACAAAATGAAGCAAGTGCTACCAGTGGAGGAAACAAATCAGGGCAGTCGGTAGCATCAAAATCAAATCCGGTTAAATCTGTAGGATGGATGTCAATCTGTTTTGTATCGATCGCCACACCAGCACCAGATTTTGCCAGTGCATCAAGTATTGCTTTATCAGCCTGTGTCGACATAACATCGAGTCCGCGTACAGTTACCGGACCTGCAATAGCTCCTGCAACAAGCAGAAATGCTCCACCACTCCAGTCGCCTTCCACCTGGTATTCTACCATTTCCGGTGCGTGTGTTTCGCCGGCAGCTTTGAAAGTGAATATTTCGTAGTTATCATTCTCCGGAAGCAGCATACCAAACTGTCGCATCACATCGAGCGTAAGATCGATATAAGGTTTACTCTTCAGGTTATGAACGCGCAGACTAATATCCGATGAAGATTTTTTTCAGCCAGTGCTGCTGAATATGCCATCAGTAAACCTGTCAGAAATTGCGAGCTCAGGCTTCCATCTACTTCTAAATTTACGGGTTCTAATGGACCATTAATTTCCAACGGTAAAAAGCCATCATTGCTTTTGATGGATATGCCCAGCTTTGGAAATATTTCATCAAAGAAATGCATGGGCCTTGTTAGTAAGCTTCCGGTCCCGTTAATTATCAACGCCTGATTGCTAAGTGCACAAACAGGCGTAAACATCCGGATACTCAATCCGCTTTCACCGCAAAGCACTTCACGGGTCGTTGGGATCACTCCATTACTCGTTACAATCAGTTCTTCGCCCTTCCGCTCGATCGTTGCACCCATTCTTTGGATAATATCCATTGCGGCGCGATCATCATTGCTATTGCCTGGAAAAAGAATACGTGTTGTCCCTTTGTGCAGCAATGCTGCGGCGCAAGCCCGCTGCATGGAGCTTTTGGAAGTTGGAGCCTGTATTGTTCCAGAGAGTCGACCGGGTTTAATAATTACTTGCATTTTTAATTCAAATCGTTATTTCATTTCAAGGATCAACTGTTTTAGCTTATCCAGTGGTACAGGTTTCACAGTCCCCTTCCCTATTTTTTTCTAACAAAATATAATGAAGTTGTGTTCGCTCCCGCTTTTTTATCCATCCGCAAAATGTTAATAGCATTTTCGCGATCAAAATCCATATGCACTGGAAGGCCATATTTTTCGAGGGTAGCGAGTACCCTGTCTGTTTGTTTGAAGCCGGCTAGTTTTTCTGATAATTTACAGGCGATGCCTATACCGATCGAAACTGCTTCACCATGCATCAACGTGTATTGGTTCTCCAACGCATGACCGAGCGTGTGCCCAAAATTCAAAAGACGGCGTTCCCCCTGTTCCGTTTCATCACGCTGCACCACTTTTGCTTTCAGCAATGCATTGCGTTGCACCAAAGCAGTGATGAGTGTTTTTTTCGACTGGAATTGTTTCAAACTGGCAGATTCCAGTTGCATAAACATTGCGTTGTCGCGTATGCAGGCGTGTTTCACTATTTCTGCAAAACCATTCTGCCACTCTTTTTGAGGTAACGATTTCAGAAAACCCATATCATGCAGTATAAAATGTGGTTGACGAATTACGCCCACCATATTTTTATACACCCCAACGTCAATTCCATTTTTACCACCAATTGATGCATCCACCAATGCGAGCAGACTGGTAGGAATAAAACCAAACCGAAGTCCACGCATATAAATGGAAGCAACATACCCGGTAATGTCGGTAACAACACCGCCGCCAATTCCAACCAGTGTGGTTTTTCGATCTGCTTCCATTTCAATCAACAGGTTGATGACAGTATCAACGGTGGGTTGTGTTTTATGCTCTTCTCCTGCAGGCAAAACAATCAGCTTCCAACCTTTGAAACGATTTGAATGTGCTTCAAAAACATTTTCATCAGTAATCAACACTGTATGGGCTCTGTCTGTGATGGTCTGCAACTGGCTGAAGCCGCCGGCGAAATAGAAATCTGTAGCACCGGAATTGAATCGTATCGTCTTTTTAGTCATGATATCTAAAGTTATTCAAAGCTCGTATTCGTCGCTTATTAAGAATCTAACACGCGTTTTTGATGATTGATACTTTCCATGTGAACAGCATCAAAATAACGGGTGATAAATTCTTTGCTTAATCCGAGCTTATCAGCTTTTACCATTGCTTTTTCAATAATTTCATTCCAGCGATTGGTTTGCAGGATGGTAATATTGTTGCTCTTTTTATATTGACCAATCTGTTCTGCAATCTGCATTCTTTTACCCAGTATCTGCATCAGTTCATCATCGAGATGATTGATTTGCTGGCGCAGTTTTTCTAATGCCGCATGGTATTCTTCAGAGGCCACATCTTCCTTTCGCCAGATGATGGTGGCAAGCATTTCTGCAAGACGCTCTGGTGTTACCTGTTGTTTGGCGTCACTCCATGCGTTATCGGGATCAATGTGACTTTCCACCATCAATCCGTCGTAGTCGAGGTCGATTGCGCGTTGCATAACATCGAGCAGGATATCGCGACGGCCACAGATATGCGAAGGATCGTTGATGATCGGCATATCAGGATGTTTCAATTTCATATCAATGGCAAGATGCCACATGGGTGCATTGCGGAATTCTGTATTTCCATAGCTGGAGAATCCACGGTGGATCAATCCGATTTGTTTTACACCGGCACGTGCCACGCGCTCCACCGCTCCTGACCACAATTCAAGATCGGGGTTGATGGGGTTTTTAATTAATACGGGAACATTCACGCCACGCAATGCATCGGCAACTTCCTGTACACTGAAAGGATTTACCGTTGTACGCGCACCGATCCAGAGCACATCCACATCAAATGTCAATGCATCCTGCACCTGTTTGCCCGTAGCCACTTCAACAGCAGTAGGCAGGCCCGTGATTTTCTTCGCTTGTTGCAACCAGGGCAACCCTTTAGCACCAATACCTTCAAACATGCCGGGTTTGGTACGTGGCTTCCAGATTCCTGCACGTAAAACGTCTACTTTCCCTGTGGCGGCCAACCGCTGTGCAGTGGCGATTACCTGTTCTTCTGTTTCGGCACTACAGGGTCCGCTGATGATGAGCGGTCTTTTATTCCACGCATCCTGTGTAGCCTGTGCCGATGTTTTTTCTGCTGTTTGCATACAATTTGAAGTTATTAAAGTTTATAGTTAGATAGTTAGAAATCTCTGTTAAGCTTATCCCAGAATCCTGCGGATATCGTTGGCTCTTTCCATTAGCTTTTTCAATCCCTCGGCATCTTCGTTCCGGATGCTATCGCGGAACTGTATCAACTGGTCGATATGTTCATTCAGTACATCCAGTACATTCTCTTTGTTTTGCATAAAAATTGGCAGCCACATTGCCGGATTACTTTTGGCCAGTCGCACCGTACTTTCAAAACCTGCAGATGCGAGTTCGAAAATGGCCTGCTCCTGTTGCTCCTTTTTCAATACTGTGTTTGCCAGGGCAAATGAAGTGATATGCGAAATATGACTCACATATGCGGCATGCAGGTCATGCGCGTTAGCCTCCATCTCAAGCAAATGCATGCCAATTTTGCGATACATCGCACGCGTCCACTCCAACGCATCTTCATCTGTTTCATTTGCATTGCAAATGATCACAGCTTTATTGATGTATGCGTCCGTACGCGCTGCCGCAGGGCCACTATATTCAGTCCCCCACATAGGATGTGACGCTACATAACGCCCCCGGCGCGGATGGTTGCGAACAGCGTCTATTAATTGCGATTTGGTGGAACCCAAATCAAGCACCATCTGATGCGTGATGCGATCAAGTAATGTTGGCAACAACAACCGCACCTGGTCAACCGGTATAGCAAGCACTAATACATCGGCTTGTTCTATTGCTTCATCGAGTGTTACCATTTCGTCAACCAGCTCCAGTTCCAGTGCTTTTGCAGCATGGCTCTCACTGGTATCCACGCCTAGCAGCCGGGAGGCAAGTTTTTTTCATGAAGACGAATGGCAAGTGATCCGCCGATCAGGCCTACGCCAATAATTGCCACTACTTTTCTATCCTTGTTCATTTTTTTATCTGGCTGATTTTTTCGATCGCATTATCAAATACGCTTACCGCACTGCAAAGGCTCACGCGTATGTACCGTTCGCCCGCAGATCCAAATATGCCGCCGGGAGTAATAAAAACACCGGCCTTATACAAAAGCTCATCACTCAGAACATACCCATCCTTATACGATTCCGGCACAGCGGCCCATACAAACATGCCTGACTGATTACGGTCAAATCTGCAGCCAATTTTTGTCAACAATTCAAATACCTTTTCCCTACGGCTTTTATACACTTCGTTTAATCCATCATGCCAGTCTTTACCCAACTCCAACGCTTTGATGGCCGCCATTTGAACAGGTAAAAACATGCCGCTGTCCATATTCGATTTAAAACGCAGCACTTCTGCAATTCTACCTCCGGCACCACAAAGCATACCCACGCGCCAGCCCGCCATGTTATGACTTTTACTCAGTGAGTTCAATTCCAAAACATATCCACTCGCCCCTTCCACCGATAAAATACTTTGCGGGTGATCATTTAATATGAAACTGTAGGGATTGTCGTTTACAACAAGTATGTGATGTTTTCTGGCAAAAGCCACAATTTCTTCCAGCAAAACTTTATCAGCCACCTGCCCCGTGGGCATGTGCGGATAGTTTACCAACATCAGCTTCACTTTTGAAAGACCTTTTTTTGCGATTCTATCAAAATCGGGCCGATAGCCATTTTTCTCCTTCAGTTTGTATTCCACACATTTTCCGCCTGCTAAACTTACAGCCGCGCGGTACGTGGGGTAACCCGGGTTGGGAACCAACACTTCATCCCCTTTGTCGAGATAGGTCATACAGATATGCATGATCCCCTCTTTGCTTCCCAGTAACGGAAGTATATCGGTTTCAGGATCCAGTGCCACATTGTACCAGTTGCGATACCAGTTCGCCATTGCCTGGCGCAATGCTGTTATTCCTTTATATCCCTGGTAAGCATGACTTGTTTCCAGTTCACTGCATTCCTGCAAAGCTTTGCGCACATCAGCATGCGGAGGCAGGTCGGGGCTTCCGATGCCGAGGTTTATAATTTTCTTTCCAGACTGCCGCAACTGTTCAATCTCGCGCAGCTTCTGTGAAAAATAATATTCACCAATACCGTCCAGTCTTTTCGAGACAATCATCTTATTCTTTATTTATCAATTTGTACTGTTGTTGCTTTTATTTACCTCTCTCCCCTCTTTTATAAACTCCATACACTTTCATTTCTTCCACCAGTGGGTTAATATTTTTTAAAACATCATCAAACTGTTCTTTCGAATCGAACTCCATATCCACATGAAAGCCATATTTGAAATCAGTTCCGGGAATGGGACAGCTTTGGAGTTTGCTGAGGTTCACACCAATTTCAGCGATACGGGTCAATACTTTCGAAAGGCTGCCTTTTGAGTTGTCAGTATGGAAATAAACGGATGCTTTGTCGGCGTCGGCCTGCAGATTTGAGTCATCTTCGCGCGCCAGCATCAGGAAACGCGTGTAGTTTTGTTTTAAAGTATGGATGTTGGGAGCAACAATCTCCAGTCCGTACAACTCTGCGGCCAGTTTACTTGCTATGGCTGCAATATGCCTGCTTTGTCGCTGCTGGATATGTTTTGCACTCAGTGCCGTATCATCGGTCTCAACGAGTTTCCATTTCTGTTGATCAAGGAACTCATAACATTGTTGCAATGCCATTGTATGCGAATGCACTTCACGAATGTCTTCCAGCTTCACGCCGGGATTCACCATCAGGTTTTGTCGTATCTGTAAATACAACTCCCCTACTACACGGAGTTTGCTTTTGTGTAAGAGATTATAGTTGGCGAGGATACTGCCGGCAATTGAATTCTCGATAGCCATTACCCCCCCTGCGCTTCTTTCTGCATCCTGTGAAACCTGTACCACTTCACGAAAAGTGTCACATGGAATCACTTCAACCTGCCGACCAAAAAACTGTCGTGCCGCTACCTGGTGGAAACTCCCTTCATAACCCTGTATCGCAACTGCGGCGCTGCCGTTGATTGCTGGTTTCGTAGTATGTTGTACCCTCGGTGTCATAAAATCCCTGTCTTTACCGACAAACCTTTGTTTATGTTGTTGTATAAAACAAGAGTCCCGACCATTTGGCCGGGACTCTTTTTATTGATCTCTTTTATTTTTTCTGAGTTTCAATCAAAGCATTCCCGGCCTCTTTCCAAAAAAGAAGTAGCTAAAATAAAAACCGAAGAATGTGTTTGCGTTGATCATTACCCTACAAATATAATGAAGTAGTATTTAAAAAAAATAAATTATTCGCCTTTTCTTCTGCCGCCACCTGTGTTGGCATCGTTCATCCTGATTTTTCTGCCGCGGAAGTTCTTACCATCAATTGCTTTCATCATCTTTTTAGCGGCGTTTGTTTCTACTTCCACCCAGCTGTTCATGTCACGCATATCAATGCGGCCGAGTACTTCCTTTTTCAAATCACTCATATCAAGAATGAACTGCAGGAAGCTTGCTTTGTAGAAACCATCTTTTGTACCGAGGTTTACAAACAGTCGTTGGTAATTTCCAGTTGAAGAAAAACTTCTTCCTTTTGTATCGCGACCCGTACTGCGTTCGGCGCGCGCGCCTTTTTCGGCTCTGCGATCATCGCGCAAATTCAGGTCTGCCGCATTCTCATAATACTTCAGGAAGCGATCAAATTCTAATGCGGCAACACGCGTGAGGATTTCTTCTTTATCTACATTCTCAAACTTCTCACGAAGAACGGGCAGATAGGTTTCGTATTCACCATTGCTGATATCAGCCTGAAGCATTTTATCAATAAAATGGAAAAACTGTTTGCGGCAAACATCTTTACCACTTGGAATATCCATTTTATGAAAACGGGTATTTACCAGTTTTTCAATTTGTCGTAAACGATATGACTCTTTAGGTGTAACAATTGAAAGAGATATACCACTGCGTCCTGCACGACCTGTTCTACCACTACGGTGCGTGTATACTTCTGTATCATCGGGTAGTTCGTAATTGATTACGTGGGTGATACCAGTTACATCGATACCGCGTGCAGCCACGTCGGTAGCAATTAAAAGCTGAATGCTTTTTTCGCGGAAGCGGGCCATCACTTTATCACGTTGTACCTGTGTAAGGTCGCCATGCAGTGCTTCAATATCATATCCTTCGCGAATCAGTTGCTCGGTTATATCCTGCGCGTCGGCTTTGGTACGTGTGAAAATGATACCGTAGATGCCGGGATTGAAATCGATAATCCGCTTCAGGGTTTCGTAGCGGTTAACGTGTTGGGTTTGGTAATACTGGTGATCGATATTGGCGTTACCGGCATTAACCTTTCCAATTGTAATTTCAAAAGGCTTATCCATATAGCGCTTGCTCACATTGCGGATTTCCGGTGGCATGGTAGCGCTAAAGAGCCATGTACTCTGGCGGTTGGGCGTATTTTTCAGGATAAATTCGATATCATCCTTAAAACCCATGTTTAGCATTTCATCAGCCTCATCCAGTACTACATATTCAATCTGTTCGAGGTTGATTGCTTTTCGTTCAATCAGATCGATCAGTCTTCCGGGAGTAGCTACAACAATCTGTGTGCCTTTGCGCAGGTCGCGAATTTGCTCACCGATAGAAGTACCACCATATACAGCGGTTATAGAAATAGGTTGTTTTTTACTGCGGAATTTAACCAGGTCATTGCTGATCTGGAGACAGAGTTCACGAGTCGGGCAAATGATCAGCGCCTGCGGGAACCTGTCTTCTTTGCGAATCAGGTGCAGGAGGGGCAGACCAAAGGCTGCCGTCTTGCCGGTGCCGGTTTGTGCCAGGCCCACAAAATCGCGGGTGCCTTGTAGCAAAACAGGAATTGCCTTCTCCTGGATGGGAGTGGGCTGCGTAAAACCAAGTTGGGAAATTGCGGTCAGAAGGCCTTCTTCCAGGCCGAGGGATTCAAACGTAATGTCAGACATATATTATTATAAGAGGACAAAGGTACGCTTTTCGCGTGGTTAAGGGTTGCTGTCGGTGTGTTTAAACAACAACAGCCCTTCGTAATAACAAAAAACCACCCTGCTTTCGAAGGGTGGCTTATGAGTTCACGGTATAAAACCGGAATTAGCTTACTTAGTCAAAGAATCTTTGATAGCGTTGCCCAGTGAATCCAACTTAGCAGCAGCAGAATCTTTAATTTCATTCAGGCTGTCTTTAGCAGCTTCAACTTTTTCTTCTACTTTGTTAGCAGCAGAATCAATAGTAGCGTCGCCAGAACCTTCGTTGTTACAAGCTACAAAACCAAGGCTTACTACAGCCAGAACGATGAAAAGCTTTTTCATTTGATTAGTTTTTTTGAGTTGTGAAATATTTCACCAGTTAATACCGGGAGGCAAAAAAGGTAACCCGGCTTTTTTAATTTTTTTTTTGGACTGGGGCAGGGTTACTATTTTTAAAAAAATGTATTAAACAACGGATACGTGAAACCGGAGCATAACGAAAAGATTCTTCTGGCAGGATTAGCCCACAACGACAGGGAAGCCGTAGAAAAAATCTATAAAGAAAATTATGGATTTATTCAGGCGCTGATAATCAATAACAACGGTAGTGTTGACGACGCTCGGGACGTGTTCCAGGAAACCATGATCGTACTCTTTGAAAAGACCCGCTCCGGAACCCTTGAACTGAACTGTCAGATACGAACCTATGTTTATTCAGTAGCGCGCCGTATCTGGTTAAAAAAATTACAGCAGCAGAGCAGGTTTGTGGGTGACCTGAATTTGACAGAAACGGTAGTGTCGGTGGAAGAGGACCTGGAGGATCACCTGAAGCGGGATTCGGAGTTTGGGATGATGGAAAAGGCGATCCAGGGGTTGGGAGAACCCTGCCGGGGACTACTGGAAGCTTTTTACCTGCGCAAACGTAATATGCAGGAGATCGCTTCCGAATTTGGGTACACAAATTCTGAAAACGCAAAAACGCAGAAGTACAAATGCCTGATGCGGCTGAAGAAAATATTTTTTAAGCACTATAAAAATGGGACCCGTGATGAATGAGCAAAAAGACTTAGCGATGCTTGACGCAGTGGAACGTTATATCAGGGGTGAAATGAGCCCTGATGAACGCCTCCAGTTTGAAACGCTCCGCAAAACCAATAGCGAAGTGGACCAGCTGGTGGTGGAGCATACGCTGTTCCTGCAGCAAATGAACCGATTCGCAGAAACGCAGGAATTTAAAAGCGGTCTACAATCCATTCATAACGACCTGGTGGAAAATGGTGAAATCAATGCCAGCAAACCCAGCGGTAAAGCCAAACTGGTTTATCTCTGGACCCGTTATCGCCGTGTGGCGGCCATTGCAGCAAGTATTGCAGGCATTACTGCCCTCACATTTAACTCACTGGTGTGGAGCTTTACCCCTAAAGCACCCAGCACAAAAGATATTCAATACCTCGATCGTGTAATCAGCGATCAGACCGTAAAGGTGAAAGAGCTGGAGAAAGATATCGATCGCGTAAAAGACAGTCTGCGTGTATCCAGCGAAGGTCCGGGTTTTGAAGCCCGCACAGGGGGTACAGGTTTTTTAATTGATGGAAAAGGACTGATGATTACGAACGCACACATCGTTCAAAAATCGCGCAACATACGTGTCGTTAACAACAAGGGCGAACAGTTCAAAGCATTTGTCGTTCGACTGGATGTAAGCCGCGATGTGGCTATTATTAAAATTGATGACCCGAATTATAAAGCGGTGAGTTCCCTCCCTATGGAATACGCAAGTCGCCTTCCAAACTCGCTGAGCCCGTTTTTATCCTTGGTTTTCCCCGTGAAGAAATTGTATATGGAGAAGGTTACCTGAGTGCCAAAACCGGTTACCAGGGTGACACGCTTAGTTGCCAGATTGCTGTTCCCGCCAACCCGGGTAACAGCGGAGGCCCTGTATTTAATACACAGGGCGAAGTGATCGGTATCCTGAGTGCCCGTGAAACAAAGTCGCAGGGTGCAGTATTTGCCGTTCAATCAAAATACATCTACGACGCGGCAGAAGAAATTAAAAAGAATAAACTCTACGATTCAGTAAAAATCCCTTCAAAATCTTCCATTAACAATCTTTCAAAGATTCAACAGGTAGAGAGGATTCAGGATTATATTTTTATGGTGAAAGGAGATTAGTAACGTGAGGCTGAGAATCGGCAAACGGCAAACGGCAAACGTGAAAGGCATTTTCAATAAATAAAAACCTTTCAGGTCTTTAAGGTCTGAAAGGTTTTTAATTTTTTGCATAACATTACTTGCATTGGCTTAAGTGCAAGGAACATTTCCACATTCCCTCATTTTCTCATTTCCTAATTTCTTTTCACGTTTGCCGCTTGTCGTTGCCGTTTGCCGATTCTCACGCCCAAAGCGAAGAAGGGTATTCTCCATTGGCAATCAGTGCATGCAAACTTTGTTCAACAAATGGCGCATCTTCCTTATAGGTTACGCCAAACCAGTTAGAAGTAGTCGGAATAATTTCTACGCGGCCGCCTTCCTTGATGAAACGATCAGCAACAATGGGAATGAAGAATTCTGATTTCAGTTCCTGACCATGTTCCTGCAGGAACTCACGGAAAAGTTGTTGTGTATAAGAGAAGAAACTGGGATCAAAACACCAGAAGTTCATTGATACGCGTGTGTCAGTGCTCAGTTCTCTTGGTTCCAGGCCATCGTCTACAAGAATCTTTCCATCTTTTTTAGCGATGTTGATACGTTCAGTGATTGTAGAGAGATTGCCCATGCTGTCAAGTCCGCATACGCCACGGTTTACCGTTCCATGTTCTGAAAGAGTGCGCAGCAGGTCATAACCCACAATTGCATACGTGCGATCGGTGCAATCATTGATCAGGAATTCAGCAGCACGTTCGAATGCGTTGTGCCCGTAAAAATCGTCCGCGTTAATTACCGCGAAAGGTTCATTCACAGCACTCATAGCGGCCAGCACAGCGTGAGCTGTCCCCCAGGGCTTTTTTGCGATCGGCAGGATATTGATAACCTTCTGTAAATGCTTCCATTTCCTGGAAGGCATAGGCAGTTTCAACTTTGCCTGCAAGTTTGGGTTCAAATATTGCTTTGAAATCTTCGGCAAATTCACGGCGGATTACGAATACTATTTTACCGAATCCGGAACGGATGGCGTCGAAGATTGAATAATCCATAATGGTTTCGCCAGCCGGCCCGAAGCCCTGAATCTGCTTCATACTCCCATATCGGGATGCCATACCGGCCGCGAGGATCACTAAAGTTGGTTGCATAAGGTTTTAGGTTTTTATTTGCGGCACAAAATAAAGTAAATTCACTAAGGGTCATAGCAATTATGAATGTATTTCCCGCCAGCACAAAAGTCCGGCTCCAGGATGTTTCGGTACACTGTCCACAGGTGCACCAGATTGTTGTGCTACGCCTCGACGAAATACACCCCGTTATTTCAGGTAATAAATGGTACAAATTGCGCTATTACCTGGCCGAGGCCAAAAGAGAAAAAAGCATCCACAATTGTTACCATGGGTGGCGCCTGGTCAAACCATATCGTGGCCACGGCGGCAGCATGCCAGCAAATGGGATTCAAAAGCATTGGCATTATCCGCGGTGAAGAGCCCACCACTAAATCTACCACTTTACAGGAGGCCGTTCGCTATGGCATGCAACTGGTTTTTATTTCGCGTAGCCAATATGACCAGAACCAGCTCCCCTCGCTGATAAAAGAACCCGGCTGTTATTTTATTCCTGCTGGAGGATATGGAGAAACTGGCGCAAGAGGAGCATCAACGATTGTTGAAACAATCTCAAAAAATTTTACGCATATAGTTTGCGCCGTTGGCACAGGTACCATGTTGGCAGGGCTGGCAAACACATGTCGTGAACAACAACTAATGGGTATATCCGCATTGAAAGGGCATCCCGAGCTGGAAGAACAGGTTTCAGCACTCTGTACTTCTACTGCGGGGAAATGGAGTATCAATCGCGATTTTCACTGCGGTGGTTATGGTAAATATTCAGCTGAGCTGATCCGGTTTATGAATGAATGGTATGAAAAAACCGGGATCCCTTCAGATTTTGTGTACACCGGCAAACTATTCTATGGTTCGCATACGTTATTACAAAACGGCTATTATCCGGCAGGGGCACGCGTGTTGGTTATTCACAGTGGTGGCTTACAGGGAAATGCCTCGCTTCCGGATCCATTATTAGCTTACTAAAACATGCCATGCGTGTAGTATATTTGAGCCGCTTCGATTACTTATGAAAAAAATATTTGCCCTATACCTGTTTCTCGCCGGCCCTTTGTGTTTCATCTCACAGGCGCAGGACACGTTGCCCAATTTCAGCCTGCGCAATATTGGTGACAACCGGATTGTGATCGGCTGGGTGAACACGTTTGAAAATGTGAAGCAGATAAATATCCAACGCTCCCACGATAGTTTAAAGAATTTCAAAACCATCCTGGCTGTAGCAGATCCCACAACGCCAGAAAATGGGTATGTGGATACCAAAGCGGCCAATGACCGGATGTTTTACCGCATCTATATCCAGTTGGATAAAGGTGTATTCTTCTTCAGCAATTCACAACGCCCGGTGTGGGATACCAGTAGTATGACCGCCGCAAAACTCGAAAAACAAAAGAACACGAAAACATTCAACGTTCCCAAATTCCTGGATTCTATTAATAACAATAGTCCGGTGCTGGCTAATGACAACCGGCCAAAATCAGACCGTTGGGTTCCGTCTAAATTTCTTTTTACAAACAACAATGGGTATATCAAAGTGAATCTTCCGGATGATGAAGTAAAAAAATACCGGATCAAAGTTTATACGATGGACGACGAACTGTTGTTTGAACTGAAAAACATGCCCAGGCGATCTTTTCAGTTGGATAAATCCAACTTCCATTCATCGGGCTGGTTTAAGTTTGAGTTGTACGAAGAAACTGAATTGAAGGAAAGCAACAAATTCTTTCTCCCGCGCGAGTTTTAAGAAGCAGCTTCCCAGGGTTGTAAAGCAACTTCAAACACTTCTTCAAAGTGTTTTGATACGCGTTGTTTCACTTCGTTCATATCCACCGTGCGCCCTAATTCTTTTTCGAGTGATGTAACCTGTTTATCAGGAATACCACAGGGCACAATCATATTGAAGTAATCGAGATTGGTATTTACATTCAATGCGAAACCATGCATGGTTACCCATCGGCTGCTGCGTACACCGATGGCGCAGATTTTTCTTTCTTTCCCTTTGATATCCGGATCGAGCCATACGCCTGTTTCACCTTGTGAGCGGTCGCCTTTCAACCCATAATCGGCCAAAGTACGGATGATGATCTCTTCAATATTGCGGAGGTATTTTCCGATATCCGTATAAAATCTTTCAAGATCTAAAATCGGATATCCCACCAATTGTTCCGGACCATGAAAAGTAATATCTCCTCCCCTGTTGGTTCTAAAAAAATCAATCCCCATTCGCTTCAGGTGTTCTTCGCTCATCAATACATTATCGATGCTGCCGCTTTTCCCCAGAGTAAAAACAGGAGGATGCTCTACATATAACAAATAATGTTGCGTTGGCTGAATGGGGCCAGCAGATTCTTCAGCAACCCGGTTGGCGGCTTTGATATCCAAATTTCCTTTCATCAGCAATTCCTGGTAGTCCCAGGCTTGCTGGTACGACATGCGGCCTAAATCCCGAAAGAGTACACTTTGCATAAATAAATTCGCTCCGGAGCTTGTTAACGGGCACTGAAAACCAACCTTTGAACCCTGATTTGAAAACACAAATTTACGCACTCTTTGCAAACAACTACCTTTGCGGCAAAACACAAGGAATGGCGGAATTACCTTCCATAAATGACGATGCAGAACTGGGGAGTACCGAGAGCAGCGATGAGCTTTATGAGCGATTCAGCTTTAAAACCGACAAAGGGCAGGAACCTTTGCGAATCGACAAATACCTGATGAACAGGATTGAAGGTGCCACGCGCAATAAATTGCAACAGGCAATTAATGCAGGTATGGTACTGGTAAATGGTAAACCCGTTCGCCCCAATTTTAAAGTAAAAGGCCAGGTAGATATCCAGATTTACAGTGATATGAGCCCCGAAGACACCGACGTAGTGCCTGAAAAAATGGATCTCAATATTGTTTACGAAGATGATTCATTGATGATCATCAACAAACCTGCGGGCATGGTGGTACATCCGGGAAGTGGTAATTATTCCGGAACACTTTTAAACGGTGTTGCTTATTACCTTCAACAGGTTAAACCCGGCCTAACTGAAGAAAGTCTGCCGCGTTTTGGCCTCGTACACCGGATTGATAAAAATACCAGCGGATTGCTGGTGCTTGCCAAAACCGATAAAGCCATGCGCCATTTGGCGAAACAGTTTTATGATCATACTATTCAACGAAAATATATCGCACTGGTTTGGGGTGATGTTGAAGCCGACAATGGAACCATCGTTGCGCATGTAGGCCGTCATCAACGTTTCCGGAAATTGTTTGAAGCATATCCCGAAGGTGATCATGGAAAAGAGGCGATCACACATTACGAAGTACTGGAGAGAATGGGTTATGTAACGTTGATACAATGTGTACTGGAAACGGGGCGCACGCACCAGATTCGCGTACACATGAAACATATTGGCCATCCCCTTTTTAGTGATGATTTTTATGGAGGCGATCGAATTGTAAAGGGAACTGTTTTCACGAAGTATAAACAGTTTGTTGAAAATTGTTTTGCGATTTGCCCGCGGCAGGCTTTGCATGCACGTACCCTTGGATTTATTCATCCTGAAACAGGCGAGCAAGTTCATTTCGAGGCGCCACTGCCCAATGATATCAGTGAAGTGATAGAAAAATGGAGAAAGTATGTGGCAACAACGGGTTACAAATTTGAGAGTTAATATCGTTCATCGATTCTGAAAGAAAACATACAAGAACATTGGCAAGAATCCTTTCCATAGACTACGGAATAAAACGAACCGGTATTGCAGTAACCGACCCCTTGCAGATCATTGCAACGGGACTGGTAACGGTGGATACACAAAGGTTAATGCCCTTTCTTCGTGATTATCTGGCACGCGAGCAGGTGGAAAAAGTGATCATTGGCGACCCGCGTAATCTCGACGATAGCGATACCCATGCCACACCCCTGGTCAACAAATTTGTAACGGCATTTGAAAAAATCTTCCCCAAAATTCCCATCGTGCGGGTAGATGAGCGCTTCAGCTCAAAAATGGCCAAAAATGCCATGTTGGAAATGGGGCTGAAAAAACAACAACGCCGCGATAAAAAACTGGTGGATGAAATAGCAGCCACCATCCTGCTGCAGGAATATATGCAGCGTAGCTGATATATCAGCGCTCCTACTTTAAACCGGCAAGCTGCTTATTTGCCAATTATGGCCTAATTTTGTGACTCAACGCATCATTTTAGATATGACTTTACCAATAGTAGCTTACGGTGATCCTGTTCTTAGAAAAGTAGCGGAAGATATTACACCCGACTATCCCGGTCTGGCAAAATTTATTGAAGACATGTGGGAAACGATGTACGCCAGTAATGGCGTAGGACTCGCTGCACCACAGGTAAACCGTTCCATTCGTTTATTTGCCGTAGACAGTGAGCAGATGTTTGCGAATATGGACGAAAAAGAGATAAAGGAGTATGATGATGCGCCCGGCATTAAACGCATTTTCATTAATGCACAGATTGTAGCACTTGATGGCGAAGAATGGGCTTATAATGAAGGCTGCCTCAGTATTCCAAAAATCAGGGAAGATGTAAAGCGCCAGGAATCGGTTACGATCCGTTATATGGACGAAAATTTTGAAGAAAGAAAAGATACATTTACCGGACTCACTGCCCGCGTAATCCTACATGAATACGACCATATCGAAGGCAAATTATTCATCGACTATATGTCGCCATTCAAACGTAAACTCATCAAAGGAAAATTAACTGATATATCCAAAGGACGGGTGAACGTAGATTATAAAATGGTTTTTCCTGACAAATAAGTGAGAAAATCTGCGGCGATATGGCTTTTGTGGCTGATATCCTTCACCCAGGTGAAAGCACAGGATACTGACACACTCGAACAAGCCCGACTGGCACGTATGATCTCATTAAGCGAAGTGGTGGTACGAACCGATATCAACGTACCGCAATTCATCGATCGTGTTCGCAACGACACCAGTTTTTACAAAGCATTTAAGAACCTCCGCATTCTTGGTTTTACTTCGCGCAATGATATCATCATGACCAACAAGAAGGGCAAAGTAACCGCAACCCTTCAAAGTACCACACGCCAGTTTCGAAACAATGGTTGCCGCACAATGGAAATATTGTCAGAAACGACAACAGGCGATTTTTACGATAAAAAGAATGAATACAATTATTATACAGCCGATCTGTATGCCAGTCTCTTTTTCACGCAGGGTTCTGTTTGTGGCGAGAATAATATCGTTGCCGGTACCAGCTTTTCACCCAAGGGTAAAAAAGGAATTGCAAAACATAAAGAGCAACTCAAACTATTATTCTTCAATCCGGGCAAACGAATTCCAGGCATCCCATTGATGGCCGACCGGAAGATTGACCCTTTTGATCCCGTGACCTCGGAGTTATACGATTTTAGTGTAGACATGGGCGATTATGAACAACAGCAATGTTACATTTTTACTGTGCGTGCCAAAGAAGATCTGCGCGCCGGCCAGCGTGATAAAATTGTGATCGATGAAATGGTTACCTGGTTTGATGCAAAAACCATGGAAGTACGCGCGCGCAATTACCACATGAGTTACAATGCCGGCGTTTACGACTTTGATGTATTTATGGAAGTAGAACTGACCCAGTTTGGAGAATACCTGGTTCCAAAAACTTTACGTTATAAAGGAAATTGGGATGTGGCACTCAAACCACGTGAACGGGGTGTATTTACAGCAACACTTTCCGCATTTGAGAAAGAAAAAATAATCTGTTTCCTGGTTAGATTCTCAAACCAGCAGGTCTACAATCACAAATACCGCAAATACCACGGAAGCTATTCCGTTCGCTGTCATGAAAGCAAGATTTACCCTTCGCAGGTCATTGGGTTTTACGATGGAATGTTGGTAAATAAGCATACCGGCGAAGACAGCCATGCCCATCCAGTAGAATAAATGAAAATCACCCAGTACGCCTGCAATCACCACAAAGGCGGTACTTAACAGGTGCAGAAAGCGAGACACATTCAACGCCCTGCCCCTTCCCAACCATGCGGGAATTGAATTAAGGTTGGCCGACTTATCAAATTCATCATCCTGCAAAGCATAAATAATATCGAAACCGCTCACCCAGCATATTACGGCAAATGAGAACAACAGGGGAAGTAGTTGAAATACGCCCGTAACTGCCAAATAAGCACCTATTGGCGCCAACGACAACCCGATGCCCAATACCAGATGACAAAACGGTGTAAAACGTTTTGTATAGCTATAACCTAATACCACCAACAATGCAACAGGCGACAGGTAAAAACAAATCAGATTGATAAAATAAGTAGCTGCTATAAAAAGAAGTGAATTGACGATAGTAAACAGCAACACATTGTTCGCTTTCAAAATACCTGCAGGAATTTCGCGGATGGCAGTTCTCGGATTTTTGGCATCAAAATGTCGGTCGAGATAACGGTTGAATGCCATTGCTGCGCTTCGCGCGAAAATCATACAAAGAATTACCAACACGAACCTGATGCCCATTTGTTGCCAGTAGCCTGCGTCATCCATTGCCGTAGTATGCCAACCCGGCACCAACGATACAGCGGGAAAATCGGACACGACTCCCAGTGTGAAACCAATGAGTGCAAATGGCATCGCAAAAATGGTGTGCGAAAACTTGATGAGACTTAAGTAATTCCTGACTGCAGACATAATTAAGCGGGATTGGATTTTTGTAACGCATGCCTACGAACAAGCTCCCATAACACCACACCGGCGGCTGTGGCAATATTCAGGGAATGTTTCATTCCAAACTGGGGGATTTCCAGGCAGCCATCGCAAAGTGAAAGAGTGGATGATTCAACGCCATTCACTTCGTTGCCAAATACAACGGCGAGCGGTTGCCCTTCCGGCATTTCCACATCTTGCAGGTAGATGCTGTTTACGGCTTGTTCCACCCCATAAATTTTATACCCCATTGCGCGGAGTTCCTCAATGGCCTCGCGGGCGGTAAGAAAATGTTTCCATGAAACGGATTCCTCTGCCCCGAGTGCAGTCTTCCTGATTTCTTTATGGGGCGGGCGTGCAGAATATCCGATAATATAAACAGCTTCAATCAGGAAGGCGTCGGCCGTCCGAAATACGCTTCCCACGTTGTAAGCACTGCGAATATTTTCCAACACAACAATGATCGGGTGTTTGGCTGCCTGTTTCGCTTCTTCTGCCGTTTTCCGGCCCAATTCGTCCATGCTCAATTTGCGCATGGCGCGAAATTACTTCAAGTTGACGGAATTGTCACAAGCGCTTATTGGGTCGTATCAATCACTTCGCCAACAGCTTTAAAGCCGCCTGTGCCGAGCCCCCAATTCACCAGTTTGCTTACTTCCAACGGCGCGTCATTTTCCATCACCTTTGAGCGCTTGTGGCCAAGGCGAACGATCACCGTTTTTTTAGCAGGAATTACAATAATGTATTGCCCGAGAATACCGCGTGCATAAAAGATTTGTTCGCTGGCAGGATAAATCCACCACTGGAAGCCATAATAATCTGTCGACTTATTTCTCTCATCGGGAATTAAACAGGGCGTAATGGATTCCGCGAAATAAGCACTGTCAATAATGGCTTCGCCTTTCCACCGCCCACTGTCGAGCATCAGCTGCCCAATTCGTGCGAAATCGCGGGCATTGGTATTAAAACAGCAGTACGCTTTTTCCACACCCCCTTCGTGGTCGGTGCTCCACAATGCCGGATGCTCAGCACCCATCGGCTTCCACAGTTTTTCCGAAGCATATTCAGAAAGTGATTTTCCCGTTGCTTTTTCTAACAACAATCCCAGCCACTGGGTATCTCCCGATTTGTATTTGTGTAACGTTCCCGGTGCTGTTTTTATCTCCAGCCGATTCATGGTTTTTACCAGATCACTTCCGTAATAAGCTTCGGTAGTTACACTTAACGGATTTTGATACGACTCGCTCCAGTTGCTACCACTGCTCATGGTGAGCAAATGACGAATGGTAAGTTGAGCAGCAAGCCCTTCATTAAAACCATCAAGATAGTGACTCACTTTATCATCCACACTTCCTATTTTTCCCTCTTTAATAGCAACACCGACCAACAGGCTGGTGATACTTTTCGCCATGGAAAATGAATTGGATAAAGAACTTTCACTGTAACCATCCCAGTATTTTTCAAAAACAATTTCACCATTTTCAATTCGCAACAGCGCAACAGAATTGAGATCTTCCAGGAGAGTATTCAGGTCTTCGGGCAATTCCGTTTTATTATATGCGGAAGAAACCGGCCATGGTTGTGTAGCACCACCGGCAACGGTATCATTGGTGAATATTTTATAATCGTCGATATCTGCAAAATTATACCGTACGGCTTTGAACAAATAAGTGCGACCGGAAATCAGCGCATAGGCCGAAAATATCAGGGCTATTGACGCGACGGTCAAAATCAAAAAACGAAAAAAGCGACGCATGGTGGAAGTTTTTTTGCCAAGATACGAGAAGAGGAGAATGTGGAAATGAGTAAATGAGAAAATGAGGAAATGTGGAAATGAAGAAATGAAGAAATATAAAAATTACGGCAAGCCTGGTTGTCTGACTGACCTTGCAAAAGGACGCGCCTTAGCGCGTCCCCACTATATCGACCGTTTTCTTTTAAAATGTGGAAAACCGTTCAACAATAAACATTTATTAAGCAGCCTGGCGGCTGCTTAATAAATGGGTGCTTCATTTCAAATTCACGATCCGTTTATCCTTTGGATATTTCACCGAATAAGTAAACCGCATTTTTCTGCTTTCTCCCGGCTTAAGGTCCAGCTTCCAGGTAAGCACGCCCACTTCAGGATTATAAGTCGCACCGCCATCATCTTCCAGTTTCACTTCCACTTCTTTAATCTGGCTCTGAGGAATCTGGTCTTTAATCAATGCGGTTACCTCAGTGAGTTTGTTATTTTTTACAACGATCTCATATGTGAATGTCTGACGATTGTACCCACCCGAAGATTTCAGGCTGCTTTGTTCTTTTACAGAACTGCGTTTTACGACCAATCGTTTATCACGTCCGAGTGGAAGATTCAATGTATCGGCTGTGGTATTCGGATCAATGACCGACTTGCCGATATAAGTGTCATCCATAATAATATTCGCGTCGCCGGGAAGAAGGTCGAGGTTTTGCCAGTCGGCAATTTCTGCGAGCAAATATGCTTCTCCATCCAAACGCGGCACTGCATAATTCTTCAGTACGCTGGGCACTTCCTCGTCTTTGATACTTACAGAATGCAGTTCGCCGTCGCTCGCAATATCATAAGGTAAATCAATTTCAAAATTGGTATTCAATTGCCCCGATTGCAGCCTGGTGAAATCCTGCAGGGTATATGGCTGCAATGTGTCAGCATATCCCTCTTTATATTCGTATCCATTTCCCGTGATCACTACTTCATTCAGCTGTCTGTCGTCCCTGACCGATTGCACGGTGTTGCGCATCAGGTTTACGCCCGCTGCCCTACCCTGCAATGCTTTGTAAAGTTCGGGTACATACAATTGCAGGTACCATGGCGTGAGCACAGGTGCGGATACGCCAAAGTTGGGTGTACCCGTGCTAAGTGTCAGTTTCGTCCCTTTCCAGTCGATGCCGGTTGTTTGCGTAAGCGAAGCCTTGTATACCAGCTTCACTTTGTTGGTTTTTGAATTAACCCGTACGTCGTAATTGGGCGACCAGCCGGCACTAGCAGTGTAGTAGCTCAGCGAGACCGGAATTTCCCCTGCGCGACGGCTGATTACCTGTAGTACGATTCGGCCTGTTGCTTTGACCGGCACCGGCGATTTACCCTGTATCTCCGTTAACTTTTCCTGCACCTTGTTTTGACGAAGCATATTCGCCTGCTTGTTTTCTTTCAACGAAAAAATGCGGTTGCGCGATTGCTCAATTTTGTTATTGTAGTACTCAATCAACTTCAACACTTCTGCACTGGATACCGTTTTGGGACCTTCACTTCCCAAAGTCGATTCGATGAGTTTTCCGGTACTTTTCATAGTCTCATCTTCTATTTTTTCGTGGTTATCGAGACGGCTCCATTCCTGTTTGAGTTTGGTCAGGCTATCTTCCCAACGCAGCCATTCCGGCGATTTTACAACAATGGGTACGGGGGCGTGTAAAGTGAAAAACGCTGCGAAAGAATGGAAACATCTTCCGGGCAACTTACCTGCAAGCTGTTCAGATCCAGGGATGAGCTGAGCTGGTCGATAAGAATAAATCGGGTTTCGGGTGTTACACGGATTTTTACCGAATGCATTAATTCGGCGCCATATCCGAAGTATACTGTTGCTTTATCCATTTTGGCATTCGCTCGGGCAGTATCCTGGGCTGAGATATTCAGCGCGGACAACAGAAACAGGGAAAAGAGGATACGATACATAAACTATGTTTTTTTCCCCAGATGCGAGATCGCGGATAGTTACATAAACAGTTCCTTATTTTTGCCGCTTAGCGAATGTTAAATATTTCGAAAAGAACGAGGACATGGCCAAATCAGTGAATACAGAAACGCCGATGATGCAGCAGCACCGGGCAATTAAACAGAAATACCCCGATGCTGTTTTATTATTCCGTGTGGGTGATTTTTATGAAACTTTCGGCAGTGACGCAATCATTGCCTCCAAAGTGCTGGGCATTACCCTCACTAAAAGAAACAATGGCGCGGCGGCATCGGCGGAACTTGCCGGTTTTCCACATCATGCGCTGGATACTTACCTCCATAAACTGGTAAAAGCTGGTCACCGCGTAGCGGTATGCGATCAACTGGAAGATCCCAAACAGGCAAAAGGTGTCGTAAAACGTGGCGTTACCGAAATGGTAACTCCCGGAACGGCAACCCAGGAAAAGCTGCTCGATCATCAAACTAATAACTTTCTCGCCAGCGTACATTTCGCGTCAGATGAACAATATGGAATTGCTTTTCTCGACATCAGCACCGGTGAGTTTTTTTATTGCGGAAGGTGACCGAGAATATGCAGACAAACTGTTACAAAGTTTCAGGCCTTCTGAAGTTGTTTTTCAACGGCAACAACAAAAGAAGTTTAAAGAATATTTCGGCGGAAAGGTTTACACATACACGCTCGACGAATGGATTTTTGATACCGCCTATACGCAGGAGATCCTGCTGAAACATTTTCAAACGCATTCACTGAAAGGTTTTGGGGTGGAAGGAATGGATCAGGGGCTGACAGCTGCCGGTGCATTGATACATTACCTGCGCGATACAGAACATCCGCATCTGCAACATATCACTTCTATACAAAGGATCGATCGTGAAGATTTTCTGTGGATGGATCGTTTTACCATCCGGAACCTGGAGCTGATTTCCGGTCATTCAGAAGGCAACCATACACTTCTTGATGTTTTAAACAACACCGTATCGCCAATGGGTGCAAGGTTGTTGAAACGCTGGATCGTATTTCCACTGAAAGAACTCAAAAGAATTCAGCAACGACTGGATGCAGTGGAAAGCCTTGTACTTGAAACAGATCTGCGTAGTGAGCTAACACAATGTATTCGTCAGTGCGGTGATATAGAACGCCTGATTTCTAAAGCACCACTGCGTAAAATCAACCCGCGTGAAGTATTGCAGCTGGCAAAAGCATTAAAACAGGTGGAGCAGATTAAAAACCTTTGCCAGTCCTCTGCCAATCCTTTACTGAAGCAGATATCGACAAAGCTCGATCCGTGCGCAAATGTGGCTGAGAAAATATTCAACCAGCTATCAGACGATCCCCCGAATGCCGCCGGAAAAGGAAATGTAATTCGTGAAGGCGTAAACCCTGAACTGGACGAACTCCGACAGATAGCACTACATGGAAAAGAATACCTCGCTAAATTACAGGCAACAGAAGCTGAAAAAACGGGTATCAGTTCACTTAAGATCGGGTTTAATAATGTATTTGGCTATTACCTCGAAGTAACCAACTCGCATAAGAACAAAGTTCCCGCGGAATGGATGCGCAAGCAGACTCTCGCCAATGCGGAACGCTACATCACACCGGAGTTAAAAGAATATGAAGAAAAGATAACCGGTGCCGAAGAAAAAATGCAAACATTGGAGCTTCGGTTATACGACGAACTGGTTACGTTCCTGCTCGATTATGTCGCTGCTGTTCAGGCTAATGGCCACCTGGTGGCGATACTCGATTGCCTCTGTTGTTTCGCACAAAACGCCATTCAATTTCGATACAAAAAACCAGAAGTGCATGAAGGTGATTCCTGGGAAGTAAAGGAAGCACGTCACCCGGTTATCGAACGTCATTTGCCGCCAGGGGAAACGTATATTCATAATGACCTTCTTCTCGATAAAAATGAACAGCAGATTATAATTCTGACGGGTCCCAACATGAGTGGTAAAAGTGCATTGTTGCGACAAACCGCATTGATCACACTCATGGCCCATATGGGAAGTTTTGTTCCGGCTACGGAGGCGAAAATTTCGCTCACCGATCGCATCTTCACACGCGTGGGTGCTTCAGATAATCTCAGCGGTGGAGAATCAACATTCATGGTGGAGATGAATGAAACGGCATCTATCATTAATAATATCACCCCACGCAGCCTCGTGATACTCGACGAAATTGGTCGCGGTACATCCACTTACGATGGTATTTCCATTGCCTGGAGTATTGCCGAATTCCTGCATAATTCTCCAGCCATGCCGCGGGTATTATTCGCAACACACTACCATGAGCTGAATGAACTGGAAGAACGTTTGCCAAGAGTGAAGAACTATCACATCACCAATAAAGAAGTAGGCAACAAGATCATATTCCTCCGCAAACTCGCACGCGGAGGAAGTACGCATAGCTTTGGTATTCACGTGGCACGTATGGCAGGTATGCCTCCGCATTGATAGACCGCGCCAACCAGGTGCTGCACCAACTGGAACAAAGTCATGCAAACACCGGCGAAGCCGGACAAACCTCCAGCGTTGCTGAAAAGGTGAAAAACATCGCCGGACCACAAATGCAGTTGTCCATATTTGACGCACATTCCCAAACATTCTCCGATATACGGGATATGCTGGCTGGAATCGATATCAACAGGCTGACACCGGTTGAAGCTTTGATCAAACTGCAGGAAATCAAAAACAAGATTCAGTAGTTGTTGCCGTACACAACAATCGTAAAGATACCAGGTAGTTTTACCTGTTTTAGTTTATAGTCATTGACAATTCTCAAAGAATTCAAAAATTAAGTACTTACACTTATTTAAGTGCGTTAGTACTACTTAATTTCACTCTTTGTGAATCCAATACTATGAACAAACTTCTACCTGTACTTGCTACAACATTAATTTTTTGTGGCCGTGTCTTTAGTCAATCATGTACGCCCCAGGGCAACCAGACCAGCTATGGCACCAACCATTCCTGGAGGGGTTATGTGTATCACAACCCGGATTTTACTTCGTATGCCGGCTATATTACGGTCGGAAATCCTGTAGATGCGTCATTCGACCAGAATTTCGGTGGCGACGATGTAAACTTCGCCACGAATGGATGTGCCGTTCAGACAAGCACATTCAGTGTTCGATATAAACTGAACAAAAATTTTGCTGCGGGCGGTTATTTATTCACCGTTGGCGGCGACGATGGATTCAGGCTCAGCCTCGATGGTGGTGCTACCTGGGTGATTAATCGCTGGTTCGATCAGGGTTATACAACGGAAACTTATGTCACTTACCTGAGCGGTTCTTATAATCTTGTGTTGGAGTATTACGAAAATCAGGGCGGGAACCGCATCAGCTTTTCTGTTGCTTCAAATTGCATGGGAAGCGAGGATCCGACCGAGTATGGAACGAATGACCAGTGGCGTGGTTATGTATATGACGGAACCAATTTTAATCTTTTTAAAGGAACCGTGCTAAAGGGCAGTCCCGGAAACATTTCATTTGATGAAGAATTTGGCGGAAGCAATGTTGTTTACAACACCAGCTCCTGCGCAACTACAACGGAAACTTTTAGTGTGCGTTATCGTCTCCGAAAAAATTTCCCTTCAGGAAACTATGTGTTCACAATTGGTGGCGACGATGGCTATCGCCTGAGCCTGGATGGGGGAAATACCTGGGTCATCGATCGTTGGTTTGATCAATCTTATAATACAGCAACTTACAGCACCTCCCTTTCCGGATATCATGATCTGGTGTTGGAATATTATGAAAATGGGGGCGATAATCGTATAAGCCTGGCCGTCCAGAGCAATGTCGTTCTCGACATTCGATTGCTGGCGTTTAATGCAAAGCCTGTCGGCCAGGAAATTTCTTTGAACTGGGCAATTTCTAAAAACAGCGATCCCCGAGATTTCGTGTTGGAAAGAAGTACAGATGGCAGACTCTTTTCAGAAATTGCACAAATTGATGGTTCAGACGGGCTGCAGACAGCAAACCAGTTAGCGTACACATTTACCGACAAAAATGTTTTCGCAAAAAAATACTGGTACCGCCTTCGTATGACCGACCAGCAGTTGAAAACAACTTATTCAAATGTGTTGCTGGTAAATACAGATGCAAAAACGCAAGGGAACTGGCAGGTGTTTCCATCTGTGGTGGAAGATGGATCATTCACAATACGGTCAAACCGTAACGCAGAAAATCCACAATGGGCACTATTCGATTTGAATGGCAGGAGATTGCGGGCCGGTCAGTTGGGTCGCCAGCAGGCAGGACAGGTAACAAATATAATATTAGGAAAAACCGGCCTGCCGGCGGGAATGTATGTTGTTGGAATCTACGACAACAGCGAAGCGCCCGCAACCTTCCGGCTCATTTTAAGATAGTTGAACTGTAAGATAAACAGTCATTTACGTCATTTAGAAAAAACGTTTGTTGAAAAGGTGTAAATACAATTTATTCTTATATTTACCCTAAATCATGCAACCATGAAATTGTTTCAACTAACTGCTTTGGCCACGGTATGCCTGGGTCTTATTACCGGTTTTTCTTCTTGCGAAAAAGATTCTGAAAAAGACAAAGTAAATCTTTACCAAAAATCTGACATTGCTGTAACCGGAGCACAGGTTGCACCCAATGGTACTCCCACCACGGGACTCGGTACTTTAAGTGTGAAGTACGATAAGCGAACCAAACAACTGAATTATACAGTTAACTGGTCGGGGCTGAGTGATAGTGTTATTGCTATCCGTGTTAACGGACCCGCTCCAATTGGTTATCCTGCTCTGAATCCAGCATTCACAGGCGCAAACCCAACGCTTTTTACCACCACACCTTATACGGTTATTCAGGAAGTAACCGGACAGACCGCAGCTCCATTCCGTGCCTATCTTCCAAATAGCGGGTCATATAGCGGAACCATCATCGTTAACGAAATCAAAGCCAAAGAACAGGATATCCTCAATGGATATTACTATGTAACGATCCATACAAAAACCATCCTGCCTGTAGCGTCACCAGGTAATATGTATTATCGTTGGTTCGGTGAAATCAGAGGGCAGATTAAATGGCAATAATTGCTGAACTGTTAAGACTTTCAGTCTTCAAACTATAATTTCTTACTAAGAGCCGGTGAATACCGGCTCTTATTCTTTTCCCGGCATTCATTGTGGGTCAGTGGCTAAAATCAGTCAGCAAACTCTGCTGGCTAAACTCCTACTCCTTTCTGTCTTTCCTTATTTTTGCACTATGCCCGATCAGCTCGACGAACAATTATCGTTACAGGAACAGTTTGAAGCGCTTCTTCAAAAGGATGACAAGCTTCAAATTCGCGATTTTCTGAATCATCAGAATATTGCGGACGTGGCAGATCTTGTTTATGAGTTTCCGGAGTTTGAAAGCCAGATCGTCGCAAATATGTCGGTGCACCGTTCGGCAAGTGTTTTTAAAATTCTCGAGTTCCCCACACAGAAGAGGGATTATACAAACGCTACCACCCAATACCATCGCATCCTTGCTCAACGAACTTCCTGCCGATGACCGTACCGATTTTTTGGAAGAACTGCCATCCAATGCCGTTCGCGAGTTGATAAAACTGCTTGACCCCGACGAGCGAAAAATCACACTTTCACTTTTAGGATATCCCGAAAACAGTATCGGTCGTTTGATGACGCCTGATTATGTTTATGTATATCCCGAAGACACCATCGAACAGGTTTTTGCCACCATCCGGAAATATGGGAAGGATAGTGAGACAATTAACGTGATTTATGTCATAAACGACAAAGGTGAATTGTTGGATGACATACGCATTCGTGATTTCATTTTAAACCCACCCGACCGGAGAGTTTCCGAACTGATGGATAATCGTGTTGTTTCCTTACAGGCTTATGATGATCAGGAAACAGCCAGTGAAGTGTTTAAGATGAATAACCGTGTCGCATTGCCTGTAGTCAGCAACAGCAACAAGCTTCTCGGAATTGTTACGATTGATGATATGCTCTGGGTTGCCGGTGAAGAGTTCAGTGAGGATATGCAGAAAATGGGTGGTACTGCCGCTTTGGAAGAACCTTATATTGAAATGCCCATACTCAGGCTGTTCAAAAAGCGCGTTATCTGGTTGATCATTCTCTTCTTCGGCGAGTTGATGACGATCTCTGCGATGCATCAGTTTGAAGCTGAAATTTCAAAAGTTGTTATCCTTGCCACTTTCATACCATTGATTATATCAAGTGGCGGTAATAGTGGCTCACAGGCTTCCACACTCATTATCCAAGCGATGGCACTGGGCGAGGTAACCGTTCGCGACTGGTGGCAGATCATGCGCCGTGAAATATTTTCTGGTTTGTTGCTCGGCCTGACGCTTTGCGTGTTAGGACTGGGAGTGATTTTCACCTGGCATATTCTCTCACCTGAAACATTTGGTGAACATTACATGGCCATTGGGCTTACAGTTGGTTTTTCGCTTACAGGTATTGTGCTTTGGGGCTCTTTGATGGGCTCCATGTTGCCCCTTCTCCTGAAACGTCTCGGCGCCGATCCCGCCGCTTCCTCCACCCCGTTTGTAGCCACTTTAGTAGACGTAACAGGGTTATTAATTTATTTTTCAGTAGCTTATATTCTTTTACGCGGTACTTTATTATAGATGCGGTATTCTGCGTTTATGCAAACGTTTGCACAAATGCCCGGAATCACTATTTTTGTAACTCACTAAAATTCAAGACATATGTGTGGAATTGTTGGCTACACCGGTCCCAGGGAAGCTTATCCCGTAATTATCAAAGGATTAAAGCGACTGGAGTACCGTGGATATGACAGTACAGGAGTGGCGCTGCAGAATGGCGGATTGAAAGTTTACAAAAAGAAGGGAAAAGTTGCCGAGCTGGAGGAAGCCGTAGTGGGAACCAACCTGCATGCAAATGTCGGGATCGGTCATACGCGTTGGGCAACACATGGTGAACCCAGTGACAGAAATGCTCACCCGCATCAATCTTCAAGCGGTAAACTCGCCATGATTCATAACGGCATTATAGAAAACTATGCACAATTAAAGAATGAACTGGTTCGCAAAGGATACACATTCGCCAGTGATACAGACACAGAAGTATTATTGAATTTTATTGAAGAAATTAAAAGCAACAACGAATGCAGTCTTGAAGAAGCGGTTCGTATCGCATTGAAACGCGTAGTTGGGGCTTATGTTATTTTGTTGATGGATGAAGATGAGCCGGGAACAATCATCGCAGCACGTAAAGGGAGTCCATTGGTGATTGGCGTAGGAAAAGGTGAACATTTCCTCGGTTCAGATGCTTCGCCCATGTTGGAATACACAAAAGAAGTGGTTTATGTAAACGACTACGAACTTGCAATTGTACGTCCTGATGAACTCATTCTGAAAAATCTCGGCAACGAAAAAGTAACGCCTTATATACAGAAGCTCGATATAGACCTCGCTGCTATTGAAAAGAATGGCTATGAGCACTTCATGCTCAAAGAAATTTTTGAGCAGCCGCAAACCATCTATGATTGTCTTCGCGGAAGATTGGATGCAGATGCCGGCACCATTACCATGAGTGGTATCCAGCAATATGCCGACCAGATTATCAAAGCCAACCGGATTGTAATGATTGCCTGTGGAACAAGCTGGCATGCGGGTCTTGTTGCTGAATACATTTTTGAAGAACTCTGCCGCATTAATGTTGAAGTAGAGTATGCATCGGAGTTTCGATATCGCAACCCTGTAATTTCTGAAGGAGATGTGATCATTGCCATTTCACAAAGTGGTGAAACAGCTGATACGCTGGTTGCAATTGAAACCGCAAAATCAAAAGGAGCCATCATTCTTGGGGTAGTTAACGCCGTAGGATCTTCTATCGCGCGCATTTCGCATGGTGGCGCTTATACACATGCTGGTCCGGAAATAGGCGTGGCTAGTACCAAAGCATTTACTGCGCAATTAGCAGTTCTGACTATGATCGCATTGAAAATTGCACAAATAAAAGGATCGGTCAGTAATGAACGTTACATGCATTTGCTACGTGAGTTGAATGATATTCCAGAGAAAGTTGCAGAGGTTTTGAAAACCGCACCAGCAATTGAAAAACTTGCAAACAAATATAAAGACGCATCCGACTTCCTTTATCTCGGTCGAGGATACAACTTCCCTGTTGCGTTGGAAGGTGCACTTAAGCTGAAAGAGATTTCTTATATACATGCTGAAGGGTATCCGGCGGCGGAAATGAAACACGGACCCATTGCCCTGGTAGATGAAACACTGCCGGTTGTATTTGTTGCAACGCGTGACGCTTATCATGAAAAAGTGGTAAGTAACATGCAGGAAATAAAAGCACGCAAAGGAAAGGTTGTTTCAGTGATTACAGCCGGTGATGAACATTCGAGGGACCTTTCAGACGACGTAATGGAAATCCCCCGAAGCGGATGAGATTGTAGCACCGATGCTAAGTGTAGTACCGCTACAATTGTTGGCCTACTATATCGGTATTGCAAAAGGTCTTGATGTGGACAAACCACGAAATCTGGCAAAATCGGTAACCGTTGAATAAATTTATTGGCGTAAATTCAGTTATCAGCCCGCGCCTGAAAGGGCCGGGCTGATATTGTTACAGCTCCTCTCATTAAGCGAATGTCCATGAATCACATCATCAAAACGCCGGTTTCACAGTTAGGTTACCGGTTTATAGACTCAAAGTGGCTTCCTGAAGGGAAAGACGAATATTATCTTCGGTTTGAACAGAACCCTGCCGCGGGCCCCTATCGCGCTCTTACGCCTGATGAAATTGTGGCGCTTACCCGCAATGGAAATATTTCAGACAACTGGAACAATGTGCAGGTAAAAGAAGAATTTGATCCGGCGCTGGTACAGCAATGCAAATTTCATGGCCTCGTGCGAATTGGAAAACTGGAACCGTTTTACCTGCAATTTCACGACCTGAAACTACCTGTTGGCATTTATAACAGTTCGATCATCAGTTGCGATATCGGCGACCATGTCGTTATCAACAACGTCCATTACCTGAGTCATTATATCATTGGTGATGAAGTTATGTTGATCAACGTAAATGAAATTGAGGTTACCGACCATTGTAAATTCGGGAATGGTATCATCAAAGAAGGTGAAAAAGAAAATGTGCGTATCTGGCTGGAGCTTTGCAATGAAAATGCCGGGCGAAAAGTATTACCCTTTGACGGTATGCAACCCGGTGATGCCTGGCTCTGGACCCGTTTCCGCGACGATGAGAAACTGATGAAAAAATTGCTGGAATTTACAGAGCAAAAATTCGACAATCGCAGAGGTTATTATGGAAAAATCGGCGATCGCACCGTTATCAAGAACACACGCATCATCAAAGACTGTACCATCGGGACCGACGCATATATCAAAGGCGCCAACAAATTAAAAAACCTGACTATCAATTCATCGGCAGATGCACCTACCCAAATTGGTGAAGGATGCGAAATGGTGAATGGAATCATTGGTTATGGATGTAAAGCATTCTATGGTGTAAAAGCGGTTCGTTTTATTCTCGCTTCCCATTCCCAACTAAAATACGGCGCACGACTTATCAATTCTTTCCTTGGCGACAATTCAACGATTTCCTGTTGCGAAGTATTGAATTCGTTGATTTTCCCGGCGCATGAACAGCACCACAATAACTCTTTCCTTTGCGCCAGCTTGCTGGGCGGACAAAGCAATATGGCCGCTGGAGCAACGATTGGCTCCAATCATAATTCACGTGCAGCCGATGGCGAACTTATTGCAGGTCGTGGTTTCTGGCCAGGACTCTGTGTGAGTCTTAAGCACAACTCAAAATTTGCTTCTTATACATTAATCGCCAAAGGCGATTTCCCTTCAGAACTTCACGTCAGCATTCCATTCTGTCTTGTAAGTAATGATGTATGCAACGACCGGCTGGTATTAATGCCGGGTTACTGGTTTATGTATAACATGTATGCGCTGGCGCGAAATGTAATCAAGATTGCAAGCCGCGATAAGCGCAGTTTCAAAAACCAGCACATAGAATATGATTTCCTCGCCCCCGACAGTGTAAATGAATTATTTTCCGGACTGGAAATCATTGAAAGATCGGTTGGCGAATCGCTGAGCAAAAGCCGGGCAAACAAAACAATACCCGAAACTTTCATCAGACAGGGAAGAAAAATTTTAGAATCGAATGCTTCGCTTAATAAAAGGAAAATACTGGTAAAAAGGTGTTGAAAACAGCAATCGAGATGTTCAGATCGTTAAAGTGAAAGAAGCTTACCAGTTGTTCAGGGAACTGATTCGCTATTATGGAACCCTGCACCTGGTGGAAAGTATGGAGACGGAAAATAATTATTCACTCGGTTACCATATAGAGAAGCTGCGCAATGCTAAACGGGAACCATTTGTCAACCTTGGGGGACAACTGATGCCGGCTTCGTCCTTATCGGAATTAATAAAACAAATTAAAAACGGAAGAATTGATAGCTGGGAAGATGTGCATTCTTTCTACCATTCATGCAGTGCAGACTACCTCTTTCAAAAGCGCCAGCATGCTTTTGCGTCGTTATTAGAAATTCTTGATATCAAACTTGCAGCCCTTACACTTTCGAAATTCAAAAACCTGTTGAAAGACGCGCTTAAAACCCGTAAGTGGATGACGGCAAACATCCGCGCTTCGCGTGAAAAAGATTACGAAAGCCTGTTCCGTCAAATGGTTTATGAGAGCCGCGCCGAAATGGAAAAAGTTATCGGCAAGCTCGATGACAACAATTTTATCATTTCCCAGGAAGCAGAATTTGCTGCTTTTGAGAAGAATATTCAGAAGTTGAGGGAGCGCGTGAAAGAATGAGGACAGGTTCGATGACCGAAGTTCGATGGTCGATGATCGATGATCGATGATCGATAATCGATGGTCGATGATTGATGTATCCTGTCAGCGCATAAATGCCTTCCCCACTTCAAGATCGACAAACCAGCACTTTAATCATTACTCGGTCATCGGACATCGATCATCGAACTTCTTCCATCCTCCATCCCCCATCCCCCATCCTCCATCCTCCATCCACCATCCTCCATCCACCATCCATCATCTATCTCCTCACCACCACACTACAAACCGCCAGCGGAATATTTCCCCGTGAAACTTCGAACCTGTACCAGCCCGCCGGCAACTTCGATACATCTACGAGATAATCCCTCACACCCATACTTCCCGCCATTTTTTTCAGACTGATTGTTTGACCCATACTGTTTATAATTCTCAGGTAAAATGGTTGTGGACCGCTTTCCCAACGCAGCCAGAGGCGGGTAGTGGCAGGGTTGGGAAACACATTGATGAACGCGGTTGCATATGGCAACCATTGCACAGTACGCAATGCGCTGACCTGTTTCCCATATACAGGATCTACCATTTCGAGGTAGAATGTGTAGTGTCCCGGATTGCTCAATTGGTGTAAATAATAAAACTGTCGTGACGGTGTCCCGCTTCCTGTAATCGAATCCAGAATCAGTTCCCGTTGACCCGCCTCGTTACGATACAACCTGAACCGGGTTCCCGGGGCAACATCTTCAGAACAAAGCCAGCTAATCTGAAGTATACCGTCGTACAACATCCTTGTTGCGAACGACATCAATTTCACAGGCAGCGGATTCACTGGATTCCCATCCTTTGATGCCAGCGTAAACCAGGAATATGCAGTGGAGGCTTCTTCCGCGTGTACAAAGCCGCAAACCCAGGGCGATTGTTGGGCGGTTGATTCAAAAAGTGACAGTCCCCTGCTCACCCATTGTCCTCCCTCGTTGCCTGCCACCAACATTGTTTCCGGATTTTGGACAAAACTAGTTAATCCAGCAAACAAAGAAATCTTTCGCGCTGCGGTTGTTTGTGATTCCAGTTTCCAGTATTCAACGGCACTCAAATTTTCGATCGGACTTGCGACCGGGCCTGCTATACCCGCAGTAGACTGCGGATTGCCGCGAAAATATTTTGCAATAAACGTATCCGTTCTATTGCCGCCTGCGGATACCTGTAGCGGCGCAAAGATTCCACCAGCGCCTACAGGAAATTGGAGCATACTTTCTCCGCAAAGTGCGAGTGAGCCTTCAATAAAATTTTCGGGAGTATAATTTATCTGACTTTCCGCTGACATCCCCAACAGTGCATTTTCAGAAACAATGATTTTCCCCGCTGCCAGTTCCAGATCCGCAGGAAGCCAGAGCGTATCATCGGTTGTAACATGATTGGGATTTTCGATCTGCAATCTTATTGATCCGCTCCATGTTCCTTTTCCTTTGATATGCTGGTGTAAGGTTCCCGCCATTCGCAAAACAGAACCGGTAGCAGCCCCGTTTGTATCAGTCGCCCGTTTATCAGCAAATTGCCGCCCACCACAATCAGGGAATTGTTGGTACCGTTAGCAATGTTAAAGCTGCCTCCCTGGTCGACTACACAATCGCCAGCGATACGAATACTACTGACATTGCTACCGTAACTGAAAACCGCATTGGACTTTATAGTAAGGTGAGATTGTATCTGAAGCGGGCTCACGCCTGCGCCCGTGTAGGTTTTAGTAATTCCGGGTGTGGGACAGGAGAAGATAAGGTGTCCATATATTCGGTTACTCACAGAAACTGTGTAAGCGGCGCCGCCCGGCACATTGAACTGAAAGATACCCTCTTCCGTTCCCGCACCGGATGCCAAACGTGAAACCAGCCCGGTGGTGTGACCTCGTTCAGTTTGATGTATGTAATGCGCCCCATTTTCGATCCTGAAAAATCCATCCCCAGCAATACTCACCGGCGTTCCCGATGAAGCGCCCGAAGCATTTATGAAAACAGCATTTCGTTTTAATAACAATACATCGCCTGCTCCGGACATTACTAACGCAGTTGAAGAAGTGTTTGCAGATGGTAGAATCAGCCGGATGCTATCTGGTGCTGTTGGCGACAATACCAGCCGTGACAGGCTAAGCGATTCATTTCCTGCGGGCAATTCTACTGTATAGTTTCCGACCACAATAGAATGATCCAGTAAAACCTCATCGCCCGACTGGGGCAATTGATCACCTACCCAGTTGAGCGGATCATTCCATTGCTGGTTCATCGCTTCACCATCCCACCGGGCCTGGCTGAGGATTACAAGCGGCGTGAGATACAACGACAGGGCAACGTACAACTTTTTCATAGTGTAGAGGGTCGTTCCTGTCGGTGTGTTGGTTAACAATACGAATATAAATCAGCCAACTGCCGATTCCATGGGAAAAAAACGGCTGGATGCGGGAAAAAAACATCGGAGCGGTGAGGAAATAGTCGTGAAGTGTGCGAATCGGCACTCAGCAAACGTGAAAATAAAATAAGCAGCCTTATGGGCTGCTTATTTTATGCTTTTTGTCGGGAGGTTTCAATGTTGGGGGGAGGCAATTAGAGATTAGTCTGAAAGCGATGCTATTGCGACAGGATTACATTTCCACATTTCCACATTTTCTCATTTCCACATTTGCTCATTTCCACATTTGCTCATTTCCACCTTTCTTTTCACGTTTGCCGTTTGCCGATTCACGTAACTTATTTTTTCCTAAAGAAAATCCTGATCGGCACTCCTGTCAGCGCGAAATGCTCGCGCAATTTGTTTTCGAGGTAATTGCGGTAAGGTGTTTTAATATCGTCAGGAAAATTACAGAAGAACGCAAATGATGGCGTTGCCGTAGGTAACTGCGTAACGAATTTAATTTTCACCTGATGTCCACGAACAACGGGTGCATGGTATTGTTCTACCGCAGCCAGCATCGCATCATTTAGTTTGGAAGTGGAAATTTTTCGGCGACGGTTTTCGTAAACATCCAGAGCCACTTCCATGGCTTTGAAAATTCTTGTTTTTTCTTTCGCAGAGATAAAAAGAATCGGCACATCACTAAACGGAGCCAGTCTTTTTCTTTAATCCGTCTTCGTATTCTTTTGCAGTATTAGTTTCCTTTTTAACAAGATCCCATTTGTTTACCAACACAACCACACCTTTTCCTTTTCGCGAAGCGAGACTAAAGATATTCAGGTCCTGCGCGGTAATGCCTTTTTCAGCATCGAGTAACAAGAGACAAACATCCGCTTCATCTAATGCTTTAATCGCACGAATCACAGAGTAAAATTCCAGATCTTCATGCACTTTCGTTTTACGACGGATACCAGCGGTATCAATCAGTATAAATTCTTTCTGAAACAGATTGTAGTGCGTGTGGATGGTATCGCGGGTGGTACCGGCCACGTCGCTCACAATCGTTCTTTCCTGACCAATAAGGGCATTCAGCAAAGATGATTTACCAACGTTGGGCTGACCAATGATCGCGAATTTTGGCAGCGCATTTTCCTCTTCAACTTCTTCTTCAGGCTTGGGTGCAGGCATCAGGTCTGTGATTGCATCCAGCAATTCACCACTACCACTACCACTGGCCGCAGCGATAAAGAAAACGTTTTCAAAACCGAGGCTATAAAATTCGCTGGCTTCCAGTAAGCGGTCATTATTATCCACTTTATTCACAGTCAGGAAAACAGGTTTCGTACTACGACGTAATACATTCGCCATACTGTCGTCGAGATCAGTCATACCGGTATGCGCATCCACCATAAAAATGATAGCGTCAGCCTCCTCAACAGCAATCAATACCTGTTTTGCAATTTCTTTTTCAAACACATCATCGCTACCGGCAACAAATCCGCCAGTGTCAACGACGTTAAAAGTTTTGCCGTTCCAGTCGGCAACCCCATACTGGCGGTCGCGCGTTACGCCGCTTACGTCGTCAACAATCGCTTTGCGTTGTTCCAGCAAACGATTGAAAAATGTACTCTTGCCCACATTCGGGCGACCTACGATAGCAACTGTAAATGACATGACTTTTATTTTCGATGTTCAACAACCGGTATTGGATTTCCTGAACCGGTCTTCTATTTTATCTGAATGATTTTAAATTTCTTTCCATTGGACGCAAACGCATCAATAACCATATTCTCTGAGGTGCAATTCATTCTCTCTCCATTTGGGTTTCACTTTTACAAACAACTCAAGAAATACTTTTTGTTGAATGAATGCTTCAATATCGGCGCGGGCAGCAGTTCCCAGTTTCCGGATCATGGATCCTTTCTCACCGATGATGATTACTTTTTGTGTTTCGCGTTGCACAATGATATCAGCAACTATCTTCACCAGCGTTTGCTTCTCTTTATATTCCCTGACCATTACGGCGGTGTGATAAGGAATTTCGTCGCCGAATAATTCGTACACTTTCTCACGTATCATTTCACTTACAAAAAACTTCGTTGGCAGGTCGCTGATTTCATCATCAGGATAAAAAGGTTCACCTTCCGGCAATAGCGCCAGAATAGGCTCCATGAACTTTTTTATCGAGATCCCTCCGATTGCTGAAATGCGCATTGTTTTGCGGCAATACGATTGTCCCTGAAAAAAAATCTTCCGCTTCTTTTATCCGTTCTTCCGATGCTTTATCAATTTTATTCAACACAACCAGTGCAGGAACTTTTAGTCGCAATGCCTGGAATACTTCATGCGATGCTTCAAAGTCATCATTCACATCAACCAAAAGCAAAGCAAGGTCTGCATCTTCGAGTGCACCTTTTACAGCCTGCATCATCTTTTCATGCAGTTTGTATTTGGGATCGATAATGCCGGGCGTATCAGAAAGAATTACCTGGTAATTTTTATCAGTCAGGATGGCTTTAATCCGATGTCTGGTAGTTTGCACTTTTGGTGAAACAATGGCCAGTTTCTCACCCATCAGTACATTGAGTAGTGTACTCTTACCTGCATTAGGTCTGCCAAAGATATTGACGAAGCCGACTTTCATTTCCTGATAACTAACGGGCAAAATCCGAATTTGATCATTTGTTTAATGTATATCTGTTCACATCCCGCTTAACAACGCTTTCCACTAAACCTTCTCAATTTCTCAATTTCCGTTCTTAAAACAAAACAGGGCAAGAGAACTCTTGCCCTGGGTTAGTTGCGAGGGGGAGGATCGAACTCCCGACCTTCGGGTTATGAGCCCGACGAGCTACCGCTGCTCTACCTCGCGATGTGGGGTGCAAAGGTAAGGGGAATATTGAAACCAGCCAAATAAAATGCGAGGAAGAAATGTGACCATGGGAAAATGTGGAAATATGAAAATGTGGAAATATGAAAATGCCGTAGATTATTCCGTAGGGATGGGACTGTTTGCGCGTAATATGTACGCGCTCACATTTTGCCGTTTGCCGCTTGCCGATTGCCCTTTGCCGTTTGCCGTTTGCCGTTTCACGTTTGCCGTTTGCCGATTGCCGTTTGCCGTTTCCCGAATCTCCCGCCTCACGTTTCCACCTTGCCACTCCTATCTTTTTCTCACTTTGCTAGCTCCGCTTGCGTGAACATCACGAACGGCAGCGTCGCCGCTGTAGATGATATGACTTGCGCCACTGGCCTGTGCATATAATTCCTTTTGTGCGGACACTTTTATTTCGCTGGCACCTGAGGCCTGAACATTTGAAATATCTGATTGCAGATCAAATCCCGAAAACTCGCTTGCCCCGCTGGCATCCACTTTCAATTTGACAACAGTCCCCGAAAGCGTAATATCCGACGCTCCACTGAGATCGATTTTTGCTTCACCAAACTCTACTTTTCCACGCAAATCACTGGCACCCGACACGTCGATCCGCACATTATTCCGTTTCCAGGTATCCACCAACCGGGCATCGGTGGCGCCACTTAACTGCAACGATTCCAAATCTTTATAGGAAATATATGCCCGCAAACGCAGGTTGCGGGTAGTCCATTTTTCTACTGCAGGCTTGTAAGAAATGTACAGTGTATTGTTTTTTACTTCTACTTTAATATTTTTCTGATATTCCTTCCTTGAAGCACTTACTGCAACCGATTCCTCCGTGCCGCTGCTTATATAAACATCAAATCCACTGGCAACGGAGATTTTGGAAAACTTGGATACCTGTTTAACTTCCACATTTTCGTCTTTGATCGTTGGCTGTGCGAAAATGGGTGCTCCTGCAATCAACAACACCAGGCTCAACATTAAAATTCTTTTCATATCAAGGCTATTTTTAGTGTGATACGCTTCGGCTTTAAAAAATGTTACAGGGCTGTTATTTTATTTCTCCTAAATTTGCATTCAGCTTTTTAAAATCGAAAGCTTTTTAAGTTTTCAGCGTTTCCCGGGGTGTTTGAAGCCGGATCCGGACCAGCTTCAATCTGAGATTATACCCGTAAACCTGATCAGGGTAATGCCTGCGCAGGGAAGGAGTTTCACAATTTCCTTTCTACTACAGCATTTCCCTCTCATTTTTTAACTATTAAATTTTAAAAAAATGAAGAGGATTGCATGGTTCGGCTGCTTACTATTTACAGCCACATCGGTCTATTCACAACAGAACGAAAAAGACAGTTTTTATGCCCTTTCCCCGGTGGAAGTGAGAGCCATCCGCGCAGCGGAAATGGCCCCTTTTGCTAAGACGAACCTGGGCAAAAAAGAAATCAGCAAATTAAATCTCGCGCACGATCTACCGTTTATTCTCAACCAGACTCCGTCGGTTGTGGCCAATGCTGACGCGGGCAACGGGGTTGGTTATACGGGTCTGCGCATTCGCGGTACGGATGCCACACGGATCAATATCACACTTAATGGTATTCCATTTAACGATGCTGAAAGCCAGGGTAGCTTTTTTGTAAACCTCCCGGATTTCACGTCGAGTGTACAATCTATTCAGATTCAACGCGGGGTGGGCACTTCATCAAATGGAACGGGGGCATTTGGTGCCACCGTAAGTCTGTCCACCAATGAAGTCAACAAAACATCGTATGGCGAAATCACCAATGGCTACGGCTCCTTCAATACCTGGAGGCATACCATTAAAGCAGGTACCGGCCTGATTGATGAAAAATTTACGATCGATGCACGACTGAGCCGCATTAATAGCGACGGTTATATCGACCGCGCCAGCAGCAACCTCGAAGCGTTCTATCTGTCAGGTGCCTGGTTGGGCAGTGGGCAAACGCTGCGGATGAATATTTTCTCGGGTAAGGAAAAAACCTACCAGGCATGGAACGGCGTTCATGCATCTATGCTGAAGACGAATCGTACTTACAACTCAAGCGGAACCGACCGCCCCGGTGAACCTTACGATAACGAAACCGACAACTACACACAAACACACTATCAGCTATTCTACGACCGCAACGCCGGAAAATTCTGGAAACTCAATACCGGATTATTCCTGACGCGTGGAAAAGGTTATTACGAAAATTATAAAGGAGGAGAATCATTCGACGATTACGGGCTGTCCAATCTTGAAATCAATGGAGAACTGATTGAAGAAACAGACCTCGTTCGACAGAAATGGCTCGACAATCATTTTTACGGTCAGATTATTTCGGCGCAATACGATAAAAACAATCACCAGGTAACGATTGGTGGCGGGTGGTCGGTTTACGATGGCGTCCATCATGGTGATATTATCTGGGCGAAGTACGGTTTTGATGAAGGATTCCGGTATTATGATGTAGATGCGATCAAGAAGGATATCAACGTTTATGCAAAATGGCAATTCCCCATCACTGGCCATTTTATTGGGTTTACGGACCTCCAGTACCGTCATGTTTCGCACGACATGAAAGGTTTTAGTGATAATCCATCCTTACAGATCAATCGACGGTTCAACTTTATTAATCCAAAAGCGGGTATTACGTACCAGCAAAAAGCGTGGCAGGCTTATCTGAGTTATGCTGTTGCCAACAAGGAACCAAACCGCGATGATTTTGAAGCGAGTCTGGACCGCCAACCCAAACACGAAACACTTCATGATGTAGAAGCGGGTATTTCCTATAATCAAAACAGGTTGATGCTGGGCGCCAACCTGTACTACATGTATTATAAAAACCAGTTGGTATTGACCGGGCAGATCAATGATGTAGGTGCATACACGCGTCAAAATGTACCGGTTAGTTACCGTGCGGGAATTGAATTACAGGCGCAATATAAAATCAGTTCAAAACTGCTTGCAACCGGCAATCTTACACTGAGCGAAAACAAAGTGCGCCGTTTCACCGAATACCTGGATGAATACGACGCTGATTTCGACTGGATCGGTCAACAGGCAGTTGAACATCGCAACAGTAAAATTGCTTTTTCACCATCTACCATTGCAAATGTGGGGTTGCACTGGCAGGCAGCGCCATTGACTAACATCTCACTACTTGGCAAATACACCGGCAGCCAGTATTTGGACAATACAGGCAACAGTGACAGAAAATTAAACGATTTCTATACGCAAGACCTGCGTGTAACGCATACCGTAAAAAATGTGCTCGTGAAAGAATGGGACATCACTTTCCAGCTCAACAACCTGTTTAACCGGAAATACGAACCCAACGGATATGCATACAGCTATATATATGCGGGCGATGTTGTTGCAGACAACTATTATTTCCCGATGGCTGGAAGAAATTTTATGATTGTGGTGACGGCGAGACTGTAGAATCGATGGTCGATGATCGATGACCGAAGATCGATGGTCGATGATCGATGACCGACCTACCGAAGCATTTTCTGTTAAATAGTAAACCTTCTGGGGGTTTACTATTTAACAGAAAATTTTTCTTCCCAGGCAAGCATGCCGCCCACCAGGTTTTTTGTATTGGTGAAGCCCATTGTATCAAGAATCAGGCAGGCCTGACCGCTGCGGTTACCACTGCGGCAATACACAATTACTTCTTCATCTTTCCAGGCGTCGAGTTCTTCAGTTTGCATGGTTTGTATTTTTCCCAGCGGCACCAGTTTCCCACCAATATTGAATACTTCATGTTCGTGTGGTTCGCGTACGTCAATCACGTGCAGTTGTTCTCCTGCATCAAGTCTGCTTTTTAATTCTTCGGGTGTGATCGTTTGCATATGTTGTAATTAATAATTATAAATCTTCGGGGCGGGCAGCGGCACTGGGGTCAACAGTGTGAATTGTATCCAATACCGGGCGCTCCAGTTGTAGTTTAACATCAATCAACTGGCCCGAGCGAATGTAACGATATCGTTTATCATCGCCCAGGCGATTAGGATTTTGCCAGTAAATATAAGCACCGCATGTATCAGATACGTCAGGATCGGGCAATACCACGCCGAATGAAATTCCTGAGGCTTCGATCAATGATTTTGCTTCACAATAGGTTTTACCAATCAATTGAGGAACGAGATATTGGCGATCCCCTACTCCATCACCCAACACTAAATCAATCGGGCTTCCCATTCGGATTTTTGTTCCCGGCGCAATCTTAGTTCCGTTAAACGATTGTTCAAGCACGGCATTTTTGGCAAAGTCAGGCCTGAACGTAGTATCACCAACACGCAGGTTATAATTCTTCAGCGTAAGTTCTGCACTGCGTAAAGAAGAACCAACAATATTGGGCATTTCAATCAATGGAGGAACGGCCCTGTTAATCGTGAGATAAACGGTCCGGTTCACTTTCACCATTTCGTCTGCATCGGGAACCTGGCGCAAAACCTGCAAAGGTTTGGTGGTATCAACATAAATAGAGTCCAGAATTTCCACAGCAAATCCCGCGTCTTCCAGAATCTTTTCTGCTTCACTGTAAGATTTTCCCAATACCTGCGGAACTGTTTTCGACTTTCCATGGTGCGTCATCCAGTCGAGAGAGAGAATGAACAACAGAAAGATAATAAAGGCGAAAACAAGCCCGGCAAGAATGTTGACCCACAGTGGCCTTTTCGTAATAAATCCAAACATGAGTATAGTCTGTTAATGAAAATAGTGTATCTCTTAGCGGCTTTGTGCGTTTAACGCCTCTTCGAGTAATTTAGTATAAAAATCTTTCAGGTTACCGCCCGCAGCCCGTACCTGTTGAGGTACAATACTCGCAGCACTTTGCCCCGGAATCGTATTTATCTCCAGCATATAAGGGCGCCCTGCTTCTTCAGCAAAAATAAAATCAATACGCACCACACCGCGGCAATTAAAAATGTTATAGATGTTGCGCGCAGCATCCCTTATTTTATTCGCTATCGATTCATCTACCTCTGCGGGTGTCGTTTCTTTTGATTTGCCTTCGTATTTTGCTTCAAAATCGAAAAAAGATTTATCGGCGTCTGCACGTACTTCTGTAAGTGGCAATACAGTTATCTTTCCTTCTGCACGATAAACGCCCACGGTAAATTCGCGTCCCTGGATCATTTCCTCAATCAATACCTGGCTATCTTCCTTAAATGCTTTATCAATCGCTGCCTGTAATTGAGAAGGTTCATCTACCTTACTCATCCCAATGCTGGAGCCGCCATTATTCGGTTTTACAAAAACAGGGAACCGAAGACGATCCTGGATATCCGCAACAGCGTACGATGAATCGCGGAATAAATGAACAGATTCTGCAACAGCGATGCCACCCATTTTTGCAACAGCTACAGTATATCGTTTATTAAAGGTAATTGCGGAAGCAGCAGCGTCGCAACTGGTATAGGGAATTTGAAGCATGTCGAAATATCCCTGCAGTTTTCCGTCTTCACCTGGTGTGCCATGCATGGCAATAAACGCGGCATCAAAATGAATTTTAGAACCATTTAGGGTTACTGTAAAATCATTCCTGTCAACAGGTATGTTCACTCCATCTTCGCCTTTGTAAAACCAACCATCGCGTGTGAGGTCGATATAATAAATTGAATAATGATCTTTATCAAGGTTACTATGAATAGTAGCCGCTGTTTTGTAAGAAATAACAGACTCGCCGGAATAGCCACCAGTAACGAGCGCGATATTTTTTTCAAGTGTTGCGATTTTAGGTAACGTTATAAAATAAGCTTATTACGTTCCGGGTTATAGATTATTGGATAACTATATTTTCTCCCGCATTTCGGGCCTGAATATAGCAAAATAGATGCTTATTGGCCCTGTACCGTTGCAGGCGAATAGACTTCTTAATGAATAATTTTCAAAATTTCGGGAACGCGATGTTTTAAAATAAGAAAGGTGAAGGCCGTTTCTCCTTCACCTTTATACGACGGGAAATATCACCCGCCAAAAGTGGAGTAGCTGAGCTACTCGTGTATGAGTCTAAGATAGTGCATTTTTTATACCAAACTTTTCTGTATCGGCATTTTTTATACACATCAAACGTGCAGTTTGTCCTTTTTCGCCATCAGTTCTTCTACAGTCTCCTGGTACATTTCATCAGGCACACAGCAGTCAACAGGGCATACAGCCGCGCATTGCGGTTCTTCATGAAAGCCCTGGCACTCAGTACATTTATTCGGCGTAATGTAATAGGTATCCACGCTTACAGGTGCATTTTTCTGGTCTGCATCTACCACTGTTCCGTCGAGCAGGGTAAATGCTCCTTTTACAGATGTGCCATCCGAAATGGCCCATTCCACTCCGCCCTCATAGATTGCATTGTTGGGACATTCAGGCTCACAAGCACCGCAGTTTATACATTCTTCCGTTATCTTAATTGCCATAATTCAGTGATTTAATGGGTAGTGAGTTACTTTTGCAAAATTGTCACCGGGTTCGCCGATTCAGGCACAAAAATAAACCGCTTAAATGAATTTACAATACCGTATCGAACTATTAACGAGATTAGGCCAATATCTTTTATCTGATGACCCGCAATGGACAGCGATAAAAGACAGGGCGGGAGCGTGAAAATGGATGGTTTACCCAGGAGTTTATTGAAAAAGCGACCCGTTCGATCGCCCTGGAGTTTCTGAAAAAAGAGAAACTGGAAAACTGGACCGCTCAATACGTCGTTGCTGATGCTCCCCTTGTGAGAAAGAATGTGGGTGTTGTAATGGCTGGCAACCTGCCGCTGGTTGGTTTTCACGACTGGCTTTGCTGTTTTATTTCCGGCCATCATATGGTAATAAAACCTTCATCAAAAGATACGGTTTTATTAAAACACCTTTTAGCTGTAATGACAGAATGGGAACCGGAAATGGCAAACTATTACCAGTTCTCTGAATTTTTGAAAGGATGTGATGCCTACATCGCAACTGGCAGTAATAATTCAGCCGGCTATTTTGATTATTATTTTTCTAAATACCCACATATTATCCGTCGTAACCGCACCTCTATCGCCCTGTTAACAGGCAAAGAAACCAGCGCGGACCTGCAAGCGCTCGCCGATGATGTGCATTTGTATTTTGGGCTCGGCTGCAGGAATGTAACCAAGATTTATACGCCCCGGGATTACGATTTTGTGCCACTTCTGGAATCATTCAAAAAATATCTCTACCTCGCCGATCATCACAAGTACAAAAACAATTACGATTACAATCTGGCAATTCAGATCCTCAATAAGAAGTTCTATATGACAAACGGATCGATCCTGCTGGTGGAAGACCCCGGTTTCTTCTCGCCCATTAGCCAGCTGCATTATGAATTTTATGAACCCGGGCAACTGCCCGCTTTAATTGAAAGATTGAATGGCAATGACCAGGTACAAACCATCGCAGGAACGCCGACCACACCCTTTGGCAAAACCCAACAGCCATCGCTAACCGATTATGCGGACGGTGTGGACACGCTGCAATTCCTGGTTTCGCTTTAAGGTTGCATTTATTGCGCCCGTTTCTTTAATCAGGCAGGTTATACATACGCCTGAAAACCAGTATTGGAGAAAACCGCCTTTCCGCCCCCGCTTTTGCCATTCATTAACATGAATAAGTTAACTTAGATGTTGGGCCCGAACTACGAAGCTCTTAGTAAATGATTTGTTAAACTGAACAGACGGGAACACAAGTTCTTATGTCAGTTTGTTACTTTGTAGGCGTGGGCATAGAAATTGAGACATGCTCCATGTATCATTCAAAAAAATTACTGACCTAATAAATTGAAATAGCGTATGAAATTGAAACAACTATTACTGGTTATTTTAGTTAGCGCTGCATCTGGCATCGGTGGTGTGTGGGTTTACAGCAAATTGAATCCTCGACAAACCACGCTGATTCAGATGCAGGACGGACAGCTGCCTGTTAATTATGCAGGATATCTTGACAATTTGGCGGAACGTGCAGATCCCATTGATTTTACAAAAGCAGCAAGTGCAGCAGTTCCGGCGGTGGTGCACATTAAAACAAAAATTCCGGCACGCCGTGTTGCAAATGATTTGCCTCGTTCGCGCGGCAATTCAATGGAAAGACATGTTTGAGCAGTTCTTCAATTTTGGTCAGCCCATGATTCAACCAGAGCAACGCGCTTCTGGTAGTGGCGTACTGATCAGTGAAGATGGATATATCGTTACCAACAACCACGTTATTTCTGATGGCCGCGATGGTGTGGCGGATGAAATCAATGTGACTTTACACGATAAAAAATCATACAAAGCGAAAGTAATTGGCCGTGACCCCAGCTCTGACCTGGCGGTATTGAAAATCGACGGGAAAGGATTGCCTTATATGATTTATGGCAATGCCGACAACCTGAAACTGGGTCAATGGGTACTCGCAGTAGGTTATCCCCTGTCGCTGGAAACTACAGTAACTGCGGGTATCGTAAGTGCGAAAGGCCGTACGATTGGCATCAACAGTCGCCAGAGCGACAGCCCTGTTGAGAACTTTATTCAAACAGATGCTGCCATCAACCAGGGAAATAGCGGTGGTGCATTGATTACTACCGATGGTCAACTGGTGGGTATCAATTCTGCGATCCTTGCGCCTAATGGCACCTATGCTGGTTATGGCTTCGCCATTCCTGTAAACATTGTTAGAAAGATTGTAAACGACCTGATTGAATATGGAGATGTCCGTCGCGGTTACCTCGGCATCAGCTACAATCCCAATGCTTCGCAGAACGAGCAACTGGTAAAACAGGCAGGTCAGAAAGACGGCCAGGGTGTTTTTGTACAACAGGTACCCACAGACGGTGCTGCGCATGCGGCTGGCCTCAGAAAAGGTGATGTGATCCTGAAAGTAAATGGCAACCCTGTTTGGAGTGGAATTGAAATGAGTGGCCAGATTGCCAGCTTTAAACCAGGCGAGAAAGTGCCCGTTACTTATCTCCGCAATGGTAAAGAGATTACAGCCAACATCGTGCTGAAAGCAGAAAAAGAGCAAAGTGGAAGTTTCTTATATCGAAATTATTGGTGATCGCCTGGGCCTTGAACTGGAAGAATTGAGTGCAGAAGCAGCGCGTAAGAATGATGTAACAGGTGGTGTGGTTGTGAAAAAAATTCGCCAGGGCGGCGCCTTCAGTGGCACGCGTATGGAAGAGGGATTTGTAATCACTTCTGTAAATGGCCGCCAGATTAAAAACAGCGAAGAATTTGCAGCAGCCCTTAACTACGGCCAGGGACGTGTGGTACTTGAAGGTATTTATCCGAATTATTCAGGAACTTATACTTATCAGGTGAGATTGAATAGTGAAGAGTACTAGAGGAGATGTGAGAATCGGCAAACGGCAAAAGAAATGTGGAAATGAGGAAATGAGGAAATGTGGGAATGAGGAAATGTGGAAATGAGTAAATGTGGAAATGAGGAATGTGGAAATGAGGAAATGTGGAAATGAGGAATGTGGAAATGAGGAAATGTAATCCTGTCGCAATTGCGTCGCTATCCGACTAATCTCTAATTGCCTTCTCGAACATCAAAACCTGCCGACAAAAAAGCATAAAATAAGCAGCCCATAAGGCTGCTTATTTTATTTTCACGTTTGCCGTTTGCCGCTTGCCGTTTTTTGCCGCTTGCCGCTTACCGATGCTCCCGCATTATTTCCGTGAAAACACTCGATATTCCCACCCGGCAAGACTCCATTGCTCATCTACATGGATGTTTTTGCCATCATTAGTAAACACATCCTGCCAATTGCGGGCTACTTTTTCGTCTGATATTGTAAACGACAAATTTTCTTTGGAGAAATTGATTACTACCAGCACCTCGCTATCTCCATTTTTACGCAGATAAGCCATTACCTGATCGGGTGATGATGTATTTAAACGATAAGTGGATACTGCAGGATCGGCGCCACGAAGCGCGGGGTTGTTGGATTTTAACTGAAGTAAAGTTTTATAGAAATCTGCCTTTTCATATGTGCCCGTCCATTGAATGGGATCCCTTTCAAAAAATTCAAGCCGTTTGTGATTGGGAAGTTCCTGGCCGCTGTAGAGTAATGGCACGCCATTCCAGGTAGCGCTAAATACCGCCAGAGCCCCGGCCATGTTACCATACTTCTCGTATTCGGTACCATTCCACGTGTTCTCGTCGTGGTTGCTGGTAAACCAGGCGCGCATGGAGCCGTCGCCGATCTCGTTGTAACGAGCCAGCAAACTGTCTAATGCCGGCAACGACAACCCGTGTTCGTAATACTCTCGCGTTTTATGCATCCACGACCAGGTATAACTGGCATCGAAAACTTTTCCATAATCGGGGTTGTCGAGTTCATCAAATTCCCCGAGCCAAAAGAGCTTTTTGACGGAGTCTACTTTAGGACGTGCTTCCTGCCAGAAGTCCACTTCTACCCAGGCCGCAAGGTCGCAACGAAAACCGTCAATATCGCAGGTTTCAACCCAGTATTTCATCGCGTCCACCATCGCCTGACGCAGTGCCGGGTTGCTGTAATCCAGTTCAATAATGTCATCCATACCACTGGCAATTTGAAAATCGCCGGTAGCACTGTCTTTTAAATAATATTCAGGATTTGAATTTGTCCATACATGATCCCAGCCGGTGTGGTTTGCCACCCAGTCGATGATTACTTTCATGCCACTGGCATGTGCTTCTTTCACCAGTTTCTGAAAATCTTCAAGCGTTCCAAATTCAGGATTGATACTGGTGTAGTCGGAGCATGCGTAGGGACTACCCAGGCTGCCCTTTTTATTCTTTTGCGCAATGGGCGTAATGGGCATAAACCAAAGTGTTTCCACTCCCATTTCCTTCAAGCGCGGAATTTCTTTTGCAAACGCGTTAAATGTGCCTTCAGGCGTGTATTGACGCGTATTCACTTCATAAATATTTGTAGTAGCAGCCCAGGCTACCGTTTTACTGTTTGCTGAATTCATATTACTCGTTTGCTTTGAAGAACTGCCATTGTTGTTACAGGAAGCAATCAATATACCTGATAGCAGGCATAGGTTGAAAAGTCTGGGAATTTTCATATATATAGCAATTAAAATTGGCTGCTCTTCAAAATCACGTTACCGGTTGCCGTGCACAAACTCAGCAAATAATTTCCCTTACCGCTTCTAACACCCTGTCTACTTCTTCTTTAGTATTGTGTTTGGAGAATGAAAAACGGACTGTAACCATGTTCGGGTTGTTGTTGATCGCTCTGATGACGTGCGAACCAATATCTGCGCCACTACTACAGGCACTACCGCCCGATACACAAATATTTTTGATATCCAGATTAAAGAGAATCATTTCCGATTTTTCTGTTTTCGGAAATGCCACGCTTAAAACGGTATAAAGACTTCTGCCATCTACATCACCATTGAAAGCCACACCCGGAATTTTTGCTTCCAGTTCTGCTTTCATATAACGCTTCAAGCCGAGGATATAGTTGCTATCGGTTTCAAAGTTCTGCATCGCTTTTTCCAAAGCTTTTGCAAAACCAACAATGCCATAAAGGTTTTCAGTACCTGCCCGCATGTTCCGCTCCTGCCCTCCTCCGAAAATAAAGGGTTTAATCCGAATATTATCATTGATGTAAAGCATCCCCACGCCTTTAGGCCCATGGAATTTATGCCCGGCGCCGGAAATAAAATGAACCGGCGTATTCCGCAGGTTCAACGGGTAGTGACCAACAGTCTGTACGCAGTCTGAATGGAAAATCGCATTGTATTTCTGGCAAATGGCACCCGCTGCATCCAGGTCGAGCAGATTTCCGATTTCATTGTTTGCATGCATCAACGTAACCAGGCAACGCTCGTCTTTATGCAGCTCCAGCAGCTCTTCCAGGTCGGCCAGATCCACATGCCCGTTGGGCAGCAATTTCACCTGGCTCCTGGTGATTATATCCGCATTGTCGTAGTGCTCTACCGTATGCAACACCGCGTGGTGCTCTATCGGCGATGTAATGATATGGGTGCAACCCAGGTCGCGGATTGCGGACAGAATCGCTGTGTTATTGCTTTCCGTTCCACCACTGGTGAAAAATATCTCACCCGGATGCGCATTCAGTTGCGCTGCTACGGTTTTTCGAGCGGTTTCTATGGCCAGCCTGGTTTCCCGGCCATAGCTGTATATCGACGATGGGTTACCGAAATGTGTTGTCATGAAAGGCAGCATCGCATCCAGCACTTCTTTGTCCAGAGGCGTTGTTGCCGCATTATCAAAATAGATCCTGTTCATATTGCTTTTTCTAAATAGCCAGCAAAGGTAAGAAATACGGGGCTTTACATTCTGCAGATAAAAAGAGGCGGTCAGACCCGCATTTTTAAGCCCATTATATTTAAAAGAAAGGCCGAAGGGTTATGAACTTTTAAACAAACCCATTTTGGTTGAGATATCACACTGAATCGCTCCAACAAAAGCTGTAAATTTACTCTTATCTAAAACGCCACATCTTTCTTATGGATTATTCACATTTACTCAAATTGGTTGAGGAACAGCAACGGGCTTTTTTTCATAGCAAAGGCAGTAAAGAGTTTGTCTTCCACAACCTTCCTCATACCGAAAAGGTGGTGGCTGCCGCAAATGAAATGGCACGCCATTATGAGCTGTCGCCCCGCGACCATTTCATTGCAACAACCGCCGCCTGGTTTCACGACACCGGTTATTTTCTCGATGGTGACAACCACGAAGAACATGGCGCACAAATGGCAGCTCAGTTTTTACGACAGCATGCTGTTCCCGAAGCAGATATTGAAGCGGTTCGCAATTGTATCCTCGCTACGAGAATGCCACAATCGCCTAATAACCTGTTGGAAGAAATTGTTTGCGACGCTGACTTGTTTCACCTGGGCACAGAAGCTTTTAACGACAACAATAAAAACATGCGGCGTGAGCTTGAGTTGAGAAAAGGAATAAAAATCTCTAAAGATGAATGGCGCGCCAATGCAATTAAGCTGCTGGAAACACACCATTATTTTACCGATTACGCCCGTAACAAACTACAGGTCATTAAACAATTTCATCTTGATAAACTAAAAAGCAAACAGGCGCCCCCACCGTCAGCCACAGTACAGGATACAGCAATCCAACAGCAGGCGTCGGCGATCAATGAAAAAAAACGACCCGACCGTGGCATTGAAACCATGTTCCGTATCACAAGCAACAACAACCAACGTTTGAGTGACATGGCCGACAACAAAGCGCAGATCATGATTACGGTGAATTCTATTATTCTTTCAGCCGTGATTAGTATCCTGTTGCGGAAACTGGAAGAGTACAGCTATCTCGCCTGGCCCACTTATGCCATCCTGCTGGTAAGTGTATTAACGATTATCTTTTCTATTCTTGCAACTCGTCCCAATTTATTGCCTGGGACATTTACACAAAAAAGATCTTGACGAGAAAAAGGTGAACCTTTTATTCTTCGGCAATTTTTACAAAATGAAACTCGAAGATTATGCAGCAGGCATGGGTGAAGTAATGAATGATCGTGACTATCTGTATGGCACGCTTATCAAAGACGTGTATTCCCAGGGTGTCGTGTTGGGAAGAAAATATAAATTGTTACGTATCTCCTATAATATTTTCATGTTTGGGCTCATTTTTTCTGTGCTCGCTTTTGTCATCGCTTCTATTGTCGCCGGGCGCTAACCAACTGCTGATATGTCTACCTTTTCTTATTCTGACCGTGATCTAAGCTGGCTCACCTTCAATGGCCGTGTGCTGGAAGAAGCATCTTTTACCGGCATGCCCCTGATGGAACGCATTCGTTTTTTATCGATCTATTCTTCCAATCTTGACGAATTCTATCGTGTTCGCATTCCTTCTTTAATGGCATTGGAGAAAATTAAAAAAGAAGCAGCTCGCGAACATTCAAAAGAAGTACTTGAACAGGCCACGTCAATCATTGCAAAGCAACTGGAACGGTTTGGAGGTTTGTTGCAACGGGAGATTATCCCTGCTTTGAAAAAAGAAGGTGTATCATTTGTATACAATGCTTCCCTTCCGGAAGAGCTACTACCCCAACTGGAACATCATTTTTATAACGAAATACTCGGCTCCTTACAATACGTACAACTGGCAGATAAATCCAACTTCTTTCCGGAAAGCAATGCGATCTATCTTTTATTTGAATACAAAAAAAGAATAAGGGTTTCCTGTTGGTTAACATTCCTGAGGATCGGCCTTCACGTTTTGTTTCTATCACACATAACCAGCAACGTTATATTGTTTTTGCCGACGATATTATCCGTCATTTCCTTCCACGATACTGGCAGGAAGAAATATCGGAAAAGGCATATAGTTTTAAAATAACCCGCGATGCAGATCTCGATCTGCAGGATGAGTTTGAAGGTGACTTAGCAGAAAAAATAGAAAAACAACTGGTGAGCAGGGATATGGGTTTTGCAACACGTTTGTTGTACGATCCCGCTCTACCCGAAAACTGGTTGCAGGGCATCATTCGCTTGTTTGGACTTACGAAGGCCAGCATCATGCAGGGCGGCCGTTACCACAATCTGAAAGACCTCGCACAGATGCCTTTAAGTGACGCTAAATATAATAATCCGGCATGGCCTTCGGCAAAAAAGCAGTTGCCGTCAGCGACAAGCTTACTTGAACACCTAAAATATCATGATGTTTTATTAAATACACCTTATGAGGATTACGCCTGCGTATTACGTTTTTTCAATGAGGCTGCCACACATCCGCAGGTGAAGGAAATCTGGATTACGATGTATCGAATTGCGGGAGATTCAAAAATCGGATCCGCACTTATTACCGCTGCATTGAACGGTAAACAGGTTACCGTGTTTGTGGAATTGAAAGCAAGGTTTGACGAAGCAAACAATTTGAACTGGGCAAGGCGCATGAAAGCTGCCGGTATTCGCATTGTATACAGCATACCGGGTTTAAAAGTACATGCTAAAGTTGCGTTGGTTAAACTACAGGAACGTGGCCAGACACGATATGCCGGCATTTTTGCAACCGGAAACTTCAATGAACGAACCGCGCGGTTTTATACAGATCATGTATTAATGACGACACGCCCCGCCATGCTGAAGGAACTGGAATCACTATTTTATTTTTTAACGAAAAGAAGAAAACCCGATAAACCCGACGAATTAAAATTTGGTGAACTGTTGGTGGCGCAATTTAACCTTGCGTCGCGATTCAAACACTTAATAAACCAGGAAATCGAAAACGCACGGGCAGGCCGCAAGGCAGCTATTCGTATTAAGCTCAACAACCTGGAAGTTACACCGGCATGGTTAACCTACTTTATACTGCTTCCAACGCCGGCGTACAAATACAGTTGTTAGTACGCGGCATTTGCCGATTAAAGCCGGGCGTGAAAAATCAAAGCGAAAACATCGAGGTAAAACGCATCGTTGATCGCTACCTGGAGCATGGACGCATATTTTATTTTTATAACGATGGGAAACCCCTGTTACTGGCGGGAAGTGCCGACTGGATGGAAAGAAATATCCACCGCCGCATCGAAGTTTGTTTTCCGGTATCTGACCCTTTGCATCAAAATATGCTCATCGAAATAATGAACCTTCAGTGGTCTGATAATGTTAAAGCAACAGCTATTGACACCTCAACCTTATCATATGCGGAACGAAACAAAGCTGCAATCCGATCGCAGGAAGAAATTTGGAAACGAATTAAAAATGCGTAATCTCATATTTTATATCATATTATTATTCCCTCCCGGGCTGGCCTGCCAGTCGGCAGGAGAGGCCGCGGGGAACCCACCAGGTTATGATCTTACAAAACCTGTAAAATATTTTATGCCCAACATTCTGCTGGAGATATCGGGGATAACATTTAAAGATGACAATCGCGATTCTTTATATGCCCAACAAGATGAACTTGGCAGCATATTTATTCTCAAAACCGGGGAGAAAAAGTACCGGGAATCACACGTTACCAAAGAAGGCGATTTTGAAGATATCGCTGAAATGGATGAACATTTTTTTCTTTTGAGAAGTGATGGTCGTTTATACAGTGTGCCGGCAGAAGAACTTAATTATCGTGTAACGCCAACGGTGAAAGAGTGGCAGGATTTTCTTCCCAAAGGTGAATATGAGGGGATGTTTGCCCTCAAAGAAACACGTGAGCTCTATGTACTTTGCAAAGATTGTCCTGTTGATAAAAAAATCAAAGTCTCAGCATTATTGTTTTAGACTGGAAACAGGACAGCACCCTGGATTTTTCACGCGTAATCACTTTAAAGGTGGATGATATCAGCAGCAAGCTGGAAGAAAAAGATGAAAGGAAAGAGGTTTCAACCTTCGGCCCTGGCCCGTCATCCCGTAACAGGAGAATGGTTTATTCTTTCTTCAGTAAACAAACTGTTGGTAATTACCGATGAGAACTGGAATGTAAAATCTGCATGGAAATTAACTCCATCAAGATTTCGCCAGCCGGAAGGAATGGCATTTGATAAAGACGGTAACCTATTTATCAGTAATGAAGGCGACGAAGTAACAAGCGGCAACGTTTTAGAATTTAAGTATAACCAACAACCATGAGATTAATCTATACCAGGTTGATCGTAATACTTTCCCTGTTGATGCCAGCAATGGTGCCGGCACAAGACAGCGTGCTTCATCGCATTATTTTCATCGGTGATGCAGGTGAAATGGACGAGCAGCAAAAGCTTGTGTTGCAGCATGCCGCTTCACTCAATATGCCGGGAAAAACAACTGCATTTTTTCTGGGAGATAATATTTATAAACGAGGAATGTCGTTACCCGGTTCTCGGGATCAACAGGCAACGGAAGAAATTCTCCGCTCACAATATACACCGTTGCGCAATGCGGGCATTCCGGTTTGGTTTATTCCAGGCAATCACGATTGGGACAAAATGGGTAAAAACGGATTGGCCAAAATAAAACGTCAGGGGCAGTTTTTACAGGAACAGAATGACTCTTTGTTGCAACTAATTCCATCGAATGGATGTCCCGATCCTGTCGCTATTCCCCTGGGTGACTCTATCGTAGTTATTGCAATGGATTCAGAATGGTGGCTCTTCCCTTTCTCAAAAGAAAATCCCTCGGGAGATTGTTCGTGTAAAACAAAAGAAGACATCGTCGCAAGCCTGGAACAACTGGCTTATGAACATCGGGGCAAAATGATTCTTTTGGCCAATCACCATCCTTTCGCCAGTTATGGCACGCATGGTGGCCGCTATGGCTGGAAAAGACCATTTGTTTCCCTTAACAAATGTTAAAGAGAACCTGAAAATTCCGATGCCGGTGATTGGCTCGCTCTACCCCATTCTACGTAAAACTTTCACCAATCCTGAAGACCTTGCACATCCGTTATACAAAGACATGATACGACGTGTTCGTTCTGTTTTTGCGGATAATGAAAACCTTTTAATTGTTTCCGGGCATGAGCATGGTCTTCAATATATAGAAAAGCCCGACGGTCTGAGGCAAATTGTAAGTGGCGCTGGCGCAAAACGCAATCATACCATCAAAGGAAAATATTCACACTATGGCGAAGCGGCAGGTGGTTACGTTGTTGCCGACTGGCTACGGGGCAATCGTCTGTTAATTCGCTTTTATAAACAACAGGGAAATGAAGTTGTTATCAGTCATGAAGAAACGATACAACATCAGTCCGGTATTGATTACGCAGAAAAATTGCATGAAAGTATCAATAGCGATTCGATGGTTGTTGTTTTGCGAAGCAAATACAATGACGTTTCCAAATGGAAACGTTCGATGCTGGGGGAAAACTATCGAAAGGAATTTGCCACACCGGTAAAATTGCCGGTATTGCGGATATCCGAATTACAGGGCGGATTAACTCCCACCAAACGCGGAGGAGGAATGCAAACCGTATCATTGCGGCTGGAAGATGCCGAGGGCAAAGAATGGGTATTGCGTAATCTCGAGAAAAATCCGGATCCACTTCTTCCTGAAGCGCTGCGTGAAACATTTGCGCGTGACCTGCTGGATGACTACATGAGTGCGCAACATCCGTTTGCGCCCCTTGTGGTTCCCGTACTGGCCGAAGCAACGGGAGTTCCGCATACCAACCCCGTTATCGGTATTGTTGCGCCCGACACCACACTGGGTTTACATTACCGCCTTTTTGCAGGGAAAATTGCACTTTTTGAACAAAGGGAACCGATTGGCAAATCGGACAACTCACCCGAGATGCAGGCTGAAATGCTCGATGACAATGACAACGGTTATAATGCTGAAACCTTTCTGCGTGCACGCATGCTCGATTTATTAATTGGCGACTGGGACCGTCACCCGGACCAATGGCGCTGGGCCGACACAAAAAAAGGGAAGGGAAAATTCTATGAACCGGTTCCCCGAGATCGCGATCAGGCACTCTATCTCCGTGAAGGCGTTTTACCAACTCTCGCTTCGCGATCCTGGGTATTACCAACTTTGCAGGGATTCAGCGCGCGAATCGGAAAAGTAAAATATTCACTTTTCAAATCAGGGTTTGTAAATGCATATATGCAAGAGCAATGGACACGTGAAAACTGGGATGCCATTACAGCGCGGTTTGTTGAGGCGCTGCCCGATAGTCTGATTGATCGTGCATTTCGGCAACTCCCTCCCGAGATTTATGACATCCGTGGTGCAGCAATGACTTCGATCATGCAGCAGCGTCGCGATAATATCCCTGAGGCGATGAAAGAATATTATTCTTTCATCAATAAAATTGTCGACATACGTGCTACAAACAAACATGAATCTGTAAAAGCAACAACCACACCCGACGGGAATCTCCATGTTATTATTCAAAAAATAAACAAAGACGGAATCTTAAAAGATACGCTTGTAAACAAGGTTTACGATTCAAAACTCACCAAAGAGCTGCGTTTGTACCTGGAAGGCGGCCGGGACAGCATTGCTGTTGACAACAACACCAATATCAAAATCCGAATTATCGGTGGAATGGGGAAAAAATATTATTCACAACTTACAGGGCGTAAAAAGATGCGCGTATACGACCTGGATAGTTCCGCAAATTTCCTCAGTGATACAAGAGGCGTAAAAATACGGATGGGAAAGGATACCTCTCATACCCGTTTTGTCGCGACGAATCTCTATCATGTAACCATGCCATTGATTACGGGTGGTTACAATCTGGATGATGGACTTATTATTGGTTTTGGTTTTCAACACACCCACCAGGGATTCCGCAAAGAACCCTTTGCCAGCCAGCACCAACTTACTGCAGCGCATTCCTTTAGCACCCGTGCATATCGCATCCGCTATAAAGGATTGTGGACAGATGCCTGGAAAAAAGCAGACTTTTTTGTGAACGTTCTTGCGAAAGCACCGGACAATACTCAAAATTATTTCGGCAGGGGCAATGAAACGATCTATGACAAAAGTCATGAATCGATCCGCTACTATCGCGCACGTTTTGCCATTTATCAGGCTGATTTGGGTTTTCGATGGAAGGATGCAAAATCTTTGCGCTTCAGTATGGGTCCTTCTGTTCAATGGTATCGATATGATGCAGATGAGAATATCAATCGCTTCCTGGACGATCCTTCCAATACTGGCAGCTATGACAGCAGTAGTATCCGCGAAACCAAATGGCATGCCGGCTGGTCAGCGCAGCTCAGTCATGATACAAGAAACAATGTGGTGTTGCCATCATGGGGATCGTTTGTTGATGTTAAACTCCAGGCCTACCATGGTCTCAGCAAATTTGCGAGATCCAATGGACAGGCAAATATTTCCGTAGCGATTTATAAACCGCTCAATGCAAAACGAACAATTATCCTTGCAGAACGTTTGGGAGGAGGAGTAACTGTAGGGAAAACAACTTTCTATCAGTCGCAATTCCTGGGTGGGCATGAGAACCTGCAGGGATTCCGGCAGTACCGTTTCGCCGGCCAGCACATGATGTTCAATAACCTCGAGCTGCGCATAAAACTGGCCGACTGGGGTGGATATCTACTTCCGGGGCAGTTTGGTTTCACAGGTTTTTACGATCTGGGAAGAGTTTGGCAAACGGGCGAGTCATCGCAGCGCTGGCACCAGGGTGTGGGAGGCGGGTTTTACTTTGCTCCTGCGCGCATGGCATTGCTGCAACTGGTAGCGGGCTATTCCCGTGAAGGCTGGCTTCCCTACTTAACCGTTGGTTTCCGCTTTTAACCGGCATTTTTTAGCAATTCATCCGGTTTGGCTTTATCTCCGGAACTCCTGATCCATAAATTTGTAGTATGCAACACCGTCGAATAGAAATACCAGACCCGGGGATGTCGCAGGAAGCGCCGATTGAAACCAGACTTTCATTCAAGCCTTTCCTCGATTACGTTCGCATGCGGTTGCAGGATGAAAATTCGATCAAAAAAGAAATTTATCGTTTAATCGTCGACAAATTTTCCCAATACCCTGAGTTAGAAGGAGAAATTGACGTTGAAGAAACGAAAAAATACACCGACATCCTGAATCTGCTCTACATCGTTTTGTCAACGGTGGTAGAAGATGAAAAAGAAGTAATCTGGGGATTGTCGGTCCCCGTATCGCCTGAAATATTTTACGGCTCTGATGCACTTTACAACCTGATGCTGAGCCCGGATTCCAACAAACTCAAACCTGAGTTGATGACGGGCGACGATGACATGCACGACCAGAAGTGCATGATGTTGTATGCATTTTTGCTAGAAAATTTTTACAGGTTCAGTTTTCATAAAAAGCAGGCAATGATAAGGCCGGTGTTGAATCCAACAACAGGCTTATGGAATTTCTATCGCATCAACCTGGATACACGTTTTGTAAACGTTACGACTGATAAACCGTTGCCGGAATTAAACCTGGAAAACCTGCAGGTTCACCTCCATGAGGAAAATGGTATAGATATTCTGAAACGAATTCTTCCGCTGACTAACTTTAGATTTTCAGGGTTCAGCATTCTTACGATTAATGATGTGACACCCGAACATGCGCTGGATAAAATCAGGAATATACTGGTGAACGGACATGGTCGCGTGAATGAAGATAATTACGAAGAAATATCACAGTCATTCAAATCACTTACAGGTACACGCGATATTGAATTCACGCTTCTGCCCTTGTTCCGGGTGAATGAACAGATCGTACAGGACGCAGATGCCTACTCCCACAGCATTTTGTTTTCGATGGGAAAACAGGATGGTATCTTAAAAGATTTCTTCCTGCCGTTACTGGAAAAATTCATTCATAATCCCCGAATTCTTTATTACAAGGACCTGGACCAGTCAGGACCCGCGCAACAACAGGTTGGAAAATTGTTTCAACTGGCTGGCGTAAAATCCTACGCACTTATCCCGGTTTTTTACAGTAATAAACTGGTTGGTGCGTTTGAAATGTACAGCCGTAAAAAAGGGATTCTGAATGAACAGATTTTTGCGCGTGTGGATGTTGCGATGGTGCTGGTCGCCCAACTGATTCAAAACAGTGTGGAAGACTTCAATTCCAAAATTGACGATACCATCCGTGATAAATTTACGTCACTGCAACCTTCTGTACAATGGAAGTTTACGGAAGCTGCGTGGGAATATATTCACCGCAGCAGGCTTGAAGGAAAGTCTGTACCGATAAAAAAGATTGAATTTAAAGACGTATACCCGCTCTATGGCGCGATTGATATGCGCAATTCAACGATTGAGCGAAACAAAGCAGTGCTCGCCGATCTGCAATTCCAGTTTGAGCAATTACAGAAATTGCTGGAGAAGATGAAGAACAAACATGGAATGGCGCTTACGGAAGATTTTATTTTTAAGAGTAATAAATGGCAAAAACTGCTGACCGGTACACTAACCACGCAGGATGAATTGAGATTAAACCAGTTTCTGAATGACGAAGCGCATCCATTTTTGCGTCACTTCCGTCATGCAAACGCCGACCTGCAACCCATCATCCAGGAATATTTCGATGCAATTGACCCTTCTACCGGAAAGGCCTGGGAACACCGTCGCCAGTTGGAAGAGTCGATGCAATTGATCAACGGTGCGGTCAACAATTATCTCGACCTGATGAATCTCGAAATTCAACAGGCCTATCCTGGATATTTTGAAAAATTCAGGACCGATGGTGTGGAGTACGACATCTACATAGGACAATCTATTGCTCCCAACCGCCCGTTTGATCTTGTATATCTGAAAAATCTACGTCTCTGGCAACTCGGGTCAATGGCTGCCATCGCACGACTTTCGAATCAATTGATACCGAAAATGAAAGTTCCATTGGAAACCACCCAGTTGATCTTCATTTATTCGAATACGATCGATATCAGTTTCAGGAATGATGAGCGACGCTTTGACGTAGAAGGAGGATATAATATTCGTTATCACATCATCAAAAAACGTATCGACAAAGTCAACATCCGCAATACACGTGAGCGCCTGACCCAACCCGGCAAAATTGCGCTCATTTACTTCAACCAGAAGGACGCAGATGAGTACGTTTCCTACATACAACATCTCCAGGAGAAAAAAGTCCTGAACGACGACCTCGAATACCTTGAACTGGAAGAAGTACAGGGCATTTCAGGATTAAAAGCCATGCGGGTGGGGGTTTCTTTGTGAAGTTTTCTTTAAATTGTGAAGCGTGAAACGGGAAACGGCAAACGGCAAACGGCAAACGGGAAACGGGAAACGGCAAATTCGTAAATATGTAAATGATTAAACCTCCAAGTTGTTATCTGATATTTTCACATTTCCTCATTTTCATATTTTCACTTGCTCTTTCACATTTCCTCATTTTCATATTTTCACATTGCTCTTTCACGTTTGCCGTTTCACGTTTCACGATTATAAACTTAACTCCTGCATAATGCATCCAGATTCTCCATGTGAAAACAGTCGCCGCGATTTTTTTAAAAAAATCTGCGGCACTGGCAGCACTTGCTGCAAGTTCTCCGGCCATCTTAAAAGCTGCTGAAAAAGATGAAGCCATCGCTTCCATCTTTGAAAAAAATTCAGGTACAGGTGGAAGTAAATGGTGTTCCGCATACGCTTTCTGTGGAGCCGCGGGTAACACTTTTAGATCTTTTGCGGGAGCAACTATCGCTGACCGGAACCAAGAAAGGTTGCGATCATGGGCAATGCGGTGCCTGCACCGTACATGTTGATGGCAAACGTATTAACTCCTGCCTCTCGCTTGCAGTAATGAACCATGGAAAATCGGTTACAACGATAGAAGGACTTGCAAAAGGCGATGAGCTTCATCCTATGCAGGTTGCATTTATTAAGCATGATGGATTCCAGTGTGGCTATTGTACGCCCGGGCAGATCATGTCGGCGGTAGCATGTGTGAACGAAGGTCATGCAGGATCAGAAGCCGAGATACGTGAATTCATGAGTGGCAATATTTGCCGCTGTGGTGCTTATTCAAACATCGTTAAAGCCATTCGTGAAGTGGCAGAAGGAGGTGTGTCCAAATGATCAACTTTGAATACACCCGCGTTTCTACTGTGCAGGCGGCACTGGATGCATACCGAAAAAAATCCGGGCTCCTCTTATATTGCTGGCGGTACCAACCTGGTGGACCTGATGAAGAAAAACGTGACAGCTCCCCAGCGTTTGATCGACATCACGCCCCTGCCACTGAAAGAAGTAACGCAAGCGAATGGCATGGTAAAAATCGGCGCACTTGTGCCGAATAGCGACCTTGCTGCAAACGACATCATCCGAAAAAATTATCCTTTATTATCACTGGCACTGGAAGCTGGCGCATCAGCCCAGCTTCGTAATATGGCAACGGTGGGCGGAAATATGTTACAACGAACCCGATGTTCTTATTTTTATGACACCACAATGCCCTGTAATAAAAGACAACCCGGAACCGGTTGTGGGGCATTGAAAGGCATCAACCGCATGCATGCAATTTTTGGCGCTTCGGAACAATGTATCGCCGTTCATCCGAGCGATATGTGCGTAGCGCTTGCAGCCCTGGAAGCAAAAGTGGAATTGCAGGGTCCCTCTGGTACACGCAGTATCCCATTTTCCCAGTTCCACCGCCTTCCCGAAAATAATCCTGCTTTGGATAATACGCTTCGCGCTGGTGAACTGATCACTGCAGTAACGCTACCTGCCCCTGCCTTTACTAAAAATGTGTATTACCTGAAAGTGCGCGACCGCGCTTCCTATGCTTTTGCACTGGTATCGGCTGCGGTTGCATTAAAAATGGATAACAATATCATTCGTGAAGCGAGAATTGCAATGGGTGGTGTGGCGCATAAACCCTGGCGATTGACGGCCATTGAAAGTTTTCTGGAAGGAAAAGACGCGAACGAAACAATATTTGCCCAGGCATCGGCAATGGCTACACAGGGAGCACGCGCTTATGAACACAACAAATTCAAATTGAAACTGGCACCTGCAACACTTGAAGAAGCATTGCATAAAGCTTCCGAAGGTATTCAGCTATAAAAACTCCATATGGAAAACATATTCAACGATACAAACTTTTTCATTCCCGAAAATGAACGTGTTGACGGGCGTGATAAGGTGACAGGAAAAGCAAAATACGCTACAGAACACTCGCTGCCAAATTTGTGTTACGGCGTGATTGTTGGCAGTACCATTGCAAAAGGAAGCATCGATGAGATTGATACATCGGCAGCAGAGAAAGCGCCGGGCGTCCTCGGTATATTCTCACATCAAAATACAATCAAAGTGCCGGGCTTTGAACCACAACCTGCACAAAACGGCCGACCCGGCAATAACTGGAATGGATTAAAAGTTTTCTACGACAACAAAATATTATCGAACGGGCAACCAATAGCCATTGTTGTCGCCGACAGCATTGAAAGGGCCCAACACGCAGCTACGCTGGTTCGTGCGCGTTATAAAAAAGAACAACACACTACCAACTTCCTGGAAAATCTGGGAAAAGCAGCCGCATTATCTGGTGGATGGAGCCGCCCCACTTCTTTACGCGGCGAAGAAAATGCTTATAAAAAAGCAGCAGTAAGTATCGAGGCAGAATATGTATTACCGATGGAAACACATAATCCCATGGAAATGCATGGCCTCATCGCACATTGGGAAACGGATGACAAAGTGCTGGTGTACACCAAAACACAAGGGCCTCGCGACAGTCTTGGCGCAATCGTTCAGGCCTTTCATCTGGATGAGAAAAATGTAAAAGTGATTGCGGAATATGTAGGTGGCGGATTTGGTAGCGCGCTGCGCACCTGGCCACATGAAATAGCAACCCTTATTGCTGCAAAAAAACTGAAGCGTCCTGTAAAGCTGGTGCTAAGCCGCGACCAGATGTTTACAATGGTAGGATACCGACCGATGGCCTGGCAGAAGATCGGCATTGGTGCAACAAAAGAGGGTAAACTTACCGGCATCACACATGAAGCAATAGGCAATACTTCCAGTTACGAAAACTTTACCGAAGGCATTGTGAACGTTTCCCGCTTCCTGTATGATTGTCCCAATGTAAACACAAGTTATAAACTCCTTCCATTGGATTTGAATACGCCCATCTGGATGCGCGGACCTGGTGAAGCCACCGGATGTTTTGCGCTGGAATCGGCGTTGGATGAGTTAGCCTATAAACTCAACATAGATCCGATAGAACTCCGTGTTCGTAACTATGCTGAAAAAGATCCTGAATCGGGCCTTCCCTGGTCGAGTAAATACCTGAAGGAGTGTTATGAAATGGGGGCTGAAAAAATCAACTGGCAAAAACGCCCGCTTCAACCGCGAATAGAAAAAGAAGACGGTATGTGGGTGGGTTATGGCATGGGTACGGGTGTATTCAGTGCGATGCGCTGGCAGGGAGCGGCAAGGGCTATTCTAAAAGCCGATGGCACCCTCATCTTGCAGAGTGCTGTAAGCGACATGGGGCCGGGAACTGCTACCGCCATGATTGCAATTGCTGCCGAAACATTGCAATATCCCAAAGAGAAAATCAAATTTGAATTAGGCGACTCTTCCCTTCCTCCCGGACCAACGCAGGGTGGCAGTGCTACCACCAGCACACTTGGTTCTGCGGTTGTTGAAGTTTGTATGGAAATAAAATCGAAGCTGAAAGAACTTGCCGTAAAAGATCTTCATGATTATCTACAACATGGAAAACCCGAAGACCTTGTATTTGAAAGCGGGCAGGTATATTCTAACCAAAATAAAACGAAACGTGTAAACTATACGGAACTCCTGGAAAGAAATCGCATGGCCGAGATCACGGCAGAAAAGAATTCTGCGGGTGGCGAGGAACTGCGTAAATATTCCTCTTATTCTTTTTCGGTTCACTTTGTAAAAGTGCATGTACATCCCCGAACCGGCGTGGTGCGTATAAAAGAAATTGTGACTACAGGCGACGCGGGCAAAATTGTAAGTCCCAAAACGGCCGAAAGCCAGATGATCGGTGGTGTTGTTGGCGGCATCGGTATGGCACTGATGGAAGAAACCGTAATTGATCATCGATATGGCAGATATGTCAATAATAACTTCGCCGATTACCATGTTCCGGTACATGCCGACGTGCCGGCGATTGAAGCCTTGTTTGTAAACAAACCCGATCCAATTTTGAACCCGATGGGTGCAAAAGGTATGGGTGAAATTGCGTTGATTGGTTTTGCTGCCGCCGTTGCCAATGCAGTGTACAATGCAACAGGCGTACGCGTTCGCGAATTGCCCATCACACCCGACAAACTCATTTAACGGGTTTCGAAATATAGAAATGCAAGATTGTTCTTAAACGAACTCTCTGATATCCTGCATCAACCGGGTAGCGATATTATTCGCTTTTGATTCGTAATCGCTTTCGGCATAGATGCGAATGATCGGCTCCGTATTGGAAGTGCGAAGATGCACCCAATCGTTATCAAATTCGATCTTCAAACCGTCTTCGGTATTTACAGGATTGCGGGGATATTTATTGCGGATTTTTTCAAAAATGCTTTTAACGTCCACGCCTTTTTCCAGTTCAATTTTATTTTTTGAGATAAAATAGTCGGGATAAGAACTGCGCAACGATTTTACTCCAGATTTTTGTGCAGCAAGATGGCTAAAGGAAAAGACCGATGCCAATCAACGCATCGCGTCCATAATGAAAATCGGGTACGATGATGCCACCGTTACCTTCCCCTCAATCACCGCATTCACTTCTTTCATGCGTGCAACAACATTCACCTCTCCCACGGCAGATGGGAAATATTCACCTCCGTGTTTGATCGTTATTTCCTTGAGCGCTTTAGTGCTGCTCATGTTGCTAACAGTATTCCCTTTACGATGACGCAGGATATAATCAGCAACAGCAACAAGTGTATATTCTTCACCAAACATGCTTCCATCTTCACATACAAATGCAAGACGATCCACATCGGGGTCTACAGCAATACCAAAATCTGCTTTCTGCCGAACCACTTCCGCACTTAATTGTGTGAGATGCTCGGGTAATGGTTCAGGGTTGTGTGCAAAACGGCCATTTACTTCCTCATTGAGAACAGTTACCGATTCCACACCCAATGCTTTTAACAATGCCGGAACATAAATGGCGCCGGTGCTGTTAACGGCATCTACTACCACTTTAAATTTACGCGCAGCAATTGCTTCGCGATTGATGAGCGGATAAGTGAGTATTGCGTCAATATGCTTTTGCAGATAATCGGCAGTTGTTACGGATCCAAGTTTATCTACCGATGCAAATTGAAATGCTGACTGACTGGCCAGTTCCAGTACACGTGCACCGGTTTCAGCTGAAATAAACTCACCTTTTTCGTTGAGTAATTTCAGCGCATTCCATTCCCGCGGGTTATGGCTCGCAGTAAGGATAATACCTCCTGCAGCTTTCTCCATTGTCACGGCAATTTCAACGGTGGGCGTTGTGGAAAGGCCCAGATCAATAACATTGATACCAAGTGCCGACAAGGTGCTCACCACCAGGTCGCGGACCATGGCACCGCTGATGCGTCCATCACGACCCAATACAACGGTGGCCGACTTGTTATTTTCAAGAATAATGCTGCCGTAGGCGGCTGTAAACTTCACAATATCCAACGGGCTGAGGTTTTCACCCGGTACACCACCAATCGTTCCACGAATGCCCGATATACTTTTGATCAATGCCACAAGAAAAAAGTTGACTTTTAAGTTGATGCCCATACCCTTGCGGTTACGGGCAGAATCGCAGCAAAAATACGGGATTCCCACAGCCCGAAAATGAATTTATGATTTTGATAAACCGGCAGGCTGGCTGCATTAAAAACCGGAATGAAAGTCGCCGGTTAATAGTACCTGAATGACTATAAAACCAAAAAATATAGCATTTGCCTCTCTACAACGTATAACAATTTTTAATTATTTAGATATAATCTTTCCCAACAATCCGTTGGATTGTTATGAAATACAAAATTTCAATTGTATTTTTTTCCCCCTTAATTAAAACTTCTATGAGAAAATTTTTATTGCTCCTCCTGATTCCGTTTGCCCTTTGCACTCAAAAAGCAAATGCCCAGGATGATGAACTGGCCATTCGCGAAGGAATTGGCGCATTAGTGGCTGCGAAAATGCTAAGCACTTATTCTGTTTTAACAACTTCCGTTAAATCACATTTAAACGCGACAGGCGCAGCACGTGACACCTTTTTTACACATCTGGCAATGCTCCCCGGAGTTATTTCAACAAGTACAGAATACCTGGTAAAAATGAAGGAGACAGATATGTTTACGGAAGAGGACGTTGATTTTTTGGATAAATCTGTACAAATATTCAAGAAGATTGGCGAACTGGCTGCTTATTATATTTCTTTTAATAATGGCGATAAGACGAAATCAATGGATCAATTTTATAAAGTACGTGCAACAGTAAGGAGAGATATATTCGACTTACTGGAGATTGAAAGTGATTTGGATTATTAATGTTGAATTTCCCCTTCGGATATTCTTTAATCAGGCATATTCGAAGGGGATTTTTCTATTCGCAACCCAACAGCTCACAAAGTTTGGCCTCAAGTCCTGCGCCTCGCAGGTTTTTTGCCAGTATCTTTCCATCAGGGCCTATCAGAAAGTTTTGCGGAATACTTTGCACTCTATATTGCTGTGCTACTTCATTACTCCAAAATTTAAGATCACTCACGTGCGTCCATGTTAATTTGTCAACATGAATCGCTTGCATCCACTTATCTTTTTGTCCTTCCCGATCGAGTGACACACCCAGTACCGTAAAGTTTTTGTCTTTGAATTTTTGATAACTGGCTACTACATTCGGATTCTCCTGGCGACAGGGTCCACACCAGCTTGCCCAAAAATCGAGTAGCACATATTTTCCACGGAATGAAGAAAGTGAAACCGGTACACCTGAAGTATCGGCCTGTGTGAAATCCATTGCCATGGCGCCCACTGCCGTTGTAATTTCATTGGCAATGGTTTCTTTTAAATAATTACCATAGATATTATTAGTGGCTGACGGACGAAGAAGCTGAAATCGTTTGTCGGACAAAACAACATCATCCTGCAACTGGTAAGTTGCTGCAAGCAGGAATGCACTCACTGGTGATGATTTCCTCTTTGCAATAAATTTATCGATGTTTTTTTGAATGGAATCTTTACGACGATCGAGTAAAACACTCAGACTATCCGTCCAACCACTTTGACGTACGGCCTGGTTAATTTCAACCATTCTTGCAAATAAGGGATCGAATGTTTTTTTAAAAGCTGCAAAATCTTTGATGGTAGCGGAACCCTTCCAGGAAATTTTATCCAGCGAAGCCAGGTTACCCTTCACGGTGGATTTCGACCCATCGATAAATGTCATGATGTTTTTCCCCGGAGCAAGTTGCAGATTTACCAGCAGGGGTTCTGTAATTTCTGCTGTCAATAGAAATTTTCCGTCTTTCACCACCGCCGATCCAAGCGGTGTGGCAGCTACCTGGTTGGCATCAACCAGTGTAACAACGGTACTGTCGGCAAGACCTTTTATTTGCCCTTTTATCTGCACCTTCTCCTGTGCAAAATTTTGCAAGGCGAGCGTAGTAACGACAGCGATTATCGAAATTCGTTTCGTGGTTTTAAACATCATCTAACAAAAATAATGGAAAAACCGGGTAAAAACAGGGCTGCCTTACCGGAGAACAGATTGCACAAATTTCACTGCATCTGCCTCTGGATCTGTCGAATTTTCAAGCGCTTTCACAAACGCGGAGCCGATGATGGCGCCATTTGCATGTTGTGATGCCTGGTTAAATGTTGCTTTATCTTTTATTCCGAATCCGACCAATACCGGATTTTTCAATTGCATGCTTTGAAGCTTATCTAGATAAGCTGAAACAGCGGTCATGTCTTTATCTGTGCCGGTTGTAGATGATGAAGAAACTGCATAAATGAAACCAGTGCTAAGGCTGTCTAGTTTACGAACCCGCTCTTCCGATGTTTCAGGTGTAACAAGAAAAATAATATCCAGGCCATACTGACGAATGATGTGCCCATACTGTGTTTCGAATTCGTATTCGGGCAAATCGGGAAGAATGAGCCCGTCAACGCCAACGCGTGCAGCGTCACTGCAAAAAGCCTCGAATCCATATTGCATTACAGGGTTCATGTAACCCATCAATACAACTGGCAGTTTACATTGGGGCCGCAGTGTTTCAAGTTGTTGAAACAATGTGGCAATACTCATCCCATTTGCAATGGCAACGGAACTGCTTTGTTGAATTACCGGACCGTCTGCCAGCGGATCGCTATAGGGCATTCCAAGTTCTACGAGATCAGTTCCTGCGCCCTCAAGTGCTTTAATAAGTGGCAATGTATCTCCGAGTTTCGGATATCCAGCCGTCAGGTAAATATTAAGAACAGCATTTTTCTTTTTCTCAAAAACTGTCTGTATTCTGCTCATGGTATGGTTCGCATTAATGGGTTGCTGTTTTTAAATAAACTTCATATAAGTTGCCAGGTCCTTATCACCTCTTCCACTGAGGCAAACCACTACATTTTCTTTTTCCGTAAAACTCATTTTATTCAGCGCAGCTAATGCATGCGCCGATTCAAGTGCCGGAATAATTCCCTCCAGTTTCGCTAATTGGAATGCGGCATCCACTGCTTCCTGGTCTGTAGCGCTTAAAAATTTCGCGCGGCCGGTTTTGAAAAGATGTGCATGCATGGGCCCGATTCCGGGGTAATCCAGACCGGCGGAAATACTGTGTGGTTCCACTACCTGCCCATCATCCGTTTGCATTAGCAAACTTTTACTACCATGTAGAACACCCGGTTTCCCCCAGTTGGGAAGTTGCAGCTGTATACCCGCTGTCCACACCCAAACCCGCTGCTTCTATTGCAATCAGTTCAACATTTTTTTCTTCTAAAAAATGATAGAATGCACCCGCTGCATTACTACCACCGCCAACGCAGGCAAGCACTTTCTGCGGCAGTTCGGATCCGGTTTTTTCTTTTAACTGCCAACGGATTTCTTTGCTGATAACAGATTGAAACCGCGCAACCATATCCGGGTAAGGATGCGGCCCAACCACGCTGCCAATAATATAATGGGTATCAGACGGATGATTAATCCAGTCGCGGATTGCTTCATTAGTAGCGTCTTTCAGGGTTTTGCTACCTGATGTCGCTGGCAACACCCTCGCTCCCAGCATATTCATACGTGCCACGTTGGGCGCCTGGCGTTCGATATCTTTTTCACCCATGTAAACGATACACTCCACGCCTTTGAGCGCACATACCGTTGCCGTTGCTACGCCATGCTGCCCCGCCCCCGTTTCGGCAATGATGCGTTTTTTCCCAAGACGCTGCGCGAGCAATATCTGCCCAATCGTATTGTTGATTTTGTGTGCGCCGGTATGACATAGATCTTCCCTTTTCAGGTAAATATTGGTACCAAACTTTTTACTCAGTCGTTGCGCTTTGTATAATGGCGTGGGATCGGCCAGCATAATCATGAAGCAATGATTCAAACTCCTGTTTGAAGCTTTCTTCATGAATAATATTCAAATAGGCTGAACGAAGTTCTTCCACATTGCGATGCAACATTTCCGGAATAAATGCCCCTCCGAACTCGCCATAGTAACCATTCGCATCGGGATATGTATATGTCATTCCGTTATTCATTTTGTTGTACTATTTATTCTCCCGGATCAATTAATTTTTAATATTCGTAACAAAGTCTTTCACTTTATTCAAATCCTTTACACCGGGACTTATTTCAAAACGGCTGTTGATGTCGATGGCAAACATTTTCTTACCCGCTTCTTCAGCAGCATATCTTTTAATATCTGTTTCATCACCGGGCTCCAATCCACCACTCAGAAAATAGAGTTTATCAATCTGTGTTTCGCGTAATACGGACCAGTCAAACTTTTTGCCGGTTCCGCCATAACCCGCCCCCATGGTATCAAACATATACATATCTGATCCATCGTGAAATGGCCGCACCATCCAGTCGATAGGATCGCCGTGTGTAAGTCGGAATGCTTTTATAACGGTGACATAGTTTGCCACTTTTTCACAAAAGAAAGCCGATTCATCACCATGTAGCTGTACCATATCGAGTCGATAGTCTTCCACTGTCTTCATTAGCTCTTCGTAAGGTGTATTCACAAACACACCCACTTTCGCAATGCGTCCTTTTATTTGTTTCATTGCCGCTGCCGACAGTTTGTTGCCAACAAAACGCGGCGACTTTGGATAAAAAATAAAGCCTGCTAAATCCACACCCATCTCATCGAGCGCATATACCTGTTCAGGCTGGGTCATTCCGCATACTTTGATACGAAAATTATTCCTTTCGGGAATGGGTGTAATGTTGGCGGGACTTTCGGGCATATTCCAATTGTTTTGCAGGCCAACAATCGTTAAGGCAATTTACTTCGTAATTCCGAAACAAAGTTTTCAAATGCCAGAGCAGGATCTTCTTCTCTCATAAATCGTTCTCCAATCAAAAACCCCGGAAGCCGGCTTCACGTAAAGTTAAGATCGTTTCCACATCATTGATACCACTTTCTGCAACAGCTGGTTTATCAGCTGGTATCTGACCGATCAAAGACAGGGAGGTATTGATATCGACTTCAAATGTTTTCAGGTTCCGGTTGTTTACGCCCACCATATCCACTTCGTCGCAGATATGTCCCAGTTCTGTTTCGTCATGAATTTCAAGTAACACTTCCAGTCCGATTGTTTTTGCATAAAGCGCCAATGTTTTTACGCGGTCGGGACTCAAGCAGGAGGCAATCAGTAAAATCACATCTGCACCAAATGCTTTTGATTCGGCAATTTGCCATTCATCGATGATAAAATCTTTGCGCAGAACCGGAATATCTGAAATCACTTTTGCCTGGATCAGATCGTCGAGGTCGCCGCCAAAAAAAGGTTCGTCAGTAAGAACCGACATTCCTGCAGCACCTTTATCGTTGTAAGTGCGTACTACTTTTTCTACTTCCAGTTCTTTTGTTTTAAACCAGCCCTTGCTGGGGCTTTTACGTTTGAATTCAGCAATGATGCCGCTGCTACCCGGTATCAACAGATGATCGCGCAGCGAACGGTTCGAAACTTCCCAGAAAAAACCTTCACGTCGAAAACGTTCTACCGAACTCAATGGTTTATGCGCTTCTATTTCTTTGCGTTTACTCTCAATTATCTGATCCAGTATTGTACTCATTGCAACGAAATTAATTTTTGTAAACAGTTATATGCTTTCCCATTTTCAAGACTGTCAACCGCCGCCTGGTATGCTGCATCATAGGATTGATATTTTCCCGTGCAATACAACGCCATTGCTGCATTTGCCAAAACAACTGCATGTTGTGCCCAGGTGCCTTCGCCTTTTATTACATTTCTGAATATTGCTGCTGCTGCTTCCACGGTGGAACCTCCATGCAAATCGGAAGCTATTACCATTCTTTTCCCGAGTTGTACAGGCGTCATTACCTGTTCACCACGTGGCGTAATTACTTTTGTGTCGTTGGTAAGACTGATTTCATCGTATCCGTCCAACCCATGAATGATGGCAAAAGAGCGGCCTATTTCCTGTAAAAGATAATTATACACACGCGCCATTTCAAGGTTGTACACGCCCACCAGTTGGTACGCTGGTTCGCCGGGATTTACGAGTGGCCCCAGCATGTTGAAGAATGTGCGCATACCCAGATTTCGTCTGATGGGTGCCACTTGTTTTAATGCAGGATGAAATAAAGGTGCATGTAAAAAACAAATGCCCGCTTCGTTTACTTCTTTCTTTAATGCATCGTTATCATTTTTAAAACGATAACCCATTTGCTCCATCACATTACTGGCACCACTTACTGAAGACGAACCATAGTTGCCATGCTTTACTACGGGTTGCCCGGCACCTGCAACTACAAAACAGGAAAGTGTGGAGATATTAAAAGTATCTTTCCCGTCACCGCCAGTTCCTACAATGTCAATCGATTCTACATTTCCCAGTTGCAGCGGTACACAGAGTTCGAGCAACGCGTCACGAAAGCCCTGCAATTCAGGAATGGTAATGCTGCGCATCAGGTAAGCCGTCATGAACGCGGTGACCTCATGCTCATTGTATTTCCCCTGCCCTATTTCCACGAGTACGCGTTTCGCATCTTCGCGCAAAAGGGATTTATGTTCAAATAGTATAGAAAGAATCTTTTTCATTTTATTCAATTCAGGTTCCGGCAATTGTGTCGTCATTTATTATTTCACATTGAGCCAGTTTCTCAACATGGTTTCACCCATAGGTGTTAATACACTTTCCGGATGAAATTGTACGCCCTGTAAGTCATAAGCCCGATGACGCATGGCCATTATATAGCCATTTGCATCACGCGCAGTTATTTCCAGTTCCGCAGGCAACCAGGTTTCATCTACAATCCATGAATGATAACGTCCCACATCGAGTCTTGCAGGAAGTCCTTCAAATATTTCCCCTGAATCAAAATCCTTTCCACCTACTTCCCGCTTTTTTACAGGTAAAACATCTACCGGAGTCGCTACACCGTGGTAAACAGTAGAAAGATTATGTAGTTTGCCGCCAAACGCTTCCGCGATTGCCTGGTGCCCGAGGCAAACTCCCAGGATGGATTTCGTTGCGGCATATTCTTTTATTAGCGGCAGCAGCAATCCTGCTTCTTCGGGTATACCGGGCCCGGGAGAAAGTATGATGCGATCGTAGGCCGCAACATCTTTTAAAGCAATTTTATCATTGCGCACAACATCAACACGCTGGTGCAAAATCTTCTCAACCAGGTGTACCAGGTTATAGGTGAATGAATCGTAATTATCGAATACCAGTAACTTCACAGCTCAGTTTTTTTATTTTTAGATAGAACAATCAGGCAACCTGTTCTCCCATTTCTATTGCCTTTTTTAATGCACCCAGCTTATTATTTACTTCCTGGAGTTCACTTTCAGGGTTGCTGGCCACAACAACACCCGCACCGGCCTGGTAAGTTAGCGTATTCTGGCTGCTGAGGAAAGTACGGATCATGATAGCGTGAGTGCAGGTTCCGTCGAGTCCCATGAACCCGAGTGCACCACCGTAATATTCGCGCGCAGTCGGTTCCAGTTGATCAATCAACTCCATGGCGCGAAACTTGGGTGCACCACTTAATGTACCCGCTGGGAAAGTAGCTGCCAGCAGCGAAAAAGGATTAAACCCTTCCCGCACGCGACCCGTTACTTCGCTTACCAGGTGAATTACATGCGAGTAATACTGCACCTGTCGAAAATGGGACACTTCCACATCATCACACAATCTGCTCAAATCATTGCGAGCAAGATCCACCAGCATCACATGTTCTGCATTTTCTTTCGCATCTTCCAGCAAACGTTGTGTTGCCTGCCGATCGACCACTTCATCGCCTGTGCGACGGAAGGTACCCGCAATCGGATGTACAACTGCTTTACCTCCCTGTATCAGCAACTGCGCTTCGGGTGAAGATCCCATCAATTTATAATCGCCATAATCAAAGAAGAAGAGATAAGGGGAAGGATTGATACTTCTCAACGCGCGGTAAACATTAAACTCATCGCCGCTAAACGCCTGCTGGAAGCGACGGCTCAGTACAATCTGAAATACATCCCCGCGCAGGCAACTCTCCATTCCTTTTTTCACCATGTCGCGAAAAGCATCATCGCTCATGTTCGTTTGTTCCTTACCTTTCATTTTAAAAGGATAAACAGGAACGTCTTTACTGCGAATCAGCGACTCAACAAGGTTAATATCACTCTCAAGACCTGCAATTTTATTCTCGCAAATAAATAATTCGTCCTTAAAATGATTGAACGCAATCACATACTGGTACAATCGATAACGCATCAGAGGTATCCGTTTATCAACATTGATACCGGGTTTTAGGGATTGACCTGCCAGTTTAATACTATCAAAAAACTGAACCGCATCATAGCAGGTATAACCATACAATCCCTGTGCAAAGCGTGCTGCAGGAACTGACGAAGGTTTTGCTTCCAGTTGTTGCATAAACTCCCATAACAATTCTGGCACCATGGATGGTTGCGGAATGGCTTTTTTCTCGGGATCGCGACCGGGAAATTTGAATTCGAGTTGATCAATACCGCTAATCTCCATTCCCGCTACAGCATTTACACAAATAAATGAATAGCTGTTTTCAGATGTATGATGATCGGTGCTTTCCAGCAAAATAGTATCTCGGAACCGGTCGCGCAGGCGCAGGTAAATGCCTACCGGCGTGTACACATCAGCCAGTAATCGTTTACATTCCGTTTCCAGGTTAATTTTCTTCATCGTTTCCATGCCAGTGCTGGCGTTCGTTTGTTGGTCAAAAAAAAGCCCCGAATTAATCCGGGGCCTTATACTTCTTTTTTATACAAAAGCAGTGTCAGTACAGTAACCCCCTGGTTTCTGTATGCCACCACCACTGAATATTTTTAATTTGCTTATTCACCATTGCAAATATGATGGAGAATATCGAGATCGCAAAACTTTTTTTGAGAAACGGGGAAAGCCGGACAAGCCGGCTCCCCTGTTCCAACATCCAACCTCTACTTCAACCTGTATCCAATTGTCAGTTGCACTCCTGTGTTTTTCACATCAGAATTATTATTAGAAACATCTGTTAGTCCTTTCACCCAACGTACATCGGCGATAAACTTTTCGCTGAATTGATAGGAGGCACCCAGCACCCAGGAAATATCACTCGATTTCATCAGGTATTTGATGTCATATTTTTCACCTTCATCGGTTGTTTTGGCTGATAACAATAGACCAATTTGCGGACCGGTGTGAATACGCAGTTCGTCCCACACTTTATACCCCGCGGTAAACGGAATATTGATGTATTTAAAATCGTAGTTTCCGTAGTTTGTTTTGGTTCCCTGCATCGAGTATAATACTTCGCCCTGGGCCGACCATTTTGAATTGAATTGATATGCAGCGAAACCACCTGCAACCAGCCCGGGTTTTGTCTCTCAGTTTTTCGAAATCGGCATCAAAGCTGGCAAGGTTGAGGCCGGCTTTTACACCTGCACTCAATTGTGCACCAGCCTGCATGGTGCCAGCAACGGCCACCAGTAAAACCATGGATGTAACAATGATTGAAATCTTTTTCATAAAAAAGGTTTAGAAGTAAATGATTGGGTTTGTTTTTAGTGGTGCAAAACTATAACCGCACGTCTGCCACAAACCGTGTGGTTGAGCAATTGGCAGATTAAATGAGTGAAGCGTATTGAATAACCAGTGCCGTCTTTTACCTCCTATGGATAATTGGCTCATTTCGTCCGAATCCTTAACTTCGGTTGTACCGGATCATCCCGATTTTTCACCTGATTAATATCACAACATCAATGAAAAAACTATTCTTCTGTTTTCTGTTTGCAACACAAATTGCATTTGCGCAGGACAATACAGGATATAAACTTCCGCCAAAAGAAATCCAGGACATGCTGCTGGCGAAACCTACGCCCGCCGTTCGTTTTGATAACAAGGGCGAATGGATGTTGCTCACTGAAACCAGTATGTATCCATCTGTGGAAGAGTTGGCAAAACCTGAGTTGAAAATCGCAGGTTTGCGTATCAACCCTGCGAACTATGCGCCGAGCAGGCAGAACTACGTTACAAATATTTACCTGAAGAATATTAAAACCGGTAAAGAACATAAAATAACAGGATTGCCTTCGCCCCTCTCCGCCAGTAGCTTTAGCTGGAGTCCCAATGATAAGAAGATTGCTTTTTTGCAGGTAACCCGCGACCGCGTGGATCTTTACGTAATCGAACTCGCAACGATGAAAGCGCAGAAAGTCAATAAAACGGCGTTAAACGTGGTGTATGGCGATTATTCCTGGTTTGATGAAAATAGCCTGCTATATCGGACAGCACTCAAGCCGACTTCCGCTGCACCCACCAAACCACTTCTTCCTGCCGGACCAGCCACGCAGGAAGTTGCAGGGAAAGCTTCTCCACGTCCTACCTACCAGGATATGATTAAAACGCCACATGATGAGCAGCTTTTTGAATTTTATGCTACCACACAACTGGTGCGCAATGTGGGTGGTGTGGAAACCAAAATTGGTAAACCTGCGATCTATGCAAACATCCAGATTTCTCCTGATCGCAAATACCTGATGGTTCGCACGCTGGAGAAACCATTCTCCTACCTGGTACCTGCTTCCGGTTTTCCTTCCGTTATTGTTGTAACCGACATTGCAGGTAAAGTAATCAAAACGGTAGCGAAGTTGCCATCATCTGAAACAGCGCCTTCCGGTAACGATAATGTGCAAAATGTACCACGTAGTTTTGAATGGCGCGATGATGAACCTGCAACGCTGGTATGGTGTGAACCGCTGGATGGCGGATTGATCAAAACAGATGTGGAATATCACGATGCTGTTTATGCACAAGCTGCACCATTCACAGAAAAACCACGTGAATTGTTTAAAACCAAAATGCGTTATCGCGGTACCACCTGGGGAACAGCTGCGCTTGCGATTGTAGATGAAGGACTCCGTGGCAAACAGATCACACAAATGAACCGTTATAGTTCTATCACCGGCGACCTGGAAGCACTAATTACACGTAATACCACCAACGCATATGCAAACCCTGGTAGCCCTGTAACTTCATTAAACAGTTATGGCCGCAGCGTGTTAGTAACGATTGATAATGGCAATAAAATCCTCCTGAATAACACCACTGGTTCTTCTCCAAAAGGCGACCTGCCTTTCCTGCTTTCTTATGATGTTCATACCAAAAAAGCAGATACCCTCTGGCGTTGCCCTGAAGGTTCGTTCGAAATGGTTACGAAAGTTGTTGACCCAAATCGTCTCACACTTGTAACACGTCGCGAATCAGAAAAAGATATGCCAAACTACTGGTTGAAAGATCTGAAAGCGCGTATTGCCGATCGACCGTTGACACAGTTCGCATCACCCTATCCGCAACTGGACGAAGTAAGTAAACAAAAGATTAAGTACAAACGCGCCGATGGTGTAGACCTCACCGGCGATCTTTATCTGCCTAAAGGATATGACCCGAAACGTGATGGGCCATTACCGGTGATAATGTGGGCTTATCCTGCTGAGTACAACTCGGCGTCGGATGCTGCACAGATTCGCGGAAGTGAACATCGCTTTACCTTACTCAGCTGGGGCACACCTGTTTACTATGTAACACAGGGATACGCTGTATTAAACAATGCCGAAATGCCTATCGTCGCCACCGACAAGGACAGAAAGCCCAACGACAACTTTATTGACCAGCTTAAAATGAATGCCGAAGCCGCCGTTAATATTTTGAAAGAAATGGGCGTGGGCGATCCGGATCGTATTGCTGTTGGCGGACACAGCTATGGTGCATTTATGACGGCAAACCTGCTTGCACATACCAACCTTTTTAAAGCAGGTATTGCACGCAGTGGCGCTTATAACCGCACGCTTACTCCTTTCGGTTTTCAAAATGAAGACCGTACCTACTGGCAGGATCCAAAATTGTATAACGACATGAGTCCTTTTATGCATGCCGACAAAATAAAAACCCCATTATTATTACTGCATGGTGATGCCGACAACAACACCGGTACTTATCCTATTCAAAGCGAAAGAATGTTTAATGCTATTAAGGGACATGGCGGGACAGCTAAATATGTAAGCCTTCCTTATGAAAGCCATGGATATGCTGGTCGTGAAAACGTATTGCATACGCTGGCAGAGCAATTTGAATGGTTAGAAAAATTTGTGAAGAATACAGGGAAAGAGACAGAGAAAAAACCGAAAGCATTTTAAGAGTATAACCTTTTAAATCGATTGTATGTTTCGAATCTCCTTGTTGATAATGTTTGCGTTTTATTCCTGCAATAATTCGCCTGCAGAAAAGCAGCCGCCGGTGGAAGAAAGCGAATGGAAACTTGTCTGGCAGGACGAATTCGAATACAATGGCCTGCCCGACACTACAAGATGGAATTATGACGTAGGCGGGCATGGCTGGGGTAATAATGAATTGCAGTATTATACTGCAGGCCGAAAAGAGAATGCACGGGTTGCAGATGGATTACTCACGATAGAAGCCCATCGCGAAGAAATGCAGGGAAAGGAATATTCATCCGCAAGGCTGGTAACAAAAGGAAAAGGCGACTGGCGATATGCGAAGATGGAAGTAAAAGCAAAACTCCCAAAAGGTCGCGGCACATGGCCTGCGATCTGGATGCTTGCATCCACCCAACCCATGAAGTGGCCTGATGATGGGGAAATTGATATTATGGAACATGTGGGATATAATCCAGGTTATATTCATGCTTCCATCCACACGAAGAAATACAATCATATTATCGGCACACAAATTACCGACACGATTTTTGTTGAAGACTTTGCAGAGGCATTTCATCGCTACCAGGTAGAATGGAATAAAGATTCATTATTCGTGGGTATCGATGACCAGGTATTTTATCGTTGTGGTAATGATGGTACAGGTTATGAAGCCTGGCCTTTTGATAACAAAATGCATTTGTTGTTAAACATAGCTGTTGGAGGCAATTGGGGTGGACAGAAAGGTGTGGATGAAAACATCTGGCCGCAGCGTATGGAAGTTGACTATGTACGCGTTTGGCAAAAACAGGAATAGTTCGTTTGCCTTTTATTTTAATTTCGGAACGGGCGCGAAAGGTTCGTAATCCAGCGGCAGCATATCCCCAATTTTATCGCTCCACGACCAGTACCCCATAGAGAATACATTTGTTGGCGGATCATAACTTCCGTCCCGAAAGATTGCAATCGCCGTTGGATCTGGTAAAAAAAGGTTACTAACCTGGAAGGCCGGCGAACGACTCAAATAGAAATATCGGAGGTATGCTGGATCTTCTTTTTCATTTTTATAAATAACCTGGAGGTAGTCTGTAAAATAAATTTCTTTGAAGGCAGGTGATACCGAAAGCAGGATACTGTCCACTGTAAGGTTTGTTGGACCGTAATGTTCAATTTCATCAGGTTGTCGCAAGACGGTTTCATAATACCGGGTGGAATCGGCCGGGAGCGAATCCTTCTTTCCATCGAGCGTTATCATCATTTCAACATTTCCAGAGCGCGTCACTAAACCCGAGCGATACAATTGCCGAACGCGCGCTTTCTCTGTATTCGGCATACGCCACATCCGACGCATCGCAAAACCTTCCTGATCTACATTACCTGCGTAAACTGATCTCAAGAAATGCATCATGCTTCCATAAAAGGCTTCATCGCGCGCACGTTGCCAGCGTTTACGCACTTTGGACCGGTCGCCATCCATATCTTCAAATAAAACATAACCCATAAACCGCGACCATCTTTCGGTAAACTTTACTTCAAAATCCTCCAACTGGTATTTAATCCGATAGCCTAAGGCGCGATTGACAATTTCCAGCGGTTCATCACAATAAGCAATTACGCGATTTGACTTTTTATAAAAACGAAATTTAATCTTCGACTTATTACGTATTTCACAATTCGCAGCATTCGGTGTGGCACCCATGAAGTTGTCGGTAAATGTCAATCCCCATTTATCCCATCCTTCTTCAATTGAAGGTTCTACAGTTACGTTGGGAAGCTCCCGCACTTTCACATCCATTTCTACTCGCAATTTCAACGGTAACTGCTCCGATGAAAAAGTGTAAACCGATGTTTCAAAACCCACACTTGAAATCACGAGTTCATATTTCCCGACGGGTAACAGATGCAGTTCAAAGCGGCCATCAGAACCGGTAACGGTGCCGCGTGATGTATTGGAGATGAAAACACTGCTTCCGGGAATTGGCTCCTTATTATCGGCCCGCACTACCTGCCCGGTAATAGTAGATTGCGCGTGAATGAATGCAGGTATAAGCAGAAACAAAAAAATTGCCGGAATGCGATACATACCGGCAATATAAATGAAGCTGTTTATAAAAAACGGGCTTTAACCTAATTTAACTATTCCAACCCAAACATTCCTTTGTTTAATTGCTGCAGGATCTGCGTTTTGTGTTCGGCTGAAATGAGCAGTGAAATATTGTGCGGGCTTCCGCCATAAGACACCATTCTCACGGGGATATTCATAATAGAACCAAACAGCTTCTTGATGATATCCGACGTTTGCGCAATTTCATTACCAACCACTGAAATGATTGTTTGGTTGTGATCTACTTCGGTACTTCCAAATGGTTCCAGTTCTTTCAGTATTTCTTTCAGGTATTGGGGGTTATCGATGGTGATTGACACTGCAACTTCTGAAGTTGTGATCATATCGATAGGTGTACGGTATTTTTCAAACACCTCAAAAATCTTCCGCAGGAAACCATACGCGAGCAACATGCGACTACTCTTAATGCGAATAGCAATGATGTTGTCTTTTGCAGCAACAGCCTTCACGCCTACACCATCCGCTTTTTCAGCAATGAGTGTTCCTTTTGCTTCCGGTTGCATGGTATTGAGCAATCTCACCGGGACTTTATATTGCTGCGCCGGCCAGATAGAAGCAGGGTGCAGAATTTTTGCGCCGAAATAAGCAAGCTCTGCCGCTTCATCGAAACTTAACTGTTCCACCGGTACGGTTTTTTTCACCACTCGTGGATCGTTGTTGTGCATGCCGTCGATATCCGTCCATATTTCACATACACTTGCATTCAATGCGGCTGCAATCAGCGATGCAGAGTAATCGCTACCGCCACGTTTCAGGTTATCCACTTCGCCACGTGAATTGCGGCAGATGTATCCCTGTGTTACGAACAACTTCACCTCTTTGCGTTGTTGCAATAGCTGGCTAAGTTTTACTTTGATGCTGCCGATCTGTGGTTCATCGTATGCATCAATCGACATGAATTCAAGTGCTGGAAGCAATGCATGTCCAACACCCTGCTCTTCCAGGTACACGCAGAATAGACGCGTTGAAAGCAACTCGCCCTGTGCAAGAATATCTTTACTAAGCGCTTCGCTGAATGATATCTTAAGAATGATATTTAAGAATTCGAAGTGTTCTGCAACAACGGCTTTTGCTTTGTCTACAGATGCAGGTTTCGTTACGAGTTCGCTGATAAATTGCTGATAGTGTGCTTCCAGTTTTTCGATGGTCTTTCTGGCCGCATCCCTGTCTCCCCTTGCGATATTTTCGCCGATCTCCACCAATGCATTGGTGGTACCAGAAAGCGCCGATAATACAACAATTGTTGGCTCTTCCTGACGGGTAACCAGTGATACGATATGGTGCATCCGTTCCGGCCTGCCCACACTGGTGCCCCCAAACTTCATTACTTTCATGATTGGTTCCCCCCCTCCCGTAATTTGAATGATTAATTGGTTTACGAATTGGGCGCAAAGATAAGGAGGAACAGATAACGTTTTCTGTTCTTCAACCGACTGTGACAATGAAATCTATAATGAATAACGAACGCGCGTGAGATTTTTAATCCGTCTCTGTTGTCAACTGTTTATTAGAAATCAGCGGGCAGATTGAGTTTTTCCGCTACCGACTTCAAATCCTTGATTACTACTGGAAGCAGCGATATCCCATTTACCAGTCGTTCCTGCTGCATTTCACGTTCAGGATCACCCGGCACCAAAACTTTTTCCTGTCCGGGTAAGGGGCGTGCATTACGAAATCCCTGTATCCAGTGATCCATGGATGCTTTGAATTCTGCTGCCGGCCGAAATGCATCGACCCGCATCGCACCGAGAAAATGACCGATGCCTTTTCCTGGTTGTTGCGCCGGTATAGGAACATATGCAGGGAAAGGTGGTACCCAGGGAGCATAGTTGGCGCCACTAAGCAGCGCACTGAAGATGTCGACAACGGCACCGAGGGCATATCCTTTGTGGCTCCCATGATCGCGGTCACCACCCAGTGGAAGTAGCGCTCCCCCCTGTTTCAGAATATGCGGATCATTGCTGGGATTACCTTCAATATCCTGCACCCATCCATCGGGTGTTTGTAAATTTTTTCTTTGTAAAATTTCCAGTTTGCCATTTGCCGCAGTAGTCGTTGCCAGGTCGGCAACAAATGCGGGTTCGGCACCAGCCGGCGCTGCCACACAAATAGGGTTTGTTCCCAACATTTTATCGATCGAAAATGTAGGTGCCACCAGCGGACTTGCGTTCGTCATGGCAATACCCATCATATCTTTTTCCAAAGCCATCATGGCATGCACAGCGGCAATACCAAAGTGATTGCTGTTTTGAACACTCACCCAACCGGTTCCAACTGCTTCGGCTTTGGAAATGGCAATCTCCATTGCTTTTCGTGCGACTACAAGTCCCAGTCCGCTATCACCGTCAACAACAGCTGTTGACGGAGTTTCATGAATGACACGAATATTCGGTTGCGCATTTACTCGACCCACTTCCCACAAACGAACATATCCGCTAAGCCTGGCAACGCCGTGCGAATCCACCCCGCGCAGGTCGGCAGCGAGTAAACTTTCTGCTGCCAGGGCAGCATGTTCTTCAGAACAACCTATTTTTCTGAAAACTGATTCAGCAAATAGTAGTAAGGAGTTGTAGGGAATTGCGGGATGGTCCGACATAACGATGTGTTCTATGGGTAGAATTGGAAGTCCAGTCCGTCTGCTTTGCAGCGACAATTTATTTACAAAGCAGATAACCGCTCGGTTATCTGCTTTGATTATTTTTCTAATAGCTTTTTACATTATTAGAATGGAAGATCATCCACCGGCGTAGAAAGTTCCACGGGTGCGTTGTTGTTGCCAGCACCAGCACCTGTCTGGTTAACTCCGCCAGCTCCGGGAGCTCCCCCTTCCCTGCGGCCCAACAATTGAACTTCACGCACACGCATCGTCAGTGAAAAACCTGGCGTTCCATCATTACGTTGATAGGTACGTACTTCGGGTTGACCTTCTACCCACACCTGCGTACCTTTTGAGAGATAAGGCGCAATGTTAGTACGATCAGTCCAGTAAGCACATTCAACCCAGGTAGTTCTCTCCTGTTGAACGCCCTGGCTGTCTTTAAAACGTTCGCTATGGGCAACGGAGAAGTTAATCACATTCTTTCCATTCACTGTATTCACCACGCAGTCTTTGCCGAGGTGTCCAATTACTTGCAACTTGATCATATGAAACCGTTTAATAATTACTTAAATAAAGCGGCAAGTTAGCATTATTCCTCCTCCCGGGCAGTCACCAAACAAGAACCTTTAAAATCTGCCAGATCGTGTGAATAACTTTTATACTAACCGCCGCCACTCAACCTTACGGGTGCAACATACAACCGCAGCAGCCCCCTTTCCAAGTGTAAAACACCGGGCCAAACCGGGAAAATCTGGAGAAAGGGCGGTGAAAAAACGAGGATCGACGATCGATGATCGTTGACCGATGTTGGATGACCGGAACAGTTTGAAGATTCAGCTGCCCCCGCCAGTTGCCAGAACGGTATGCCTCCCTGTAAAACAGCCATCGACCATCGATCATCGGACATCGATCATCGATCTCCCAAACTTCCCCTTACCTTTGCTGTTATAAGAGAAAAACGTACAAAAAATGAGTCGTAAAGGAAAAGTGCTGGTTGCCATGAGTGGCGGTATTGACAGTACGGTTACGGCCCTGATGCTCAATGATCAGGGATATGAAGTGGTGGGTATTACCATGAAAACCTGGGACTACAGCAGCAGTGGCGGAGGCAAAAAAGAGACGGGTTGCTGCAATGTCGACAGTTTCAATGATGCCCGCCAGGCAGCTGTTGAGCATGGTTTTCCGCATTATATCCTCGATATCCGGGAAGAATTTGGCGATTTTGTTATTAATAATTTCGTTGATGAATACCTGGCAGGGCGCACGCCCAACCCCTGCGTGCTTTGCAATACCCATATTAAATGGCGTGCCCTTTTGAAACGTGCCGATGCGCTTGGTTGTGACTTTATTGCAACAGGCCACTACGCAAAGGTTAACCAACACGACAATGGCCGCTATTTCATTAGCAAAGCCGTAGATGCCACAAAAGACCAGAGTTATGTACTTTGGGGCCTGCAGCAAGACCTGCTCAGCCGCACATTACTTCCCCTGGGTCCTTATCACAAAACAGAAATCCGCCAGATGGCGCATGATTATGGCTATCCTGCGCTTGCTAAAAAAAGTGAGAGCTATGAGATCTGTTTCGTACCGGATAACGACTATCGTGGTTTCCTGAAACGCCGTGTTGACGGGCTGGAAGAACGCGTAAGCGGAGGCAATTTCATTGACAAAACAGGTAAAATACTCGGTAAACATAAAGGTTACCCCTTCTATACCATTGGTCAACGTAAAGGGCTCGATATTGCGCTCGGCAAACCCGCGTTTGTAACCCATATTGATCCCGACCATAACACAGTAACGCTGGGAGATGAAGAAGACCTCAACCGCCAGGAAATGATGGTGGGTAAGATCAATATGCTGAAATACGACCTCATTACACCCGGTATGGAAGCGGTAACAAAAATCAGGTATAAAGACAGTGGAGCTTTGTCTAACCTCTATCCCGAAAATGGCAGCGTACGTGTACATTTTTATGACAACGTAAAAGGAATCGCACCCGGGCAAAGTGCCGTGTTTTATGACGGGGACGACGTCATTGGAGGCGGCATCATCCAGCGACTTTAAACGCTGCCGGACGTGCTAAACCAGGCCATTAACTCCCTGGGAGTGAATTATACCCGTACACAATTTACCGGCTGATCCAACGTTATTACGTTCTATTTGTATCCTGGAATTAACTGTCCTGTATGAGATTCAATTTTAAGCTTCAACTCCTTATTGCCCTTTTAATAAGCATCCACCTCATTTCCTGCAAAGGCGAAACGGAAGACTTCGCAACGGAACCCGTTTCTGAATATATGCCCCTGGAAGTGGGGAAATACATCACTTATCGGATTGACTCACTCGTATTTGTTGACTTTCAACGCTTTCCAGAAGTACATCAATACCAGGTAAAACATGTTGTGGACGCTGAAGTAACGGATAACCTGGGACGCAAATCGTATCGCATTTATCGCTATTTGAACAATGAAGATGGCTCGGGTGAATGGGTACCAGATGGCACCTATTTCATCACCCCGCTGAGAAACCGGATTGAAGTGATCGAAGACAACCTGCGAATCATCAAACTCCAGGCTCCTATGCGGGAAGGAACCAGCTGGAAAGGCAACTCTTACCTCCCTACAGACGCTTACGATCCATTTGGGTATAACTTCAGTAATGACGACGATATGCAGAACTGGGAGTTTTATGTTCAACAGTTTGAATCGGGTACAACCATCAATGGCCAGAATTATACTGACGTATATACGATTGAACAGCAAAACGATTTCTCCAACGTACCGATCGCCGATCCATTGAGCTATGGTTATAAGAACCGCGCCACAGAAAAATACTCCCGGGGTATTGGACTGGTATATCGCGAATACGAAATGTGGGAGTATCAACCCAATTTAAGCGGGCCTGATCCTTACTATTCAGGCTTTGGTGTAACCATGTGGATGATCGATCATAACTAAGGATGATATGCCCTACCTTTAAGGTGGTAAATCATCCCCATGAAGCATTGGCTATTACTTCTCCTTCTTTGTGTCTTTTCATTTAGCGCCAATTCACAGTTTAGCCGCTACCGTGTAACCTTTAAACACAAAGGTGCGGGCACTCATCAACTCTCAAATCCCTCTGCTTTCTTAAGCGAACGGGCCATTCAACGAAGGGTTCGTTACAACATCGCTATTGATAGTACAGACCTTCCTGTTCCTGCAGCATTTATACAACAGATTCAGTCAATCAACGGAGTTACTGTATTAAACCAGTCGAAATGGTTAAACGCAGTAACGATCCAGGCATCCGACGCGGATGCGATTCAGCAGATATTATCACTTACATTTGTTTTATCCGTCGACGGCATCGCCGCACGCTCCAATGTTGGGCGCAACAAGATTGAAGACGTGGTTTTTGATTTACCACAAACTGTAGCACGGCAACAAAAACATCTATCGGATTATTTTAATTATGGCGCAAACTCATTTGCAGAGATTGCTTTACACAATGGCCAGTTCCTGCACAATATCGGATTACGCGGACAACAAATGCAGATTGCAATGTTAGATGGCGGATTTCGAAACTACCATACGCTGCCAGCCTTCGATAGTATGAACAAATACAACCGGGTATTGAGTACCTGGGATTTTGTTGATAGAAATAATTCCGTTTCGGAAGACCACCAGCACGGCATGCAATGCCTTTCAACTATTGCTGCAAATATCCCGGGCCAGTTTGTGGGGAAAGCACCCGAAGCTTCTTTTCATTTATTCCGAACTGAAGACGTGAGTTCAGAATTCCCCATAGAAGAATTCAACTGGGTTTGCGGCGCTGAACGTGCTGATAGTATTGGCGCCGACATCATCTCCTCTTCACTGGGATATGGATACGACTGGAGCAGTCCGGTTCCCGATTATCCCTACAGTGATTTAAATGGAGATATCACCATGGCTGCGCGTGGCGCAGATATGGCAGCAGCAAAAGGTATGTTGGTTTTTAATTCAGCAGGTAACTCCGGCAATGACCCCTGGAAAATGATCTCCACTCCTGCCGATGGTGACAGCGTTGTGGCGGTAGGTGCTGTAAACAACAACAGGCAGGTTGGCTCGTTTTCCAGTTACGGGCCGTCAGCAGATGGCCGCATTAAACCGGATGTAGCATCTGTTGGTGTTGCCGCAATGATTCAGAATACCGGCGGCTCTGTTGGCGCATCGAATGGCACTTCATATGCCTGTCCCAATATGGCCGGACTGGCAACCTGTCTTTGGCAGGGATTTCCGGAGGTCAACAATATGCGCATCGTGCGGGCGCTGAAAGAATCGGCCGACCGCTATACCAATCCCGACGACAGAACAGGATATGGTATTCCTGACTTGAAAATAGCATTCAGCACCCTGCTTAAAGAATTCGCAGCCACTTCCGTAACAGCAGGTAATTGTTCGGCTACATTAAACTGGAAAACAAAAGAAGCCGCGGGAATGAAATACATTATTGAAAGAAGGTTTGTTGGGGAGAACAATTTCACGACTGTGCTAACCGATATACTCGCTGAGGCAAATCCTCAATTACATACCGTTCAAAAAAGTGCTACAATATCACTGGAAGGAGCAACATCAAACGACGTTGAGTTTCGCGTCATCCAGGTAATTGACACAGCTCAGGCCAGTTATTCTACAGTTATTTTAGATACATTATCTGCTTCCACTTTCTCCTGCCCCACCTATTCAAAATTTACTGTACAGGTTACCGGTCAACCAACCCGCATCAATGCAGGCTCGATTGTTGTTCGAATTGAAGCTCCGGAAGAAAAATCAAACCTCAATATGTCAATTATCTCTGCAAGTGGGCAGATCGTTTATACTTCCCGCAATATGAATGTAGCGAGAGGTTTAAGCAGTCGTACACTGGCGGCAACGATTCCAACTGCAGGCATCTACTGGCTTGTATTTTATGAAGGAAAGAAAGTGCTGTCACGAACTTCGTTTCTACACCTTTGATGGCTTATGAAGCAGCGATGCGAAAAGAGTGTCTGATCGTCGTTGATATCCCCTGATCAATTGCTGATTTGTTTTTTCGAAAGAATGATTTTCAAGAAACCGATCAACCTGCGTTTCATTCTCTTCTTTGAAAACAGAACAGGTACAATACAAAAGATAACCGCCAGGTTTAACAGCGTCTGCTACACGGTCTATTATTTTCGATTGAAGTTTGGCATAGTAATCGATTTTTTGAGGATCGAAAAAAATAAAGTTGCTCGGGTGTACGTCCCCAGGTACCACTGCCACTACAGGGCACGTCGGCAATAACGAGATCAAATTGCCGCGAAGGTAAAATTGAATTTACATCGGAAAGGTCAATAACATGCGATTCGTTGACCGTTAGCCCAGCCTCTCTTAAA
>JANPZZ010000023.1 GCA_024707305.1 Chitinophagaceae bacterium
AAAGTCCCGTAGAAACTTTCGTTTCTACGGGACTTTTGTGCCCAGGACTGGATTCGAACCAGCACACCTCGCGGCGCTGCCACCTGAAGACAGTGCGTCTACCAATTTCGCCACCTGGGCATCAATTCAGGGCGGCAAATATAGCACAATCACATCTATCCTTCCAAATTTTTGGCACTTTTCCAGCCAATTAGCAGCACACCGATGACCACAAGGATCGTCCCCAGCACCTGTGCGAAGAAAATGGGTTCACCCAAAATCCAATGTGCCTGCAAAATGGTACTAACGGGGCCGATGGCCGAGATAATGGCCACATTATTGGTCCCGATTTTTTTCATACCCACAGAGAGCATAAATGTGGGTATGACTGTTGCAAAAAAGTGCCAGTACAATGCCATAGGGCCATGCTGCTGCCATTTCATCCATTTGGGAAAAATTGCCTGCTACCAGGAAATGGATAAAGATGCCCATCGTTGCACTCAGCATGGCGTAAGCCGTAAACTTAGTAGCGCCCACCTGTTTTACCATATGGCCACTGCCAACGATATAAATGGAATAAGTAACGGCACAAAGGAAAATCAGAAAACTACCCCAGTAAATGTTAGGGTTTGTGTCCTCCAGGTTAAGCTCGCCTAAATAGGCAATTGCGATACCCACATATGTCAGCGCGAGCGCGCCCTGTTGTAGCCGTGATATCTTTTCACGGAAATACCATGCGTTGATCAACACAGCAAAAGTGGGGTAGAGGAACAGGATCAACCTTTCAAGACCCGCAGAAACATATTGCAGGCCGATAAAATCGAATAAGCTGCTGAGATAATACCCAAACAACCCCAGCGCGATGATGATCCACCACTGGCGCCTGGTGAATTTATCACGCATTTTATTGCTGCTGCCGATCCATGCTGCCACCAGGTAAAACGGGAGCGAGAAAATCATGCGAAGCGTCAGCAAACTCAAAGCGTCGAGTTGAGTATTCGAAAAACTAAGCTTCACAATAATCGCCTTGGTGCTGAAAAGAATCGCCCCCAGCAATGTGATGATAAAACCAGCGAAAAGAGGTTTATTGTTAATAAGGAACTATTTATTTGTGATGATCGATGTTCGATGTTCGATGATCGTTGATCGATGGTCGATGATTGATGGTTGATCAGCGTGCAAGAAAACCAATCTCGCCGACAAAAGCGTGATCTACCATTCGAAAATTTCTTCGATCAACGATCAACGATCATCGAACATCGATCAACGATCATCGGTCCTCGATCAAACCGCCACATTAAAATCCCTCAACGCATCATTCAGGCTTGTCTTCAGGTCGGTACTTGCTTTACGTTGGCCAATGATGAGTGCGCAGCTTACCTGGTATTCACCAGCAGTGAATTTTTTGGTATAACTGCCGGGAATCACCACGCTACGAGCTGGTACGCGTCCTTTGTATTCAATCGGCTCAGCGCCGCTAACGTCAATGATTTTTGTGCTCTGGGTTAATACCACATTCGCGCCCAACACTGCTTCTTTTTCAACATGCACACCTTCTACCACAATACAACGACTGCCGATAAAACAACCATCTTCAATAATTACGGGTGATGCCTGCAATGGCTCCAGTACGCCACCAATTCCTACACCACCACTCAGGTGTACACCTTTCCCAATTTGTGCGCAACTACCTACGGTCGCCCAGGTATCAACCATGGTGCCTTCGTCAACAAAAGCGCCAATGTTTACATAAGAAGGCATCAACACTACGTTGCGTGCAATGTAAGCTCCATAACGTGCAACCGCATGTGGAACGGCACGAACGCCGAGGTCGCGATAATTTTTCTTCAACAACATTTTATCGTGAAACTCGAAAGGTTCAACGCTCCACGTTTGCATAGGCTGAATACCGAAATACATAAGAATCGCCTGTTTCACCCATTCATTTACCACCCATCCATTTTCAGTAGGAGAGGCTACACGAAGGCGACCTTTGTCTACTTCTTCAATCACCGTGCGCACTACTTCAATAAACTCTTCTTCTTTCAAAAGTTCGCGGTTGGCCCAGGCTTGTTCAATCTTTTCTTTCATGTTGTATTCTTATATAAATTTCAAATGATTATTTAGTTTCTTTCAATTCAGGATAACGCGATGTGGTTTCAATACCCGCATCGGTCCAGGTACGCTTTTCCGACTTTGTAAGCCGACGTATTTCCGCATTAAAGCTGAGGTCTTTTTTATTCTTGTAACTGCGTGCATGGTCCAGGTGAATGCAAATCGCGCTATAACGGATTTGTTTTCCTTTTATTCCATTATTCATCATGCGTTCCCCAAGTTCACGATCCAGTGCGCCGTATTTCATGCGCTCATCGTAGCCGTTCACATCAAGAATGTCTTTCTTCCATCCCGAAACATTATGCCCGTTCCAGGTAGCGCCTGTGGGTGTAATGCTATTGAGCAGACTTGCAAGTGTGCGGTTGCCGGTTAGTTTTAATTTTTTAATTGTATTGGGAAAACCGTTTTTTAACAACCATTTGGTGTCAAAACAATTACCGGAAGCGATATCCGCTTTGTTGATCTTCTGCGACAATTCCATCGGCAGTTTGAGGTAACCGCCTGAAAGGAAATATCCTTTTTCCCGTTTGTCAATATGTACCTGCACAAAATCCTTCCGTGGGATACAATCACCATCAGTAAATAGCAGGTAATCTGTTTGCGATGCAACGATAGCCTTATTCAGAATGGTGCATTTGCGAAAACCTTCGTCTTCATGCCAGATATGCTGAATAGGGAAATCCACTTCCGTGCGAAGGCGATCAATCAGGCTGCGCGTGGGTTCGCCCGAACCATCATCGGCAATAACGACTTCAAACTCTTTCGTGGTCTGACACTGATATCCCCAAATGACTTTTTCGAGCCATTCCGGAGAATTATAAGTAGTGATGATGATAGAAAGTTTCATTGCCCTGGTTTGCCCGGCAAAAGTATCACTTAATACAGGAACAAACTAATACAGCCTGTATTTTGAAAGTCTGCTATTTTTGGGGCGTCGTGCGGCATTTGCTGCGACATATTTTACATGAATATCTGCATCACACGCTCAAAAAAGTTTGTTTATTCCGAAACGTTTATCCGCAACCAGATTCGTGGCATCAGCGATCGGGCGCCGGTTTATACACTGCACACCGGCCGATTGCCCGAAAAAAAAGAAGACGATAGCTGGCTGAGCCCTTTACCGGTACGGATCGCGGGGAAACTGGTGCGACTGATCACGGGCAGACGCGACAACTATTTTACCAATATCGGCCTTGTCAATTTTTATAAAAGAAACAAGATTGAAATCGTGCTGGCCAATTATGGTTTGTCGGCGGCACACCTGGTTTCGTCATGTCAAAAAACGGGAATTCCACTGGTTCCGCATTTTCATGGTTACGACGCTACGATGCACCGCGTTTTGAAACAGTACAAAAATGACTACCTGAAACTCTTTGCGTATGCGCCCGCCGTGGTTGCTGTTTCGCAGGTAATGAAACAAAAGCTGGTAAACGCGGGTGCTGATGCAGCAAAAGTGCACGTGATACCATACGGAATTTCACTCGAGCGCTTTAAACCGGTTGCGCAGAACGCAGAAAAAGAATTGACCTTTTTAGCCGTCGGCCGCTTCACTGCGAAAAAAGGTCCGCAGATAACTATTCGCGCTTTTGCCCGGATATTAGATGAATTTCCCCAGGCAAGACTACTAATGATAGGAGGAAAGGATGGGCTCTATGAAGAATGTGCAGCATTGGTAAAATCGCTGGGAATTGAAAATGCAGTTTCTTTCACGGGCGTGATGCCATCTGAAGAAATAGCAGTGATGATGCAGCGTGCTTTTGCGTTTTTACAACATTCTGTTACACCCGCTTCAGGTGATATGGAAGGAACGCCACTGAGTGTACTGGAAGCTGCTGCTTCCGGACTGCCTGTAGTAAGTACAATGCATGGCGGCATTATGGAAGCAGTTCAACATGGTTCCACTGGATTCCTGGTTCCGGAATATGATGAAGAGGCGATGTCGGAATACATGCGTGAACTGGCCGCAAATCCAAAGCTGGCTGCGGAAATGGGACTTCGTGCACAGATGCATATCCGTGAAAATTATAACGAGGAAATTCAGTTTGAAAAATTATTCCAGTTATTAAACAAAGCCGCCCAGGCTTCGAAACAATGAGTGATTCACTAACAAATATATCTGACGACAATAGTTTTGAAAATGATATTGTGCAATGCCTGAAAGTACTGCACGAAGGAGGTTTGATTCTTTATCCCACCGATACTGTTTGGGGAATCGGTTGCGATGCTACAAACCTGCAAGCGGTGGAGAAAGTTTATCAACTTAAAAACCGTCCGGGTGCAAAAGCATTGATAGTGCTGGTGGCAGGCGAGCGCGAGATATTGCAGTACGTTGCATCACCCGATCTTTCCTTATTCGATTTTTTAGCGCAACAGCAAAAACCGACAACGGTTATCTACGACGGCGCGATTGGTTTTGCCGACAACCTTCCCGCTGAAGACGGAAGTATCGCCATTCGTATTTGCAATGAAAATTTTTGCCGGCATTTGATTCGTCGTTTTCGCAAACCGATTGTATCAACTTCTGCCAACATTTCGGGAAAACCGGCACCTATACATTTTGCTGAAATTGATGAGGACATTAAAAACGGTGTTGACTATGTTGTACAATACCGCCAGGATGACCGTAACCCGGCGGCTCCTTCATCTATTATCCGTTGGGAAAATGGAGCGGCTACATGGATTCGCCCGTAATAACACTTCACTTATCTTTACGCCCGATTATGCAGATACCCTGTACAAAGGAGGAATTAATATTACTTGAAAAGGTCGCAAAAGCCGCAGCACAGTTGCAGGTGGAATGTTACCTGATAGGCGGATTTGTGCGCGATAAATTACTGGGGCGGGAAACCAAGGATGGCGACATTGTTTGCATTGGTGACGGAATTGAACTGGCCAAAGCAGTGGCCCATCAGTTTGCTCCCGTACCTGCGGTGCAATTTTTTAAAAATTTTGGTACAGCACAGATTCGTATTCCGATAAAGAAATCTTCACATTCAAACGAAACCGAACTATTCGATCTTGAATTTGTAGGGGCCCGCAAAGAAAGTTATCAGCGTCATTCACGTAAACCCGAGGTAGAACCCGGAAGTTTTCGTGATGACCAGGAGCGTCGCGACTTTACCATCAATGCGCTGGCAATAAGTTTGAATGAAAATAATTATGGCGAACTGATTGATCCATTTGACGGAAGAAAAGACCTGGATGATAAAATCATTCGAACGCCACTGGATCCCAATACCACATTCAGCGATGATCCTTTACGCATGATGCGCGCCATTCGTTTTGCAACGCAGTTAGGGTTTACGATTGAAGAAACCGTGTTCAAGGCCATTCGCGATAATGCAGACCGCATTCGTATTATTTCAAAAGAAAGAGTGGCGGATGAACTGAATAAAATCGTTGCTGCACCTGTACCATCTATCGGTTTTGACCTGCTCTACAAATCCGGGTTGCTACAACGCTTTTTCCCTCAAATGGTTGAGCTTGCTGGTGCGGAGTATATCGACGGCTATGGGCACAAAGACAATTTTTATCATACACTGCAGGTGCTTGATAATGTTGCACGCAATAGCGATGATCTCTGGTTGCGTTGGGCTGCTATTTTACATGATATTGCAAAACCCGCAACCAAACGTTTTGAGGAAGGGCACGGCTGGACCTTTCACGGACATGAAGTAGTGGGTGGCCGAATGGTCCCAAAAATTTTCACGCAGTTGAAGCTGCCCATGAACGAAAAAATGCGTTTCGTCAAAAAACTGGTTGAACTGCATTTACGTCCCATCAGTCTTACAAAAGAAAATATTACCGATAGTGCCATCCGCCGATTGTTGTTTGATGCAGGTGAGGATTTTGATGCGCTGATGACGCTGTGCGAAGCGGATATCACATCTAAAAACAAAAATAAAGTGCGTCGCTACCTGGAGAATTTCCAGATGGTACGGCAGCGTTGCAGGGAAGTGGAGGAGAAAGACCAGATTCGTAGCTGGCAACCTCCTGTGCGCGGCGAACAGATTATGGAAAGATTTGGTTTGGCACCATCCAAACCTGTTGGTATTTTGAAAGATGCGTTAAAAGATGCCATCTTAGATGGCGTGATTCCGAATACGGTTGAAGCTGCGGAACAGTTTTTGTTGGAGAAAGCCGCTGAAATGGGGATTAAACCTGTGTAGGGGATGGTGGATGGTGAATGGGAGATGGTGGATGGTGAATGGGAGATGGTGGATGGTGGATGAAGGATGGTGGTGGAGGGGTCGTTATTCTGTTTGTTTTGTAATAAAACTTAGGGCGTACAACTTAGTTAGTTTCTGTAAATTTGTTCAATGGCAATCTTAAAATTCAGGATTTATTTCGAAGAAGACGAGAGTATCTATCGCGACATAGCGATTAAGCATACTCAGTATTTTCTGGAGCTGCATGAAAGCATCCTGCGCGCTTATGAATTTGATAACAAACATAAGGCGACGTTTTTCCGGAGTAATGATCACTGGCAACGTGGTCGTGAGATAAGCCTCGAGAAATATGACAAGGAATATAAAGCGCCTCCGCTCCTGATGTCGGAAACAACGATTGGTTCAGAGATCAGGGATCCTAACCAGAAGTTTATTTACCTGTATGATTTCAACAAGAACTGGACATTTCTTGTTGAACTGATCAATGTGTCTAAAGAAGAAAGTTCACGTATCAGTTATCCTGCACTCGTGCGCAGCGAAGGTATTGCGCCAAGTCAGTATGGAACAAAAGGATTGCTGGGTGAAAAATTTGCTGATGTGGAAGAAAAATATGATCTGACGCAGGTAGGTGAAGGATTTGGCGAAAAAGATGAAGATGGTGAAGACCTTGGCGTTGGTGATGAAGCAGGTGGAGAGGATGACGAAAGCTGATGTTGGATCAAACAACATATGTAATAGCGATTGTGGGTCCCACAGCGGTTGGTAAAACCCGCGCTGCCATTGACGTTGCACAAAAATTAAATACAGCAATCATTTCTGCGGATAGCAGGCAGTGTTATCGCGAAATGAATATTGGTGTGGCGCGGCCCTCTCCGGAAGAACTGGAGGCCGCGCCGCATCATTTTATAGCATCTCACAGTATCCATCAACCACTCACTGCCGCTGCATTTGAACTGGAGGCCCTCGCGAAAGCCGCAGAAATTTTTAAACAAAAAAATACCTGGTGCTAACTGGTGGAACGGGATTGTATATCCGCGCGTTCCTCGAAGGGCTGGATGCAATACCTGTTATCCCCGACAACATCAGGCAGTTAGTTAATGATCAATACCAGGCCAACGGTATTGAATGGCTGCAGCAGGAAGTAGCGCAAAAAGACCCGGAATATTTTGCGATAGGAGAAAATCAAAACCCACACCGGCTTCTGCGTGCACTGGAAGTGAAAGAAGCCACCGGGCAATCCATTCTTTTCTATCAAAAAAAGAAAAGAAAAATCGCCCGTTTAAAACGATTCTAATCGGGCTCGACCTGCCACGCCCGGTCTTGTATGAAAGAATCAATGAACGTGTTATAAAAATGATGCATGACGGACTGGAGGCAGAAGCCCGCTCATTATATCCGTTCAAACACCTGACACCCTTACAAACCGTGGGATATTCGGAATTATTTGACTATTTCGATGGAAAACATTCGCTCGACAGGGCAGTTGAATTAATACAGCAGAATTCGCGCAACTACGCTAAGCGACAACTTACCTGGTTTCGCAGGCAACATGAAATGAAATGGATTGCGCCCGACGAGGTTCATTCGCTGGATTTTCAAACCGAAGGTTTGTTAGGTAAATAGCTCTCCCATCGTGCTTCAAAGCCGCGAAAATTATAATATTAACACAAAAACGACAGCTTTCTTCTGTTTCAGCGTCAAAGTTGGGTACCTTTGCGGTTCCTTAAAACACCACTGACTGCTATTCCCCTGCGGAATTACTCCAGTTAAACCTTACACATTTTGATTTATTGATCTCCGGCAGTATGCCGGGAAAGCCCCTTTTATTATGAAGAATTTTGTGTTAGCCCTTACGGTGTTTTTATTTTCTACTTCAGCTTTTTCACAAAATGAGCGTGAAGGCGAACAAATGCCTGCGAACGAGGCCCAGGTGAAATTGGGTGGCAACCGTTTGTTTGGTAAACTGGTGAATGAAACTACAGGAAAAGGAGTAGAGGCTGCATCCGTGCAGTTGTTTGTGGCAGATAGCCTGATTCGTGGAATGCTGTCAAAGCCAAACGGCGATTTCAACTTCGAAAATCTGCCGGCGAATACATCGTTTACATTGCAGATTTCGGCAATTGGTTTTGAGCCATATATTCAAAATATCAATGCAGATCAAATTGAGACATTGCAGGGAGGCTTCACTAAAGACCTGGGCAATATTATGCTCAATGCGGAAGTAAAACAGTTGGGAGGTGTTGTTGTTAGCAGCTCCAGACCTTCGCTTGAACTGGGTATTGACCGTAAGGTTTTCAACGCAGCAAAAAAGTTATACAGCTACCGGCGGCTCTGCCGTTGATCTGATGAAAAATATTCCCTCCGTTTCAGTTGATATCGATGGTAATGTGACATTGCGTAATTCGCAACCACAGATTTTTGTAGACGGAAGGCCTACCATTCTTACACTTGACCAGATACCCGCAGAAAATATTGATAAGGTTGAATTGATCACAAACCCTTCTGCAAAATTTGATGCAGCCAGTTCGGGTGGTATTATCAACATCATTCTGAAAAAAAATAAACGTGTTGGCCTGAATGGGATCTTTACGGCAGGTGTTGGTCATCCCCGTATCGCCAACAGCAACCTGAACCTCAACCTGCGCCAGGGTAAATTGAATTTCTTCCTTAGCGCTGGTATCAATATGTCGGGTGGACGAGCACGCAGTGAAACGTATCGTGAAAACAAAACAAATGGCGCTATCGACAACTACTTCAACCAGGATTCTTATAATGATCGCCGCCGCCGTTTTATCAACGGAAGGTTTGGGTTTGATTATTTCGTCGACAACAGAAATACATTTACACTTACACAACAACTTGGTCGCGGACGTTTCAGCTACGATGAAGAACAAAATCAGGTATACCTGAACAACGGGAAAGTGATGGAATATTATGGCGAACGTTTTTCAGATGGTAAAACAAATTTCCGCAGAAATGGTACCACGCTGAATTATAAACATACTTTCCCTAAAAATGGACAGGAGCTTACCGCCGATGTTACATACAACTATGGCGGGCGTGACGAGAAATCGGTGATTGAAAACAGGTTTTACCTTCCTGATGGTTCACCACAAGGCCAGGGATCGCTGGTACGCAATGCGGGTGATGAAAAGAATAACCAGGTTACAGCGCAAGTGGATTACGTGAATCCGATTACTGAAAAGTCGAAAATTGAAATGGGGCTCCGCACCTTCAGGAATTATAATCGCAGCAGGTATGATGCGTTTTCTTATTTAACATCGGTACCGGAGAAACTTCCACTGAGTAATAATTATGAATATACCGAGCGCATCCATGCAGCTTATGTCACTTATTCAAACAAAATTGAAACAATCGGCTATCAACTGGGAATACGTTCTGAGTTGTCGGAGTTTGACGGGTTGCTAATTGACAGTGCTTACAATTTCGGTTATAAGTATCCTGCGAAAATCAAAAACATCTGGGATGCGCTGTTTCCGAGTCTTTTCCTAACGAAAGAATTAAGTGAGAAAGATCAGTTGCAGGCCAACTATTCACGTCGCATTCGCCGCCCGCGTTTCTGGCAGATTAATCCGTTTATTGAAATCAATGACCCGACCAACCTGCGTCAGGGTAACCCCGCTTTGCGACCTGAGTTTGTAAATTCCTTTGAAGTAAATTATAGCCATAATTATAAAAAGGGAAATTTCCTTGCGGTATTATATTTCCGCAACAATCCAGGTGATATCACGCAGTACAGTGATACCATTACTACTGCGCAGTATGCACTATTGCAAAATGCAGCAATTGATCCAAATGCTATCCTGAATACATTTATCAATGCAGGTGTAACAAACCGCTATGGTGCTGAATTTACGCTGCAACATAAAGAAGGTGACAACTTCGAGATTACACCTACTGCGACCCTGCAATACAGAACTGTGAAGGCGAAGGTAGATGACCTGGATCTGAGTAATGAAGGGTTTAACTGGCAAGCGAAACTGATGACGAATTATAAGTTAGCTGCGCCTAAATCATCTTTCTTTAATAAAATGGCGTTCCAGTTGATGGGTGAATACAGGTCGGGCAGAATCATTCCGCAGGGACGTGAGAAAGATCAGTACAGTGTTGACTTTGCGGTTCGTAAGGATTTCCTGAAAAATGATAAAGCCACGCTGACGCTGGGCGTTAACGATGTTTTCAACAGCAACCGCTGGGGTACGATCTACGATACTGATAATTTCTACCAGGATTCATATCGCCGCTGGAGTGTTCGTAGCATTCGTCTTACGTTCAGTTATAAATTCGGCGATGCGGAATTTAGTTTTGGAAACAAGAACCGGGAGCGGGATAATTCTGATATGTAAGAAAACGTGAGAAATCCGTGTAAATCTGTGTTTTAAATCCGTGTAAATCTGTGGGAAACGTCCTCGATTATCAGGTTGGTGTAATCTCGAGAATATTTCACACAGATTTACACGGATTTAAAGCACAGATTTTCACCGATAATTATTTCCTCTCTCACGCCTTACGATTCCGCGTTTGCCAATTCATTTTTGCGTCCTAGATTTGCCGCATGCCACATTCCGCCTTCACGATTGGAAAAAAATACCTGGCCTATCGCTACCGCGCATTAAACGGGAAAGGACATGGCATGCATTCGCCATTTGTGTATGATTTTATCCGGCAAGTATTAAATGACCGGCAACACGATCCTGCATATGACAGGGTGGAGGCATTACGCAAAAAATTACGCAGCGATCATACGGAGATTGAAGTGCTGGATTTTGGCGCGGGTTCAACAAAATCTGGTGGCAATCGTAGAAAGATATCAGCCATCGCAAGAAATGCAGCAAAGCCCGCGAAATATGGTCAGTTGCTGATGCGTATAGCAAAATATTATCAGCCACAAATCATACTGGAACTTGGCACATCGTTGGGCCTGAGTACATCTTATCTGGCTTTAGGAAATCCTGCTGCCCGCATCCTGACGCTCGAAGGCGCACCGTCGATAGCAGCAAAAGCCGCATCAAATTTCCGTGAACTCGGGCTGAAGAATATTCAGCAGGTGACCGGCAATTTTGATGATACACTAAAGGATGCCCTGTCGGATCTCAATAAAGTTGACCTGGCATTTATTGATGGCAACCACCAGTTGGCGCCCACGCTCCAATATTTCAACGCGATTCTTTCACGCACGCATAACGACAGCATCCTGGTGTTCGATGACATACACTGGAGTGACGAAATGGAACAGGCCTGGGAGCAGATCAAAAAGCATCCCGCAACCCGCACCAGCATCGACCTGTTTTTTGTGGGAATTGTTTTTTTTAGGAAGGAATTCCACGAAGTCCAGCATTTTGAAGTGAAATATTGAGTATTGACAAAAAGGATTATCTTACTCAGGAAAAATAAATATCCAGCATGGTCATAGCTGTATTGAAAGAATCCGCTCCGGAAACCAGGGTATCCCTTTTAGCTGAAGCGGTATCCACTCTCACTAAAAAAGGAATCAAAGTACAGGTAGAACGAGGCGCCGGCGCGGCATCGTATTGCAGCGATGCAGATTATGAAAAAGCGGGCGCACAGGTTGTATCAATCGATGAAATAGCACGTGATGCTGATATTATACTGGCCATTCACGCGCCTGAGAATCCAGCCATCACACAGAAACAGGGCCGCATATTGATCGGTGTTTATCAGCCATTGTACAACAAAGAGCGGATGCAGCAATGGACATCTGCCGGACTCACCATTTTTTCGCTCGATATGTTACCACGTACTACGCGTGCGCAGTCGATGGACGTGCTGAGTTCGCAGGCTAATATCGCAGGATACAAAGCGGTATTAACAGCGGCATCCATGTATGGTCGCTATTTCCCAATGTTTATGACGGCTGCAGGCAGTATTGCACCAGCCAAAGTGTTGATACTCGGTGCCGGTGTTGCAGGCCTGCAGGCGATTGCTACAGCCAGGCGACTGGGCGCAGTTGTAGAAGTATTTGATACTCGTCCTGCGGTGAAAGAAGAAGTAATCAGCCTCGGGGCCAAATTTGTAGAAGTGGAAGGTGCTGCTGATGCATCCAAAGCGGGAGGTTATGCGGTAGAGCAAACCGAAGATTATAAACAAAAGCAACAGGCAAAAATCGCTGAAGCAATTGCTAAAGCGGATATCGTTATCACTACCGCCCAGATTCCGGGTAAAAAAGCACCCATCCTTATTACAGAAGAGATGTTGCGTAGCATGCGAAATGGCTCTGTGATTATTGATATCGCCGCTGCAACGGGAGGAAATACACCGTTTACCAAAAACAATGAAACAGTTGATTTCAATGGTGTGCGCATCGTTGGTAATTCGATGTTGCCTTCAACAATGCCATCCGATTCAAGCAAGCTCTATGGAAAAAATGTGTTGAACTTCCTTCAATTGATCATTACTAAAGAAGGGGAAATAAATCTGAATTGGGACGACGACCTGGTAAAGGGCGCAGCAAGAACTGTGATCGAATAATGATCGAAGAAAAAGAAAACCATATTTCGCGTTTGCCGAATAAAATAGTTAAACAAAAATATCATCGCAGATGAAAGACTTTCTCAACTGGATACACGACAATCAACAAATCATCTACATCGTGATATTGATGATTTTTGTGGGAATTGAAGTGATAGGCCGTGTGCCGAGTGTATTGCACACTCCTCTTATGAGTGGTGCCAACGCCATACATGGTGTTGTAATTATCGGCGCCATCATTGTGATGGGAAAAGCAGAGGCCGGAAATTATGTCGCGCTGATACTGGGTTTTCTGGCAGTAGTGCTGGGAACTTTGAATGTGGTTGGTGGTTTTGTGGTAACCGACCGTATGCTGGAAATGTTCAAAAAGAAAAAATGAAGACTTTTTTTATTCGAATGATTTAATCGCGAGCGATAAAAATTAAACGTATTAATAACAACATGCTACTAACACTCTGTTATCTCGTCGGTTCAGTTACGTTTATTCTCGGCTTAAAAATGTTGAGTAATCCCGCTACTGCGCGCAGGGGTAACCTGATTGCTGCGGGTGGTATGACGCTGGCAATTGCAGGCACCATCTTTTTATATGAAGATGAAGGTGGCCACAAACTGGGTAACTATGGCTGGATATTCGGAGGGCTTGCCGTGGGAGCGGTGATTGGAACACTCGCAGCGAAACGAGTTAAAATGACGGCGATGCCTGAAATGGTGAGCCTGTTTAACGGAATGGGTGGCGCCTGTGCTGCATTAATATCTGTAGTGGAGTTTGATCACCTGATGCATGCGTACCAGAGCATTTCGCCAATGGTTTTCGGAGAGGCAATACCCACAGGTTTTTTGATCATCATACTGCTGGGGTTAATTATAGGCTCCGTCTCTTTTGCGGGTTCTATGATTGCCTGGGGTAAATTAAATGGCCGTATCAAAGATTTTTCATTCAAAGGCCAGCATATTTTCAACCTGTTGCTGATGGCAGTGATAGTAGCACTTTCAATTTACCTCATAGGATGGATGCCTGCAAATTCATTGTTGTTGTTTTATGTAATATTCGCATTGTCGCTGCTATACGGTGTATTCTTTGTGTTTCCTATCGGGGGTGCTGATATGCCGGTTGTAATTTCATTGCTTAATTCATTTACAGGTGTAGCAGCTGCATGTGGTGGTTTTCTTTATGATAACAAAGTAATGTTAACAGGTGGTATCCTGGTGGGAGCAGCCGGTACATTACTTACCATTTTGATGTGTAAAGCTATGAACCGTTCGCTTGCGAATGTATTGATTGGTTCATTTGGAGGCGGCGCTGCAAAATCGGGTAGTACCGGGTCAAAAGACCAGGGATCTTATAAAGAAATCAGCTTGAGTGATGCAGCCGTTGTAATGACTTATGCCAATAAAGTTTTTATTGTTCCCGGATATGGTCTCGCGGTTGCGCAGGCACAGCATGCATGTCATGAACTGGAAAAATTGCTGGAGAGTAAAGGTGTGGAAGTAAAATATGCAATTCACCCGGTGGCTGGTCGTATGCCCGGGCATATGAACGTATTGCTGGCAGAGGCTGACGTATCATACGATAAGTTGTTAGAGATGGAGCAGGCAAATGAAGAATTTTCAACCACTGATGTAGTATTAATTCTGGGCGCAAATGATGTGGTGAATCCCGCCGCGAAAACAGATCCCTCTTCTCCGATATATGGCATGCCGGTGTTGGATGTGGAGCTGGCAAAAAACTGTATCGTAAACAAACGAAGTATGAAACCCGGGTATGCCGGTATTGAAAACGACTTATTTTTTCAGCCGAAAACATCCATGCTCTTTGGAGATGCGAAGAAAGTATTGCAGGATCTGGTAGCGGAGATTAAGAATCTATGAGTAATTTGCAGTGTGGTTTTACCTGCTATATTTACCGATACATTAAAGGGATTGCCGGGTTATGATGAAACGGCTTTCAAAGCAGTGCATGCAGCCGAAGAGGCAATTACATCTATCCGTTTAAATCCGCGAAAGCTTTCTGTACAGCCTTTTGAAATTCAGGCTGCACAGGTTCCCCTGGGCGCAACATGGATATTATTTGTCTTCACGTCCATCATTCACTTTCGATCCCTTGTTTCATGCGGGAACTTATTATGTGCAGGAAGCCTCCAGTATGTTGCTGGAACAGGCTTTAAAACAGCATCTCGATTTAAACGCCGATCTCCGCGTACTCGACCTCTGTGCAGCACCCGGTGGAAAATCAACCCATATTCAATCGATTATTTCTCCCAACAGCTTGCTGGTGAGTAATGAAGTGATTCGCAGCCGGGCAACTGTGTTGCGCGATAATGTGCTGAAATGGGGCAGTTCAAATGTTGTTGTTCTCAACAATGATCCTGCACACTTTCAAAAACTTCCTGCTTTTTTTGATGCGATGGTGGTGGATGCGCCCTGTAGTGGCAGCGGTTTATTCCGTCGTGATCCTGACGCATTCAATGAATGGAGCCCGGAGCAGGTGAGCTTTTGCGCGCAACGACAAAAGCGAATACTTGCCGATGTATTACCTGCCCTTCGAGAAAATGGTTTGCTGATATATTCTACCTGTTCTTATTCACTTGAAGAAGATGAATTATTGCTGGAATGGTTGATGAATGAATACGACCTTGAATCACTACCACTGCAGCTCGAAGAGAACTGGCAGATAGTGGAAGTGAAATCGGGCAACGCATATGGATACAGATGCTGGCCACATTTGCTGAAAAGGTGAAGGGTTCTTTTTTAGGCGTTTTCAGAAAGAAGGAAGGAGGCACAGCTTTTGCTGCAAAAAACGCCCGGTTGCATCTCGTTTAACCCGCAAAGAAATAGCCGTTGTCGACAACTGGATGGATGTAAATGGATGGGAACTGGTGAGAAAAGAAAATACAGTTTTCGCCTGGCCCGCAAATCTCGCTGCTGACACAGACATCTTGTTGGATCAAATGCAGGTTGTTTATGCGGGCATCAGAGTAGGCGAATTATTGCGGGATAAATTAGTACCCGATCATGCATTAGCGCTAAGTAATCTTACGAGAAATGATATAGAAAAAACAGATCTCGACGAAGAACAGGCAATTCGATATTTGCAAAAGAAAGAATTTCAATGGCCGGGGCAGTCAAAAGGCTGGCAACAGGCTTCATATAAAGGGCATAGCATTGGGTGGGCCAATGTGCTGCCGAACCGTTTTAATAATTATTATCCGAAAGAATTGCGTATTCTAAAAGATAAATAACTGTTGGGCATGCGGTCAAAAATGCTGATTTTTGCGACCTCAAACTTTATCATCATGAAAAAATATTCAATTGCACTTTTTACTTTGCTTTTGCTGGCAATCGGCGCGGAAGCACAGTTAGGCAATCTGCTGGTGAAGCGAAGCGATAAAGGACTTTATATTGATCATAAAGTTGTTGCGAAGGAAGGTTTGTATTCTATCGGCCGTATCTATTACGTGCATCCACATCACCTCGCTGCATTCAATGGCATCGATCCCAATAAAGGATTGAACCTGGGACAAACACTGCAAATTCCCCTTACTGATACCAATTTTAATCAACGCACCGACGACGGTTTGCCGGTGTATTACGAAATCGGCGCGGGCGATGGACTTTCATCTATCAGCCGGTTACATAATCGTGTTCCCGTTGAAAAACTGCGCACATGGAATGACCTGCGTACCGATAATATCAATAAAGGAACAAAGCTGATTGTGGGTTACCTGTCGATGACGACATTGGTGAACGCGCCGGTAGCAAAGGTGGAAACCAAAGAACCTGCAACTGAAACACAAAAGCCGGTAAATAATGCAGCAGGTATTGCAGAGGAGGTGGTGAAAGAAGAAGCGCCTGTAAAAAAAGAAGTTGAAAAAGCACCGGTAGAAGTTGCCGTAAAACAAACAGCGCCTGCAACGGGTGATAGTAATAGACCTGTTGCTACCGAAACTAAACAGGAGCCGCGCCAGGTGGCAGGCAATAGTCTTAGTGGCAATGGCTTTTTTAAACCATTTTTTGAAGAACAGGTTAAAACAACACCTGCAAAAAATAATGCTACGTTAACCGCCGGCATTTTTAAAACCACCAGCGGCTGGCAGGACGCGAAATATTATATCCTCATCGACAAAGTGGCAACAGGTAGCATTGTGCGCGTTACAAATCCCAACAACAATATAGTGATTTATGCAAAAGTGCTGGGCGAAATGAATGGCATCCGTCAAAATCAGGGACTGGATTCACGTATCAGCAACGCCGCTGCATCCGCACTTGGAATTGATGAAGAAGAAAAATTTGTAGTACAGGTTAATTACTAAGCTGTACTACGTTTATTTCTTACTGAATAGGATTTCCACGGAGAAAATCTTTCGGCCTTCATCCGCTTCTTGCCTTCCAGTTGTAGTTCCATTACTTCGTAATATCCATCGCTGCAAGCGAAACGGAGAAAGGTTTTGTTGTCTGAAACAACATCACCCGGTTTGCGGGTGTGTGAATCGATCACAACGTTACCGCTGTATATTTTTAATGTTTTCCCGTTCAGCATCGTAAATGCGCCGGGGTAGGGCGAAAGACCTCTTACCAGGTTGTGCACTTCGCGCGCCGTTTTTGTAAAGTCAATACGACAGGTATCAGTAAATATTTTTGGAGCATGTTTGATCTCTGCAGGATCTTTAACCTCTTGCGCTTTCGGTGTGATGGTTTTATTAAATAATCCCTGCAAAGTTTCTACCAGCGTTTTTTGCGCCTATTTCTTTCATCCGGTCGTGCACTTCACCTGCAGTGTCATTTGGGCCAATTGGGAATGATTCCTGTAAAAGAATTGCACCCGTATCAATCTCATGTTGCAATTGAAATGTGGTGACGCCGGTTTCTTTTTCGCCATTAATCACTGCCCAGTTGATTGGCGCAGCACCGCGGTATTGTGGAAGCAGCGACCCATGCAGGTTGATGGAACCCATTGGTGGCATATTCCAAACCACTTCAGGCAGCATACGAAAGGCCACCACCACCTGTATGTCGGGTTTTAGGTTGGCCAGGGCTTCAAGAAACGCAGGCGATTTTAGCTTTTCCGGTTGTAATACAGGGATATTATTTTCAACGGCATATTTCTTTACGGCACTCTCGCTGGTTTTCATTCCTCTGCCCGCAGCTTTATCGGGTGCTGTTACAACGGCTACTACATTCATTCCTGCTTTCACAAGCGCATCCAACGATGCAACTGCAAACTCAGGCGTTCCCATGAAAACGATTCGGGGGCTGCTCATCTATCTACTGTTAATGGTTCTTTAATCCTGGTAGAACAGGTATTTTTTTCTCTTTTCTTTAAACTTGCTCAACGCGGGTTCCCACGATTTGCGGATTTCAGATTCGGAAACGCCCGCTTTGATTTGTTTCCATAATTCACCATTTCCTGCCAGTTTGTTGAAGAAGGATTTTTCCTCATCTCCATCTTTTGGTTTGATGATGAAATTCTCTTTTATCCGGGAAGAGATTATAGGCGTCGATCAGCCATTTTAACTGCACCTGGTTATTTACCTTTTTTAATACCTCATCAACTGACCCGCTCAAATCCCAACCATAATTAACTTTGCCATAATTTTTCGAACTCTTTGCGCCTGCATTTGGATTAGGTGTAAATGCATACAATGTTTTGGGTAAAGATGGATGCCCGAAAACCTGGAATGGTTTATCGGTTCCGCGGCCTTCACTCAATACAGTTCCTTCAAACAAACAGGTAGAAGGGTAGAGATACACACTCTGCATGTTTGGCAAATTAGGCGAGGGTTTATATGGCAATTCATAACGCGTACGGTGATCGTAGTTGTCGCAGGTTACAACAAATAATTTGATATGTGGAGTTGCAGCAGCCGCGCTTGTTGCTTTTCCATCCACAATTACCTGGATAAACTTATCTCCCTGGTTTTTGATCAATTGTTCACCTACTAAAAAATGGGCGTATTCAGCAATTGTCATTCCGTATACAATCGGCACTTCCTGCATGCCTACAAATGATTTGTAAGGCGACTGCAATACAGGTCCGTCAACATAATGCGCATTTGGGTTGGGGCGGTCCAGGATCAGAACGTCTTTTTTATATTCGATAGCAGCCTGGATGTATTCTTCCAGGGAGGAGATATAGGTATAAAAACGGGTACCCACATCCTGGATATCAAAAATCATCAGATCGATGTCGCGCAGATCATTTGCATCGGGCAGGCGTTTACTTCCGTAGAGAGAAACAACGGGTATGCCGGTAGCTTTGTCGATATAATTGGCCACTTTCTCACCAGCATCTGCATCGCCACGAAAACCATGCTCTGGCCCGAAGATTACTTTTACATCAACACCCATGCGTTGAAGCGTGTCCACCAGATGACGTGAACCCACCACAGAAGTATGATTGGCGAAAAGGGCAACACGTTTACCTTTAACCAGTTGGAGATATTCCTCGGGGCGCTCGGCGCCGGTTTTAACCGGTTTACCTGATGCCGGCTCTTTTTAAAACGGCTTTATTTTGTACGCTGCAGGCGGTCAGGATGCCTGTAACCATCAGAAGGAAAAGTAACTGCTTCATCGCGTAAATATAGGTGAAAATAGGAGATAAGTGCCTGTCAACTAATCGTTAAGCCTAAGTGCTTAATTCGCAGTCCCCATCCACTCTTTTTTGGCTACCTTGCACCCTGAAATTATTCAGAATATTAAAATCAGACAATGCAAACAGTAAAAGCAGGTGATAAAATTCGGGTTCATTATCATGGCCGACTCACTACAGGTGAAACATTTGATAAATCAGAAGGTCGTGCGCCCCTGGAATTTGAAGTAGGAAGCGGCATGGTGATTAAAGGTTTTGACGAAGGTGTAACCGGAATGGCTATCGGCGAGAAAAACAATCAACATTCCTTTCGCTGAAGCATATGGCCCAACCAATCCTGAAATGGTGATTCCTATGCCAAAAGAGCGTTTCCCACAGGATATGGAAATTGAAGCAGGTATGCCGCTGGCAATGTCTGATGGAAATGGTCAACAATTCCAGGTTACTGTAACAGAAATCAAAGAAGACGTGATTGTACTGGACGCCAACCACCCGTTGGCTGGTAAAGATCTGATCTTTGATCTGGAACTGGTAGAAATCGTTGGCGGTTCTCCATTAATTATTATGCCTTAATCGCGTTATAGAATATTTTGGGAATGGTTTGCCGTCAGCGGCAAACCATTTTCTTTTTTATGTAAATTCGCTTCCCTTAAACCTATCGCATGAGTATTATTAAGAATGATTCGATTGCTGAGCGTTTTATACGTTATGCGCAGATTGACACGCAGAGTGATCCGCAATCGACAAAGTTTCCTTCCACCGCCAAACAGTTGGAGCTCTCACAATTGCTGGCTTCCGAACTGAAAGGCATGGGTGTGCAGGATGTGGAGCTGGATGAATTTGGTTACGTATACGCAACAATACCTTCCAATACCGGCAAAGAAAATGTTCCCGTTATATGCTTTTGCGCACACGTTGATACAGCTCCCGATGTAAGCGGAACCGGCGTAAAACCAATGCTGCATAAAAATTACCAGGGAAACGATATCGTTTTGCCCGACGACAATTCGCAGGTAATTCGAATGACTGATTACCCCTATCTGCAGGAGTTGACCGGAAACGACATTATTACGGCGAGTGGCAAAACATTGTTAGGCGCCGATGACAAAGCAGGTGTAACCATCATCATGGAACTCGCCGCCTTCCTGCAAAAGAATCCCGATTGGGAACACGGCACCATCAAAATTTTATTTACACCCGATGAAGAAGTGGGTAAGGGAACACAGCATGTAAACCTGAAAAAGCTGGGTGCTGATTATGCCTATACACTTGACGGCGGTGAAAGAGGCAGCCTGGAAGATGAAACGTTCAGTGCTGACGCTGTAGAAGTAAGAATTTTTGGTGTAAGCGCACATCCAGGTTATGCAAAAGACAAAATGGTGAATGCATTAAAAATTGCAGGCCAGATTTTGTATGCACTTCCTAAAGACAGGCTCTCTCCTGAAAGTACCGAAGGTCGTCGTGGATTTATACATCCTGTTGCTGTAAACGGCATCGCTGAAGAAGCTACCATTGAATTTATCATCCGTGATTTTGAAACACCCGGACTTAAAAAGAAAGCTGATTTTCTTCGCACACTTGTGGAAGAAGCGGTACGCGTAAATCCGCATGCGCGGTTTGAGTTCAAAGTGAGTGAACAATATCGCAATATGAAAGAGGTGCTCGACCTGCATCCGCAGGTGGTAGCCAATGCCCGTGCGGCCATTGAAAAAGCAGGATTGACGGTAAAAATGGAAAGTATCAGAGGTGGTACCGACGGCAGCCGACTTTCATTTATGGGATTGCCGTGTGCCAATCTGTTTACAGGCATGCAGGCAATTCACAGTAAACACGAATTTGTAAGTGTGCAGGATATGGAAGCTTCCGTGACAGTACTGAAAGAACTGGTAAAGATCTGGTGCGCTTAATTAACAATAAAGGCATTTCCGGGTTGATCTGTTGGGCCGGTTCTAAATAAAAGACCTGCTAACGCTCATTTGATTATCTTCATTGCATAAATAAAATCTATCGTCATGGATATTGCTCAATTTTTGTCTTCTTACTGGTGGGCCATTCTGCTGGTCATTATTGTTTTCAGCGGTTTGTTCACCATCAACCAGGGTTATATTGGTGTGATCACGATGTTCGGTAAATACCGCAGAATCGTACGCCCGGGTTTGAATTTTAAGATTCCTTTACTGGAAACGGTGTACAAGAAAATCTCGATTCAAAACCGTTCTGTTGAACTGGAATTCCAGGCTGTAACGCAGGACCAGGCCAACGTATATTTCAAAAGCATGCTTTTGTACGCAGTGCAAAATGAAACCGAGAGTACCATTAAAAAAGTGGCTTTTAAATTTATTTCTGACCGCGATCTGATGCAGGCCTTGGTGCGTACGATTGAAGGGAATATCCGTTCATTTGTGGCCACCAAAAAGCAGGCTGAAGTTTTAGGTCTGCGTCGCGAGATTGTAGAGCACGTAAAAGTGGAAGTGGATCATTCGCTGGAAGACTGGGGTTATCACCTGCTCGATTTGCAGATCAACGACATTACGTTCGATAAAGTGATTCTGGATTCGATGAGTAAAGTTGTGGCTTCAAACAACCTGAAAGCTGCGGCTGAAAACGAAGGTCAGGCACTGTTGATTACAAAAACCAAACAGGCTGAAGCCGATGGTAATTCAATCAAAATTTCTGCGGAAGCTGAAAAAGAAGCGGCACGTTTGCGTGGTCAGGGTGTGGCTCTGTTCCGTAAGGAAGTGGCAGCCGGTATGACGGAAGCTGCTGAGCAGATGAAACAGGCAAATCTCGATACAAACGTAATTCTTTTCAGCATGTGGACGGAAGCAATCAAAAACTTTGCAGAATATGGCAAAGGCAACGTAATCTTCCTCGATGGCAGCGCAGAAGGCATGGAATCGACAATGAAACAAATTCAGGCGTTGATGGTGAAGCAGGCCGGGGTGTAGTGCTGTTGATAAATATGACGTTGACCGAATTTAGAAGAAAGCGTTCAGGCCAAAGCCTGAACGCTTTCTTCTTTGTTAAAAATCTCCAAAACCTCCCCGCCCTGCACAACGCGGCATTAAATTTACCGTTCATGCTTACGCGTGCCTGAATTTAAAGGGCCGATAAGTGGAGATACCTGCCTCCGTGGTCGTAACCGGTTATTCAGACCTGTTGATAATAAGCGATCGTAGATTCGTTGGTCTTCCCTTACATTTACGCATTAAAGAACTATACGTATGTTCGATCTTCTTCAAGTCGGCGACTCAATTACACAAGCAGTAAAGTACATGGCAGGTGATGCCAACCAGGATGGTAAACTCAGTTTGTTTGAACTGCTCAGCATGGGTGGTTGGATTATGATTCCACTGGGTCTTATGCTTCTCATTGCAATTTATGTGGCGGCAGAACGCAGTATCGCGATCCGCAACGCTTCTAAAATTGACACGAACTTCATGAACATTATCCGCGATCATATCATCAGCGGAAATGTAACAGCAGCACGCAGTTTTGCAAAAAACACCAATAATCCTGTGGCCCGGATTATCGACAAGGGTATACAGCGTATCGGCAAGCCGATCGAGAGCATTGAAAAAAGTATGTCGAATGTGGGTACGCTGGAAATGTATAAACTGGAGAAAAACCTGGGCGCTTTGTCGGTGATCTCAAAAGCTGCCCCCATCTTCGGATTCGTGGGTACGCTGATGGGGCTGATGCAATTGTTTTCAGGCATTACTAACAGCAATGAATTTGAAGTAGGCACTATTGCCGGAGGTATCTATACAAAACTGATCACATCCATTACGGGACTGGTTATCGGGTTGCTGGCTTACCTGGCGTACAGCTACCTGAATACACAGATTGATAAAGCTGCCAATAAAATGGAAGCTGCATCGGCAGATTTCCTGGACGTTTTACAGGAGCCCACCCGTTAATTACAACCCATGAAATTTAGAAAAAGACATAAAGGCGAAGCGTCGGAGGTGTTCACGGATTCATTGAATGATATTCTGTTCATCCTCCTGATGTTCTTCCTCATTGTGGCAACCATGGCCAATCCCAACGTTATTAAAGTGGGTGTGCCAAGGGGAACAAAAGATACAAAGGCCAAGCAGAATATTGTTGTTTCTATCGACAACAACCAGCAATTCTATATCGGCGCACGCCATATTGATGTGAGCGGAATTGACACGATGCTGATGCTGGAAATTGAAAAATATAAAGCGACTGTAGATACACCTACTGTGGTAATCAACGCGGATACCGCTTCCTATTACGGTGAAGTATTTCGTGTGATGAAATTATCGAAACGTGCCGGCGCGAAAGTGGTGGCGAATGTGAAATAAATACATTTTTTCAGCAGTGAATAGTACGCCTGTGTAACACACGGCTAAATACTATTCACTGCTGCTTTTAAAAGACGTTCCTTTCCCTGCATATCCTTTCTTATTTCTGTCTTATATCCCAGCGATTGAAAAAGCCGTTCGCAATCGCGCGCGAGGTCTTCATGCATTTCAACAATAATTAAACCGCCCGGATTCAGGTGATCTTTTCCCATTTCTCCAATGACACGGTAAAAAAGTAATGGATCTTCGTCTGGTACAAACAAAGCCTGTGGCGGTTCGTATCCGGCCACATTAAAATCGAGCTTCGATTTTTCATGTACAGGGATATAAGGAGGGTTGCTTACGATAAAATCGTATTTTTTTAGTTGCGCGCGTTGCTCAGGATTGAGAATATTCATTTCAAAAAAATCAACATCTATCCCGAGTTCCTTTGCGTTGCGACGGGCTACGCCGAGCGCTCCGCTGCTGATGTCGCAGGAAACAACGGTGGCCTTGTTCAGGCGTTTTTTCAACGCAATTGGGATACATCCGCTTCCGCTGCCAATATCCAGGATCGACAATTCTTTGAGCGGAAAGCGGCAGTTGCTGATAACCCATTCTACCAGTTCCTCGGTTTCGGGGCGGGGAATCAGTGTATTTTTATCGACATAAAATGACATACCGCAAAACCAGGCCTGGTTGGTAATGTATTGCACGGGCTCCTGTGCCAGTAAGCGCGGCATGGATGTGACCAGCAGGCGCTTTTGTTCATCAGAAAGCTGCACCTGACGGAACATCGATTTCTGCGAACGATCAATGCCCGAAATCCACTCCAGCAGCAGCTCGCTAATCGCTTCCGCTTCCGATTGGGGATAAATGGCTGATAATTGTGAAATGCTTTCCTGTCTGGCTTCCTGTAGGGTCATAGTGGCAAACTTAATTCATTTACTTTTGCGGCCAGTATGAATCCCCTGATGAATCAACAGGAGCCGCGCAGTGAAAGTATCACCCGGGAGTCAGCAGCTTCCTGGATGCGGCATGCATTGAACCTGGCACGGCTGGGCGCCGGCAATGTAGCACCAAACCCAATGGTGGGTGCGGTGCTGGTCGCTGGCGAACGAATCATCGGGGAAGGATTTCACCGCCAGTATGGCGGTCCACATGCCGAGGTGGATTGTATGAATGCTGTGAAAGAAGAAGACCGGCATCTGATTTCTTCGGCTGATTTATTTGTTACGCTTGAACCCTGTGCACATTTTGGCAAAACGCCACCCTGTGCTGATCTCATTATCCGCCACCAGATACCGCGTGTATGGATCGGTTGCCGCGACCCGTTTCCGCAGGTAGATGGAAAAGGAATCGAAAAACTGGAGAAAGCAGGTGTAAAAGTGACAACCGGAATTCTGGAACAGGAATGCCGGGACATCAATCGAAGGTTCTTTTGTTTTCATACACAAAAGCGACCCTATATCTTTTTAAAATGGGCACAAACCGCTGATGGGTTTATTGCACCGGAGCAGCAATCTGAAACAAATGAACGACTGCTCATCAGCAATGAGTGGAGTAATAGAATTGTGCATCGCTGGCGAACAGAAGAAGCAGCGATACTTGTTGGCTGGAAAACAGCGTTAGTCGACAATCCGCAGTTAACCACGCGCCACTGGCCCGGTAAACAACCGCTTCGCATTTTAATAGACAGGAATTTGCAAGTGCCAGACAACTATAATTTGTTTCATTCTTTTCCCACACTTGTTTACAATGCGGTTAAGTCTGAAAAAAGGAAAAGATACGGAATGGATAAAATGGGAAGAAGGTAAAGATGTGCTGATGCAAGTCTTACACGATCTGCACGCACGGGGAATTCAAAGTGTGATGGTGGAAGGTGGATCTGGAATGCTTCAATCATTTATTCAGGCTGGCATTTGGGACGAAGCACGAATTATCACAAACGAAAAAATGTTGCAGGGGAGGGATTAAACGGACCGGTATTGTCGCCAGCGACATTGGTGAACGAGGAAAACTGGCAGGGCGACAGGCATGCAACCTGGCGAAACCCCGCATTTACAAATTACTTATGACACAACAGTTACAACAGGACTATTATACAACGATAGAAGAAGGTGCAACAGCGGAATTTCGCGACAGGGGCAGTCAGTTTATTGGCATAACGCTTCCGGTATCATCTGTGGAAGATTTTAAAGAGAAACTGGCTGCGATTAAAAAGCAACATCCAAAAGCGGCGCATCATTGTTTTGCCTACCGAATCGGATTGGACGGAAACTTATTTCGCGCCAGCGATGATGGTGAACCATCAGGCTCTGCCGGCCGCCCGATATTAGGTCAGATCGATAGTCACCAGGTAACAAATATTCTGATAGTAGTGGTGCGTTATTTCGGTGGTACTTTACTTGGTGTTCCCGGCTTGATCAATGCATACAAAACAACTGCGTCACTTGCATTGCAGGTTACACGTTTTGTACAAAAACCAGTTCTGGTTAACTATACTATTCAGTTTGATTATACACAGATGAATGATGTAATGCGTATCATCAAACAATACGATTGCCTGGTGCTTCGCAACGAAATGCAATTATTCTGTGTGCTTGAAGCAGGCATTCCTCGCAATCGTAAGGATGAAGTTGTTTACATGCTCAAAGAAATAAGGGGCGTTGAAGTAACGCCGGTTGCATAATCAGGGCTTCTCCTGTCGTTGCTGATTTGCTGCCAGGGCGCTTTTGAGTTGTTCTTCTGTTCTTATTCCTACTATTGCAGAAGCTACTGCTGGTTGTTGAAGAACGTAATTTAGCGCAGCAGCTTCCAAAGATTTGCCCGGGTGTTGCTGCAATGTTTTTTGTTGGATCGACAAAACATCTTCTTCAGGCAGATCTTTATAGGCTGCAGCAGGTTTACCCGCCAGTAATCCTTTCGCCAGTACACCACGCGCCAGCACACTGATGCCATGTTGATGTAATAAATCGAGGCTGCCTGCTTCCGGCGATTTATCGAGCAGACTGTACTGCATCATTACACTGCTGATTTTTTCTTCTTTTGCGTAGCGTTCAATCACTGCAGGCCTGATCGAGGAGATACCAAAGAAGCGGATCTTGCCCTGCTTTTGGAGCGTTTCAAATGTGTCGACAATCTCCGGCATATTATCTTCCATCGTGCCACCGTGTAGTTGGTAGAGATCGATATAGTCTGTTTGCAGCCTTTTCAGACTCTGATCAATTGCCTGCATGATGTAAGCGCCGGTAGGGTTCCAGTCCCATCCTGAGCCATCTGCGCGCCACTGATTGCCTACTTTCGTGGAAATGATCACCTCTTTTCTGCGGTTTGAAACCGCTTTCCCCAGCCACTCTTCATTGCGGCCGCGATTATAGAGGTCGGCTGTATCAAAAAAGTTGATACCGCCTTCTATCGCCATATCTATTAATCGCGCTATATCAGCTGATTCCGGCGACAATGACATGCATCCCAATCCTATTTCACTTACGTACAGCGACGAGTTGCCTAGTTTTCTTTTGTTCATATAGGAGTTAAAGTTAATCGATGACCTGTGGTCGATGTTCGATGTCCGATGACCGATGGCCGAGGGATACTTATATTCCAAGGCATTCCGAGTCCGCAAACGGGAGTCGTTTCTTGCTATGGAAGCATACATCGGCCATCGGTCATCGGTCATCGGACATCGGTCATCAATTCTCGCAAGTTTCGTACCTTAATACTCTAAAAGCTCTTTTATGGTACACCATTTTTATCTCACGTGCAGCCGTCTGGCTATTAGCGATTGTAATGATCGTGTTTGGTATCCAGCACTTCCGGCATCCGAAGGAGATGATGAACTTTGTACCTCCTTTTTTGCCTGGTGGAGTAAACTGGGTTTATTTTGTAGGCGTGGCATTTATACTGGCTGCCATCGCTTTCATCATTAATCGATATGCGGCCCTTGCGGCCTATTTACTAGCCGGCATGTTATTCCTTTTTATTATGCTGATTCACATTCCCAATTACCGCGATGCGGGCGATGCTGAAATGAAACAATTAGCATTCATCAATTTACTAAAAGATACGGCGATTGCTGCTTTTGCTTTGTATATCGGCGCAACGCATGTGAAGACGAAAATGTGATAATAAATTAAGCAGCCCGGAGGGCTGCTTAATTTATGTAACAATGATATATTATTTCACGTTTCCCGTTTGCCGTCCTCACGCCTCAGGTTTCTCAGGAAACTACTTCCGCCACTCTTTCCGCTGCCATGTTCGCATTTCTCATCGAGATGCTGCGGGCGACATGTGCTGCAAAGTCGGCAAAGGCCGTTTTCGACACTTCATCATCACTCATCATAATCGGTTTGCCTTTGTCGCCACCTTCGCGGATGCCCTGTACCAAAGGAATTTCTCCGAGGAAAGGCAGGTCATATTCATCCGCAAGTCGGCGACCGCCTTCTTTACCAAAGATGTAATATTTGTTGTTGGGCAATTCTGCCGGAGTAAAATAGCTCATGTTTTCAACCAGCCCGATGATGGGCACATTCAATTGCGCCTGGCTAAACATGGCTATACCTTTTTTCGCATCGGCCAGTGCAACATCCTGCGGTGTGGTTACGATCACTGCACCAGTTACGGGAACCAGTTGCATCAACGTTAAATGGATATCACCGGTGCCGGGAGGCATATCTATTACCAGGTAATCCAGTTCATCCCAGTATACATCGGTTACAAACTGTCGGATGGCACTGCTGGCCATGGGGCCACGCCATACTACCGCATTTTTCTCATCTACCAGCAAACCAATACTCATCAGTTTGATACCATATTTTTCCAGTGGCACAATCATGCCTTTGTTGGCAATTTCCACCATCATCGGTCTTTCGCCACGAACACCAAACATGATAGGCACGCTGGGGCCATAGATATCAGCATCCATCAAACCTACTTTGGCGCCCTGTTGTGCGAGCGCGAGGGCCAGGTTGGCTGATACAGTTGATTTTCCCACACCGCCTTTGCCACTTACTACAGCAATAATATTTTTTCACTTTGGGTAAAACAGCGCCATTATCCTCGCGGCGGCTACTGGTATTGGCCGAGAAGTTAACCAGCACTTCCGCATTCGCATTCACATGTGTTTTCACCGCTTTTACACAGTTATTTTTGATCAGGTCTTTCAAAGGACATGCGGGCGTGGTCAGTACCACTGTAAACGAAACCTTATTCCCTTCAATCTGAATGTCTTTCACCATGTTCAGAGTCACAATGTCTTGTCCCAAATCGGGTTCCTGCACATGGCTGAGCGCTGCCAGTATCTGTTCGTTCGTCATTTTAGAAGTTTCTGTTAAAAAAAAGTACTATCCGCAAAGGTAAACACGTATAGGGCTATTTTGTTGCCATATTTAAACAAGTACTGCTTATTTTTGAAATTGTGAAGAAATCTCTATTATACTTCTTGGTAGCCGCGTTTTTCGTACCCCTTTCGGCCAGGGCTCAGTTTGAATCTGTTCGCGACTCAGTGGTTCAGCTTTATGGAGTAATCATGACGGCCGACAGCCTGGTTGGTATTCCTGCTGTGAGTATTACGATCAAGGGCCAGAATCGGGGAACCATCACCAACAGTGATGGTGTTTTCTCAATCGTGGTTCTAAAAGGTGATGAAATCGAGTTTTCGCACGTAAGTTATAAACCCAAAACGGTTACCATCCCCCGCGATTTGGAAGGCAACCAATACAGCGTCATCCAGCTCATGGTGATCGACACCGTTTATCTGCCGGCCACCATCATCAGGCCGCGGCCTACGCCGGAGCAATTTGCACGCGATTTTGTGAATACCAAAGTCCCCGATGACGATATTGAGATCGCCCGCCAGAACACATCGGCAGCGAAGCGACGAATCCTTCTGCAAACCACCCCCGGAGATGGAGGGGAAGCTACCCGCCAACAATTTAACCGTATTGCCAACCGCGCTGTGTACCAGGGCCAAACGCCTCCCATGAATATTTTCAACCCGGCAGCCTGGGTCGACTTTATTGATGCGTGGAAACGAGGGGATTTTAAGAATAAAAAATAATTGAACAGCGAATTAGCTGTATACGAATGACTGTTTGCATTTACATTTGCGAACAGTCATTTTTATTTTGCGACTGCCTGTGGCAGCCTGCATCACACAAACATTTTCTTGCAATGAAATCAATAACGGTTATTGGTGCCGGCACCATGGGGAATGGGATCGCACACGTATTTGCGGCATCCGGATTTAATGTAACACTGGTGGATATTTCTGCACCGGCACTCGAAAAAGCACTGGATACAATCAAAAAGAATCTCGATCGGCAAATTGCAAAAGGATCCATTACAGAGGATGATAAATCGAATACCATCGGGCGCATAGCTACACAAACCGATTTGAAACTGGCGCCGCCCAGGCCGACCTGGTGGTGGAAGCAGCGACTGAAAATCCCGAAATCAAAAAGTCCATCTTCAAACAACTGGATGAAATAGCTCCCGCCGGTTGTATTCTTGCCACCAATACTTCATCAATTTCTATAACACAAATTGCAGCCGTAACTAAACGTCCCGAGCTGGTAATTGGTATGCACTTCATGAATCCGGTGCCGGTGATGAAGTTGGTTGAAATTATCAATGGATACGTAACTTCAAAAGAAGTAACGGAGAAGATTGTTGAGATGAGTCGTAAACTGGGTAAGATTCCCTGTGTTGTGAACGACTATCCCGGTTTTGTTGCCAACCGCATCCTGATGCCGATGATCAATGAAGCAATTATTACACTACATGAAGGAGTAGCTGGCGTAGAGGAAATTGATACGGTGATGAAACTTGGTATGGCTCATCCAATGGGTCCGTTGCAACTTGCAGATTTTATTGGCCTCGATGTTTGTCTTTCCATTTTGCGCGTATTGCACGATGGACTTGGCAATCCTAAGTACGCACCCTGCCCGCTGTTGGTAAACATGGTTACTGCAGGTAGATTAGGCGCAAAATCAGGCGAAGGATTTTATGTGTATGAAAAAGGAAGCAAGGAGCTGAAAGTGAGTTCGCAATTTGCATAGGATATGATCTCTGCAACGAGATCTTATTTGAGAAGAAAAGCCTTTCCTGGACAGGAAAGGCTTTTATATTCTCCAAACCACCAAACATTGCCCTGATTGTCGTGGGCAGTGATCAGCTTTTTTAAAAACGATGCGAAAAATGCAATCCCATGCTGATGGAATTAGCCTCATTTGGATAACTGTAAAAACTCAAGGGAGAGTTGCGATCTTTTTTCGCATGCATCAATAAATTGAGTGTGCTGGTAACGAGTGTGGTTGTTCCCATGGCTATATTCAAATACGAAAGATTATTTTGCGCGCGATATCTTGTATAACCGGAGGCACCGTTGAGACCGATTGTATATCTTTCTTTTTTTGATATTGGCGATCCCCATTATTAATTGGGCACCACCTGTAGCGATCCCAAATTTCGCCAGCCCTTTTTCCGGTTGTTTTTTTCGACAACATAAAAATGTTACCTGCAAGGTTCACACCACTCATCACACTACTTGAAATGCCATAACCCGGCTTAAGCTCAGCGTAGGAAATAACAGGAGCCGGAGGAGGGCCATAGGTAGGTTGAATCATCGCACATTCTTCCAGGCTTAATCCATAGTTGTTTGCCCATTCCGCCAGCAACGGCTCGTCCATATCCGTGAGGTATTCGTATTGAAAACGTTCATTGATCGACGCAGCCACATCCCATCCCCGGCTGGCTGCAAGCAGATAACCGACTGCACAGATATTTCCTTCGTCGTCGATAAAACAGGGGCGACGTTCCGCATAGGCGCTGTTAGAAGGAAACTGTCCCGCCTGCCAATAATTGTGTAAAAGATCGATAATAAAACGCCGGTTTCGTATCTGGTCGTCGTTCAGGTGGTTGGTAGCTGCGGAACGAAGTTTGGACTCCACAAAAGCCAGATGCGTCTGTATCCGTAGCTGCTCATCCGCCTCTCCAGGCTCGCTGCCATGGTACATTAATTCAAAGCTCTCATCACCAATAATTGCATTTACCGGCCCGGGGAATTGGGCATGCAGGCTACTGGCGCCTGTAAACAACAACACCCCACAAATAGTTATCCGGCGGATGTAGTTTGGTAAATTCATCGCTTCTTTTTTTGGCTGACACACCGGGTAAATAAATCGTTGCACGGGCGTTGCCAATGTTTGTAAATTTGTTGCATGTACCATTTACCTTATTTTAAAGAAGATGATCCGCAGGTTGTAAAGGAGTTTATGCGGAGCCATCCGTTTGTATTTTTAACCGGCGTGGATGCAGAACTAAAACCTGTTGTAACACAAGTGCCTGTATTTATTGATGAAACCGATGGCCAGTTGCTGCTCACCGGCCATATGATGCGAAATACGGATCATCATAAAGCATTTATGCAAAACCCGGAAGCGCTGGCCGTATTTTCAGGGCCGCATAGCTTCGTAAGCGCTAGTTGGTATAGTGATAAAAAACAGGGAGGTACCTGGAATTACATGAGCGTGCATGCCCGCGGACGCATCCGCTTCCTGAATGAAGAAGCATTACGAAAGGTGTTGCAAAGAACAACAGATCATTTTGAAGAAAATCCGGAATCAGGTGCTAATTATAAAGATCTTTCTGAAGAATATATTGCACGTCATATAAAAGCGATCGCTGCGTTTGAAATCAATGTTTCATCTATTGAAAATGTTTTCAAACTAAGCCAGAACCGTGATGCGGAGAGTTATAAAAATATTATCCATCAACTGGATCACCAGGGCGGAGATGCGGCAAAGATTGCAGAAGAAATGAACAGGAGAGGTTTGCCCTCTTAATTGATTAATTTATTATTTATAAAAAAAACGGAGCTGTGGTATCAATCTCATTGGAAAAGAAAACGGCGCTGGTGTGTGGGAGTACGCAGGGCATCGGCCGGGCAATTGCTGAGGCATTTGCAGAGGCTGGCGCCAGTTGTATATTAGTGGCAAGAACAGAACAGAAACTTAAAGAGCTTGCTGCTGCACTTGCCAAAAATCATCCATCGCAGGAGCATCAATATATTGTAGCGGATCTTGCAGATAAGGATCAGGTTGCATCGCTGGCTGCACAACTTGCTAATCATTCGCCCATTCATATTATAGTAAATAACTCCGGTGGTCCGAAACCGGGTCCGATCACCGAAGCGAACCCAGCCGATTTTCTTGCGGCTTTTCAACAGCATATTGTGACCGCGCAATTGCTTGTGCAGGCATTATTAAGCGGAATGAAACAGGAAGGATATGGTCGCGTGATAAATATCATTTCTACGTCGGTTAGAATACCAATTGCTAACCTCGGCGTGTCGAATACGACAAGAGGAGCGATGGCTTCCTGGGCGAAAACGCTGAGTAATGAAGTGGCGCAGTTTGGGATAACAGTAAATAATATATTGCCCGGCCTCACCGAAACCCAACGCCTTCAAAGTTTAATACAATCTGAAGCAAAACGTTTGCACAAAACAGAAGAAGAAGTAGCGGGAGAGATGCGGTTGACCATTCCTGCAAAACGTTTTGGGCAACCGGAAGAACTGGCCAACCTGGCCTGTTTCCTTGCATCACCGCTGGCGGCATATATCAATGGAAACAGTATCTCGGTAGATGGAGGCAAAACGGGTACGATTTAATATTTAATCAGAAAATTATTCATTATAAAATTCGATCGCTTGTTTACTTTAAATAATCCTTCTTTATCGCTCGCGCAGCAGTTGGATGCGGAAGATCCGCTGGTGTCATTTAAAAACGAGTTTATCGCGCCAGGCAGGGATGGCGCCGGCGACATTTATTTCCTGGGCAATTCACTCGGGTTGCAACCCAATCGCACGCGCGAGTATTTGCATCGTATCCTTGATGACTGGTCTTCGCTCGGTGTGGAGTCATTTTTTCATGCTTCAGAGCCCTGGATGTATTATCATCAAAAACTGGCGGGACCGCTCGCACAAATTGTGGGCGCGAAAGAAAGTGAGGTAGTTGTAATGAACAACCTTACTGTAAACCTGCACCTGATGATGGCTAGTTTTTATCATCCTGTGGGAAAGAAAAATCGTATTCTCTGTGAGGCGAAGGCCTTCCCCAGCGACCAATACGCTTTTGAAACGCATGTTAAACACCATGGGCTAACGCCGGAAGCGGCAGTACTGGAAGTTAGTCCACGCCAGGGAGAACATCTCCTGCGCACGGAAGATATTTTGCAAACAATTCGTGATCATAAAGATGAGATTGCTTTGATTTTGTTGGGCGGGCTTCACTACTACACCGGCCAGGTGCTGGATATGGAAGCCATTACCCGCGAAGCGCATAGTCATGGCATCATCGTTGGGTTTGACCTTGCACATGCTGCCGGCAACATCCGTTTGAGCCTCCATGACTGGGGTGTGGATTTCGCCTGCTGGTGTAACTATAAGTACCTGAATGCCGGTCCCGGAGCAATAGGCGCGGCATTTATTCATGAGCGACATCACAAGGCATCAACACCGCGACTCGCAGGCTGGTGGGGTTATGATGCCGCCACACGATTTAAAATGGAAAAGGGTTTCATTCCCATGGCTGGAGCCGAAGGATGGCAGCTAAGCACCCCTGCCATCTTGTTGTACGCAACACTTCACGCTTCACTGGATGTATTTATGGAAGCAGGTTGGGAAAAATTAAATAAGAAACGTCGACTGTTAAATGATTTTCTTTGGTCGGTTGTCACCAATGCTTTTGCCAACACTCAGCCGGGAACGCTGGAAATACTTACGCCCACAGATCCAACATGGCGGGGCTGCCAGATTTCATTGCTGGTACATAAAAACGGGAAGGAGTTGTTTGAACACCTCTTATCCATTGGCATACGCACAGACTGGCGTGAACCTAATGTGATTCGTTTTGCGCCAGTACCATTGTATAATTCCTTTGAAGAAGTGTATAGACTTGGAGAAGCGATACGAAGGATTTGAATGCTTTTTGTTGTAGCGATATGCGCTAATATGCCAATGTGCTATTAATGACAATTCGTAATTGGAATACTTTATTTCCTCATTGTCATATCTGCATATTATCACATTAACACATTTCCCCTGCACTGGCAGTTTATTTACTCGATATAAACCGGTCTTCCCAGCATGATCCTCAACGAATCTTTAATCCGCGTGGTATCGCCATAATCTTTTGGCAGGTTGAGATATAATTTGAATGTGAGCGAGTCATTTGTTTCCAGCTTCACTTTCCAAAGGTTGGTGAGCAACTGGTTGTATCTTTTGAATGCGCGTGTACGGTGGGTGGTCTCCAACACGTATTTGTATTCTCCCTGTAACGACTGCGGCGCAGGTGCAGGAGTTGCATCAACTTGTTGGCCTGGACTAGTAAGCGTGTCGTTCACGACATTTTGGGTTGCTGATGTCTCTACTTCCGGTTTTTTATCAATAGTTGTTGTTGTGATTGTTTCAGATTCGGTGGTTGCCGGCTTTTTGGAAATTGTGTATCCAGCCCAGATGGCGAGCGCAAGTCCGGCAATAATTAGCAGTGCTACGACAGGTTTGCGAAGTCCCTCTTTTTGTTTGGGTTCATTGAGAAAAGAATCGTAGCGACCGGTAGGTTCCTCAACAAATTTGGTTGTTTCACGTGGCTGTGATTCCCTTTTTTTATCCGACTGTGCTTCGAATGTGGAGGTAAATTCATATTCGCCTGGCTTAAGTCTTACCAGTGTTCCCACACCCTCAACTGTAAAGGGTTTACCGATATTAAGGAACTGTTGCGCCAGCTCGACATAAGATTCCAGGTCAGCTGCGGCAAGCGCCTTCATTTTACCTGATTGCTCAGATATATACTGGATTAGTTCTTTGGGTTCCTTTAAATCGCTGCTGTATTCGAAATGAACAGCGTCGGGAGAGGGGCCGGCGTTTTTCCCGGCAACAGGCGCCAGGGCCGAAGGATCAAGAATGAAGCTACCTATACCAGGCAAATCCAAACGATGATGCGCGTAAAGATATTGAGTTAGTAAGGAAGTTATTTTCACAGCCTATTGGTATTTGCAGACACAATATATATAATTCAGCCCGGCGATGCAAGTATTAGCCCACTATATGTCATATTTTTGCAGCATGCTTACACCTGATGAAGAAAAGTTTGTGGCTTACTGGGCAGAAAACCGTGAGCGTAAAAAGAAACTGATGTATTCCCTCGCCATCGGTCTGCCAACAGGCGTGGCAATTGTGATTGCTATTTTCGTCAACTTCTTTTCCGGATGGTATTTCAGGGCTGAAATGAACTTCCGGGCCAATTCATCAGGTTTTATCGTCTTAATGATTGCAGCATTGGGCATCGTAATCTTTATTACAGTCTTCTCAGCCAGACATAAATGGGATATGAATGAAACCCGTTATCGTGAATTGCTCGCCCGGAAGGATAAATCTGACTAATTAAACAGCGCTTGCAGCGATTTTCCTTCTTTGTGTGTCATCAAACTGCATCTTCTAACTCATTAAAACAACTAACAGTGATTCGTATCTTATCAGCGTTTGCAATCTGCGCCCTGCTTTTAACGGTTAATTCAGCCTGTAACAAAGAGTGTAGCCCCAAGCCAGTTTCGGCCGAGGCAAGTGCTATGACAGCTTATGCGCAGTCAATTGGCATGACACCAACAGCACATTCAAGTGGTATTTTTTATGAAATCCTGGAACCTGGAACAGGTGCTACGCCTTCGGTATTATCAGAAATCTCCATTACTTATGTTGGTAAATTATTAAATGGCGAAATATTTGATCAGATGTCTACACCAAATAATACGATGGAAAATCCACGCTGGCCGCTGAGTGGGTTGATCGAAGGCTGGAAAATCGGCATTCCTCTGATTAAAGTGGGTGGTAAAATCAGATTGCTGATCCCATCAGCACTCGCTTATGGCTGCGAAGGTCGTGGATCGATTCCCGGTAATTCACCACTGTTTTTTGAAGTATCGCTGGTGGAAATTCGCTAAATCCTTTTTACAGAAACGCGCTCTTCCGGAGCGCGTTTCTGTAAAAAAGAGCTACGATGCATATTTTTTTAATGGAGAACACTTTCAGCACGCTTAGCTCCCCCTTGAGATTAATTTGTGCTCGTAAGCGTATTTGATCAACCCAATCACACTATTGGTACCGGTTTTGCGGAAGATGTTTTTGCGATGTGTTTCTACCGTTCGTTCACTGATAAATAAAGCTTCCGCAATCTGCTTGTTATTGTATTCTTTCTCAATCAGGCGAATGATCTCAATTTCGCGTGCAGTCAGGTGTGCGTCTTCATATTGTTTCTTACGCTGACCATCTTTTTCCATCGCTTTCAACACTTCTTCGCTGAAATAAATTCCTCCCTGCGCAATTTTTGTCAATGCCTCAACGAGTTCCGTTTTTCCGATGTTTTTTAAAACATAACCTGAAATATCAGCATACTCAATCATTTCATTTACCAGGTCGGCCTCTCCATTCATGGAAAGCGCCAGAATACGTATTTCGGGAAACTTCTTCTTTACCAGTTTTGCCAGCTCCGCACCCGACAATACGGGCATCATCACATCTGTAAGCAGGATGTCAACCGGTGAATCCGCTAGTAAACCGGGAACCGAAGCGGGATCAGTGGAGGCAAATACAAATTCGAACTGGTCATGCCCCTGCAACAACGACAGCAGTCCGTCAATCACGATCTGGTGATCGTCAACAAGCGCAAGCCTGATCTTCGAAGAAGGCATAGACGATTCGTCTTTTGGGTTAGTTTTCTCGCTGTGAATTACAACAACAAGATAGGTAAAAAGTCTGATGATCGATGGTGGATGATCGGGTTACAGTGGGACATGGATCGCCACTAAAGTACCACGCCCTGGTGCCGAATCAAAATCGACCGTTCCTTTCAGGTATTCGATTCGGGTGAGGATATTTTTCAATCCGATTCCATCAAACTTCGATTTATCATTGCTGTCAAATCCTTTTCCATTGTCTTCCACCGTTGCGCTGATGCCATCTGCATCGCGCGTAATGGAAATATCCAGCGTGCTTGCGCCTGAATGTTTGATCACGTTGTTCACACACTCCTGTATCACACGGTAGAGTACGGTTTCCACATTGCTGTCGAGACGCTCATCCAATCCCTCGGTATAGATATGAACTTTTAAAGCTCGTTTATCAATTTTATCAATGAAGTCACGCACCGCGCTGGCAAGACTGTTTTTTCAGTAATGCGTTAGGCATCATGTTGTGTGAAACATTGCGGATTTCCTTGCAGCTTTCATCCACCAGTCCAATAATTTTTTCCAGGGATAATGCCTGATCCGGACTGGCATGTACTGCATTCGATTCAAAAGCGGAGAGGTTCATTTTTGCAGCACTCATCATCTGGCCTACACCATCATGCAAATCGCGGGCAATACGCTGACGTTCGTCTTCCTCTGCTTTAATCACAGCACGTGTTGCCAGCTCCTGCTGCTTCAGTATTTCCTGTTGCAAACGTGTTTGTTGTTTGAGACGGTAACGTCTGTAATAAGAAAGTCCCAGTGCACATACCAGTACAAACGCACCTGCCACGCCCCAGATCAGTAAATTTTTCTGCCTTAATTCTGCCCGCTGCAAAAGAATCGCCTGCTCTTTCTTTTCGGTCTGGTATTTTACCGACATATCGGCCATCGCTTTCACGTTCTGTTCATTCAACAGCGTGTCTTTGATGTTTGTCAGTTGTTGTTGGAAATAATATGCGCGCTGATGATTGCCGGTGGCTGCATGGTACCGGGCAGCGATCTCATAATATTTCCGTAAGTCATCCTTGCGGTCTGTTAGTTGAAGAATTGAATAGGCGCTGTCGAGCGAAATTCTGGCAGCTGCAAACATTTTGAGGCTGGTCTGCGCTTCGGCCATGCCGAGAAGTGGAGCCACCCTGTTACGTTTATTGCCAATGGCGACATTTTGCCGATCGGCTTCCTTGAAATAAATGAGTGCGCTGTCTGATTGATTACGCAACATATGTATTTCTGCATAATCCTGGTTCACCATCGCCAACTGGCGCTTATCGCCAGGTTTTTCATATATGCGAATTGCCTCCCTGATTTCGCGAAGCGCTTCATCCAGTTTATTTTGTTTGATATAAATGCTGCCAAGCGTTTGCCGGCTAATCGCTAATTCATTGTCATCACCGGTAGCATTTTGAATACGAATGGCTTCCTCCAGATGTTCAATCGCTTTTTCCAAATCATTCTTTTTGCCAAATACAATAGCAATAAAGTTGTGTGTTTTGGCAACGGCTTTTTCATCTTTCAGTTTTTCATACTCACGCAAGGCGTAGAAGAAATTGGACAGCGCATTTTCATAATCGCCAATATCCTTATAAACAAATCCAATATTATTAAAACTCATGGCGATGCCAGATGAGTCTTTTACAGATTGACGCAGTTCGAGTGCCTGTTTGTAGAGATCGAGTGCTTTTGAATAATCGGCCAGTTCAATCTGGATATTTCCTTCATTATTGAGTGCAAAAGCCATATGTACTTTATCACCGGCTTTTTTTGAAAATGCATAGTACTGGCGAAAAGCTTCCAGTGCCTGTGCATATTTAGCTTTCATGTAGGAAGCGTACCCCACGGAATTCCAGGCAGCGGCAGAAAGTTTGGGACGTCCCTTTACTTCCTGGTTAAGCCGGATGGCTTCTTTTGCATAGTAAAGTCCTGAATCTGGAATGGTCCATGCATACTGCTCTGCAAGTGATATCATTGCCTTTACCGTATGTGTATCCACCGGCGTATGGGCGAGCACGCGGTACAGGCTATCGGATTGTTTGTTTTGGGCAGATAAAGAAGAGCAGGTTAGTAGCAGGAAAGCGTCTAACAGCAGATAGCGAACAGTCATGAGTGGTGGTTCAGTTAAAGTCCTAACACATCTTTCATGCTGAAGATACCCTTTTTATTGTAAATATACTCAGCCGCTAAAACGGCACCTGTCGCGAATCCCAGGCGGTTGTGCGCTGTATGTATGATTTCAATATCGTCGATAGGGGACTGGTATATTACAGAATGTGTGCCCGGTGCCGGGTCTTCGCGTTTACTGATAATTACGAGATCATCAGGTTTGCTGCTTGCGGCATTCACCCATTTATTTTTTCGATCAATATTTTCAAGTACCTGTTCGGCAAGTGTAATAGCCGTTCCGCTGGGCGCATCCAGTTTCTGGGTATGATGTATTTCTTCAAGCGTTACATCATAATCCGTATGCTGCGCCATTAACTGCGCCAGTTTTTTATTAATCTCGAAGAAAATATTTACACCAACACTGAAATTGCTCGCATACAGAAATGAACCATTAGTTTCCTGCACAAGCCGATGTACGGATGGCAGTTCTTCTGTCCAGCCAGTAGAACCACATACAACCGGAATATGCCACGAAAGCATTGTGCGCAAATTCGCAAGCGCACTATGCGGCCCGGTAAATTCGATGGCTACATCCGCAGGCTCCAAATTTTCAGCGTTAAAATCCCGCAGATTCTGATCGCTGATGCGCAAAATGATATGATGACCATGATCTAAAGCAATTTGTTCAATCGCTTTTCCCATTTTACCGTAGCCAATGAGAGCAATGTTCATTTCTGTCGTGGTTAAAAGGTTCTTAAAAAGTGATGAGGCTAAAATTACGATAAAATCAGGCGTTCAAAATAGTAGAACAGATAAATAACGATTGAAGAAATCAGAAATTTGATTTCCACATGCCTTTCTTGTACTGCGAATTCTTGCCGATCTGAACAATAAAACTCAATCCTGTGGTACCGGCAATTTCGCTGCGGCCTGGTTTAAATCGCAGACTGAGGTCAGGACTTACATCAAATGATTTGAGATGCGAATCTACCGCAGCATCCACCACATTCAACCCCCACATGATGAGGAAGAAAATGACAGAGTAATCGATATCACGACGAAACTGGTCACGATAGGAGCGAAGTGATGCTTCACTCAACGGTTTCAGCACATCTTTGATTTTTGGAAAAAGCGTGGAATCGGTTCCATTCACACGCATATTATACTTTACACGATAGGCAAAACGTGTGTCTTTATAGTTCTTGAGGTTGTAAACAAAAATGCCCGCAGTTGTTCCTAAGGCGCCATATACAATTGGCACTTTCCAGTATTTGCGATTGTACACCTGTCCCCATCCCGGAATAATTGCAGAGCGAATGGCAGCTTTGCGTGGATTGTATTCACGCGGTTCCTTTCCGGCTTTTTCGGGAGTGGTGTCGCTTACAACATCAGGAATTCTCAGCGTACTGTCAGCAAACAGGCGCAACGTGTCGCCTTCCTGCGACGATGCAGCAAGTGGCAATGTAATGCCAAGTATAAATCCCCACAAACCAATCAGGAATATGCGCATCTTCATGAATTCTTTTGAGCGGCTTACCCGGCCTTTACGCCCATTTGTTCGAGCAATTTGGTCAACTCGTCGATGGAGTAATAGTCGATGGTGATTTGTCCGCTACCGCCTTTTTTGCTGTGTTTAAGTTTAACCCTTGTACTAAAATGGCTGGCCCTAAGTTATCCTCTATTTTCTGATAGGGACCGCTTAAGCCGGTTTTTGCGGTTTTTTTAACAGCAGCACCCTGTTTGTATAAATTACGAACCAGGTTTTCGGTTTGTCTTACATTGAGCCCTTTGCTGTTTATTTCTTTGAAAATATAAAGCTGATGATCTACTGTGTCAACATTTACCAGCGCACGTGCATGACCCATTGTAAGGCTGCCATTGCGCACCGCCAGTTGAATATCCGGAGGTAATTTCAACAGGCGAATAAAATTGGCTACCGTGCTACGGTCTTTACCCATGCGCTCAGCCACCTTTTCCTGTGTATAATCCAGTTCCTCCATCATGCGCTTATAGCTGAGTGCAACTTCCATTGCATTCAGGTCTTCACGCTGCAGGTTTTCAAGTAATGCCAGTTCCAACAACTCTACATCATTCACCTGACGCACATAGGCGGGTATGTCTTTCAGTCCCGCCATTTTGCTGGCGCGCCAGCGACGTTCACCCGAAATCAGTCTGTATTTACCATTCGCCAGTTTAGATACAGTTACCGGTTGAATGATATCATGCATTTTGATGCTTTCGGCCAGTTCATTTAATGCCTGTTCATCAAAATCGCGACGTGGCTGTTTGGGGTTAACCTCAATGTCGTTTACAGCAATACGTGTGATGCCTGTTGCTGTTTCCACAACAGCTGGTTTTAGGTTGCCACTACCGGTTTTCAAGTCACTATCAATACTCTGCAGCAGGGACCGGATGCCCTTTCCTAACGCGTCTTTATTTTGTTTTGGGGAACTCATTTTCGCTTTATGGTTTCTTGTCTTGTTTTTTTGATACTACAGTTCCAGGATTCGGTCTTCCTGCTTAATCTTCGTCATGTCATTTTTCTGCAGGATCTCTTTGCCGAGGTTCAGGTAATTCATTGAGCCCTTGCTGTTGGCGTCGTAAAGAATAACAGGTTTTCCTACGCTGGGTGCTTCAGAAAGACGTGCATTCCGGTGGATGATGGTATTGAATACCAG
>JANPZZ010000012.1 GCA_024707305.1 Chitinophagaceae bacterium
TACTTCAACGTCGTTTCCAAATCCTAAGATGGTTGAACAAAGTTCATAGTTAGTAAATAAGCCATAGTCGAATTAGAATGGTCTCCGTTCTTGTATTCTTGGATAACTTCCTGGGTATGGTGGATAGGTTTACTTCTCCGAATATAAGGGGCTTATTTAGCAGTGACCCTTATCTCAATTTGCTGAATCTCTGCGCCCGGAGGTATGGAAACACCTATGAGGTTGTTGAAGTAAGTTTCAGGATTAAAAAGATTGTTGGGAATATATTCCGAGTTGGAGTTCTTTAATTCCTTAATTCTATCGAGTGCAAGGCATTTGTAATAGAATCAGCAGATCCGATTCTAAATTAGAACCAGCGATTGGTGTATTCTTTTCAATAAGTAGGATGAAAGACATACTGTACAGCTTTATCAGCTTTAAATGACTGATAGGTTATCCGTAATGGAGTCTTTTCCTTGATTGCCGAAAACAGATCATCAATATATTCAGTTCCATTAACCAAACTTATGTTTCTCGAATTGGATTATAGATGGGCCGCCTTCTATATTTGTATTGACAGTACTCTTCGGTTTATTTATTAATATCATCCACATCCTGTAAAATTTTAAAATCATTTACTTGTCGGAGTATGTGGATGGCGTCCTTCAGGTAATTTATTTCTTCATCTTTTATAGGTAGATTTTTTGATGGAATAGTTGGGATCAGAATATGAAAATAGGTAATGAAGCCATCTTTTCTTTTTGATGATGGGCGCAAGTTTATCCTCCTTCATGTGCTTTTAAGTTCCTCCTGGATGGTTCTTTTTTCCAACGGCTCCTACCGTATCTCTCATGCAATTTATCACTGACGGTGTCAATAAGATCTTGCAGCGTCCATTTGCGGAATCTGTTCCGGAGGCATTCATCAATGATCTCAATACGCAGCGCGAAGTCCTTTATTTTCTGGGCATGGCGGATGGTTTGGTCAAGGAAGAAATTTAGCAAGTTATAGGCAATAAAGCAATCAGAATGCAGAAAGACCGCATCCTGGCGATCTACTTTCGAACCATCAGAAGTATTTATAATATTTCCAGTTTAAGAATCGAAATGAGGCAGATTTGGGCTCCTGCCGCATAAGAGCCCTGAGAGAAATTGTTCTCACTCTCATTGCTGAGAGCAGCTAAAATTCGGTTTTTTATGCCGATAGGAACTACCGCCAGGACAGGCGAAATTTGTCCTGAAAGTGGCGTGTGGCAAGTAATGGGTACTCCCAGTACCACTGCCCCGATCGCGAGAGGTAACCGCATGCCGCCTTATGATGGTAAGGCAGTTACGTGGACGCTCATTCGCCTGCTTAGCTTGAAAGCTGCTTCGGGTGCCGAGGCAGCTTTCTTCTATTTTATCTCGAACCAAATTCCCGATCCCACCAATTATATTGATTTTCAATGCTTTGAATACAAAAAAGCTTTTTAGCGCTCCAAAAATTTTGACCACAACTGGTACTGCAAAAATTTTCATTGACAATCAATAGATTATAACAAATTCTCCGCTAAAAAGAAAGGAACAAATTTTGCATTATTCCAGACCTCGTCCCTTCAAACTTAACCGAATGATCCGCGCAAAATACCAAGACAAAGACTGCATAGTGAATATTTTAGCTCATTCCTTCGACGACAATAAAAGCGTCAATTACATTGTAAAACAAGATGGGAAAAGATCTCAGCGGTTGAGAAAGCTAATGGAGTACTCCTTTGATGTCTGTTACCTGTTTGGCGATGTTTTTATTTCTGAGGATCGAAAGGGATGCGCCCTGATTGTATTTCCGGATAAAAAAAAGACAGCTTTAAAATCAATTTTACTGGATGCGAAACTGGCCTTTTCCTGCCGTTAGTCTTTCAGTGGAAAATACTTTTTCAGATAGTAGAGTTAATTCCTCTTTGGTAAGAGCTTCTCTCTTTGGGTTTTTATAGCTGCATTTGAAATTAGCAAAGGGGTACTAGGCCGCTTTTTTGGGACAAGTTAAAAATAGATTTTTTTAACTTTAAACCTGAAAAAACGATGAAAAAGTCAAGATTTACCGAAGCACAGATTATCGGGATTTTAAACGAACAGGGCAGCGGCCTGAAGGTCTCGGAGATCTGCCGCAAGCACGGTATTAGTGAGGCGACCTTTCATAATTGGAAAAGCAAGTATGGCGGTCTGAGTGTGGATGAACTTAAACGGCTCAAAGAGCTGGAAGCAGAAAACCTTCGCCTCCGTCGGCTGGTAGCAGATTTGTCGCTCGATAATCAAATCCTAAAAGAGATTAACGGAAAAAAGTGGTAACACCCGAGCAATCGGAGCAGTGTGTTGCGCACGTATTACGGACGTTTCCTAAAGCCACACATGCCCGGGTGTGCCGTTTGAGCGGTTGCTCCAGGAAGAAAAAATATTACTCTCCCAAAATGCCAGCCAAAGACGCGGTGGTGAAGAAGGCTATCCAGGAAGTGGTAGGCACCAGCCGTAAGGGAAGAGTGAAAGTGATTCGGCTGGTGCAAAAGAAACACCCTGAGATGGGTACCTTTAAAATCCGTCGTGTGTACGAAAGGGAGGGATTTGCGTTGAGTAAACGACTGAGGCGTCGCCTGAAAGACCATCCCAAAAACCCGCTACCGCTCTGCCTTTCTGCTAATGAAGAATGGGCAATGGACTTCATGTCGGATGCACTGGTAAATGGAAAAAAGATTCGTACCCTCAATGTCGTAGATCACTACAACCGTTTTTGCCTGGGTATAAAAGTGGGTCAGAGTCTGCCCGCAAGAGCTGTCACCCGCTGTCTGGATGAGTTGATCGAAAGCTACGGAGCCCCCCAGCGGATCCGAACAGACAACGGACCGGAATTCCGCTCCAGGCATTTTCAAAAATGGCTCAACAATCGAAAGATTGCGTGGAGTCCCATTCAAAAAGGGAAACCACAACAGAATGCCATTGTGGAGCGTTTTAACCGAACCTTCCGCGAAGATGTTCTCGACGCCAACCTGTTTATTTCCATCGAACACGCCGAACAAATCATTCAGCAGTGGAAAGTGGATTACAACAACATCCGCCCCCATCAATCACTTAACTTTCAAACACCCGCCTCTTATGCAGCATAGGTTTTTGAAGGCATCAGCTCCAGAATTTAAAAAAAGCAGGACCGCAGTCCTGCCTCATTCTGTCGGATGAATTTATCCCTGGCGAGTTGCTCCCCAGCAGAGCTCGCTTCCGTTTCAATTCACCAATGCAAAATTCAAAACGACTAACTATATTTACAACCTGTCAAAAAAAGCGACCACTTACCAAGGGGTTCTTTACTATCCATTCATTATCTAAAGCAATATTGACAATCTTCTTTAATTGCTTTATTTTTTTCATGGCCGTGTTACTTGACAACTCTTGTTCAGTTTTCAAATAAAATTCAAAATCAGTAACAAACTTGTGTGAGAGATTTTCGAGAGGAAAATCATCTGCCTTGTAAGTGTGCTTTAGGAATTCAGCTAACTTATTACGTGCAACAACATAATGCTTATGTGTACCTGCACGATAATGTGTCCCTACTTGCTCTTTTACTTGGCTATTATGATAGTCAAATAATTGCAATAAGGACTTCTTTTTCAGGTGATATGCCTAAAAGCCTTTCTTTCACTAACTCTGCGGAAATAACAGAAGACCCTGCAATTGTGAAGCTGTTTTGTAGTTGCAGGATTTTTGATTTGGTTGAAGTAACATAATTATTGATTAATACACTTGACTGTGATACTCCTTTCGCTTGTTGCTTCTTAGTATCCCACTCATTGAGTTTTATCCAATGACCTGTTGCGATCTCAACCTTTTTGCCATTTACAGTAATGCGTAAGTAAATAGGGGCTTTTGCCGTCCTTGTTTACTTTCGACCTGTATAGCCAAAATAGGATTTTAATGTTCGACATTCGACTTAAAATTTGGTTATCGCCCCTGCTTTTAAAGGGGTCAGAAATGAATGAAGAAGATTCACTCATTAAAGGCTGCTATGAAATAGCTGGCTATCTCCGTACACTATTGGCTGATACAGGCTCTAAAAAAAGAACTGTTTCCAACTGTAAATTTACGAAATAAACCAGTTTTTTCCTTGCGTTTAATGAACCTTTTTTAAAATGAGTGAGAGGTTACCAGTGAAAGTTTGTTTGGTTACCAGTGAGGTTACCAGAACGTTTGTAGGAGTTTGTGCCGTTATGGAGGTTCAAGACACAAAAAAGCCCCTAAACTGATTTGTTTAGAGGCTTTTGTTGTTGTTTGAAATCTTAGTTGTGATCCCGCTGGGACTCGAACCCAGGGCCCATACATTAAAAGTGTATTGCTCTACCAACTGAGCTACGGAATCTTTCACACCGTTGCCGGTGCTCAACCGTCTCAAACATTTCTGGAAGCGATCTGTTTCAAACGGGGTGCAAAAATAAGGGCAATCTGTTTTCTTGCCAAAAAAAAAAGAATGAAAAATCTGAAATTAATTTTGCGGCCAACCGCCGATATTGCATTGATTCATAGCCTGATGTTGTGTGAAACGGGAGGCTGCATCCACCTCAAATCCGCTACACAACTGCATTAGCGCGGATGACGTTTTCTTAAAAACAAAACCGAAGAGATGAGAACATCCCTTCGGTCATTTCTGCTTTTGAAATCTATACTAATTAAACTGGTCTATATTCTGCCAGGGTATGGTATTGTCGAAGGCGGCGGTATTGATCACGTTGATAAATGAATAGAGCGCATTTTCGGGCGTGGGCTGGCGGCGGCTGTTGGCCGTGGCGGCCACGCAGATGCCGTTTTTATTTCGATACAGCATCGCAAAAGTGCCGGGCAAACTTCCCCACCAGTACCATTCAGCGTTTTCAATCACCCAGCCACAGCCAAATTCCATCCCTCCAAATCCGGTACTGGCTGGGGTGGTGGTAACCATCGTTTTAATGGTGGCCAGGGAAAGGATATCAGGTCTTGTATTAGAACTGTCCACGGCCGTGGCAAAAAGCAGCAGGTCCTTTGGCGTACTGCGCCAGCCAAATGCTCCCGCGGCGCGCTGAAAGCTGGTATAGTCGTAAACTAAGTTCACATCACTGCCCTGGGCGTAATATTTTACTTCCTTCTGGGTACGGCCGGCAAGGGAAGTACTAGCAATGCCCGACTGTTTTGCACCCACTTTTTTCCAGATTTCATCGTTCACATAATTGACATAAGATTTGCCACTCGCTTTCTCAATAATCTTTTCGAGCAGCATATAGCCGAAGTTGGAGTAATTGAACGCTGTACCTGGTGCGCTAGTTAGCAAAACGTTGTTGAGCGTGTTATTGATTACCTCCGTCGCATTCAACGCGGGGTTTGTAAAGGCGGGGTCATTATTCTGTCCCCAGCCACCTGCAGTATGATGCAGAAGGTGGCTCAACGTTATATCCGTTACATATTGTTTATAGGGTTGCGTGCCATAGGTTGTTCCCAAAATTCCTCCGCTGCCAAATACTTTCTGGTCCATGGATATCTTGCCATCCTGTACCAGTTTCATCACGGCAACAGATGTAATCAGTTTACTTACACTCGCAATCCGAAACTCTGAATCGGTTGTGAGCGGCGTATTGTTTTCTTTGTCGGAAACGCCATATGCTTTTGTGTAAACCAGTTTTCCGTCTTTGCTGATGGCGATGGATAAGCCCGGCATATTGTTCTGCGTCATCCACTGGGTGGCTTTCTGATCAATCGCGGCAATATCATTCTGTGGCGGCGGCGGCGGGTCTTCGCGGTGGGGCGCATTCTTATCTTTTTTACAGGAAGCCAACAATAGAATTGCCAGTGCAAACGGTAAGGTTTTCTTTGTGAACATAGTCAGTTTTTCCTACTATCGAATTCAATGGAGAAATGTCATCATGGAAACGACCGGGTAATTGCTCCACTTCCCTATTTCAAATGCAGCATTTTTTGTAAATGCAACATAGTTGCATTTGCAAAAAATAGGTGTAGCTTTGTTTGCATTTCCATTAAACAACCTTTATGACAGATTCAAAACAGTTCGATGTAATTATCATTGGTGGCAGTTACGCCGGCCTGTCGGCCGCCCTTGCATTAGGGCGATCGTTAAGAAGCGTACTAATCATTGATGCAGGCGAACCCTGCAACCGGCAAACCCCTCACTCTCAAAACTTTTTAACTCACGATGGAGATCAACCGGCAGAGATTTCCAATCAGGCAAAACAGGATGTATTGGCTTACGAAACAGTTCAATGGCACAACGGTATAGCAGTTTCGGGAGAAAAAACGGACAAAGGATTCAGGGTGCATACCGAAACAGGGGAGGAGTACACTTCCACAAAACTTTTACTTGCCACGGGCTTAAAAGATGTTATGCCCGATATCAAAGGTTTTAAAGAATGCTGGGGTATCACTGCTATCCATTGTCCCTATTGTCATGGCTATGAATTCAGCAACCAGAAAACAGCACTGATGGCAAATGGCGAGCGTGCAATTCACTTAGCTTCCCTCATTAAGAATCTTACCTCCGATTTAACTATTCTTACCAATGGGAAGCCGGATTTTACACCTGAACAGGTGGAGTTATTAAAGCAAAATAACCTGGCTATTATTAACGATAATATTCTTGAGCTGGAACACGAGCAAGGTTATATACGTAATGTCGTTTTCAACAATGGCAAAAAAATACCTTTTTCCGCAATGTATGCGGCGATTCCTTTTGTGCAGTATGATATTGCTGGTGCGTTGGGGGTTGAGTTCACTGAACACGGACATATCAAAATCAATGCGGCGCAACACACAACAGTAGATGGCGTTTATGCCTGCGGCGATAATTCAAATGCGATGCGCTCCGTTGCAAATGCAGTGTATGCTGGCAATATCACCGGGGCGATGATAAATAAGGCGTTGGCGGATGAGAAGTTTTTTGGATGATTGATGGTCGATGATCGTTGATCGATGTCCGATGTCCGATGACCGATGATCGATGGTTGATGACCGATGGTTGATGACCGATGTCCGATGACCGATGATCGATGGTTGATGACCGATGGTTGATGACCGATGTCCGATGACCGATGATCGATTTGTTTTCACGTTTGCCGTTTGCCGCTTGCCGCTTGCCGCTTGCCGTTTGCCGGTTCTCAGGTCTCACGCTGAAAATCTTTTATAAACTCCTCATGTTTCCTGTTAATATTATGCACTACAATCCTGCTAACCGACAGCGTTTCCAGTTCCTTAATTTTCGCTTTTAATTTTCCCATATCTGTATAAATGGGTACTGAATCTGTTACCTCTTTCATGGTAACATCCTTTCCTGCTTCATCAAAATCGCTGACAGTACGCAGGTTTGCGAGTTTTTCGCGGGGAAGTATGTTTGAGCGCCATTGATGAAAAGCTCCTTCTTCCGCGTCTTTTTCGATTGCGCGCGTAGCTAAAACCATATTGCAGGTAAATGGGTTTTGATGCTCCGCCGTTATCCCGAAAGGCATTGATCTTTTCATGGTTTTTTTCTACTTCATGTTCAGCAGTTGTTAAAAGCCCGTCAGCCCAACTTCCTGCCCAACGCGCTGTTTCGATTGATATTGCTGCACACAACAATAAAGGTTTTTGCAGTGGTCGTGTATACAGTTTTGCCTGTTGAATCTTTACATGTCCACTATACGTCACTTCTTCGCCATCCCACAGTCGCCTGATGATACCTGCACATTCCAGCAATCGCTCATTTCGGACCCGTTTATCAGGCCAGCCCGTGCGGGTGATTACTTCATTGATTGCCTCGCCCGTGCCCAGTTCCAGGTTGAAACGCCCGGGAAACATTTCAGCCAGCGTGGCGCCGGCCTGCGCTACAATCGCCGGGTGATATCGTTGTCCCGGAGCACACACCATACTAAACGGCAAACTTGTTGCCTGCATGGCTGCACCCATCCATGCGAAGCTAAATCCACTTTGTCCCTGTCTTTCACTCCAGGGATGAAAATGATCGGATGAATGAATTCCGTCAAATCCAGCTTCCTCCGCCATAACAGCAAACTTCAGCAGTTCCGAAGGAGGAAATTGTTCGTGCGACGCATGATAACAGATGAGTGCCATATCTCAATGGGTTCAGGTTGAATGTTACTTCGCTTAATATTACCTCAACTATTTCTGTGCCATAGAAACTTTAAGGCTTCCATATAAGTGCGCGAGAAAAGAAAGAAAAAAAATGCACAATAACACGATACTCAATGAATGTTTATAAAGCGAAAGAATCCAACCGCCCTGCCGAACCGCCCAGGGCGCATCTTTTTTTGAAGGATCCGGCTCACGATCTACTTCCTCTTTGCCATTCATTTTTTTTGACTCTGAAGACCCTTTTTGTCGCAGGGATATGGTTAATAAAACTAATAAAGCCATCTGCAAAAACTCGCTTTCCCAATTTTCAAATGTGGATTGTATAAAATGTCCCGACCTGCTATAAACGGAAAGGCTGACTGGCGGTTGTCCATCTTCCTGTTGTTCTTTATTATAAGTCGAAAAACCCGTGAGCCATTGACCTACCACAGAGATCAGGAAAAGCGCGAAAAATACCAGCGCAAGCCCGTTATTACGAAAGAAATTTCGCATGTTCAATCTTTTAACTTTTTAGAGCCAAAGCCGTACCAATAAAAAACACGGTGAAATGGAATCTTGCCATAAAGGGTTTAAGCAGGTTGTAGCACGGCAACCGGGAAATCTTTGTGTAAGGCATGTACGTCCATTTCCCTTCCTTGCACCTCAGTTCCGGTAAAAATATTCACCCACTTTGTTGGCGTTCCATCCGGTAAACTGATATGAAGGGGTTTGTCTGTTTCACGAGCAATACCGAGTGGCAATATCACCAGCAGCCAGTCTGTTTTATGATGCCGCAGGTAAGCAATCACTCTTCGTTCATCGTTGCCAAAATGTACGGGGCGATAATGTCCATTTAAAAAAAGATCAGGTTTGGATTTGCGTAAGCGAAGTAATTTTCGCGTAACAAATAATTTTGTTGCACCGATCTCAAAATTTTCCATCGCCCAACGATTGGCTTTCTCCAAACTTTCTGCTTCCAGGTGGCGGAGTTCATTCACCAGTTTTTTCCGGATTACATAATCAACCGGGCGCCTGTTGTCGGGGTCAACATAACTGATATCCCAGAGTTCACAACCACGATAGATGTCAGGTATCCCTGGTGCAGTGGTTTTCACTATTACCTGCACCATCGTATAAATATTGGCGTAAGGCAATAGTTTCTTTACAAAGTTTCGGATAGAGGGGAGGAAGTCATGTTTCGGGTTTAAAAGATGCTCTATAAATCGGTGACATGCTTCTTCATAAGGAATATTAGGATTGATATGATCACTGTTTCTTTTCGACTCGCGCAATACTTTGGTATAGTAGTTTTTGGTGCGCGTAATAAATTCTTCAGTCAGTTCCAGATCTTCGGGGAATCCGCCAACTATTGCCTGGTATAAAAAGTATTCGTCATTGGCTACAGGAGCCAGTATATCACCCGCCTGCTGGCGATAGGGTTCATTGATTTTCTTCCATTCTTTTACAAGCGTATCCCATTCGTCCACCATTTCGCTGATGATGTTGATACGTATACGTCCATCTTCTCCACGCTTTGTATCGTGAGTGGATGTACAATTCATAGAGTACGGGTTTGTTTGCGCACGTTCTTCCATCTTTGTATGAAAGTCGCGCACTGGAATGCCGAGCTCGCATGGATTATCACCTACTTCATTATGTGAAATCAAAGGATTAAACTGATAAAACGTTGTATCCTCCACGCCTTTGGCAGCCAGCGGGCCGGTGAATTGCATCAACCGCTGAATAAATGTAATGCGGTTGGCTTCCCGGGTGCTGTCGGGGTGATTGGTGAAAACCTGTCGCAACACATCGAGTTCATAATGCAGGTTTGGATAACGTTCAAGTGCGGCATCAAAAGCGATCTTAACCATACTTTCGTCACATTCATTCAACGGAAGCCCGGTTACATAGGCGCGATAAACGGGGTAAGACGCCATAAAAACACCCAGCGCCATTTTCAATTCCTGTAGCCTGATTTCTTCATCATCTATAAGATTTAAAGAAAGCAGCAAACGCAAAAGGTTGTCCCATTCACCATTAAGATAACTTTCCAGGTTTGACATCTTGTTGTTGAAAACAACAGTTTCGTAGTCGGTCCATTCTGGAATATAATTTTTATAGGTACTGATTAGTTTATCAGAACCCTTTGTGTCGGTGATCAACTGGTTGATATACGATAGAAACTCATAACCACTGGTTCCCTGTATATCAAATGGTGGCAACTTTTCTTTCGCATCCAGAATTTTTTCAACGATAATATAACAGTCTTTTCCAAACATTTGGCGAAGCCGGTCGATATATCCCTGTGGATCTTTTAAACCATCAATATGGTCTACTCGCAGGCCCTGTATCAATCCTTTTTGATAGAGCTCAAACGTAAAGCGATGATAATCCTGGAAAACCTGTTCTTCTTCCACGCGTAAACAAATCAGCGCATTTACGTTAAAGAATCGGCGATAATTAATTTCGGTATGTGAGCGACCGAAATAACAAAGCGAATAATGTTGCATGTGGAGCAGCCTGGATAGTTGCGCAGCATCATTATTGATAGCTTCTACTTTTTCATGAATGCGGCCTGCCGTCGGATCCATCATCAAAACCCGAAGCAGGTCTTCTTTCATATGCTGCCAGTGTTCCGTATCAGCCGTACGGCTGTTGATGAGCGCATTGATTAACGCATTTGCGGGATTTTCTTCTGAATCAAAACACCCTGAAAGCACAAACGGGTAACTATCAGCATTCAATGGATATCTGTACTGGTAATATTGAAAGCAAAGTCCGGTATTGCAAAATATCAATTCCAGTTTCCGGTTTACGATACAATCTTCCAGCTCCGACTCAAGAAATGGTACCATGAGTTTCTGCTGATAAAAAGGGTGTTCCCAGTCAATATCAAAATGTCCTGCATATGGGGAGTTAATTCCACGTTCCAGTACATCTCGAAGCCAGACATTGTCGGTATGGAACGCGAGATGGTTAGGCACAATATCCTGTATCCAGTTAATTCCTTTCTGTTGCAGCAATTTTGAAAGGCTTTCCCATTCTTCCACGGTTCCAATTTCTGGATTCAGTGCAGCAGGATTGATGCCATCATATCCATGATCACTTCCCTGTGTAGGTTGTAGCAACGGTGAGGCATAGATAGTTGTGATGCCGAGGTCTTCAAGGTAGTCGGCAATATCAGCAAGATGTCGAAAAGTAAAACGCGGATTAAACTGTATTCTGTACGTTGAAACGGGAAGCTGCATATTCAAATTATTTCAGCCTACCCTAAATCCATTTGCTTGCCATTTTATATCTGGAACAGTTTTTTATTTATAGTGCACATAAAAACGAAAAGCTTATGATGGTTCAATTTTTTGAATGGAACAGTGGGAAGGATGGTAAACACTGGGAGTTTTTTAAAAACGAAATTCCACGATTATTAGAGTGGGGCTTTACATCTGTATGGCTTCCACCTGCATATAAGGGTACACGCGGTAAAGAATCGGAAGGGTATGATGTTTATGACATATATGATCTGGGAGAATTTGATCAAAAAGGGACTGTTGCAACAAAGTATGGTACGAAAGAAGAATATATAGATGCGGTAAATACGGCACGTGCGGCAGGACTGCGTGTTTATGTCGATATCGTATTAAACCATATGGGCGGTGCGGAAGAAACTGAAACCGTTACTGTTCGAAAAGTGAATCCTGAGAATCGCAATGAATTTATTTCCGAGCCTTTCGAAATTGAAGCGTATACACGTTTTACTTTTCCAGGCCGCGCAGGAAAGTATTCACAATTTGAATGGAATTTTCACTGTTTTACGGGTGTAGATCATGCGAAAGACAGCGACGATGAAGGATCTATTTATTCAATAATAAACGAATATGGGGAAGGCTGGGAGCCATTGTCCGATACGGAAATGGGCAATTTCGATTATCTGATGATGAATGATATTGAAACCCGCAACCCTGCTGTGCGTGAAGAACTGAAGCGTTGGATCAAATGGTATTACGAAACCGTTCAATTTGATGGCGTTCGGTTGGATGCCGTAAAGCATATTAACCCTACTTTTTATACTGAATGGCTCGATTACGTGCGAAGTGATGTAAAACCCGACATGTTTGCAGTGGGTGAATACTGGCTTTCGGATGATCTTGCTGTATTGCTTAAGTATATAGAAGATACAGGCGGTCGTATGAGTTTATTCGACGCTACGTTACATCATCAGATTTCAGAAGCATCAAAACAGGGTAAAGAATATGATCTCACCAGCATTCTGCTGGATTCACTGGTTTCACATCGACCGGAACTGGCGGTTACATTTACTGATAATCACGATACACAACCGCTACAATCACTCGAAGAATACACTGAACCCTGGTTTAAACCGCATGCCTATTCGATTATATTGTTGCGTATAGATGGATATCCCTGTGTGTTTTATCCTGATTTATATGGAACCATCTACCAGGGAACTACCAAAGAAGGAGAACCATGTGAGATCATTATTGAGCCGGTAGCAGAGTTGCCGACGCTGATGTGGCTTCGCAAAGAAAAAAGCCTTCGGCGAACAGGTTGATTATTTCGATCACCCCAATTGTATCGGATGGTTGCGACTTGGTGATGATGATAAACCCGGTTCGGGTCTGGCTGTTTTGTTAAACAATGCCGAGGAACGCATGACAAAACAAATGAACATGGGGGAAAAATTTGCCGGATTTGTCCTCAAAGATGTGTTGTCTCCACAGGGAAATGTTGTTCAATTGAACAACGAAGGTGTGGGCGAATTCACTGTTGATGCGGGAAAAGCGGGTGTTTGGATTATAAATGAGCAAAACGATTGATTTTACATGAGTTGGCACAGAATTTTCATCCTGTAGTGTTATGACTGTGAAACAACAAAATCAAACCCGACGCAGAGCGAATCGAAGGAAAACTGTTCCGGGAGTCCGTTTACTTGAACATATCCCGACAGCAACAATGCATTCGAAAACGCAGAACCCATTTTTTCCGCATCCCGTGATTATGCCCCGGGAGGAAACTGGTTATATCAGGGCCCCGAAGCATGATTTTTTCTGATATGTAAACTGGCGCAATTCCGTTGTTGAAAACTATGCTTGCAAATTTTGATTTGGATTTACTGAAACATGTCAGTGAAAAGCTGATGAAGGAAAAGCAAACCGTTGCAGTGGCAGAAAGTGTGACCAGTGGCCAACTCCAGTTTCTCTTTTCAAATATGCCTGATGCTGCGCAGTTTTTCCAGGGTGGCATTACGCCCTATAATCTGGGTCAAAAAACCAAACACCTGGATGTGGAGCCACTGCATGCCGCACGAGTGAATTGCGTTTCCGAGCGCGTAGCAATAGAAATGGCTTCCAGTGTGGCGTTCTTTTTTTAATGCGGACTGGTCCATGGCGATTACAGGTTACGCAACGCCTTCTCCCGAATCAGACAATCAACTCTTCGCCTGGTATGCAATTACATTTAATAACGAAGTGTTGATCAGTGAAAAGATTGTCCCCACCAATACTGAACCGGCGCTGGTGCAGAATGAATATGCAACCAAAGTGTTGAAGGAGTTTTTAAAGCTTTGCTGACCGGAGTAATGTATATTTCAAATTTGGATTTACCCTTTTTTAACCCCGATTCGCATAAGCCCCGAAAAAAAATTTACATTTTTTTCGGGGCTTTTTTTAATTAGGTGCGTCTGCGAAAAATTTTCTTTTTATTGGCTGGCACACAGTCAATGCGGTGCGCGACAAAAATAACTAAACCGTTCTTGAAGATTGTTATATAGGTAATTGTGTATAGGCAAAAACTTGCAACTGTGAAACTAATCAGTTTAATTTGATGCGTTAAACAATTGCACAATGACAATCTTAAACTTTGAAAATTCATTCCGGAAAAAGAAAGTGGATAAAGCGCGAGAGATGTTTCAACGCGGACAGGTTATAGAATTGCATAAGGCCTCTGTACGATGGGTCGCAAAAATGAAGATAGGCGCTTATAAAACTCAACTGGAGTTGAGCGGCATTGAAATAGGTGACAGCACTTGCACCTGTGACAGCAGATCAAATACCGGCTACTGCGAACACGCGGTTGCTATGATGTTTGCCCTCCGCAAGGAATTGAATTTTTACCCGGCATTAACAACGGCCAGGGCGAAACTGGCTGCTGCTAATACTGACCTTGCGAAGCAAATAAAAGAACTGGACGCTCCTGATGTAGCGATTTATGATTCGGATGAAGATCTATTTGTTACCACAGCCCGAAAAATTTTAGCGCAGGCAGCAAAGTCTATTAAGAAGGGCGATATCCGATCAGGCTTGGGGGAATGTTTAGAAACAGTAAGGAAGATCAATGAGATGTGTACAGTCTTATGCGACGATTTTAAAGCATCGGATAAATTGTTTAGTGAGGCGTTTGCACTGTTGAAGGAAACGATTCATTGTATCACCGACGAAGAGATCATTGAAGAAATAGCGCATGATCTGCGAGTGGAAGTACTTCGCAATTACAGGGAAAATGAATACCTGTTTACCCAATGGATGAAACTGCTTCGACCGATCAGTAACCAGGGGAACCGGGAACAAAAGTTTCGAAATGTGATCGCAACACTGGATCAGATCAGAGCGGCATATGGCGATTTTCGTTATTCGTATTAGCTACAACCCGGTTCCTATCTTCCAAACCGGAAATATGCTTCCAGTGGATGTCGCTTATTTTTCAACAATGCTGAAATCATCTCCATGCCAATTACTGAGAATGTGATGCCGTTGCCACCAAATCCCAACACAAAATAACTATGTGGGATGGAAGGATGTGCACCAATATAAGGCAGGCCGTCTTTGGTTGCGCCAAAAGTTCCCGTCCAGGAAAAATCGGTTACAAAATCTTCCTCTGGCAGTAATCGTTGAACCTGTTTTTCAAGTTTCCGGCTTTTGGCAGTCAACAATGCATCGCGGCGTTTGGCATTCTGAAACTTCTCATCTTCACCCCCAATTAATATGCGTTGATCATCGGTAGTACGGAAATACAAATATGGTCGTGCCGTATTCCAAAAAAAAGTGTATCATTCAAATGGTCGGGATGCTGGCTTTGTTGTTCACCCACGATAGCATAAGTTGAATGAAGCCTCACGAAATTTTCCGGAATCATGTTTACACTTTCATAACCGGTACAATAGATTACCTTTTTTGCTTTGATAAATGTGCCGTGTTCCGTGGGAACAGTGACGTAATTCCGGCTGTAGACAAGTGGTTCGGTTTTCGTTTTGTCATAAATAATCAAACCTCGCTTTACGTTGTATGCAAGCATGTCGTGCGTAAAACGAAAAGCATCCATGTTAGCGCCCTGTTCTGAAAGAATGCCACCGTGCGCCTGGTGAAGTTTGTATTTTTTCTCTATTTCTACTGCGTCCAGCCATTCAACCGGAAAGCCATTCGCTGCCCGTGCATCAAACTCACGCTTTAAACCGTCTACATCTTTTTTATAGGCTGCAAAATAAAGCGACTGCTTTTTTCGAAACCCACAACCCGATTTGATTTTCCTGACAAGTTTACCAAGATCATCTATTGATTGATGACAAGCCTGGTAACTCGCAACAGCGCCTTTTTCCCCGATCTTTTCAACCAGCGTATGTAAAGGTGTATCTATTTCATATTGTAACATGGAAGTTGTTGCGGAGGTACTTCCATGTGCTATTTCCCGGCCGTCTACCAACATTGTTTCATAACCATCTTCCAGGCACTGATGCGCAATCAGGCTGCCTGTGATGCCGCCCCCAACAATCAGTATTTCTGTTGCTGCATTCGTACGCAATGAAGGGTAGGAGTGCGGGTTTCCGTTTTTTACTAACCAGAATGGTTCGCTTGATTTGAGTTTCATGTTTGGATGGGAGATGGGTGATGGATGATGATAGCTGCTTGAACGTAGTGAATACGGTAAAGCGGGATGTTTGTCATCCCGCTTACCCTATTCACTCTCTCTTGCTCTGTTCCTGACTTTTATTTTTCCTGTGGTTCCTGTTGTTTCTTCATGTTTTCTGCAGCACGTTGATCGCTGGTTAAGTTACTCATCGCAACCTGTACTTTGTTTTTGAAACCGGAAACCACTTTGTCTTCATCGTTCATCAATGCATCATATCCGTCCTTTGCCACTTTTGCGGGATCCGCCAACTTGCTTTCCATAATTTTCGATTCTGTCATGCCGGCTTTGTTGAAAAAGTCCGTGTCCGTTGCGCCGGGTAACAAAGCTGTTACTACCACACCTTTATCTTTTACTTCATTGCGAATCGCTTCCGTAAAGGAGTGAACAAAAGCTTTGGTGCCGTGATAAACAGACTGCCAGGGACCCGGCGCTTTACTGGCAATACTCGACAGGTTCAGAATTCTTCCGTAACCACGATCCAGCATATCACGCAAATAATGCTTTGTAAGAATGACGAGCGATGAAATATTCAGCTGAATAATGGCGAGTTCACGCCTGATATCAGTGTCTTTAAATAAACCATACTCACCCTGTCCGGCATTGTTGACCAGGATATCGACGGTAAAACCGCGCGATGCCACCTCATCATACAACTCCTTTGCTGCAGTGGGCTCAAATAAATCCTTTGCGATAGTAACAACGTTTACGTCGTACTGCTGTAATTCTTCTTTTGCTTTCTGTAAATCTTCTTCATGACGGGCAACAAGTATCAGGTGATGATGATTCTGTGCAAATACTTTTGCCAGTTCAAACCCGATTCCCATTGAGCCGCCGGTAATGAGGGTGTATCCTGCCGGTTTCATTGATGATGAATTTAAAAATGAAAGACGCTGATGTTTGTCAAACTCGCTGAAAATTATTCCGCATTTTTCTTCTTCGTCTTTCACCTTCAGCCTGCTGGTTGATGTTGTTTTCAGCAAGTTCAGTAAGGATTGCATCTGTTTCTTTTTCTTCTTCCAGTGTTTGCTGCAGGATTTCTGCTACGTCTGCATGTCCGATCGTCATCGCCAGTTGTACCAGTGTACCGTAAGAAGCGATTTCATAATGTTCCACTTTTTTGGGAAGCAGCGATGATACCCACATCGCGTGTGAAAGAACCATCTTCTGTTTCTTCTACAATAGATTCGCCTTCTTTAATAAGACCATCCATTGCATCGCATTTTTTTGCCTGTGCAGAGTAGCCCATCAGTTTAAATACTTCTTCCAGGCGTGCAACATGCTCTTCTGTTTGAGCGATATGCTCTTCAATTGCAGATTGCAGTTCAGGACTTGTTGCAGCTTTCTGCATTTTAGGCAATGCTTTGGTCAGGTTTTTTTCGGCCCAATAAAGATCGCGGACGGCGTCCATGAAAAATTGCTCAAGCTGATTTCCACGTTCGCTGGTTTTTTTCTTTTTGGTAGTAGTTGATGTGTTCGGCATAATTGATAGGTTTTTGATTTTAGTATTAAAAATCAAAGCACATGCCAGCAAATGATTTGTGCCCGTTGTGGAATCATTAACTGCTTTTACCTTGTAAATCATCAACGCATGGTGAAAAACCGCCAGAAGTCTGCGGATTTTGCCCGGCCCCGTTGAGGAACTTTATACACATGCGCTGCATTGTTTTTAAAATTAAGGGGTAGCAACAGAAAAAGGGTGGGGTGGGTATAACCGCAGTTCGTATTTATCACCGAATATATTATAAGTTCGTATATTTGTACGAATTGAAAATAAGTTCGTATATTTAACCGAAACTAGTAATATGCCCATTGGAGCCGTTATAACAGCCGACATTGTCAATTCTACCACAGTTTCTGCCGATAAAATGAAAAAGCTGAAAGAGAGGCTAACTGCATTGTTCGCAGATTTCAGGCACGAGTTCTATCGTGGCGATAGCTTCCAGGTGTATCTACGTGACCCTGCGGAGGCGCTATCCCTGGTTTTAAAAACGAGGGCGGAAGCGCGGAAATTATCGTCATTGCTCGACATCCGTGCGGCCATTGGTATTGGCGACGTTAACCCTGCAGTAAAGAAAATAAATACCGCTACAGACGAAGCATTTGTTATTTCAGGCCGGGCATTTGACAGGCTGGGAAAGAAAATTGATAAATTAGCAATAGAATCGAGTGATGCTGAGTTAAACAACGCTTTGAGCATTGTGGCGAACTTTGCAGACTATATTTTTCAGGACATCACCAAAAAGCAGGCGGAAGTGCTGGTTGAATTGCTTAAAGGAACGACGCAACTGGAAGTAACCAGAAAGTTGAAGAAGTCGAAGTCTACCATCAGCCAGCATGTGCAATCGTTGGGTTGGCACGCGCTGGAGCGTCTCATTAATGGCTATAAAAATATTGTATCAATAAAACGGAAATAATGGCAACCCTATGGCTCACTAAGTTACTACTGGCGCATTTTCTCACCGATTTTGTTTTTCAAAAAAGCAAATGGATTGAGGAAAGAAGGGCTCTGCGTTTTCGTTCTCCTTATTTATATGTCCACACCGCGCTGACAGCGCTGGTAGCCTGGTGTTTCATTGGATGGGAATACTGGCATATCGCGCTCATCATCTTTATCACACATACAATTATTGATGGATGGAAATCGTACCAGGAGGATGAGCCGCGTTATTTTCTGATCGACCAGGCCTTACACCTGTTGGTGATTTTCGCGTGCTGGTGGTTTAGTTTTTATAACCTCGAAATATTAAAACAGGGCTGGTCTCATTTTGCCGGAGATAAAGACCTTATCATAAAAATCACCGCGTTTGTTTTCCTGAGTTTTCCCTGCAGTTATCTCGTTGGGCAACTCACCAAAAAATGGAGTTATGCCATGGATAAAACAGGGGCGTTAAATGATGCCGGTAAATGGATCGGCATCATTGAGCGGATGATTATCCTTGTACTGGTACTCGAGTCACAATATGAAGCAATCGGACTAATCATTGCCGCTAAAGGAATCATCCGTTTTAATGAAACCAACCGTACCGAACGAAAAACGGAATACCTGCTCATCGGAACCCTGATCAGTTTTACCATCGCCATCGTAACGGGGCTGATTGTGCGGCAAAGCTGGTAAATTTATTCCTTAAAATCAATTGTTTAAATGCAATTTTCAAGGTTTAATGAAAAAAAGTTTGGCCAGTTTCAGAAAGCATTCTAATTTTGTTTAACAATTTTGTCAAACACAGATGTCAATAAAAGATTCGGTTACGGAAAATCTCATTAAAGAAACAGCGAAAAAGGTCTTTTTCGTAGAAGGGCGCTTTAATGCAACCACCCAGGAAATCGCCGACGCTGCAGGGGTGAACCGTACACTGGTGAATTATTACTTCCGTTCCCGGGATCTGCTGTTTGAAAAAGTGCTGGTGGAAGGGCAACAGGAATTTCGCGCAAGCCTGGAAGAAACCATCAATCCCGCATTTACATTCAAAGAAAAAATCGGACACTTTATAGATGTGTGGATGGCGCATTCATTGAAATATCCTTATCTGGACGCTTATCTTGCGTCGCAAGCTAACTCGGGCAACTACCTCGATAAAATGCATAAATCAAAATCGCAGGAAGAGGAGAAGAAAAAGGCCGCCTTCCTGAAGGAAATAAAACTGGAAATGGAGAAGGGAACAATCCCTGAAATGGATCCGATGCAGTACATGATCAACCTGATCTCCATGATTTCTTATCCACTTTCTATGCGACCCGTACTGGAAAAAGCATTTAATCTGAATAAAAAGAACTATGCAGCTATTCTCGATGGCCGTAAAAATGCCATCCTGAAAAGCCTGTTTAAAGATTAAATTTTTTTTGTCCAGAAATTGACAAAAATGTTAAACAAGATAGTAAAATGCAAAAAGAACAGTTGAAACGAAAATCAATGATGGCGACGCTAAAGATCATGATATTGAGCCTGGTGATGGTAGGCTTTGCGGCCGCACCGGTTCGTGCACAGCAAAAAAGAGGGGCTGCAATTAAAAGATGCATTGTACTATGCACTCAGCCATTATGCAGAAGCAAAAAAAGCACGACTGGACCTGGAGAATTCCGAATACCAGATTGATGAGGTACGTTCGCGTGCGCTGCCCCAGATCAATGGCACGGGTGGGTTGAACTACAATCCGCTTTTACAAATGAGCGCATTACCCGGAGAATTGAACCCTACGAATCCCGGCCAAACGATGCTCATCGCATTTGGCCAAAAATGGAATGCCAACCTGGGTGTGACCTTAACCCAAAATCTTTTTGACCAGTCTGTATTTACCGGATTAAAAGCCGCAAAATCAACCAGAGAGTTCTATCAATTGAATTCCCAGTTGACTGAAGAGACAGTAATAGAACAGGTGTCGACAGCCTATTACCAGGTATGGGTGCAACAACAACAGATTGCCAACATCGACAGCAATATCAGGACAACTGAGCAGGTGCGGGCTGTGATTAATGGACAGTTTGAAAACGGTCTTGGAAAAAAGATTGACGTTGACAGGTTGGATGTAAAACTTATAAACCTGGCAAGTCAGCGTATGCAATTGCTGAATGCTTTGGCTTTATATGAAAACCAATTGAAGTTTTTTATTGGAATGCCGATTGATGAGCCAATCAACATTGCAGGCCGCAAAGCGAGTGAACCAAATGTGACCCTTGCCGATCTGACCGATTCACTCAATACTGACTATCGCACAGAAATGAAACTGTTGCAGAAACAGGAAGAACTTACGCAATACAAGAAACAAGCGGTGATGGCGGAGTATTATCCCACATTATCATTGTCGGCCAACTATAGCTACCAGGGCCTCTCTAACAGTTTCCCCATTTTCAAAGGCATGGAGCAAGGTGCCAACTGGTTCGATGTAAGTACTGTCGGTTTAAACCTGAAGATTCCCATTTTCAATGGTAAAGCAACGCGTTCGCGTTTAAATCAGGTGGATGTGGAGCTCAAAAAACTGAAACAGGATGTTGCTTTAACAACCCAGCGTCTCAATCTCGAGTATGAAAACGCACGTACGCAAATTAAGAATGCCATTCTTGTTTTGAACAATCAGCAGAAAAATATTGAACTGGCGCAGAAAGTTCTCGACAATACACGCAACAACTACCGCGAAGGTTTGGCGCCGCTGACAGATTTGCTTGATGCACAAAATGCATTGTACGACTCGCAAAACGCTTATAGCGTGAGCCAGCTCGACTTGAGAATTGCTGAAATCAAACTATTAAAAGCAAAAGGCCAGTTGAATTCGCTCATCAACTAAAAGAAAGGCTCCAAAAGAAATAAATACAGAACAGTAAAACTTACCAATAAACGAACAACTAAAATGAAAAAGTTTCTCAAAGTGTTAGGCATCCTCGCTGTGGTTATCGGTTTGATCTCCATCATCGGGTTTACATTGGTGAATAATAAAAAGAAAAAATGAAGCAAGGACTGCTGTAGTTGCACAAACGAATACCGCAGTAGCCGTTAAAGTGGTAGCAGCAAGTAAAGAACCTTTATCTCTTGATTTTTCTGCAAATGGAAAATTTGCAGCCGGGCAGGAACTCCGCTTCGCTGCAGAGATGGCGGGCCGCGTGATATCAGTATTAGTAGATGAAGGTGATTATGTGAAAAAAGGACAGACCCTTGCTGTTGTTAAAACAGACAACCTTGCTGTTGATATCCGCAATGCAGAGGACGCGTATCAAAATGCGCTGCGCGATAAGCAGCGCTATGAAAATGCATTCCAGACTGGTGGTGTAACCCGCCAACAGGTGGACCAGGCAATTCTTGCCTTGCGTAACGCAGAAGCTAAAATGGAACTCGCGAAGATTAAAGCCAGTGATGCGAATATCCGCGCTTCTATTAATGGTATCATCAATAAAAGAATGATAGAGCCTGGTTCTGTACTTGCTCCCGGCACGCAGCTGTTTGAAATTGTGGATGTATCAATGCTCACGCTGGATATAGCTGTTGATGAATCACAGGTTGCACGTTTGCAGGTGGGCGCAGATGCAGTTATTAAAGCAAGTGTGATTCCCGACAAACAGTTTGAAGGAAAGATTGAATTCATCGCACCTAAAGCAGATGAGAACCTGAATTTCCCGGTTAAAATCCGCGTGAAAAACAATGCCGGCTCTTCTTTAAAAGCCGGTATGTATGGAATCGCAAGCTTTCGGTTTCAGCAACAGGAACCTGCGATGTTGATTCCACGTAGTGCTTTTATTGGAAGTGTGAGCAGCAACCAGGTATTTGTAGCGGATGAAAGCAATACTGCGCGACTTAAAACTGTTGTAACAGGAAGATTGCTGGGCGATAAAGTGGAAGTGGTGAGAGGATTGCAGGAAGGAGAGAGGCTGATTGTAAGCGGTCAGGTAAACCTTACCGATGGCACATTGGTGAATGTCCTGCAATAGTATTAAGACGAACAATCCCTGTACAGATGTGAGTTTGTACGACGCTATAAAATTATCAAAATGAAAATCGCTGAGATATCAATAAAACGACCCACTCTCGTCATTGTACTGTTTACTGTGCTTACGCTGGGTGGTATATTGAGTTATACTTCGCTCAACTATGAGCTGCTGCCTAAGTTTTCACCTTCCGTTGTATCTGTTACAACGGTGTACCCGGGTGCTTCGCCCAGTGAAGTAGAAAATACCGTTACAAAAAAGATTGAGGACGCGGTTTCTTCCATGGAGAATATCAAGAAACTGGATTCTAAATCTTTTGAAAGCGTTTCTACCGTTGTAATCACGTTGAATTCTGGTACTGATGTAGACCAGGCATTGAATGATGCGCAACGGAAAGTAAATGCCATTCTCAAAGATTTGCCAGAAGATGTGGATCCTCCATCATTGAATAAATTTTCGCTCGATGATTTGCCTGTCCTTACATTGTCGGCTTCCGCAAACATGGATGAGTCATCATTTTTTGACCTGATGGACAAACGCGTTGGGCCGGTTATCTCACGTGTCCCGGGTGTTGCACAGGTAAACCTGATCGGTGGGCAGGAGCGTGAGATACAGGTTAGTATTGATGCCGCGAAACTGGAAGCTTATGGTTTGTCGGTTTTGCAGGTGCAACAGGTAGTGCTCGCGTCCAACCTCGACTTCCCTACGGGCAGCGTGCAAACCCGTGAGCAGGATATCCTGATTCGTCTCGCTGGTAAGTTTAAAACAGTTGACGAATTGCGAAACCTTGTCATCGCAAAAACAGCCCAGGGTGGGCAAATCCGCCTTCGTGATATTGCAGATGTACAGGATGGCCAAAAAGATGTGGAGAAGCTGGCACGTGTGAACCAGGAAAGTGCAATTGCTGTGCAGATTATTAAACAGTCAGATGCAAACGCAGTAAGTGTAAGTGATGGAGTTCAAAAAATTGTAGAGAGGCTGAATGTTGAATATGCCGCAAGCGGGTTGAAACTCACAATCGCCAACGACTCATCGGTATATACACTCAACTCTGCAAACGCAGTAATTTTTGATCTCGTCCTTGCGATTGTGTTGGTAGCCTTTGTAATGTTGTTCTTCCTTCATAGCATCCGTAACGCCCTGATTGTTATGGTGGCGATTCCGGCCTCACTCATTGCAACTTTTATTGGTATGAGTCTGCTGGGCTACTCACTCAACTTAATGAGTTTACTTGGTCTCTCACTGGTGGTTGGTATTCTTGTGGATGATGCGATTGTAGTACTGGAGAATATTTACCGCCACATGGAGATGGGCAAAAACCGGGTGCGTGCGGCTTACGATGCCACAAAAGAAATTGGTTTTACTGTTACTTCTATTACATTGGTAATTGTGGTGGTATTTGTGCCGATTGCACTGAGTACAGGTCTCGCTGCTGATATCTTACGCGAATTCTGCGTTACCGTTGCAATCGCTACATTATTATCATTGCTTTCTTCCTTCACTATTGTACCCTGGTTGTCTTCCCGATTTGGAAAACTCGAACATATTACTGGTAAAGGAATTTTCGGTAAAATGATCTTGTCATTTGAAAGAGGCCTTACGAAGTTTACAGATTTTGTAACGCAACTGCTGAAATGGAGTCTCCGCTACAAAAAAGACCACTTTGGCAATTGTAGTGGCTCTACTGATCGGTTCCTTCACGTTGATTGGCGCCGGATTTATCGGAGCTGAGTTCTTCGCAAAGAGTGATCGTGGCGAATTCCTTGTTCAGATAGAAATGCCGAAGGATGTTTCTATTGAGCAAACCAACCAGGTGACGCAAAAAGCGGAAGATTTTCTGCGTACAAAACGTGAAGTGAAAAGAATGATCACAACAGTTGGTCAGTCGAGCGAAGGAAATATGGGCGCTACGCAGGCTACTGCTTACAAATCTGAAATTAGTGTGCAGTTGGTTGATAAGAAAGATCGCGAAGATGATTCCTATATATACGCTGCAAAAATTAAACGTGAATTGCAGGATGTGTTAGTGGGAGCAAAAGTAAAAACAGTTCCGGTGAGTATTCTCGGTTCTGCAGAAAGTGCTCCACTTGCCCTGGTGGTTACCGGCCCTGAGTTAGATAGTGTGATGCGTTTTGCAGAAGTGGCAAAAGAAAAACTGGGTAAGATCCAGGGCGCGGCAGAAATTAAATTATCGGTAGAAGCGGGCAACCCCGAAATCAGTGTAACGGTTGATCGTGATAAAATGGCTTCGCTGGGTTTGTCGATGCAAACCGTGGGTGCTACCATGCAGACTGCTTTTAGTGGCAATACCAATGGAAAGTTTCGCGCTGGCGAATATGAATACGATATCAATATCCGCTTCAATCATTTTAACAGAAAAAACATTAATGATGTAAGCAACCTGCTCTTCATTAACGATCGCGGTGAGCAGGTGCGTTTGTTACAGTTTGCCAGCATTTCAGAAAGCTCTGGCCCGAGTATGTTGGAAAGGCGGGATAAAAGTACTTCTGTTACCGTGCAGGCACAGGCAGTGGGTCGTCCTTCTGGTAGCATTGCGGCAGATTGGGAAAAAAGTTTAGTTGATGCGGAACGGCCAGTTGGCGTGAATTACGTATGGGGCGGTGATATGGAAAATCAAAGTGAAGGATTTGGTTCGCTGGGTATCGCGCTGCTTGCAGCAATTGTACTAGTGTACCTGATTATGGTGGCATTGTACAACAGTTTCGTTTATCCGTTCGTGGTATTGTTCTCCATTCCTTTGTCGATAATAGGAGCGTTGCTGGCTCTTGCGTTAACAAATAATTCACTAAACATTTTCACTATTCTTGGGTTAATTATGTTGATCGGATTAGTGGCAAAAAATGCGATCATCCTGGTTGATTTTACCAACCAGCGGAAAGCAGAGGGCGTCTCCACTTTCGATGCATTGATCCAGGCTAACCACGCGCGTTTACGTCCCATCCTCATGACCACAATCGCGATGGTGATTGGTATGTTGCCGATTGCTTTAGCAAGTGGTGCAGGTGCAGAATGGAAGAATGGTCTTGCATGGGTGATCATCGGTGGTTTGTTAAGTTCTCTTTTCCTTACACTGATTGTTGTACCGGTGATGTATGCCATTTTCGATAAAATAATCAACTGGTTTAACAGAAATAAAAAGAAAGAATCTATTGATGAGTTGATGGTTGCGGATTATGAACATCGTGAATTAAGTGAAGACGGCTTCACGCCGGCTCATCTGTAAAGAGTGTTTTGGTAGGTTTGATGGTTTATGGTAGGTGCCGTCTCGAAAGAGGCGGCATTTTTTTTCGATGGTCGATGATCGATGTCCGATGACCGATGTCCGATGATGGATGTATCGTGATTGTTGTTAAAATCAGTCCCGGAGGGACGGAATATCTGTAGCACGGAAATTCTCGTTTAAATTAAAGTCCCGAAGGGACGGAATATGGATGCACGATCAATGGTCGAGGCTCGATGATCGATGTTCGATGATGGATGGTCGATGATTGATATGCACGTTTTTGCCAGCCGTCCCGAAGGGACGGAATATCTGTAGCACCGGAATTCACCAAATTGTTCTTAGTCCCGAAGGGACGGAATATGGATGCACGATTGATGTCCGATGATCGATGACCGATGTCCGATGATGGATGTATCGTGATTGTTGTTAAAATCAGTCCCGGAGGGACGGAATATCTGTAGCACCGGAATTCACCAAATCGGCTGAGTCCCGAAGGGACGGAATATGGATGCACGATCGATGGTCGATGATCGATGTCCGATGACCGATGTCCGATGATGGATGTATCGTGATTGTTGTTAAAATCAGTCCCGGAGGGGACGGAATATCTGTAGCACGGAAATTCTCGTTTAAATTTAAGTCCCGAAGGGACGGAATATGGATGCACGATCGATGGTCGATGATCGATGTCCGATGATGGATGGATCGTGATTGTTGTTAAAATCAGTCCCGGAGGGACGGAATATCTGTAGCACCGGAATTCACCAAATCGGCTGAGTCCCGAAGGGACGGAATATGGATGCACGATCAATGGTCGAGGCTCGATGATCGATGATCGATGGTCGAAGAAGCTCGACGACGCAAGATTTCTGTTCCCGCTATGGGATGCGAATCTTTCCTTAAATCATACATCGATCATCGGTCATCGGTCATCGGACATCGGTCTTCGATCACCGGTCATCGAAAAAAACGATATTGCAACATGAAATTTCTCGAAGCGGCACAACAACTCAGGAAATTAATTCTCGACCAACAGGTATGGGCCATTACAAGTCTCACAGGCGCAGAGCATAGCGAGGTGTTGAAACATATCAACAGCGGCAATGCTGAAATGGTGAGCTTCCGACATGCATTTAAAACGCGTTCCAATACATCCGACTTTTATTACCAGCAACGTTATAACTCCTTCGATTCCGAAGATGCGCCCACCGTAACGGAATACCTGGATAGCCGCGACAATAAGACCGGTTACTGGAGCCGCGAAAATGTGATAGATAACTTCAACCTAAAATACCTGTTAGACGAAGAAGTTATTAAACTTTCAAATGGTGAAACCAAAAGAACGCTGATTGCGGGCGCCCTCCTTCGGAATCCTGACTGGCTATTGCTCGATCACCCGATGGCGGGACTGGATGCATCCACACGCAATCATGTATCCAACATCGTTGAAAAGATTTCCCGTTCGGGCATTCGTGTGGTTATGGCCGTGCCCCCCATGAAATTCAGAAAGCGTAACACATGTTGCATTAATAGAAAACGGAAAATTAATAGAACATCATCCCAAAAATAATTTTGAAAAAGATTTATGCAGCATACAATCGTCCGGTTGAAATTGATACTACCTTACTCGAAAAATTGTTGAATTACCGGAAACACGAATCGTTTGACATGATCATTGGAATGAAAGAGGTAACGATTAAGTATGGCGACCGTGTTATCTTAAGCAATATCAACTGGACAGTTAAGCAGGGCGAAAAATGGGTTCTATCCGGTGCCAATGGTGCAGGTAAATCAACATTACTCAGCCTCATTACCGGCGATCATCCACAAGCTTACGCAAATGATATCATCCTGTTTGATAAAAAACGAGGAACCGGCGAGAGCATTTGGGATATCAAAAATCTGACAGGTTTCGTATCCCCTGAACTATTCCAGTATTTCCCAACTTATTCTTCCTGTTTGCATGTAGTGGAATCCGGCTTTTTTTGATACGATGGGTTTGTTTCGACAAAGCAATGAACAACTGGAAGAAATTTGTTTACAGTGGCTGAAATTATTTCATATTGAGAAAGCTGCGCATCAACTGTTCAGTAATGTTGCACCAGATGTGCAACGACTTTGCCTCCTTGCCCGTGCCCTGGTAAAGAATCCAACCCTGCTCGTTCTCGACGAACCTACACAGGGATTAACGGAAAGTCAACAACAATTTTTTAAACAAATTATGGAAGAGATTGCGAAGCTAAAGAGCAGTACAATTATTTATGTAAGCCATTATCGGGAGCATATTCCGTTGAACATAAACCGGGAGATGATGTTGCAGGCGTGAGGCGTGAGAATCGGCAAACGGCAATCGGGAATCGGCAATCGGCAAACGGCAAACGGCAATCGGCAAACGTGAAACTCGTCAGGCGTGAGAGGGAACTGGAAATCTGTAATAATATATTAGCCGCCATCCACCATCCACCATCCCCCATCCACCATCCTCCATCCCCCATCCACCATCCTCCCTCACTCACCTTCTTACTGACATGTCAACACCATTTCTTTCCTTATAATTTTACCAAATGCATCCATTGCCAATACTTCTGTTCTTATTTGTTTCCCTTTAAGATGCCGGGGTAATTCAATGCTGAATACTTTCTGGTTTCCCTGCAATATTATCTGCGGATTCCAGTAGATTGTTGCAGCGGTTTTATCTGAAACTGTATGGAAGAATCCGGGTTTTGAAAATCCACGTGCCAGTGGTGGGGCAGGGGGCAGGTTTGTGGAACGTTCTTCACCTTTTTTCAAATACACAGAGATAGCTCCGCCCGGACCATTTCCCCAGGAACCAAGAAAAGGCGGACTGAAAATTTTTATCATCGCCACATCCGACATGGGCGTTGCAGCCAGCCGTCTCGCATCTTCCACTGTGCCTGTACCTTCAGGATTAGGAACCTGTTGCGAAATTTCATCGATGAATATCGAAGTAATACCCGAGCGCCAGTAAATTGCATTTTCAAGGGCATTTCGATCTACCTGCATGCCAGCAACACGACCATCGAGGTAATGTAGAATATTGAGTGAACTGAAAAACGCCGGATCGTCTTCAGGTAAAATAATCCTTACTCCATCTTCACGAGTAAAGGGGCCGGTTGCATATTTCTTGTCGATAAGATCCCGTTCCTGTTGTTTTTTTGCTGCCACCGTTACTCCTTTCAATTCAACAACCGACTGCGCTGACTTGTAGTCAGCATATTCTTCAAATACTTTATTTGCGTGATCACCCGTTTCTGCAGGGAAATAAACTGTAGTGAACGGTAATGATGGCGCTGATGGTTTGTCGTTCGGTTTTAATAAATTATCGGTGATGCTGATGTCCTTTGCTGTAAGCGGCGTTATTCCTTTTTTTCCCGGGTTCCATAAAATACACACGCGCAGAATCGTGATATTGCAATGCATTCAGTTTTATCATTCCGGCATCATTTACCTGAACGGTATGGTATTGCAACTCCTGCGCAGGTGCACTCACTACAAGTACCAGTTGTTTATTCTTAAATCGTTTTGTAAGCGTTGTATTCAGTTGTGCCGTCCAGCCGATATAATTTGCAGAATCGCTGTTCGTTTCAATAATTCCATCTGTCAGCACTTTTTTCCAAAACTCCTTGTTGGTATACCATTCTGAACTGTCAATCACGGGAGGAAGGTCTGCAGCATTTACAGATACCGACAACTGAACTGGTATAGTGTCTTTCCAGTTTAATTCCAGATAGGCGGAATTGCTGCGATCTGTTTTTCCTGCAGTTATTTCCAGCAACTGAAGAGGATCATCATTGCCAATATCTAAAAGATGGTATCCTGCTAATGAACGGGCTTTATCCAAAACCAGAACTTCCATTCTGCCGGTTCCCGATTTGGGAATTGGAATTCTGCCGCCCAAAACTGATTCCTCCCGCAAATCGGCAGGCGCTTTATAAATCAGTTGTCGGTTTAAAAAAAGCAACAAGTGTATATACGTCCGAAGGGGAATGGTTCTCATCGCGTAGCAATGTAAAGAACACAAAGTCTTTTGATGCGTTTGCCTGCAGGCTCACCAGGTCGGGCTTCGATATTGTAACATTCGGATTTGCTGCAACCGAAACGAGCTTTTTTTCTGTTGAAGAATACAAAGGTATAACGCGGGAAAATGGGATCAGCGAATTATCTTTTTTCGCCGGGCTTGTATATGCACGCAGTAACAAGGGACCGACTGCCGCCGGGGGAATTGAAAGCCATCCTTCTGAATGAGCCTGACGAATGGGTAATACCTGCTCCGACAATATCTTTCCATCGCTTCCCCATAATTCTGTGTATAAAACGCTGCTGAGAACAGTGGGACTATGACCATAAAGAATCATCGCGCTGTACCAGAGAGTGTCTCCGGGAACATAAACACTTCGATCTGTTTTCAATATTATCTGCTCTGGTTGTTTGTCGTAAACGGCATTTAATTTGTCCGACAATGGATCTTGCGAAAGACTAATAAAACCAGTCGCCAGGCAAACCAGGGTGATCAGGAGTTTTAATTTCATTCAGGGTTTAGTGGTTTAAATGAAAATACTTCAAATTCTTTAGGATAAGCATGCAAAATATGTTAAGAGTGAAAATGGCAAACGGCGAATAATATATCTGCAGGGAAATTGATTGTTACAAACGTTAACTTTACCGTTGGCGGTTATTTTGCCCGATTTGTAATGAAGAAACGTTTACCTGTAATAGCTACAATATGCCTGCTGGTTCTGGCTTGTTCCAGCAAACACCATCCTGACCCGGAGCCTGATCCGCCACCACCGCCTCCGCCAGATCCGGTGTTTGTGTTTGCGAAAGGCGCTGATGTGAGCTGGATTACTGAGATGGAATCGGCTGGTAAAAAGTTCTATTCAAAGAACAATATGGAAATGGAGGGTATGGCGCTCCTGAAATCGCTGGGGATGAATACCGTCCGACTGAGGGTTTGGGTAAATCCTTCGCCACCCTGGAACAATGCTGCCGATGTAGTGGCGAAAGCAGTGCGCGCGAAAAATCTCGGCATGCGTGTGATGATCGATTTCCATTACAGCGACAGTTGGGCCGATCCCGGACAGCAAACAAAACCTGCTGCCTGGGTTGCTTATAGTCTTACGCAACTAAAAACGGCTGTTGGAACGCATACAACGGAAATATTAAATCATTTAAAAACTGCAGGTGTTACTCCGGAGTGGGTTCAAATTGGCAATGAAACAGACGACGGTTTGCTGTGGCCCGATGGCCGTGCATCAACTAATATGTCGAACTATTCACAGTTGATCAATGCAGGTTACGATGCAGTGAAAGGCGTATTCCCGGATACAAAAGTAATTGTACATGTTTCCAATGGTTGGAACAATGACCTGTTCACCTGGAATATTGGCGGACTGGTGACCTACGGGACTAAATTTGATGTAATCGGCATGTCGTTATATCCGTCGTATGTTGCTGGTGGATGGGCAACCGCCAATCAGCAATGTCTCGCCAACATGAATGATATGATTGCCCGTTATAGAAAACCTGTGATGATTGTCGAAGTGGGCATGCCCTGGGATGATGCCGCAAACTGCAAATCATTTCTTACAGATCTGATTGCAAAGACAAAATCCATTCCCAATAATAATGGATTAGGAGTGCTTTATTGGGAGCCGCTCAGTTACGGGAACTGGAATGGGTATACACTCGGCGCATTTGATAATGCAGGCAAACCAACTGTTGCGCTGGATGCTTTCGCCGATTGATTCAAAAATTTTCTCAAACAGAACAGATATTATGAGAATCATTTCTTACACATTATTGGCGGCGCTATTAGTAATAACAATCGCGCAGCCCGCGACGGCGCAACGCAAGCGGGTATCGCTGGATCGTGACTGGAAGTTTGCTTTCGGACATGCAGGCAATCCTGAAAAGGATTTTAATTACGGTATTCGTACCATTTTTTCGAAATCGGGTGGCGCTTTTGGAACAGCAATTGATTCCCGTTTTGAAGATAGCACCTGGCGTTCGCTGCATGTTCCGCACGACTGGGCAGTGGAACTTCCCTTTGTAAATGTGGACGATGATGATGTAACCAGTCACGGCTATAAACCGGTAGGCGGTCGCTTTCCTGAAACAAGTATTGGCTGGTATCGCAAAAAGTTTTCTGTGGAACGTGCGGATTCGGGCAATCGTTTCCAGTTGCAGTTTGATGGCGTATTTCGCGATGCAAATTTTTGGGTAAATGGATTTTATCTCGGCAATAATAAAAGCGGATATGTAGGTGTTGAATATGACATTACCGATTTTCTTTATTTTGATAAACCCAACACGCTTGTTGTGCGCGTGGATGCCACGCAATACGAAGGTTGGTTTTATGAAGGCGCAGGTATTTACCGGCATGTATGGTTAAATAGTTATCCGAAAACACATATTGCTACGCATGGCGTTTTTGCACATGCACGTATCGCCAATAATAAAGCAACACTTCAAATAGAAACCGGTATTGAAAACGATTCGCCAGAATCAGGCAATTTTTCTGTCCAGGTTTTTCTCAATGAAAGGAATGGGAAAAGGGTGGCGGTTTCCAAAGAACAGAAAGTAACGCTTTCTTCAGAAGGAAAAGCACAGGTTTTTCAGCAGTTAATAATCAACAAACCGAGACTATGGTCGCTGGAAGATCCGTATCTGCATCGTGTAGTGGTAGAGTTAAAACGAGATGGCAGGGTAGTGGACAAACAACAATTACGTTTTGGGTTCAGGACCGTTGAAGTAAAAAAGAATGGCGTTTTCTTAAACGGGCAGCATGTAAAAATAAAAGGTACCAATAATCACCAGGACCATGCAGGAGTAGGATCGGCAATGCCGGATTACCTGCAATATTATCGGGTCAGCCTGTTGAAAAATATGGGAAGCAACGCTTATCGTGCAAGCCACAATGCGCCTACGCCCGAGTTGCTGGATGCATGTGATAGCCTGGGTATGCTGGTACTGGATGAACAAAGATTGCTGAATAGCGGTGCTGAATACATGGATCAGTTTGAAAGGATCGTAAAACGCGATCGCAGCCGGACATCGGTATTTATGTGGGTAATAGGAAATGAAGAAGGTTGGATTCATACACAGTCGACCGGCCGCCGCATTACCCAAACATTTTTAGAAAAATTAAAACAACTCGATCCCACGCGTACTGCTACCTATGCGGCTGATTTGCCAAATGTATTCACGGGTATCAATGAAGTGATTCCTGTTCGCAGTTTCAATTATCGGGAATTTGCTGTGGCAGATTATCATCGCGATCATCCAGATCAACCCATATTAGGTACGGAAATGGGAAGCACGGTTACTACACGAAGCATCTGGCAGAAAGATTCAATTCGTGCTTATGTACCAGACCAGGATATTACAGCGCCATGGTGGGCAAGTACGGCGGAAACATGGTGGAAGCTGGCCGCTGTAAATGATTACTGGCTGGGTGGTTTTGTATGGACGGGCTTTGATTACCGCGGTGAACCCACGCCATATCGCTGGCCTAATATCAGTTCACACTTCGGTATTATGGATGTATGCGGTTTCCCCAAAAATATTTACTACTACTATCAAAGCTGGTGGACTGATAAAGATGTATTGCATATTTCACCGCACTGGAACTGGCAGGATAAGCGCGGTGAACCCATTGATGTATGGGTGAACAGCAATGCAGACAGCGTGGAACTGTTTTTAAACAACAGGTCATTGGGAATGCAAACCATGCCGCGCAACGGGCACCTGGTTTGGAAAGTGAATTACCAGGCTGGAACCTTAAAAGCCATCGGTTGGAAGCGCGGCAAAAAACTGGAGGCAACGGTTAAGACTACTTCCCAACCTGTAGAGGTTGTGATGACGCCTTATAAAACAACGATGATGGCTGATGGAAAAGATGTTGCTGTTGTCAACATCAGTGTCATCGATAGAGATGGGAACCCCGTTCCTGACGCCGATAACAAAATCCAGTTTTTTATAAAAGGTGATGCGAAAATTATTGGCGTAGGCAATGGAGACCCCAGTAGCCATGAGCCGGACATTTGTGTGGATGGCGCCTGGCAACGGAGTCTGTTTGGGGAAAATGCCAGTTGCTTGTACAGGCGGGAACCGAGCCCGGCATCATACAATTGGAAGCGCGTGCGGCGGGTTTGTACAAAGGAAGCACCGATATCATTACAGTATCTGAAGAAAGTGCGAATACGATTACGATTGATCCCAAATTTCAACTGAAAGGCGAAGCGGCTTTGCCCCGAACGGTTGATAAAATGCTGGGAGCGGATATTTCTTTCCTGCCGGAACTGGAAGCACGTGGTATTAAATTTTCAGATAAAGGGGTAGAGAAAGATGCGATTGCAATTTTAAAAGAGCACGGTTTTAATTATGTACGACTTCGCATTTTTCATAGTCCCGGCCATGAAGCTGGCTATTCACCCGGAAAAGGTTTTTGCGATTTGAAAAATACATTGCAAATGGCCACACGCGTGAAAGAAGCGGGAATGAAGTTACTACTCGATTTTCACTATAGCGACTATTGGGCAGATCCTGGCAAACAATTCAAACCAAAGGCATGGGAAGGGTTGTCTTTTGCAACATTAAAAGATTCGTTATATAACTATACCCGCCAGGTGATGTTGGCCTTGCAGGCGCAGGGGACTACTCCCGATATGGTGCAGGTGGGCAACGAGATCAACCATGGAATTGTATGGCCCGAAGGAAGCGTTCAGGAAATTGACCAGGCTGCGCAATTGATTGCTGCGGGTACAGCCGCGGTAAAATCGGTTGACCCACGCGTGCAAATGATGTTGCATGTGGCCCTCGGCGGACAAAATCACGAGTCCGTATTTTTTATCGATAATATGGTTGCGCGTGGTGTGCATTTCGATGTAATCGGACAATCCTATTATCCCAAATGGCATGGAACGCTGGATGATCTTGAACACAATATGAACGATTTGATCAGGCGGTACAACAGGGATGTCATTCTCGTGGAATATTCTGCATTGAAAGATGAAGTAAATAAAATCACTTTTGAACTTCCCGGCGGAAGAGGTAAAGGTACCTGCATCTGGGAGCCATTGAATACCTGGGAGAAAATATTTGATACCGACGGAAAATCAAATGCGCTGATCCTGAAATACGATGAAATTGCGAAGAAATTTCTTTAGAATTATTCCAGCAAAAAAGAAACGCAGCAACAGATACGATTCTGTTACTGCGTTTTTATTTAATGGATCAGGAATAAAATTTATCCGTATAAATAGCGGTTATACTGGCGGCCAATACTTTTAAAGAATAGCACCAGCACCGATAGAATCAGGATTATTGTATATGCCGTGTACACGTTAGGATAGTATTGCCACAATAACAAACCAAGCATGGACAGCCGCCCAATTTCAAGGAAGAAAATCCATCGTTTTTGTTCCAGCATTGCACCCGTTGTGATCAGACTAAGTATGATGAACAGTCCGATGCAGGTAAGTTGCATGGTTGTCAGGTAATGTTCCAGCAGGATTGCAAAGAATAATAACACCAGGGAAAGGATCGTCTGTATCACTATATAATTCTGTAGCCCCGGGCTGTTGGCAGATGGTGGTTTTTGTTTAGATAGTTTTCTTTCCAGCATGGGCCGGATGCGTGGATCGATATCGTCGGGTTTGCCAAAGATCACGCGCCACTTTTCTTTCAGCGTACCTGCTCTTTTGAAAGCAACTGCCATCTCCATTAAAAAATGAAAATGTTGCCAGAGAAAACTGCTGCTCTTTAAAGGACTGGTAAGGCCATAAACTGCTTTGGTTTCTTCTTTTTTAAATGTTCCAAACATTTTGTCCCAGATGATCAATACGTCACCGTAGTTTTTATCCAGGTATTCGGGGTTACTACTGTGGTGTACGCGGTGATGTGAAGGCGTTACCAGGAAATATTCAAGGAAACCTAATTTACCAACCAGTTGTGTATGTGTAAAGAAGGGGTAAGTGCCATGTATCATCAGCAATAATGTAATCATTTCGGGCGGAAAGCCGAGGATCGGTAAAAAAGCCCAAAACAGGGATCGGGCTGCAGCCTGGAAAACGGTAATACGAGCTGCAACAGTAAAATTGAAATCATCACTTTGGTGGTGCACTACGTGTACGCCCCAAAATATATTGACTTCATGCCCGAAACGGTGGTACCAATACCAGAGCAGATCCGTAAAAAGGAAAAGAGCAATCCAGGTGACGGCTGTGGGTTTGATGTCGAAAACAGCAAACTCCCTGTAGAGCCATGCAAAAAAGAAATAGAACAGACCAGTGGTGAAAAGATCACTCAGTCGCTCGGCAATACCTACATTCAGGTTGGCGATGACCTCGTGAAAGTGAAAATTTTCTCTTTTTTTCTTTTTTTACACTGAGGTAATATTCCAGCAGCATGAGGCTGCAGAAAAAAGGAACCGCCAATGCAAGGTAGTTGAGTTGCATGTGCTGTGTATTTTACTTTTTATTGCTTTATATTTCTCCTTTCGAGGATGCATAGAGCTCATACCAGTCCTGTCGATCGAGCTGAATCGAAAATCCGTTTACTACATTCCGGATGCGATCTTCATTTGTTGTACCAATTAAAGGAAGTGCTCCCAGTTTCAACAGCCATGCGATTGCAATGGACTCAAAACACACGTTGTATTTGGGTACCAGCTCTTCCAGTTTCCTACGTACCTGCAATGGAATCTTTTCTGTGCTGGTGGCAATTTTTCCTTCGGCGAGTGGCGATGTAGCCAGCGGCCGCATGAACTTTTGTTTGATATAATCCACCTGACCATTATCAAGTGGAGTTGTATTCAACAGGTTTAGGTCGATATGATTGGTTACGATCGGCAGTTTGAGAATGGACGACAATAACTGGTGCTGAAACACTGAGAAGTTTACAATACCCACATGCCTGATCTTTCCCGATTCTTTCAGTTTCTGAATTGTGATTGCTGTTTCTTCCACATTCGATAAAGGATCGAGATGATTAAGCAGAAAGACGTCGATGTAATCCGTGCGGAGATTTCGTAATGAATTCTCTACACTGTTAATGATGTGTTCTCTTGATGTGTCTAAATGTCTGATCCGATATTCGGGTCGTGAAGGGTGGGGGAGATTGAGTCCGCATTTAGTGAACAGAACCAGGTTCTTCACGTTTTACATTTTTTCTGGAAATGATTTCACCGAAAGTGTGTTCGGCTGTATAACCGGCATAAATATCTGCGAGGTCAAATGTGTTGATGCCAAGGGAAAGACAGAGATCAATAATCTTCTCCATTTTTTTCTGCCATGTCAGCAGATTCTTTCCAACGATAAAATCCATAAATCGCGGGCGACACTTTGGGGCCGGAATCACTCAAATAAATTCTCTCCATATTTGTTTTTCTGGGTGGTTATACAATTTTCAGGCACAGTTCAGAAGCAGGTTTGAGATAAGGTTGCAAATAGCTGTCCGGTTCGGTTTCAATAACGTTATCAAAAACATTCATGGCAATCAGCTGGCCCGTATATGCAATCAATAATATCAACTGGTCAGTGGAATAGTAAGATTCCATGCGGCGAAAGATATGATCGGCAATACGGCCCTTGTTTTTAACGACACAAGTGCCGAAGAAAGCAAGCTGATCCAGCTTTTCGTCTGCCTTCCAGGTGCGGGGATCAATATCGAGTTCAGCCAGTCGTTTTCTAAATCGTGCAATTGCCACCGGCGATTCCGTTGCAATGGACACCTGATGCGAGTAATACAATAACTCTTTTTCACCGATCAGTAACGTCAGTTCGCGAAACAGATCGCAATAACCCATATACGACTCAAATGCGGGCAGGGAATGCGCCAGTGATGCTTTGGTTTGGTCGAGATGACCGCCAAACTCTTTAATATGTCTGTGCAAAACCACTTTCACCGAAGGTGGGCACTGTGCGGGGTCGATCGGCTGTATTCTGGGCATACTTCACAATTTTGCTGGTTCGGACGTGAAGATAAGGGAAAAAGTGGAATAGTCTACAAATCTAATAGACTAAAATAAAGTGGCGATATGTTAATGTGTCAATGTGGTAATTGAGGATTGGGAGAAAATGCTGCGAAACGTTTAGGCGCCGAAGTGACGGGTAGTGATTAGTCAGTGACATGACCACACTGGCCATCTCCGAATTGTCAATTGTCACATTGACACATTAAAATATTGCCACATTAATTCTGCATCTGGATATTTCCGGGTTCCACATTTGCATCTCCCGGTTTTTGGAACTATTTTGGCTCTATGAAATACTTAGCTCTGATGTTGGCTTGCGTTTGTGTTATTTCCGTATCCGCACAAACGAGCGATAGCCCCTACGAAAAAGAACATGGATACAGTGAAGGACTTTGCCGGGTAGAGTACAAAGGCTTGTCTGGGTACATTGATGAACGGAAGAAAGAAGTCATTGAACTCAAGTACAAAAAAGCGGGTGATTTTGTAGATGGTCTTGCGAAAGTTTCACTCGACGGAAAATTGTTCGGCTACATTAACAAACAGGGTAAAGTGGTGGTACCACTGGAATATGAAGATTTCATGTGGGGCTTTGTGGATGGTGCAACGCCTGCGAAAAAAAATGGCAAATGGGGATCGGTGAGTGAAAAGGGGAAAACCCTTATTCCTCATGAATTCGACAACCTGTACTACCATTATGATGGCCTTGCCCTGGCGGTTAAGAAATCCGGTGGAAAAAGAATGTACGGCTTCGTAGATGAGAAAGGTAAAACGATCGTTCCCTTTATTTATGAAGAAGCCAATACTTTTCAGGAAGACCTGGCCCGCGTACAGAAGGATGGCAAATTTGGTTTTATTGACAGAAAAGGGAAAGTAGTTATTCCCATTCAATACACCGACTGCCGGGCTTTTTCAGAAGGTTTGGCTGCAGTAAATTCAAATGGGAAATGGGGCTTTATTGATAAGTCAAATCGTTACGTAATATCTCCTGCTTATGACCGCGTACAAAGTTTTATCGGGGGAGAAGCACAGGTGTTAAAAGGCGGAAAAGCCTGGTATATTGACAAAACAGGAAAGCAACTTCCGCCGGGCCGTTGGTTATTTGTTTTTACCAAAGGATTAAAAACCGGTGATCAATTCTGGTATCGCGGCACCGATCTGGAGGATAAGGCGATAAAGACCAAACTGAATGAAGGGTATCGCTACTATGATGTGGTGCAGAACCAGGATAAACGCGAGTATTTTATTGTAATGTCTAAATTCAGTACTTCCTGGCAGTCGGGTATCAACTACCGTTATGATAACGACAAGGCCTGGGAGAAAATTAAAGAAGTTTACAAAGACGGACGCTGTATCACCAGTCTCTCTTATGGAAAAGACAAGTGGTCGATCATCGCAACGGACCTGGGTCGCAATGCGGGCGAATCTGCAATTACCAATACGATTTTCCCTGAAACAAGACTCGAAGAATACAGGAAGGAAGGTAAATACATTACTTCGATGGCCCATGGTGATGGAAAGTGGTTTATAGTGGTTCGTAAGGCGCGTTACGACGGACAACAGGTTGAAAAATTTTACGGCGGATGGATTCAGAAAACAGTAGACGAGTATAAGAAAAAGGATTATTATGTTACCGCGGTTGCTTCGGAGAATGACGATTATTATGTTGTGTTCACAAAAGGTATGGGTATTAAAGAACAGATTTTCCTGTGGGGCGATGATATCCCAATGCGGGAAATTAACCAGTACTGGGCGAAAGGCTATCAGTCTTATCGCAGTTATTACCTTCCCCGTTATACCACCTTCGACAAATCGGATGATGATGATGACTGGTTTTTTCTTCGAATAGATAAATAAAAAGGCGCACATCGTGCGCCTTTTTATTTATTTCCTGCGAGAGCAGTCATTTCAGTTCGTCGACCCATTTTTTCACAAAAGTTCTTGCGTATTCTGTCACTTCTTTTCCCGCGCGGAAGCCTTGTTTCCATTCCCGTCTTTTGCTTTCATATGTAGGGTTTACAAATCTCTTTTTACCATATTTTTCTACCAGTTGCGCATTGTAGTCGATGCCATTCGTGGCTTCGAGCATTTTGTTTAGTTTATCGGCGATAAATAATTTCACATTTTCAGGAAAATCCTGTTTCCAGCGTTTTATATTTTCCTGGTAACGACGCTCGTCATCTTCCTGCTGGTTTTTTTCACTCGACGCAATGATCTTAAAGGTTTCATGGTTAGGATTCTGATAATCCTTTAATGTTTGCTTCAGCTGCTCAAGCAGTGGTTGCAAGCCTTTGGCAACGTCGCCCCCAAGTTCTTTCATGCTTTTCTCCAGATCCTTGATCGACTTTTCTGTTTTTTCAATTTCTTCTTTTTGAATTTCTTTCAGAGAGCGCAGCGGCTTTTTCTCAGGAGCTTCCGGCATCGCGCGTTGACGATGTTCATTGTAGTATTTCAGGAACTCTGCACCCTGCACGTAGTTTTTGGTGTATTCCAGGAGATCTTTGGCAACTGCCTGGCGATCACCAACTGCAATATTTTTCATGTTTTTTGCCCCATAATATTGCAGGTAGCCATTCAGGAAACTGGCTTTTATATTATTTGTTCCAGCTTGCTGCGTTATGCCCAGTGCTTTCCAGAAGTCTTCAGCTGTTTTTTCAACTTTATATGCGGAAAAAGCTACCAGAGTAATAAAGAGTACGGTTGCGGCTACGGCGCTGCGGCCCCACGCTGATAATCTGAACTTCATTTTCATTCGTTTTAAGGTTAAAAGAGTTTCCACAAATATGAATCTGTTCAGCGCGATGGGCAATGTAGGTTGTGATGACTTGCGATATTTTGTCGCTGAATTGATGGTAATTCTAACTGGAATTGCGGTAAGGCTGTTTTGGGGGTTAGAAACCGCTCCTTCTCATCCAGGCGGTAAACCAGTGTTGTTAAAAAATATGGAGATACAAATACCCCAAACCGGGCGATCTTTTCCCGGGTAAAATGACCGAACAATTCATGGTCTGCTTTCCCCAATTCATTCCCCTAATTACCCAACCCATGAGTACCCGGTAAGTGGGATACCAAAAAGGACGTAAATTGCTGAAAGGCAAATGTTAAAATTGTCAGGAAATATTAAACGGACGCTACCCTTAATGTTGCTGGGCATCATTCCATTCACGGTTTTGCTCAATTGGATCATTTTTGGCTCAGCTTATTTCTCATCCGCCAGGCTCGGTCTGGCCGGATCGGGCATCACATTCCTGGTCATTTTCTTTGTTTTCCTGCTTTGCCGCCAAATAATTCTCCTGTTACGCTTGCGTTTTCCTTCCGACGACCAGTTTATTAAAAGGGTATTTATCCAGGTACTGCTTTTCCTGCTCATTTCAGGCGTTGTACTGGTAGGTGTGTTCTCGCTTTACCGTTCTATCGGGTTGATAGACAGTCTTTACGAAACAAAACTCACCTGGGCATTTATCGCTACGGGTATCATCAATATCTTCCTGAGCTTTCTAAATGAAGCGCTGAACGTGCTCGACCGCTGGAATACCGGCCTGAAGGAAACCGAACAATTAAAACGGACTTATAAACAGGGGCAACTGGTGGGGCTAAAAAGCCAGATCAATCCTCACGTTTTATTCAACAGTTTAAACTCCCTTTCCGGACTCATCCAGGAGACACAGAAAAGGCCGAACGATTTCTCGACGAAATGAGTAAAGTGTACCGTTACATGCTGCGTAATGAAGAGGAATCGCTCGTGGATTTGTCAACTGAATTACAATTTATCCGTTCCTATTTCGCACTGTTGAAAGCGCGGTACAATGAAGCCATCGAATGTAAAGTGGAGGTTTGGGATGAGGATCTGGAAAGAAGGTTACCGCCTCTAAGCCTCCAGATCATCATTGAGAATGCGCTTTTTCAAAACCGCGTGAGTAAAGATAGTCCGCTTGTGATCCGGATTCAGTCGGTAAATGGCGGGGCTCTCGTCATCAGCAACAATATCCAACCAAAGCTTATCACCGACCCGTCGGATTTTGAAGCGGGATTGGATATTCTCGTTAAGAAGTACCAGTTGATGAACCAGCCTCCGGTGGACATTAAAGAAGAGGACGGGTTTAGGAAAATCCGACTGCCATTTATTACGCAAACTGAGGAGGTGCTGTTATGACGTTGTTTAAACGTGCCACCCGGGTGCAGCTCTATTCATTTCTGCTCTCCATGCCGCTGATTGGGCTGGCGTTGAATCATATTCTTTATGGTCACCGCATCTTCCAGGATTATCGTGTATGGCTGGTTTCGTTTCCCATATTGTGGGTGTTGGGTATGGTGACCTGGTATTCGCATGTTCTTTACGACAACAGTATACAGCAAAAATATCCGAACATAGAGCAGGGGCGTAAAAGGATTTTCCTGAAAAGCCTGGTCATGATTTTGGTGATGACGCCTGCAGTGCTCATCATCTTCCTGATTTACGACTGGTTTGGTATCCTGGGATATTCATTGCGTGCAGACCACCTGAAATATGGAATGCTGGTAGGGTTTTCTGTAAACCTGGTATTCCTTACACTGTGGGAAGTGCTGTACCTGATGGAAAAATATAAGGAAAACCTGGCCGAAAGGGAGATTTTGAAACAGATGTCGCTACAGCAGGAATTTGACGTATTGAAAAGCCAGGTGAATCCGCATTTCCTTTTTAATTGTTTTAATACGCTCTCGTCACTGATTGCCGAAGACCCGCAAAGGGCTGATTCTTTTCTGAATGAACTGAGCAAAGTTTACCGATACCTGCTTCGCAATAACGAGAGCAGTTTGTCCACCCTCGAGAATGAGTTGAAATTTATTGATTCTTATATCAAGTTGTTGAAAACGCGCCATGGCGATGCGGTACAGTTTCAACTGGAGATTGATAAACGTTATGATCATTACCTCCTGCCTTCGTTGAGCCTTCAATTATTGGTGGAAAATGCGGTGAAGCACAACGTGCTTTCAAAAACAAACCGCTAATGATTGATATTTTTACCACCGCTGCTAATCGCCTGGTAGTAAGTAATAATTTGCAGCGCCGTACAAAAAAAGGGCCTTCAAATAAAATAGGATTGGATAATATTCGCACAAAATATGAGATATTGCGCCAGCGTGGATTCCAGGTAATGGAAGACAGCAAGTCTTTTACCGTGGTATTGCCACTGATCTGGGACAATTCACTGAGCCATGAGTGGGCTGGCAGCCGGACCGACCGCGGAAAGAACCCAATTAAATTTACAAACTAAACCACCTGCATATGAAAATACTAATTGTAGAAGACGAAGAACTGGCGGTAAAAAAGATCACGAAAACCCTGGCAGCTGTAGATGCAGATGCTGAAGTGGTTGGCGTGGCCGACAGCATTGTTGCCGCTGTAAGCTGGCTGGAAAGCAAGCCTGCGCCGGATCTGATTCTGATGGATATCGAACTTTCAGATGGACAAAGTTTTGAAATTTTCAACCGCGTTACTATTAAGTCGCCGGTAATCTTTACTACTTCCTACGATGAATATGCGTTGAAAGCTTTTAAAGTAAATAGCGTCGACTACCTGTTGAAGCCCATTCAAAAGGAAGACCTTGCCGCCGCACTGGAAAAGCTGGGCAACCTGAAAGATATCTACCAGAAGACGCCACCGCCGGCCGCTACCATGAGTATCGACAGCCTGGTGAAAGAGTTGCAGCAAAAACTGCAGCCCCGCGAATACCGCAAACGTTTCCTCGTACGTCATGCGCAAAAGCTGGTATCTATCGATACCGACGAAATTGCTTATTTCTTTAGCGATGGCCGTCTCAACTTTTTTAAGACATTCGACAACCGCAAGTTTGTCGTTGACTATACCATGGATGAACTGGAAGAGATGCTGGACCCCACACGCTATTTCCGCATCAGCCGCTCATTTTATATCTCTGTAAATAGTGTTGACCAGATCCACGACTATTTTGGCAACCGCCTTTTATTACATCTTAAACCCGCAGTAGATAAAGAAAGCATTGTGAGCCGGGAAAAAGTTACGGACTTTAAGAAATGGATGGGGAAGTAAGAGAGAGCATGTGAAAATGTGAAAATGAGGAAAATGAGGAAATGAGGAAATACGTAGAGAATGTGGTAATATGCCAGTGTGATAATGTGACAATTTGCGAGAATGAATGGAAAAAATTAGAAAAGTCCGCCCTTTGAGGCGGACTTTTTTATCGAGCATTTTAAATATTTTCACATTTCCTCATTTTCTCATTTCCATATTTGCTTTCACGTTTGCCGTTTGCCGTTTGCAGCCTCTCGCTCATTTCACCGGCACCAAAACCACAATTGCAATTCCATTCTTATCATACTGAATATCCGACTCTCCATCCAGTGCAAGTGTACGGTCGTGGATAGTTTGAATGATGGTTTCAATCTCTGCGATATTCTCATCCAGTTGTGCGGTGCTATCCTGCAGTTTGAGCGATAGTTTATTGCGGAATAAATCAATTTGCACAAGTGTATTTTTTTCCTCCCGCATATTGAGTGATCAGCCGAATTCCTTCTTTATAGATCAGGAAAAATTCGTGGCGCGTTTTCATGCTGAGACGCAGCTTCTGAATTTTTTTATCTACGATCAACTCGATATTGGCTGCATGTCGGTTTCTCAGGGCATCGGTAAATTCCATCATACGCAGCAGGGTTTTTTCGATGCTGTCATTTTCAGGGTCGATGCTCCAAAGAATGTCATCCATGGCAATAATCATACTATGACTCTTCGCACTGATTTGGTCGATATATTCCTTACTGCGGTCGATATCTTTATCGGCTTTGATTTTTGCCATTTCTCCCAGCAGGTTAATATTGCTGAGGGTGGTGGTTACATCCGCGTGCAGGTTATTGGCAATCTCTGAACGAACGCGTTGCAGTTCCTTCATCCTCCTGATGCGTTCACGATCGATCCAGTAAAGGATGCTTGCTCCAAACAATAACAACAGACCATAAAACCACCAGGTTTGCCAGAACTGGGGGGAAGATCTTTATTGTCATTTGTGTAACATGCAGGCTTTCCTTTCCATCCGCATCTTCGGCTTTAACCATAAACTGGTAGTCGCCGGGTGGGAGATAGGTGTATACTGCCTGGTTGTTTTTATCGGCAATCTTCCAGTCATCGTCCACGCCCTTCAACCGATACCGAATGAGGTAGGCACCGGCGTAACTGAGGCCTGAGAATTCAATCGTAAGTGAATTTTGCTTCGGTGTTAACTCTACCCGGTTCAGTCTCATTAAAGAATCAACCAGCAGGTATTTGTCAAATACTTTAAACCCGGTAATCGTTACCGGTGGCGCCATGTTGTTGATTTTAACATCACGTGGCCGAAAAACAGTGAACTGGTTGTCGGCGCCAAACAACATGCGACCATCGGGAAGTTTATAACTGGCAGCCAGCATAAATCGATCGTCGGATATACCATCCATACGATTAAAAAGTACGAAGATCCGGTTGTTGATATTCGCACGATAAAGGCCTTGGGTGCCCGACAACCACACATATCCACTTTCATTGTCTTTTTCAACCGACATCACCGCACCGGCAATTGTATTCTCATTGCCGATGGTTCGGATATTTTTCGTAATACGGTTGAAAACATGAAGTGATGTTCCGCCCGACATGATCATGGTGGTATCGTTGTACTCCATTACGTGGTGTACATGCAGGAAGGAAGTATAATTACCGTCTTTGTCAATTGCCGGAAGCGTAAGTAAAATTTTGTCGTTGGTAGGGTCAATCACAAACACTCCGTAACCCGAGGTGGCTACCCAAATGTATCCTTTACTATCTTCATAAATTTTGCCAATTGAACAATCCGGTATTTCTGTAATCTTGGAAACACCGTCGGCGAAGCGTTTGCTTCCTTCACGGGCCGACCATTTGTACAAACCAATTCCCTGCATCCCGATCCAGAGATTACCAAAGCGGTCTTCTTCCAACTGCCGTACCGTTTTCGATTTTAACAATGGCGGATCATGAAGTGTATATCGTTTCTCTTTGAGATTGTATTGCCCAATGCCGGGTTGCTGTGCCATCCAGATGGTATATCCATCACGACTTAACTTCATATCCCAGGCAGTAAAGTCAGATTTCTCATCGATGCCGGGAAGTGCCAGAGGTTTTTCGTGGAAAGCAGAATCATATCTGTAAAGCCCATCCGCCCAGGTTCCTGCGAGGATGTCGCCGTCTGGTAAACGGAGAAAAAGACATTACGCCGCCTTTGCCGGGCAGGTTGGTGCGACGGTTCACATGCCTGATATTGGTAAAAAATTGTTCGGAAGGTGCAAAGCGATAGAGGCCATTGTTAGTGGTGGCTACCCAGATATTTGCGTCATTGAATCTTCACAAATTGACGGCACTTTTTCGTAAACGATACTCTGCTCATTAATGTATCCATTGTAAACAAGCTGAAATCGATTTTCTTTTTCAATATACTGCGCAAAAACATTCAGTCCTTTAATCCAGATGGTGCCATCCTTTTGCTGCATGTATCCATTGGTTTCGTAATAGCTTTTTATTACATCGTGGAAATGATACTGGCGCAGGATGAATTTCTTTTGGCGGAGATCGAAACAATTAATCAGTGGAATGCCAGGCCCCCATACATCGTACCAAAGACGCCCGTTGCGATCGAAGAAAAGGTTGTATGCCGAATAGCTGTCATACTGATTCAGGATAGCTTCTTTTTCGGTATTGTTGCCAGCGTAACTGTATTGATTGGTGCGCGAATTATAAATTACAAGGCCAAGATTGGTTCCGATCCAGTATTTGCCGGCTGAAGGCTGGTATGCGATATCGATCGGTTTTCTTTCTCCCGGAATGCGAAACGGATTGCCATCCGGATTAAATTCCCTTTTCTTCTTATCCCAGGTAATGTATTCCAGGTTGGCCGCAATCAGGAAGATATTACCATTATCATCTTTCACCAGTTTTTTAACAGCCATCTTATGATGCTGTTGCCTGAACACAAGTGGAATATTGGTAAACTCCAGACGACGAGGATCGAGTAGTGCAACCTGACCGTCGCCACAAAGTACCCAGATCAGTCCTTCCTGGCCTTTCATCAACTGTTGTATATAGTTTGCAGGAATCGACCGGGGATTGTTTCTGTCGTGGCGGAAAGTGATAAAACGGGAGCCGTCATAGCGTTGAAGGCCATTATTGGTACCTACCCAAACAAAACCATCATCGTCATGCAACACGGCCGAGGCTTCATTGCTGATCAAACCTTCAGCAGCACCGTAATGGGTGAAGGAGTACTGCCTGCTGTCCTGGGCAGTTGTCCCAGTAAAACTCAGCACGAAGCTGAAAAAGATCAAAAACTGTTTGGTGTGCACGGGTAATGCGCTTGATTTTTCAAATATACCTATTGCTGCATCAAAATGCCAGTTCCGGTACATGAACTGCCTTAACCAGCGATGAATTGTATTGCAGGGCCGGTGAATTGTGAAAGAATCTGAAGATGTTTTTCATTTCAGGCAACAAATTCTTCAACTAATCCGCTTACACTTTGGAACTGCTGCCAGCCTTTGCAATTTTGTCGGGAAGATACAACGAAACAGTAGTTTCCAAAATCAGGGTTTAACATGAGATATAATCTTTTTCATCAGGTACACCAGGGCTTGCGATCATTATTATACCAAACAGCATTAGAAGTGCAGCATACCGATTTTTTGCAAACCGACGAAGCAGGGCAGGCACTCGAATTACTGCAAATGGTAACAAAGCTTTTTGATCGCCACGCACATACGGAAGACAATTATATTTTCCCGCTGGTAAAAACCTACGAACCCTCGGTAATAGACGCATTCGAGCAGGAGCACGCAAAAGATCGGTTATTATCCATGTTACTCATCGAGTCGATGAAACTCTATGCAGATGCTGATACGGGTGAACAAAGACGGGAGGCGGGGAGAATGATTCAATCGGCCTACAACAAATTCCTGGTGTTTAACCTGGAACATATGCTGAAGGAAGAGGAAGTACTGAACCCGATTATTTGGCATTATTATAGCGACGACGAGCTGCATAAAGTAACAGGAACCATCATCCAGGAAACGCCGGCGGCACTTATGCAATCTTTTAACGAGTGTATATGCAACGGTCTGAACAATGCAGAAATCAGTCAATGGTTGAAAACTGTTGAGCAGCAGGCGCCCGACGAGGTGTTTTTGCAACTTTGCCAAACGGCCGAACAGGAATTGCCGGCCGGTCGCTGGAGAAAAGTGTTGAACAGGATGACAGAAGGGGGAGGTTGTGTGAGTGTGATATGAACGCATAAAAATCAACATCACAATAATCACTAAAACGAATAGTATGAAACACCTTATCTGGCTTTTTCTCGCTTTGATTATCGGCGAAAGATGGATGAGCAGGTTGACTAAGGAGAATATCCACAGTATTCTTTAATTTGCCAGCTCCTGTATACCGGGATAAATAATACATGTCTAAAACTGTCCTCATTCCTGGCGCGAGTGGCCGTACCGGCCGTGAGCTCGTACGGCAAAGCCTTCAGCGTGGCTGGAGCGTACATGTGCTGGTTCGTAAACCCGCACATTTTCCATTTGAAAATAATAACCAGCTCAGCATTTTTGAAGGGTCAGCTGATGACGCTGAACTGCTTTCACGGGCTATGTCAGGCTGTGAAGCGATCATTAGTGCTCTCAATATTTCCCGCAATAATGATTTTCCCTGGTCATCGTTGCGTACTCCCGTCAACTTCCTTTCCGAAACAATGAAAAAGTTGGTTGTGCTGGCACCTGAGTATGGCATTCAACGATTGTTATTTACTTCTGCCTGGGGTGTAGGTGATTCCCGAAAAAGATATTCCCCGTTGGTTCAGGTGGATGATTGACAACAGTAATATTGCCCCTGCTTACGCTGATCATGAAAAACAGGAAGAGATTGCAGCCGCCTCCACACTTAACTGGACCGCTGTGAGACCTGTGGGTTTATTAAATGGAACGAGTCGAAACCTGTACAGGTTTCTGTTTCAAGTGCCATCAAACCGAAACTTACGATTCGTCGCAGTGCGCTTGCCGCATTTATGTTGGACGAATTAGAGAAGAATGAATACATCCGCCATAAACCAGTGGTGTGGCAATAAATGAATCATAATGATCTATGATTAATGTTGAGAATTCCCGTATCCATTTCCTACATTTCATTTGCCAATAATATCAGTTCATTCAATGCAGCGTTTCCAACTCACTCATGTCAGCCTACCTTGCCTGACAAAAGGTAAACTATGCAAAAGTATTTATGGGTATTACTTCTGGGAATGCTGTTTGGCACCCGCGCAGAAGCGCAGATTGGAAATATCCTGAAAAAAGACAAAAGACAAAGCTCAACAACGGATCGATAATAAGATCGATAAATCGATTGATAAAACATTAGACAAAGCCGAAGGAAAAAAGACCCACCGAAGTCTTCTGGCAAAAAAGAAAATACATCTGATGATGATTCATCAGATACAGATACACCCATTGCGAAGGAGGAGAAAAGCTTCAGCAGCTTTTCGAAATTTGATTTCATTCCCGGCGACTCCATATTATACGCTGATGATTTTTCACAAGACGAACTGGGGGAACTTCCATTAAACTGGAATACAAATGGAACTGGCGAAGTATCACCCCTGGATGGCATTGAAGGAAAATGGCTTCGGCTGCATAAAAACTTCCGTTACCTCAGCGCTAACCAAAGTGATTTTGGGGAAAACTTCACTGTTGAATTTGACCTCGTTTTGCAATTGAAAAGTACGGGTTGGATGTTTCCTGAATTCCGTGTGGGCATGTTTGCGACTGAAGGTGAATCGAAAACATCTAACGAGTTTCTTACCGCGTTTGGAAAGTATTCACATGTAAACGTGGAATTGAATCCAAGTGAAGGCGGCAACTCAAAAGCCAATGTGGAGTCTTATTATGATCGTCGTGGACACTTTAACAGTGCGAGCATGGCATGTGCGGTGATGGAAAAGTTTTACTTTAAACCAGTACACGTTTCCATCCAGGTACAAAAAGAGCGCCTTCGCCTCTGGGTAAACAGCGATAAAATTTTCGACGTTCCCAAAGGTGTACCTCTTGGTCGCACGCTTAATCAGTTGATTTTTGAAGTGGGTTCAACTAACTATCCTGAAGATAAGTATGGTGTATATATCAGCAATATCAAAAGTGGCAACTGGCAAGCCCGATACACGCCACAGGCTGATCGAAGAAGGCCGTTTCTCTACTACGGGTATTCTCTTCGATTTTCAGAGTGCGGTTATTAAACCAGAATCATATGGTGTTGTTAAAGACATCGCTGGGGTATTGAAGCAGTTCCCTGCGGTGAAGATTAAAGTGCTTGGTCATACCAGCAGCGATGGCGATGACAATGCCAACATGGAGCTTTCACGTAAACGCGCTTCAGCCGTGAAGGATCTTTTAGTGAATGAGTTTGGTATTGATGCCAGTCGTATAGAAACAGAAGGCATGGGTGAAACACAACCTATTGCCGATAATAAAACCAAAGAAGGCAAAGCCGCCAACAGGCGTGTGGAGTTTGTGAAATTGTAAAAAAGAAGAAGTCAGGTTATGTTGTACAAATGGTTGTTGTTTCTAATTTTTTTCCGCTGCGCTTACTGGTAATGCGCATACAAATAAGGCGGACCATGAAAGTGGAAGCAACAACGCTGTGCGGGAGTTTGGGGCAGGCGACAGCCTGGCGGCAAAGCGTATATTCCGTATTGTTCTCAACGATCCGGCGGCTTCGCGGGGCATTATCCGCGGTCGCCTGGGTTATACGGCAAAAGGACAACCTGTAAATGCCTGGTATTTTCCAGGCACAAGCGATGAACGTGCCTTAATCATTGGAGGAATGCACGGATCGGAGTTGTCGTCTATAGCATTAGCCGAAGAGCTGATCGCCGCCTTACAGGAAGGGGAGCGTCCGTCCTATTCGGTTGTGATTGTGCCGAGACTTTTTCCCGACAATGCCGCCGAAGCAATTGGCCAGCCAAAACAATTGGGTTCGTTCCAGAATATCGGGCGTTACAGTTGTAAAGGTGCCACAGATCCCAACCGGCAAATGCCCAGTCCGGGACGTGCATTTGATCCTTCAACAGGGCTTGACCACATGGGCCGTAGAATTGAACGTGAAAACCAGTTTTTGTTACAGTTGATTCAGGATTTCCGTCCTTCGCGAATTGCAAATCTCCATGCAATACGTGATGAAAGCAAAGGAGGCATATATGCCGATCCACGTACCGACCATTTTGGTATTGCACTGGGCTTTGAGAGCGATAGTACACTTGCTATTGAAATGGCACTGGCTGCTTTGGAGGCAGGAGGATCGATGAAAGGGAACGGTTTACCCGAACGATACAACACACTTTATTATAAAGACCCTGCAGCAGTTGCAGCAGGTCAGTGGCAGCCCCGCAACTTCATTGGATCATTTGGGAAACAACTGCGCGGTGCCGGTGTATCCATGGGCACCTGGGGAAGTACAGCCATCGCACTCGAAAGACAATCCCGAACTCAATCGCCCAGCAATGCGCGTGATCACGGTTGAATTTCCAGGAAGCAAACGACCCGTAGACTTTGAAACCAGCGAAGACAAACAGCGATGCGCACGACAGCTTAACGCATTTGTTATCGCACTCAGGAAAGTATTCCTTGGAGAAGAGTATTAAAATAAACCTTAGAATATGGAAATCAAGATTGCTTATTTCGTTACTTTACTGCTGTATGCAGTCGTGATAAGCCAAAGTTTCGTTTTTTTGCTGACGATTTCAGGGGTAACCCGGCATATGCGGGCCAAATTTTATAAAGAAGCCAGGCAGTTGCTCGACAAACATGTTAGCGAAAGCATAAGTATTGTGTATTACGCAACATTGTTGTCAACAATATTACTGGTTGCTTTCACTGTCTCTAACCCTAATGGACTCCTTTTTGTTTGTTCGGTAGTCGCACTCGTGTTGCTGATTGCCGATATATTTCTTACCCTGAAAGAAAATATACCCTTTCAACAAAGTATCCGTGGCTGGTCGCCGGCACGCACTCCTGAAAACTGGAGTAGCTATCGCTCGCGCTGGATCACAGGTACACGCGTGAAACAGGCTTTAAACCTCGCGGGTTTTCTGGCACTGGTCAGCGGCTTTGTTTTTGGACTTTAGATTTTAACTTAAACCAACAGTATACTTAACATGAAAAAAGTCACGATTGTGCTGGCGATGGCAGCACTTACTACAACCATCCTCGTATTCTCCTGCAAAAATCCATCTGCTGATTCAGGAACTGTAACATTGAGTCAGGATAGCCTGGTAAAGAAAGGCGCGTACCTTGTGAGTGTAATGGGCTGCGATGACTGCCACAGCAACAAAGTAATGGGTGCACAAGGTCCGGAACTCGACATGGCCAACCGTTTTGGGGGACACCTTGCTTCCGCTCAACTTGGGCCAATCGACAAAAGTCAGTTAGACAAAGGCTGGGTATTGTTCAGCATGGCGCAAACAGCCACATTTGGTCCATGGGGTATTTCATATGCAGCGAACATTTCTTCCAGCGAGCATGGCATTGGCAACTGGACACTCGACCAGTTTAAACTTGCACTTCGCGAGGGGAAATACAAAGGTTTGAAAGAAAGCCGTCCTCTGTTGCCTCCTATGCCATGGGAAGGTTATAAGAACCTGAAAGATGAAGATCTCGAAGCTATTTTTACTTACCTCAAGTCAACTCCTCCTGTTGATAATGTGGTTCCAGCATGGGTGCCTATTGCGGAAGTGAAATAAAAATAACAACCAATAAAAATAAAAGCCCATTCGATTGAAGTGCGAATGGGCTTTATTTTAGAAGCGATGAAGGTTCATTTCTGACTATCTAATATGCATTCTTTTCACCTTTGGCCATATTAAATGCAGTGAGCAGAATAATACGCGTATCGAGCCAGAGGCTCCAGTTTTCAAGATACCAGATGTCATATTCGATACGGTTGTTAATGTCTTCAAACATTTTAATTTCTCCACGGTAACCATGTATCTGGGCCCATCCTGTGATGCCGGGTTTCAGGAAGTGGCGCAGCATATAAGTTTGAATGATTTTGGAATAATCATCTGTATGCTTCACCATGTGAGGACGTGGACCAACTACACTCATATCGCTGAGAAATACATTAAAGAATTGCGGCATTTCATCCAGGCTTGTTTTCCGAAGGAATGCTCCCAGTTTGGTAATGCGTGCATCTCCTTTAGTCGCCTGTTTCTCATTTGCATCTTTGTTCATACGCATCGTCCTGAACTTGATACAATTGAATGGTCGACCACCTTTACCACTACGTTGTTGGATAAAAAAGATGGGGCCTCTTGATTCTAAGAGTATCAACAATGAAATGATGGGAACAAGCCATGATAAAATAAATAGTATCACAAGCGAGCTCACTACGATATCGTATAAACGTTTTTTGATACGGTTGCCAACATCATCGAGAGGTTCCTTGCGGAGGGAAAGTACAGGTAAGTCGTTGAGATAATCAATATGTACCGGCTTTCTTACAAAATGGGAGAGATCGGGGATAATCCGGAAACGGATACATGCCTGATCTGCCTGGTTCATTAACTTATAAATGCCCATTTGCTGCTCGGGTGCAATGGTTGAAAATATCTCGGTGACCCTGAATTTTTTTGAGAGGTCAATGATATTTTCAAAATCGTCATATATCGGATACTTCGAAAGTTCAGTTACGTTCTGTGGTGATTCGAAGAAGCCTACGATCTCGGTTTTTACGGGTTCCTGTTCCAGGTAGTCTGCCAGTTTTTTTGCTCGTTCATTATAACCAATGATCATCACCTTTCTAACGATATGGTGTTTGCTCTGCAAAAATCCCTGCAATGCCAGGTGTACAATCCGGTTGATCAGCAGGCATATAGCAAACGATACGAGGACGGCCGTGAGGAATAAACGTGAGATATCTGCTTCTTTATTAAATACCAGGTACAGCATCGTTAAGCCCAGGTAATAGGCATATGCTGAAACGGTACGTTTCGAAAAGCGTTCAAATGAGTAGATGTGTTTGTCGTTGTATAAACCGAGTACCCAGCAGGAGAGGGCCCAGGCGAAATTTGAAAAAAACCAGAGATAGGTGTATTGAACCGAGTCGTCGCCATCGAGATGCTTTTCAAAAGCGAAGCGACAAATAATAAACACCATGTTCAATACTACCAGGTCGAGAATGATAAAACTGATACGGAGTAGGTTTGCGAGTCGCTGGTTCATTTTAGAAATAAGGTAATTAAAGCACTAAGAAACGAAATAAAGCTAGCAATAGCAATCCTCCTTTCATCTTTCACAGGAAGAAACTGATAGTTTTTCTAAGCGTTTTTACGTGTCATGTTAGGATATATTTCGAATTGATAAAAAATGCTATTAAACAGGCCTTTTTTAGATCCCTTTGGCATTTAGTTGATCTAAATTAACAAATTGAATTTTCTCTTCGGGCAAATCCAATTTTTTTCGCGAAAAAATACTTAAAACAGGCCTATTTTTTCAACATCTCTGTTGAAAACTTCAATTTGGCAGAAAAATTGGTCTTATTGCGAAAGAAATCAACGCACCCTTTGAGAAACCAATTGTCGTTGATTTCGGCTCGATTAGTATTAGTAATAAATCCAATATCGTATGTACCCCTTAGTAGCGTATTTTACTCGGTTGTTCGTGCTCGTGCAGGTATTCCTCCTTCTCGGAACTGTAGGCTTTAGCCAGAGTGCAAACTTTTCATTTACCGAAATTCCTTATTCACAGGCAGAGGTTATTGCTCCCGGTCGCGGTGTGGAACAGTGGCATGATCAGAATCATGTGAACGTTCCAGTAGAAGGCAACAATACACAACGTATCGACAAGTATTATCGTTTTATCTGGTCGGAACTGGAGGTTGGTAACCGTCAGTACGACTGGCGTTATTTTGACTCTGAAATCCGCAATGCGATTTCAAAGGGTCAAAAATTTTCGTTTGGTATCATGAGCCACAATGCGAGTGCAAATGCACAAACACGTGGTATCGTTAATACTGGTGACGGCCGTCTGGCATGTTACCCACGTTACCTTCATGATCAAATGATGAGTGAGTCGGTGAAACCCTGGGTTTCATCACAATCCAACAAGTGGGTGCCCAACTGGAATAGTAATTACTATCTCACAGCAATGGAAGACCTGCATGCTGCACTCAATCAGTACATCATGACTGCTACGTACAACGGTGTTCGTTACCGTGATGTAGTTAACTATATTGACATCCGTGGTTACGGTTCTTATGGAGAATGGCACCAGGCTGGTATCATCAATACAATGTCTGAAATTCCTTCAGGCGCCCGTGCTACCACCGAAACGTTGAAGCGTATCATTGATGCACACGTTAAGAAATTCACTGATTTCCCCCTCACCATTATCTTCAACGCTTTTGACGGCAACCGACTCGGCAACACAATGAATGCCCCTGAGGTAGCTTACCACGCACTTACAGTTAGAAATAACTGGGGTCTGGTTGGTTGGAGAAGAGATAACTGGGGTGCCCTTGATGATTATATCAAATGGTATACAGAACAAAATACGTTGACTGTAAACGGCATGAGGCTCGATACAGCCATCATGAACCGTTGGAAATATGCTCCAATTGTTGGTGAACCCAACAATGGCGGTGTTTATTATAATGGTTGTGATTACGGCGACCTGGAAAACCAGGTACGTAAGTATCACGCCGTTTCATTTGGTAACGGAAACATGTTCTCCCTGAGTTCAGCATGCGGTAAGAACAATGTACGCGCTGCTTCAAAAGCTGCCGGTTACCGTATGTTGTTGACAGGTGGTAGTATCTCAAGTTCCTCAATCGCTACGGGATCAAGTTTCCGTATTTCCCTTGACTGGAAAAATGCTGGTATATCACCTACCTATGAGAACTGGAATGTTATTTACCAGTTGAAGAACAGTTCCGGTGCAGTTGTATGGACAGGTAATTCAGGCTTCAAGCTGAAATGGTTCCTGCCTGCATCAACCAGCACAACACACTCCGACAATTTCACACTTCCTTCAAGTGTTTCCAATGGTACTTACGCATTGAGCGTTATTATTCGTGATCCAAATAATTATCGTCAGCCATTTACGCTGAATATTCAGGGCCGTGCTGCTGATGGTAGCTACCCACTGGGTTCAGTTACTGTTACTACAGGTTCAGGCAACACCAACCAGGCTCCTGTAGCTAGTGCAGGCCCCGACCGCTCTATCCAACTTCCTGTTAATACAACAACGCTGGATGGTAGTGGTTCCAACGATCCCGATGGTTCTATCGGATCATATGCATGGACACAGGTAAGTGGTCCTTCAACAGCTACTTTCAGCTCTACTTCAGTGGTTTCACCAAATGTAAGCGGACTGCTGGCTGGTACTTACCGTTTTCGTTTAACTGTTACCGACAATGGTGGACTTGCTGCTACGGATGATGTTAACGTTACTGTAGCTGCTGCCACACCTTCAAACCAGGCTCCAGTGGCAAATGCGGGTGCAGATCGTACCATTCAGTTGCCTACCAACTCAGTAACGCTGAATGGTAGCGGTTCATCTGATCCTGATGGCAGTATTTCTGCCTACCTGTGGACGCAGGTGAGTGGACCTTCAACAGCCAGGTTTAGTTCAACAACTGTTGTTTCACCAACTGTTAGTACGCTGCAGGCTGGAACATACACCTTCCGTTTGCGTGTAACTGACAATGGCGGATTGACAGCAACGGATGAAGTGGTGATTCGCGTGAATGCAGCAGCCAACCAGGCTCCTGTAGCAAATGCAGGTGCTGATCGTACCATCCAGTTGCCAACAAATTCAGTAGCACTGAATGGTAGTGGTTCTTCTGATCCTGATGGAACAATCGCAGCATACCTGTGGACGCAGGTAAGCGGTCCTTCAACTGCAACATTTAGTTCAACAACCTCAGTGTCTACAACAGTAGGTGCACTGCAGGCTGGTACCTATACATTCCGTTTGCGTGTAACTGACAATGGCGGATTGACAGCGACTGATGAAGTGGTGATTCGCGTGAATGCAGCAGCCAACCAGGCTCCTGTAGCAAATGCAGGTGCTGATCGTACCATCCAGTTGCCAACAAATTCAGTAGCACTGAATGGTAGTGGTTCATCTGACCCGGATGGAACCATTGCGGCATACCTGTGGACGCAGGTAAGCGGTCCTTCAACTGCAACATTTAGTTCAACAACCTCAGTGGCTACAACGGTAGGTGCACTGCAGGCTGGTACCTATACATTCCGTTTGCGGGTAACTGATAATGGTGGACTGACAGCAACAGACGATGTAGTGATTCGTGTGAATGCAGCAGCCAACCAGGCTCCTGTAGCAAATGCTGGATCAGATCGTACTATTCAATTGCCTACGAATACGGTTACATTGAATGGTAGTAGTTCATCTGACCCGGATGGTACCATTGCAGCATATCTGTGGACACAGGTGAGTGGACCTTCAACCGCAACGATTAGCTCTACAACATCTGTAGCGCCCACGGCGCGAGATCTGCAAGCAGGTACCTATACATTCCGTTTGCGTGTGACTGATAATGGTGGACTGACAGCAACAGACGAAGTGACCATTCGCGTAAATGCTGCGGCCAATCAGGCTCCAGTAGCAAATGCAGGTGCTAATCGCACGATTCAATTGCCCGCAAATTCAACTACCCTGAACGGAAGCAGCTCTTCAGACCCAGATGGTACCATTGTAGCATATTTATGGTCACAGGTAAGTGGACCTGCAACTGCAAGCTTCAGCTCCACAACTTCAACAACGCCTACTGTGCGTAATTTGGTAGAAGGAGTCTACGTATTCCGTTTGCGTGTTACGGATAATGGTGGTTTGACTGCAACAGCAGATGTAACGATTCGTGTGAATGCTTCAGCTAACGAGGCTCCCATTGCAAATGCCGGTGCAAACCGTACGATTACTTTGCCTACAACATCAGTAACCTTAAATGGTAGATCTTCATCCGATCCTGATGGAACCATTGCAGAATATTTCTGGTCGCAATTGAGCGGTCCTTCAAACGCATCTTTCGGTTCAACAACCGCGGTGGCTACAACCGTTCGCAACCTGCAGTTAGGTACTTACCGCTTCCAATTGCAAGTAACTGACAACAGAGGCGCGAGAGCTACAGCTACCGTTACTATTACCGTAATTCAGGCAACCAACGTTGCTCCGGTTGCAGATGCCGGACCTGATCAGCAACTGCCTGCAGGTACAACCCGCACTATATTGAATGCACGTAACTCATTCGATCGTGATGGCAGCATCGTAAGCTATAGCTGGAAACAGATTAACGGACCTGGTGGTGCTGTGATTGAAAATGCAACTGCAGATTCAACAGGCGTTCGCAACCTGGCAGCAGGGGAGTACAGCTTCGTACTGACAGTAACGGATAACAGAGGCGCTACTGCAACAGATACAGTTAAAGTAACGGTTGACAGCAACTCAGGTTCACGCGGGTTTGTTTATCCGAACCCTGCAACTGATGTGATCAACGTAACTGTTACCAGTCATACAAGATCAACCATGGGCTTTGCAATCCTGGATATGAGCGGTCGCGTAGTAGCACCGATTGTAACCAAAGAAGTGGGCGCTGGTTATTCAGTAGTTCAACTCAATGTGAACAGATTGAAACCTGGTAAATACCTGGTTCAAATTTCAAACAGGTACAACAGAAAACTTTCAGTGTACTCATTTATTAAAATGTAATTACATCGAATAATAGATAATAGAAAAGACCCGGTTCATCCGGGTCTTTTCTATTTATCAAAATCGATAAAAATTAGTGTTTGGAAGGCTTCAGTGATTTGCGGAAGAGCTCCAGGTGGTCATCGGTTACTTTATCCCAGTTAAACTCAGTAAGCGCACGTTGTTGTGCAGCTGCAGCCAGTTCTTTCATCTTATCAGGATTACGTTCTGCAAAGCGGATTTCCTCAGCCAGCGAATCGCTATTTCCCTGGGCAAATGTGCGGGCGGTGTCGCGAACAGCATACTGATTCTCTTCGATATCACTTACAATCAGAGGCACATTTAAACCCATTACCGATAATACAACGGGCGACAGTCCTTCTACATCAGAAGGCTGGATATAACAAAATGAATACTTCATTAATCTTGTTACATCTGCACCGTAAACATATCCTGCAAACACCACCTGGTCGTTGGCCATTTGCATGATCTCCTGTTCGTAAGGCGAAGGGTTGGGGCTGCCACCTACGAGCACCAGCTTCTTCCTGCTACCTGATTTAATAAAACCCGGGATCAGGTAGTGCAATCCTTTGTCGGGAATAAACCGCCCCACAAACAGCATGTACTCACCCTTTTCAAGGTTTAGTTTTTTCAGGATCGCATCATCATCCGTGACCGGCTCGGATTCACTGCCAAAAGGAATGAACTCAAATTTCTTTTTGAATTTCTCTTCAAAAAGACGACGAGCAATAATGTTATCAAAAATAACCTCATTGGGAAAGCGTGCGGTAATATTTGCAGAAAAAACGCAAATACATTTTACCGTACCAGGGCCATTTGTCCCTTTTCCAGTCAACACCATCCTGGCTAATGAAAACTTTTTTCCAAACAACCTCAATGGAAGTGCCCAGATACTGTTGCCACCATTTTGTATATGCACAACATCGGCCGAGTTGCGGAAGATGATATGAAACGTACACTTCATGGAATGCAGCAGCGTATCAAAGCCTTTTTTCCTTACGGTTTTAAAGGTTTTGACTTTTACGCCTTTGTATTCTGTGATATTAACATGTACATCACGATAACGTCGGTTGTAAGCGATCACCTGATGCCCCTTTGCTGCAAGTCGCGGCAAAAGTTCAAGGGCAAATTTATCGGCCCCCGCTGCGCCGGCACTCGGGGGTAGTGTTCTGAAACCAAAAGCTGCAATTCTCATCTTGCTCAAAATTTATCCCGAAGATATTCGGCATAGTATGTATCAATGTATTCTTTCAATGCCACTCTCCAGTCGCGCATGATATTGAGATTACGCAGTTCGAGTTTCTTATTCACCAAACGTTCGCACGGCGGGCGCTGGGCAAAATAAGTGTCTTTGAAAAATTCGGAAGTAACTTCATTCAGTTTCACAGATGATTCCAGCCCCAACAACTTCACCAGTTCCTGTGCCACTTCCATACGACCTGTTTGTCCTTTACAAACCAGGTTGTACAGTCCCCAGTATTCTTTTTGGATCAACAGTTCAACGTTGCGGGCAAAATCAACGGTAAAGGTAGGTGTGCCATCCTTATCGTTTACGATATTGAGTTCACGTTTACCAGCAACCAGTTGTTTGATGAGTTTGCTGATAAATTTCTTGTCCTTTTCAGGTCCGCCGCCCATCATCCATCCGGCGCGGCAAACGAGGTAGCGGTGAGCGTGAGCAATTACATATTTCTCACCCATATATTTCGAACGGGCATAATGTCCTAATGGATTGGGCTGGTCCCAGTCGTCGTACAATTCTTTTCCACCGTCGAAAATACCAGCAGTACTGATATACAACAGCGGAATGTTGAGCTTATTGGCAATATACACCGCGTTCTCAACTGCGATAGTATTGGTGAGATAAGTATCATCCACGTTCAGTTCGCAGAATTCGAGATCGGTATAGGCTCCGATATGAAACAGGTAATCGGGTTGAAATGCTTCCACATCGGCCTTGTATTTATCGAAATCACGGAAATCGAGAAATTCAAGCCAGGGTGCATTTACATCCTTATCTGTACACTTCAGCGTGTAGTTCTCCGAAAACACTTTGTGAAACGCTTCTCCAAGCATGCCGCCTGATCCCGCGATATAAATTTTCTTTTTCATTTTCAATGATGAATGTTTAGGGTTGATGATTGTATGGTTTGATGAGCAGTTACTTTTAATTGAGGTAATACCCGCGCCAGCTTTTCATAGTAATGATCGAACGAAAGCTGTTGTGCAAACGCACGCGCTTTGCGCGCCACGTTCCGGTATTCCTCTATTGGCAAATCTGCCAGTTCAGTTAATAAACGTAAATCGTCGCCTTCAGTGTATGGATCGAACAAAAATCCCCGGCCATCTTCCAGCAATTCGGGTATACCACCCATCCGGGAGCCGATTACAGGCAGGCCAAATGCCATCGCTTCAATGATGATCATTGGATTATTCTCGTACCAGATAGAAGGCAGCATCAGGTAATCTACCTCCTGAAACTTCGCAAACAAATCTTTCCTCGGCAGGCTGCCCAGGTATTTCAGATTGGAGTGTTTAGCCTCCATCTCCTTCACCTTCTCTGTAAGCTCGCCACTACCACCTGCAATATAAAACGTGATGCCCGGCATTTTAGCGGCCAGGTTCATATAGTTCTCCAGGCCTTTGTCTTTGGTAAGACGGGCAGCATACAAAACACTTTTCTGATAGGCCAATGTTTCCTGCTTCTGTTCGGTGATCCGCGAAATGTCAATCGGATTGGAGATGACGTTGATTCATGGGGGAATCCCATCTTGTTCATCTGCTGCGCCAGGAAGCGGCTCGGGCTGATGAAAAAGTCGGGATAGGAGTAGGCCTTTTTCCAACTATTGTTGAAATAAGAATCCACTGCCAGAATACTGGAATAGATAAAGGAATTATCCCTGCAACGATTGACAGCTATCTTATAAAATTTTCCATCGGCGCAGGCGGTACAAACTTTTTTGCCAGTATACAGGTTGCAACGTGGACAAACGGCTTTATAATCGTGAAACACGATTCCCAATGGCACATTGAATTCGCTCTTCAGCTGTCTTCAGCAAATCAGCCATTGGATATTTGTGGTAAACGTTATGACAGATGATAAGTTCAGCTTTCCACTCACGTATTTTTTCAACAACCTGCTTAACCAGTTTTTTATTAAAAAAGAAACCGGGAACACTGTATTTTTCTTTTCCGAGTGCGACCGCATTTTGCATGAGCTGGTCGTTGTGGAGCGAATGGAATCCGATGTTGCGCACAACATGCCCGTGTTGTTCAAGAAGCACCGTCAGGTTTTGCATAACCGTTTCGGAGCCGCCATTGAGCGTAATAAAATTATTTAGTTGTGCGATTCTCATGCTTTACCCTTCAAAATACATTTTAGCCACGCTATCCCAGCTGTATCTGCTGTAAATAACGCCGGCCAGTTCTTCCTTTTTATTTTGCGTGGATATATCAGTCGACAGCCGGTTTACACCGTTTATCAACTCATCCTGACTGGAATAAATTGTTAGATATTGTTGAATATCTCTGACGAAATCGATGTCCTGCAAATTGGCCGATAAAATAACCGGCAATCCGGCAGACAGTGCTTCTAATATGACCAGGCCAAAACTCTCTGATTTTGAACCGAATACAAAAGCATCCGCCAGGTTATAGTGGAGGTTTAATGCTTCGCCGGGTGAAATCTCGCCCAAATAAAAAACATTTTTCTCAATATTTTTAGTACTTGCAAAGCTTTTTATCTCAGCCTGATAGGTCTCATCTATAATGCCCCCGGCATAACAAAATGCCCATTCGGGGTTTTGCTGCAGAAATGGCTCTAAATCCTTCAATACACCCAGCTGGTTTTTCCGGTCGCAAACGGATCCTACAGTTAGCAGAATCTTACGCCCCGCCAGGCCCAGGCGCTGTTTTAGCTCCTCCTGTGGACCGCCTGTGGGCAGAGGCTTATACACTTCCGTATTTACGCCGTTGGGAATGGTAACGATGGATGCATCATTAATACCCACATTTTCAACCAGCGTAGTACGAATAATGTCATTTAACACAAAAACCTTATCGGCTCTTTTCATGGAGAATATCTCCAGGAAATATTTTCGTTTTACCAGTTTGCTGATCTCGCTCCAGGGACGGAACCAAACATGACTATGATTGGTGTAATAAGTTGTCCAGCCTTTGCGCGAAGAAGTGGATGTAAACAGGCGGAAGAAGAAGAAATTATATTGGTTATGAAAATGGATAATGCCGCCCTGCTTCTGCTTCATGATCTTTTTTAGTTTCCATGCAAGCGACACAGAATAGATCACCCTTTTCATCTTATGAAAAATGCCGAGTGAGTAACCTGTTTTCTTCACCAGGAATCCGGGCACTGTTACTTCGGTGACAGGCAGGCTGTGTGGGGCGCGATGTTTGTCGGCAATATCCACGATTTGCATATCGTAGCCCGCTTTGAGGCCCGATTTGCACAACTCTTCAACCACGATTTCGGTGGCGGCGCCCACTTTCGCGGGTATGGATGTATATCCTGTGCCTATTTGAAGTATTGTCATAGTCATAAATCTTCCGGTTGCTTCATGAAAGAAGTTCTGCCCGGTATTTTTCAAACATTTTATCTATTGAGAACAAACGATGTGTTTGGTCAGATATTTCTTTATTGTTCCAGTTTGTTTGCAATGCCTCGTTCCAGGTTTTTGCAAATGATTCGGATGACGTGTCGCACAATAAACCTGTAAAACCAGTATCAACCATCTCCGAAGCGCCGCCGATATCGGCCAGCACCGCGGGTAGTCCGCAGGCCATTGCTTCCAGTGCCGCCAGCGAAAATGTCTCACTAGTAGAACACAACGTAAACAGGTCGCTCATCCAGCAAAACGGACGTACATCTGATTGATTGCCGGCGAATATCACGTATGAGTTCAAACCATATTTTTCAACTTCTGCTGCTATGGCTGCTTTCATATTTCCATCGCCGGCGAGCAACAGGTAAGCCGGAACATTATATTCCTGATGTAAAAGATGAAGCGCCTTTACGGCCCCGATATGGTTTTTTTCATGTCGCAAAGCCGCTACGGAAATAATCACATTCGCATCAGCAGGTATATTCCATTTGGCGCGCCACTCCAGTTTGTTGAAATCTTCCGTTGGCAAAATCCAGCGTTTGGTATCAATACCATTATGTATGGTGCGATAAATGGCTGCTGGCATACGATAAGTGCTGATTGTATACGCCGCTTGTTTTTCACTCACACAAATAACCCTGTCATTTTTTCGCAAGAGTTTTGCGTACAGCTTATGCATGCGATGCTCACGCGGATCAAGGTGAATAGAACTATGATAAGAAATAACGGTACGTGTTTTAAATCCCGACATCAGCATCGCAATGCGCAACGAGAGATAAGCGAAAAAGTTGAGACAAACCACCACATCTGGTTTTTCACTTTTCAACAACCGACGTAATTTTTTGAAAGGCTTAAAATCAGTTCGTGATGTGCGTGCATACTGATGAAACGAAATAGAAGGATGTAATTCCTTTTGCAACGCAGTATTGGAACCCAGGCTCACGATATGCTGCGCAGCTGTATAATCAGCCAGGTGATTCGACAGCATCAACAGAAACCTTTCGGCGCCGCCAACAGGAAAATCAGGTGTGATATAGATTATCTTTTTTCCGGTGTTACTCATCATTCATCAGGTTTTCTGGGGCTGTTTGTTCGAGGTGAGACCGGTATGTATTTTCTGCAATCATCAATCCCACCACCATGATAGTTGCACTGTTTGTTAACTCACCATTTTGGCCAATACAATAAATCAAAATGAACACCAGTGCGGGTGTAAGCGATGAAATGTCCGGTCGGGAGAGCGACTTGCGTATCGTAACAAATAGCAGGGTGAAATAGATGGCGGTACCAAGAATACCAGATTCAATAAGGATCAGCAGGATACCATTGTGCGGGTTCAATCCATGTCCGAGATTCCGGGCGAGGAAGCCTCCGTTACCTATTCCGAAAAACTGCTCCTGGAAGTCCATTTTCATAAACTCCTCATACGCATGTGCAGCAGCTTCTCCGCGCCAGTCCATGGCATCGAGTGACTGAACGTTGTAGTTATAACCCAATTGTTTGTTGAGTACCGCAATCGGTTCATCAATCAAACGCATGGTAATATTGTCGATGAAATCACTCTCAAGTGGCAGCAAATCATAAAGTGTCGTAAAAAACAGAATCATCGCGAATATCGCTGCTGTGATCATACTGATGATCTTGTACACATTTTTCTTGGTATCGCTGCGTTTCATGCCCTTTCCAATCAGGAACAATGAAATCAGGATAAACGCAAGTAGAGAACTACGGGATGTAGACATCAATGTGCCCAACATCATCAGCGGTACAAGTATAAGTACCCAGCCTTTCAGGCGATTATTCAAAAATTCATTTAAAACAAAAACACCACAAACACCACAGGTCATTCCATAGAAGTTGTGGTTGATCACCTCAAGAAATTCACCTTCCTCATCCACAGGGATAGGAACTTTCATAATAAACTGGTAAATCCTTTGCACCGGAAACTGACCGTAATAGGCATAAGTAAAACCAAGATCCGCGAGACAGATAATACCTGCAATGATGAGCGCCTGCTGAAATAAACGATAATTCTTTTCACGGTAAAAATAATACCAGGCGAGGTAGACAGAGATAATCGTGAGGGCCGCCGCTTTTACAATATCAGGGCGCATTAAATCGTAAAACGCGGAAATGATGATGCCGTAAAAAAGAAAAAAGATAATGGTTTGAACGCCCGGGAGTCGGTAAAAGCCCGGATCGTCTTCCCCAGGTTGCATAATCACCGTGCGGCCTAATAAAGTTAAACCTACAATGGCACGGATGTTTAAAGGCAGCCCGCCCATTTCAAGGTTGATATCTGCAATGGTGAGTGTAAAAAATAAAACTGCGATCGTTGTTGGTCTTGTAACCAACAGGTACATGTAGATAACGCCTCCTATGAGGATGATCGGATTCATACAGGTGCGTTATTTGATTTAGGAAATTTGATGGATTGTCCGCGGAGTTTGGCTATTACGATTGCAAGGTATTTAAACGGATGCATTCGCATAATCGGGTTCCAAAACAGGCGGGCATATCTTTTGGTATGAACACATGCTACCGCGTGGCGTTCGGCCATCATACGGTACATCGTAGGGTAGTCGTATGTATCAAGATGACGGAAGTGTTTAAGGATCGTTACTACCCATTTTTCCATCTCTTTAAAATCAGCACCGGATGCAGTTAATTTATTTGAATAACTAATCAGGTCTGAGTGTAGTTCAAGTTGTTTATCAGTAAAACCTAGTCCGGCTGCTGCAAGCATGCGCGCCGAAAGGTGTTTTACTGTTACAAACATCTGTTCTTTCTTTTTTATGCTCACATTGTTACCGTGCACACGGTAATGTGTTAGTATTTCTGGAATGATACAGATATAATGTGAAGAAGAAACGCGGTCCCAGAGCTCATAGTCTTCTGCTACTTCAAATTCGTGCAGGTACTTTGAATTTTTCATCAATGTCGCGGGCAACATCGTTGAAGAATTGCAAATGCAGTTTTCGATAAGCAGGTGCGTTTTGACTTCTTTTCTTCCCGTGGGGAATTCGTAAACTTTTCCGAGGGTGCCGTCTGTCGTTAATTGTTGAAAGATAGTGGCTACGGCTCCACAATCAGGGTATTTCTCCAGAAAGCGAACCTGCTTTTCGATGCGTGTAGGCAATGCGATATCGTCGGCATCGAGCCATGCGATATATTTCCCGGATGCCAGGTCAATGCCGCGGTTCCGTGTATGAATGATGCCCATGTTCTGTTCATTGTCGATCAGTCGTACACGGGGATCTGTATTGGCCAGCACAACGTCACGGCTTCCATCGGTGCTGCCATCGTTGATCACAAGCAGTTCCCAGTTCGTATAAGTTTGCTTCAGCACGCTATTGATGGCTTCCTGCAGGAAGGCCTCACCGTTGTACACGGGCATGATGATGGAAACTAAGGGTGACTGCTCAGGCATTCTTGCATTTATTCTTTGGTTCGGTTGAACAATACTTTTCTAAACAAAACGACCATACAAAGGAAGTAAAGCAGATGGCCGGCACTATAACCAATCGATCCGCCAATGCTTCCAAAATTATTGATGGCCCAGATGCTAAACAATACCTGTCCGCCGGCACTCACAAATTCAAAAAGTATATATGCCTTCGTCATGGAACGGGCAATCATCACATAACCCAATACCCATCCAGCCATTTTGAAAATATCACCAGGCAACTGATAAAGAAAAAATTTATCCATCTCCAAAAACTCAGAAGTGTAGAGAAGATGGATCAGTATATATCGACTGAAATAAATAGCAACAGTTGAAAATAACAGGAAAGGAATTAGTAATTTATAAACCTGGAAAATTTCTTTCTGCAGTGCATAATTACTTTTCAGTTCGGTTAAGCGAGGCAGGTAATAAACACTCAGTGATGTTGTTACCACCAACAGGTACATGATAGATATCTTGTTGACGCTTTCCCATAGTCCGGCCTGCACAAGACCCGTTTCACCGGGTAGGGGATGCTGGCTGATATAATCCCGAATAATGATCTGGCTCATCGGCATTATGACCGCACTCACGATGGCCATAATTGAATATCCGCCGAGTTTTTTAGCGGCTGTGCCGCTGAATATTTTTGAGAAACGCTGCCACTGAAACCATGGCGCACGCCACACCATGGCAAGGGTGATGAAAAATACGACCGACTGGTATGTTACTGCACCAATCAGCGCGCCCATGGTGCCATAGACTTTGGCGAGGACCACCGCGAAGATGAGGCCGGTGATGCTGGCAATGATATTGGCCAGTACGAATTTGCGGAATTCGCGAAAGCCGTTTAAAACGGAAATCAGAAGCGCATTTAATGCATACAGCGTAACGGTGACACCAAACGCATAAAACACCAGTTTGAAATCCCGGCTTTGTAGAATGGTTTCACTGAAATAGCCTGCGAAAATGATCAATACCAAACCAGTGATGACCGACAATGCGATGGTGATCCAAAGCGCTGTGCCGAGAAAGAGGTTGAATTTGCTGGGAGAGTTGGAATGCTCGGCAGTGTATTTGGTTATCCCCGCATTGATACCACCATTTGAAATACCCAGTATGATGGTACTAAAACTGTTGAGCTGCCCCAACAAGGCAATACCTGTGGGTCCGATAGCTGCCGCAACCACTTTTACACTAACCAGGCCAGCCAGCATTCTGATGACAGTAGCGATCCCGTTGAGGAACGATACTTTCACAAGGTCGGTGGACAATATTTTCCGGACACGTATCAAAATGGTACTGAATTGTGGATTATACAGTTATGAGGGCAAAGGAATACAATAAAACTGGCCTGTGCAATAGCCAGAACAGGTATTGCAGGCCAATTTCAATTGTAACAGTCAAATTTTTTTGGATTGGTAGATCCCGGAAGGGGGATTATACCGCTTTGCTCATTTTTGTATACGTGTTGATGTCGTAATTCTCTGTTGGAATCTCGGCAACCAGGTTGTATCCAAGTGTAGGCAACACGATTTTAACCGTATTGGTCCTCACTTCAACGATATTGCCTTCCCACATTACCAGCGGACCATTTACGATGCGTACGCGCTCGTTCAGGTCTACACGTGATTTTTTCGAGCGTTACCTTATCGTATTCAGCAATAAACTTGCGGATGGTGTCTATTTCCTCCTGGTTCACAATGGCGGGTTCGCTCAACCAGAATATGATGTTGATAACACCGTCAACACTCAACAGGGTTTCATATGCCTCAGGGGAGACTTTTGCGAATACCATTCCCTTGAACAACACTGCAGGTGCGGTACGGCGACGTTCAGACCATGAACGTCCATTTAATGTAAAAGGACAATAAGATTCGATCTTCTTCTTTTCCAGCGTTTCGGCGACCTTTCTCTCCATGCCAGGTTTGGTGGACAAAACATGCCATCGCTTTTCAAAATTCGCTGCGCTCATAAGTAAAGTTTTAAGTGTACAGAATGCTGATTAAATACAGCTTCCACAAGATTCGGATTGGCGCGAATTTTTCAATTGGGTAGGATCGAACTTGGTTTCTCGGGAAAGGATATAGGGTGTTTATGATAGGTTAGCCTGGTGTTTTATTGGCTACGATACTGTTTTTTCTTTGTCTTTTTTTGATATTTATTTTGTGCTGTGGTTGTATTATGGATATAACCATAACCGTATCCATAACCGTAACCGTTTTTGGTAAAGCCTCTCGACTTGATGCCGTTAAAGACAATACGCATATTCTTCAATGGGTTGCCATTGTTCTCTTCATCCAGCCTTTCCAGGTAGATCTTCGGCGTATACTTGTGTTTCACCACATACAAGGTGATATCGCACATGGGTGACAGTACATACGCATCAGACAACAGGCTTGCTGGTGCAGAGTCGATAATAATTACGTCAAACACTTCTTCCAGGTAGTTGATCAGTTCACCAACACGGTTGCTCAACAAAAAGTTCAGAAGGGTTTTCAGGTAATGGACCTGCCGGCAGGAAGAAAAGGTTATCATTGATAGCTGTGCGGCGAATGATTTCTTCGGGTTCACATTCGCCATTCAGGTAATTGCTTGCACCAGTTTCATAATTCACATTCAGTTTGTGACTCAATGAAGGGTTGGCAAGGTCGAACTCAACCAGCACCACTTTCTTTTGTGAAAGAGCGAGGCTCACCGCCAGGTTAGTTGCAACAAAGCTTTTTCCTTCACCAGACAGGCTGGAAGTAACGAGTATTTTCTTTTTCGCATTTCCACCATTTACATAACCCAGTGAGGTACGCATTTTACGGAATTGCTCTGCAATGAAAGTGCGTTTGCCTTCCTGGATAACGATTGGGTCTTTGCCTTTGTCGAAACTGATTTCGCCAATGATAGGAGCTTTTGTCAATTCCTCAATTTCATGACGGAACAGCACCTTACGGTTAAACAGTTCTTTCAGCGATACCAGACCTGCAGGAATTGCAAGTGCGAAAATCAAAGCCACCATGTAAATCAGTTTTCCTTTTGGAGAAACGGGGTGGGTTGATGCCTGCGCCTTGTCAACGATACGTGTATCAGAAAGAGTTGAATAAACTGATAATTCAGTTTGCTCCTTCTTCTGCAACAGGAACTCATAAAGATTGCTCTTGATTGCCTGCTGACGTGAAATATCAATCAGTTCACGTTCTTTTTGCGGAATAGTATACAGTGACGAGTTGTATGAATTGATTGTGCTGGTCAAATTTGTTTTGGCAGCTTCCAGACCCATACGTTGGTTCTGGATATTCTCCAGCAAACTTGGACGCAGCTTCTCAATCCTGTCGCGTACAGCAATCAGTTTAGGGTTATTTTCACCAACGGTCTTTTTCAATTTGTCATACTCAAGCTGTTCCTGGTACAGGTTGTTTACCAGGTTCGACATCGTAGGATCAGCCAGTCCAACTGTAGAGGGAACAATGCCGTCGTTGCTCTCTTTTGACTTCACATATTTCTCCACTTCGTTCAAAACAGAAACCTGCATGTTTACATCCGACAGGCGCTGATCATTTTCGCGGATATTTCTGAGGAACAATTCACCCTGTGTGCTGATGTCAACAGCGCCACGAGATGATTTATAAGCTTGCGCTTTCTTTTCAATTTCCAGCAATTCTTTTTCAACAACTGCCAGGCGATTATTTACAAAATCGAAAGTATTTGCTGCAAGACGGTTCTTTTCGTTCAGCGTGGCGAGGTTATAAACATCAATCAGTTCGTTCAACACATTTTCACCACGACGAGGATCCGTGTCCTGCGTTTTCAGTGTAACAACCGTAGTTTGTTTTGAAGCAGCGATAATACGCAAACTACCAAGGATACCTTCACCGGCTGCACGTACTGAAGTGAGGTTGAAATACAAAGGCTTTTCAGCGTTCCCTTTTTTATTGGGATTGAGAACAAACTTAATATCGCCATAGGGTGTACTCGTAAATCGGTTGATCGGGTACTTCTGTGTACCGATAGTAACCAGGCTGTCTTTTTCAGAGTACTGGAAATATATTTTCTCAACAGGGTCAATCTTTGCGGGTTCAAGTACTTCAATCGATATGGGAGAAGTGGCATAAGCCGATTTTGGGATCATTCCACCTTCCTCATAAAATTGTGCGTATAAGTGCAAACGGCGAACCACATCATAAACCAGGGTTTTCGACCGGAGGATTTCAATCTCATTGTCGACCACCTTGTTTACTGCCAACTGGTCAAGGGCGTTCACGATATCATCAGGACGTGTTTCTTTTTCATCCTTCAACATGATGGATGCATTGATCTCAAATTGTGGGGGAGTGGTTCTAACATAGAACCAGGCCGCAAATAAGACCAGGACCAATGAGACCACGAAAAGTGGCCAATAGGGCATGTATTTAAAGAGCAAAGTGCTGAGGGGCGACTTCGCGTCTTTTTTTACTGATTTGTTTCCGTTGGTAGGCATATCTAACTCTAATGATGTTATTGTTTATTTGATCGCGCGATCGGCTACGATAGCTGCCAGCGACAAGCCGCTGAACAGAATAGGTAACCATTGATTGCTACGACCGGCACTTGCTACACGAGCCTTGTTTGGTTCTACATAAACAATATCATTGGATCTTAAATAGTAATACGGAGAAGTGAAGATGTCATTCGAGTTCAGGTTGATTCGCGTAATCATCTTCTTATTGTTCTCTTCCCGGATTACCATCACATTGTCCTTCTTACCATAAATCGTTATATCACCTGCGAGGCCCAGTGCCTCCAGCAGCGAAATTTTTTCATTGGGAACACTTATCACTGCCGGACGGTTTACCTCACCGAGAACCGTTACACGGAAGTTCATAAAGCGAATCGTAACAATCGGATCTACGAGCAGCTTCCGATCGAGAATTGTTTTCTCAATAAAATTCCGGAGATCTGTCTTTGTAGAACCTTCTGCTTTGATGCTTCCGATCATCGGCAATTGAATCGTTCCATCTGACGCAGAAACCAGGTAACCGGTTGTACCGCCCAGCGAAGTTGCTGTGGCAGATCCGTCATTGCTGACAGTAGGCGTCTGGTTGAAATAAGCCGATGCTTCGGGATCCCTGCTACTGATTGTAATATTGAGGATGTCATTCTTCTGAATCATTGATTCAGGAATGGGAGTGTTTGTCGCGATAGTTCCATTCTGCGCATCAGGAAAATATTTTGCCTGACGTGTATTGATGCAGGAACTGAATAATACCACGAAAGTCGAACCGATCAAAATTTCAAAAAGTACAGATTTACAGTTTAGTCTTCTAAGCATAATTATTATATTATGAAACACTATGTCTCATTTTCAAAAAATGGCATTGCCAAATTTTGCTCTAATCAGGTGCTACTACGAAAAATTCGTTTCAGAAGAATTGGAAACTGATGTTACAACAAGGTTAGGGCGGACTTCAATAGGAAGGATGTTAAAGATTTGAGACCACTAAAATATAGTAATAATACTGAACGAAATTGTTCTTTTTTGTTCAGCGTTTTCCCGATGCATTTTTGCCGCGCATTTTCGGCGTTTCAAACACGGTGTAGCCCGTTTCAGCGATCAATCCGGGTAGTTGAGATTTCTCTTTGCCGGTAGTTCTGGCAAGCGCGATCCTGACCAGGTTATTGTAGCGGCGGTTGAGGATGTTACCGGTAGGAATTTCTTTTGCTTTAGAGGTACCCGGAAGCGCTCGCCGGCTGGGGTTCTTTTTACTGAGGATAACGTGTTCCCAAAGCTCGAAAGGGTTGACAGTTAAAGGTTTGCGTGAAAAACTTAGGAGCTGTTTTCCCCGTCTGATAAACTCTGAGCCCTCATCTTCCCGCCCAATAAGAACCAGGGCTTCACATACTGCCAGCTCAAAATCAGGGAAAGGTTGGGATTGCAATTTGTTGACTACCAGCGAGTAAGGATACCAGGTGTTTGGTCGCATCGGCCAGAATTCCATCGATCGACTGGTGATGGGTATGTGCAAAAAGGATACGGGCCGCCATCAGCCGCCCCAGGATATGCGACGGGCAGGTTGCGGGCACGGCAATGTTGCCCAGCTCATGCATGTGTTTATCTACTGCGGATTTATTTCCGGTAAGCCAGTACCGCAGTACGAGCAGCGAATGGCCGAAAATCTTTCCCTCTGTCGTTGGGTTGGAGCGGAGATAATGGAACAGGCCTTCACCATAATATCCGTTAAGCCGGTCCATATTCACCGACATTTCATAATAATAATAACGACCAGGAACGGAACGGGCTACTTCACGGTGAAAAGGTTCGGCAAGGCCAGGATGCCGCTCAAGAAAAGGTATGGTGTTCTGAACAAGGGTTTCGGCTGTAAGGTTGTGTCCATCCTGCATTGGCAGGTTACGGAATACAGTGCTCAGAAAATGCAGGACAGATTCTTCCGTCAGCACTTCCGTTTTTTCCGTTGGCTTACGCACGGATGAGAGTTCTTCCAGCGAATTGTACCCACAATATTTTAATAAGATGGTCAGCGTGGAAGGAGAAGGGTTGTACTGGCTTTTAACCAGTCCAAAAAAACGACGCAGTGTATTTGCATTCACTGAATAACCAGTCTTTAGCCGGATATCCTCCACCAGTTGCAAACAATCCCTCGACGACAGGATCTTTCGTCCAAAGCTGTTTTCCAACTCAAAACGCAGGGAGGTGAGGAGATCTTTGATAGTGGTGGTTTTTTGCGGTTAACAATCATGCAGGCTGCATCTCAAATAACAAGCTGCTTTTTGATAAACGCTTTATGATGTAAATTTCTTACCCATCTCCTCGAGAACCTTTGTTTCAATCATTTTTTCGGCAACTCCAATCATCTGGCGGAATGCGCGTGCACCGGAGATGCCATGACCGATAATAACGGGTTTGGCAACACCAAGTACTGGCGTGCCTCCATAATTTTCAAAGTTGAAACGATTGAAATAATCGTTTTCTATTTGCTGGCCACGGCTGATATCGTAAATGGATTCGGCCATCTTCAATATGATGTTGCCTGTAAATCCTTCACACACCATTACATCGGCTTTACTTTGAAAAACATCCCGTCCTTCGATATTACCAATGAAATTAATGTCCTTGTTTTCTTTCAGCAGGGGATAAGTAGCTTGTGCCAGCAGGTTGCCTTTGCCTTCTTCTTCACCCACGTTTAATAAACCCACTCCTGGATTGTCGATACCCAGGACCTGTTGTGCGTACACGGAACCCATTACTGCAAACTGGTTCAGTTGTTCGGGTTTGCAATCAGCGTTGAGACCAACATCCAGCAACAAACCGGTGCCACCGTTCTGCATAGGAATGAGTGTAGATATTGTTGGGCGTATCACGCCTTCAACGGCTTTGATACTGAACAATGCGCCAACGAGCATGGCTCCCGTATTACCTGCACTGATAAAAGCATCCGTGGAGCCTTTTGCCAGCATGTGAAAGCCGATGCTGATGGAAGACTCCGGTTTTTCTTTGAGTGCTTTTGTTGGATGTTCATGCATGCCAATTACCTGTGTGCTGTTAACGACAACAACGGCGGTGGCAGGAATTTTATATTCTTCCAGTAATGGTTTTAAGGCTGTTTCATCACCGATTAATGTGAGCCTGGCTGTGCCATTGGCATCGAGGTACTCGCGTATCCCTTTTACTGCTTCCAGTGGGGCATAGTCACCGCCCATCATATCGATTCCTATATTCATCTTCAGGATTATAAGTTATACGTTAAGCTTGTGCAAAGTGCATTTTTCGGGTTGGGCCGAAAGGTATTTATTTTTTATCAGGAATACCTTCAAAACCGGGTACTCAAATTTCGGAAATCGAATTTGTATTTGAGGCAGAAAATTGAATCCCTGCCATCCCGGGGCAATGGGGCTTCTATCACAAAAAAATTCCAAACTGCCGCAACAAAATGTTCCGCCAGGTTGGAATGTATTGAATGAAATTAGAAGCGACGATTACGGCCGTGCAGGCTTATTTCTTAACGGGAGACTTTTCAGCCACCAGTTTGCCTTTGTAGTACAGCTTTCCTTCGCTCACATGTGCGCGGTGACGAACGTGCATTTCGCCCGTTGTGCCGTCGGTTGACAGGGTAGCAGACGTTGCTTTTATAATGCGTTCTGCGTTTTGCGCTTCTTTGCTGACTGTGTCGGCGTTTGGGATTTGGCATAACTTAACTATTGATATATTTCTAAATACTTTTTTACGTTCGTGAATCGTGACGCGGCAAACGTGAAACGGCAAACGTGACGCGGCAAACGTGAAACGTGATGCGGCAAACGTGAAAATCAATTAACTAACTAATGAACATTTTCCACATTTCCTCATTTTCCCATTTCCTCATTTCCACATTATCACATTATCACATTTCCACATTCTTCTCCTCTCTATTCCAGCCCTTTGAACTTCTCCAGTCCTTTCCAGATCGGGTTTTCTTTTGGCTTCTCTTCTTCCTCACTTAATTCCAGCTTTTTCAACACATCGAATGCTTTCTTGTTGCAGTGTGGGCCGTCCATTTTTTCAAATTGACAAACTTTCTGCATCGGAATACTAAGGTTGATAAATTCGTAAATCCAGTTGGCTACGTCCAGGTGGCTTTCACCACGGCCGATATAGTACACATCCGGATCTTCTTCCTGGTCATTCATCAGTTCAGGATCTTCCACCATTTTTACTGTAACGGTAAACTCGTCCCACAGATCAAAAGGTAGTGGATTATTGCAGCGGTCGCAGGTAACTTCCAAAATTCCTCCCACTTCAAATTTCAACAGCATAAAGCTGCTTTTCTTATCCAGTGAAAGTTTTACCTGGGCTTTACAATTTTTAAAATCCTGTTGTTGAAAAGCCTCAAAGAACTTATCTCCAATTTCGTAGTTATATTCATGCACACCGGGCTTCAGTCCCACGAAAGCTATCTCATATTCCCGACGGTAGCTCATAACACGACTTTTTAAAGAGTGGGCAAAGGTAAGGGAATCCCGTGAAAAATTTGAGCTAAACTCCGAATATTTTCAGCGTAAGTGCATAATTTAACGGCCTGATTCAGAATTGTTTTAAAAAACGTAACTGGTGCAAAGACTGTTGACGCGAATCTTCAACCGACTGATGAAAAGCTGGAGCTGGGTTCTCCTGATCATTTTCACTATCCTTATAAAATGGGCATCGTGGTATCCGGAATGGGTGGAATACAATTATACCTACGGTCTTTATCCATTGATTTCCAATACACAACGTCTTCTTTTAGGCTGGATTCCGTTTAGTGTCGGTGACCTGTTTTACGGGTTCCTGGTTTTGGTGATCGTTTATAAGACGTTTAACCTCATCCGCACCATCTGGCGAAAACGTTTTAACCGGGCCTACCTGGTGGGCGCCATGCAACAGGGAATTTTCTTTTTCCTCTTTATTTACGTCTTTTTCAACCTGCTATGGGGGCTCAATTATAATCGAACCGGCATTTCCCGACAACTACAGCTGGAAGTAAAACCTTACAGTCTTACCGAACTCGATGGGCTCATGCGTCGTTTGCACGACAGCCTGAATGTGTACGTTAGGCTGGTTAAGGATGAAGACCGAAAAAGACATTTCACGGAAAAAAGAACTCTTTAACCAGGCTGTTGATGCATTTAAAAATGCAACAGTTGAATTTCCGTTCCTGCACTACAACCGTCCTTCGGTAAAACCATCGATATTTAGTTATGCCGGAAATTACCTTGGGTTTCAGGGCTACTACAATCCGTTCTCCGGGGAGGCGCAGGTGAACACGACTGTTCCTGCCGTACTCCAGCCATTCGTGACCACGCATGAAATTGCGCACCAGTTGGGTTATGGAAAAGAGAATGAAGCCAATTTTGTAGGGTTTTTGGCTTCGCAGCATGCGCCTTCAGCGATGTTGCGTTATTCGATGTATTTTGATATGTACAATTATGCGCTCCGCGAATTAGGTCGCCGCGATACAGCTATGGCTGCTGCGTATTACCGCGACCTGCACCCCCGCATTCAACAGGATTTTGAAGAATACCGCGCATTCTATCGCCGCCATCGCAATCCAATTGAAAGGGTGGTGATGTGGGGTTATGGACACTATTTAAAAGCCAACAACCAACCGGGAGGAAAGGAAACGTATAATGAGGTGGTAGCGTGGCTGATTGCATTTTATAAGAAAAGTGAAAATGAGGAAATGAGGAAATGAGGAAATGTGACAATGTGGAGGATGTAAAAAAAATGGAGCTGTATCATATTGCGAATGAGACGCAAATTTCCCAATTGCCACATTACCACATTGTCACATTACCACATTATGACGGCACTTGAATCACTCCTCTCATTTTCTCATTTTCTCATTTTCCCATTTTCTCATTTTCTCATTTCGTGTCTCCCATCTCAAAAGCTGTTCTTCCACATCATACTTTCCACCGGTTTATCCGGCTGGCCGCTGTACTTTGCGTTTTTCTTCTGATTATATTTTACTTCAATGTCGCCGTCGACAGGGAAATAGATGAGCTGGCCAACAGGCATTCCACGGTAAACTTTTACGGGTTGTTTTACTGAAATCTCCAACGTCCAGTGGCCGCAAAAGCCTACGTCACCTTTACCGGCTGTGGCATGAATATCGATACCGAGACGGCCGGTGCTTGATTTTCCTTCGAGAAAGGGTACATGCGCATGTGTTTCCGTGTATTCCAAAGTAACACCCAGGTAAAACACATGCGGATACAACACGAAACCATCTTTCAGGAATTTCGAAATATTCAATTTCGTTGTGTTTGCGTGCGTCTAAAATATGATTGCGGTATGTCGCCAGCCATTTTCCAAGATGCACATCATAGGAATTACTTCCGAGGCAATTCCGGTCGTACGGTTTCAGAACAATCGTTCCTTTATCGATTTCTTCAAGAATGCGGCTGTCAGATAAGATCATAGTAGGTTGGCGTTTTCAATTTTTTTGAACAGGATCAAATATCGTACTTCGTGTTTTTAGCGGCCTTACTTATGCCTGTTTTTTTTCAACATCAAATCAACGAAACCACGCGGGTGGGAATCTGGAAGATTGAAGAGCCGGAAAGCTATTTCCAGCGCAATGTGCCGGTACATCGCGATGTAACACATCCGCATAAGCGGTTACAGCACCTGGCAGGGCGGTTTTTACTGCAATATCTTTTCCCTGATTTCCCGTATGAACTAATCACAATCGCCGATACGCGCAAGCCTTTTATCCCTGACGAACGCTATCATTTCTCTATTTCGCATTGCGGCGATTATGCAGCGGCTATCGTGAGCAGCACCAACAGGGTAGGGATTGATATTGAAATACCGGTAGATAAACTGGAGCGTATTCGCCATAAATTTCTGAAACCAGAAGAAGAACAGCGGTTTCCTGCATTGCAATCAGAAAACCATCTTATATTTTTAACCCAATTGTGGAGCGCAAAGGAAGCTGTGTTTAAATGGTATGGTTTAGGTAAAGTGGACTTTCGCGAGCATATGCCCTTATTTCCCGGCACATCGCCCAATCATCTTAAATGCGAGTTTGCACTATCTAATCAGGCTGTTGACATTGAAACCAGAGACCTGTCAGGAATAGTTCTGTCTTTCACAACCTAAACTTCTTCTTCCCCTTCCTCCAGCAGTCGCAAATTCACATCTTCCAGTCCTGCAATACCTTCTATTGAACCGCGGATATGAGCGGCGTTAAGTAATACTTTTTCGAGTTGTTTCTCACGCGCTTTCCAGAGTTTCTCCATGGCGTCGCGTTCTTTCTGGATGGAGAGTCGCATACTCATAAAACCTTCCCGGATGGCTTTCCATTGTTCGGCAAATTCAGCGCTCACCAGGTAATTGTACAATAAATGCATTTTGTCGCCGGCATTCTCCTGGTTTTTGATTGCAGTGGCAATTTTTACAATGCCTTCGCGCAAAAGAAATACCAGCGATTTTACTTCTGTATAAGAGCAGATCCATACGCCATTGCGTTCGCCAAACTGGTTCATGTCTTTGGGAAATGTTTGCGTAACCAGTACAGCTACATCTGCTCCCTGACTACGCATATCGGCGCGCAATTTCTCTATCCAGTCGTTTGAAAATTCTTTGGTTCGTTTACTTTCAAAAATGATTTTGCCGCAGTCTATACCGTTGTTGTTGCGAACAACCTGAATACAATCGGCGCCTCTTACACCTTTGCCTACTTCCATTACGGCATCAAAAGGAAAGGAGCTGCGAAGCATATCTTCAAGCGCCAGTTCCTGCACTTCGCCCTGCAATTGCGAAGAGCCCTGTTCCGCCCGGCGTTTCATTTCTTCAGCGAGTTTTTTCTGGTCTTCCAGTTGCTTTTCCAGCTCTTTTACCTTCAGGCTGAATTCAACTTCTTTCACGGCAATTCGCTCTTCTTCTATTTTGCGGATTTCTTCTGAAAGTTTTTCACGTTCCAGTTGCAATTGCTTCTGGATATTAATTTCAATTTCAGCTTCCCGGTTTTTCAGATCCTGCTCTTTCCGCATAAACTCAGCTTCTTTTGCGGCGCGCTTCTTTTCAGCTTTTCTTCATTCTCTTTATTATTCTGTTCAAGTAATTGCAGTTTATGCTCAAAGTCTGATGAGATGCGTTTACGCAGTGTTTCCTCCGCCTCTTTCTGCACTTCCTGTTCACGGCGGTGTAAGGTTTCCTTAAACTGCTTTTCCAGGCGTTTTATTTCCTCTTCTTTTTTGTTGAGGTGATCTGTCATTTTTTGACGCAGGTCCTGCTTCTCTTTCTCAATCGCTTCCCGCAGCTCATCATTGAGGGCTTCTTCCAGCGGAAATTCATGATTACAATCGGGGCATTTTATATTGGTAGGCATGTATTAGTGATTTGAACAGGCAAATTTAAGGGTTACGCACGTTCCCCTTTCCACCATTTCTTACTGCCTCCAGGTATCCTTTGCATAGAACCGTCTAAAAGAATTTATTCATCATTAAAATAACAGCCATGAAAACTGTTTTAAGTTATGGCCTGGGTATCGTTTGTGCCCTTGCTTTTTCAGTTGCCAGTGCAAATGCCAAAGTTTGGCGCGTTAATAACACAGCAGGTGTAAATGCAGACTTCTTGCAAATCAGCACCGCTGTATCCAGTGCTTTGGTGCAACCCGGTGATACCATTTATGTGGAACCATCTGCAATTACCTATAACCAGTTTACACTTAAAAAACGTCTGGTGATAATTGGAGCAGGTTATTTGTTATCTGAAAATACCGGGTTGCAGTATAATAACCTGGCCAGCACGTTTGGTCAGATTACGATCGATTCTGTTGCTTCCGGTTCGCACATCATGGGTATGGCCGGAAGTATAATCTATGTGAATTCCGATGTTGATAATATTCTGATTGAGCGAAGCGAATTCCGATTATTACCGAACAATACCAGGCCCAATTCGCGTATGTCGAACTGGGAAGTTCATCTGCATAAAAAATTTGAACTCTGTGGATTGAGGGAAGTGAAGATCCGGGAAGACAAAGAATATTTTACCGTGACAATACCATTAATAAAAAAGTGGAAAATATGAAAGTGTTGATCATTGAGGATGAATTTATCGCTTCAGAACATTTGAAGACGATGCTGGCAGAGTTGCGGCCGGGAATTGAAGTGCTGGCGGTTCCTGATAGTATAGCGGCCGCTGTTGAATGGCTGGAGAACAATCCACAACCCGACCTCATTTTTGTAGATATAGAACTCGGCGACGGACAGAGCTTCGACATCTTTATGAAAACACCCGTAGAAGCCCCCGACATTTTCACCACTGCTTACCAGGAACATGCATTAAAAGCGTTTAAACTCAATAGTGTTGATTATCTATTAAAACCGGTTGACCGGAATGAGTTGGAAAATGCCCTGGTAAAATATGAAAAGCTTCATGGTGAACAAAGAAAAAAACTCCAGGAAAACCTGCTTTCACTTTTGAAATACACAGAGGGCAGTCGTCTTCGTTATCTCGCCAAAACGGGAACCCGTTTGATTTCAGTGGAAACGGATGACATTAGTTATTTTTATACCCGCGACAGATTGCAGTTTATAAAAACCTGGAAAGGGGAGGATCTTGTTCTAGACAAACGGCTGGATGAAATCGAAAATGAAGTAGATGCCCGCAAATTTTTCCGGGTCAACCGGCAGTTTGTGGTAAACTATAAAAGTATTCAGAAGGTGCATACCTGGTTTAGTGGTAAACTGAAAGTAAGCGTGCAACCGGAAGCCTATGAAAAAATAATCGTCAGCCGGTTAAAAGCTGCCGAGTTTAAAAAATGGCTCGGGGAGTAAAAAAGGACGGGTGGTAGAAACCACCCGTCGTTCACATGAGAAAATAAATCTGCTGAGTTGTTTTGTTTCCAAAACCACCGATCTAATCGGCACCACGAACTAAGTGCTATGATTCCTGTTGAGAAGGCAGTTTGACTGAAACGATGTATTGAATAGCTGGAATGGAGAAATGAATGGTTGGTGATTTTTTTCCTGATGAAAATGAACCGTACCTGAAAACGAATCTCTGGCAATGGGTAATAAAAAAAGCCGGTCGAAAGACCGGCTTTATTATAGTGCCCCGGATCGGAGTTGAACCGATACGGCCATTGCTGGCCACAGGATTTTAAGTCCTGCGTGTCTACCAATTTCACCACCAGGGCGAATCTGTATCAAAAAAAAACTCCCGCTTTTGCGAGAGATTTTTGAGCGGAAGACCGGGCTCGAACCGGCCACCCCGACCTTGGCAAGGTCGTGCTCTACCAAATGAGCTACTTCCGCTTTTTTCGTTCAACACTCAAATAACGAAGGGGTTGCAAAAATAGGTTTTTATGCTTTTGCAAAAAATCTTTTTGCAACTTTATTTATATTTTGGTGTGTACAAAGTGCTCTCCTGGATGCTCACTTTGGGCTTCTCATAACTTTTGTTATAAAGCTTGAAGCAACCGCCGAAAGCAAATGCTACGATACAAAATACACTCAGATAAAAAATGAATGCAGAAGATGAAACCCAGTTGTAGGTAAAATCTTTATCCTGTACTTTCTGCAATTCTTCCTGATAATCGTTTTGTACTGAACTCATGGGGTTAATTATTTTCAGGCTGCAAAAATAATAAACAATTTGATAATTCGGAATTTGATCAGGATAACTCTTTGAAAGTCTTTTTCTTTTTTTACAAAATACTGCCAGGGCAGCAGTCCTTTGTACACGGCCTGCAATTTCGCTTTCTTACTGACCGGGAAAACGCTTTTTTTTCTGGTGAAACCACCACCAGTTGCAGAATCCAAAATGGGCTTTCACCACGGCCTTGAATGTTGCACCGTTCCCTTTGAAAAGTTCCTTCCAGGCCACTACAGCATCGAGCGTAAACCGGATGGGCATTTTCCAGCAACGCTGTTGCCAGGGCAGGTTTTTCCATAACATGATCAGGTTGTTGCGGAAGTTGAGATAGGTTTTACGGGGACTCCCCTGTGGCAATGTGCCACCGCCCAGGTGATATACCAGGCTGTCGCCACATACATATATATGGTATCCCGCCAACTGCAGACGCCAGCATAAATCGATTTCTTCCTGGTGGGCAAAGAAATATTCATCGAGGCCGCCTACTTTTTTGAAGGCATTTGCCCTTACAAAAAGTGCCGCACCCGTAGCCCAAAAAACAGGCCTGGTATCGGTATACTGATTCAGATCTTTTTCAATATGATCAAAAACGCGACCGCGGCAGAATGGATAACCAAATTTATCAATCCAACCACCCGCTGCACCGGCATATTCAAAATGGTCGCGTTGTAAATAAGCACGTACCCGCGGCTGGCATGCTGCAATATCCGGATCCGATTCAAGCAATTGCACCATCGGTTCCAACCAGCCAGCATCCACCTCTACATCTGAATTCAACAACACGAAATAATCGGCTTCTACCTGTTGCAATGCTTTATTATAACCACCAGCATAACCACGGTTTTCATCCATGGCTATTAATTTAACCTGCGGATAATGTTGCTGTAGCCATGGAATTGAATCGTCGGTACTGGCGTTGTCAGCTACATAAACGGTATGTGCCGCATAGCCCGTGCGAACAACAGATGGCAGGAATTGCTCCAATACCTTCCGGCCATTCCAGTTTAAGATGACGATTGCAACAGTTGGTGGCAATTGAAATTATTTTGCCCAAATGTAAGCCAGTACGTCTTAAATTCGGGCATGTTATCCCAATTGATCAACTGGCGCACCGGACTGGCTGCGATTGCCATCGCAATCGTGAGTGGCACCATCGTTTACTCACAGTACCTCGCAAGAAAAATTGCAGGTGAAGAACGGGTGAAAGTTGAACAATGGGTGGAAGCGAGTATGTCGCTGCTGAACCCCGACATTACAGATATACGTCTTCCGTTCAAAATCATTTCTGATAACCACGATATCCCCATCATTGAAACAAATGAGAAGGATAGCATCACGAACTATGTAAACCTCGATTCAGCAAAGGTTGCAAATAAGGAAGGTTATCTGCGGCAACAACTGGAGAAACTACGCGGCATTAATCCGCCGATTGAATACGTGGATCCGATTGATAGTACAAAAGTGAATCGCTACTATTATGGTCACACCAGTCTTTTAAACGAGGTGCGCTATTATCCGTTGATTCAATTGCTGATTGTGGGCCTGTTTATAATTGTAACAGTACTTGCGTTGAGAGGTAGTTATCGCTCCACGCAAAACCAGGTTTGGGCGGGTATGGCTAAGGAAACAGCGCACCAGTTGGGCACTCCCGTTTCTTCGCTCGAAGGATGGGTGGAAGTGATGCGGGAAGATGAACGCTACCGTGATATTATTCCGGAGTTATCAAAAGATGTAAACCGCCTGCGACTGGTAAGTGATCGTTTCGGAAAAATCGGTAGCAGTCCGCAACTGGAAGAAACCGATATCATCCAGGCCATTTTCCAGATGGTGGATTATATCAGGAAACGTGCACCCGGAAAAGTATTGATGACCGTTCATACGCATGGCGTTGAATCGATCAAAGCAAAAGTATCACCGCCATTGTTCGACTGGGTAATCGAAAACCTGCTCAAGAATGCATTAGACGCAATGGAAGGGAAGGGTAGTATCGATGTTGATATCCGCCGTAACAAGGGCGAGGTTCAGATAGATGTTGCTGATACCGGAAAAGGTATTTCTGCAAAAAATATCAACCGCGTATTCAAACCCGGATTTACTACCAAGAAAAGAGGGTGGGGACTGGGCCTTAGCCTGAGCCGACGCATTATTGAACAATACCACAAAGGAGAAATCTTTGTGAAGCATTCGGAACCCGGAAAAGGAACGACGTTTAGAGTGGTGATACGGGAGGCGTGAGAAACGGCAAACGGCAAACGGCAAAAGTGAATCGGCAAACGGCAAACGGCAAAAGTGAAACGGCAAACGGCAAATTGAATGGCGCTACTGTATTCAATTTCTTATTGCCACATTTGCATATTGTCATATCAGCACATTTTTTTGCTTGAACCTTGGGGCGTCTCAACATTTTCACATTTCCACATTTTCTCATTTCCTCATTTTTCTCATTTCCACATTTTCTTCTTTCCATATTTTCCCTTTATCTTTGCCGCCCCTGCCCAGGTGGCGAAATTGGTAGACGCGCTACTTTGAGGTGGTAGTGGCCGAAAGGCTGTGCTGGTTCGAATCCAGTCTTGGGCACCTCAAAACCCTTGTATTTGATCTTTATTGATTCATTTACAAGGGTTTTTCTTTTCCCTTAAACGGCGCAGGTTCTCCTAATTCAATACAATCTGAAATTTCTTTTTTTGCGAAACCAAATAGTTGCACGTAATTTGCAATTAAATGGTTGCGCGATGAATACACGACGAGATATATTCCAGGCAATAGCCGATCCTACAAGAAGGGCGATTATCACACTCATTGCTGTACACGCAATGACACCTAACGCAATTGCTGAACACTTTGATTCCACCCGACAGGCCGTCTCAAAACACCTACAGATTTTAATGGAATGCGATTTGGTAAAACCCAAACCTGTCGGTCGCGAAATCTATTATCAACTTGAAATAGACAAAATGAAAGAGATTGACAAATGGCTGAACCAGTTCCGCAAAATCTGGGAAAACCGATTCAATCAACTCGACGACGTATTATTAAAACTCAAAAACAAAAAAAATGAAACCAGCCTTATTTTTTGAATTCACCGTTGACAAAGTCAACAACACGGTAAACATACAACGTGAGTTTGCTGCCGGTATTGATTTGGTATGGGAAGCGTGGACCAATCCCGAAATCATAGATCAGTGGTGGGCGCCAAAGCCGTATCAAAACAAAACAAAATCCATGGATTTCAGAGTAGGCGGCATGTGGCTTTATTCAATGACCAGCCCTACAAATGACGTACATTGGTGTAAAGCCGATTATCTGGCGATTGATGCGGGCAAAAGTTTCTCCCACCACGACAATTTTTGTGATGAAAATGGAAATGTTGGCGAGAAATTTCCAAATTCAAAATGGAACATTCTCTTTAGGAAAAACGGGGAATCTACCACAGTACAGGTCACGATAACACACGACAACCTGGCATCCATGGAGAGAGTCATTGAGATGGGATTCAAAGAAGGATTTACGATGGCTATGACAAACCTGGACGAAGTACTGCTATCGCACTCATCAAAATAGTTTTTGACTTTGTTTGAACGCGGCAGTTTTGATTTGTTTTTTTTATCTTAAAAAAATCCGGAACTTTCCGGTTTTCGTTTTCAGCTTAAAAAGGAAATCATGAACTGGATAATATTGATCATTGCCGGATGTTTTGAAGTTGCTTTTGCTTTTTGCCTGGGTAAAGCAAAAGAAACGACCGGGAATGTAATGTGGTGGTGGTATATCGGGTTCTTCCTCGCATTATGCGCCAGCATGATCCTTTTGATAAAAGCAACGCAAACGCTGCCAATTGGCACTGCCTACGCCGTGTGGACGGGTATAGGAGCAGTGGGTACTGTATTGGTTGGCATATTCATCTTCAAAGAACCAGCCACCTTCTGGCGGCTGTTGTTCCTAACAACATTAATTGGATCGATCGTGGGGTTGAAGGCGGTGGCGAATTAGTTCGATGATCGATGGTGGATGGGAGATGGGAGAAGCATATTTAAAGTGCAGGAAACCCGATCTGTCATTTTAGTGTGGCATCCTGACATTCGCATCGTCCTTCGATCATCGACCATCGATCATCTATCATCGATCTCCGATTTTCTCCGCCTGCTCCATCACCTCTCTTGCATTTTTCTCACTGATGTCATAAATCATCCAGCCCGTAGAACTTTTGATGCGGATGTATTTTATAGGTTTCTCCTGTAGCTTTTTTAACTGCGACGGACTGATGGAATAAAATACATAGATCCATCCTCCATAGTCGATACGACTGGGTTTCGATTCGTTGGAGTTGCGGCAGGTAACACTGATATTGTCATCTGCTGTCCAGCCGAGGATGGCTTCGTCGCCTTTACTGATTGAAAAATGACTGGTACGCCCTGTTTGTATAAAAAAGCAAAGACTGTAATGATTGGGATAGCGATAGAATGTAGTTTTTAATATTTCTGCAACGGCATTGCGGCTACCCGATTTGGTGTAAATCCTTTTCTCGGTTGTATAATAACTTGTATCTCCACCGTCTGTTATTGATCGTTTCAATCCTTTTTGCGCGTGAAGGGATAATTGTACAATGCTTAACAGCACGAAAAATGGCAGCTGCAGACGGAGCTGGCGTAAAGAATTCACTTTTGCCATGAGGAAAGGTTTTCTGGTTGCAGTGAATTTACGGAAATAATTTCAGCGAATGTGACACCAGCGGATATGCTTTCTAACGTTTTACAAAAAGTATCTTTAGTTTTCGTTTCCACTATAGTTCATCATCCTTGTTGCCAGGGAATCATACCATTTTTTCCGAGGCGTCGATAGTGGAGGCGCCGGCATCCGGTCCGAGGCCTTTGGCAAGCGTCCATAAAAGCGCATTACCCACCTGCCTGTAATGCGCAGGGCGAACACCGTACAAGATATGTCGCCCGGCCATTTCTTCGATCATTTTGTCTGTACCCTGTATATCTTCAAGTCTTGCTACCAGCGTATTCAGCATATCCATCAACTTTTTTATATTGCGACTGCATATCGGCAGGAAACATTTTTCGCAGGGGCGGATGTAATGAAAATAATTTGCTGTAAAAGACATCGGCCACCAACATCGGATCCAGGCTGCGGATCAGCTTCCAACTCTTTTTAATTAATATGATTTCTTCTGATGTCATAAAGGATTGAATAAATGCAAATATCCTTTGACGCTAAAGGTGCTCAAAGGATATTTGTGTGGAGTGTCGGAATTTGCCTGTGAACCGTCACCGATCGAGCCATTTTTTGAAGAGTGGCGCTTTTTCACGACTAATATCGATTTGCCGGACAGCAGGGTAGTGGAGGTTTACCGTCAGCTTTAAATTATCGAGTTGTTTCACCGTTTTAATACTATCAACATGAATGATCCACTGGCGATTCGCGCGATAGTACTGATTCGGGTCTATCAATTCTTCTATATCTTCCATACTCTCAAAATTGAGGATATGTTTCTCGCCACTCCGTGTATGGATATAAAACAGGTTGTCTTTTTCAAATGCCATAATTTCTGAAGTACTCACTGGCATCCACTGGTTGCGTACCTGCACAATGAATTTCTGTTTATAAGGACTGGCTGAACCGGTAACACGGTTCTGTAAAAAGTCCATCACTACCTGCGGATAAACCTGTTTACTCTGCCTAATCGTCCTGCACTTTTCAATGGCCGCCTGCAGCTGATCCGTCTCCACAGGTTTTAATAAATAATCTACGCCATTTACACGAAATGCATGAATGGCGTATTCATCATAAGCAGTTGTGAAAGACTGTAGGACAACTCAATTTAAACTCTTCAAAGAGCGCGAAACTTACACCATCGGAGAGTTGAATATCCATAAAGAAAATATCGGGCTCGGCATTTTGCATCAACCAGCGCCGGGCGACTTTAAGACTCGGAATACGATCTATCACCTGTACATCGGGCGCTACTTCACTGATCTTTTCCTGCAGGTCGCGGGCGATCAAATCTTCATCCTCAATAATTACGGCTTTCATATCATCAATGTTTAATGGTTCAGGCTTGCAGCAAGGGTATGCTGATGGTAAAATATTCATTTGTTTCTTCGACAACGATAGGCCGGTCGGTCATATAACTGTATAGATTTTGCAATGAACGCAATCCATGCTGGTTGCTGGTTTCCACGAATTCTTTCTTCTGCAGGTTATTCCGGATCACAAGATATTCGTCAATAATATCCAGTTCAATCACCAGTGGCGTGTCTTCGTCGATCTGATTATGTTTGATTGCATTTTCAATCATATTTTGAATCGTAACCGGTACAATACGATAATGTAAATATTCAGCACTTACACGGTTTTTCCATTCCAACCCTTTGGGAAAACGCGTTAGCTGTAATTGCAAAAAGGTTTCAGCAAATTTTAATTCATCACCCAGCGATACGGTTTCTGAATCGCGGCTTTTTAAGATGTAACGATAAGTTTTACTCAGGCCATCCAAAAATGACTTGCTTCCTGCGGATTGGCGCGAATCAAGCTTCGCAATGATGTGAGGGAGTTGAAAAGAAAATGGGGATTCAGTTGTTGTTTCAGACTTTCATACATCACCATTGCTTTTTTCTTTCTCCAGCAATTGCGATTTGTTTTTTAGCGAATGCATTTCTTCCCGTTTCCGTACGCGACGGCGATAAAGCAAATAAGCAATGGAAGCAAGTGTAGCAGCAATCAATGCCAGAAACCAGGTGCGGCGGTACAGCGGAATCGCAATTTGGATGTCCAGGTTTTTTTTCAGGCACATCCCAGTTTGCCGCATCTGTACTTACTTTAAAACGGAATGTGTACCTGCCACCGGGAACATTGGTATAATGCGCCTCGGGTTGTTGCGTTATGATCCAGTCCTGGTCAAAGCCATCCAGTTTATAAGCATACCAGCTTTGTCCAGGGTTTTCATAATTCAACGAAGTGAAATGTAGCGTAAAATAATTTTCTCCGGGTTTAAAATAGAGTTTCTGCAAGTCACTAATCTCACCTGTTACATGATAGGGTTTATTAAAAACATTTACGCCCGATAAATAAAGAGAAAGGTGTTGTGTTGCGGGTTTGTATTGCATGGGGTTGAACCGTACAAAACCGTTCACAGATGGAAAGATAAAATCGCCATTGCCGGCGGTATAGCCAGCATGTTCCGGAAATGCGTCTGCAGGTAAAGCCATCATGAATGCCGAATCTCGTAAAAGAAGTACGGCTGCTGTCAAAAACATTAATACCCCTGGCTGTTGCGATCCACAAACGATTTAGGGAATCTACACGGAGCGCAGATGTACTGTTACTCAAAAGCCCTTCGCGACTCGTGAATCGATGTATTTCCCCTTTTTCGGTATCAATCCCATTAATGCCCGATAGGGTACTCACCCAAATGATGCCGTTTTTATCTTCTGTGATGTCGACAACAATATCACCTGTGATTTGTAAATCTTTATTCCCGGTTGCGTATTGAAATGTTTTTTGCGTCACTGGATCATACATGCCCAGGCCGTTTCCATTCAGTCCGAGCCAGTAGCGTCCGCGACTGTCGTGATAAACGATACGACCTCCCAGGTCTGCAAATACATTCATCTGTGGATGTTCTTTTAACCGATGATAAGATTTGTCAGCAGGGTCATACCAATAGAAAACCATCGCCGTCCCGGCAGGCGAACCAGATGCGTCCCTGTCTGTCTTTATTTACATTGAAATAAAACCAGGTAGGCAATTTCTCCGATGGAATAAATTCCATTTTTTGTAAACGACTATCATATCGGTTGATACCCGCACCCGTTGCAATCCAGATATGGTTATCCGCATCAGTTGTAAGTCCGCGAACCGAGTTGTACCAAATGCTTGCCGGCTTGCCGGGTTGGTTATTCCATTCACGATACGAATTTGTTTTTGGGTTGTAACGACTCACTCCATCCATGGTTGCCATCCATAAGTTTCCATCCGCATCTTCCGTAATCGCGCGTGCGAGCGCACGGCTACGAACGTCGAGGTTTTCATTAAACGGAAGGATGGTCTGGAAAAGTTGTTTATCGGGATGAAAATAATTTACGCCTTTATTGCCCCCCGTCCAGATGTTACCTTCGCGATCTACCAGTGCGGCACCATGTAGGTTCTCCAGCGGACTCTGCGGCATTCCGGTCTGGTGCAGAAAGCGCCGGATGCTATCCGAAGCGGGTAAATACTCCAGCAATCCATCGGAGGTGGTTATGATCCAGATACGACCCACCTGGTCGCGGAAAATACCATTTACATTATTAGAAATGGTTTGAAGATTGGCCGTCAGGAAACGTTGATAGCGATGCAGTCTACCGTTTTTATCCAGTCGCATGAGTCCCTCACTACCATAACATCCCAACCATATGTTGTCGTTTGCGTCAACACATACTGTTCGAAGTATTGCGTACCCGATTTCTTTAACAGGAATTTCTTCTGCAATGTTCGTGTTTGTATTATATCGCCACAGTCCATAAAGTGTTGCGAGATACAGCCAATCTCCTTTTCTATCCATATCGAGAATGCGCCTTCCGAGTGTACGCTTCTGCAGGCTATCTGTTATACTGTCATGAATAAAATTCACCTCTTTTGTTGCAGGATTCATAACAGCGAGACCTTTATGCGTAGCGATATAAACCCGGTTGCTATCCCAAACAAAAATTCCATTGATACGTGTATTTTTGAAAGCAGCTACATGGATGAACTTCCCTGAATCATAATCATACTCCATCACGCCCGTTTCAAAACCGATCCAGAACCGGCCGCTACTATCTAATGCCATCGCCTGTGGAAGACTTGCGAGCGGTTTTGTACTATCGCCCGGCTGTGAGGTGAACCATTTTATTTCCCGTCCATTGTAACGGTTGAGTCCACCCGCGCTTCCAATCCAGATATAACCGTATTTATCCTGGCCGATCGCATGAATATTTCCATCGTTCAGGGCCTTCGGCTACCGTTAGTTTATGAAATGATGAAGGATGTTGTGCGTATGGTACAAGCGCAGCAATCAATAATACCAGTATAAAAAAACGGCGGGGACACTTCCGTTCCGCGGCAAAGACGGTCGGCGTAAAGGCTGATTTCGGCGTGGTTTCTCTAGCCGCAAGAAGATGTAAAGCCTGTTTATTCATCTGTGCTGAAATTAAGCAAGGCTCGTCAAATGCCGAATTTTTCCCATCTGAATGGGGCGAAATGGGGTAGGAAACGTATAAAATTGGGCCCGAAGCGTGGATGTAAAAACCGGACAGCATTGAAATCAATTCATTCCCCGCTTGCTGCAATTCGTTTGAAACAAATTTCCATTCATTCAGAGTCCCGATTGGTGTCCGAAAATTACATCGCAGCTTTGGTGAAAATTTGTTCAAATGGGTTTCATCATTTCAAATCATTGATGGAACACGCAAAAAAAGAGTTTATGAAAAGTATAGCCATTTTTTCAACATTGCTGGGAATGCTTTTATTGCAATCCTGCAGCAAAACAAAAGACGCACCGTCGCCGGGTCCCGATCCGGTTACACCCACTCATTTTTCTTTACAGTTCAAGCCGTCGATTGTACTCGCGGCAGGCGAACAAATGCAGGATTATGAGTTTATCATTAGCCTGAATAATAACCAGGATGAGCCAGTGCTGGTTGATAAGAAACTTGCATTGCTGGATTCAGGGGGGCTGTATGCAGCGAAGCTGGAACTTCAACGGGGGACGTACAGGCTTACGAAGTTCTTACTCGCGCGAAAAACCGGGAGGGTTTTGTTTGCATCGCCGATAGCCGGTTCTCAGAAAGCACAATTGGTTACGCAGCCGCTTTCAATGGTAGTAACCAACGGCCAAACGAATTTGAAAGTGCAGGAAGTACAGCTCCTGCCTGTCAATCCGAACGACCGCGAGTCGTTCTTCGGTTATCCTGACGGAATTTTTAATCTGCCATTAGATCCTAACGAACCGGAACCCGCAACACGGAAACTCAAGGTGCACCCTGTAGTAAGAATTGGTGATGTTGTTTACGACAGTATACCGACATCCCTGCAATTATACACCTGGGATCAGCAGAATAATGTGAACCTGCTTCAATTTAGTTCTCCGGGAGGTATCCATGAGATTACATTAGCGCCCAACGTCCGCCGTTTCAGAGTACGTATGAGCAAGTGGGCTTCCCAGTCTGAGTTGGAACTTACCGTAGGTCAGCTGGAAGAGACAAGAGTATACAAACTGGAAATTGTAAAAGCACCGCAGCCACTTAGAGAATTATTAACTTATAAGATGGTAAACAATAACTGGGCCGCCATTGAAAAAGTTGAATACAAATACGATGCTGCAGGAAGACAAAAACAAACGCATGCATTTTCGTAAGCGGGCAGATGGCTCTGTCTTTGTTGCTATGACCGAAGATGCGGAATTTTCTAATGGAAAGGTTTCTAAAATCACACGAAAAGCGGAAGATGGACGCATAATTGGAAATACGCAGTTTCAGTACCATGGAAATGGATTGGTGAGTAATATTCGCCACCAGGAAGGAACGGATAGTGTTACAACGATTACACTCAGTTATACAACCAGTCTTGATGCGAATAACAATCTGAAAATCGAATCGTTTGGCGCCAACATAGAATATAGTTTCTCGCTCATGCGACATGCCTATCAGGCATACCTCGATGGGGGAGTGGTGGTGAATGATGGATTATCGAGTGCGAATGGTAACTGGGAAGAAGGTCTCTATCAATATGATGGAAGTATCAATCCTTTTTATGGTGATGGCTGGCCCGACATGCAGCAATTTGTTATCGGCAAACACAATCTTGAAATGCAATGGAAGACTTATGTAAATTACTGGCCGCCATTTGAGGTATATAATATCGCCTACAATTACACACCGGATGGATACCCAAAAGAGGTATTGAAAAGCCATCGCAATGCGAGAACGCATGCTCACATTGACAGTTTTAAGGAAGTGTATGTCTATTAAATAGATTAATTGAGTATATACCGCTGAAGTGAAAGGGATTTGTATGGGGTATCAAAGTAGGCAAGCAGCGCTTTTCGCCAGCAGTCTTCTTTCTTTCCCATATTAATTATTTCCTGAAGATAAATAGAGCGCTTTCGATGGTCCAGGTTGTCCAGAACAAACCGAAGCACCAGTTTTTTGGCTGTGGAGGTTGAGCGGGCACGTAACATGGTTGGGGTTTTCAGAGGTAGAGAAAAAAATGATGCCAGAAGCGTGAGGCGTGAGGCGTGAGACGTGAGAAGGGGATAAGGAAATGTCAGTGGCGAGAACGCTGTGTATTCTGTGGGTAGGCTTCTCTTCAAAATATTTCCCACAGATTTACTCAGATGTACACACAGATTGCACGGATTTTTTTGTTTAGATATAAATGATGCATCCACCTATCATCTCACGCCTCACGTCTCACGCCTCACGTATTTCAAGGCACTACTATCGTTTTCGTTCTCTCCGCATGCGCGCTGAAGTAGCCCAACGCACCTCCGCGGATATTAGAGACCGGATTGGATGGCGCTGCCTGTTGGTTGCCGCCACTGGCGCTGCGGTCGAGGCTGAACCAGTATTTATAGACCGGCGCATCAATTGCCTGCAATGTTACTTCCACTTCATCACCACTTTTGAGAGCCACATTTCCTGCATCTTCATCTACAAAATAAAACAGGGTAGAGGAGATCAAACGCCCATCGGAATAGTCATCATTCATAATCATGATGCGCATTTCCTTCAACCCGTTTACCACCTGGTGAAACCGGTAAGCATTCCCACGTCCGGGAGGATCCTGGAACAACACATTCACCGTTTTTTGATATTCACCAAATAAGAGTTCATCTGTAATGAAGAGTGAATCGATATCCACCGGCTCAGGCATTTTACAAACAGCCGTAAACGTTTCACTGTTCACCTGTACATTGAGCGTATATGTTCTACCTGGAACTGCTACGAGTGTGCCGTGTGAATAGGTGCCGGAATTATTATCTGTAAAATCGTAGATATTACCCAGGTTATCACTAATGGTTACAGTAGCGCCATTTATTCCCGGTGTATAATTGCTTTCGTCAAAGTTCACGGTTTGCGTAATACGCACCCGCGCAGTGCCCGCTTCCTCAGAGATAGTGGCCTCCACCACATATTTTTTCTCTGCGTTGTTTAAATCAATGTCAATGACTTTTTCGCATGAGCTCAGCAGTATTATACCCAGGCATAGCGCTATCGTTAATTTGAACTGCTTCATCATTTAAAATTTAAAATTATAAGACACCGATGGAATGAATTTAAATAATGCATACCGCACAGCTTCTGTTCTTGAAGCATCATCCGGTTTATCACGGAAGCTGATGGTGTAAGCATTCTCACGACCGTAGGCATTGTACAAACTGAAACTTAATTCAGATGACCAGCGTTTTTTCTTCTTCAGTTCCAGGTTGGCGCCTATGTCCAGGCGGTGATAGCTGGGCATACGGTAACCATTCCGTTCTGTATAATAAAATACGGTGCGATTGTCAACCCGATATTTTCCCGCAGGAAACGTAACCGCTTCTCCGGTATAAAAAATCCAGTTGGCTGATAACGTCCATTTTGAACTTAGCTGATAAGAACCTACAAGGGCAATTTCATGCGTCCTGTCCTGACGGGCATTGTACCATTGATTGTTATTGATGCCATCGATTTTGCGTTCAGTTTTCGAGAGTGTATAGCTGACCCATCCGGTGAATTTCCCTGCTTTTTTCTTTAATAGTGTTTCAAGTCCATATGCCCTTCCTTTTCCAAATAACAATTCTGATTCAATAGCGTCGTTGTTGGCAAAAACATCAGCTCCGTCGCGATAGTCGATCTGGTTTTGCATGGTCTTGAAATAAGTTTCTACGCTCCATTCCCAGGTTCTGTTAAAAAGGTCGCGGTAAAAACCAACCGATACCTGATCAGATATTTCCGGTTTAATAATATTTGTGCTGGCAATCCACTTATCAGTTGGGTTCGATGAAGTGGAATTCGAAACCAGGTGGAGGTTTTGAGTATTTCTCACATAGGATGCTTTTACCGACACCGCTGGATTGATCACATAACTGGCCGCAATGCGCGGTTCGGGATTGATGTAAGTCTGTACAAATTCCCCACGTTTGTAGCGTGTTGTATTGGTAACGTTTCCTTCTTCATCCACCTCAAAGTAGTCGCCTTCACCGAGGATGCTGAATGAAGAGAGCCGCAATCCGTATGTGAGGTTGAATTTATCGGAAGCTTTCCATGTATTTGTAATAAAGATGGCATTTTCCCACGAATATCTTTTCTGCAATGCAGATGAATTCAATCCCGGTGAACTTTTAGCGTCTACTTCTCCGGGAGTGATGGTATGGTAAATGGTGTTGAAACCAAAGCGAACATTGTTTCTGGTGCTTGCGTTCCATTGGTATTCCTGTTTCAGGTTCCAGTCCTGGATCTGTGAAAAAAATATCAAAGTCATCACCGCCACTGCGGATGTTGATCAGGTATTTGTAATTACTAAATATCAATGAAGTGTTCTTAAATAATTTGCTGTTGAAAATATGATTCCAACGCAAAGTGCCCGTACCATTACCCCACTGAATTCCGAATGTTTCTCCCACACCTAAATGATCCTTTCCAAAATAACCAGACAAATAGAGTCTGTCTTTATCGCCAAGCTGGTAATTCAGCTTCGCATTCAGGTCGTAGAAATAAAGTTTATTCTGATTGATAGAAGAATCTTTCGAAAGTTTTAAAAACATGTCGGCATAAGTGCGACGACCGGTCACCAGGAACGAAGATTTATCTTTCTGTATCGGACCTTCCACATTCAGTTTGGCAGAAATAAGACCGATGCCACCGCTCACGTTATAATCCTGGTTGTTGCCATCGTTCATTTTAATATCCACCACCGATGACAGGCGGCCACCGTACTGGGCAGGCATGCCGCCTTTATAAACGGTCATGTCTTTTACGGCATCAGAGTTAAATGTGCTGAAGAATCCCAACAGGTGGGATGCGTTGTAAACCGGCGATTCATCTAACAAAATCAGATTCTGATCTCCCGCGCCACCACGAACATAAAATCCGCTATTGCCATCACCAGCCGATTTTATACCGGGCAGCAATTGCATCGTTTTTAAAATATCACGTTCGCCTAATAATACAGGAACGTTTTTAATCTCGCGGGTGCTGATTCTCTCCATACCCATCTGCGGACTGCTGATGCTGCGGCCACGTGATTGCGCGGAAACGATTACACCTTCCAGGCTTTTTACTTCTTCTTCCAGGAAGATATTGAGACGGATATCTGCATCTAAATTCAGCGAATCAATTTGGGATTGCAATCCGATTGCTGTAATCTGAAGTATGTACTTTCCCGCTGGGAGGGTGAGAGAATAGAATCCATATTCATTGCTGGCTGTGCTGGCATTGCCTGCACGAACCGTGGCACCAATGATCGTTTCTCCTTTTGATTTTGATTTAATGATGCCGCTAACGGTAAATTTTTCGGAACCGGTGTTTTCCTGCGCAACCAGATTTCCATAGCAGATCAGCACAATCGCCAGAAACAGAATCTTTTTCATAAATAATTGATGGGCCGGTACGTTGGCCTAATTGATCAAATCAGGGCAGGAAAGTGTAGGCATATTCAATTCGGCCCGTCATTTCCTTCTGTTTGTTAAACAAAGCTTCTCTTGTTTTTAAGCCGTGTTCGTTATAAGCATACCGCCAGATGATGTAATCGCTGCTTCTTGTGGAAACTGTGGCGATCTTTTGTATCACGCGGCCCTGCTCATCGTATTCAAACATAAAATCAGGTAACAACTTTTTCAGCCGTTTGTTGTAACGAACGATGTCTGTTATTTGATCCTGGCTATTGTAGTAATAGTAGAGTTGATCTAAACCCGTATTTCTGCGGAATAATTGTTCATCGGCAACGCGTCCTTTTTCGTCTTTTGTTAAACGAAATTCGGTGGTATCTTTTTTATCAACGATTCGCAGGAAGCGGGTAGGACTGCCTGACGCGTCATAACTCCATTGATGCGATTCTGTCTGACTAAACTCCTGCGCTGAATCTTTTACATTGATGAGGACCTCTGAGATTCTATTCTGTGGATCGTATTTATATTCCGTAAGACTGGTAACGCCATTAGCGGAATCCGTAATACTCAGCAGTCGTCCGGCAGTATTAAAGCGATAGGCAGTGCGGCTGATCGACAATCCATTCCTTGTTTGTACCAGCCAGGTGCGGGTAGACGGATGAACCTGCTGCCATTCATTAAAGTCGCGAGAGCGGGCGCCGCGTTCATCAAAACCCGTAGCAGTTACGGTTTCAACTTTCTGATCAAGCAGCACTTTCATACGTTGCTCAATCGACTTTGCTTCCAGCAATTCGTTGAAATAATGTTGCGCAGGAGCAACAAATGGGATAACCAGCAAAAGGATAAGCGAATATGTCTTCATTGATAAATGGATATTCAGCAAAAATAAACGAATAAAGCCCACTAATCGTTAATTTGCCCGGGCGAAATACTGTTAAAACCAAACTAATGTCTCACACACCAGAACGGAAAGAAAGGGATTGTCTTAACTGCGGCACATTTGTTCAGGGAAAATATTGTCATAAATGCGGCCAGGCCAATGTGATTCCAAAGGAAACATTCTGGGCCATGGTCACCCATTTGTATATGATATCACCCATTTTGATGGTAAATTCTTCGAAACAGTCAATATTCTGCTGAAAAAACCGGGCTTTCTCTCGCAACAATACATGAAGGGGAAAAGGGCGAGTTATCTTAACCCCATCCGGATGTACATATTTATGTCCGCCTTTTTTTTCCTGGTATTTTTCAGTATCAATAAAACCACAAGATATACTGGCGACATGAATGAGCCGCTAACTACGGCGCAACGCGATTCCATTTTATCGGAAATCAAAGCAGGTGAATACAATCGGACCGACAGTGCGGTTCTTTACCGGATCACGGCGCTGATCAGCGATACTACCCGCCCTTTACGTAAACTGGATTTGCTGCCCCTTAGCGAAGATTTTGTGGTGATGATTACATTTGGGCAACGGTACAATTCCCGCGAACAATACGATTCAATACAGGCTGCCCTGCCAAAAAGCGAACGCGATAACTGGTTCCAGAAATTATGGAACAAACGGGCGATAGAACTGAACGAAAAAATACCGGAATGATCCGTTTATGTCGTGGAGGGAAATCCTCAATATTGTGCTACACAAATTGCCTTACCTGCTATTTGTGAGCCTGCCGTTTTTTGCGTTATTGCTGAAAGTGCTCTATTACCGACGTAAGGAATTCTATTTTGCGGATCATGGGATTTTTACGGTTCATCACTATGTCGTTAGCTTTATCATGTTGCTGCTGGTATTCCTTTGGAACAAGCTGCACGGCCTCACAGACTGGTGGTTTTGGAACCTGCTGATAATTGCTTCTGTTTTTGCAATACCGATTTATCTCTATAAAGCCATGCGTCGATTTTACGGGCAAAGCAGATGGAAAACAATGCTGAAATTTTTGTTGTTAAACATCTCGGCATTTATATTGATCACACTTTTGTTTGTTGCATTTTTCATTTTCTCTGTATTCAATCTTTAATCTTATTTTATGTCAGATACTTTATCCCAATCGTTTCTCGGGCTGGTGCAGATAATGGATGAACTGCGGGAACAATGTCCCTGGGATCGAAAACAAACCATTCACTCGCTGCGTCAGATGACGATCGAAGAGAGTTTTGAACTGGTGGATGCTATTACCGACAACGACTGGAAGGGGATACGTGAGGAGTTGGGGGATCTGATGCTGCATATTCTTTTTATTCGCGTATTGCAAAAGAGGAAAAGCAGTTTACGATTGAAGAAGTGATCAATGGCATCAGTGAAAAACTGATTTCGCGCCACCCGCATATTTATGGGGATGTAAAAGCCGATAGCGCAGAAGAGGTAAAGAAGAACTGGGAAAACCTGAAGCTGAAAGAAGGGAAGAAATCCGTTATTGGCGGCGTGCCACGTTCCTTACCAGCCATGGTAAAAGCCATGCGATTGCAGGAGAAGGCGAAAGTGGTGGGCTTTGAATGGGAAAACCGCGACCAGGTTTGGGAAAAAGTGGAAGAAGAAACCAGGGAATTAAAAGAAGCGGTGGCGCTCAACAACCCTGATAAAGTGGAGGAGGAACTGGGAGATCTTTTCTTCTCTCTCATCAATTATGCACGGTTTTTGCAGTTGGATGCCGAAAATGCCTTAGAACGGACCAATAAAAAGTTTATCCACCGCTTTACACAAATGGAATCAAAAGCCCTGGCCGACGGAAAAGACCTGGCCAGCATGTCCCTCGAAGAGATGGACGCCATTTGGAACAGCATCAAAAAGCAGCCCAATAAGTGAGCCAAACCTGGAAAAATAAGGGATACTGGAAATGGGGACTTCTGATTCTTTCAGCATTACTCTTTACGTTTTCCATCGTCTTTAACCGGTTTTCAACTTATCGCTCTTCGTTACAGGGTGAGGTGAAGAAGGCTGAAAAATATCTGCACAATCAGCAAAAGGATTTTGAGAAGTTTCTGCAGGACACAGTGCTGGTTGGCAAACTGGTTCGCAATGCCGAAGATCGTGGCCAGTTCGATGCGCTTATTGCCAAAAAATATGGCATCTATCTCTACGAGGTTAAAGAAACCGGCACGCTTACCCTTAATTTTTGGAATACCCAACTGGTGCTTCCTCCCGACGAAACTTTTTCCGTTCCGGAAATGGAAGAGTATTTGTCGCTTCCCAATGGAGAATACCTGATCGTTAAAAAAACACTCCGCGTTTTTGAACAAACCATCATGGCTTATGCTATGATTCCGGTTAAAACAATTTACTTCCAGGAAAAATCTTACCTGCCAAGCAGAATGGTTTATTCCGAAGATGTGGATGGCCGCGTGATGATCGCGACGGATGAGACGGATTTTCCGGTAAAGAGTTTGAGTGGAAAGTCCTTGTTTTATCTCGATAAAGTAGCCACTTCCGGTTTGCAGGTAAACGATAACTTAACCATCTTCCTGCGGGCGAGTGCTTTGTTGATCCTGTTGCTGGTGGTGCATCTTTTTGCAGAAACGCTGGCACGCAACCGCATTGGGAAAGGTGTGGCATTCCTTGTTTGTTGCCTGGTTTTTATCAGGGTACTCACTTATATTTTCCCTGAAATCCTAAACCTGCGCCAGTTTCCCTTATTCGATCCACAGATTTATGGTTCAAGTATTGTGCAACGCTCTTTGGGCGACCTGTTGTTGAATTCTATTTTTTTCTGCTGGATGGTAGTATTTACCTGGTCGAAAGTGCATCAACGTAAAGACCTTACCACGCCATGGATTAAATCCGTTAAGTGGCCCGTTGCTATTTTCTGTATCTGCCTGCTGATTTATTCCACGTTTATCCTGTCCTCAGTAATCAGGAGTATTGTAGCTGATTCAAAAATTTCGTTTGACGTAACCAACTTCTTCAGCCTCAATTTTTATACGGTTGTCGGATTTTTTGTGCTGGCCACCTTAACGCTTTCTTACTTTTATTTCACACAATTACTTTTCAGGATCATATTTCCGGTGCTGGGAAACAACCGATGGCTGGTTTATTTCGGTATCGCATTCTCGGGTCTGGTGTTTTTAAGTATCCGCTCTGGCGATCCCACGGTTTTGTTTTATCTGCCAGTACTCGCCTGGTTATTGTTGTATACCTGGCTGATTGATCGTGAAGGAAAGATTCTAACGCGTTTCCGCATTAATGTTGCCGGTATCCTTTTCTGGATTGCCATTTTTTCTATTTCCATTGCAGCCATCATGCTGGCTGAAAACCGGAAGGCGGAATGGGAAAAAAGGAAGTTCTATGCCGAAAAAGCTAACGGTACAAACGGATCCATCCAGCGAACGGCTGATGAACATCGCGCTTGCATATCTCGATGCCGACTTCCTGGAAGAGAATTTCCATCGTTTCTCTGATAGTGCTGCCAGCGCATTTTTACGCGATAGCATCATCACACAAACCTATAAACTCTATACCGAGAGTTTTGATACGCGATTGTATGCGTTTGATTCAGTAGGACAACCACTGTGGAATAATGATCCTACAACCTACGACGCGCTTAATACGATTGTAACGCAGCAATCGCACAGAACGGATGTAGAAGGGCTTTATTTCCATGAAACTTCGTTTGATAAGTTTATTTACATCACGCGCCGGAAAGCGGTGACATCGGATGGCAAAGTGTTGGGACATTTCTTTATTCTATCTAATCCAAGAAGATTTAGTACGGGCGAAATTTTTCCCGAGCTTTTCAGGCAGTACAAACAGAATTCACCCGAGAATTCTCCCATATATTTTTATGCTGTTTACAACAAAGGTCAGCTTACCGATAATTTCTCACACCGGTATCCTTTCCCTACAAAAATTGAAGATAACCGACGTTGGGTAGGGAATAATGAATTTGAACGCCGCACAAATGGCACTTATGATGAACTGTGGTTCCGGGCAACCAATCAGAAAGTGGTGGTGATTGCTCGCAAGCGCGATACAATTATCGAAACGATCACCCTGTTTTCTTATATCTTCTGCTCCTTTATCTTCCTGGTTTTTGTGGTGCAAATGATATCGTTGATGCTGAAGGCCGCAATTGACCGGGACGAATTCAAACGCTTTTTCCATTTTAATATCAGAAACCAGGTACATAGTACCATCATCTTTGTCAGCATATTCTCCTTTATCATTATTGGTGTTGCTACGATTAATTTCTTTAAAGCACGTTATCACCGAAACAATAGTGATCGCCTGAGCCGCACCATGAGTGTAATGGTAAATGAAATGGAGAAACGGATTGGTGTGCACGATTCATTTGAAGAAGTGGGCGGGATCTATGATTCTGTGTCAACTTTTAATCTCGGTGCACTGGTAGAAGAAGTGTCAGAAATACATGGTGTGGATGTGAATGTGTATGACTTGCATGGTAATCTTCGTGAAACTTCGGAACGCGATGTGTATTCGAAGGGGATGATCAGTAATAAAATGCATCCGGTAGCTTATTATCACCTTGCACGTCTCAACCAGATAGAACACGTACAGCAGGAAAGTTTTGCCGATTTGCCTTATTTGAGTGTGTATGCGCCCGTTCGCGATCGCAATGGGAATGCATATGCCTATCTCAGCATCCCTTACTTCACCGCACAGTTTGAACTAAACCAGGAGATATCCAACTTCATCGTAACGGTGATCAATCTGAACGCATTCATATTACTGATTGCAGGTTTGATTGCATTGATGATTACCAACAGAATCACAAGATCCTTCTCTGTAATCAGCAACAAGATGAAGGATGTAAATATCGGTAGCCAGAATGAGGCCATCGACTGGAACCGCGATGATGAAATTGGGGATCTGGTAAAGGAGTATAATAAGATGGTGGATAAACTGGAAGCATCAGCCGAAGCACTGGCGAAAAACGAAAGGGAAGGGGCCTGGCGCGAGATGGCAAGGCAGGTGGCGCACGAAATTAAAAACCCGCTGACGCCAATGAAACTGAGTATTCAATATCTGCAAAAAGCGGTAGACAGCAACCAGCCTAATGTGAAAGAACTTTCCGGCAATGTGGCGCGAACGCTGGTTGAACAGATTGATCACTTATCGAAAATCGCTGCCGACTTCTCCCAGTTTGCCAATATCGGCTACACCAATGCAGAGAATTTCGATCTGCATAGCGTATTGCGTTCCTTACAGGAATTATATCGTGCCGATCCCAATATTGATTTCACCTGGAGGGCTGTAAGTCGTGAGATCCGGATTTATGCTGATATAACGCAAATGAACAGGCTCTTCACCAACCTGTTTGCAAACGCGGTGGAAGCCTGTGCCGGCCAGTATTGCAAAATAGAAGTGGACGAGCGTGTGATAGACAACAAAGTGCAGATACGCGTGCGCGATAATGGTGAAGGAATTCCTGCAGAGATGCAATCACGCATATTCATTCCCAATTTTACAACGAAATCGTCAGGTACAGGGCTGGGTCTTGCGATGTGTAAAGGCATCGTAGAACAAGCCAAAGGACGAATCTGGTTTGAAACGGAGCAGGGCGTGGGAACCAGCTTTTATGTAGAGCTGCCACTTGCTGAAGAAGCGTAAATAAATCAGGACGCTGATCGCCCCTGCTCAATAAATTTTACAAACTCATCGCGCGTAAAACTGGAGAGGTTCCCTTCTTTTGTCAGCAGTCCTTTTTGTGCAGCCAGTACACCGTATTTAATATCATCATAACCTTCAATGCTGTGTGCATCGGGGTTGATGGATAATAAAACGCCGTTTGCGCGTGCTTTGGCCACCCATTTCCAGTCGAGATCGAGCCGACGCGGATGCGCATTGATTTCGAGTACAACACCCTGCGCTGCGCAGGCATCTATCAGCACTTCATGATTTACAGGATAACCTTTCCTGCTTAACAGCAGACGCCCTGTAGGATGGCCCAAAATGCGTACATACGGGTTTGATATCGCCCGCAGCAATCTTGCCATCGCTTTCTCTTCCGTCATTTTGAGATTGCTGTGAATGGATGCAATCACGAGGTCGAAGCTGGCGAGTACATCATCCGTGTAATCGAGGCTGCCGTCGGTGAGAATATCGCACTCAATACTTTTGAAAATACGGAACGGGTACAGCTTTTTGTTGAGCTCGTCTATTTGTTTATGCTGCTCAATAATTCTTTCTTCACTCAGGCCTTTTGCATAAGCAGCCGCTTTTGAGTGATCGGAAATCACCAGGTATTCAAATCCTTTTTGAATACAGGCAACCGCCATTTCTTCAAGACTGTTAGTACCATCGCTCCAGGTACTGTGACTGTGAATGATGCCTTTTATTTCATTTGTTTGAATCAACGCTGCTGCAGTTGTTTCATTGAAAGAAGAAAGGATTGACGCATCGTCGCGGAGAAAGGGAGGGATATAAGGGACACCAGCCCGGTTGAAAATTTCGCGATCATCTACTCCTTCGATGTCAGTTGGTATAGCAAATTTTGCCAAAAATGTTTTTACAAAATCCGCGCTACCGGTACTACCGAATAAACGTGCAGGTAATGGATCGAGACCGAGATTTAATCGCAGTTTCAAGCCATTTTTTAATTTGTATAAAAGTGTGGATTCAGTTTCTTCCAGTAATTCGGGCGGTTGTGCAGAATGGAATTTCGGTTTTGCAGCAGCTACATCTGCCATCACTTCAAAAGTCAATTCTTCCAATGTAAGATCCTGGCGAAGATAATCTGCCGTAACGGCTACCTTATCTGCGCCGAATAATTTTTTGAGATAGCCATCAATTTGTGGAAACAGGGTTTCCATTTCTGCATAGAGATAATGTCCCTGGTTCTGGAGATAATATTCAATTCCTTCCTGTATGTTTTGTTGCGTCTTTGCACCGAAGCCTTTGAAACGTGTGAGGCGGTTTTCATGACAGGCATATAGCAATTCACCCAGTGATTCAATTTCCATTTCTTTCCAGATGGTATGAATCTTTTTTGGACCCAGTCCTTTTACCTGCAACATTTCGATAACTCCCGGAGGTGTGGCTGCAAGAATTTCTTCGAGTGAAGATAATTTTCCGGTGTCGAGCATTTCCATCACCTTTTGTCCCACACTTCCATTCATTCCACGCAAGGTAGGAATCACATCACGTGGCATGGTCGACAATACGGAATCGAGTTGTTCTATGTTATAAGCTGCGATAGAATAGGTTCTCGACTTGAAAGAATTCTCCCCATGAATATCCATGAGTTTGGAAAGAAGGGCGAAGTGATCGGCGATTGCAGAATTGGTCATGGGTTGTGTAATTGAGAAGTCGGGTGATTACAGAATGCAAAAGTAACCATGAGGGGATATATCTTTTCCAGTGTAGGGGGTATGTAAAAGAAAAAGTCCCGGCGGTTGCCAGGACTTTCTATTACTTCAAGAAATAATAAATTATTTCTTTTTAGCTGCTTTCTTCTTAGGAGCGGCTTTTTTAGCTGCTTTTTTCTTTGGAGCTGCTTTTTTCTTAACCGCTGCTTTCTTTTTAGGAGCTGCTTTTTTAGCGGCTTTTTTCTTTGTTGCCATTTTTGTAGAATTTAATGTTTAGTAAAATGGGTTATCAATAGTAAAAATAATAATTATTTTATACTACCCAAATTTTTTTTCCACAAAAAATAGCAAACCAACAAATTAGGCCTCAGCTGCTACTTGTTCTGCTACTGAAACATAAGTGCGGTTGTTTCTTCCTTTACGGAATTCAACAACACCGTCACTCAATGCAAACAGTGTATAGTCTTTACCAACACCTACGTTTTTACCAGGATGATAAACGGTACCGCGCTGACGCACGATAATGTTTCCGGCAATAGCAGGTTGACCACCGAAGATCTTTACTCCGAGACGTTTGCTCTGTGAGTCGCGACCATTCTTTACACTACCTTCTCCTTTCTTATGTGCCATTGTATAGAGAGTTTAAAGTTTTTTGTTTTTGTTTATCGTTGTTTGTTTTTGAGGTTGATGAGATAATTCATATTTCATCATTCATCAAAAACAAAGAACCAGCTTATGCACTCAGGTTAGTAACCTTGATTTTAGTATAGGCTGTACGGTGTCCTTTCTTTTTGTGGAAACCTTTTCTTCTTTTTTGTTTGTAGGCAATCACGGTATCACCTTTAACGTGATCCAGGATTTCAGCCTGTACTTTTGCATTGGTAGAGCCAACGCTTAATTTACCATCGGCATCAACAAGCAAAACTTCCAGTTCTACTTTGTCACCGGCGTTACCGCCCAGGTGGGGAACAAACAGGGTTTGATCTTTCTCTACTTTGAACTGTTGTCCGGCTACTTTTATTACAGCTATCATAATCTGAAATTAGGGATGCAAAGGTAAGGGGAAATATTGAAGTCACAAACAGGTTGTCAAAGTTTTATCTGTGTTAATTTACCGATCTTGTTTACCTGTTCCTTTATCTTTGTTTATTCGGGTGGCCGATAAGCAGCGGCAACACCCCGAGACCCGCGCTGCGGGAATGCAAAGATAGGACAAATTTTATCGGGTATTTAAACTACTAGTCGTTGAAAATCAAATCAATACTAGCGAAACCGTTCGCTTCCTATATCTATAAGGGGATCCGAAAAGGCATGGGCACAGCCCTGGCCGATCAGGACGCCATCCTGAAAATGTTGATCCGCGAAGGCCGGAAAACGGTGTATGGAAAAGAAACCGGCCTGGATAAATTGGGCAAATATGATGAATTTAAGCAGGCAGTGCCCATCCGGGATTACGAGCAGCTGCGCCCTTATATCGACCAGGTGAAGGAGGGAAAACACAATGTTTTGTGGAAAGGGAAACCCATCTATTTCGCCAAAACTTCGGGTACAACCAGCGGCACCAAGTATATTCCTATTACAAAAGACAGTATCGACAACCATATTAATACAGCACGGAATGCGCTGCTTTGTTATATGGCCGAAACGGGAAATACGCGGTTTGCCGACGGAAAAATGATTTTTCTCTCGGGGTCTCCCGAGTTGGAGCGCGTGGGAGGAATTCCTACGGGTCGCTTGAGTGGGATCGTGAATCACCATGTGCCACGTTACCTGCGTACGAACCAGCTCCCTTCTTACGAAACCAATTGTATTGAAGACTGGGAAACCAAACTCGGCAAAATAGTGGAGGAAACGATCAATAAGGATATGACGCTGATCTCGGGTATTCCACCGTGGATGCAGATGTATTTCGACGAGTTGATGAAGCGGACCCAGAAGAAAGTAGGGGATATATTTCCAAACTTCAGTGTGATGGTGCAGGGTGGCGTAAACTTCGAACCCTATCGCGCGAAGTTGCTGGAAAGTATTGGCCGCAAAGTGGATACCATCGAACTATTCCCTGCCAGCGAAGGCTTCTTTGCCTTTCAGGACACGCAAAAAGCGGAAGGACTGCTTTTGAATACCAATAGCGGCATCTTTTTTGAGTTTGTGCCGGCCGGTGAGATACACAATGAAAACCCGACACGTTTGTCGCTGCATGAGGTAAAACTGGGTGAGAACTACGCTGTTATCATTAACAGCAACGCCGGACTCTGGGGATATAACCTGGGTGATACGGTAAAATTCGTTTCACTCAACCCTTATCGCCTCGTGGTGACGGGAAGAACCAAACATTTTATTTCTGCCTTCGGCGAACACGTAATAGGAGAGGAAGTGGAATATAGCCTGTTGAAAGCTGCTGCAGAAGAGAATGTACGCATTACCGAATTTACCGTAGCACCCTATGTGAGCGAAGGGGAAGGAAAATCATATCACGAATGGTTTATTGAATTTGAAAATAAACCCGAGAACATGCAGGCGTTTGCCGATAAAGTAGAAGAGAACCTGCGAAATAAAAATGTGTATTACGACGACCTGATAACCGGTAATATTTTACGTCCGCTGAAGCTTACACCCGTGAGGAAAAATGGGTTCATTGATTATATGAAATCCATTGGCAAACTGGGTGGGCAAAACAAAGTGCCACGTTTAAGCAATGACCGAAAAATTGCGGAAGTGCTGGAACAGTGGAAGGAATCATGAAAAAGAAGGCAGCAATGTCTTATCTTTTCAACGAATCAGAACAGATCCATGACTGATAAACACAAATCACAGAAGACTGTTGAGGGCACGCCATCTGATATGGCGCGGCGCCGGATTGCGGTGTTTGGTTCCACGGGTTCAATCGGAACGCAGGCATTGGAAGTCATTGCCGCGAACCCCAACCTGTTTAGCGCCGAAATTCTCACGGCCCAGTCAAACGATGAATTGCTGGTAAAACAGGCACTGAAATTTCAACCCAACCTCGTTGTAATTGGCGACGAGAAAAAATATGAAAAGGTAAAAGCGGGTCTTGCTGCCACCGACATCAAAGTCTTTGCCGGCGAAAAGGCACTGGAAGAAGCGGCGGGTATGGATTGTTATGATCTGATGCTGGCAGCGATTGTGGGATATGCAGGACTGCGCCCCACATTGCAGGCTATTCGCCAGGGTAAACCCGTTGCGCTGGCCAATAAAGAAACGCTTGTTGTTGCCGGCGACATTGTGATCAAAACCGCCGTTGAAAACCGGGTGCCAATTATTCCTGTTGACTCAGAACATTCAGCGATTTTTCAATGTCTTGTTGGTGAAACGCGCAACAAGATTGAGAAAATAGTTCTTACCGCATCGGGCGGCCCATTCCTTGGCCGTAAACCGAATTACCTGGTGAATGTAAAACGCGAGCATGCGTTGCAACATCCCAACTGGAGTATGGGGGCCAAGATTTCGATCGATTCTGCCACTTTAATGAATAAAGGGCTGGAGATGATTGAAGCAAAATGGCTGTTTAATCTGGAACCCGACCAGATACAGGTGGTGATACATCCGCAGAGCATCATCCATAGCATGGTGCAGTTTGAAGATGGCAGTATAAAAGCGCAGATGGGATTGCCGGATATGAAGTTGCCCATCCAATACGGTTTATCCTTTCCGCAACGGATCCCCAACCAGTTTCCACGTCTCGACTTCCGTAAGTTCAACACACTTACGTTTGAAGAACCAGACATGCGCACCTTCCGCAACCTGGGTCTTGCGATTGAAGCATTGGAGAAAGGCGGCAACCTGGCGGCGATAATGAATGCGGCGAATGAAATTGCGGTGTATGCTTTTTTGCGCAACCGGGTAAACTTTCTCGACATGACCGACGTGATCGAGAAAACCATGCATAAAATACCATTCATCAAAGAGCCCACACTGGAAGAATACCTGGAAAGCGATGGCGAAGCAAGAAGTTATGCCGCGGACCTCATCAAACTCTAATTCCGTTGAAACCCTGCGGTCTCCGGAACGGTTTGCAGGAATTCAGAATCCGGGTTAAAAATCAGATATTTGCAATCTTGAAATTTTTTAGACATTATGTTTTTATTGAAAATAGATTGGGGTGGAGTAGGTGTGCAGGCTGGGCAGCTGTTGCTGGCATTGTCGATATTGATCATCCTTCACGAGTTTGGCCATTATATTACTGCGCGTTGGTTTGGTTGCCGTGTTGAAAAATTCTTTCTCTTTTTTGATCCCTGGTTTGCGTTGGTGAAAAAGAAAGTGGGCGATACAATTTATGGTATAGGCTGGCTGCCGCTGGGTGGTTATGTAAAGATTTCGGGTATGATCGACGAGAGCATGGATAAAGAAGCCATGAAGCAACCCGCAAAGCCTTATGAGTTTCGTAGCAAACCCGCCTGGCAGCGATTGATCATCATGCTAGGTGGTATCATCATGAACGTGCTGGTGGCATTTGTTGTATATGCATTTGTGTTGATGATCTGGGGCGAACGTCGTACACCCATGAACACCGTGAAGGAAGGAATCTGGATCCGCGACAGCCTGATGTATGAAATTGGTTTGCGTAATGGCGACCAGATTAAAGCGATCAATGGTGAGCCCGTTACTTATTTCGAGCGCCTGGGTGCCGATGTAATCATGGGAAAAAATATTGACCTGGTTCGTGACGGGAAAGAAGTACATCTTGAATTACCCACACGTTTGATTGGAATGTTGGTGGAGAATAAAAAAGAAAAGAAGGTATTTGTTTCACCAACGCCTGTCGACAATCGTGGGAGAATATTCGGAAAAAGACTCTTCCTTTGCGAATGTTGCGGGTTTACGACATAGAGATCAGATTCTCGCCGTTGATGGCACGCCGGTTCATTATTATGATGAGATCATTCCGTTGGTAGGTAAAAAGTCAGGAAGCCAGGTTGAGTTAACTGTATTAAGAGGAACGGATACGCTTAATATCACCAGTAAAGTGAGCGAAGCGGGCCTCGCAGGTATTCCTTATTTAAGTGATAAAGAAAACCAGGAACTGGGCTATTATAGAACAGATGTAAAGAAGTATGGCTTCTTCGCATCATTCCCTGCAGCGGTACGTAAAACAGGCGAAACCCTGCAGAATTATATCGATCAGTTTAAGATCATCCTGAATCCCGAAACAGAAGGGTATAAGGCTGTAGGTGGATTTAAAGCGATTGGTTCTGTGTTCCCCACGGTTTGGGATTGGGAATCGTTTTGGAATATCACGGCATTTTTGTCGGTTATCCTGGCCTTTATGAACTTATTACCTATTCCTGCGTTAGATGGTGGGCACGTGATGTTCACGCTTTATGAAATGATCAGCGGCCGCAAACCGAATGAAAAATTCCTGGAATACGCGCAGATGGTGGGAATGGTGCTGTTGTTGTTGTTGATGCTGTATGCGAATGGGAATGATTGGTTTGGATGGGGAAGCTAGAGAGAGAATGGGAAAATGGGAAAATGGGAAAATGTGAAAATGAGGAAATGAGGAAATGATGTGGCAATGTGATAATATGGTAATGTGACAATGAAGAATCAAGAAATGCAAGAACAATGTGGTGATGTGATAATGTGGTGATGTGATAATAGAACAATGTGATGATGTGATAATGAGACGGTGTGAAAAAGGAGTATGGATTTTTGTAACTGTTTTATTAGAGCGAATTGAATAAATGAACGACCAGGTGAATTTGTAAATAGAAAAAAGTGAAAATCAAAAATGAGACTTCAGCACCATTTCTCATTTTCACATTTACATATTTTCACATTTTCACATTTTTCTCTGCTCTAGGGTCTGTTAACCCGCAATGGGGCTGCACTGGTTTTGACAGCGTAGATCTTTGAAAGTGTAAGCATGCCGAGCGTTGGATAATTAGCTCGTAAATCTGAATATTCAAACCATAAATGGCAATACTCAGTATGCCATGGCTGCCTAATCAGTGATTAAGTAGTCATTTGGGCCGCCGGGCCGGTTGTTCTGTTACCACGCCCCGCCGCCGACTTAAAAACAAAACAGGATGCTGTAACCGAAGGCTGTGACGGTTGCAAAAGACGATCCAGCTAAGTGCGATATTGGTTTGTTCATGTCCTGTATCGCGCCGACAATTAATCATGAAATAAGCATGTAGAAAGCTTTTGGAGAATATGTTTGGACAGGGGTTCGACTCCCCTCAGCTCCACTTAAGGCCCTGATTGTCAATAAAAGATTATTGATTCTCAGGGCTTTTCTTTTCTTATTTCTACATAAGATAACATACATTTACGCAAAATAGCCCCTAATTTTAGCCCCCAAAGCCCCCAATAACCCCTAATTATGGCAACCATCAGTTTCGAATTAAGAGCGTTCGAAGATCGCCACGGACTAAGACAGCTTCGCATCGTAATACGTGATAAAAAAAAAGCGGACATACTTGCCGGTTGCAGTGAAGTTGCCTGCAGAGGACTGGGATCAAAAGTTGCAGAAAATAAAATCTTCACATCCTCAGCATGGTGTTATAAACAACATCTTACGCCTGAAGATTGCAGAACTGAATACTAAGTTTGCCGAAACCGAATTGTCAAAAGGTAAGGTAGATGTTGCCGAAGCCCTGGGACGTGAGGTAAAGAAAATCACTTTCCGTGAGTTTGCAACAAACTGTTTGGAAGTATGGCAAAGGAAGTTTTCCGTGGCAACAATGAAAGCGTATCGATCGATGTTCCTGAAGGCTATCGAATTTGATCCGAAAGTGCACCTGGAAGATATTACACCTGAATGGCTTGCCCGGTATGAAGCGTACAGCAGGGAGAGTTGCAACGATGCCGGCGCTTTGAAACGTGTGGCATTCATCAGCGTTGTGGTCAAAGAGGGAATACGGCAAGGTAAAATAGACCGGGATCCATTTGTCATCTATAAGAAACCACCGAAAAAGAATCCAGCACGGGAATGGTTGACATCTGAAGAACTAGCCAGGGTGGAGAAACTTGTTGAGAAGAACAAAAGCGACATCATTAAACGGACAGGTACATGGTTCCTTCTTGCATGTTACACAGGTCTGAGATATTCAGACATCGAAACCTTCAACCACAAAAAGGCGATCCGGGACGGACGATTGATTCTCTACACACAAAAGACAGGTGAAGTGGTGAGCATCAAAATTACCGGGAAAATGAAAAAGTACCTGGAACTGTCGGCGAAGGTTGGCGCAATCTACACGAATCAGAAAGCGAATCAATACCTGAAGGCCGTGGCACAACTGGCAGGTATTGATAAGAAAATAACGTTCCACATGGCACGCCACACGTTTGCGGTCCAGTGTGCGAACCGTGGGATCAGCCAGGAGGTGACCAGTAAATTACTCGGGCATTCAGACCTGAAAACGACGGACATCTACTACAAGATTACCAACCTTCGCATTGATCAGGAAATGAAGAAGTGGGGGTAGTCTATAAATGTTGACTTGATTTTTCAGCATTCGAAGCGTTTTCCTTCTTTTCTATTGTGTTTTTTCTCGCTTGGAGTTTTAAGTTGGTGTATGAAATCGTAGCGTATGAGGCGGTGCACGAAAGCTCTATCTCAGCGTTTCCAAGAAACCATGTTTCAGTATCAGGCAAACCTTCGATGACGTTAAATGTGATGCTTGAACTTCCGAATTTTTTTGGCTAGGGATGATGATATTTCTGTCCTATACATGAACCCGCCCGCATTATCAGGCTCAATGGTACGCAATGAAATTCTCCAAAGGCTATCATTAAAAAATTCGGGGTAGATTTTCATCTCGATCTCATTCATGTATTGTCGAGTGGTGTACAACGTATAGGTGTAAGACCTTTCATCATAATTGTACTGTATCACACTGTCCGCTACGAGCTTCTGAAATATGTTATAAACGGAATCTGATGATATACCATAAGGTATTTTTGAGAAGTTGGCACCAGTGTCATCGCTAAGTTCAGATTGGTTTCTTAATTCAAGATAACGGGTAAAGCCATCCTTTTCAGATTCTGGCCCTGTGCAGGAAATGAACGCCAATGAAATCAGTATTACGGTGGTCATCATTTTCATAATCTAAGGTTTGATATATATCAAAATCAATTTAAAAATTTTGTTTGCCGTGCTAAAAATCTTAGGTTAGTTGCCCCAAAACGGAAGCCATTATGAATGAAAGAATCAACCACCAGATCACCAATCAATCCAGCACGTCACGGTGCATCACTTGCCCTTCACGTACGAAGTATCCTTTCTACTGCTCTGCGCGAGGCCAGATCAGCAACGAACTTCGTTGAGGGTTTAATATTTAAAAACGACTACCTTAAAATTTCCATTTGGCGGGTCCTGACTGGTTATACTAAAATTGTTAAACCTAATTGTGACTGTGTCTGCACTGCTCACAAATGCTGTGTAGTTGGTGTTTGCCAGGACAACAGAGGTTGAAGGAACAACAATAACAGGATCTCCCTCTGCTACACCAGTGAGGGTGATTGTTAAATCGTTACTGTTCCCGGAGGTAGTATTTCCGAAATTGAGCATGTTGTCTGCTGTTAATGTTCTTGCCAGAATATAACGTGTTCCACCAGCCGTTATATAATAATTCGATCCATTGTATTCTACAGCTCCATTCTCAGGAGTATTCATCAGCGTTCCTGAATTCAATTTTAATGGTGCATTCCCGGAAGCACTTTCGCCGCCTGCAAGGTGAAGTTTTGATTTTGGCTCTGACAGTCCAATTCCGATTAGACCTCTATCGCCATAAATCCAATTTCCAAGATTTAACTGGTTGGAATTTGTAGTGCCAATGTTTGGTTGAATATCATTACCGATAAAAATATTTGTATCGCCCGTTGTAAGTGTGTTGGCAGAATTATAACCAATCGCAATATTGTTGTTAGCGGCTATCGTTGCGTATAAACTATTTCCTCCGATCGATACATTTCCCGAGCCGCTAGTGTTTGAATGCAGAGAATTTAGACCAATCGCGCTGTTTTCAGTGCCCGTATTATTGGAATACAGGGTACTATATCCCAAAGATGTATTTAGCGTTCCGGATAAATTTGAAAATAAGGATTGGAATCCCGCTGCGGCATTGTCATCGCCCGTGGTATTTGACCTCAATGAAGAATGCCCGGCCCCGGTGTTATTTGAGCCTGTGGTATTATACTTCATTGCTGAATGCCCGAGACCCGTGTTGTAGGATCCTTCCGTATTTGATAATAAAGATTCGAAGCCGACGGAGGAATTCATGGTTCCTGTACTATTGTTTTGTAAAGCATAATTCCCAATAGCCACATTTTCAGTACCCGATGAATTTAATTCTAAAGCAGAAGTGCCAAACGCAGCATTGTTGATGCCCGATGTATTACTTTTCATCGCCTTTTCTCCAAACGCGTTATTTTCCGATCCGGTTGTATTTGAAGAAAGAGAGAGAGAACCCGCTGCAGTATTACTGGATCCTGTACTATTGTTCATGAGGGTACTGTCCCCAATTGCGGTATTCTGACTACCGGTTAAGTTTTTGGCGAGTGAATATCTTCCGATAGCAGTATTGTATTCTCCCGATGTGTTGTTGTGCAGTGATTCAAAACCTAACGCTGTATTTTCAGAGCCTGTAGTGTTTTCAGACATCGCGTTACCTCCAATCGCTGTATTTAATTGACCGCTGGTATTAAAATGTAAACTTTTGTATCCCAAAGCGGTGTTGGAAGCGCCAGTTAAGTTTGAGAACATTGTTTTAAAACCTATTGCAGTGTTGAAGTTTCCAATTGTATTGTAGTGCAAAACATCCGTACCGAACACAGTGTTGGATGGTTCATCTCCTGCTCCACGTCCGATTCGAATCTGGTTTATATAAGAATCAAAAGTTGCTCTTAGCCTGCCTGCGACATCCATCTTAAAAACAGAATTGACTGTAGTCCCGATTAAAAAGTTGCCGTCAGCAGTTAATCGCATCCTTTCTAAATTATTTGTTCGAAGTACTACATGTTGGTTGTCGTTGGAGCCAAGCTGAGGAGCCCAATTATACTTTCTGGCATTCCCGTCCGGCATCCACCAGTTTGCGCCAAAAGCGCGAGACGGTATATGTATCGAATCCGATCCGAAAACATAGGTACTATCATTAATCTGAATCATTGCTTGTTTAAATTCTGTGCGTCCTACGCCCCGGTTATACAAAAAGCCCTTTATGTCCACACTTAGATTCTCAATAATCAATTCGTTTGATGAGCTATCCTTGGTTATCAATACACTATCTGCTTTTATACGATGTGTGTATTGGCTGGAAACTGTTTGGGCAATTAATATCGCCATTGCAGACAATCCTATATTTATGTACATAGTTATTTCGTTAAGGTGTCTATTTTTGACGTTCTTCTGGCAGATTACTATTTCAATAATGTAACACGAAAGGTGCCATTAGCTGGATCTAAAGCACTACTACTGTAGTTGTTAAACCTGACAGTTACCGTATTAGTTGCACTTACAAAAAGCGGAAAAAGAGGAATTTGAAAGTACTGACCCAGATGGAACCGCCAGTGCCACTGCGTCGCCATCAGCTGCTCCACTAACGGTAATTGTCAAATCACTACTTGAATTTGCATTAGTACTCGGAAAGTTTAAGTTAGCCGATTGTACAAGTGTCTTTGCCAGTGAATAGCGCGTACCGCCAGTAGTGGCGAATATGTTGGCACCATCAAATTCTATACTTCCGTTCTCGGGGGTTGTAAGAAGGATCCCGAATTAAATTTTAATGGCGAATTATTACTTCCACTATTGCCAGCAGCCAAATGTAATCTTGCGCCAGGATTTGTCACCCCTATACCTATTTTCCCATCAGATCCATAGATCCAATTACCGATATTTAATTGGTTCGATGACGAAGTGCTAATGGTAGGCTGAACATTGTATCCTATGAAAATATTACCATTACCACTAATCAATGTAGATCCGGCCCTATTACCGATTGCTATATTATTGTCGCCGGTTGTTTTAGAAAAGAGACTGTAATAACCGACACTGGTGTTCCTGTTTCCTGTGGTATTTCCCATAAGAGAAAACGCCCCGGTTCCCGTGTTTTCGGAGCCTGTAGTGTTGTTGTTAAGCGCACTTAACCCTAAAGCAGCATTATTTGAACCTGAACGATTAAACCGTAACGCGAAATATCCCAACGCGAGGTTGTATGAACCACTGTCGTTGGATCGCAATGCTGAGTATCCGATAGCAGTATTTCTTTCGCCAATTTCATTAGGAGACATGGCTAACCCACCGATTGCAGTATTCAAAGATCCTGTTGAATTTGACCGAAGCGTATTGTATCCAATCGAAATGTTTTCATAACCTGTTGTATTCAGGCGCAATGCATTGTTCCCAACAGCTACATTCTGATAGCCTGTAGTTGAGTTTTGTAAAGCGAAATTTCCCAACGCAACATTGTTGCTTCCTGTTGTATTATTTTCCAATGAAGCTTCTCCGAATGCGTTATTACTGTTGCCAGTTGTATTTCGCGTCAGTGCTATATTTCCTACTGATGTATTATTGGAACCCGTGCTGTTGTTTGCCATGCTATTTCGTCCAATTGACACATTTTGTGTCCCTGTGGTATTTGACTGTAACGAATTATGCCCGACCGAAGTATTGTTTGAACCGGACGTGTTATCATACATTGCCCTGGAACCCACCGCTACATTATTGTTTCCCGTTGTGTTGGTCTGTAACGCGTTAGCGCCGATAGCAGTATTATTCTCGCCTGTCGTATTCAATCTTAACGCCGCGTAGCCAACAGCAGTGTTTATTCGACCGCTTGTATTAAATGCTAATGTTGCTGATCCAACCGCAGTATTACTCACTCCGGTTGTATTCGAGTCAAGGGAGTTTAAGCCCAGTACAGTACTTGTACTGGAGTTTCCGTTACCACGCCCTGCGTACACGCCGTTTATCCTGCTGTCCATAGATATTCGTATACTTCCAGCAATGTCGAGTTTATACCCTTCGTCTAAAGTAGTACCTAAAAGGAAATTTCCGTTTTCCAACAGTGTTGCACGTTCAATATTATTGGTTCGAAAAACAATTCGTATGCTGTCTTTAGTGCCAACAAAATGAGTGCTGGGGGAGGTTCCAGTGTTTCCTGCGAGCAACCAGGCAGATGGATTCTGTGCTCCCGGACTAAATTGTAATGTGTCGTTTCCGATAAGATACGTGGTGTCGTTAACCTTTATAACAGCTGCTTTGAATTCGGTTCTACCTTCACCACGATTATAGAGAAACCCCTTTACATGCTTTGTTGAATTTTCTAAAATCAGCTCTGCAGAACATGAGTCATTGGTGATTTTGACGCTATCTGCTTTTATCTTATAAATGTACTGTGCACTTGTACAAATCGATAGCGTAAAGCAAATTGTCAGAAATAAAAATTTCATAAACAAATGAGGATTGATTTTTATTGCAGTTATTTTTTTGAGAAGGAATTCAGAAGGTAGGAGAAATAAATTTAGCAGTTCTCAAGTGATACGTCAAAAAAAAGTTGATGTTTGGAACGATTGTTATATTGTCAACGCCTTCATCTATTGTTTCTAATGTCATTAAGTAAAAATGATTAAAGATGCATTTTTCCGGTTCTGAAGAATAATTTAAACACTTGTATCTAAATTATTTGGGAATGTTTTTCAGGTTCGCCGCATTCTTCTTGACAAAATAATTGCAGAGAAATATTTTGAAAATTAAAATATTGTTTTGATATTCGAAAAGTCAATGTAGTTGTAAACAACAACTTCATCTTTCGTTGAGAGAATAGACCTTTCTCCGTATTCGAAGAACACTTCCTTTGCCCTTTTATTGTATTGTCATAATATCCGTTCAAACGGGTACATGTTGTGATATGTCATTGTGAAAGCTTTTTCATTATAAATTTTAACCACTTAAAACAGCTATGAAGAAGCTTTATCTCCTTTGCATTCTTCTAGGCTGGAATGTTTTGTCCTTTGCACAGCACGTTTACAAGGTGAAAACGGATAGCCTAAAGGTCACAAACGATTCCTGCACAGCAGAATTAATTTTAGAAAATAGTACAAAGCATGTAAATGGATTCCTTTTTAATAAAGGGAATGGACGTACAGAGTTCCGAACACCGGTTGTTAAAATGGGAGACAGCATTCAACATTGGAATGCAGACACTTTGCAATTGGGTTCAACGTCATCCGTCAAAAATATTGGTAACGGCATTTCCCATATAAATGATTCAATAGTGTTGGGTGGCGGACTGGACAGAATAACGCGAATCAACCAAAATGGAAACCGACTTGTATTTAATATTACAGATGGAACCACACCTTACAAAGGCGCAGATGTGACAATCTCGGGTGTGCGAGACACGATTTCTAATTCAAACAATCTTTACATTCAGCATTGGCAAACGGGTCCTGTCGTTACCGGACATTCTAGTGCCGTTGGCTCCGTATTTGCCGAAACATGGTATAACACCGTAGATTCATTTCGGTCTGGCACATTCGCGAATTATGTTAGCCGACACAAATCTTCATGGAACACTCGTATGCAGAGCATGCAGATATATGGTTTTCGTAGTTTTTTCGAAACATACGATAACGGACACTATGGTGATTTGACGCACTATTCTGCATCAAACGTTTGGGGTAGTTCCGGCCATATAAAAAATATTTATGGGCTGCGATTTTCAAACCTGAAAGGCGTCAATACGCAGCATTCATATGCGATTTATACCGACGGAGTAGCAGATTCGATTGTCTTTTCCGGGCCTATGCGACTAAAAAAGTATAAAAATAACGTGGCAGCCGATTCTGTATTGACGGTTGATTCGATTGGAAATATTGTTTTAAAATCTCCCACGTCTGTTGGACCTAATACGCATGTTCAGTCATTGGCAGATTCTTCAATTGTAGTATGGGATTTGAATGAAGGTATAAATGGTGAAATAATTTTAAGAGGCGCAAATCGCACGCTGCAGATATTAAATCCAAGTGCCGGACGTACTTATAAATTGCAAATCAGGCAAGATTCAGTTGGCGGGAGAACCGTTGCAACCTGGCCTGAAGGCACGATGTGGCCGTTGGGGATAAAGCCAAGTTTAACTCCCTTAGCCAATGCCCGTGATATCGTTTCATTCTACTACGATGGGTCGCATTATTTTGGAACTTTCGAACCACGGTTCGCAGAGACGACCCCCCGGTTAGCATTTTTCTCATTCGACGCGAAAGTCGGAACGAATGCCAACACGCATGTGTTATCAAACGTGCCAGCGGGATCATTGTTAGTATTGACAACAAGTTTTGGCACATCCGACTACAACGCAACAATCACAAGCACCCCCTCGCTGGTATGGACAAAACGCGCTGATGCATTTGAAGACGGTAGCGGCGACGCTGAAATACATACCGCTTATTTTCCAGCAGGAGGAAACATCTCAATCGTATCGGATTGGGCAGGGTTGCCTTACATTCAAACAAGCACCTGTTATATTATTTTGAATAGTGAAAGTTCACTGAATGGAGCAATTGAAGTAAGGGAAGGTCAGGCTGCTCCGTCTGTTCCTATTACTACGACCCGCGCAAACAGTATTTTAATTGGTGTGACAAGTGATTGGTTAGCGAGGAACGGGTCGTCCAGAACCTTAAGAGGCGGAGCTACCGAATCGAACTACTCGTACACCTTAGGTGACGTTACAGGGTATCACTATTTTTTGGACGCGGCTAGTATAGGCTCTTACACAGTAGGAGTCTCATCACCAAGCAATCAGTCTGGTGGTACTTGTGTTATCGAAATACGAAGCATCGAATAACTAAATATTTGATATGAAACTTTTCATCTTTTTGTTAGTGGTCACACTCCATACCAGTCCATCTTATTCTCAAGTACAGGTGAAACTTGGTCATTTGAAAGGACACGTGGGGGATAGTGTTATTGTATGTGGTGAAATTAAAGGCGGAGTTTATTTGCCTAATGCCAACAATGCTCCAACTTTGATAAATGTAGGGTATGATTATCCCAATCAATTACTCACCATCGTCATCTTTGGTGGTGATAGGACTTTGTTTGAAGGCAATCCTGAAACAGATTGGATTCAACGAAAGATATGCGTAAGTGGACGCGTTGAGCTTTATCGAGATAAACCCCAAATTGTGATTCGGAACACCAATCAAATTTCGTTTGAAGAATAAATGCTGGTGATCCGATATATATTAAGCCTTTTCCTATTTAATTCAGTTCTCAACCAATGTGCAGCACAGGTTGAAGATATCCGTGCAATAATGGGGTTCCAATGCTTTCCCTTCGAGGAGGGCTCTTCGGAGTATATTGAAGCCCTCGAATTACTTTCTCCTTCTTCCTTTTTCGAATATAAAAAGGAAGTGCATCGCGAGAGGATTTTGCAGTTTGAGGGAAGTTTATCTTTTCAGCATTTTGATAGAAGAAGCAAACTCGATCAATTAACCGCTCTAAATAATTCCAGCACGATTGTTCAATTGCAAGCTAAAATTTTTTACAAAGACAGGTATCCATTTGATGTCGGTTTTCGCTATAATCACGGACGACCATTTCAGTTGGACAATCTGTATGAAATTAACTGGGGATTTGATCGTGATGCTTATAAGAAGTTGCTAATAAAAAAGTATGAACAACGGTTAAAAAATCAATACGACGCTGAGTACCGCAGGAAAAGAAGTGAGTATGAAGAAAAGTTTAGGTACTGGAAGAATGCCAGACAACAGGTAAAGGGCGAGTTCGCAAAACAAAAGAAAACCGAATCTGAGATACGCGAATGGCTAAATAGGCAAAAGGGTGAATTTCCTGGCAAAGCAGGAGGAACTGTAATGGATTCGATTGATATTGCAAGGCAGCTTCGTGGTTGGGTGACAGGAGGAGAATTGAGCGATACATTAATTTCTGAACAATTGAGTGAACTTAGGACCCTTCTCGGCGAAAAGTCACAAACTGAATTAACTGCGACTGAAGACAGCCTGCTTCAGCTTTATCGTGAAAGCGAACAAAGCCTTAGAAGTTTAAAGCAAACCTATCAGAAGAAATTGGATTCATTGCGAAAGGCTATGCTCCTGTCAAGGAATGTTGAATCTTTTACGAAAGGGCTGGAAGACAGTCTGGGCTTTTCAAACGAGAAACATTCGGGATTTAAGAGTATGTTGACCCGCTCCAGATTCAAAGCTGGAAAATTTTTAATGAATTTATCTGAATTGACTGTCAACAACATATTTCTTCACGGTGGTAGTATTCGATATGGGGACAGATTCTATATAAATGTTTCCGCTGGTGCTTATGACTTTGCATTTCGAGAGTTTCTGCGTTTTCGAAATGATAGTCAATCGTTGGGAAGGAAATATGTAATGGCTATCCGTCTGGGCAGGGAGGGTGTTAATGGAACGCAGGCTTTTACTTTTTATAACGGAAGGAAATCTGCGGGAGGTACAGATCCGGGAGTAACGAGGCAGATTGCGGGATTTTCGTATGAGCATTTGTGGAATGTAGGACGCGATTGGGAATTTCTGATAGAACTCGCGAAATCAACAGCACGTCCTTTATCTGCGTTCGAAAAGGCGGACAACAGATGGCGTGAACTTTTAACTGTTTTTCGTAAAGAAACGTTTGCTGCTGTCGGTAGTGTTCGTGGTTTGATTAAAAGAACCAACACAAATATCGAAGTTGCGCTGCGATATTGGGGACAACAATTTGAGTCGTTTAATGCTACGCAGGTTTTTAATCCACAAAACCAATGGAAAGTTCAGGCACGACAACCGTTTTGGAAGAGGCGGCTTTTGACTTCTGTTGGAGTAAAATATAGTGATTTCAGAACCGTAGGGGTTGCCACAAATTTGAGAAGCCGCACGATTTTTACATCTATGACGCTTGTTGCCCGCATCCCACATTTCCCGGTAATTAGTTTAGGATATTATCCCGGAAGCCAATTGTATCAAATGGAAAGGGGGCGGCTATATGAATACTTTTATAAGATACTGAATACAACTATAAGCCATCATTGGATCGTTGCAGGGTTCTCCATGCAGGCGACAGCCAGTTATAGTCGCTTCCAAAATGAATATCGAGATTCAATCGTTGCGCCGCCACAAGATGTATCAAACTTGTTTTTGTCTGCCTGGAAGGGTGCCTTTACATATACTTTAAATACGTCGAGGCAACGTACTGATGATAACCAATTGGAAACGATTGAAGGGGGTATTGCATGGTCTGGTAAACGGCTTCGTTTGGGAGGCAGTTTAAAATGGAATAGAGTATCAAATTATATTAAATGGTCCGATTCATTTTCGGCCGGTGTATCACTTGGCAAGATTGGAACTGTAAGTCTGCTTTTTGACCGATCCTTTTTTCCTGACAGATCAGGTCAATTTCAAGCTGTAAGGATGGGGCAAATACAATACGTAAAACCATTAAACTTTTCAATATGGCGATGACTCGTTTCAGCAGTCTGCTGCTGGTGCTGTCGATGTTAATTTCATCGCAGAGTAAAAGCCAGGTAATAATTGTACCAGAGACGCAGACAGATGGGGTGATTTTGAAACAACAACTTTGGACCTGTCTTATCCAAAATGCGGAAGCTCAGGCAATTCAGGCAGTGCTGGTCGTTTCTATTACTGATCGACTCAACAGTCAGGTATTGTCAGAAACGAGTTCCTCTGTAATCTCGTTGCCAGTCGGCATGAAACGAGTGACGATTCAGGATCAGGCTCCGCTTAGCTTCGGGGTTACGAGCCTTGGTTTTGCTGCAGACAGGCCCTTAAATCAACCAATGCCGGTGGGTGACTATCAGGTGTGTTATCGACTTGTTGAATATAGAGGTAAACAATCTGTGTTGGCGTCGGAATGTATACGATTTCTCTCGGAACCGCTATCTCCGCCACAACTTATTCAACCGGAAGATGGTACTACAATAATTGACCCCCGGCCATCACTCATGTGGACCCCGCCAACTCCCGTTCATATGTTTACTTCTTTGCAATACGAATTGAAACTGGTTGCTGTGTACGACAATCAATCGGCAGCAGAAGCATTGCAGCGGAATGTGCCGGTCATTGTCATGCCTACTCAGGTTAATTCGACTGCATACCCGGCATCCTATAGCAATCTTGAACCTGGCAAAAAATATGCATGGCAGGTTACTGCAATGGATGGAGGCCGGCCCGGGGGGGCAAAGTGAGGCCTGGGACTTTACAGTAATGCCTGATTCAGTGCTAAGAATTATTGAATCTTCTCCTTTCATTCGCATTGAAGAAAAGATGACTGCTCCGGCAATCATGCATCAAAGGTTTCTAAAAATTGCCTATACAAACAATGGTGCAGATAAAGCGGTGACTCTCTCGGTGCGACCCTTGAGAGGTGGGTCTCGAAAACACACGGGGTTCAAAACTGAACAATCAGTACATACGGGCCAGAATTTTATTTTAATAAATCTCAATGGGAAAATGAAGTTGGAAGAAGGTGTGGTGTACGAAGTAGAGATTAATGATCATGGAAAACAGCCCTTGCGTCTCCAGTTTCAAACTTTTAATTATTTCTAATCAGTCAGCTTTTCCTGTTAAAGAAAAATACTCATGTTTATTCGAATCTCCACACAGCATTCGCGGAAAATTGCAGTTTTGTTCTTTGCGATATTTTATGCAGAACTGACAGGGACATTATATGCTTCAACGTTTAGAAATAAACAGATGCGTGCGTATGAATCCAATCGATGGAAAGCCCATAGTAGGTTTTCTCAGCCCAGCCAGTCTTCTGTGTTCCCTTGGTTATCAAAAGAATCTGAAGCCGTGAATGAAATTTCCTTCCCAGAAATGCCTTCTGTTCCAAAACAGAACATTACCTATACCTTAAATGATAAATTAGTTGAGGAAGATAAAGTTGACATTGGAGGCCCCGGGCAACCGGAAATGTCCAGCTTTAAATCTGCGGGTGTGGATAATATGGTGAATTTGTTTACTGGTGATTTCTCCTATAACATACCACTTCTTGATCTTGGTGGTTATCCTGTTAATATTTTCTATAATGGTGGAGTTTCGATGGATCAGGAGGCTACCTGGGTAGGGCTGGGGTGGAATCTTAATCCAGGAACGATTAATCGTAATATGCGTGGATTGCCTGACGACTATAATGGCAAGGATGAAATTGTAAATGTTCAATCATTAAAGCCCGACAGAACAATTGGGGTATCACACAGTCGACAGATAGAAACTGCAGGTCGACCATTGAGTGCGGGATATTCACTTGGTATTTTTTACAACGGTAGAAGAGGTTTAGGACTGGAAGCAGATATAAGGGCAGAATACAGTCCCCAAAAAATGCTATCGATGCTAACGAAAGATGAAAAAACCCTTAATGATACAATACCGGCAATTGATGTATCAATCAACGGCGGTCTCCAATTAAACTCACAAAATGGTCTTACAGCCAATGTTGGGTTCGCAGTTCATATGGCATCAGAAGAAAAGAAATATCGTTATGGACTGGGTACGAATATTGGTTACAATTCTCGTTTTGGTTTAACAGATTTAAGCATCGATGCGGAGAAATCCAGATATAAAACTGTACAAACAAAGGTTGAGGCCGAGACGAATTATTCGAAAGCGGTTGTGCATCAGCGGAATTACCATGTAAGTAATATCAATTTTGCGAGAAGCAGTTATACACCAACTATCCGAATGCCACTTACACGTAATCATTCGATTGTGACACTCAAATTTGGTGACGAAAATTATGGTGTTTTTAGCCATTCATCATTGTCGGGTTATGTACAGACAACAAGTATTAAGCCTCGTGATACCGTGCAGACCAAGCCTGCTTATGGTTTCATGCATCATCGGGAAGCCGCGGCAGATGAAAACGCCATCATGGATTTCAACCGTATCAACGACGGAACCTTTACGTTGAAATCTCCCATGATTTCCGTGCCTGCCTATACTTACGATGTATTCACAATTAATGGCGAAGGCACAGGAGGATCTTTTCGCGGTTATCAGGGAAATTTAGGGTTTGTGAAAGACAACGAAACCCGTTCTCGCTCCAGCAATTTTCAGGTAGTTTTGGAGATAGGAAAGAAGAAAAATTTTTCATGGCGGAACTTCAATTGGGGGATCGTATGCTAACACGGAAGTTAAAGAGCGGAGATCCGGAAACCAGTTGCGGCGGAATCTTTTATTGAAGGAATCGGATGGCATGCACCAGGGTTTTTATTTTAAAAACCCCGGTGAAAAAGCAATTATTGACGAGGATTTCTACAACAGTGTGGGAAGAGATCAATTGATCAGACCCTATCTTGAAAAAACAAAATCGCCCAGTCCCCTTTTAGCAAGTGGCTACCGTGCTATTAATCCTTCGTTTGAACCGGATGAAATTTTGCCTGTGGCTGCTCCGTTGCCGCGGGATCGCGACAAACGAAGCCAGGCCATTTCTTATTTTACTGCAGAGGAGGCAGATATCGTTGGGCTCGATACTTTGATCTATTCTTATACTGAAAATCAATTTAAACCTGGCTCTTGCTTTGATCCAAACTACAAGGTAGGATTCCGCCGTTATTCGGATGATCCATTATTATACCGTAAACGGCATCATCTTTCGCAGATAAATGTCCTTGAATCGAACGGCGCTCGTTATGTTTATGGGATACCGGTTTATCAGACGCTGCAAAAGGAGGTTACTTTCAGTATCGAAGGATCCCCAACCGATAGGCTAATCAATTATAATAATGGTGATAATTCTGTTTTCAATAATAGAAATGATGGGTATTATCAGCGCGAAGAGTTGAAAAGGGTACGCGCACTCTTTCCTACTCACCGGTATTCTGTCGCCCGATTATGTTGATGTAACTGGTGATGGTATTTCAGAAGATGATCTTGGAACGGCGGTAAAATTCAACTATAGTCGTGTCGGTCGGAATACGGCACCTTCTTCTCAACATCCGGATGGATTGAATTTTTGGCGTTCATTTAAATGGCGAATGCCTGTGGCATCCCATAAAGCCATTCACAACGAAGGGCTCAAAGGCGATGACAGAGATGACAAGGGAATGTATACTTACGGTGAAAAAAGAAATCTGGTATTTACATTCGATCGAGTCAAAAAATATGGTCGCCTGCTTTTATACAAGTGATCGTTTGGATGGAAAACAGGTAAAAGGGAAGACGGAGGTATAACAAGCTCATCCGGCGATTTCAAATTAAAAAAACTAGATAGTATCAGAGTATTTACGAAGGCAGAGTTTCTTTTAAATGGTGACCAGGGTAAAACAATAAAAACGGTACATTTCGAATACAGTTATCAGCTTTGTCAGTCCTATCCATTGAATACAAGTGGCAGTGGAAGTTCTGGAAAACTCACGCTTGAATCAGTGTGGTTTAGTTATAACAACCACCAGAAAACGAAAAAGAACAAGTACGTATTTAGGTATGGAAACATACCTACAAAAACAGTGAACCCTTCTTACAACCACTCTTCTACTGACCGTTGGGGTAATTATAAAGCAGAGGTAGTGGGCATGCCCAATTCGGACTTTCCCTATGCGGAACAAAATGAAGAGGCCGCAAAAGAACAGGCCGCTGCCTGGAATCTTACGGATGTTTTGCTTCCCAGCGGTGGTATAATGTCGGTAGAGTACGAGGCCGATGACTATGCCTACGTGCAGGATAAGCGCGCGTCTTTGATGCAAAAAATTGCCGGTTTTGGTAAATCTCCATCGAGTGTGCCTTCTCCCAAACTATACTCGTTTAGTCTCATCGAACGACATTTATTAAAAGAAAACGATCATCGGTTTGTTTTTTTTGATCTACCTGCACCGCTTAGTTCTACGGAGGAGATCGCCACCTATTACCTGCAAGATTTCAAGCAATTGTTAATGAAGTTGTGGGTAAAGATGCCACGAGGTCATAGAGGAATGCAGACAGTATTTGAACCAATTATGGTTTATGCAGCCATTAAAAGTTATGGATTTGCGTTGTCGAGTACAGGCGAGAAAAATTATAGCCGGTTTTATGTCGAAATGGAACCGACTGATGGAGGTGGTAGCCCTGCTGTTCAAACCGCATTTCAGTTTCTTAGGGAAAAACTGCCGCACCGTGCTTTTCCGGGATACCAGGTTAACGGTGACGGTCCCATAAAAGAAGTAGTCAGGGCGGTCTGGGGTATGTTTAATTCGTTGCTGGAGGGTGTCTCCAAACTGGAATTCAACTTCAAATTGGACGGTTTTTGTGAAGTTGTCGATCTCGACAAGTCGGGGGCACGTCTGAATCATGCTGAATTTAAGAAAAAAAGGGTGGGGGACATAGAGTGAAAAAGATCGTGATTGGTGACAACTGGTCAAAAGCTCCTGAAGAGAACCGGAGAAGCAGCGAAACTTGATTCCTGGTACGGACAGGAATATGATTATACTACGCTTGAGGAGATAAACGGAGAGATGAAGGTAATAAGCAGCGGTGTCGCCACCTATGAGCCGGGAGTAGGGAACGAAGAAAATCCATTTCGTGAAATATTACAATTCAGGACTACCCAGCCTTTAGGACCTACATCAAACGACAACGTTGAACTTCCCTTTGGCGAAATGTTCTTTCCTGCAACGATGGTTGGCTATAGTCGTGTAACCGTAAGGAGCATTCACAACAAAACGAATAAGAGGTTAAAAGCTGGCGTTGGTTTACAGCAGACAAATTTTTATACCAGCAAGGATTTTCCTGTGATAATGGATTACACCAGTTTTGATAAAGAGAGCAGAAGTCATCATAAACCCGGATTAATTAATAAAGTCTTTGAATTCCGGATGAAAGATTATGTCACTCTTACACAAGGTTTCCGGGTCATTATAAATGACATGAATGGAAAAATTAAATCGCAAGCCAGCTATCCCGAAAATGACTATAAAAATCCCATAAATTTCACATCATATCATTATCGGATGGTGCCAAAAGGAAATGGAAAGTTCCGGCTTGATAACTATCTCCCGGTAATAAAAGGCCCCGACGGAATTATCAGTAATCAACTGATAGGAAAGGATGTGGAAGTGATTAATGATTTCAGACAGCATACAACTACCGCACAGTCGGCACAGATTCCGCTCAATGCGGACGCTTTTAAAGTGGGAAGCATTCCTTTTCTTTTACCAACATTCTTCAGGCTTGTATTTACAAATGAAAACCGGTATCGAGCGGCAACAACGTTAAAGGTCGTAAACGAATATGGAATCCTGGACAGCGTTTTAAACATCGACAAAGGTAGCGTGGTGGGCACCCGAAATTTGATATACGATGCGGAGACGGGCGATGTATTGCTGACTAGAACAACTAATGAATTTAAAGATCCAGTGTATCAGTTTAGTTATCCGGCCTGGTGGGCACACTCAGGAATGGAGCCGGCTTATCGGAACCTGGATATGATTTATTCAGGTGTAATATTCCGAAATGGGATCATCGACAATCCTACGGAAGAGATGATGATGAATTTTGAAAGTGGTGATGAGATTTTTGTGATGTTTAGCGATAACGAAGGCCCATTAGAGGGTGAAGCATGTATGCAAGCCGGATTTCTCGATCGATTAACACCGGGTTCACAGCCTCTTATCTGGGCACTTGATATTAGGAAGGATCTTAGAAACGAGGATAAGAAATTTATATTCCTTGATAGATATGGTGTTCCATACAATGCGCAAAACGCGACCATTCGTGTCATTCGCTCTGGAAAAAGGAATCTCAGCGGAGCCTCGGCGGGTTCATTTGTATCAACGGCGGACCCTGTGCGCGAGATGGTTGGCGGCGGTCACAGAATTGTGATTGATAATCTTACGGAAGTGGTTAATGCAGGTGCTGTGGAATTTCGTGAACGGTGGAGAGCAAACGATCAATTCTATACTGTTGATAACACGGTCGTCACAGTGCGACAAACTCCCATCATATCAACACAAATTACTGCTGAGGAAACATTTTCGCTTAGCAGGAAATTGCATTATAGTGATAGGACTCTTATATCCCATGCCATTATTGAACCAGGACAATTCGCCATATCGAAACTGCGCAGAAAACTCAGTGGTAGTCGACGGAATTTTGATCAACAATCATGGATGTTATTAAATCTACCGCCGGAACTGGCTGGTGCCACAGTTAAGAAAGCAGTATTGGTGTTACCGCCGCACTATCAAAACCATCCACCCATACCAGCCTCCGAGCATTATAAAGATGTGTTTGCATTGGGAGAACATAAAAAACCTTATCCTCATCAGACTTACAAATTAACGGACCACTCCGCTTCTACCGAGATGAAGGTGTCACGGATGGTCACCCCCTGGGAATCGACCGACGACGAATATTACTGGCTAACGGTTTTTGACGACACATGGGCAAACGATCAGGTTAACAACCTTGTGCGTTACATGCCCTTTTATACACCATCTAACGCACAATTTTCACAACACTACGAAATTAATATTCCCCAGCTAATGCAGGGGATAGTCAATAACTATGGAAATCCCGATCAGCCGCCTGCCCTGAAGTTCAGTTTTTCACGAAACAGTTTCGCGATAGACAACGAAAATTCTAACACACCGTGGCGGTTTTGTTTCAAAACTCACAATACTCCTGGTGAACCATCCGGGGAGCATAATCCTCCGAATGTTCATATTAATCTCGACTATTATAAATGCCAGGAGACGGACCCCGTGGTCTATTCAGGAGATGCAGCGGGTGCACCAACCGTTGCGCCTGCCGGATATGTATACTGTAGAGAGGAATCGATTCAAAAAATCTGCCTGTCCACTTTCGACAAAAAACAAATGAATCCATATATACAAGGGATTCTTGGGAATTGGCGGGCATACCGGAGTTATGTATTTTATGGAGATAGAAAAGAGAGCGATCCTTCCCAGCCCACTAATATCAGGAAGGACGGCCAGTTAAAAGATTTTGTAAACTTCTGGGTATTTGCTGAGAATGAAGAAGGCAAACTTTCGCAGTCGGCTGATGTACGATGGGTCTGGAATAGTGAAATAACGCAATACAACAGGAAAGGAGCAGAACTTGAGAACCGGGACCCGCTGGATCGGTATAATTCAGGAATTTATGGGTATCAGGAATCCATGCCAGTAGCAGTAGTTAACAATTCGAGGTTACGTCTCTCCGCATTTGACGGCTTTGAAGATTACGCATATCAGGACGACCCCTGCCAGCCTTTTTGCGAACCAACCAGACGCCATTTTAAAACTGGTATAACATCTTCAATGTTATCGTTGACAGAAGCACATACAGGCAGACACAGTCTGAAGATCGATCAGAACACAAATTTTGATATTGACATTCCTGTAAGTGCAAATAATACAGAGTCGAACCCTGATCAGTTAATTGAAATTATAAAAACGGAAGTCGAAGATGTTTTAAGTGTAAATCCCAGAGGAATCGGTTTAAAAGGGGACTATTATGACTATTCCGATTTTACCAACTTCAAAGTGAGCAGAACAGATGATAAAATAAAACTTCGTGTACGACAGGGAGTGCTTACCGGTGATGTGTTATATCTGCCCGACGGGATCTCCGAACAATATAATCTTTCTGTGCGATGGACCGGCAGTCTCCAGGTTACCCGTAAAGGCGATTATGATTTTGATGCGGTTGTCGATGACGACATCGTTGTTTCGATAAAAATAGCCGGTGTATGGGAGACGGTGCTCATTAAAGGGATTAATAACCATACCCCAACCCGCCAGAAAGTTCATTTACTTCCCGGCAACCTTTACGAAATCAAAACCGAATATGTACAGAAGTCTTCAGACGGGTATGTGCAACTGCTCTGGAGGCAACCGGACGTAAATGAGTTAATTCCTGAGAATGCGCCCTATCTGGATATACCTAAAGAAAATATGTATCCTGCAGGTCAGGAAACGCTGGCCGACAATTCAGTGGAATCAGTTACTGGGTACTGTGAAAAACCGGATGATATCCAGGCTATTGGTAATCAATTTATCGATGGGTTTGAACTTGTTCCCGGTCAAAAAATGGTGGTTAGTGTTTGGGTCAAAAAAGGCGAAGAAGACTGCCATTGCTCCAGCTATGATGATGTTTCAATTGTAGTGAAAGACGCGTCAGGTACGCCCATTGAATCGGTGCTGAAGCCGAAAGAGAACATCATAGAAGGTTGGCAACAAATGGAAGCAGTGTTTACCGTTCCGGAATCAGGCGAAAAAATCACACTTTCCTTTACGGCTCCGTCTGATAAAGTCCTTTTTGCCGATGATTTGAGATTTCATCCTTACAATGCCAATATGAAATCCTTCGTGTACGACCCTGTCTCGTTACGATTAGTCGCAGACCTGGATGAAAATAATTTCGCTTCATTCTACGAATATGATGACGAAGGCACATTGATCCGCGTAAAAAAAGGAAACCCGGGCAGGAATTAAAACCATTTCTGAAACACGTAGTGCAATTCAAAAACAAGTGACTACTCTCTAAATAATTAAGTATGAAAAAGTGCATCATCGCCGTTGTATTCCTGACTATTGTTAACAACATCGAGGCCCAGATACCACACCTCGATACTTTAAAAGCCAGGCTATACAGGGTGAACAAGGTTTTTGACAGTTCGAGGTACCTTTCGTTTGATGTTCATTTCGGGTACACTACAGATACTTCATTTGGGAAATTTATTTCAGAAACCGAAACTGCGAGATATGTAATCAATCGGAATCACGTCTATTTTGCAATGGGCGACGATGAGTATGTGCAGACTGATTCATTTCTATTTACCATTTACGGGGACGATCGTACAATAATGATGTCACGTGAAGAGTCGACCCCAATAAGTAGCAGGTTTCCTTTAAGAGAATTTTTGGATTCAATGATCACCTTATATGATTCCGCCTACACGATTAATGTTTCGGAGGCTGATTCCGTACATACGATTTCATTTATTGCAAAATCAGATACGCTTCCTTACTCGCGATTCGTGATTTCATACGTCGCGGATAGTTATTTGCCATCGGCGTTTGAATTGGAAACATTGGGTGACCCTGATTATTCGGATATACCCGATAGTGTGCTGGTTCGTGTGGCCATTAAACCTGTTAAATACCGGGTCAGAATGAGCTTTGAAAATTATTCGTTCCCTGACGATCCCAATGTTTTTAATCTAAATCAGTATGTAATATATGATCGGTTTAGGAAAGTGTATAAACCAGCACAGAAATATCAGGGATTCCGTTTAATGACGAACGGCGTCGGAAATTCAGATTTTGATATTTACGCTGAGGTAGCACCGCCACCAGAGGAAGTTGAGGAGCCTTTTTAGCGATTACAATTGATCAAACTTGTAACTGAAACCTGACTAATTTAAAAATCTTCCCGAAAATGATTGTAAGTATTCTTAGAAGCGAATGCGGGCGAACGCTCAAAATAGTTGCCCTTATGCTCCTGATAATGCAATTCGGCTCAATGCGGTCGCGTGCGCAACAAAGCCTTACAGTTGTTTCGGTGCTTGAAGGGAAAAACAATGGGATTCGGAAAGATTCTTTACGTGAAACAATTGACGTCGCTTACTATTCTCCTCTGTATAGTTCTATCCTGAATCCAGCCAATGATAAGTATACAAATTCCGTGTCTCTCTATGTTGATGAAAATGATCGACGTGTTGCTGATTCCGATTTTAAAGTCGACGTATTTCTTACATTGATCTGGACAGACATGCATGGAATTCAGGACTCCATCAATGGGAAGAAACTTACGATTGACTATCGGCGTAGCCAGGACACTACAGCGAAGCATCGAGCTTATATTATGATGGATAGTTGCCGAAAGTTGAAGATTAGGATCGATAGTTTAAGTTTAAATGGGGCACTATGGGATGTAACACGGATGCTTGTGTTGGAAAACAGAATGGAAATAAGCCGACAATTTATATTTGATTGTGAAAATACTGTTACAGGATTAGATCATGAGACGGGCCCGGTTTCATCAGAAATGAATTTTGACAAACTACTTGTTTCATGGGATCCGTCAACTGCGCCCGGGACCACCGATTATGACCTTGAATGGTCCTGGATCGATTATGAAGCTCGCGATCGATACAAAGTGGCCGGGGTATACAACGCTAACTCGATTTTTAAAAATAACAGCACACGTATTACCATACCAGGGAATCAGATTAGTTTTGGCATTCCACTGTTATATGATGGCGAGGGACTGTTGTTTTATAGGATTCGACCGATTCAAATTGGAGACAATGATCAGGTTATCCCCGGCACCTGGACAGAGATAGGATCGAATTATTTCCATTTTGAAGAAGGGCACGAGCCCAGTCTCAACTGGCAAGTATCCACCAGCTTTGCCGAAGAGGGAAAACATAAAACAGTAATCCAGTATTTTGATGGGACGCTGCGCAACCGTCAATCTGTTACCAAAGATAACGATACGGAAACTACAGTAATAGCAGAAACGCTTTACGATTACCAGGGACGACCTGTTATTAATATTTTGCCCGCACCTACACTTAATAAAGTGATCGAGTATGCGCATAATTTTAATCGTTTCTCTTCGGATGTTTATGCAAAAGATCTGTACGATATTGTTCCGGAACTTGACCTGGCATGCAATATGGTTACACCACCACTGGATAGCGTAAGTGGTACATCTCAATATTATTCTTCCAACAATTTATTGATTAATAGTCGAATTGGGAACCTTCACAATTATATACCTGCAGCATTTGGATATCCCTTTACTGAAACGCTTTTTTACACCTGATGCAACCGGTCGGGTTGCCGCACAAGGTGGGGTAGGTCCGGAATATCAGTTGAACAGCAATCGCGAGACTAAATATTTTTATGGCGCTCCTGATCAGAAAGAATTGGACGCCCTTTTTGGAACGGAGGTAGGTGATGCTTCCCATTACTTCAAGAATATGGTGCGTGATGCCAATGGACAATACAGTGTATCATATGTTGATATGAGTGGAAGAACGATCGCCACAGCTCTGGCAGGTAAAGTTCCTGATAGCCTCGAACAACTACCCGGTTATCAAACCCGTTATTTTACGCGCAATCTTTTATCAAGTGGAAATAACCAGGTTAAGGATAGAACTGTGGAGTCATCTACAACATTGGTCGTTGGCTTTGCCGGTATGCATGATTTTTATTACGAGTTGTCGCCTCTTAGCGCCGAAATACAGGAATGTAAGCCCGAAGGGGAACCTGTTTGTTACGATTGTTACTATGACCTCGAAATACGTATCAGCTCTCCATGTATGGAGGAGCCTATCGTGATCACACGTCGGAATTTTACTTTTGGTGAATATGATGTCAGTTGTGCCACTGCCGCGCCGTCGCTAATAGTAGAAGAAAGTTTTTTCCTTGAAGAAGGAGAATACAACATTACTAAAACGCTTCGCCTTAGTAAAGACGCGCAAGATTGGTATAGGGAAAACATATTTGCAATTAAAAACATCTGCAAGTCCGTGCAGGATTTGTATGAACAAAATTATTCCATTCTGGTTGATGCTGAAAATTGCTCGCTGGATTGTACATCTTGCGAAGAAGAATTAGGTACATACGCTGATTTCCGGGCTGCATTTCTGGAGTCGCAGGGTGTGGATCCAGAAACAGAAGTCCCTTATGAAGCTGAAATTCAGGCAAGCTACCAGCATGCGGCTGAAGCATGTAAATTATTATGCGAGCAAACAGCAGAAAATAAGCTCGACATGCTCCGATTCCTTATGTTGCAGGATCTGATTCCCGATGAAGGTCAATACGCACTTACGGACCGCGATCTTAATGGAAATGGAATCATTGAAGAAACCGCAAGTGTAAACGGACAGATAGTGTCTGAAAAATTGTCGAACAAACCATTTAATATTTTTAGCGAAAAAATTCCGCACCGGTATCATTCAATTACCCGTCAGGAATATAAGACCCTTGTTCCTGTATACACGCATCCATTCAATCCCGCAAATGAAACCCGTTATTATGTGGATGAAAACGGTAACCTGGATACGCGTATCAACTCGTTACCGGCAGAACTCGCTAAATATTCGCCAGATGGTTTTACTACTATCTTCCGCGACAACTGGGCCCGGTCATTGTTATTTTATCACCCTGAATATGACAAATTAAAATTTGCGGAAGAGAATCTTTCGGCGAGTTATGACTGGGATGTGGTTCTCGAAAATACAAACACGTGGAATGCTGCTGTGACCGCTGGTTTCATTAGTAATAATATTCTTAATCTCGATCCGTTTTTTGGTGGGCCCATGGGGGAGGAGCGTGTTAAATTCAATATAGGCTTCATTGATCTTTCGTTCATCAAATTTAAAGAATTGATGTCGCGAGCTCTAACGGAGAACTACCAAAAGTCCGGCAAATCTATGTGGCAGATGGCGTGGATTATGGTCAATTGTAAGGAAATTGACAAAAGTTGTATGGATAGTGCGCCGAATGGTCCTCCATTTAGTTTAACCGGCTGTGAGTCAGATAAGGATAAGATGTGGCAATTGTTTAAAACTATGTATCTGTCTGAAAAAGACCGTTGGCTTTCTGTACTCATCCACCAGGAAACAGTTCATGAAGATCGCGACAAGATACTCAACAATTCCGCGTATGGTTATCAGCGCAGATTTCTCATATTACTTGGGAAAGGTAATGTAATGCAGGACTGGGAAGACATTGTAAATGCAAATAACCCGGAGGAAGCTGCAGGTAGTGAAATAGATGAGGCAATGGAAGAGTTGGCCGAATCTACCTGTAAAGGATATATTTCACTTTGGGAAAGTAAGCTGCTCGAGTGTGAAGCGCTTCGCGATCATCCAGATCGGGAAAGTATCCTCAGAAAAATTATGATCGGACTGGTGGATGTGTGCAAAAGAGGTACCGATGGAGAGCATTTGGATGGGGCGTCGACGGTAAACCCCATTAATGGCGGAAGTCCCGAAAGCTTTGAGGAAGTTATCAGGAATGCTTTCATTGAAGCAGGAATTGCAGAAAACGACATCTGTCATCCATATATAATTGACCATCCGCAGCCATACAACAAACAAACACCGCTTTCCAATTCGGTGTTAATTGACCCCCAGGATGAATGTACCTGTGGCCGTCTACAGCAACTTGAAACCAACAAACACCAGGACGCCTTTAGCGGCACACTCAGTCAATACATTCAGGCGAAACATGGTGTTACAATTCGCCAAACCTTTATTGATAGCCTGCAAAGCGGATGCAAGGGCGAGCTGACAGATTGCAAACAATATGAACCGCCAATCGAGATTCCGGCAATACTTGACTGTGAAAGCAGCCTAACCAGCAATTGTATCGATTGCAGCCAATACACAAATCTGAAGTTAGAATTTATAGCAAAATATCCGGGGCTACTCATCTGTCTTTTATGAAACGCCTTCGTCTGAAGAGCAAAAAAGCCACAATAAGTTTTTGGCGAGCTTTATCAATGCACGGGTCGGTTTCAACAAAACCTGGGTCGATTATCTCGATTTCGAAAACGAATGCGATGAGTTTGATAGTGACTGGTCCTGTGACAGCTTGCAAAGAATTGTTACGCTTTATTTCCAAAATGGAGGAGACACAGTTAGTGTTGCAAATTGTAATACTGCTTTTACTACTTATTTTAATACACAGGCGGGAACTACCTTAACATTCAGCCAGATTCAATCGCTATTCCTGCAACATTGCGGTGAATTGCCAAACATTTGTGCACCTGTACTGAACTGTGGAAGCTTCAAAAATATCATTGACAGCTTTTACACGCGATATGGACATAATGTATCCATTAATGTCGCTTGCGACAGCCTGTTTGCGGACCATTTTAATGGGTTGATGAATACGAATTACACATTTTCTCAGTTGCAGGTTCTTTATAGCAGGACGTGTGGGGGTATTAGATGTTTGTAGCGGTGGACTGAATTGCGAGAGGCTGCAGAATGTGCTGGAAGCCTGGAAAAAGTTGTAATCCGATTATTTTTCTTTCTGCTGGTTGCGATTCGCTGTGGGTGGGGTATTTCAATGCTCAAATGGGAACCAGTTACAGCTATTTTCAGATTGACAGTTTGTATCGCAAATGCAATATCAAACTGGATCCCTGTCAGGTACAGGCAGACTGCAAGACTTTAAAGAAACTGCTTTTGGCATATGAAAATGCCGACAGTCTCGCATGTGCACCTGCCGGCCTTAATCCGGTTGATAATTGCCAGGATTGTTTTACGTGGTTTGTGAATGATAAACTTGGCACCAGCTATAATAATTCGCAATTAGCTCAACTTTATTTCAATAATTGTGGCGTTATTCTGCAACTCTGTGGTCCCGCCTTTAATTGCAAAGAGTTAGCGAAGGTTACAAATCAGTTTACCTCCTGGCTTCAGGCTAACCCAGGTTCCGGATCATGTGACAGCCTGTTTACAATTCAATTCAATGCTCACTTTGGGCTTTCGTATAATTATTCGCAGATTCTTTCTGTTTACAAAAAATACTGCGGAAAGACGCTTGAATTTTGTGGCGCAGCACCTCCGGTTTCGCCGCAACAATTATTGGATATCAAGCAATCATTTCAACAGCTATATCCTGATCCTGCAAAATATTTTGGAGATAGCTGTTCATCGGCGTTTGTACGTTTCTACAATGCTATTGCAGGGGATACCCTCAGTTACGAGTCCATTAGGATGCGTTATATTTTAGTTGCCGATGCCGACTTAAATATATGCGCTCCCGATACCTGTTTACAGCGGAAGGAGTTGGTAGAACGCTTCAACACACTATTTGGCGGATATCAATGGCCACAGGCACTTGCCCGGGATTTGTACACAGCGTTGTACAATCAAACATACAAGCCGATACAGCCGTATAACTGGAAGGACGTGAAACGTTGGTACCTCAATGATACATGTGGTGCCACATTGCCTGATTTTGCAGCTGATTCAACATACCCTCTAACCTGTACGAACCTGCAGGGAGCGATGCGCGCATTCTCTATTTTATATAGTACAGCAACGCCAGATAATTGTGGAAAACTGTTTGTTGGAATGGTGAATACCTATTTTGGAACAAGCTTTACTAGCCTTGACCAATTACAACAATGGGCCGATGACAACTGCAGTGGACTGCAGTTGAAAATTTGCGGTGGAGCTCTAACGCAGAAGACAGTATCATTAAGGAGTCTTGCTGTTCCGGTCACGTCTGTAATAGGTCCACGCCTTTGCAATTCAGGCACCATTGTGCCAGAGGTAAACGTGAACGAGAATGATGTATGTGACTATCAACATACGATGGCACTGCACCTGGCGACCCAGCAATACCAGGCGTATGTTCAACAACAGTTTGAAAATTTCGACAGTACCTATCGGAGTCAGTGTTTAAATGCAGGTACGCAGGAAATCTTTACAGTGCGGGCCCAGGCAGCAGAATACCATTTCACATTGTATTACTATGATCGGGCTGGCAACCTTGTAAAAACAGTGCCACCTGCAGGCGTGGATCTGAGTAATATGAGTAATGAAACGGATTATGAAGAATGGCATGAATCCGTTAAATCCGCAAGAGAGGAAGATGCTTCGCTGCTGCCTGCCCATGCGCTGGTAACGCATTATCGCTACAATAGTCTCAACCAGGTAGTGGCACAAAGCAGCCCCGATGGCGGCCTGAGTAATTTCTGGTACGACCGACTCGGAAGACTGGTTGTAAGTCAAAACGCACGTCAGAAAAACCAGGACAAATATAGTTATACAATGTACGATGTGTTGGGTCGTATTACCGAAGTGGGACAAATTGAGGCGGAAGAAATGAGCCAGGAACTTACACAAAATCCGCTCTTACTTGGTGCATGGTTTGCGGAAAACGCCGCATCGCGTGAGCAGATTACCAGTACTTACTATGATCAAAAAATGGATGCCTTATGCGACAACTCCATTTTATGTCAGACTAATCTTCGCAATCGTGTAAGTTTTACCACATTGACAGACCAGGCGGCCCACGAAGATTATGCAAGTGCCACCTATTATACGTACGATATCCACGGGAATGTGGATGTGTTGCTACAGCATTATAGAAGTGGAATGATGCATGGTGCAGGACATGCCTTTAAAAAAGATCCATTACAAGTACGATCTGGTGAGCGGTAAAGTAAATGAAGTGGCTTATCAACCTGGTAAACGCGACCAATTCTATCACCGCTATCAGTATGATGCTTCCAATCGACTTACCCAGGTTTACACCAGCCACGACTATCTGTATTGGGAACGACAAGCCGACTATCAATATTATAAACACGGGCCCCTTGCGCGCATGGAACTTGGTCAATTGAAAGTTCAGGGTGTTGACTACGCATATACCATACAGGGCTGGCTGAAAGGCGTAAACAGTGCTGCAAACGGAGCTGCATTTGATATGGGCGGCGACGGTTCAAACATTGATCGGGCATCAACGGATGCTTACGGATTTCAGCTTCAGTATAATAATGTTGACTATAAGGCTATTAAAAATGTGTATCCGTTTGCTACTGCGGAATACTTCGAAGACCAATCGGATGCGCTGCGCACCGGGCGTGGACTTTTTAACGGAAACATTGGTTCAATGCTCGTTAATATTCCGAAACTCGGAAGTGAACAGATTTACGGATATGCTTATGATCAATTGAACCGGATCGTGGGGATGAACGCATATACAGGCAGTATTGATGATGGGCATATTGTTCCTGTTCCCATGCCTGCAAACGATTATCTCGAGCGCGTGAGTTATGACGGCAACGGCAATATTCTTACTTACAAACGAAATGGGGAAGGGGCAAATGTGAGTATGGACAACTTGTCTTATCAGTACGACTATGATCTGGTGACGGGTAAGCTGAACAATAACCGCCTGCAATACGTAACCGATGCGGTTACCGGCAACCCTGCAAACTATGGAGATATCAAAACGCAGTCGTCTGGAAACTATGCATATGATGAAATTGGAAACCTGACGAAAGACCTGGCGGAAGGAATTGGCGCCGATGGAATACAATGGAATGTATATGGAAAGATCAGCCAGATTGTGAAGACGGTGGATATGGTAACCACCACCATAAATTATACTTATGATGTAACGGGCAATAGAATTGGAAAGGCGGTTCAGGTAGGGTCTGGCACGCCGGTAATAACCTGGTATGTGCGGGATGCGAGTGGGAACGTGATGGCGATATATGAAAAAGAAAACCCGTCCACAAATGCGGGTGAATTAACGCAGATTGAAATACCTTTGTACGGCAGTTCCCGCCTGGGTATGTGGCGTCCAATGCGCGCGCTGGAAGGGGAGAACTGGGAGCTCTTTGATACCGACCCTGCGCCGGGTACATCAGGTGTGCGACCGGAGGAGTTTGTGCGTGGTCGTACCCAGTATGAGTTATCCAATCACCTGGGCAACGTCCTTGTGACGATCAGTGACAATCGCATTCCGGTGGATGATGCAACTTATGATGTGTATGTAGCGTGTCCATCGTGCATCGAAGGCTTTCCATGCCTGCCTTGCCAAAACTTATATGTGAAAACCTCCGATAGCCCCGATGGTATCGTAGATCACTATACTGCTCAGGTTATCACAGCAAATGACTACTATCCATTCGGGATGGTAATGCCAGGAAGGAAGTTTGCGGCTACTGATGCGTATCGGTATGGGTTTAATGGGAAGGAAAACGACAATGAAGTAAAAGGTGATGGTAATCAGCAGGATTATGGGATGCGGATTTATGATCCACGTTTAGGCAGGTTCCTGTCCGTCGACCCGTTAGAAAATGATTTTCCCTGGAATAGCCCGTATTCGTTTTCTGAAGGTGATCCAATCAATTACATTGATTTGGATGGTGCAGAGAAATCAAAGAGTGAACTGCAGCAGTTGGATAGACAGTACAGTCCACGACTCGAGCTAATTAAAGCCAATGCGGCTTTAAATCTAATTGCATTGCGCGGTGCTTCGGACGCTTATTTAAATGCGAATACTTTTGGTTTTACTGACTGGTGGGGCTCTACTTCAAATCTGGGGGACTATAATACCGACCAGGAAAGAGAAGCTTATTTGCTGGGAAGACTCAGCGGAGATGTCCTAGCCGGTCTTCAAGGGGCAACTGAAGTAGGCACAGGGGGAACTGCTGCTTCCATGGGGTTGTCAGTTTCCGGAACTGGTGTTGGTGCTGTGGGCGGTATTCCTACCGCAGTTGGAGGAGCGTTGGTTGCTGGTCATGGGGCGGCTGTTGGTGCAACTGCAGCTTCTGACATAGGTTGGGTGCTTAAAAAACTTTATCAGCTAAATATACAGTCGACTGAAGGTGACGTCACTGCTGGAACGAATCACCAAGTTCAGTCTGCTCATCAAAAAAAGTAGTGAAGCGCCTAAATCGAATCAGGCGAATAATATGAATATTAATCGGTCAACTGGAACTAGTAGGCAGCAGGCTGAGTTGGCCCAATTAAGAAATGATAACCCTAATGCTTCGATTCAGGCAGAACGATATCTAAGAGATAAAAATGGGAAAATTTTAAAAGATCCTCTCACTGGCGAGGCGCGTAGAATTGATTTTGCTGTGATAAAGGATAATAAAGTTATAGAGTTGGTTGAGACAACAAGTTTAAATGCAAATAAGACTTTTCAGTCACAAAAAGAGGCTAGGATTAGGGAAGCTGGAGGAACTTATATAAGGGACCGGAATACCAGAAAATTAATTGATGTTAGTAATATTGAAACTAGAATAAGTCGGAGGGAATAATGGAAAACGATTTTACAGTCGATAAAGTAAGTTGGCACACTAAAAAGGTTCGCAATTATTATTTTGATAATAATGTTATATTGAGATATTTTGAAACGGCCATTCGATTTTTTCAAGACAACGGATTGACCACAAAAGTCATTGTAAACGATTTTAGTAATATTAATGATGATACTTGTATAAAAGCTTCAGATTTAACTAAAGAAGGTATTTTATTAGTAAAAAAAGCATATGGTAAATGGGCTGATTACGTCGTAGACAAAAATATGCCCGGCGATACTTCCATTCTAGAACGGGCCTTAAAAAAAATAAGAAGTAAGTAAGAAAGGGTTATCAAAATCCGCAGAGGTCACCCAGCGGATTTTTTATTTAGCGTAGGCCCCCGATGTCCGTAGCTGTGTAACCTCCCGGCCAAGTACATCTTTCCTGGTCGGGTCGGCTATTTTATCTTCCATCTCAAAAAGCAATGGAAGTTATATCATCAGGGAGGCGCCGCCAGTTCCGCAGTAAAACTGAGATTTTGGAGTTGCTGGAGCAGCAACAGCAAAGTGGATTGACTATACAGGCATTCTGTAAACAACAATCTATTCCGTCTGGCAGCTTCCACAACTGGAAGAAAAAAATCAGTACAGTCAATAAGGGATCTTCTGCGTTTGCGCGGGCTCAGATCTGTTCATCTGTAACACTGTTTGCTGAAGTGAAGGGTATAAAAAACTATCAGCCCGTCAGCCAAACGCTATCCTGAGCCTGTGCTCAGGATAAATTCAGGTATCAATGCTCTTTTAAATTACTCAGGAATATAGTAACTTCCATACAACCTATATCAGACTGGCTGAGGAAATACACGCCTGCTGAAAAATATAGTTTTATGTTCCCGACGACTTATTTACAATTTGCTACAATTGTTGTAAGCTCCCCGAAAATAGTACGTTTTAAAAGTAGAGGGAATTCTTAACTTTAAAACGTAAAACATGAAAAAAGAGTCAATTCAGTCCGGTTCAAATTGCGAACATTTTAAAGGAGTTTGATAACGGTAAAAATGCCGAAGAAATCAGCCGTGACCATGGGATAAGCAAAGCCACGTTGTACAAATGGCGCCAACGTTATGGGGGCATGGAAGCTACCGAACTTAAGCGGATCAAGGAGTTGGAGGAAGAAAACGCGCGGTTGAAAAAGATGTATGCCAACCTGGCCATGGAATTGGATGTGGCTAAATACCTGATCGAAAAAAAGCTTTAAAGCCTTGCGCTAAGCGACGCATCATTTTTGAAATGAAAGCAGAGCGACCTAAGGACATCGGCAAGGCGTGTCGTTTACTACATTTGAGCAGGAGCAGCCTGCAGTATAAATCTGTGAAAGACGATAGTAGCCTTATCGTTGTATTGCAACAACTGGCAGCCCGACACCCTCAGGAAGGTTTTTGGAAGTGTTATGGCCGCATGCGTAATCAGGGTGATTTAGTGAACCATAAAAGACTGCACCGGGTGTACAAACAAATCGGGATGCCGCTGCGACGGAAGGTGAAAAAACGGTTAGCTGCGCGTGTAAAAGAACCGTTGGGGGTGCCGGCGGGTTTTACCCAAACCTGGAGTATTGACTTTATGAGCGATGCATTGAGCAACGGCACAAAGTTCCGCTCCTTCAATGTGATAGACGACTACAACCGGGAAATACTTTTTATTGAATCAGATTACTCCCTGAAGAGCAGCCGGGTGATATGGGTGCTCAAACATTTAATTAACCGGTATGGCAAACCTCAAAAGATAAGGATGGATAATGGGCCGGAATTTGTTGCCAGGCTAGCCCAATCATGGAGCCAGATAAATGAAATTGAATTTAAGTATATACAGCCAGGCAAGCCAATGCAGAATGCCTACATCGAATATTTCGCTTTCATCTGACCCATCTTTTCGCTAATGATTCGACCCGGGTGTTTCACTAATGACCTGACCCACCTATATGGCCGGTGGATTTGACATAAAATCATTCGCTTTGCGGCTCTAAACGCCCCAGCGATATGTCAAAACCATTACGCATGCATCAGATCAGAAGGATTATTGAAATGCAACTGGAAGGCCGCAGTATCCGGTATACCACGCGGCTAAGCGGTCTTTCCCGCAATACGGTTCGCGAGTACTTACGCAGGATCAGCTGCAGCGGCACCGGCTTAAAGGAGTTGCTCGCTCTGGACGACGAGTCGCTGGCCGCTTTTGTGTACGTCCCCACCGATGAAAAGGCGACTGCGGGCCGATCCGTGGATGCTCGATACGACCACCTACAGGAACTTTTGCCGGGTTACCTGATTGAGTTACGCAAACCTGGGGTTACCCGCCAGTTGCTCTGGGAAGAATATCGCAACAGCAACGAAGACGGCTATGGTTACACGCAGTTCTGTGCCTATTTAAACCGGCATTTACGGCCGGCACAGGCAGTGATGCACTTTACGCACCAGCCTGCGGAGTCCTCGCAGATTGATTTTGCAGGAAAGAAGCTCGGTTACGTGGATAAGTCTACGGGGCAATTTATAGAGTGTGAGTCACTCGTTTGTGTTCTCCCGTTTAGCAACTATATGTACATGGAGTGCCTACCGTCTGCCAGGCAGGAAGACTTTATCAACGGCATGGTGCGGTTCAAAAAGTTCCTGGGTGGCGTCACAGCGTCTGTAAAAATGGATAACATGCGCACTGCCGTGTCGCGGTCCAGCCGCTATGAACCGCTGTTCGCAGAAGCGATGGAATACTTTGCTGCGCATTATGGCACTACAGCGCTTACTGCCCGCGTCAGAAAACCACGCGACAAAGCCAGTGTAGAAAAAGCCGTTGACCTGGCCTATCAACGCATTTATGCGCCGCTTCGCCACCAGGTTTTTTATAGTCTGGAGGACCTGAACGCAGCTGTCCGGATGCAGGTGGAACTGTTCAATAACCGGCCTTTTAAGAATAAGCCCGGAACCCGCCAACTTCTTTTTGAACAGTATGAGAAGCCCTTGCTAAAGCCGCTGCCCTGTGCTGATTTTTACGTCCGCCACACGACCCAAAGTAAGGTACAGCGTAACTATCATGTCATCGTTGGCGAAGACCGGCATCAGTACAGCGTTCCTTTTACACTCATCGGAAAAAGGCTGAAGGTCATTTACACCGCTGATGTAGTAGAGATATATGACGGCCTGCGACGCGTCGCCCTGCACAAACGCAGCTACCGCAAAAATGGATACACGACCAATATCGAACACCGCCCGCCCAATCATCAAAAGATCATCGAACAGCGAAGCTGGGATGGGGACTATTTTTTGAAGCAGGCTATTTTGTTAGGCCCTTCGGTACGCGAGCTAATCGCCCGGCTGCTGCAATCCACCGGTTTTTACGAGCAGACTTATAACAGTTGCCTGGGCATACTGCGACTGGAAAAAGAAGTATGGCAAAGAGCGGTTGCAGGCAGCCTGCCACCGTGCACTGGGAGCGACCAAAGTAAACTATGGCATGGTAGAAAATATCCTGCGCAAGAACCTGGACAAACAAGCGACCGAAGTACTTCCAAATATCCCAGATCACCATCAGATCCGCGGATCAGAAGCTTATCAATAATCAATCATTAAATACATGAACACCTCAGCAACACTCGAACAGCTCAAAGAGCTAAAGCTACAGGGGATGGCCCGAAGCTACGAAGCCGTGCTTCAACTTCCCGTCCACCATCATCCGGAAGGCCATGCCCTGATCGGGCAACTGGCAGAAGCGGAGAGACAAAACCGAACGCAATACAAAACACAGCTCTACTTAAAGTTGAGCAAGCTGCGGTATGCCGGCACCCTGGAAGAGATATCGTACAGCGCTTCGCGCAACCTCTCTAAAGAGCAAATCGCTCAACTGGCCGACTGCACTTTTATTGACCGCTCGGAAAACGTCCTAATCAGCGGAGCAACCGGTGCCGGAAAAAGCTTCGTGGCTTGTGCGCTTGGCAATCAGGCGTGCGTAATGGGATACAAAACCCTCTATCTGAATCTCAATCGGTTCACTGAAAAAATTACCATTGCGAAGCTGGAAGGTTCTTTTGTCAAGCTGTTAAACCAACTGGATAAAGTAAGCCTGCTGGTGCTTGACGATTTTGGCCTGGCGCCCATGGATCAGAATACCCGATTAGCATTATTACAAATACTGGAAGACCGCTACAATAAAAGATCGGTCATCATCGCCTCGCAATTGCCTATCAACAAATGGCATGAATACATTGCAGAACCCACGCTGGCAGATGCCATCATGGACCGGCTGATGGCTAATGCACACCGCTTCGAACTTAAAGGAGAATCGCTCAGAAAAAAATCAGTAAAAGTTCCCGATAAAAACTAGCTTTAAATCGTCAAATCCTCATGGCCCAGAAGGTGGGTCACTTCATTACCGAAATACCCGGGTCAGCGTTAGTGAAATAATCAATAATAATCACTGCCGTCAAAATCTGGCTGAAAAATAAGCGGAAAAAATCAACTGTGTAGTTCTAAAATTTTACAACTGGCGGCACAAAAAAGGAAACTCGTTAAAGAGTTTTTCGATGCTTTAATTTTTAAAAGTGATTTGCAAAAACAGTTGCAGCAATAGTTTTAAACTCGCCAATTAAAGCCATGGAGAATAATTCTTGATTTGTTTTGTAACCTTCCGGCCAAGTACATCTTTCCTGATCGGGTCGGCTATTTTATCTTCCATCTCAAAAGGCAATGGAAGTTATATCATCAAGGAGGCGCCGCCAATTCCGCAGCAAAAGGCTCGGCTACAGTATCGAAGGCTGGGACAGGTTATGTGAATATGTCAACGATGGCCGGCTCCACATCGACAACTGTAATACTCCCCAAAATTGAGACCAGAGGTTTAGTTAATAAGAACTATTAAATTTACTAAACCAATGACAAAACAAACACGGCGCAAATTCAGCGCGGATTTCAAGGCCAAGGTTGCCCTGGAAGCCATCAAAAACCAAAAGACTCTTGCCCAGTTAAGCCATCAATTTGGCGTCAATGCAATTACTATTTCTAAGTGGAAAGCCGAATTTCTGGAAAGAATGGCAATAGTTTTTTCTGGCAATAATCCCGTTTCGAATGAACAGAGTTCCGACGAGGTTGAAAAGCTTTATGCCCAGATTGGGCAGCTGAAAGTAGAGAATGACTTTTTAAAAAAAAGTGCCAGGAAGCTGGGTTGGTCGGGCACCGATTGGAAATGATCAGTACCCGTCATCGGGAGCTTTCTATTCGCCGTCAATGTGAAATTCTCTCGGTTCCCCGCAGCTCGTTTTATTATAAACCTACTGGCGAAAAGCCTGAAAATGTCAAGATGATGAACCTCATGGATAAACATTTACTGCAGCACCCTACCGAAGGTGTGAAGTCCATGGTAGACTGGCTCAAAGATCGTGGCTATCCGGTAGGTCACAAACGGATCCGGCGCCTCTTCCGGCTGATGGGCCATCACACGATGTACAGAAGAAAGAACCTGACCAAAGGAGCATTGAAAGAATACATCAAGCCCTATTTATTAAGAGGGCTGAAGATCACTCATTCCAACCAGGTCTGGTGTACCGATATTACTTACATCCCGATGGCCCATGGATTTATGTACATGACGGCTTTTATCGATGTGTATAGCCGTAAGATCATGGGCTGGGGCCTGAGCAATACGATGTCCAAGAAGTGGTGCCTACACGTATTAAACGAGGCGATATCCCGTCACGGGAAACCGGAAATCATCAACTCTGACCAGGGATCTCAATACACCAGTTCGGCGTGGACTCATTTTCTGGCTGACAATGAAATCAAAATCTCTATGGATGGAAAAGGCCGGGCGACAGACAACGCCTGGATTGAACGGTTCTGGAAATCTTTAAAATATGATTATGTGTATTTGAATCCGTGTGACAATGGAATGGATCTGGTTGAAGGAATACAAAATCATATCGACTACTACAACCAGAAAAGACATCAAACCACCCGCATGAAACCCAATGAAGCATTTGTCCAATCCATCCAATCAAAAGCCGCTTGACTATGAAAAATATTAGCTTAGCAAATAACACCTTTGGTCCAGGAAATGGGGAGTATTACAGCCAACGCTAAGAAAGCGTACGCATAAAGCACTAGGAAATTCACGTAGTCCAACACCCTTTTTAATATGAGCAAAAAAAAAATAGCAACCTGGGTCACAATTATCTTCCTGGCAACTGCGCTAGTAGCAGTTTCACTTTATAACAGGTATTCCAGAAAAACATTTGACCCGAAGGGGTTTATTAACGATATAAGAGAAAAAAATAAACCCTGGCTCGACTCCCTACAAAATGCTATCAACTACGAGAACAATTTGAACTTCCGCATACAAAAAGCCATCAACGACAGCGATTTCAAAACCGCCTATACGTTGATGGATTCACTACCAAACTTTGGCAAAAAAAATAGCATACATCTTTACAAGGGAATGATTTATGTAAAGCAAAATAAATACTCAAAAGCAATTGAAGAATATAATTCCTTAATTGATGCAGAACCTTTCCCCCTTGCATTGGGCAAAAGAGCTGAGGTATATGTAAAGGCAGGCAAACTTGACTTAGCGCTAAATGATTATAAAGAAGCTTATTCATTGAACTATGATTATAGCTTACAAGTTGCTGCAACTTTTGAGCTTAAAAATAAAAAAAGATAGTGCTCTAAAATATTATCAGATATATTTAGAACACTATCCAAATGATACAGTAGTCCGCCAAAGACTATCTCAGCTAAACCTAGCTAACAGATAAATCAAGGGTTTGGCTTAGGCTGCTCACCCAAAGGAGGATTCTCCTTCACGTAATCAGGATCATAACTCGGATTTCGTTCCATCATCTTATTGGACTGCCCATCCAACCGGTTTGTCTCTATCATCCTACCAGTATATTCATTGCGTTTTACGGAAAGTGTAATATAAATCGTTTTCCCTATTTCCAAAATTTTCGCTCCCACTTCATCGCCAATGCTATTAAGATAGCTATTGCCGGATAACACGACATTAATGATATCCGACAACCTTTCTTCCGTTTGAAACTCTATTGGAATTTGCCCTTTTGATAAAGCATAATTCACATCTGCAGCAGCTGCCCTAAACTTATTAAGGTGCTGGTCAATTAGACCCTTATCCGTGTCAAGCCTATTTTGCACATATATATTCGCCCCGTAAATCATTAATTCTATTCCCACAGCTAATATCGCAAGTCCTTTAGCTCCGCTTGGAGAGGCAGTTGTAACTGTTCTACCCTTGTACCGATGGTCTGGCAACCCTGTACTTTTAGCAATAGGTTTCCCAACTTCCGTCTCACCTGGTTTATTATTGGGGTTAGCATCTGCGGGATCGGGATCAGAACTCGGAGCCTGTGGCATAGCTGATTGCAAATTTATACTCCCTACACCAAAATCAACACCTATTGAATTGGGAGCCCAATTTTTAGGATCATTATTATACTCCGTTAAAGATTTCCTTACCACATTAGTCATATTTTCAATCTTCAGCTTTACCCTTCCTCGAATAACCTCTATCCTCACTTCTTTTGATGAAACATATTCAAGTCCGTCTAAGTCCACCCCTTCAATGGGATTATTGCTTGCAAACTGATAAGGAGTAAGCGCAGCATAATTCTTTGTCAACGGATCCACCGACAGGAATCGTCCTAAGGCAGGACTGTAAATTCTAAATCCATAATCATATGTCGTTGTAGAAGATGTTTCTTTATCATTCTCTTTCCCATTAAACCCATACCGATATGCATCAGTAGCTGCAAACTTCCTTCCAGGCAATACCATCCCGAACGGATAGCAAGAGGTATCGTTGAAATCAAAGAGCTTTGTTCAACTAAAGATAAATGAAAGAAAGTCAAATTTACTTTTTGGAAAAAGGCACGTAGTAATCAAAAATCCTCTGAATATTTAATTCTCAACAACTTTTTTTTTGTGGGCTCTCGTCTTTTTATCGATTCTAGTCGGCCTTGCAAAGGGAGTAAGTAGGCGTATCATCCAAACTTTAGGAGAAGCTGTTATTGGTTGAAATAGTCGTTGGCCTGCATTCTATGAAAAGTAGTTTTTCACCAAACTTTTAGGGTACGATCTAGTCTCGCGACAATTTTTTTAAAGTCATCATAGAGGATCGTAGACCTATAAATGGGTAGTATTTAGTTCTTTGTGTAAATAGTTTTAAGTAACTGTATTGATTAGTTATCCCACCCGTGCAGGTGGAGCGAATTGAGGCGAAGCGTAGCGGAGCCGAACGAAGCGGAACCTGCACGGGGACGGCGGCAGAATTTGCCCCGCTTTTTGTTAACTTTAAATACAGTTTATGGACAATCAACAATCAAATCTGCCCAAGGACTTTTTCAAGCAATTTAAAAGCAAGGAAGACTTTCAGTCCTTTTTCAGCGATCTCTACAAACAGGGCGTTGAAGAAATGCTCAAGGGAGAGCTGGATGAACATCTGGGTTATGACAAACACAGCAAGGACGGCCACAACAGTGGCAACAGTCGTAATGGATCTTATTCCAAAAAAGTAAAGACCGAATCGCTAGGCGACTTAGTGCTGAATATCCCGCGGGACCGCAATAGCGAGTTTGAACCTCAACTCATCCCGAAGGGTTCGCGCATGAGCGATAAACTGGAAGAGTCCATTATCGGCATGTATAGCCGGGGAATGACGACTTCCGATATATCCAGGCATGTCAAAGAAGCCTACGGTGTTGATGTCAGCGAAGGCACGGTCTCCAACGTTACCAATCGTATTATTGAGCATGTAAGGGAGTGGCAAAACCGACCACTGGAGCCCGTTTATTTTACAGTATGGATGGATGGCATTGTGCTCAAAGTAAAGCAGAATGGCAAGTACATTAACAAGTGTATTTATCTGGTAATCGGGCTTAGGCAAGATGGCTTAAAAGAGGTACTGGGCATGTGGATGGCAGAAACAGAATCCGCCTCCTTCTGGATGAATGTTCTAACAGACTTAAAAGCCCGGGGTGTGGAGGATATCCTGATTGCATGTACCGATAACCTCAAAGGTTTTACAGATGCCATCAGAGGCGTTTTCCCCCCAGACCGTCACACAGCTGTGCATCGTGCATCAAATCCGCAACAGTTGTAAATATGTGGTCTGGAAGGACCGTAAAGCCTTCTGTGCTGATCTTAAAGACATGTACGGAGCTGTTAATCGCCAGGCAGCGGAACAAGCTCTTGAAAACCTGGATACCACCTGGGGGCATAAATACAAACATGCGATCACCTCGTGGCGCACAAACTGGGATAACCTGACCAGTTATTTTGACTTTCCTTTGGAGATCAGAAGAATCATTTATACTACCAACACCATTGAAAATCTTAACCGGGGTATCCGAAAGTACACCAAAACAAAGGTTCAGTTTACAGACGATACAGCGGCCCAAAAGGCCGTTTACCTGGCCATCATGAACATCGAAAAAAAATGGAGCATGCCCATCCATAATTGGGGGTACATACTCCATCAGTTCTTAACTATCTTTGAAAGCAGATGCCGAATCTAAATACAGCTACTTAATCCATTTACACAAAATATTTTATACTCTCTATAAATGACCATACTACTATCCAAATCACGCACTGATCGCCCTTCTCGCAGTCTCCAAATCAAAGTAATTGCATTGTCTTTTCGATAAGACCACATGTCAAAACTATCTGTCATTGTTCCGAAAGAGACTCGATACGAATCGATCCCGACATCATCACCCTCAGTTGATTTCTTTTCGAAATATTGAAACTGCTGGTCAATATCCGTCGGAAGTCCCTCGTCAGTGATCCATCCTATATTAAGCATCTGATGCAATCCACCTAAAAGATAGCCATCTAAGTATATGTATTCAGAAAAATCACCCAATACAACTCCATCTAGCCAAAGCCTTGCATATCCCATCAAATCACTATCAGATTTAACCCCACTCACTTCGATAGCCAATCGGTTTTTGTCACCAAGAATTATATATCCCATTTATTTATTTCTTGAAAATTTATTTTTGCTTCTGTAATCTTACGTTATTTGGACTAATTGAATTCAATGTAACATCTTTCTTTTTTGCAGATGTTGGACCATCCCCATGAAATGGAGTCCCCGGCTGTCCGTAGCCTCCCTCATTCAAACGATGTCCTGAGCCTGTGGCTCAGGACAAATACAGCCATCAATGTATCTTCTAATGTACTACCAAAAATATTAGTTTCAATAGCAATAAGAGGAACCCAGGGAATGCATCCTTGCCGGTGAGAAAAATATATTTGTTGCCGACGACATGTACGGGCTATTCGATAAACAAACAAAGTCATATGGAACCCAACAGCGCGAGCGAGAATGGTGATTAAGGAGTTGAATTTGGTCCGGAAGCTGTGACAACCAGCAAGGGTTGTTCTAAATTTTTTGTATTTTTCTATTAACTTTAATTGAAATAGCTCTTTGAACGAATTCGCCGTGCGCTCCATCCGTTCGGGATGGTATTGCCGGGGCGGAAGTTTGCAGCCTCGGATTTGTATAGGTATGGATTTAATGGGAAGGAGAATGACAATGATGTAAAAGGTGAAGGCAACCAGCAAGATTATGGGATGCGGATTTATGATCCGCGATTGGGGAGGTTTCTTTCTGTCGATCCACTCTCGAAAAATTTCCAGAGCTATCAGATTATCAGTTCGGTAGTAATAATCCGATTTATAATATAGATATTGATGGCTTAGAGGGTACCGGAGGGAATGCTTCGGCCGCAGAAAAAGCCGGATCAACGACTCTTATAGTTGCAACGAGAAATGACGTGTACCAGTTAGCAAAGGAAGTAGCGATGAATGGTGTAGAAAAGTCAGTTGAAAAACCTGGCTTCTGGAGAAATTTTGGAAAAGGAGCAGCAAAGATTAGCGGAAAGGCCTTAGGATTCTTAAGTTTTTTGTTGTCGCCGTTAGAAGCTGGCCCTCGTTTTCCTCATGGCGATGAGTTGTACTTCATTCATTCTGAGGAACGTTTCAGGGAACTCTATCCCTATGACGGCCCGCGCCCTTTTGACAACATTGTACCAGATCCGACTTCATTACCAGAACCAGCTCCAATATCGAATGAGAAGGATTTTGACGAAACAGCTCCCAAAGTTTTCTGGGTAACATACACAAAAACTAAGGTGATGCCTGATGGCAGTGCTAAAACATACTCAGGCAGATCGTCGGGAACATATAGTGGAATAGCGCCAACGGAAGCCGATGCTGATCGGGTCGTAGCTGTTAGAGAAAGAAGTCATACAATTTTACGTTCTGAGGGTGGTTGGAGTCCAGCGAAAAGAGATAGATTTTCCCAAAATTATACTGCAATTAGGGGCGGGAACAAGATCTGATTGACTTACACGGAGGGGCCCAAAGTGAAGGCGGATATTCTCGAAATAAGATACGAGCAGTGTCGAGGACCAAAGCTGCAATTTATCAGTTAATTTCATTACTTAATTTTGGACCACTACCTAACAATAATCCAGCGGACCAAAAAAAAGGCCCTAATTAAAATGAAAAAGCAAAAATTTAAGGAAGGTTCAATAGTAAAATTCCTTTGAATAATCGTCAGATAGCATTTGGCCGATTATTACCTGGATTTCATTTAGGAGTTTTGAATTCCTTTTCAGATATTTCAGATAATGAAGGACGTGAATATGACTTGGAAAAGCTTCTAGTTTCAGAGACTATTTTATATTTAAGAATATTCAAAGACGTTGTAGAGAAAAATTTCTTTCATATAATAGGTTTTAAGGAATTAACGCTAAGTGAAACTAAGCTCATCCCTCCTCATTTTGATCAAGACTTGGTTAATTTAGAGGATTGCAAAATATATTACGATGATGGAACTTCTATAGATGTAACACCGGAAGAATGTATTGGATTAGAAGGGCCAATAATTTGGGATGCAGACGGGGTAATAGAAAGACTTAATTGTTTTATTCAAGGCAAAAAAAATCCAATGGTCGAACTGTATAAAGTCATTTTATCCAAAGATGACCCGAGATATTTGCCTCCTCCAGGCGCATTGCGATGGGATTTTGAAAAAGAAGAGTTTTTTTCGAATTGATAAATTATAATATTCATATATCCCTCCGTCCAACTACACCTCCCGAATTCCGATTATTTTGTAACGGTGTGGGAGGTGTAGTTGGACGGAGGGATACATTTAAAGGTTAGCTTTCATGTCTACCTTCTAACAAATATATTTTCCTCTGATTATTGATCGATGACGTCTAGAACTACGTAAATATCCAATGGCTTATTGTTAAATACAGTGCGATTTCTGCCAATATTGCCAAACGGTGCTTGTCGGCAATATTTCCCAATAAAAATTACTATAAGTTTCAAACTGTAAACTTCA
>JANPZZ010000024.1 GCA_024707305.1 Chitinophagaceae bacterium
ACACTTCAATTGAGTTAAGGGGGCTAGCCTAACTTTAGGAAAGAACGGCGTCTATTTGAATACCAGTGTACCCGGGTTAGGTTTATACAATCGTCAAAAAATTGTATCCCCTGAAAGAAGAACGGATAATAACTCACTTGATGCTACCCCCGTACGGGACGAATCAGAAGTTAATGGCAATATTTTTAGTCTTGAACCGGAATTTATACAATCGCAAACAATGGAAGGCGTGAAGCAGGCGATTTTAGCTTCACATGAGCAGCGAAGCATATTGAAGAATGATAAGAGTTCCGTTCAGAAAAAGCCTTGCTAAATCTAAGCGCTCCCTTACACTATCGTACGTTTTCTTTATACGGGCTGCTGAACCGTGCCTCCACGAAACGGTTGAAGTCAAACATTCAAAACCAGAAGGACACCATTGATCAAATAGATTCGGCAATTGAAAGCAGTGTTGCATCCCTCGATATTGAGTTCGATGAAGAACTACGGGCGCTTTATGAAGGACTTACAGGATCATTCAATCAGCTATGCGAATCCTGGAAGATTTGGGATGTAACTTCATCTCATTTTCAGGATCGCGTGAGGACGCGGTCTGCCGCTTCAACTCTTATCAGTAAAAAAGTCGTAAGATTCAGTCATAAACCAATTGATGATATACGCGCGAACATAACCCCGATATATTTTAATAATGCGAATGGGGCTGATTTATACTTCTATCCCAATTTTCTAATCGTATATTCTTCCAAAAGAAAATTTGCAATTCTTGGCCTTGACGAGATTAGAGTTGAATTTTCCCCAGTTCGATTTGTAGAAACAGATTTAGTACCCAGGGATTCGAAAGTAATTGATAGAACCTGGGTAAAAGTAAATAAGAATGGGACGCCCGACCGGCGTTTTAAAGACAACCGTGAGATTCCGATAGTTCAATATGGCAGCATAGCTCTAAAATCACCAAACGGATTAAATGAGGAATACATGTTCAGCAATTTCGAAAGTGCAGAAGACTTTTGTAGGAGATTTCTGGAATATCAGAAAGTTCTCGCGCAGCTCAACAAGTAAATTATTCTGCAACTTACACCAAGAGATGACGTTTGAAGGTTTAAGAGATTGAAAGGGATAAAATTGTATAATTTATATTCTTACCAACCCAATCTCATACAAATATTCAAACGTCCTATCAAAGAATGCCTTTTGCCTGGTCTTGTCATTATCGTCTCCTTCCGGAACAACAATCACCATTCCTTGCCTTGCACGTGTAAGCAATACTCTATAGGCGTTGATAAGATATTGCTTCCGTTCTTGTTTATTGATGTTTTGCCAGTTGGTTCCTTTAAATGAGAAAGCATTCCATCCATTTTCGGAATATCTAAGATCTCCATCCCAAGTTACACAGGCCCAATCAAGTTCAAGGCCTTGCACGTGAAATTCAGTGGCAACATCTTCGAGGAAATAGGAAGATCGCACGTCCTCTTTATCCTCTAGAAACCAATGTACCGGATCAATTGGCGACTTCACATCTATTGCATAAGGCTTCAATCGTTGCGCTTGGGATGAAACAACGATTCCGTATCGCTCAGTTCCGCGAGCTTGATCCTTTAGCCATTGTTTTGCTTTTAGCAAGATCTCTAGTAAGAACAATTTTATAGGTTTTCTGCACTTCGGCTAATGTCTTGCGTGCATTTTCAACGTCAAGGTCAAGCAAGTGTTTTACAAACAGCGATAGCTTTTCGGCTCTAAATGAGCGCATAGATACGGAAAGATGAAGGCTGTCATTGAAAGTTAATTTTGATGTTGAACTAATACGTTTTATCGCTTCGTCGGCTAAATATTCTGAGTCGCTTAGATTTGGAGATAAATGTACTTCCCAATCATTGAAAATGTTGTGAATAGCTTGAAGCCATTCGGAAATGCCGCCTTCCCCTGTATTTATCTCCTGCCCACCGCCCACTAGGCAAATTACTACAGACCAATCTTCATGACGATTTAGACAAGAGATCAAGAATTCGGGCTCCGAATATTTAAAATCATGTTGATTTTTCTTTTGTCGCATGAATTTTACGGTCTGGTCTTTGTTCCATGCTCTTTGTGCCTCATCAAATATTGCTACATGATCATATGGCGCCTCAGGGTTTGCTAGATATGCATCTCTATAGTGATGAATTATTTGAATAAATGATTTTACCGCTTGTTTGGCCTTACCTTTTGCTGTTTTAATCCCTTTGGTTGAGTCACGTTTTACTTGATCCCTGGTCAAAGCCTCTTGCAAAATTGCTACTAATGGAGCGTTTCCGGAAAGGTAAACTGCGGAATCTCCTTTTGATTTATCAAGATGCGATGTAGCTACTTTTAATCCAACTAATGTCTTTCCTGCTCCGGGAACTCCAGTAACTAAGCAGAGAACTTTCTTTTTATTCTTTTTTGCATATTCAATAATATCATCTATTGCGCCGGTGGTTTCTGTTAAATTTTTAGCACTCGCATCGCTTCTGGTGATATCTGAAACTGAATGATTATTATATAAGGAAACTGCAGACTCAATTATAGTAGGTGTAGGATGATAGGCGCCTTTTGCAAAGCCAGATGCGTCAATTAGCTGCTCTCCCTCGAAAAATTGTAATGCCGCTGTTATAGCAGCTCTTAAGTCAGTTTTGTTTACTTTAAGAGGAAAAGTAAGTTTGTCATTATGATGGGTGGTTATAATTGAGGTAAATGAATGAGTCGCTTCTGTAGCAACTAAAATCGGAGCTATGGCCACATTATGACTGGGCTTATGAAAATTTTTAAGGTCAAGAGCGTAATCCCAAACCTGCTCTATACTATATTGCAAATATTGAGACTCGCCAACTTTAAACTCAATAACAAATACAACATTGTCGATGAGCAAAACAGCGTCAACCCTTTTACCCATTCTGGGTATAGAAAACTCTATAAAGATTGTGCCATCTAAACCTTCTAATGAATTTTGAAGAATAGGTATTTGTTGTTTCCATGCGCCAATTTGTTGCAAATTATTGTCAAACTCACTCGAAATACTAAGAAGACCAACAATCTCTTCCAAAGACTGTCGCCTAAAAGTAGCGATTGACTCACCATAATAATAGTTATACATTATTTTTTCAATCCTTTTACTCTCTTACTGCCTTCAGCCAACCGCTTTAACATCTTAATATGATCTTCTCTTATCTTCTCGTCTATGCTCGAAATAGAAATTACTAAGTCTTTAAGATCTCTGCGAAGTAGAAGGGCAATTAAATACAGGTTGAACACATTCGGTTGTTTTCTGTTGGTCGACCATTGAGACACGGTGGTTTCGGTGAAACCCGTTTCCGTTGCGAGCCAACGGTTTGATTTCCTCTCCTCTTTTAGGACAATCGCTATCCTGTTTAATACGGGAGGCTCAGATTTTTTTGTTGTTCTTGATTTGGCCATTCGGAGCTGCCTTCTTGATTCGATTTAAAGTTAACCGAAATTGTTGGCTAATAATCAATAAGAAATAAGGAAAACAAATATTTGTATTTAGAATTAAAATATTTTAATTTCAAATTAAAACAATGAAACCCAAATTTTAGCACCCAAAGAAAAAGGAAAGACATATGAGAATGTTTTCAGGGCAGTACACTTGCCTACTGCACGTACCGAGCGAATATAGCGACTTATGCCTGATGACTTGCGCCGACGAAACGGAGGTTCTTCAAAAACTTGTTTCTGCACTAACTGTCAAAGCATTTTTACAAGCCGAATGCCAGCTTAAAACATCTCCTGCAATCAGCTTTTTAAAGATCTATCAAACAAAATCAAAGGTTGAAATAAGACATAGAAGGCAAATTAATGCCGAGTATTTGAGAAAGGCGCAAAGTTTAATTAAGAACATCCATACCCCTGAACAGGAACAGCAACTCCTTCGGGATTGGTATCAAAAGTTATGGCTTGGTGCAAGGCGAGAGGTTGAGATTGAATTGTCGCCTAGTACACAACTTCTTTTTGACCTAGAAAAGATTGACCTCGAAAAGTTTCTACAATATTTTCTCCGAGTTCTATCGATAAAGGGATTGATAGATTCATCAAACGTTGAAGTCAATTTGGCTATCCATTGTTTTATGTCAGCCGAACTCTAACACGTTGTATATATTTTTTAAGATTTCCCATATAGACTTCATTTTCTTGCGCTTCATTCAACCTTACCAACCTTACCAACCTTACTCAACCTTGTAATTACCTGGCATTATTTATCACACTTAAAATGTTGAGCTATGGAAACGTTGAAGGAAGAACGCGGATGGATGTTGCGGGTGCCGGTGGCATTTGCAAAAATGGGACAGGAGGTAGGCGTCGGGGTGGAGGAGTTGCTGCAGGAGCTGGTGAGTGCGCTATCGGTTTACGCGCACCTGGCGCCAAAGGATGGCAGCCGCCCGGCGGCGGCCATGGTGCTGTTTCAGCAATGGCTGCAGCAGCGCAATGCGGTGGAGGAGCAACTGCGGACCCTGCACCATTTGTGTGTATTGGAAATGCTTTCGCTGGCGCAAAGCCCACTCTCGCGCGCACAACGCAACGAGGCGGGTCATGATTTAATAACGCGCTGGTATGGTGCTGCTTCCCGTTATGTTGTTGGCGACAAGGCTCTGCAAGAAGACGATGAACTGCATCACATCCACCTCTGCCTTACCCCAGATGTGCTGATGCTGCAAAGGCTTTTTCACTTTGGTATTGAGGAGTTCCTCTTGTTCTATATGCAATCATTATCTGCCACTGCAGGTGCTGATGTTGCGGAAGAAAACAGGCAATTGGCATTACACTTTTTCGTGGTAACGGAGGATCGTGAACAGTGAATCGTGGGAATTATTCCGCATCAACGATCTGCAGATTTTCGAAGAAAAGGTGTATTGCCTTCCTTATTTCATACGAATAATGGTCATATCTGAGTTATGCATCCTGTATATTTGAAACGACCATGTCGCAATTAAACGATTACATACAGTATCTAAGCAAGAAGCCATTTTGGCCTTGGGAAAAAGAAGATGTAGAAGGCAAACTGATTCGCCTGGAACTCATTGTTGAAGAGGGAAACCGGCACATCGTAAATTCACTCACTCCCTTTTTATTTCATTCTGACACACGATTGCGACATAAGGTGGCAAACGCGGTGTTTCAACTTGTGGGACCAATGGATACGGTGCGCCGCTATTCTGACATGTATTTAAATGTGGCGGCAAACCCGGCCATGCTCACCTATTTTCAGGAAAAAATTTGATTCTGGCACATATGAAAAATTACTTTGTCTGGCCAGCATGGATAGTAACGGTTTTGTACGACAAAAGGCCGTTGAGATATTAAGCCAATATCCGGGTCAGGAGGGATTGCGTTATATACTTATCCGCCTTGCGGATTGGGTGCCGCAGGTACGAGCCGCAGCCGAAAATGCAATCGCAACGCTGCTCGTGCCCGAGCGAATAAAACAATGGATGGCGGTGATCGATTCGATTACCTGGTTACAAAATGTTAAACGAACCGACCCGTCAACAGCTTACAACGTTATCACGAGTTTTATAGCTGCACAAATTAATCTTGATGAACCGTATTCAAATCCACCTGTATATCCGGAAAGTCGTTGGGTAACACTTTTTAAATGGGTGCTCAAACACAGAAATATTACCTGGGAACAGGTTCGAAACTGGCTATGGATAAATGATCCACGATTTTATATGGATCTTTTAAAAAATTTGGGCCGCTTTAACTCAAATGAACAGATGAACCTCATTCTATTCTGTCTAGACCAACCTGACAAACGGGTACGACAGACAGCAATGACATACGGCCGGGATTTTTTTGCAGAGCTCGAAGAGTGGTACTGGAAAGGTTTATGCGACAATAATGCTTATATACGACTCTACTGTCGGGATGTTTTGAAAGATAAAATCCCTGATGCATGCGGATATTATCGAAAGTTAGTGAAAGAGGGCAGGCAATTACCGGGTAGCTTGTGCGGTTTAATTGAGTTGGGGAATGACAAAGAACTTCCATTGTATAAAGAGCTGCTTTCGCATCCTAATCAAAAAGTGCGGGCTACAGCACTTTTCGGAGTCGCAAAATTTGATTATGATGCTGCCATCATCCCTGCACGCTCTTCTCTATTTGATTTAAATGGGACGATGAGAAAAGCTGCCGTATCGGTATTTCTCAAAAACACAGATTTATTATCCTTTCGCGAGTTATACCAGACGTTCCATGAAAATGCGATAGAAAATCGACGAACGATGCTGCAAATGGCGACAAGAAAGAGTGGATGGATAGCGATTCCTTTTTGCTTCAGTGTATACGCGATAAAGATGAACAACTTCAACAATTAGCATGGGCATCGCTAAGTGATTGGCGTTCGCAAAACATCACGCTGCAAAATCCTCCCGATTGGTTGCGCAACGATATACTGAATTATATGAAGGGTATAAATGCAAATGAACTTTCAGAGAAACGACAAAATGTTTTTGAGTTTCTAAATTTTGTAATTGGAGAAAAATAAATCCTGTTAAACATCGCGCCCATCCTTATCGCTCAGCCGTCATCGACCATCGATCTCTTACCAACTCTTTTTATATAAACCCTGATAATTTATTTCGTGCGAGGGCTGGTCGTGTGCGATATAAGTTTTATCCATTTCATTGCTTTCTACGCGACCGGGGTAGGTTTTCCGGAAATGAATCGTATTGTTGTTTAAAACACCTTTGATCAGAGCAGGGGATGTAAAATATTTATCGGTGATCGCATCATGGCATTTAGAAATAATGGTTCGCTGGCTGTAACATACGCCCCCTCACTCACACCGCTCCACACGCTGGTATTTATATTCAGGAGCCTTCGAAAGCTTTTCTTCAAAAAGATCGTGGGGAAGTACATCCAGTATCAAATGATAATAGTGTGCTTGCGGTTTTGTGAGATCGCCATCGAAATGCCAGTAACCGATATCGAATGATCCGATGTTTTTTCCTTTTGTTATCAACCTGCCATCATCATATACACACTGACAACCCGCACGCTCGCCCTGCCCGCGATACGAGTCATTGATTCCATGATAATAATATGATTTTATACCTTCTTCAATCCAGGTATGACCCTGACAGTCTGTTTCATTAGGTTTTTTCTCAGGGCAACGGTTGAAATAGTTTCTCGCCTGGTGATCTTCATGACTCATTCGAAGCACAATGATGATATATTCTCCACGATTGTTTACAGGCTCATTGTCATTGATGTCGAATGATAAACGAGCTGCTTCGTCTGCAATAAAATAATATCCCGGCACATAGTCTATACCATAATCCGGCGAAACACCCGGAAGGTCATATTTCATTCCCAGGTCCTCAAGTATGCGAACGCATGCCTGCGGCGACTTGCCGTTTCGCAAAAACACTACACTTCCATGATTAAAGTCGGGATATTTATTGTACATCATCAGACTTAAGCTGGACCTCGGAATACCTGCACCATCTGTTTCACCTACAAAGGTGCCAACGGAAATTTTTCCATATACTTCGATGTATACAAATTCATTCTGTTGGATTGTGATGTTAGTAAGTAGAGGCTGGCTACGGTTAGCTTTCAAAAAAAGCGTATCCATTCGATACAACGCACGCGGAGAGCTATAATGTTTTTGACTGGTGGGTTGCTGAGTGGTGCCGCCCATCATCATCAACAAAACGATAAGTGTAATGACCGCTATTTTCATAAATCTATTTTTCCCTATCACCCCACCCTCACCACCAAACACGAAATGTTATCACGCCCGCCTAATTCATTCGCTTTGGCTACCAGCCCGCCGGCCGCGGAGCCGGATAGCAACAACTCTTCCATCACTTCATCTTCCAGTTCACCATTTAACCCATCCGAACAAAGCAGAAATGTGTCTTCTGGTAAAACCCTGTCATGCAGGTTCTCGAAATCGTAGAAAAATGCAGAAACGCCCCCGCCAAAACAATTGCCAATGTGATTCGCAGGAATAGAAGCGTTATTCAACATTTTTTGAAGACTGTGATCGCGCGTAAGCTGTGCAATATATTTGCCACGCAGGCGGTATAAACGACTGTCGCCAACATGTATAAAATAAAACTGACCAGAATAATACCAAAACCCGGTAAAAGTACAACCCATGCCTTTCATCGTGGGATTCTGATTGCCTACCTGGTTTAATTGCTGATGCACTTCCGGAATCTTTTTCATCCAGCAAATGTTTTATCTGCTCTTCCGATAAACCTGCAGGCACTGCACGCAATAAGTTGTCCATGCGACGCAACACAAATTCACTTGCCTGTTCACCGGCATTGTGGCCTCCCATACCATCTGAAACTGCAAATAATACAGGCTCAGTTCCTAATTCCATTTGCTGCCAGTCGAGCTCAGCATTGCGAAGAAATGCTGTACCGGCAAGTACCATGTCTTCATTGTTTTGACGTTGGCGTCCCATGTCGCAAACGGCATTGATTTCGACTGTCATTTTTAGTCTGTTTATCGAACCTTATTTTATGTTCACTTCAAATACCACATTTGCCACCGCGAGGTAAGATGGAGAGGCGAGTTTTATGTCGGTATTGTATTCAACAACAGGAACCGCTTTCCAGTCACTAACCGCCGCCGCGCTATAACGCGTACGGTTGGTCGAGCCCAGGTCGCGAAATGTCCATCCACGCGCGGGGGTGTAATCAAACTGAAGGTGCCGACCTGAAATACCATTGAACTGACTCAGCTGGGCTGAATAGTTTCCAGTCGTTCTTCCCAATATAGATCCCGGAACAATTGACAATGAAAGACCCAAACTTCCGTTTTTAAGTTGCAGCTGAGGTATCGATGTGTTTCCATCAATGGGAACTGATAGATCGAAATGAGTTGTAGTGCCGGGAGATGGTGCGTTTACGATGGGTGTGGTAACAACTGGTTCCGATGCTGCTACCGGGCTGGTATTGCTTGTTGATTTTGCTGATACCAGTGCTCCCCCATCTTCTTCACACCACTGATCGCGACCGGCTTTTCCACATTCCTCACAAAGCATAATCTCACGGCTACATTGATCGCAATAAAAACTATCGCTTTCAATCTCAGCTGTGCAAAATGCACATTTAATAAGCTGAACAGTTTGTATCTCGGCAGACATGGAGCAGAATTTGATTTTATTTAGGAATGATGTCTTCTAGCAACAGTTCGTTGATTCTTTCGCGAATATCTTCACCGGCATCCAGATGCTTTTTAAGGCGATTCGACTGGCGCGGAAGACTCTTCTCAAAAATGTTTCGTACAGTTCGGCCATTCGCAAACTTGCTGTCGCGATTTTCATAAAGCTTATCAAAATATTGCGCCAGCGCTTTTTCTGTTTCACTATTTATCATCAATCCTTTTCTAGCTACCAGCCCTTTAAATATAGACAACATCTCGGGACCGTTGTAGTCGTCGAAATGAATTTCCTGGGTAAAACGCGAAGCAAGTCCTTCATTGGAATCAATGAAACGATTCATATCACCTTCATATCCGGCGGCAATAACGATGAATTTCCCGCGATCGTCTTCCATGCGTTTCAATAAGGTATCAATCGCTTCCCTGCCAAAATCATTCGGTGAGTTTGGAGGCGCAAGGCTATAAGCTTCATCTACCAGTAAGATACCTCCCATGGCTGCATCAATTCTTTCGGTAGTTCTGATCGCGGTGGCGCCAATGTGTTCGCCAACCAGTTTTCCACGATCTACTTCCACAAGATGCCCTTTCGATAACAATCCCATCTGTTGGAAAATTTTCGCCAGTAGCCGACCGACTGTTGTTTTACCAGTGCCTGGACGGCCTTTGAAAATGAAATGCAAACTCAATGGTGATGTAACTCCTCCCGACTTTCGCCGAATATCTTCGAGTTGCAGATAACTGATTAATGAACGGACTTCTTCTTTTACTTTTTGAAGTCCGGTTAACTGGTCCAGCTCTTCCAGAATCTGATCAATTGTTGGTTTTTCATCTTCTTTCTTCTCTGTGCTAACATCCGCAAATTCGAGCGTATTCAGCATTCCTGTTATATCTCCGCCAGCAGCTTCTATTGCCAGTAAACGATTTGACTGCGCCTTTAAAGCAGCCTCCAGGATGTTGCGCACAGTACGTCCGTTGGCAAACTTGTTATCGCGGCGTTCATATACTTCATCGAAAAATTCGGCAAGTTTCTCCTTCGTTTCATCACTCACACGCATGTTTTTATTTGCCAGCATTCCGAGGAAAATAGAAGTCAACTCTGATCCGGTATAATCATCAAACGTAATTTCAGTCGGGAAACGCGAAGCCAAACCTTCATTCGTCTTAATAAACTTATCCATATCGTCGGCATAACCTGCTGCGATGACGATAAAGTTTCCCCTGTCATCTTCCATTCGCTTCAACAATGTTTCAATTGCTTCTTTACCGTAATCATTGCTGGAGCCTGCACTGCCAGCAAGTGTATATGCTTCGTCAACAAACAACACTCCACCCATTGCTTCGTCAATTTTCTCTGATGTTTTTATTGCTGTCTGTCCAATGTATTCGCCTACCAGTTTAGTTCGATCAACTTCTACCAGATGATTCTTTGGCAATAAACCAAGGCCGTGATAGATGTTGGACAGAATGCGGCCAACAGTGGTTTTACCTGTCCCCGGCCTCCCTTTAAAAATGCAATGAAGTGTAAGCTCGGAATTTTTTCCCCCTTCGGCGGCACGACGTTGTTCCATGCGTACAAAGTTTACCAGCGATCGCATTTGCAGTTTCACTGCATGCAAACCGGTAAGACTATCCAGTTCCGCCAGTAATTGTTCAATCTTGTCGTTTGAAATGTCAACGTTTGTATCTTCTATATCATCGGCAATGATTATAAAGTCTCGCTCAGCATCTGCTGATGCTGTCATCCGCGCAGCGCGCTTTTCCAGCGTCTTTTCAAAAAACGAACGCACATCCCGTCCGTTTCCAAATTCTTTCGTACGACGGTTGTACATATTGGTGAGATATTTTGCCGCCTTTTTCTTCCGCTTCAGGTGTAAGAATGTACTGACCTTGTTTTACGTTTATCTTCAGGATTTCTAATAACTGTGGTGGGGTATAGTCAGGGAGATGGAAGAAGTTATCTTTCACACGCGACTTCATTCCAGGATTAGCGTTGATGAATCGTTGCATTTCCTGCTTGTACCCTGTAGCGATAACAATGAATTTGCCGCGGTCGTCTTCCATGCGTTTCAACAGTGTGTCAATAGCTTCCTGACCCACATTGTCTGAACTACTTTGCTTGAGCGAATAAGCTTCATCAACAAGTAACACACCACCCATCGCTTCATTACAATATTTCTGAACCAGTTGGGCCGTTTCACCAATATATTGTCCAACCAGCTTACTACGATCGACATCAACTACGTGGCCCGATGAAAGGATCCCGGCTGATGCAAATACTTCACCAAGTTTACGGGCAAGTGTGGTTTTACCGGTGCCAGGATTGCCTGTCAGCACCATATGTGCACCCACTGTCAGTTCCACACCGGTAGTTTCCGCATCTTTCTTTGCCACACGCAAGAGGTTGATCATGTTTTGCAGAAACTCACGCACGCCTTCCATTCCTACAAAATCGTCCAGGTCTCTCAAAATATCTTCTGTCGATCTTACTTTGTACACTTCACCTTTAATGTCTGACTCAAGCAGTGCAGATGGTGAAAGGAAATAATCTGGATTAAGAAAATGTTCCCCAATAATCTGTTTAATTTCTTTCTGAACGAGAAAGCCATTGCGTGCTGTTTCCAGCGACTTCGCTGCATCCATCTGATTTTTGAAAAGATACAAAAAACGATTTTTAAGTTTGGCCTTTACAGCATCCGTCATGCTGTATTTTTCTTCTTCCAGCATCTGGCAGGCAAGTTCCATCATCTGATCTACTGTAAAATCGGAGAGATACAACTTTAGCGGAATGCGGCTGTTGATATCAGGGTTTGCTTCGAGATAATTCCGGAAACTTTGTGAACGTGAAGAAAGGATAATGATCGGATCTCCGTCGCGATTTTGCATTTCAGCATTCAACCTGTCCAGAGCGGTAGACCGGCTATCGCCGGAATTATCAGACACCAGTTGCTGCACATTCTCAATACACAGAATGCCGCCCCGGGCTGCATCAATATTTCCTGCAAGGTTTCTACTGAATTCAGAGAAGTTTACGGCCTGTACGATAACCGGATCAGGTTTCGTAGTGATACCATTCCGGAAATAGATTTTCGCCAGCTGTTCTACCAGCTTTGATTTTCCAGTTCCGGTTTCTCCAATAATTACTGTGTGCAGTTGCTGAAGACTGTACTTCTTACCGGCGCTGCGCATGTTCCTGAATACTGTGAGTTCACGTCTGATGCGCGCCTTTACATCGTCCAGTCCACACAGTTGATCAAAGTCGGGATCAGCAGGAGCTTTGTTTTCTGTTGTCTCTTGCGACAACGACAGCTCCTTTCCGCAATTTTTACAATATCGCGCAACCGAACGGTTGGGCTTGCTACACCTAATACATACCATAAGTCAGATTCATAATTTTGCCAGTTCCATTTCTAACCGATCATTAGGCAATGAAACGATTGCTGATATCGCCTCAAATTTTTGATTGTGTCGTTTGCCACCAATAATTTGTTCCGCCTTTAGAAGTTCATTCTTCTCAGGATCTGCTGAACGTTGATTGATAGAACTTGAAGGATCCTTTTCCATTTCTTTCAGAATGGGGCGATACAATATCTTCCCAACCAGACGGTGAATAGGATCACAGATGCTTCCCATGATGCCTGTATCGGGCCACCTATTTCGAACAGAACGTACTTTCAAAGGAGTTACCACAAGAAATATAAAACCAAAAATATATAGCCAGGAGGTGCTTATTCCATAGTAAGAATCCTGGTACACATAAGGATTGACTGCTGGGGCCGAGTTAGCGAAGTAAAAAAAGAGAAATGCAATGCTCCAGCCCAACGCATAGGTGAAGATTGCGTAAAAATGTTTTCCCTTTTCCAGAAAATCAACTTTGCCTTTCAGATAATCTTTTTTCATTGTCTCGAACTTCTCTGAAATATTCTTCTGCTCTTTTACAAGTTCCCGATCAAGTTCGGTATCAATTTCGGAGATCCGTTTATTTATCAGTTTCTGTTCTTTTTCCCAATGTTGCAGATACGGCAGCGTACCGGATATTGCCGCTAATTGCTTTTCTGCGAATACTTTTACCCGATTGAAAACGAGTTCATAATTCTGTGAGTGATCTTTTAATTTCTCAAAGTCTGCATGCAAATGTTTGTCGATTGAATCATTGATAATGAACAATACCCGTTCTGCAAGTGCGTGGTGAGATGTATTGATTTCATTTATCTTATTTACAACCATTTCCAGTAGTTCCACTGCATACAGATGAGCAGGGCGATTCTGTTCAATATATTGATTGAGTCCGGTTTCTGAAGGACGAGTGAGTTCCGAAAGCCTGTTGTCGTCGCCATTAACAGCCTTTTTTATTATGTCGGAGTACTGCACGACTATGTCAAATGATTCTGCTTCTTCCTGCCTGGTCAGGTAACCAAGTAATGCCCCCATCTGAGTTATACTAAGACCCGGAAGCTCGAAGAAGCGGCTGGTACTAACGGCGTCCTGCAGCGAAGATTGCTGATAATTTTGCAGCCAGTAGTCTGCCTTCACGCGGTTGCCTTCGGCATCGGAAAAATCGGTAAAGAGGCCAGGTTGCGTACGCAACAGATCAGTAAACTCATTCACATCGCTTACTTCTGCATTTCCAATTTTAAGTCCGCCAGTACGCAAAGCGTAACGCAGGGTATCTATGTTGAATTGTTTTAAAACACGCCAGCGATTAATATTATCCGTGAGATAATTGTGAACGGCGTCGAGCCAGACAGAAACTTTTGAGTTAGGATCAGTAACATCTTTTATAATTTTCTGCTGCAACGCATCATCCACGGATGTCAGTTGCTGCACATTGCTGAAGTCCTGTCCGTCTACGCGAAGTATATTATCCTGCAGATCGAGCACCAGCAGATGGAATGCTTTGTCTGCTCCAAATTTTTGAAAATAGTTTCTGTATTTAGCTGCGCGGTCATCCATGCCACGTGCTTCCAAAAACAGGTAGAAGGATGAAGTTGGTTTTGCAAGATCTTGTTTATAATGTGAAGCATTGGCTTCAATATGCTGAGCCAGATCTGAATGGCTATACCATACCGAACCGTCAAATGATTTGAAGGGTTTGTCGGCATCCAGTATATACATAGCTTTAGTAAGTGCTGCTTTTGTATTTTCTGGTGGGGCGCCGGCAGTGTTGGGATATTCTTTTTCTACCAGGTTTTTGAGTTCGCTAAACACATCGGGCGATGCATCTTTGGCCCATTCTGCAATGATCATACTATAGAGATGGCGTTCCGCTTTTTGCGGATATTGTTCCATATAATATGCGAGTTCACGAAAATCGGCTGCATACAATCCTTTGGATCGATCAAATTCAAATGGTTTCAACGTTACCTGTACCGTTTCGTAGTAGCTTTTTACCGGTTCGCCGCGCAGCCATTTTTTGGTTTCTTCATAACCCCATCGTTTGCCTGGTTCAATCGTTATCAATCCTTTGATGAGTGTTTCAATATCATCGGGCAATGAAGAGGGAATATTGATACGACCTTCCAGTTTAATACGCATGATACTAAACTCGGAGATGCCATGGAATGGATCTTTTCCCTGCCAGAGTTCAAGCAAACTAATGCCCAGGGCATAGAAGTCAACTTTATTATTGATGGCTCCCTTGTTATCAATATTGGTGAAAAGTTCTGGCGCCGCATAGGTGCTGGTCCGGTTCACACTTGTAACGCGATAGTCATTTTCATTTTGAATCGGCGATGCGATGCCAAAATCGCCCAGAACAATTTGCGTGCGAGCTTTATCGCGAAAGAAAATATTTACGGGTTTAATATCGCGGTGAATGATTTTATTGACATGACAGGCATGAATTGCTTCATTCGCTTTTTCGATGATATCGCGAAATAATTTTACATCATTGAGCGGCGCGATATCGCCCAGGTGGCCACCCTCCATGTATTCGCTGGTTTCCCAAAACCGGTTGTTGTAGTAGCCGAAATCGAGTGGCGATAAAACATCGGAACGGTTTATTGACTGAAGTTGTGTAATCACTTCTTCTTTGGGTCGGAAGTTGGTGAAATAGTATTTCAGCACTTCTGTTTTCCCATCACGATTTACTAAAAACACTTCCGCTTCACCGCTGCTGGCAATCTGGCTGATTACCTGATACGAGTTACCGTTCAACAAAAATTGCGAAGCACTGGGTGTAATTGGTTTTTGTGATGACGGATCATCAGGCAACATAAAAGAGCTGTTAACCCGCGTGGTAGACGCGGCCGTCGCGCTCGCTGGTGTTTGAAACGGGTCATCTAAACGCTGCGTTGATGCCGGGCTGCTGTTATTATCCGGAACATCAAATCCGCCATCCAGGCGAGTGGTCTTTTGGGGCTGCGAATTATCACCCAAAAAATCTGCGTTAGAATCAAATCGCTGTGTGCTCATAAAAGTAACTTTATTCGAAACGGTGATTAAGAATTAGGGTCTTATTCAGGATCTGAGTTCATTCGATATGTAACTCCATCATAGTCAAATTCATCATGTGCGCTGTTCCAGTTTACACCATCGCTGCAAATCCAACGCCCGCCCATTTCTGGGCGTGCACATCCCGAAGGCCCATCAGTATGAATACTCTTTGTAAAAACACATTGCCAACCCAGAAAGCTGTCACAAACATTCAATCTGAGTTTAGGAAATGCGTGTTTAATCGACATATAGAACAATCGCGCCTCCTGATTACTACTGAATGCGCGATCCTGCAGCTCGCGTATTTTCTGAAGGGCAATCTCCCTGTTTTCTTTGCTTAATTGCGCTATTTGCTGAACCATTGATTCTTCACTGTTTTGAAGTTCCTGTGAAAAGTCGCGGTTCTCGTTTGTTATTTCAAAAGAAGAAGAAGCGGGTTTGCCGGGTTGTTTCTGTTCCAACTTAGCAAAATATTTTTCAAGCTCATTCTGAATATCAATATTGTTCTTTGCAACAACATCCGATTGTGGTGATGGCGTGGAAGGCAGCTCCTGTATTTCCTGCTGCATCTTTTTCAATTCCGGGTTGGCAAGTAATTGTTCGAGAAACGGTGCCGCGCGCCGTGATACGGGCGACTCGCAGCGAGGGCAGAAATCGAATTGGGTAAAAGTGCCGCATGATTTGCAATTGGTGCCTTCGGGAGGGTTGCCACAACTGCCACAAAACTTTTGACCGGATTTAAAAGGGGCATAACAAAATCTGCATTTGCCCTGCAACAGCCAGGTGCCACAGGCTTCGCATATGTCGGCGCCTGGTTTTGTGGGCGCATTGCATGAGGGACATGCCTCGCCCGACAGGTGCTCATGCTCCATGCTTTTGCCAGGTTTTGCAGCCTGCTTCAGTTGAATTTTCTGCGATGCACTTTTCTCGGGCCTTTGCATGAAGCGAACTATTTAATTCTTGTGTAAGTTTTTGTTGAAGACGGGTATTCGTTGGTAAGAACAAGTCCCTCTTCGTTTACTTTCACATACCAATCTTCAGTTTGGTTATTTGTAGGTGTATTGTAAGTTGGTTTACCTTTTTGTAGTTGTGGTTTTTTTCGCAGGCGGGGTTACAACATGGTATTGAAGGGTAAGAGTCCGCAGCATAATTGCCCTTTTATTTCCCGTTAATACAGCAAAGAATTCGGGAATACTTGCTTCGTTGGCTTCCTTGTATTTTTCGTATGAGTAATAGTTGCCTTCCCGGTTTTTGGCAGAGTTGCCGTAACGGTGTTGGTATTTCCCGTTATCCAAAATGAGGGTATCGCGCGATTCACTAACATACTGTCCATCCAGTGGGTGGTCGTTGTTGGGAACATCGGCAGCCATCATGTATGGAAGCTTATAGTATACGAAGCCGATCAGGAGAAACAGGCCGAAATAAATAGCCGCGCTCATATAAATCTTCCTGTATTTCCCCGTCTTATTTTCTTTAACCAGGAAGATGGCATAAGCAAGGAAAGTAAAGGGCAGGGCAATAATGGCCCATATTGCCAGGTATAGTAATACAGTTGACATACGATTGATGGTTAAACTTGAAATGGGGGCGGTGGATCTAAGACCGGAATTTCAGTGGATGGGAGGATGAAGGTGTAGAAACAATATTACTAAAAAGAATGAATGATTAAAATACCCAATGCCCTCTTTTTTATGGGTCAGGGCTGTTGGGTTTTAAGGGTGCGGGCGGTTTGTCGTGAGTCGTGGGAGGAGGGCGCCGGGGGGGAAGGCCGGGTTACGGGGCGGGGTGAATAGGGCCGGTAGTGTATTTTCCTGTTTATTCAGCTATGGCCCCCGGCGGCTCTATCAGCCTAAGGCACAACGGCTTCTTTCAGATCAAAAAATTAAAAATTTGTGTGGAGCGATTGTGAATAACCCCAAAATCCCCTATTTTTGCCGTCCCAAATCGGGAACACTCCTCCTTAGCTCAGTTGGTTAGAGCATCTGACTGTTAATCAGAGGGTCGCTGGTTCAAGTCCAGCAGGGGGAGCAAGCTTTAAGCCGGCAGTAATGTCGGCTTTTTTTGTGCCCCGCGGCAGGATCGATGGCCGATGGTTGATGGTCGATTGAGTTTGGCGGTGTGGGATTTCACCCTTAATTGCGAAATCGGCATACCTGCACATGGAACATTCATCGATCATCAACCATCGATCATCGCCCATCGAATTCGTTAACTTGTCGTCGGGAGCATATGATAAAACTGGCGCAGTTAAAAGAAGTCAAAAAAAATACCTAACTCTAAGTTATACTCGTTCATTGCCATTGAAATTTTGCTCGAAAGTTTGCAAAATCCGTTTTGCGGCCGGTTATGTTTTACCTGCATGCTCTGTTAGAATTAAACAGCTGCGCACATCAATTATTCCTTGCATAAGGTACGTACAATGGTTCTTCCAAAGACACCTACCTATCCCCTTGCCGCCCGTAGGGAGCATTCAAAAATCCCTCCAATGCCGGACTTAAATTTTTATCAGTAATTGGTGATGACATCGCAGCCGTTTTCGCGATAAGGAGTAAACAACCTCATTGATCATGACTATTCCAGGAATTTCTATGCGCTTCGCATTCATCATCGTTTTCCTCTTGCAGCATACTTATATCATCTTCCTGTAAAAAAAACAAGGGGAGGAAAGTGATCTGCCGGTTTTAGGAACCTGCCGGCCGGTAGATGCGAAAGCCGGGTTACAATCATTAGGGAATGGGATTTATGAATATAATTCGGCAGGAGGGGTAACCGTTAAAATGCAGCGAATTGACGAGACGATCACTATTACATTGACGGACGCTTCCTATCCCGATTATATAACCTACCAGTTATGGGGGCAAAACCACTACGGGTAGTCCATATGCGGCCTTGAATGAAAACCTGAATGGCAAGCATATCAAGAACAGGATAGGTAAGAACCGCACAATTTTCTTTCCCGACGGAACCAAAATAACCTGTGTTTCAACAGGTCCCGAACAATCTGTGACTGCGGTAAGCATCTATGATGGCGCCAAGGTTCATCATCTGAATATAACCTGCGATAAAGTGGAGTATAGCACCGCTAATGGAGCGATGGCGAAAAGGCTGGAGGAGATGCAACCCGATGGTGAGACCAGTACCTATGAATTGAACCCCACAGGCCTGCTGTTTTACAATATTTACACAGAGGATACACCTGGCAACAAAGTATACCAGCGATTAAATTTAGGGCAACTTCACCTTGGCGCACCGAACCAGGTAAGTGATTTGTATGATGATCCGCGTTTGCCACACACCTGATGTTATTACAATCATCAGCGAGGCCCCTGTGCATGTTCAAACCTCATCTCCGGTTTTTAGCGCCTTGTTGAACAATTCAACGAAATCATTTTTTATTGGAAGATAGATAGATGGGAGATGATCGATGAACGATGGGAGATGGTGGAAGTACGTTTAATATGCAGGTATGCCGTTCTGGTAATCAGAAAGGGAACTCTACATCACCAAATCTTCCTCGGTCATCGGTCATCGATCATCGGACATCGATCATCGGTCATCGGTCATCGAATTCGTTAATTTGTCGTCAGGAGCATGTTAAATCTTATATCAGGCAGCTTTGCGTTTCATCTTTCTTACTTGTGTGGGCTGATTGAAAATACAATTAAGTAAATTGAAAGAGTTCAAGTGCGTGCATTTGTCCTGAGCCTGTGGCTCAGGACAGCGGCGAAATTGTAATAACTGTATGCTCTCAACCAAGTGGATGTATTTCATCGCCTACGAGGAGCGCTTCGGGTATGAGGACGTACATATGAACCGTTTTTCCGGTAGTAGCCCTTCACTTGTACCGATTTGCTTCTTGTTGATGCTACTTTCGAAGTGTTCGAGGATCGATAATTGGCGCTACCCTTTTGCTGCTTTACTGTTGATGGCAGCGAATAAGTTGAGTCGTGATTGAAATAAATCTTCCGAAGCTTCTGTTTTGAGTAATGTCTACTGGAAAACGGGAGTTTATATTGTTTATTATCATTCTGTCATCAGTTGTCTCCGCGATACTTAAATTCTATTCTGTAAAGGAGAATCTCGCGAATTTTGTTGTTGTCACTATTTATTTGAGAATTCGATATCCGAAATAGAGGGATTTGCGCCGTCGGAGACGGGCGACAGATAGTGTATCGTAATCTTCAATTTAATTTCGGGCATTACGGGTACCCTTAATGCCGTTTCAAATTAAATTTATTTATTGCGGGATCATAATTCTTCATGAAATCATTTTCAAAATGAAAAGTGGGTAGTGTCTCAGTTTGAAATTTGATGCTTGACCGAGTAAGCAAAGGTTTTGTACCTTTGTAACATGGCAAAGAAAACAAAATTACCAGCAGATATAAATAAGAAGGCTAAATCAATTGTAGACTTAGCTACAGGTGAAAAAAAGAAATAACCCACTTAGATGAAGTAAAAGCGGCTGCTGCTGCATTAGGTCGTTTGGGTGGCTTAAAAGGTGGGAAAGCCAGAGCTAAAGCCCTGACAGCCAAACAGAGATCAGAAATAGCTAAGAAGGCGGCCGCAAAGAGATGGGGTACTAAATAAAACTACTTTCCATCAAACATATCTATCTGAAATGAAAGATTGAATTTCGCACCAAAGTGGGCGATAAAATCTTGCATATTTCCACCTGATAATAAAATTTTTTTTCTCCCTCATCTTCAAAGTCTTTAATATAACCTCTTAGTACAACATCGGCATCCTTTGTTAGCCACTGATAGTTGAATTTCGCTCGTGTACAATATCCAGTGTAAGGATTTTTTTGGTATAGTCTCTGCTGAACTAAAAAAGGAAGCCTGCCGTATATAAACGCCCTTATTAGTTGAGGTACAATAAGTGGTTTCACAAATTGCTTCATCACCTCATGGCTGACACCCAATAAATCAGCTATGAGATTGTAAAACGATGGGAAAAAGTGTGTAGATTTTCCTGCATATGTTTCTGCAATGTAATCTGAAATGTTTATTTCCTCCCCACCAACGGTTTTTTACAATTTCCTTTTTGTCAATTTTCTTATTGACTGGAGAAATTTTGTCAGATTCAACAAATAGTTGCTCCTGCTCCAGTTGCTCTTTCGGGCCAACAACCTTTTTTACTTTTTTCACCTGGCCTTGCTCAGGAATTACTTTCTTTTTTTTTGTTTTTCTCTTTCATCTTCTAATTTATTATTTGTTTATTTCGTTTAACAATCTGTGGTATTGGCTCATATTTTTCGTATTTCTGTGGCTCAAAAATTTCAAGAGTGGCGGCGGGATCAATTAGAAACTTATTGAATTTCCCGAATCCAGAATGCTTATAAGAATATAAAGCATAAACAATACTTTCATGTACGTTGTACCCTCTTGCAACTTTCGCTACATAAGCAGGGTCGTTAATAAATGGTTCAACCATCTCCATTTTTTCATCATCAAATAAATATCTTGCTGCGAAAGCGTTAGCAGATTCCTCGTCAATATCTCCAGTTGACATTCCCGCAGATACATGCGCTCCACCTTCGGCAGCCATAACTTCATTCCAGTCATAAAGGACGTGGTATAATTCATGAAAAAGAGAAAACCAAAGTGTTGGATAATAATCTCTATAATTCGTTAATGCTATACAAGGTTTATCATTTACACAAAAAGTAGCAGCTCGTATGTGCAAATCCTTATATAGTTTAGGTACAAAAACTACCGTAATGCCTAACTTAAATAATATTTTAAACACCTGTAAAAGCCCGTGTTCTACGTTAATTGAATAAGCCCTTAGCGTAGGAAATATTTTTACCAATCCATGCCTGTCGTATTCGTTTGGGTTACTTGTTTTTTCAATGGTTGCGTATGCCATGTTAACCCAAAACTTCAAACTTTTTTCGTTTGAGGTGATCTTTCCTTTGCTATACACCGGAACCGATATGTCGCTTCGATATTGAAACACAGAATTGTACCCAAAAAAATCTAATATTTTCTTTTCTATATGGTCAAAATCATTGACAGTATCAATAAACCCACTCTTTCTTAATACTTCCAAATCAAAATGCTTTACTATGTGGTTCCTAACTTTGGTTTTTTCTATTAAAGCACTGTTTTCATCTGTAACCTTTGACAAAAACTTATCTATGAAGACAGAAGGAGCCAGTTCCAAAAAAGTAGCAAGTTTGATTAGTGTTAAGAAGTCAATCTTGGTTGCTGTTCCTTCAATAAAAGAATCAAAACTTTTTGCCTCAACCTCCATAATCTTTAAAGCCTGATTTTTAGAAATACTCCGCTGCTCTAATTTTTTCTTTAAACAATTGAGATAGGGATAGGGTGTCTACCCACCCCTTGGGGGCAAATGCAGAATTTAGTAATCTATCTATACTTGAGAAATTATCCGACATGTTATTATTTTTGGTAGTTTTACCTAAACAAATGTAGGGTGTTTTGATTGATAATCAGTGTAAATATGAATCATTTTTTGTAGATTTACCAAAGATGTCGCTGAAAAAAAATATTTATAATGAACAAAATGCTTGAACGTTTAAGAAAAAAACTATTACCTTAGCAGTATGAATAAGCTGCCACTACAGAAAAGGGTACAGATTATTAATATGCTGGTTGAAGGGAATAGCCTTAGAGCTACCTCCCGAATGGCCGATGTATCTATAAATACAGTTACAAAATTGCTGGTTGAAGTCGGTCAAGCCTGCCAGCTTTTCCACGATGAAGCGGTAAGAAATGTAGAGGCTAAAAGGGTTCAATGCGATGAAATTTGGAGCTTCGTTTATGCTAAAGAAAAAGAACAAACCACAGGACGTTGAAGGTGCTGGTGATGCATGGACATTTGTTGGAATTGACAGCGATACAAAACTGGTTGTTTCTTGGTTATTAGGTGACAGAGATATAGATACCGCTACTTTCTTTATGAGAGATGTAGCAGAAAGAATAAAAGGACGTGTACAGATTACTACAGACGGTTTAAAGGCCTATATAAACGCTGTAAATACCGCTTTCCCTACTGATGATGAAGTAGACTTTGCCCAGCTAATTAAGATTTATGGCCCTGAAACAGGAACATCAACCACAGAAAGAAAATATAGTGCAGCAGAGTGTACAGGTGCAGAAAAGAAAGTTATTTACGGCCAGCCAGATGAAAGATTTATTTCTACAAGCCATGTAGAACGTCAAAATCTGACTATGAGAATGCACATGAGAAGATTTACCCGCCTGACCAATGGCTTTAGTAAGAAAATCGAAAATCACGGCTATGCTATTGCCTTGCATTTTTGTGTATTACAACTTTGTAAAAATGCACAAGACGTTAAAAGTTACCCCTGCTATGGCTGCTGGTATAACTAAAAGATTTATGAATATTGAGGATATTGTAAATTTAGTTCCCGAGCCAGTAGCTCAAAAAAGAGGAGCTTATAAAAAGAACCAAAACAAAACGTTATGATATTATTATCAATTAAACCCGTTTCCGGCGCAATACTCATATCCACAGCGGTTATTGTTGGCCTCATTATTATTTATAATTTTTGGGTAATGTGGATTGCATCTAAAAATATATTTCCAGGAGCTGGCGCCCCAATCAGTATGGCACAAACAGTCTTAAATTCGATACAAGCAACATCACAATTTTTGTTTGGAATCTTCATTGTAGCAGTATTACTTGTTCTTATTATCGAAGAGATTGTAACAGCTGAAGTTGGCATTCCTGTAATAACATCAGTGGTAGGGTTCTTGCTTGGTAGGACACAAAAAAAGAGTAATGATGCCTAAATTTTAAACTGAGACACTACCGAAAAGTGCAATTGGTAAATTGATTTGTGCTTTACTTTTAGCTTCTCCTTCGATAGCACAATCCGATTCCGCTATACTTATACCAGAGAATTTAAACCAACCCTATTTTATAGACGGTTCGAGACTTCTTCAATTGGAGGCCAATACTGCCTCAAATCATCTAAACAAATTTTAAGGATAAGCTCCTATTGGGAATTGTGTGCACGCAATGTTCTGGGAGCAGCGTGAGTTTGTATTTAAACTCAGCAGAAGTAAACAAATTTTTTAACCCTAACTGGGCAAACAATATTAGTATGCCCACTCAGGATAAGTATGCTCATTTCACAATGCGCGATACTGCAAATTTTTTAGAATGAGAGAAGATTATAAAAATCACTACTTACACTTTCGAGTCAAAGTAAGCGTAAGTAAAGGGAGAAAAAAGTCTAATAATAAATCAAGCATTTTTTTTCCTCCGAAGGATTATATGTAGGAGCACCAAAAAATTCCGACGGCGGAGTTGATATTATCAACGCTGACGGGATTCTCGTTCCTTTCCGGGTTGAGTCAATTTTAAGTAAGTCAGAAAACCTTCTTGAATTCTTGAAGGATTCCCACTATGTACATATTTATAGTGGCTGGCACATCCCAAAACTCGAAGGCGAGAATTTTGATGCGATTATCATTAATGACCTTGCTGGTTACACAAAAGCAATTAAAGACTTTGAAACAGTCAACAACCAAAAAATTTAGACTATGACTACGGAAAACCATTTTGAAATATTATCCAGCACGCCAACGATACCCGATAGCGTGTACGCCGCTCTCCCCCTTTTATAAAGGAGCCAACAGAGCACTTTGACGACCCAAGGGAACGGGATGTTGTTCTCACAAGCTCAATGACGATATTGAGCGGTTGTCTTTCTGGTATTAAAGGCAGATATGGGAAGGACTGGGTGGCTCCAAATCTATTCTCCTTTATTGTTGCTCCACCAGCGAACGGAAAAAGCTCAATGAAATATGCTGCAAAATTGGGGAATGTAATTCAGGAGAACTTTGAAAAAGCAAATGCCACTGCCCGTGCAGAATATGAACTTGACTATAAGGAGTGGAAAATTGTAGCGAAGAGAAACCCTGTGGATGCCGGGAACCCGCCCAAAAAACCAAAGTATCCGGTATTGTTTATTCCCGGCAATTCGAGTGCATCCGCCATCTACTGGTTACTGGACGAAACCAGCGGCAAGGCAATCATCTGCGAAACCGAAGCTGATAGTATTGCGGGAGCTATTAAACAGGATTGGGGAAATTTCAGTCATCTGCTTCGCTGTGCGTTTCATCACGAACCAATTGCCATGAGCAGAAAAGGTGATGACTTATATCTACGGATTGAGCATCCGGCTGTATCAGTATTACTTACAGGAACGCCCGACCAAGTACCCCGGTTAATTGGGTCGTCAGACGATGGGCTTTGCAGCCGGTTTTTATTCTACTGTTACAATCAGGGTTTGAACTGGATAGACCAAACCCCGTGTTCAGACTGTATTGATTATTCAGCCCACTTTTACAAACTGGGTTATGAAGTGGCGAGAATTAAAAAGCAGTTGGATGGCGGCGGCTATTTATTCAGCCTAACCTTTGAGCAATTTAAAACACTTAATGAAAGCTTCAACAAAAAGCTCAGCCAGATTAAAATGTTTGAAGGACAGGGTGCCGGGAGTGCTGTTATGAGGCTCGGATTGATTGCTTTCAGAATTGCAATGATATTGACCGTTCTCAGGCAAAAGGACGAGCTAACAGGTAAATCAAATCTTGAATGTTCCGATGAAGACTTCAACACGGCTATGGCTCTGGCTGATGTCTATTTTGAGCATTCGATGGTGATGTATTCGCTGTTGCCAAAACAGTCAAAAGCCGAGCTGTCCCCAAAATTCGACAATTCCACACCCAACTAACGTCAGGTGAGAAGTTTCCCCGGAAATTGGCGAATGAAATCGGAAAGGCAATCGGTATAAGTGAACGCACGGTTGGCAATTATTTGGGAAAGCTGGTAGAGAAGGGATTTCTGAAAAGTCCGGAATATGGCTTCTACCTGAAACCTTCAGAAAAGTAACTCAGATGGCATCTTGGTAAGGTTGGCAACAGTTTATTAAGAGAAGTAGTATAGGCCGGGTGGGGTTTAGTAACCCTGTCCGGCCTTACCAACTGTTCCAGCTAGATAAAACTTGCCAAGAGCTAAAATGCCAACGCACTGTTCACCCACCTCGACGGACAGAATTCTTATGGGCTTTACCTTAAAACATTAGCTACTGAACAACCATCCACAAGAGCCGAAATAAAATTTTCCACACTTTGCTCAAAATGTTACTAAATTATTTGGCAACATCATTGTGGACTCATTATATTTGGACAAATATTGACCTTTTGTAAAATGTCCAAGCAAAAAATCACATCATTCGGCGAACACATAAGAGGGCTTCGAGAAGATGCTGGACTTCCGTTACGAAAAATTGCTGCACAGTTGGATATAGACCCTTCACTATTGGGTAAAATCGAAAGAAACGAAAGGCAAGCAACAAAAGAACAGATTAAGAAACTTGCTGAAATTTTTAAACAAGATGAGCATTTTCTTTTATCTCAAAATTTAAGCGACCAGATTGCATATAAAATTCTTGAAGAAGAAAGCGATATTGATATTTTAAAAGTTGCTGAAGAAAAAGTCAACTATCTAAAACGGAAAAAGAATGGCTGAAACGCAAATGACAAATGGCTCTGCTGTTGATAAACGAAATGACTTAAACGAACTGACTTCAAAAGAATGGATTCAGGAAACAAAAAGTTTTTTTATCAAAAAGGATTAGGTGCAGGAAGCCCGGAGGCGAAATATGAGAAAATGCATCCTGCACCATTCTCATTTACCGATATTACAAAACTGATTCGGTTCTTTACAAAACAAAATGGCAAAGTATTAGACCCTTTTGTTGGCGTAGGCTCAACTATCAAAGCCTGTGTTGAACTTGACAGAGAAGGATTCGGAGTTGAACTTTCACCTAAATGGTGTGAAATTACAAGACAAAGATTATCCGCCGAATCAAACTATGAATTGGATAATGAACATTTGATTTGCGGCGACAGTAGAAAGCTAAAGGAATACTTCAAAAAGGAGTCTTTTGATTTCATTGTTACTTCACCACCGTACTGGAACATACTTGAAAAGAAAGACCACAAAGCAAATAAACGGGTTCTCAATGGACACGACACAAAATATAGTGAAAGCAAAGAGGATTTAGGTAACATCGAAAGTTATGATAAATTCTTAGACGACCTCTCAAAGATATTTTTAAACTGTTATGACCTATTACGACCCGGCAAATACATGTGCGTTATTGTAAGTGATTTCAGACATAAGTCGGAATTTTATCCCTTTCATGCTGACCTTCTAAACAAGTTGACTGATAAAAAGCAAAAAAAATATTTTCAATTGAAAGGAATTAAAGTTCTTATTCAAAATGCCAAAAAATTATTCCCATATGGTTATCCATTTTCGTATGTGGAAAATATTCATCACCAATATGTTTTAATCTTACAGAAGCAAAAATGAAAGAGCTAAATAAAATATACCTTCAAGACTGCATCACCTTTATGCAGGAAATGGATGCTGAATCAGTAGATTTAATTATAGCTGACCCACCTTATAATCTTAAAAAAGATTTCGGCAACAAAAGTGACCATTGGGAATCTGTTCAAGATTGGATTAAGTGGAGCAAAGAATGGATTGATGAAAGCATACGCATCCTTAAACCAACCGGGAATATTTTTATCTATGGTATTCATCATTACTTGTGTTATATCCAATGCTATCTGTATGAGAAAAATTTACGTTACAGAAGGCAAATTATTTGGCATTACGAAAATGGGTTTTCAGGATATAAAACATTAAATGCATTTTACGAGCCGCTTTTGTGGTTCAGCAAAACCAATGAATTTACATTTCATGAAATCAGAGAACCCTATAAAAGCCAAGAGCGTTTAAAAAATAAGATTACAAAAAAGGGCAAGGTCTGGACACCTAATCCGGACGGAAGGCTTGCTGGTGATGTTTGGTCTTTTCCAACATTAGCAGGAAAACGATTCGAATCTGAAAAGGTTGACCATCCGACACAAAAACCTCTTGCATTATGTAATAGACTTGTAAAGCATTTCAGTAACCCTAACGATGTTGTTTTTATACCTTTTGCTGGTAGCGGCTCGGAGTGTGTTAGTAGTATTTCTAACAAAAGGAAGTTCTTAGCTACTGAAATTAACACTTCATACATTGATATTGCAAACGAACGATTAGAGCAAATTCTATCACTAAACCCCGTAAAGCGATAGAAAAATGTATTTGTTTACATTTGAGGAATGAAAAATTTTCCACATCAGTTTAATGACCTAACCAAACTATTTAATGCTCTATCCGTAGCAAGTAACCTTATTGCTAACCAAATCCCTTTGACCGATGAAAACTTCGGCGAAAAGCTTACGAGAGAGGGCATATACACCTTTAGAGACAAGAAATTATCTATAGACGATTTTCTTGCAAGAGAACAAGAGAAACCTGCTTCAAATAGAGGTTACTTAACAGTATCAAGAGATATTCGAAGATTCTTTGAACTCATGGGTTTTATTACAGTTTTTCCAGATAAAACCGCAAGGTTAAGCCCTGCTGCAAGTCAACTTCTAAGAACAGATTCAGAAGATATTCGCAATGAGCTTTGGAAAAATTCCCTTTTACAATTAGGTCTTGAAGGAACCGACGGAGAAGTTAGTCATCCTTATAGAATTCTTCTAAAAATAGTAAATACTTTCCCCGGCATTGATACCCCAAAACTAATGCTTGCATTAGAAGCAGAGAATGATTCAGAAGAAGAGTTTGAGAGAATTTCAAATCTTGCACAAAGAAGCATCGAACAAATAATTGAAGATACCGGAACTAGTACATCTATGGCTGCAAATGCAGTTAAAATACTTCCCGGAATCGCAGAACAATTAGGAGATATTGAAAGGGTAAATAGCAAAGCCTATCCAATAGGACAACTTGTTATTACGGAAGATGAAATTACAACAGAGGAACAGCCAGCAAGACGGGCTAGGGCTGATTTTAGAGGAACTAATTCTGGAGATATTGCAAGAGACCCTGTTCTAAATGCGGTTTCGTCTGTTAGCATTGACCTTGCAGAAGCAATAAGAATTAGACAAAGGCGTCTTGCAGAACATCAGGAAATTGTTAGACAACTTGCCGCATCAAATGAGAGTAAAGGATTCCAACTTTTTGAGGGAAAATTTGACTGCCTCGCCATTAAGGGTGACACTGCATTACTATATGAAGTGAAAACAATCCTCGAAAGCTCTGCCGATGAAGAAAAACAAACCGTGAAGGGTGTTGGGCAATTGAAGTATTATAAGTACTCAATTGTGCATAAGCAAATGGGATTTTCAAAAATAAAAAAGAGGTGCTAGTGTTTTCACACAAACCCAATAACGGAATTATAGATTTCTGCTCATCTGAAAACATTCGTGTAGTTTGGAAAAATGGAGAAACTTTTCAGATTTTCAATATTCAAAATGGAGCTGATGAATTGTTTAACCCTGACAATTTGATGTAGCCTATGCACCAAGTAAGGCGCATTTGCAAGGCACACAAAACCGACACACCGAAGCCAACCTTGCAAAAAGAGGTAGCCCTGCTCCAACGCTTCCGGGACGCACCCTACATCGGTGGAATGCTTTAGATGCAGATGGAAAATTGCAAAGTTGGTAATTACGATTTATTTCTTGCACTAAAGGAAGCCTTGCCAAGTCTGCCAAGTTGCCAATAGAAATAAACCTTATAGATAAATTAACCGTACAGGTTATTTTAAACCCGGCCAGTAGTTTCAGATAGGGAATGCTGATATGAAACCTTATTGAAACTAATCCTGCAAAAGATATCCCGGACAATTGCATATACTATTTTGTATTATACGCAGACAGACGAGGTGGTGACTGTGTAGACATCCCCCCCTATTCAACCCCTCCTGTCCGATACCCCCTACCTGCCATTTTGCAAAGGCATGAAAAATCCTATAAAAGCAGGAAATCCCAAAAACACAACCAAACATTATTGTTTTTTGACCATGGGAGACCTTACAGAATTACCAATTCTTTCAGTGAGTTAATTCAGTTTGCAGCTCTCCCTCTGCTGGAATAGCAACACCAGCATTCCCTACAGATTCCGCAAAGCATATTCCCTAGTAGGTAATTCAAACAGGTGCAGTTATATCACTAAAAGCTGCACAGGGTAACCTATTGTCATTTATTTCTTAACCATAAAATGTAACAACATGAAATTAGAAGTTGCAGAACGCAGGCAGGCCAAAATCAAGATGGCACTGCAAGGCCCATCAGGTTCAGGCAAAACGATGGGCGCATTACAAATTGCCTATGGCCTATGCCAATGCTGGGATAGGATTGCCGTAATTGATACGGAAAACTATTCTGCATCATTGTATGCGCACTTAGGCTCGTATCTGGTATTGAACATTCAGGCTCCCTTCACACCTGAGAGGTACAACTACCAGTATGATGCTATTGGCAACATGGTGCGCGACAACAGCGAAAGCATTACCGACATTACCTGGAACGTGTATGGTAAAATAGCCAGCATCACCAAATCGGGGGCTGTGATCCGTTACGTGTATGATGCCGGCGGCAACCGGATCATGAAACAGACTTCGGCCGACACCACCGTGTACGTGCGCGATGCCAGCGGCAATGTAATGAGTGTATACACGCGCCCGGCGGCCGGCACGCTGCAACAGGTTGAAAAGCATATCTATGGAAGCAGCCGCTTGGGCATTGCCAGCCAGCATACCATGCCCGACACCACGATGCTGCTGGCAACCGGTTTTGGATATGCCAGAAAATCGGTGTTTATTAGAGGGGCAAAGATCTTTGAACTATCGAACCATTTAGGTAACGTGCTGGTAACCGTTACCGACCGCAGGCAGCAGGTAAGCGCTGGAGGGGTGAATGTGGATAGCTATCAGGCAGATGTCGTTAATGCCAACGACTATTATCCGTTTGGGATGCAGATGCCGGGGAGGAAGTTTGCGGTGTTGGGAGAATATAGGTATGGGTTTAACGGACAAGAGAAATCTGACGAAATCGATTCGAATGGAAACAGCATGACTGCTGAATACTGGCAGTATGATGCAAGGCTGGGGCGGAGGTGGAATTTGGATCCTGTTATAAAAATTTGGGAAAGTTCCTATGCGGCATTTGCCAATAATCCCATTTCTTTAATCGATATTAATGGTGCAGATACAGTTCCAACTAATGCCACAAATATTCCCAAATTAGAAGAACAGGTAGCGTCGAAGAATATTCAATCTTGGATAGACATCTTGAATAATGTTGTACCGGATAAAATAAGTTCAGAGAGTTTTAAAAGAGTTTCTATAGGAGGTGATTCTCCTTGGATACTTCATATTGGGTCGGCTATACATAATTCTACAAATGTTGATACATATGTACTTCAAATATCGGAGCCTCCAAAAGATGTATCATCTCCAAAGCAAATGCTTGAATTTATTAGATTAAATTTTCGTTCGCTTATGCCTAAGGATGTAAAATTTAGTGGTTATAATACTGGGGAAGGGAAAATATGGGATAGCGAAGACCCCACTGGGGCTATTATGTCTTTCGACAAAAGCTTTATTCTCTGGAACGTTCTCGGTGATGATGCATCAGTACTTACATCTAAATATTTTCACGATGAAAATTCAGCTTATTGGAACTTCACGACTATATATACACCAAATGGAGATTTTGGACATCCCGTATCAGGTACAAGACAATTTGGTGTTGTTAAAAGCGGTTCAGGTTACAACTTTTACATTAGAGGAATTGACAGAATAACAGACCGTTTTACAACAATTGTTAATACTCAGGAGGAAGTGTTTAATATGGCGCATGAGACATGGATGAGTGTCATAACCAACGTAAAAAATATGGTTGAAAGAAACAGCGGTAAAACAGGAAGTTCAAACTATATTTCGAAGCGACTTGGTTGGGTAGAGTTTGTTATGCCGCATTACAGCTTACCCTATAAACCCGAAATTAAAAACGCAAACACTACTAGTAGCGGTGGTTATTACCCTTATCATTAAAATCTGAAAATAATGGTTAAGCAAACAATTAAAGTAGCTGTCTATTCTTATCTTATTTATTTTTCTATTGCATTTTTAATTTATGGGTGCATGTATGGATATTTATTTAAAAAAGATATTGTATTTGGAACTGCAAAAATGTATTTTTTCTATTCTCTCCCTATGATCTTCATTTCATTTGTTTTACTGACATTATATAATTCATTTTGGGCTACAGTTTTTAGAAAGAAGAAATGGAACAGCAAATTTCTATATGATACCGGAAGTGTTTTTATCTCTTTGTTGATATCAGGAGTGGCTTTGATTTTAAATGAACCCGAAAACTGGGGCGACAGAATTTTCTATGAAATCGCTGAATGTTTAGGCGTTTTTTTCTATTGTATTTTCGTTTCAATTAGCAACCGTATTCTCGTCTGGCGAAATTTTAAGGATATTGATGAAAATTTGGAAGTGTGAGTTTATGAAACTAAAATCCGATTGAAAGGAGATTACTTTGAACGAATCGAATAATTTATCTTACATTGAATCCGGGTTTGACATGTACGGCATTAATCACACTTTTCGATTTTATTACAGTTTGGCTGTAATCGGTTGAAAGTCAAAAATAGATTCTCCTCTGAAGGGGGAGCTAAACAGGACTTTTCAGCAAGTCTTAAAAAGTGTAAAAAAGAGTCAAACCCACGTCAGCAGTCGCTTTCGTGGGTTTTTCTATTCATCTCGATACTCGTTAATACCCGTTAATTCCCGGCATTTTTATTTCACTTTTATTACACATCTTTCACGTTCAAACTTTAGTTATTTTGAGGATGAACTTGAACTGTGTAGTAAGAAAAACGAGGTTGTATGATACGAGTTCCGACTATTTCCGTCAAGCATAATTGGCGAAATTCCACCAACCGGGCAGGCCGGTATGGTGTCCATCTGCGGGTGTATCTTTCTGGCGAACAGGCTCGCCACTATCCCGTTAAATTACCATCAAAGGTGTCCAACCAGGAGTGGCTGGGAAAGGAAAACCATTGGGTAAAAAACACCCACCCCTTCTACTTTGAAATCAACTGCAAGATTTCCGAGACAGTCAATAAACTCAATGACCTTGTCAGGCGCCACTACACCCAGAACAAACCCGTCACCTTCTACACAATCGAAAAGGAGCTCATGCTCCGTGGTGAGCGAAATGTACTCAACGACTATTTCCGTAACTATATCAAACACCCGCCTGAAACAGCCATCCTGGATGAAGTAACCTGGGAAAAATACCGGGCCTGCCTCTTACACCTGAACAACTTCCAGGAAAAGATCGCCTTCTCTGAAGTGGACGAGACCTTAATTGCCCGTTTCAAAAATCACGTTTAATAGCCTAAAGCTTCTGCCGTCCTCTAAACGATCTGTCATAAAATCAATACTCCACATCTGATTGGGAGCTGTCGATGCCAGTAATGGCTGTTTAACCCGTTCTGGTAGCCTTTTCCTGGCTCTGCGACGAATATTTAAATTCATTTTACGATAGACCCTCCGGAGTTTTTTATGATTCCACCTGATCCCACGGTTACGTAACCGATAGTAACACTGCCATAATCCGATGGCTGGATGTTTACTGACCAACTCGTCCAGCAACTGCTCGACCGGCCGGTCATCTTTGGGCTTCAACTTATATTGATAGGTGCTTCGTGGTAACTGCACGATCTGGCAGGCCTTGCTGATACTACACTGCTCCGATTCAACAAAATATTGAGCAGCTTCTCTTTTTTCTGCAGGCCTTATAACTTTTTTTCAATGAAATTTTTCATCGCCCGGTTCTCGAAAGTCAGCTCGGCCACGATCTTCTTGTACTGACTCAGCTCCGTTTCCATATCCTTCATCTTTTTGACATCGCTGGTCTGCATACCGCCGTATTTGGCCTTCCAATTATAAAACGTCGGTTCGGTGATTCCGAGATCCCGGCAAATCTCCTTGACTGGAATCCCTGCTTCTTGTTTTTGGATAGAGGCCACAATCTGGCTCTCTGTGAATCTTGTCTTTTTCATAATGTTTGACAGTTTAAAATTATTAGATTTCTCTAACTTCTAAATGCAGCAGCGGATACCTATGCGGCCAGCGCAACTTATTACAGTTACGATGTAATGGGGAATGTAGATACGTTGTTGCAGGATTTTGGAAATAGCAGCGGCATTGCTAATGTGATGAACCAAAGCGGCAACCGCTTCAAAAAAAGTGGTGTATGATTTTGACCTTGTGAGCGGCAAAGTAAACCAGGTAAGCTACCAGCCCGGCCAGGCCGATGCATATTATCATCGCTATAGTTATGATGGTGAGAACCGGTTGACATACGTTTACAGTGCGCGCGATAGCGTGATGCTGCTCCTCTTCCCCGAGCGGGATGCGCGTTATAGTTATTATAAACACGGACCCATGGCGCGGACGGAGCTGGGGCAACTGCGTGTGCAGGGAATGGACCATGCCTATACATTACAAGGCTGGCTGAAAGCGGTGAACCCTGCCATGGGCGGCACCTTAACCAACGGTACCGATACCACTGAAGCTTCGCCGGTGGCGCAGGATGCCTATGCCTTCAGCCTGCATTATTACCGGGGCGATTACAAATCGATTCACTACACGCCGCAGGGTACTACTTTACTGGGCGCCTTAAGTAGCAATGCCGCGCCGCTTTACAATGGCAACATTGCGGCCATGGTGGTGAACCTGCCGAAACTCGGCGCCACCAAACTATACAACTATAAGTATGACCAGTTGAACTGCATTGTGGCCATGGATATGTACAACGGGCTGGAGCCTGCGTCAGGCACTTTTGTTGCCGTTAACGACACTAGTTACAAAGAGCGCGTTACTTACGACCCTAATGGCAACATCCTTACCTACTGGCGCAATGGCGATGTGGTCCGGCCGGTAATGGACCGCTTGAGTTATTTCTACAAAGCCAATACCAACCAGTTGCACAAGGTAACCGATGCGGCAACTGATGCGGGTGGGGGTACCTATAGCCAGTACAACGACCTCAAACAGGGGCAGGCAGATAACAACTACCAGTATGATGCTATTGGCAACATGGTGCGCGACAACAGCGAAAGCATTACCGACATTACCTGGAACGTGTATGGTAAAATAGCCAGCATCACCAAATCGGGGGCTGTAATCCGTTATGTGTATGATGCTGCGGGTAACCGGATCATGAAACAGACTGCCGCCGACACCACCGTGTACGTGCGCGATGCCAGCGGCAATGTAATGAGTGTATACACGCGCCCGGCGGCCGGCACGCTGCAACAGGTTGAAAAGCATATCTATGGAAGCAGCCGCTTGGGCATTGCCAGCCAGCATACCATACCCGACACCACAATGCTGCTGGCAACCGGTTTTGGATATGCCAGAAAATCGGTGTTTATTAGAGGTGCGAAGATCTTTGAACTATCGAACCATTTAGGCAACGTGCTGGTAACGGTAACCGACCGCAGGCAGCAGGTAAGCGCTGGAGGGGTGAATGTGGATAGCTATCAGGCAGATGTCGTTAATGCCAACGACTATTATCCGTTTGGGATGCAGATGCCGGGGAGGAAGTATAATAGTGAAGAGTATCGGTATGGATTTAATGGGAAGGAGAAGGATATTGATATCAGTAGCCTGACGGCATATGATTATGGATTTAGGATATATAATCCAGGTATTGCAAGGTTTCTAAGTGTTGACCCTCTTACTGGATCATACCCCTTTTATACGCCGTATCAATTTGCAGGAAATAAGCCGACCGCTTGCATTGATTTGGATGGTGCAGAAGAAGCTCTTCCTCCTAAAGATAAGTTTATAAACGTATTTCTCTTTCCTTCTAAATCTTCTATGCAGGATTTTTCGGATCACGGAAATGCTGCAATGGCACCTGGATACAAACAAGCTCTTGATCAGAACCTCGCTGGCAATGCCATATTTCCAATTATTGCAGAAACTCCGGAAAGCGCGTATAATCAAATATTCGACTTGAAATCAAAAGGGTATATTTTGAATAATTTAGTTATCGATTCGCATGGCGATAACGGAAAAAGTTTTGCGATTGGGAATGTCACCTTTGATGCTACAGCGGCCGGGACTGCGCCAATATTACAAGATATAACCAAAGATATGGTTGGAACTATCGTACTCTTGGGCTGTGAAGTTGGAATGAATCGACAGCTTATAACTGGATTGGCTAATCATACAGGACGGTCCGTATATGCTAACAAAGCGTGGTCTACAGACTGGTTTGGTATGTTTAATGATGAAACTACCTCTCGAAAAATGATTACTGGTATCGTAGAATTCCTCTACAAAAATAGTAAAGAATTCAAAAAAGAGGTTGATGACTCGCACGGTTGGCTCGGAAGACTATTGTATAACGAAAATGGTCGCATTAGGAATACCGTGGACAAAATCTATGCTGAGGGGATATCGCCTAGCGGAACAGCTGATTTTTGGGCAGAAGACTATCATCCAGATGCTAATCATGGGTATTGGGGAGCCCCAACAAAGAGGTTATTATATGAGGGAAGGGTTGGAGTTTGGGTGACATCTGAAGGTGGTGGATACAGCACGCTTGTTCCAGGATCACTTAAATTTGATAAACATGGAAATATTAGCTTTACCTCGAAGCCTTTTTCGCAAACAGTATGGGGTAGAATACTGCAACGAGTTGTTGAGGCTCGGCACTCCACTACAATAAATCCTAAAACAAATGATTAACATAATTCGTTACATCTTGCTTACATCAATTTTTACAAATTGTAACTCTTCGGTAGAAAGCGAGGATTCACCGATTTTGCATGCTAAGGAAATTAAATCAGAATTGACTGATAAATATTTAATGGGCCAATACGATTCGGTTTTCGTTTATGAAGATGTTCACTGGATTTCTTTTCAGGGAGTTGGGGAAAAGAGATTAAGGTCAAAAGGGTTAAATTACCCGATCTCAATTTTTGCATATAAAGGCAACAAACTGAGCATAATTACATATTTTGATGAAAGTGAGATTTTAACTACTTGTGTGGTAAGTTTATATAATGAGTTTGATTTTTCATACTGTTTTTATTATAGCAGAGATGCACGAGATACGTTAGCCGAATGTTCGTTTTTCACAGGAAATAAAAAACGAATTAACTTTCTGGTTAGCAAGGCCTCATTTTTAAAGAATGATTTCTTGTTTTCTGGATTTAGGGTATGGGAGGAAGATACGCTCTCAAATGAATATTTCTACAATTACTATAGTTCCGACTACTCTGGCAAGAAGTATGAATTACAAAAATGTATTAACCAGCTAACTCAAGGCAATGATTTCATAGAGTACGATGTTTTCCAAAAGACAAAATACAGAATCGATGGAACAAAGTTTTTGCAAACGTATGATAAAAGGCTGGACAGATTTTATCCAGAGGAAAACTGGGAACGGAATGATATTGAAGTTCAATACAAAAACCTCAGAAGTCAATCCTTTTTTTTATCACTTTAGAAGAATATCCTCGTATTGCGCGTGCAATGACTAAGTTATTATAAATACCAAGAAACAAATTTTTTTGTTTAAAATTTCAGATTTTAGCAAAGTCTGACTAATCTTAATCGCAGTCATGCAATAAGTACTTTTAATTAGTGAAAATGTACAAAAGGTTATTCTGACTTCTATAGCAGAATTTGGATTGCCAGTTTAATATACTTCGTCAATCCAAAGTATTTTATAGGTTCTCGGTACTATCTGTAAGAGCAATTTCGTGGTGCCGTTGTCGACAATAAAGACAGGTTCCTGAATATCATAAAAAATAACCGCCCAATAATATCTCAATTGTGACGGTGATAGTTTCCTGAAAGTGAGTGAGCCAGTTAAGTCAGCAAAAACCTGAGTCCAAATTTTCTTAAAGTCATTACTTGTTTGAATCAATTTGCCACTCATCTTATGAGTGGTTGTTATACCATTTGATTCATTCTGAATGGGGACATTAAATTGAATGTTGCCTCCTTTTATAACATTCAAACTGTCTATTTTTTGGTATCGCCTCCACAATATGGGACCGATGTAGCAAATGCCATTGAAGAGCGAATCTGGCTTGTTATTAGAAATGGCCTCTGTAAGGATAAGTTTCGCCTTTTCATTATTAACATCACTTGTAGGCTTATATACTACTCCTTCGGGCACCAAAACGGTTTGGGCCGATGCAAATGAGAATAGACCGAACAGTAGTATTAGTAAGTTAAAAATTTTGATCATGTGGCCGGTTTTAAGAGGTTAATTATTAAATTAAAGATAGACATGTCTGGATGTTAAAAGAAGTAATTTATGTTTGAAAAAAGTCACTTGATTTCCTACCCGTCTGATGGAGGTAGGTTAAGAGTAGCGGAGAGGCCGGCAGTTTAGGTATAAATGTTTATAGGATCAAGTCGATAGCAGACGTGCTAAGACTAATTTAAATCTCCTCGCAGCAGCATGCCTGGGCATATGGACGTAATTCCCAAAGATCTAAGTATTTCTGAAGCTAGGTTTCAGGAGCTTTTGAACAAGATAGAATATGAAAAAGTAATCCCTTTGTTAATATGGAACGTGCATTCAACATTGTTTTCGAATTGGGTGATAATCCGGATATGGAGCGATACTTCAATGAAAAGGGTTTCAGGACAGACGTAATAGTCGAAATTGGAGATATGAAATTCGATGTTTATTTCTTTTTTGGCCATTACGCTTGAATATGAGATGAAGTTAGATGGATATTGCGCATCGTTCCAAATTCATTTAGCAGTGAAGAAACTGTATATGCATGGGCTTTTCAATTCTAAAACCTATTGAAGAAGGTAAGCCGCGTTTTTGGAACTTTATAAATTTCACACCGGGTAAAAGTGCCGCGTAAATTATCGTTTTTAAAATGGCTTTTAAATTTAAAGCAGTTTTCATCTTGATACTGCGATCCTTTTCTTTGTTAGAGTGGAAAGAAGAGGGAATTCCTGTAAATTTGAATTTAATCACGACCCATTCGAAATTATTGAATTGAAGACCGATTTAGAGACTTCTTTAAAGGAAAGAATTGAAAGAAGCTAATTTGCATTCTTTGTCTTATACAGGAGAAACGCTTAAGAATTTAAGCGCTAATTGTGTAAAAGCAGATTAACAAATAGAATAAAATTGAGGAACTGGTTTTTTAACGAGTTCGGTACATTAAGGGCTCGACACGTCAATGTAAACGTTTGCCTTATGGATGTGTTGGTTGCGAACAACTACTATTCCGTTTTGAAATGCAAATGTCGGAGAAGACATTATCAATTTTTGGGTAGTACAGCTATGCGTTTAGTGGGAGGCGAATGACAACATTGAAAAGCTGATGGTAACCATTAGTATTACTTGAAACCAGAAAAAATAATTTATCTTACAATGATTCCGGGTTTGACTTGTACAGGGATTTATTACACTTTTCGATTTTGTTACAGTTTGGCTGTAATCGGTTGAAAGTCAAAAATAGATTCTCCTCTGAAGGGGAGCAAGCTTTAAGCCGGCAGTGATGTCGGCTTTTTTGTGCCCCGCGGCAGGATCGATGGCCGATGGTTGATGGTCGATTGAGTTTGGCGGTGTGGGATTTCACCCTTAATTGCGAAATCGGCATACCTGCACATTGAACATTCATCGATCATCAACCATCGATCATCGGACATCGAATTCGTTAACTTGTCGTCGGGAGCATATGATAAAACTGGCGCAGTTAAAAAGAAGTCAAAAAAATACCTAACTCTAAGTTGTACTCGTTCATTGCCATTGAAATTTTGCTCGAAAGTTGCAAAATCCGTTTTGCGGCCGGTTACGTTTTACCTGCATGCTCTGTTAGAATTAAACAGCTGCGCACATCAATTATTCCTTGCATAAGGTACGTACAATGGTCTTCCAAGACACCTACCTATCCCCTTGCCGCCCGTAGGGAGCATTCAAAAATCCCTCAAATGCCGGACTTAAATTTTTATCAGTAATTGGTGATGACATCGCAGCCGTTTTCGCGATAAGGGAGTAAACAGCCTCATTGATCATGACTATTACAGGAATTTCTATGCGCTTCGCATTCATCATCGTTTCCTCTTGCAGCATACTTATATCGTCTTCCTGTAAAAAAAACAAAGGGGAGGAAAGTGATCTGCCGGTTTTAGGAACCTGCCGGCCGGTAGATGCGAAAGCCGGGTTACAATCATTAGGGAATGGGATTTATGAATATAATTCGGCAGGAGGGGTAACCGTTAGAATGCAGCGAATTGACGAGACGATCACTATTACATTGACGGACGCTTCCTATCCCGATTATATAACCTACCAGTTATGGGGCAAAACCACTACGGGTAGTCCATATGCGGCCTTGAATGAAAACCTGAATGGTAAGCATATCAAGAACAGGATAGGTAAGAACCGCACAATTTTCTTTCCCGACGGAACCAAAATAACCTGTGTTTCAACAGGTCCCGAACAATCTGTGACTGCGGTAAGCATCTATGATGGCGCCAAGGTTCATCATCTGAATATAACCTGCGATAAAGTGGAGTATAGCACGGCTAACGGAGCGATGGCGAAAAGGCTGGAGGAGATGCAACCCGATGGTGAGACCAGTACCTATGAACTGAACCCCACAGGCCTGCTGTTTTACAATATTTACACAGAGGATACACCTGGCAACAAAGTATACCAACGATTAAATTTAGGGCAACTTCACCTTGGCGCACCGAACCAGGTAAGTGATTTGTATGATGATCCGCGTTTGCCGCACACCTGATGTTATTACAATCACCAGCGAGGCCCCTGTGCATGTTCAAACCTCATCGCCGGATTGTAGCGCTTTGTTGAACAATTCAACAAGATGATCGATGGTCGATGATAGATGATCGATGATGGCGTTTGTTCAGCGTGCGGGAATGCCTGTTTCGCAATTAGAACAGAGATCCCGCATCTCAAAACTCTTTCTATCATCTACCATCTACCAAGAAATCTACAATTGTCAGATAATCGGGAATTGCATTTGTCTGAATTTTTTAAAAAGGTTCCGCTTTGGATTGAGAACTAGAGCGGTGGTTGATTACTCATTGTATACTCATCTGCTAAGCTGAATCAGGTTTTGTATCTTTTTTTCTATGTTGTACTTTTAAGCAAAAGTTAAATGCCATGCCAGAGAATCAAAAAAAGCCATTTAAAGTAGGCGAATTGATTTTGTTCATAATCATTGAAACATCGATTGTCTCTGCTGCACTTAAATTTTTTGATATCAAAGAGAACCTTTTAAATTTTCTGATCTTCTTTGTATTAATTCCACTTGTTACGGTCACCGTATATATGAAACTTCGATATCCGAAACCGTAATACAGGCAGATTTTAGAGAAGGATCCGCACTTACTCCAACGGATGCTGCCAACAATATCCATCCGCCTGGGCCTTACGTTTACATTGCGTCCCTTTTTTGGTAGTCGCCTGGCAACGCTCTTCCGGCAATACCCTGTATTTCTTTACGGGTGGGGCAACCGTTTTTGAAGAAGCTTGATTGACCGGCGCAGGATTATTTTCATTCGGCTGATTTTGTTCAACCGGGTTTTCGTTCTTATCACTTCTATAAGCAATTGCCCCGGAGCCCTCCGAATTTTGATAGATATAAAAACTGCTGATGGAAAGCAACAATAGCAAAACATATGTCGCCGCTGCTTTACTCAAATACCGGTTCAATATTTTGATAAAAATACCCCACTTGCTTTTTTCCTTATCTACTTCCTTCTTTTCTTTCACTTCCTGCAGTGGTTCCAGGTTTAATTCTTCTTTTTCTTTGATTGTTTTTTCAACAATCACTTCCTCTTCTTCCTTTCCATTTTTTACCGGACTTACAAATCTGCATTTTCCCAACAGCGTCAATTCATCTTCACTCAACTGCACATTCATGCCCAGAGAATAAGGTCGATGCCTGAAATCTACCAACACGGCCAGCAACTCAATGTTGCGAGCATCAGTGTTCTCTGTTTTCCCATTTAAATATTTGTTCAGCGTCCGGAAACGTTCTGTTGAGGTTGTTTCGACTATTTCTAATAACGAATGACGCGCAGTAGGTTGTCCAAAAAAATGATAGAGCAAAGGCTCATCTTTTTTAGAAATCCCATTTCTACAAATGTCTTCGAAGCTATGCTTCAATCGCGCAGGCGAAGAATTCGTAATAAACCGTGGCAGCTCACGGTTGGCAAGTTTCTGTTGAAAGAGCGACGTCACCAGTTTGGTGTAATCCGCATGATCTAAAAGCATAACGCGTAAGGTTGTAAAGGTTGAAAGATAAAAAAGAAGATACGGATGCTTCGACGGGTACGGATTGCAAAGTCGACAATGTAGGATCGGTTGAATGATTGTACGATCACCGCCTGTTCCATTAAGTTATAAAAATTCTTTGTTCGCCGCATCCGTCGTGGAAAATTATTGGAAACCGGAATTTTCGGATTACGGTTAACCGGAACTTCCGGAATCTTCGGAATTATCGGAACACCCTTAGGTGCAGGCCTTTAGCCCGTGTTATGTTTGTCGTGTAATCGGTCAGCGAGCTGTACAACAAGTTGACTGGTTTGCTGAGAGCAAAGAAGATGTCGGGTTAAACAGCACGGGAAGTTTTTAGCCCACCCATCTTCAGCGCCCTTCCTTCCCACACGTAAGTAGCGCTGCTTACACATCGTCCACCGGACTCGCGATCTGGTACGGGCAATTTTTCAAAATCAAAATTTAAACAAATGATCTACTGGATTATCTGGTTGAGTGCATACCTATGCCCCAACCCCAACCATACACCTGAGCTGCATGGCAATTGTAGCCTGGTGCATCTGCCTGGAATGGCACAAACCTCCGACGGGGATGACGACCTGGGCGGTGGCGAAACCGGCAACTTTCCTCCATTTCCGCCGCCCCCTCCGCCTCCTCCTCCTAAATGAAAACTATACCCGGAAGGCAGCATCAGGCTGCCTTCCTTTTTTTATCATTGATTATTCAACAGGCAAATTTTATATTTAAATAAAATATTCCTGTTGAAAGTTCGAATCCACCTCCTGTCGTTTGCAGCATTGTGTATTGTAGCCTGTAACAATAATGAAAAAAGTCAGCCGGTTACGTTTTCCGAAGATTATAACCGTGGGGCTACTTACTACTATACCAAACCTGATTCATCGTATTATTATTTCGTCAAAGTACTGAACAACTCGCAAAGCAATTTTGAAAAGGCGGCGGCTCTTTATGTAATTGCCGGGCGCCATTCCGAAGCGGGAGATTATTTTTCAGCACAGGAGAGTTTGCTTTCAGCATTGAAACTATTGGATGAAAACGATCCGGTCAATTACAGGACATTCGCATCGCTCTACAATAGCCTGGCCAATGTTACACTCGATCTAAAAGATTATTCCACAGCGAAAGAATACTACCGGTTAGCCCTCAGGTTTATAAATACAGAAAACGAGCGAAATGAAATAATCAATGGATTTGCGCTCGTGCATCAAAAGATGGGCGATTACAAAACCGCAATCGCGATTTATGATTCCGTACTTCAACTCAATACAACCGACACATTAACCTACGCACGCCTGCTTTCAAATGCGGCTCGAACCAAATGGCTGGCGGATCCCGGTTATCGGGCGGCACCGGAAATGTGGCGTGCACTGGAACTGCGTATTGCAAAAGCGGATTCCAGCGCAATTGAATCGAGTTATTCTCACCTTTCAGATTACTACAAATCCCCAAAACCTGATTCGGCTTTGTATTATGCGATGAAGCGTTATGATGTAGTACAGAATCAATCTGATCCGGATGACCGTTTGGAAACACTTCGGCAGCTGATGCAGTTGAAAGCGCCCCCGAAGGGAATCGCCTGGGAAACTCAATATTTCCAACTCGAAGACAGCGTGAATACTGCCCGCACCAACGACCGGAAACAGTTTGCGCTGATACGTTTCGATGTTGAAAAAAGCAAGGAAGAAAACAGGTTGTTGCAAAATCACATCAGGAAGCAACGGACCTGGATTACTGCAGTTGCGGTGGTTGCCGCGCTCGTCGTTTCAGGCTTATATTTCTGGACTGCATGGCGAAGAAAGAGATTGAAACAGGAGGCGGAAATGAGAATCAAAGATTCACAACTTAAAACCTCGCAGAAGGTGCATGATGTGGTGGCCAATGGCCTTTACCGCGTGATGAGTAAACTGGAGCACGGCAAATCGATCGAGAAAGAAGTGTTGATATCAGAGATTGAAGAACTCTATGAGAAATCGAGAAATATTTCGCACGAACATAAATTAGAAGTATCACCAGAGTACGACCAGCAGATTCACAACCTTTTAAATGCATATTCTGGCGATCAGACAAAAGTATTTGTGGTGGGCAACCAGCCTGTTTTTTGGAATAAAATTTCAGTTGCTCAAAAACATGAATTGCAATTGATACTGGGGGAGCTGATGGTAAACATGAAAAAACACAGCCAGGCAAAAAGGGTGGTTGTACAGTTTAAACAGCAGGATAAAACAGCAATGCTTCACTATAAAGACGATGGTATCGGCTTTTCAACAGAGCAGAATCTGGGAAATGGGCTGAATAATACGGTTAACCGTATAAAATCTATGAACGGGGAAATTAGTTTTGATAAAACCGATACACCGGGTGTTTCAATAACTATTTCCATACCACTGGACGATAATATACTATGATAGAAAAAGTAATTATAGCCGAAGACCAGGAATTTGCCAACCTGTCTGTACAAAGAACGATGGAGGAGCTGCAGATCAGGCAGACGGATTATGTATTTTATTGTGATGATGCGTTGCAAAAAATAAAAATCGCGAAGGGAAAGCAGGAACCCTACGACCTGTTGATTACAGACCTCTACTTTGAGGAAGATGGAACGGCGCAGAAAATTGCCGGCGGTTTTGACCTGATCAAATTAGCGCGCGAAGTACAACCTGATTTACCCATTCTTATACTTTCAGCCGAGAGCCGACCCGCAACCATCGACATGTTGTTTAAACAATTTGCGATCAACGGTTATGTGCGCAAGGCCCGGCATGACGCGAAGGAGCTAAAATCGGCGGTGGAAAAATTAGCGAAAGGCGAGTCATATTATCCGCAGGCATTGTCGCAGATGGTGAAGCAGGTGAACACATATGAATTTTCCGATTTTGATATCAATATCATCAAACTTATTTCGCAGGGCTATCAGCAAAAGGAAATTTCTGAGTATCTAAAGAAACATAACATCAGGCCCTCAAGCCTCAGCACCATCGAAAAGCGATTGAACCAGATCCGCGAGGAATTAGGTTTTTCAAAGAATGAGCAGTTGGTGTTGTTTTGTAAGGAGATGGGAATATTATGATCCACTTACGGGTTACCGTAAAAAAATGAGAAGTCCGCAATATAGTTTTGAGACAAGCAACATAGCCCCACCTCAAAACTAACACAATGCTCACGCCACTTAAGCAACAGAAGTTATTGCAATCTCTCAAGGCATATCGTAAAGATTTTCTTGATGGAAATCTGAAAGAGCTGGATGAGTCTGGCACCCGTATTATGATTAACCGGTTTCTTTCCGATGTGTTGGGTTATAAGCAGTTGGAAGAGATCAAGACTGAATACATGATAAAAGGCACTTATGCTGATTATGTGATTCAGGTGAAACAGAAAAGGCATTTCCTGGTTGAGGTCAAGGCGTTATCATTTCAACTTTCTGAGAAACATTTACGACAGACAGTTAACTATGGTGCCAATGAGGGCATTGAATATGCATTGTTGACCAACGGGCGCAATTTTGAATTTTATAAAATCATTTTTGAACAGCCCATTTCTTCACGTCTTATTTTTTCATTAGATCTTAGTGAGGCGGCCGAATTGAAAAAGTGCGGCTAATCTACTGCAGCACTTGCACAAAGAGAGTGTAGTTAAAAACCAATTCAAGCCACTTTGGAATAAATGTGAAGCAACAGACCCGTATAATATTGCTGGTATTCTTTGTTCCAACACAGTAATAAAATGTATTCAGAAATTAATTAAGACGCGTTTCAATGAAAAATGTGATGACGACGTCATTCTCTCTTCCATACATAAAATAGTTGCTGAGAAAATGGATCCGGCGTTGATAAAGGTGGTTAAGGTGGCAAAACCAAGGATCAAGCGCGAAAAGAAATCTGAGGAGCCGTCCAAAACCGAAGCCACTCCGGGCGTTATTTCGAATGAAAATAGTCCAACTTCAACAAGATAAGTCTATCCTTTCTTATACACTCAAAATACCCTTCAATCTATGCCAGGACAATCTGTTAACGGCGAGCAAATCGATGCGCAAAATTCAGAGCGAATTACATACACCCAACTAGGCTTTCGGTCGGCGCAGAAGTCCCAATCCCACCCAGAGTCCATTGAGGGTTATCTAGCGATTGTTTATGACAAGTTCTTAGCGGATCAAAAACTGGATGAAAAGGGTATCCGGGATAAAATTTCAAAACTGAGAGGCGAGGTTCAACAGGAGAAAGCCAGAAGGCAGGAATTGTTAGCTGAAGTAAATGCTCAAAAACGAAACAGGGAAGATAAAGAAAAAGAAGTTGAGGAGTTGGGTCTTGAAAAAATAGAAATCCGTAATGGTGAGGGAGAGACGGGAAACACTACATCATTTGTAATTGGTGCATTCATAACGATTCTGCTCACTCTTTATCTCTTTGTATTCTATTCATCTTCGGGATATTCGGCGTTTTACGGAATAAAACAGGGAAGTATTGGTTTTATAAATCCAAACGTTTTTACAGATGCAATTAATAGAGGTGGTGGAGTATTTGCCCTAATAGTTTTTTCCCCGTAATCTTTTTGGGACTTGGTTTTCTAATTCACGATTCTCTGGAAAATAACAAAAAACGGATTGCTGCGAAAAAACCCAGGCGATTTGGTTTAATAATTACGCTTCTAATTATTACGCTCATAGCAGACGCTTTTATCGGCTACAAAATTGCGGAGGGCCTTCATAGAAATGATTTTAATGCAGGCCGAACCGATGAATTATGGAAGTTCGAGTTGATTTTTTGCTGATATTAACTTCTATCTGGTTCTCATTCTCGGGTTTGTAGTTTATGTTATTTGGGGATTTCTATTGCATTTTGTTTTAAGCCATTCGTATTTAAAAACAGACAGCGAAAAAAATTAAACTTTTAATTGAAAACATCAACGACAGAATTGCAGAGAAAAGGAAGGAACTGTCGGATATCTTGAATAAAATCCACAAGCTGGAGAGTGAAATTGTTACGATCGACAATACAGTAGAAGGAAAGGAGAAAGATATTATCGGATATGAAAACGGAATTATTCCATTGAATATTCCATCTTTAAAAGGTTCAGTTGGCGAGTTTATGGGCGGCTGGCAAAATTATACATATGGGAATTTCTCTCATCAGAAGGCAAAACATTTGATTGACGATTCAATCGCACTTCAAAACCGTTGGTTAGAAAATAAAATTGTGGGCTTAAAAACGGATACGAAATAATGGATCAGATTAAAAAGAAAAAGCGAAAGGATAGAAAGCCACTTGCCATGCTGCTGGCGGTTCTGATTTTTTTTGTTGCTTTTATATATTTTATATCGAGGCCTTCAGCACAAACCAGGGCAATTGAACTTGTAAACGCGTGCAACAGCATCGATGACGCTAAATCATTGTATGACAGGCACAAATTTGATCTTATTGAAACTGATGAAAATGGAGGTAAAGTCGTATCTATAGCCTTTCAAGATGCCATACGGAATAAACTGAACCAGTTAATACAGGATGAGAATGAATTGAATTATTGTTTAAAGTGGTTACCTCCGGGAAAGACGAGTTTGAATTTAATAGTTGTTCCAGATCTTTCGAGACGAATAATCGATTCTTTTAACAACCCGGGTCAAATCAGTAATGACACCCTCTTGCTTAATGTGATATGGGACGAATTTGTAAAATTCTCCCGGTTTCGCCAAGATACAAAGGATCGTTTTATAGTTGATGTAACGGATATCGGACAGGCACAAGGGAAGTTTCGCCTGGTAGCGGATTCGCTTTATTTTGACCTGGCAGCACATACCGGCAGAAGTAACCGCCTGTATTTTACTCCAGCAATTGCAGATCGCTTCGAACGTTATGTAAAGAAGATGTATGATTTAGCGAAACCTCCTATGGGTGCAGATTATTTTTTCTATTTTTCTCGAACTCTTAAGTCTCGCTTGAAGTACCCTACAATATTTGAAAATGTAACTAATAAAATAATTCTGATTACGGATGGCTATATGGAAACGAAATCTGCGGACCGAACAAATACAAAACATTCAGCGTTTAAGCATACTAAAGGGGGTAACCTAAAAGAATTAATTCAACGCACAGGTATCAGCATTCCAAAACTTCCTCTTGATCTGTCCAATACACAAATTTTAATTTGTGAAGTGAACGAAAGAAAAAAATCGGCAGGGAAAAGATTTTGAAATTCTGGAAGCATATTGGGTGGAATGGCTGACAGGAATGGGGGCAAAGGTGAAGATTATTCCACGCGAACAAACCAATTCAATCACAAAATCAGAGATCGTCAACTTTATAAATAAATAACAAAATCGGTTTGTGACAGGGTTATTGACGAAGTCCTTTATATTTCTTGTTAGTCTTTCCCAGCGTATGATTTAACAGTTGTCGATAAAATAAGAATTTTAATCTCTGTAATGCCATTTCAGAGGTGATATCATAAAGCTAGTCGTTGTCGCGATTGAAAAAATATTCGACGGAAATTGAAGCAATAGAACTAAATTCGGACAAAGCAAGAAATCGGTAAATGCGAATATTGCTCTTAGGCAAAAACATTTTTCTATTACCAATTTACATAGCGTCCCTCCGGGACGCATCTTTTAAAGGGGAATGCGTGTTAACCACATTCCGTCCCTCCGGGACGGTATCAAATTTTGAAATTTTGAAAATTCAAGAAAGGGTTGGAATAAGCAATGTGAAAATTCGACAACGCGTTAATGATGATGTTCGTAGTCGCATCCACGTGTCGTCCCTTCGGGACTTGTATTATTTGCCTGTAAATTTCTACAGATATTCCGTCCCTTCGGGACGGCATTTGAAAGACGAATCGAAATCGAATTTGCAATTATCACATTAGCACATTGCCATATTGCCACATTTTTTTCCAATGGAACGATTTCATACCGCCGTTCCGTCCCGAAGGGACGCGTTGTGGTTAGCAAAAAAGTAAAAAAGATATTATCCGTTCCGACAGAACGGGTTGTGATTCTCGAACAGCAGGTTAGTTGATGAAATTCTAGACAGCCCACATAGCGTCCCTCCGGGACGCTTTTTGATTAGGAGGATGTATGTTAACCACATTCCGTCCCGAAGGGACGGCATCAAATTTTGAAATTTTGGAAATTCAAGAAAGGGTTGGAATAAGCAATGTGAAAATTCGACAACGCGTTAATGATGATGTTCGTAGTCGCATCCACGTGTCGTCCCTTCGGGACTTAGACGATTTGGTGAATTCCGTTGCTACAGATATCCCGTCCCTCCGGGACGGCATCTGGAATACGAATCGAATTCGAAATTTCAAATTATCACATTAGCACATTGCCATATTGCCACATTTTTTTTCCAATGGAACGATTTCATACCGCCGTTCCGTCCCGAAGGGACGCGTTGTGGTTAGCAAAGGAATAGCAAGACATTTTCCGTTCCGACAGAACGGGTTGTGATTCTCGAACAGCAGGTTAGTTGATTAAATTCTAAACAGCCCACATAGCGTCCCTTTGGGACGCATTTTTTAACAGGGAATGCGTGTTAACCACTTTCCGTCCCTCCGGGACGGCATATGAAAGACGCATCGAAATTGGATTTCCGATTTTCACATTATCACATTAACACATTACCACATTTTGTCCATTGCAATGGTTTCATACCGCCCTCCTGTCCTTTCGGGACGGCATTCGCGTGAAGCATCGAAATTGAATTTCCAATTTCCACATTAGCACATTGCCATATTACCACATTCTGCTTTGAATTAAATCGCTTCAGTCATTTTCTCATTTTCTCATTTCCACATTTCCCAGATAATACACATTCTTATGATTTACAGTAAACTTCAACCCACGCAACGTGGCACCATTGGTAAATGCGGTTGGGCATTCCCACACTTTTGTTTTGTTGCTGAAGATGCTGAGCGATTCTCCCTTTTTTGCGATAAGTGATCGTTACTTTATTGACGGGCTTACTGCCGGTAAATTCTGAAATAGAATAGTCGCTGGAAACTTTACATGCGGTCGCACCCCCAAGCGAAAGCTCTATCCATCCTGCTGCATCGGCGCGGTTCATATCGCCGGGATTTACATCAAGCACATGGTTTCTGTTCCCATCGCTCCCGGCAAATTGCATTTCAACTTTTATACCAGGCGTCCCCCAGGGCACATCCCCTTTGTGCACAATAAGATCAAAGATTAGTTCAAAATCGCCACTCACCGGGTACACAAGTGTTTTTGGTGATGCACTGCCTTTCAATTTCAACCATTTGCCTTCAAAATCTTTTAACGTCGTAACAGTGGGATGGTCACCAGAACTGCTGCGATCGGTTGCCCAGCCCGCAGGCGTTGCGCCATCTTTTATATCGGAAAAATCTTCAAAGAACACAACGGATTTGTCGGCTTTCTTCTTTAATGCTGTTTGCGACAACGTGGCTGCTGGCGCCTCATCTTTATTTTTTGAAACTGAATTCGAGGCACCCAGTGGCTCGTACGGCGTTGTTACTTTTTCTTTCCCAAAAAAATAATTATAAACGTAGTCGTAATTAAAGCGACTTACAAAATTGTCCATCACCCGAACATGACCACCATAAGCGGGATCTGACGGAATTGTAAGATTAAACACAATCCACTGTGGTTCGCCCGTGGCGCATGCTTCTTTCACCCCTTTTTTCAAACGCAACAGAGGATAGTTTGTGTTTACCGATAAAGTTTTCCCCCAACTGTCCAGGTTCTTCGAATTTTGTTCCGTTTGAATCCAGATCGGCATTTTCTCATCGGCACCCATATTGGCCAGATCAATAATCGTTATCTGTTGAGACGGGTCCGTGAAATAAACGAATTCCTGCAACCTGTCCTTCATTTCCTTTTTCAGAAACTGTATTCCCTTTTTCGCTTTTGATAAGTAATCTTCATAAATAAGATTATCATTCACGGCCCATAATTGAAGTTTGGGAAACTGGCTTTCCAGCTGACTGATAAACTGCGCAACGGTTACCTGCTCAAACGGAAGCGGCTTTCCATCTTTGGTCATGATGACAACATAAGCCGGGCCGCCTTCCACCGGATTGAAATGATGCTGGTATTTACTCAGGTTGGCACTCGTAGCAAATCCGCGGTACGCTGTATGTTTTTGATTCCATTCCTTATCATATCTGCCCGGTTGACCTGCTGTATAAGTTGGCATTGTAAAATAATAATCAGTAGGGGACGAGAGCGCCACACTTTGTTTGGTAAACACTTCCACATTATTTGCCATGATGTGTAAGTGCATATAACAATGGTGACCGGGTGTGGGCCATATCTTGTGTTCATTTGTTTTTGAAAGACAAAAATGAAATTTTGCCGACGCACCATAGCTGTTAGGCAACGCAAAACGATTGTCTTTTTCGGATTCATTATAACCATACGACTTCGTGCCTTTCAGTTTCGATGCCGGTGTTGCGAGATAATCCAGTTTCACATCGCCCAGCAAACCGGTAGGATGATAGGTCTCCTGCAACCACGCACCTATTTTTTCACTGGCGGCCACCTGGTTAACGGGATAGGTCCAACCATTTTGTGAAAAAGGTTTGGGTGCTGTTTTAAACGACAATGGGTACATCCATCCCATTTCTATATCTTCCAGTTCAATTTTATTTGTGTAAATGCCACGACTGTTTGGCGTTTGGGCTGTTGCGGTCATGCAGACAACAAGTATCAAAAGAAGATATAGTACTACGCGCATATTGTAAGGTTATTTTTAAAAATTCGGTTTACCATTTGGCTAATTCAATACCCCCTAATACACCAGATCCAGTTAAACTTCCATGTCCGCTGATGATGCTTACGCGGCCTTCCACACCTGCTTCAATTGTGGTGGGGAAAGGATCTTTTCCTCCAAGCCCAATGCCGGGGGTGCCGGGTTCGCCGGAACCTTCTTTTGCCTCATAGTCGTCGAAAACATTGGTGCCGGCACCGAGTTTTGCTTCAGCAACAAGTATTACATCTTCCACACCATTTTTGCCAATGGCCACTTCCACGCCTCCACCCAGTTTTGCTTCCGCTTTTAGTGGCCAGTAACTGATGTCTTTCCCTACTTCTGCACTCACCCGCACGGTGCTGGAAACAAAATTGTCGCCCTCTGCACGGTCAAAATCATCTTCACGTGTTACTTTCAGAAACATGAAATCAAATTCAGTTGACATCTGGTTGCAATTGCTTTTAATCTTCAACGGTCCAAGTTTCATTACACTTCTATACTTGCAGGCGCTCGTTTTTGCGAAATCCTGGAGTTTTCCTCTTTGTTTTCCTTTTTCCTCGTCGGTACAATCTTCAAAAAGAGGTCCTTTCAACAATGGTTGATTTAGATTTTCGCGCAGGTCCTTTAGCCAGGCAATACGAAAATCAATACGTAATAGTTCATACATCACTTCGTCGGTGCTGGTGTACTGTGTCCAGTAAGCTATTTCATTGTGGTATCGCTTGCGCGCTTCAATCCATAATTCATCGTATGCTTTCTTGCGTGTATTGTATTTGTTTAAATAATCATTGAATGCATCACGGTGAACATAGCAGGGATCTTCGGGCTGAACAATGCGACGTTCTTTTTCAATCTTATCAGGTCTGCTTTCAGCTCTTTAAATTTTTCAACCAGCCGCTTTTTGAACGGCTTCCTCATACTTTTTCAATTGCTCAAGTGCGAGACCAGCCTTTGTGGCATACAGGGGCGGACGCATAAAAGCGGGAACCGTTCCGCCGTTTTTGAACCAGCTTCATCGCCTGCGCAACCATCTGCTGGGTATTTTCATTTACCTTTTGCGATTGGTCTCGCTTTTCTTTCTCCAGTTTGGCAATTTCCATGGTAAGTTCATCATTAAATTCTTGCCAGATGGGTGCAAGTGCTTTTAGTTCCTGCGCATTTCTGGGATATTCGGGCCGCTTAAATTTTCCAATAGACAAAGGGTCTGTATCTGCTTTAAAATGATAGCTGAGATCGTTCATTGTAATCTTATACCCCAAACGTTTCAGCGTTTCTTCTTTCTCTTTCGTATAAGCATGTTTGATGGATCGCTTCACACATTCCACGGCTTTTTTGGGATTGCCTTTGCTTTCTTCAATGCGGGCCTTTGTCAGGTTGGCTTGTGGGTGATAAGGATAAATGGCTATGGCGCTGTCGAGGTATTTTTCGGCTTTAACCAGTTCACCTAAACCAAACCATGCCTGGCCCAGGTTGTTGAGCAGCGTGCTGTTCTTAGGAAACTCTGCATTCAACACATTCAATACCGGTATGGCGATATGTGGCGCATCCATCATTGAAAGTAACGCGGCATAGTTGCCGCGAACTTCTGCTTCATTGGTTTGCGTTAAAGCTTTTCCCAGCAGGTAAACCGCTATGCCGGTTTTGCCTTCCATCCAAAAGCCAGCACTAACAGTGCTCATTCTTTCCGCGCTAATATTGGATTGCACACAAAAGGCATAAACCTTTTCTGCGTAATCAACAACCGAAGCGGGCAATGCTTTTATTACTTCTGCATGCGCCGCTTTCAAATATGCGGACATCGCCTGTTTTGAAACATTGGGAATAGCTGCAATGCGGGTTGTATTTTTCTTCGGAACGATCCTGGTTTCATCTTCCCAGGCCGCCGCCAACTGTTTGTCTGAAACACCCGACATGGATTTTGAAGCTTTTTTCATATCAGGCATTTTAATGCCCAAACTATCCATCATTCTTTTTTGTCTTCTTCAGACATTTCACCTTCCATTTCTTTTAGCATCTTGTCCATTTCCCCCATCATCTTCGACATTTCTGATTGGGAAGGCGATTTGGAGGCAGGCTTTTTTTGTGCCATGCTGTAACTGGCACTCAGCATGATTAACAGGAATACAAGACATAGATGAAGCAATATGACTTTCAAATGATGCCTCGCGTTTTCCGGATTAATTGATTTAATTTCCATGACAGAAGGTTCAGGTTATTTAATACCTACAAAGATGTTTTGTAGAGTAACCGAAAACAATCCCGTAAATCTGTAATTCAACCCATCGGCACAATCCCCTTTTTCGGGGATGGATGTTAACTGAATGGACGGTAATTTTATCACCTCATGCGTTGTGTATCAATCCTTATCTTTTTTATTGTTGTTCCGAGCTCCTGTGTTGTTTGCACAGGAGGGCGTGGATAGTTTATTGAACCTGATTCAAAATGAAAAAGTAGACAGTAACCGGGTCGTTCATTTGGTTCGGTTGGGTATACGATATGGGCTGGATGCAGAGAAAGGCATGGAAACTTTCAAACAGGCAGAAGAATTAAGCAGGAAGATTGATTTTACAAAAGGAATTTTCGCGTCGGTGCAGGGGCAAACAGAAGTGATGAAACAACAGGGGCGCTATCTGGAGAAACTGTCGCTGGAGCAAAGCATGCTTGAATGGACGGAACAAACTGGCGATTCACTTTTGCTGGCAACTTTACTGATGAATATCGCCATTTCTTATCGCATGATGAATGAATATGAGAATGCGATCACGTACAGCGAACGTGGCAGGGATATTTTTGCACGTATTGGTAATACGCAATTCGAAGGAGAGATCAATGATATCATGCAATATCTGTATGCCGGTTTGCATCAATACCGCAAAGCAGTGAAGTATGGCCTGCAGGCGATAAAAAAGCTCGAAGAAACAGGTGATGCTTCAGGCCTTGCATATGCGTACAACAATCTCGGCTTAACTTATATTCAGTTGAAAGAATATGATTCTGCGCGCGTATGTCTCATGCATTCCGCGCGGAATGCGGAGTTGAGTGATAACCTGGGTATAAAAATTTCAAACGAATTAAATTACGGTTATATTCATTTGCTGCAGGGGATATACGATAGTGTACGCGCCCCGGTTGAAAAAGCACTTCACCTTGCTCGAAATACACAAATGCACGAATTTGAAGGGCTGGCATTATGGGGAATGGCCAATTATTATCTTGGAAAGAAACAATATAACAGGGCGCAACAATATTGTGACACGGTTTTGCAAATGGCTAACCAATACAATTATCCCGACCAGAAATTAAAAGCATATACCACACTTTCGCAGATTGCATTTGCCATGCAGGATATAACGCAGGGAAATCATTATGCCTCACAAACTGAGCAGATCCGCGATAGTATCTTAAATGAATCGATCGCACGCAACACCATTCAGATTGAGAAAAAATACGAAACGGAGAGAAAAAGAAGCGCGTATTCAATTACAACAAACACAGTTGCGCCAGAAAAATATTATGAATTATGTGCTGATTGGAAGTTTGCTGGCATTACTGGTCATTTTATTTCTATCGTATCGAAATTATCGCACCCGACGAAAATTGCAGGAGCAACGTATTCACGATTTGGAAACAGAGAAACAACTACTGGCTACTCAATCGCTTTTAAAAGGACAGGAAGATGAACGCAGCCGTCTCGCCAAAGACCTGCATGATGGCCTGGGCGGTTTGCTGAGTGGCGTTAAACTTCAACTGGGTGCAATGAAAGGAAACCTTATTTTAAGTTCGGAAAATGCAATGGCTTTCGACAGGGCTTTAAACAAACTGGATGAATCCATCGGCGAAATGCGCAGGGTGGCTCACAATATGATGCCGGAAGCATTACTCAACCTCGGATTGCAACAGGCGATCTCCGATTACTGTGATCATCTTTCGCACAATCAGCAATTTTCGATCAACTGCGAAATGCATGGTTTGGAAAAAAGAATGGACAGCACAGTGGAAGTAGTGTTGTATCGCATTGTACAGGAACTTTTGCATAATGCAGTTAAACATGCAAATGCAACTTCGATATTGGTGCAGGTAATGCGGCAATTGGATGGAACGGTGGCTATAACAGTTGAAGATAATGGAAAAGGATTTGCGAGCGACCAGATTGATAACACACAATCGGCAGGTATTCAGAATATTTATTCAAGGGTGAAATATTTAAATGGCACGATGGATATCAAATCGACGCCGGGCAAAGGAACTTCTGTGTATGTAGAATGTAAAATTGAAACGAATGCAGAAAATTAAGTTGATTGTTGTAGACGATCACCCGATGGTGTTGGAAGGATTGCGCTCTATGTTTGCACAGATCGCTTTTGTGGATCTTTTAGCCACCTGCACAAACGCTTATGAAGCTATAGAAGCAATTAAAAAACAAAATCCTGATATTGTTATTACCGACATCAATATGCCGGAAGTGAGTGGCATTGACCTGGCAACGAAAATTAAAAAAGAATACGCCGGCGTAAAGATCATTGCCATGAGCACTTTTAACGAGAGAAGTTATGTTACACAAATGATACAAAACGGGTCAGACGGCTATCTCGTAAAAAATGCAACAAAGGAAGAAATTGAAGAAGCCATACTCTCCGTGTTTGAAGGTAAAATGTACATGAGCGTAAACACGAATATGAGTACTGCCGATAAAAAAGAGATCAGCAATATCCCCGTCATCAGCAGCCGCGAAAAAGGAAGTGCTGGGTTTGATTGCAGAAGGGTTTACCAATGCCCAGATAGCTGAAAAGTTGTTTTTGAGTGTGTATACAGTAGACAGTCATCGCAAAAGCCTGCTCACAAAATTCGCGGTAAACAATACGGCCAGCCTCATCAAACTGGCCGCGAAGTACAACCTTATATAAAGGAAACTCCTCAGTTCATATTCTTTTTCTTAAAAAAGAGCCCGATATTGGAGCGAATATGCCCAATTCCGGGTATTTCCCCCGGGTGCAGGAAGATTAGTTTCGTGATTTAATAAATTTCTATGAGGTTTCTCCGCCTTATCCGCTTTTGTTTGTTGTTGCCGTTGCTTGCGACAACAATCTGCACAATTGCGCAAACGCCGAAAACGTTACCCGGCGTATTTCTTTACAATGTTTTATCGGTTAGTAATGACTTTAAGAAATCGCAATCGGGAAATTCAGTTGCACTTAAAAGGGGTCTTATCAATTCGTATTATTTGATACACAGAAAGGAACGATTACAGAGATAGATCGAAATCTGACGACAATTTCTTCCAATCACCAATATTTATTTAGCAATACAAAGGAATTTATACGGATGGGAGACTGGAGGGATCAGATGAACGCATGGAAAATTGTAACGACAGGAATATCGACCGACACCGTAGTTCGAAGCCTGCAGATTGATTATTACGCCATGGATATGGACGCCAAAGGAAATATCATTGCGATGAATGTTTGGTATGATTCCACTAACATGAATATTAAAGCGCTGAAAGGTTTGTATCTGTTGGATCGGGTTACCGGCAAGCAATTGAAGGTTTTTAGGGAGGATACCCTTTACATTGCCGACAGGCCTAATTTTTTTGCGCCGCCGCTTTTCCTTACAAAAAATCACCTGGTAGTTGGCACCAATATTTCAAAAAAAGCAGATCAGCATCTTTCCTCTCAATAACGCGCCTTCTTATAACCTGCCGATACATGGCCAGAGAAACGTGTTTGTGGATTCTTCCTTTGTGTTTAGTGTTGGCGATTCCACCGATAGTTATGTAATTATTTCTGCATTCGATATACGTAACGGGGAACTGGTGTCGAGAAAGGCGATAAGAAGGTTTACACCCAAGGGACAAAATATTGATGTTGTAGACAACAAGCTCTATATTTTACAGGCCGACCAGCAAAAGATTATGGAAGAAACACCGGGCAAAAATGGTTTCGAAACCACCCGAGCCTGGAATCTGAACCCCGAAGTTGCCATTGTAAAGGATCAATCCCGTGACTTTTTTGCTATGAAAGGGCCTTCATTTTTTATTGTGCCCTCCGATATGAAGCAGGCGGAAGCGAATGGCGTTGCCGGCAACACGGCCTGGAACTTCCATGCGTTGAGTAATAAAGTTAATTTCAAGGTTTATCCTTTTTACAACCGAAGCCCTGAAGAAATTGCCCGGCAGGAAAAACAGGCACGCGACCGGAAAGCTTATATCGACAGAAAAAATGCAGAAAGAGATTCAATTGAACATCCTGAACGGTATTGTTATAAATTCTGGAATACGCCCAAATGGAAACGCGGCCTCACCATCTATTGGGCCCATGCGTATTATATCATGGCCGAATACGACTGTAAGGCTGATAAGTACAAACTATGGCGCCCACGGCAACCCTATAATGGAAATGGCGCCGAGATGCCAGCACAATATGTAATGGTATCTGGCACGGAATTCAGGGCGGAAGATTACAGTACCAAAAAACGCTACTACACCTGTACCGAATGCGGTGGGGATGGAACTTATGACGTGACTGTTTACACCACAACGATAAAAGATTTGCCATGGGGTTATTTTTCCGGTATTGAAACCAAAAAGTTTACCACCACTTCGCAAACAATTAAAAATATCTGCAAGGTTTGTAAAGGCAATGGCGTTGCGTTGAAGTAGATGATTTCATAAATTTTTCAAAAATTGCATCTGTTCAAACAGATGTGTGCATGGGGTGAGGAAATACGTGCACACTCCTCGTTTGCCATTTACTTGTTTTCGCGCGTTCCGCTTCTAAATCTGTTTAAATCCCGCATTCCAAATAATGGTACTGGAATTGCGTGAATAACCCTGTTGTCGTTCGCTACCATCTAAAGCATCGGCAAACAGTTTATGAACGAAAAGAATTACACCATCTTTCAGTTTTTTCACTGGTATTTTCCTCCGGAAGATCAACTCTGGCGAAAATGTGCGGAGCAAGCATCTGATCTGGAAGAATTAGGTGTATCACACGTGTGGCTTCCACCTGCCTATAAGTCAGCAAAAGGAAATCAGGAAACAGGTTATGCAGTTTATGATCTTTACGATCTTGGTGAATTTGATCAGAAAGGTTCGGTTGCAACTAAACATGGCACAAAAGAAGAATACCTGCTGTGTATACAGGAAACACATAAAAGAGGGATCAAAGTGCTGGCGGATGTGGTACTCAATCACATGTTTGAAGGCGACTTTGAAGAAGAGGTTCCCGTAATTGAAGTCAGCAGCCGAAACCGTAACCGTTCCACATCACCCAGGGAATTAATAAGGGCAAAAACAGGATTTCGGTATCCGGGCCGCGCCGGTAAATATTCAGATTTTGTGTGGGATTTTTCCTGTTTCACGGGTTTAATGGAGGAAGGAAAAATTAAACTAATTCTGAATGAGTACACAGAAGAAGGCTGGGATCATCTCGCCGACAAAGAGCGCGGCAGCTTCGACTATCTGATGGCGAATGATATAGAGTTTCGAAATCCGGAAGTGCGCAAAGAATTGTTGCGATGGGGTGAATGGTACACAAAAACAACCTCGGTTGATGGATTCCGGATTGATGCATTGAAACATATTCCTCCAGATTTTTTCCCACAATGGCTCGACCATCTCAGTGTCGTAAACAACAGGGATTATTTTTCGATTGGCGAATACTGGAAAGATGGTGTTGAAAAACTAACACATTTTATTTCGTTAACCAGCCGACGAATTAGACTTTTTGATGTTCCTCTCCATTTTAATCTTCATCGTGCCAGCAAAGAACCGGGATTTGATTTGCGTAAAGTTTTTAAGGGCAGTTTGGTAGAAGCAGATCCACCCACAATTTCTAAATGACTGAATTCCTCAGTTGCAATATCCATCAGCATATCATATTTATCGGGATGGGGCGCACGGGCAGCAAATGCCTGGCCGAAATAGCGAAGTGCTGCAGCTAACTCGCCATTTGCTCCGCCGAATTGTTCCAGTAATAATGTGGCAAAAGCCGGGTCGGGACGTGATACGCGAGCATTAAACTGCAGGTCTTTTACATGATAAAACATACGCCGAAATTTAGAGGATTATGAAATCAGATTGCGAGAATACAGGCAGACTCAAATAGGCTCAGATATTGTGCCAACCAAACGAGACTTCCACTTGACACTATTATTACAACTGTATTGAAGTGATACCTAATCGTGGGTTGCTTATTTAATATCATACCCACCTGAGAAGATATTAAATCCCTTTCCCCAAAGCAGGAAGGAATGTCCTCATTTCTAAGTCCTGTGCGCCCTGTTTGCGCACGGGATGTTGAATTCTGTAAATGGCTTAATGCTTGCGGCAGCAACATTAAAAAATAAATATGACCAAAGTATATAAGTTAATTGCTATAAGTGTATGTATTGCAATTTCTTCCTGTGGGGGAAGGAATTCACCTTCAAATGTAGATGCGCCGGGTGATGAGAAAACTACGAAAGATAAAATGCTCAATACCGGTGCCAATGTTCTTCAGGACAAAACGCCGCTGAACCAGTTTACCACCTATCTCAACGGTTTTCATTTTTACAATGGAATTATCAACGCGCAAATGGAGGCGCACCATTATGTACAACAGCTTAATGAAAGACACTTACCAGGCAATCATATTCGATGGAAACACACGTGATGCGAAAATTATGGGTGTGGAATACATCATCACCGAACGCTTGTTTAAGGAGCTGGATGAGGAAGAAAAACGTTTGTGGCATTCACATCATCATGAAGTAAAATCAGGCACGTTGATAGCGCCGGGTATTCCCGTGGCGGTGGAAAATAACACGCTTGATTATCTCCGTGAGTTCATTATCGATAAAGAGGATCTTACATCATCAGATACGGAAATGCAGTTAAAACTCTTTTTTCATTTGAAAAAAGAACAGCTGGGTCCCAATAAAGATTACAAATACAAAACCAAAACCTTAAACCTTAAAACGCTCGTGGACGGCGAAATTCCATTAAGAAGTGATGTTGGCCCTGAGATTGTTCAAATGTTTTTCAAAGTTACCAGGAACTAACATCGATTCACATTGTGTAGCTTTATTTACAGGTTTAGCTGCATTTTAAAAGGCCTTCGGGCCTTTTTTTATTGTAGTAATCGTGAGGGTGCCCTTCGACAATGCGTGGTTTTTCAGTATTTTTACCGATTCAGTAGAAGGTCGGAAAATGGTTTGAAAATATGGAACAAGATAACAGAACTCCCATTGAGAAAGTAGTAGCTCCCATTCAGCGATTTATTCAGCAGGAAAAATCGGGTGGTTTAGTATTGGGAATTTGTGTGATTATCGCACTTATCCTGGCGAATTCTCCTTTGGCAGAATCGTTTCATCACCTATTTGAACACAAACTGGGAATACAGTGGGATGGAAATACGTATTTCGAGTTCAGCATTCATCACTGGATTAATGATGGCTTAATGGCTGTCTTCTTTTTGTGGTGGGACTTGAATTGAAACGCGAAATTGTTGGAGGCGAACTTTCTAATCCACGACAGGCGTTGTTGCCGATTGGTGCTGCGTTTGGAGGTATGGTGGTTCCTGCAGTAATTTATTTATTGTTTAATCCGGCTGGCGAAGTACACAGTGGTTGGGGAATTCCTATGGCTACAGATATTGCTTTTGCCCTCGGTGTTTTGTATTTATTGGGCGATAAAATTCCGCTTGCACTGAAGGTGTTCTTAACAGCATTGGCAATTGTTGATGATTTAGGGGCAGTACTCGTGATCGCATTTTTCTATACATCCGATATTTCTATCACGTATCTGTTAATAGGACTCGGTGTTTTGTTAATCATGTACCTGGGAAATAAGCTGGGTGTGCGCAGTATTATGTTTTATGCCATACTCGGCATTGGCGGACTTTGGACTACATTTTTATTATCAGGTGTGCATGCTACCATTGCGGCAGTACTTGCGGCGTTTACTATTCCGGCTGATGTGAAGTTGAAGGAGGATCCGTTTATTAGTTATATCCAGAAATACCTGGAAAGATTTCGGAAGATTGACCCCACAGATGATAAACCGACGCTGACCAACGAGCAGTTGCATGTACTTGAAAAAAATTCAGGTAGCTACCAATGCTGCCACACCGCCGTTGCAGCGACTTGAGCATGCACTTCATCCCATTGTTTCATTTTTTATCGTACCCGTTTTTGCACTCGCCAATGCAGGCGTATCGTTGGATATCGACTTTTCGCAATTGTTGAGTACCAACGTTGCAATTGGTGTGGCACTGGGATTGCTGGTAGGAAAGGTGGTAGGTGTGGTGGGAGTTACCTGGTTGCTTGTGCGTTTTAAAGTGGCGTCTTTCCCAAAGGGAATGACGAATAGAAACCTGTTTGGCTTAGGATTGCTCGCCGCTATCGGATTTACGATGTCGTTATTTATCACCTCACTTGCTTTTTCGCATCCGGATTATATGGTACAGGCGAAGATTGGAATTTTCGTGGCATCGATAATCGGAGGAATTTCAGGGTATCTTGTACTAAAACAATCACCCGATAAACGAGGAGGTTTGAAAGAGAGTTAAGAAGCAAGGTTGGTATCGTAACAATTCATTTCCGTTTACTTCCGGAACAATCAACTCATAAAAAAATGAATGCAGATGTCCAACTGGTCAAACGATACGCGAAGAAAGAAATTAAACATTATTATATTTCGATCAGACACGCCTGCGGGTCGGTTATTTGATCTGATATTGTTGTGGGCAATACTATTCAGCATTCTCATTGTAATGCTGGAGAGTGTAACCAAAGCCCGACTTGCCTATTATACCGCTATTCGCAGTTTTGAATTGGTTTTTACTATTTTATTTACGATTGAATATGCGTTGCGGATTTACAGCAGCCGTCAGCCCTGGAAATATATTTTTAGTTTTTATGGATTTATCGATTTGATCGCATTCCTGCCTACTTACCTTAGTTTATTCATTTCGGGAGCGCAATACCTGGTGGTGGTACGCGCGTTGCGTCTGCTAAGGGTATTTCGAATTCTCAAGCTGACGCGGTTCCTAATGGAAGGAACCATCCTCCGGAATGCATTAAAAGCCAGTTTGTATAAAATCACGGTGTTCCTGTTAAGTGTGCTCACACTGGTAACGATAATTGGAACATTGATGTACATCATCGAGGGTGATGAAAGTGGATTTACAAGTATCCCGGTTTCCATCTATTGGGCCATCGTAACACTCACTACTGTTGGCTATGGCGACATTGCACCGGTTACAGCACCAGGCCAGACGCTGGCCAGTATGTTGATGATTATTGGTTATGGCATCATCGCTGTGCCAACCGGTATCGTTACAGTAGAAATGGCACGCGCTACGGAAGAATCAAAAAAGAAATGCCACGCTTGCGGCGAAACCATTCCCACAAGCAAGTCCAAATACTGCTCTGCCTGCGGTACAAAGCTGGAATAACAAGGATTTTATATCCCGCGAAAAATATATTTTGAATGTACGAATAGATTCGTATTTTGGCTAAAACATTAGCCATGATTAAAACCTTATTCACCCTCGCTCTTGCCATTACATTCCAGCAAATTGCCTTTACACAATCCAGCAACTGGGCCCGGCTTGCTTCGGATTCAGACAGCGCTACGTTTGAAAAATTAATCGATCCCAAAGAATATTCCATTTCAACGATGAATGTTGAAAAAATAAAAGAATGGCAGCATAACAGCAGTATAAGCGGCGACAGTTTATTCAGGTTGCTCAGTAACTGGAATACATTCCCTGAAATAAAACAAACCGGTATTGTTATTAAACTATCTGCAGATATTGACAGCAATTATTCCGTTCCATTTTTTGTGTATGTACCCAAAAATTACAATCCAAAACAGAAAACTGTTTTGCTGGTTTATTATAAAGGTGGTTGGCTGGCGCGAAGGGAGTTGCCGAACAATTTTTCAAAAGAGATTATTATTGATAATCCTACCCTCGCTTACCTTGATGAATACAATGTAGTAGAAGTTTTTCCTGCATTAAAAAGTGACCTCGCTATTTATGGAAATTATGGATATCGCCATTTATCCGGCATGATAAAAGAAACAAAGAAGCGTTTTAATATTGATGATAATAAAGTTTTCCTGGCGGGTTATTCTGATGGTGGAAAGACGGTTTACAATGCCTCCTATCTGGCGCAAACAACCGTTGCATGTTTTTACCCGATTAACGGAGCGGTTGTATCGCCGCCATTTTTTCCCAACTGGTATAACAGGCCAATTTTCTCCATTGTTGCCAAACGTGATGAACTGACCGATCCGCGCAGTATCCGTTCCAAAGCCAAACATGCCGTTGACCGGGGAGCAAACTGGATTTACAGGGAGTTGGATAAAACACATTACTATAAACCCTACGCCCATGAAATATTACCGGCGCTGTTTCAACATATGATGCAAACGAATCGAAATCCGTTTCCAACACGCATTGTGTATGATCGATCATTTAATGATGTCAGGGATTTTCCCGGTGTTGATTGGTTGCAAATGGAAGTGAATACAAAGAAAGCGCCATCGCCGAATCATTTTACAGATTCGATTCAAACATTTGCAGGAGATGGTGAAGAGAGAAATTATCGGTATGGCGAAAATGTTGGACAGGTTCGTGCCGTCTTTTTCGATAATGTATTTACGGTTACAACTTCACAAGTAGACAAACTCATCCTTTACATTTCACCCTTAATGGTAAATATGAATTTGCCGGTGAAGATTATTTTAAATGGGAAAGAAGTTTTTAATAATAAGGTGGAGTATTCAAAAGAGTTTATGACCGAAAAATTCCTCAACGATTTCGACCGGGGTCAGGTGTTTGTGAATCAAATTGTGATCGATGTACCATGATAATTTCGTGTACAAATATGGCAATTCGCTGAACAGGGATAGAAAATAATCTGACTACTTTGTTGGAGTAACAGGAGGCGAATTCCTGTTTCTTAATTGATTGCTATATGAGACGTTTATTTGTCTTCGCGTTGACTATGCTTCTATGCAACAGTCATTATGCCCAGGAGCTTGCGGACATTGCTATCGTTAACGCAAAAATCCTGGATGGCACTGGCAATCCCTGGTTTCGCGGTGATATCATCATTCATAATGGTAAGATCCGGGAAATTCTTCCGGTTGGGAAAGGTTCTGCAACCCGAATCATCGATGCAAAGGGATTAATCGTTACTCCGGGTTTTATTGATGTTCACACGCATTTTGATGGGAATGAGTTTAAGAATCCCGGCGCTGGAAATTATATCTACGATGGAGTTACTACTATTTTGGTTGGTAACTGTGGAAGCTCGCGCGTGAATATCAAAAATTACCTCACACAATTAGACAGTTTGCAGTTGGCGATAAATGTCGGCACATTAATGGGTCATAGCACCCTGCGCCGAAATGTTGTTGGAACTCATGCAAACCGCGCACCCACAGAGGCAGAAATGGTAAAGATGGAGCAAATGCTGGAACGGGCAATGAGAGATGGTGCTTTTGGACTGTCGACCGGTCTGATTTATATACCGGGTACTTATGCAAAAACGGATGAAGTCGTTCGACTTGCGAAAGTGAGTGCTTCATTTGATGGTGTGTATGCCACTCATATGCGCGACGAAGCGGATTCTGTGCTGGCTGCTATCCGTGAAGCAATACAAATTGGCAGAGAAAGTGGTGCGCGCGTTCAATTGTCACATTTAAAAGCTTCGGGTCACAACAATTGGGGAAAAGCGGAAAAGATTCTTGAGCTTATTTCAGACGCCCGCGCGGAAGGAATTGAAGTGGTTGTTGATTCACATCCATATATTGCAGGAAGTACACACCTCAGCACGCTTCTCCCTCCCGAATCATTAACAGACGGGAAGGATTCTATTCTCGCTCGCCTACGTAATCCGAAGTCACGTGCTGCTCTAAAAAAGTATCTACTGGCTGATTTAAACAAAAAGAAATTAAAAAATTTCGATTATGCCGTCGTTGCCTCTTTTGATCCGGAACCTGCAATGATTGGGAAAAGTATTGTAGAAATAAACAAACAAAGAGGGCGTAAGAGCAACGCTGAAAATGAAGCGGAAACAATTCTGGAGCTCATGGAAACAGGTGTTGTTAACAACAATAATTTTGGTGGAGAAATGATTTATTATACCATCAGTGAAGATGATCTTCAGACGATTCTGAAATATCCCCATAACATTTGTATTTCCGACGCAGGTATTCGGCTGCATGGTGGGAAGGAATTGCTTCACCCCAGGGCCTATGGCAGCAATGCGCGGGTGTTAGGTAGATATGTACGTGAACTGAAAATTATAACCCTGGAAGATGCGGTTAGACGAATGACCTCGCTACCAGCGCAACAATTTCAAATTGAAAACAAAGGACAATTAAGGCCTGGGTTTGATGCCGACGTATTGGTATTTGATCCTGATAAAATTACTGACAAAGCTACCTTCGAAAGCCCTTATCAATATTCGGAAGGTATACAATACGTGCTCGTAAATGGCAAGGTGGTACTGGACAACGGCGAACATACCGGGACCCGACCTGGAAAGACAATTCGTAAAAAATGACAAACAGGTAGAAAAAAGTGTGGATGCAGGCCTACGGTTTTAGTTCTTTTTCTCATTGCATTTGCGACGGAATTCATACGGAGTATAACCGGTAATCTTTTTGAAATGCCGGAAAAAATTAGAACGGTTGTTGAACCCGCAATCGAAGCAGATGGTTTCGATGGGTGTTAGGTTATCATCCATCAATAATTTGCGGGCATGGCTGATACGAAGTTCGATTAAAAAATCATGGTAGGTTTTTTTAGTCATCATTTTAAAGTAACGGCAAAATGACGTTATACTCAGGTTGGCTACCGCTGCAATGTCTTTCAGCGAAAGTTCGTTGCAGTAGTTTTCAAGTGTGTATTCATAAACCTTATTCAGGCGCTCATTTTCCTGGGTGTTAGACTGAAGTTCCAACTCGCCCGAAGAAATGGGTTCCATTTCTCCGCTTAGTGACAGGATTTCCAGCATTTTCAGTATGAGCACCATGCGGCTCAGTCCCTGTGCCTGCACTGATTTTTGCATGAGCGACAAAATTCTGCGTTTGGTATTCCCGGTTATTTCCAAACCAGCCTTTGCTCTTTCATATAAGGATAGTATCTGTTCTGATTCGTGGAGTTCGAAAAAGTCTTTGCCCATAAAATTGGGCAGAAAATGAACCACGATCGCTTCGGCAGTTATCAGATGGTTGCCTTCGAAATATTTATCGCTGCAGCGCCACATATGAGGCAGGTTTTCACCCAGCAATAAAAGCTCGCCGGCATAAAAATTACTGATATTATCGCCCACAAAGCGAACACCTTCGCCGCGAATTACGTAGTGCAATTCGATTTCGGGATGGTAATGCCAGATCGTTCCAAAGTTGGGAAGTGTATGCTGTCGCGCCAGGAAACTCTGCTCCGGATTGCGTGGTACTTTGTGAAAATAGGCTTTCATACTTGTTGCAATATTATATAGTATCTCCATAAATGTATAGGATTTAACTATAATAATCAGCGTCATTTTGAATTTTTTTGACAACTTTCGCCTATATGGGCGATGTGATATTTCTATGCATTGTCTATAATCGGAGGGCTTTCCGCTTCTTAGTTCCCGCGTAAATCGCTCATACAAAGCGCAAACCGCGCAAAGCGTGGCTCAGGCAGTATAAATCCAGGCCAATTCAATTATACCAGAGGCGATTGTTTGTATATTTTCGCCCCCAATCAATTAATGATAAGATTGTGTACAGAACGGGTAATTAAGTGAATCTATTTACTAAAAGCAGATTATAATTTTATCCGGTATTTTTTATCACTAACATTTTTGCTTATGAAACGGATTGCTGCCAGAAAAATCTGGAGAGGATTGCTTTCACTCTTCTTCTTATGTATTACATACAGCCTGTTTTCCCAGGATGGGACTACAAGGACTGGTAAAGTAACCGACATTAACGGACCGGTAGCCGGCGTGTCGGTAACCATTAAGTCAACACAACGGGGTACCACTACCAACGCTGAAGGTAGATTCAGTATCCAGGCGAAAAATGGTGAAACGCTTGTTTTCACCGGCGCTGAAATCGAAACACGCGAAATTCCTGTTACAGATGCGCTCTCTTACGATGTAACGGTAACTCCCAAAACCACCGAACAGGACCAGGTAATTGTGGTTGGTTATGGTACGCGATCGAAGCGGAACATTACCGGCGCTATCTCCCGCGTGGATATGAGGGCTACAGAAAATGCGCCCAATACCAACGTTACACAAGCGTTGCGTGGTCGGGTTGCCGGCGTGCAGTTTACGGATAATGGCAGACCCGGACAAAATGGGTCGATCCTCATTCGCGGACAGCGTTCTATTAGTGCTGCCAACAATCCACTGATCGTCTTAGACGGAATTTTCTTCAATGGAAGTTTTGTAGATATCAACCCCAATGATATCGAATCGATGGAGATTTTGAAAGATGCCAGTGCAGCTGCGATTTATGGTTCGCGTGCGGCAAACGGTGTTATTCTCATTACTTCTAAAAAAGGAAAAACGGAGAAACCCACCATTCGGGTGAATTCATTCTACGGCACTTCAGACTGGGCAAACAAACTGGATCTGATGTCGCCTGAGCGTTATATCCAAAAGTCGATGGCGATTCGTGATGCCCTTGGCATTGCATATGACCCCAATGATCCGGCAACATATCTGACACTTACAGAGCTGGAGAATTACAATGCAGGCAAAACGATCGACGCATACGATCTTGTTTCACAAAATGGACAGATTTTTTCAACGGATGTAAGCGTTTCTGGAAGAACTGACAAGGTTAATTATTTCGTTTCAGGTTCTCATACCAACGAAAAGGGCCTTGTTTTAAACGACAACCTGAAACGTGCTGCTTTCAGAACAAATCTTGATTTAAAGATTGCCCCCTGGCTGACTGTTGGTACGAATGCAATGTATTCAGAGAATAAACAAAAAGGAGTGCCCGCTGAAGTTTCGCGTGCCCTTCGTCAAAGCCCTTATGGCACATGGTTCCGTGAAGATGGTACGCCAACGCAGTTTACAGTACCTGAAGATGCGGGTGCATCACCCAACCCACTTCGCAATGCACACTTGCAGGAAGCAGAAAACGTAAGAAGCAACCTGTTTGCAAGTGCATATGCAATTGTAAAAATTCCTGGCATCGAAGGTTTGTCATATCGATTGAATCTTTCTTCCAATTACCGTTGGATCCGGGATTATCAATTGACTAAGCAGGATCCTTATCTGACAACAAATATTTCTGAAGCTTCAAAAAGAAACTGGCGAGCGGCAGATTGGGTAATTGAGAATATCCTGGATTATAACAAGAAGTTTAGCAGAGATCATGCAATTGATGTTACGTTGATGTATGGTTCAAATGAATTCACAACCGAATCAACAACCGCACGTTCTGTACAACTCGTTTCCGACCTTTTAGGATGGAACAATCTGCAATCGGGCGCATTACTTACCAACGTTTCAAATGCAGACCGAATTTCAGGTGTTTCTTCTATGGCAAGGATGAACTACCGTTTTAAAGACAGATACCTGTTAACACTGACCGCACGCAGGGATGGAAGTTCTGTATTTGCTGCGAATAACAAATTTGCAACCTTCCCTTCTGCAGCCATTTCATGGATCGCTTCAGAAGAAAGTTTTGTAAAAAACCTGAACCTATTTGATATGCTGAAGATGCGCCTTTCGTATGGCGCCGTGGGCAACCAGGCAATTTCTCCCTACCAGTCGTTTAGCCTCGCCAGCACAGTATACTATGTTTTTGGTGATGGCGCTCCTTCATCTCTTGGCATCTATCCTTCAAATATTTCAAATGCGAATCTTAAGTGGGAAACAACTTATACTGCCAATCTTGGTATCGACTTTTCAGTTTTGAAAGGCAGACTGGGCGGTGCAATTGAACTCTACCATATGAAAACAGAAGACCTGTTGGTAGAAAGATCAATTCCCGGAATGACAGGTTATACTTCAGTTTGGACAAACCTCGGTAGGGTTGACAACAAAGGCCTGGAGATCACATTAAATTCTGTGAACGTAAAAACGAAAAAGTTTGAATGGAGAACAGATGTTGTTTTCTCCACTAACAAAAACAAAATTGTGAGCCTTTATGGTGAAGACGCGGATGGTGATGGTAAAGAAGATGATGACATTGGCAACCGATGGTTTATTGGCAAACCTATTGACTCTTATTACGATTATGTTTTGGATGGTATTTACCAGCAAGGTGAAACGATGCCCGCAGGCTTCCAGCCAGGTTTTGCCAAATTCCGTGACCTGAATCATGATGGTTTGCTGAATGCTGCGAACGACAGGACGATTGTAGGACAGGCCCAACCCAAGTATCGTTGGGGCATAACGAACACATTTACTTATGCCGATTTTCAACTTTCTGTATTTATTAATTCAATGCAAGGTTGGATTGGAGTTTTCAACGAAATGGATTACAATTTCGATAGCGTAGATCCCCAGAGGCCTTCGAATATGATTGATTCGGACTGGTGGACTCCTGAAAATCCGAACGCAAAACGTCCATCACTTCCTTACAAAAGGAGCATTCTGGGTCACAACTGGTATGTGAGCCGCGACTTTGTACGCATTCAGGATGTATCGTTGGCTTACAGCCTGCCCAATCCATTGTTAACAAAATTCCGTCTATCAGGAATGAGCATTTATGCAAGTGCAAAAAACCTGGCAACATTTACGAAATGGAAAGGCACAAACCCTGAAGCTATTTCCAGCTTCCCCATTTCACGCTCAATTGTAATAGGCGTACGTGCATCCTTTTAATCGTTCAAATCAAAAAGAATCGTTATGAAAAGATATAATAAACTGGCAGTTTTAGCGCTGGTAGTTAGCATGTTCAACGCATCATGCTCAAAAGACTTCCTGGATGAAGTTCCTCCGGCTAGTTTTAGTACCGTTGGCGTATTAACGTCTGAAGCCGGGTTTAATAATTATATGACGGCCCTGCATCAATCGGCGCGCGATGAAATGACAGCACGCGATGCTTCCACTTACTTTTATATTATGCAGAATGGGACCGATGTAGCTTCGTTTGGTAACGTGTCTGCAACCAGCAACAATTATCTCACATTGTTAACGCCAACGGCCAGTGCCGTTACGCAGGTGTGGGACTGGGCGTATAAAGAAATGTTGTTGCGTGCCAATACAATCATCGTTTATGCACAAAAGCCAGAGCTCAACGATATCTGGTCAAGTGAGAGTGCCAGAAACGCCATTATTGCTGAAGCAAAATTTTTCCGCGCATATACTTACAATATGCTGGCTAACTTATATGGTGGTGTGCCTATTGTGGATACCATTTATCATTCACCCAAAAATGATTTTGTTCGTGCCACGCGTGAAGAAGTGCTTGACTTTGCAAGACAGGATCTTGAATATGCTTCGCAATGGTTGCCTGCAACTGTAGTGAAAGAGAAAGAAGGAAGGATTGTAAAAGCAGCAGCGGATCATTTACTGAGTGAAGTGTACATTTCACTGAATCAGTTTGACAAAGCCATTACTGCTGCGAATAATGTTATCAATTCAGGTTTGTACCAATTGATGACTACCCGTTTCGGAAGCGAAAAAAACCTTCCCGGGGATGTATTCTCTGATCTATTCCGCGACGGTAATCAGAACCGTAGCTCAGGTAACCTCGAATCCATTTATGTATGGCAGTTTGAAGATATGACGCCAGGTGGCCAGGGGGCAAGCAATGGGAATAACCGTTTACGTAACTGGGGTCCATGGTATGAGCGATTGAGAGATCCAGCCGGCCAGTCGGGAATGGTTGTCGTTGACAGCCTCGGTCGCGGTACAGGCCAGGTACGCCCTACTCCCTATTTCCTTTATCAAATCTGGCAAAGTGACTGGGACAATGATATGCGCAATTCACGCTTCAATATCAGAAGAGAGTTTCGTTTCACAAATCCCGCTTCTGCTTATTTCGGTCAGGTGGTAACGGGTCCTTACACTGCTGAGGTGGACACTATGCAAAACTTTTATCCGCAGATCAGAAAGATTGAAGGGAATATTGGAACCCTAACTAATACAGGTACTGCCTGGTCGGGTCGTACTTACCAGGACTTTATGGTGTTCCGTTTAGCGGAAACCTATTTATTAAGAGCGGAGGCACATTTCCGTAATGGAAGTCCTGATCTCGCTGCTTTAGATATCAACAAAGTGAGAGAAAGGGCAAACGCCACACCGATTACAGCTGCTGATGTAAGTATTGATTATATCCTGGATGAGCGTGCACGCGAACTGATAACCGAAGAGCCTCGCAGGAGAACGCTGGTGCGTATGGGCAAACTGGTTGAAAGAGCAAGAACTTATAGCATTCGCGCAGTAACCAGAACATCAATTGCAGAATTTCATCGTTGGTGGCCCATTCCGCAAACCGCAATCGACGCCAATACAGGCCGTGTACTGGAGCAAAACCCCGGATATTAATTCGAGAGCATACTTTTTATTTAGTGATCCGCAGTATTAAATATAAGTTTTCAGTTGTGTTGATTGCAAGTCAGCTATTGTTGACTGCCGTTCAATCACAGAACGCTGCAGTCAACAATGTTGACCATGGCCTTGTGCCTCCGGTTTTAAATCATAATCCATTACCACATTATGATTATGACAAACTGGATTATGGAATGAATATGGGATTGGAGCAGACACTGTCCGGGAGGATATGGTCTTGCTGGACTGCGGGCGGCGACGATCCCAATTCTTTCCTGATACTCATGCATAGTGATGATGATGGAATCACCTGGTCGAAACCGGCTTTGGTGGTTGATGCGCAGGATCCGGACATGAAAAAGAAAAAAGAGCGGTACAAAATGGTACACTCTGGCGAGATCCGCTGGGACGTATGTGGTTGTTCTTTGATCAATCTGTAAATGATTTTGATGGACGAGCAGGAGTATGGTTTTCGGTGTGCTCAAATCCAGATGATAAAAAGCCCGTTTGGTCTGCACCAAAAAGATTGTGGCATGGCACGGCAAAGTCGAAACCAATTGTATTGAGCAACGGCGCCTGGTTGCTACCCGTTTCTCTCCTCAACCGCGGCATCATTGACAAAAACCCTCCCACTTATCTGAATGCTTATACCGAATTGGATTCGTTGAGAATGGCACATGTGTTTATTTCATACGACCAAGGAGAAAGCTGGCAGCGACAGGGAGGTGTACGTTTTCCAGATGCGAGTTATGACGAACACCATGTTGTTGAGCGCAACAACCATGATTTATGGATGACAGCACGCACCAACAATGGAATTTGGGAAAGCGTCTCCAAAGATCAGGGAAAAACCTGGTCGAAACCAGCGCAGCTTTTACCGCACATCAGCTCGCGTCATTTTATTCGAAGGTTGAAGTCGGGGAATATTTTGCTTGTGAAGCACGGGGAATTAAATGAACGAACAAAAACGCGCTCGAAGCTAATGGCGTTTTTATCAGGCGATGATGGGCGAACCTGGCAGGGAGGGTTGATGTTGGATGAACGCAGAGGTATTTCTTATCCGGATGGCTTTCAGTCTGCGGAGGGTATGATATATATTTCTTACGATCATAACCGCGCGACAGATGGGCATATTATGATGGCAAAGTTTAGTGAAGAGGATGTTTTCAACAAAAACTTCGGCAGCAAAAATGCAAGATCGAAACAGCTGATTGCAGAGCCGAAGGGATTGGATAAGCTTACACCGCCTTCGCATTTATTAAAAATGGATCGGGAAAAATCTGCACGTATCCTAAATATTCCATCTGTTGTTGCATCTGTACGTGGCGATAAAATAATGAAAGTGAAAAAAAGGCGCAAAGGTTTATACGGATAAAGAATATCTGTTTGGTTCAATACCTTCCTGGCTCGCTGGAATGGAATACATCCAAACTTCCTTTGGAGCTACGAACGATTTACATCCCATTACAGAAGGATTCGTTTACGGGATGGCGCCGGTTGGCAGCGAAGAGGAAGTTCAATTAAAAACACAGGGATTTAATGAGACCGACTATCCTGCTTTTGGATTGATCGGAAACCTGAATAAAGAGTTTGCAGTTTATAGAAAAGATGTTACGTACGAGAAATTCAGAACCGGTCATATTCAGGGCAGTGGTTTAACGATTTTCTTTTTCAGGAACCGTGATCTTTCCGCTCATACGTTGCCTGCAAATTTTACTTGGATGCCCGGTCCGGAATATGGCAGGGAAGATCGCTTATGGCAGGGATGTCCGTCCATCGAAATTACTGGGCAACGCACCTGGGCAACCTGGTTCTCCGGTGGAGAACGTGAGCCGGATCGCGGAAATTATGGGATCATTTCCTATACCGAAGATGGCAGACAGTGGAAAGATCCAGCAATGGTTATTTATCATAAAGATTCCGCTGTGCGGGTGATGGATACAGAATTATGGAAAGATCCATTAGGAAGGTTATGGATTTTTTGGACACAGAATGAAGGTGCCAAAGGATTTGATGGCTCGTGGAGCACATGGGCGATTTATACAACAAATCCCGAAGCAAATAATCCAAGCTGGACGAAACCAAAATTGATATGTAATGGCCTGACGCGTAACAAGCCAGTGGTTTTATCGACGGGCGAGTGGCTGCTTCCATCGTATGATTGGGTCACACATCAGAGTAAAGTTTATGCATCAGTTGATAAAGGAAAAACATGGAAGTATCGCGGTGGTATCACTAATCAGCCTGATGATAATTTCTATGAACATATGGTGGTGGAGCTGAAAAATGGCGACCTGTGGATGTTGCAAAGAAATATTCAAAGCAGTATTTCAAAAGACAAAGGAAAAACATGGTCAACCCCGGATACTTTACACCAATTCAATGCAGCCAATTCAAGATTATTTATCAGTCGGCTACAGTCAGGACGGCTCCTGTTAATTTATAATAATGATGAAAATAAACGGCGTAAGAATCTGACGGCTTTTCTTTCTGACGACGATGGAAAAACATGGCCTTATAGCCTGGTCATTGACGAAAGGGATAACGTTTCGTATCCTGAAGCGATACAACATCCGGATGGGCTGATACAGGTTATATACGACAGGTCGCGGACAGGTGCAAAAGAAATACTGATCGCGACATTTACGGAACAGGATATCATTAGTGGAAAATTTAAATCGCCATCATCAGAAGAAAAAATTGTGATAAGTAAGGGAGGGACGAGCAGCAGTAGTCAATAAATGCTTAAGTGGCTAGTACCGTGGCTATAAAAATTTTTAAAATGATGAAAAAAAATATAATAATTATCTGCGGGGTGCTTTTGGTTTGTTGTGCGTGCAGCAACAAAAAAGCAACGGGAGGAATGGAAAATGGGGAGAAGGAGACAGAGATTACGGTGGGCTCACGAAAAATAAAAACAAAAAAGTTTACCAGGCAGGGCACCGCGGTGGTGCCAATGTGGAACGCACAGATGGCAACTACAGAAATTAGAAATGGCGCCGGATTTACTCCCTTGACTTCCGCCGAGCACGCCAGTGTTTGGCAGCCTGCTACCAAAGAAGATGGTGCCTATAATCATTACGCCTGTTTAATTTATTATGATGGGTTGTTTTATGCAATGTGGGGTAATCATACATTAGGGGAAGATGCACCGGGCCAGCGAGTATTGTATTCCAGCACTGCAAACTGGAAAGAATGGAGTGAACCAAGGGAGTTATTTGCTGCACCGGGTCCAGTTCTTCCACGCACCGAAGATGGAATTCATTTCAAGCCCGACAGGTGGGCAATTGTCGACAATGAATTGTATGCGGTGGTATATGTACATGGGGCCGGTCGATATCCAATAGCCAGGAAAATAGAAACGGATGGAACTATTGGAGATCCTTTTCTCGTGGAATCAGTACCTGCCAACGGATCGCTGCCGGATTATATGCAGGGAACGCAAAACACATTGTTGCCTATTGCCACAAAAATCAGTAACTGGTATAAAGAAAATGGCCATATCAGCTGGTGGGCAGATGCAGCAAAAGGTGTACAACGAACGGCTATTGATGGCGCAAGCCTGATAGAAAGTTTCATGTACAAAACAAAGGATGGTGAAGATGTAGTGATGCTTCGCAACTGGGGCACCAGTGCTAACCCCGTACATAACAACAGGATGTATGTAAGCTTTAAAAAAGGTGCTGGTGGCTGGGGAAAGCTTTATCCAACTGATATTCCAGACGCTCCCAGCAGGGCACAGGCTATCACTCTTCCCGACGGAAGAATTGTTTTAATAGGCAATCAAAATGTACCGCGGTTTGATGCAGCTCTTTATTTAGACAGAGACCCAATGACTTTATCTGTCAGCAATGATGGATATGTGTTTGATAAAGTGTATTCGTACCGCACCGGTTCTCCCACCACATACAGAATAGCTGGAGTGGGAGGACGAAATCCAGGATTTGCATACTCCAGTTCAATTGTACAGGGGGAGTATCTATATACATTATATTCTATCGGAAAAGAAGACATGGCTATTTCAAGGGTAGCGTTGTCTGAAATCAGATAATTGAAACAAGATGAAATTTTGGTTATGAAGAAAAATACTTTATGCCGGCTATTATTCTACTGTATGCCCGTACTTTTTTTGCACGGAACAGTTGAATGCACAGCATACTTCTACAAAAGAGGAAGTATTATACAATGGTATCGTATTAAAAGGCGAGTGGCCACCGAAAACGGAAGATCCATTGTCGTCGATGCCCATGCGGGTTCCTTATCTTGAAAATCCGCCTTCGGTTATTCCAATAGATAAAGGGCGCCAGCTTTTTGTAGACGATTTCCTGGTGGAGTCTACAAACCTGCAACGTGTGTTTCATCAGGCAAATAAATTCGGTAACAACCCAGTGTTTTTCCCGACAACAAAAGAGGAGCTGAAACCTTATGCAGGTTATAGTGCAGTAACTTATCTGGGACAGGGCGGCGTATTTTATGATCCTTCTGCGCAACATTTTAAAATGTTTTATACAGCCGGATGGCGCGGTGGCCTTGCCCTGGCCACAAGTAAAGACCTGGTAAACTGGGAGCGTCCTAATCTCGGATTGGTGGGGAATAATAACATCATTCTTCCTGCAGGCCCTCAAAACGCGGGAGGCGATAATGCTGTCTGGCTGGATTTGTATACGAACGACTCTTCGCAACGATACAAAGCCATTTTTGAAAGGTTGGTTGATGGCGCCTGGTCGCAGAATTATCCCAGTAAATCGGCGAGTCCCACGCACACGGTTCATACGTCTGCCGACGGAAGAATCTGGTCGCAAGGAGTTGAAATGGGTAAAGCATCCGACTACACTTCTTTTTTTATAACCCGTTTAGAAATGTTTGGGCATACAGTATTAAACGAAATACCAAAAGAGGCCGGGCGAGGTTTTATACCGAAAAACCAGACTTCATCAAAAATGTAAACTGGGACAGTGCCGTGTATTGGGTTGGCGCAGATACTTTAGATAAAGCGGATCCGGTAGTCAATGACCGACCGCAGTTGTATAGCTTAAATGCAGTTGCCTATGAAAGCATTATGCTCGGTGAATTTTACATCCACCTGGGGCCGCACAACAGTGTATGCGAGGAAGGAGAATTCCCAAAGATCACAGAATTAAAATTGGGCTTTAGTCGTGATGGCTTTCACTGGCATCGTCCCGAGCGCACACCATTTATCGCACCAACGCAAAAGGAAGGGGATTGGGATCGTGCATATCTCCATGGCACCAACGGCGTATTCCTGGTGATGGGCGATTCTCTTTGGTTTCCCTATACCGGGTACGCTGGTGTTGCTCCCGATGGATCGAAAGGGATGTATACCGGCGCAAGTATAGGAATGGCAACATTAAGAAGAGATGGTTTTGCTTCAATGGAAACGAGTGGTAAAAAGGGTGTGTTGCTCACAAAGCCGGTAGTGTTTTCAGGCTCACAGTTATTTGTAAACATTGATAATCCGAAAGGCGAATTAAAAGTAGAAGTGCTGGATGAATCGGGTAAAAAAATCAAAGGATTCGGCACAGCAGAATGTGTGCCGGTAAGTACTAACAGCACGATTCACAAAATAACATGGAAAGGGAAGGAGTCTCTCGCGGAGCTCGCAGGGAAAAATGTTCGCTTCCGGTTTCATTTATCAAATGGGAAACTTTATTCCTTCTGGGTAAGTGCCGATGAGAACGGAGCCAGCAATGGCTACCTCGGAGGCGGTGGGCCCGGATATGAAGGTGTTGTTGACAACAAAGGTTTGAAAGCTTATTAAACTGATTAGTAATGAAATTTTCGAAATTATTTTACGTACTGGCTTTATTGAGCGCACTGGTCGCTATTGGACTGGCTATTGCTGGAAACAAAGCAGAAACAGGTCCTGCGGTTATCTTTTTATTTATCGCATTGGCAATTGCCTTCCAGGGTAGTGAAAAGCTGAAAGGGTTTAGTTACACGATGGTTGTATTATCCGCTGTGTCAATGGCAATGTATTATCCTGCATTGTTTAAAAAATGGGGTGATTTTGATGTAAGCGTGCTTGTTGTACCGCTTATACAACTGATCATGTTCGGGATGGGAACATCCATGAGTTTCCGCGATTTTTTAGGTGTTGCCAAGTCGCCCACAGGGGTTGTGATAGGAGTTGTAAGTCACTTTATAATAATGCCTCTCCTTGGTTTTACGCTGGCGTATTTCAGCGGCTTTGAGCCTGAAATTGCGGCAGGCATCATCCTCATTGGTTGCTCTCCGAATGGGATGGCCTCTAATGTAATTGCCTACCTGGCAAAAGCAAATGTTGCGTTGTCGATTACTATCACCGCCGTTTCCACTTCACTCGCGCCATTTGTTACACCTTTTTTAATGAAGTTTCTCGCCGGCGAGCTCATTGAAATCAACGTATGGCACATGATGATGGAAATAATGAAGATGGTGATTTTCCCGATTGCTGCAGGGTTGTTATTCAATCATTTCTTTAGTGGGAAATTTAAATGGCTCGATAAAGCGATGCCTTATGTTTCCATGTTTGGTATTGCATTCTCCATTGTTGTTATTGCTGCTTCAGGCAGGGATAATTTACTCAGCATTGGACCCTTATTGCTTTTGATCGTCCTCATCCATAACATAACCGGTTATTTTCTCGGATACTGGTCGGCGCGATTATTTAAAATGAAAGAAAGGGATTGCAGAACAGTTGCAATCGAAGTTGGTATGCAAAACGGCGGATTGGCGACCGGTATTGCGAAAAGCCTCGGCAAACTGGCCACGCTGGGATTGGCTGCAGGCGTATTTGGCCCATTAATGAATGTTACCGGTTCCATACTGGCTTCCTGGTGGCACAAAAAAACTCCAAAAGATGAAGTTGAGTCATAGAAAGAATATTTACTACTGGAAGACAGACAGACCGTACGGTGAGGGAAATGTGCAACGTCCGAATAATGCCGATGTGCAGGATCTAACAGTTTTATTGCGAAATTATCTTGTCAATTACTTTCGAATAGATTTGATTGACCTGCGACCCGGAAACGGACAGGGAAATCATGTTACCTTTCTTGCAGATTATCCAGATACCACCTATTTCATCCGAATAGAAAATGGACCTGAGATGGACGATTACATGGATGTGGAGTCGGCAGTACTAAAGAAAGTAAATGCAATCGGCGTTCCTTCACCCAGGGTATTTCATTCTGATAAATCCCGATTGCACGTGCCCTTTGCGATTCAGATAATTGAGTATATAGATTGTGTAGACCTGAATGTGTTGGATAAAGACGGTAAACTAGATATCCTGCCGATTGCGGAAAAAATCGGTGCCTATGTTGCGAAGTGGCAAAGTATCACTTTTAAGAAGTTTGGACTTTTCGATGCGGCTGCATTTGCAACTGATAATGCACTCGTAGGTTTTCATGACAATTATCGCGATTATTTTTTTCTTAAATTGGGACAGGCATCTTCAATTTCTGAAGCAGACTTCTTTCCTGGAAAAGAAACAGGTGGAAGAAATAAAAGTACTGGTAGAAAGCCATCGTCACCTGCTGGATATTTCGCAAGGTTGTCTGGTACACAAAGACCTCGCACTATGGAACATCCTGGGTGATTCAAAACAGATAAGAGGTTTTATTGACTGGAGTGATGCTATTTCCGGCGATGATATGGATGATCTTTCACTACTGGCCTGCTTTCATTCAGGGGAAGTATTGAGTGCTGCATTGAAAGGATTTGAGCTGGAAAAAAGATTGCCGCCTTTTTACGAAGAGAAGTTGTGGCTGCACTTGTTGCGAAACATTATTTCGAAAGCAGTAATCCGGGTGCGGGGCAATTATTTCGACAAACCAGACAGCTTTTTCATGAATAATTCTGGTAGCGTGGATTTAAGAATGTTCACAATGGAACGCATTCATGCCGCGTGTGAAGGCTTGAAAGGGAATAAAAAAATAACGGATCTTTAATTCAACGATAATGAATAAAACGGACAGATTTCGCCAATCGCCCAGTACCACAGGTACGTTCTTAAGTTCTGGCGCTGCGGTTGCAACGGAAATAGCAACACAGTTTCCATTCGCATGGATTTTGCTAGATATGGAACATGGCGGAATTGCTGCGCATTCAATAGCTGATCACTTAAGGGCTTTTGCAGGTAAAGAAGTAGCAGCGATTGTGAGAGTACCATCTATTGATCCGGTATTAATAGGCAAAGTGTTGGATGAAGGTGCCGATGGAATTATGTTGCCTCACGCAACTTCAGCCGAACATGTAAAAGCCTGCGTAGCCGCAATGTATTATAGTCCGAAAGGTCGTCGCGGTTTTTCATCATCCACGCGTCAATACAATTATGGGATGAATGTTCCCGCCGATGTAACTGCTGCGAACAAGCCGCTGTTGTTTGCGCAGATTGAAGATGTGGAAGGAGTTCATAATGCGAACGAAATTGCTGCAGTGGCGGAAGTAGATGTATTATTTGTAGGACCAGCAGATCTTAAACTTGCATTGAAGCATAACGCGGCAGCGGATCTTAGTTTTGAAACTTCACTTGAAATGGTAGCAGCAGCTGCTGCTGCGAATAATAAAAAGGCAGGAATTCTTGTTCGGGATTCTCAGTTACATGAGGCTGTAAAAAAGCTGAATTACTCCTGCATCGCAATGGGTTCTGATATTGCTATTCTTCGGTCAGGGTTCCAGAAAATTATAGAAAGTTTTTGATTGGATGGGGGATGGGAGATAGGGGATGGAGGAGGGGAGGTGGGTGATGGTGGATGGTGGACTAGAAGGATATAAATTCTTTTAATTCTGCATCTTGCTATTTTTTTTAAACCGCTCAAAATTCTCCAACAAGATTCTACCTTAAGTATTCATTCATCACCGGCTTCCTTTGGAATAAAATTTTTGTTAACCGATACCTGAATCAATGTGTCGGGTTCACGACCCAACCCCTCTGCAACATTCGCTTTTCACGTCGATATTTCCTGTATCATACTCCATCACCCATCCCTCATCCACCATCACCCATCCATCATCTCCCATCCACCATCTCCCATCCACCATCCCCCATCACTTCCTCAATATCTTCTCCATGGATTTGCCTTTCGCAAGCTCATCAACAAGCTTATCCATATAACGCACTTTGCGAATCAGGTCATCTTCGATATTTTCAATTCGGTCGCCACAGATCACACCCGTTATTTTTACGGCGTTAGGGTTTAATTGTGGAGCTTCCGCAAAAAATGTTTCAAGATTTGTTTTCTTCTCCAGGTGTTGCTTAAACTGCTTTTCGTTGTAACCCGTTAACCAGAAAATCACTTCATGCAATTCCTCTACGGTTCTACCTTTCCTTTCAACTTTAGTGATGTAATGCGGATATACACCGGCAAATGACATTTTATAAACCCGCTCAATGTTTTTAGGATCCATGGTTTTTGTTTTAGGATTGAAGGGGAACTTTGTTTTTCAAAATTAATGAACTCACAAACGCAACAACAAGTCCTAACGGCAATACTTCCATGTAAGATATTAAAATTGCAAACAATGGATTCTTATATGCTTCTTTAAATTCAGCCATTTCTTTCGACTTAATTGCGAGTTCCTCGGGCGATGTGCAATTTTGCAACACATGTTGAATATTCGCATCCAGGTATTCGGGGAGGAAAAGGTAGTAATAGCCCAGCCCAAATATCACATACATTGTTGAGCCGATCAATGCAATAGCCGCTCCGATTTTAAAAGCTTTACCCAGCGTGATATAACCATTATTATAACTATTTCTGTATTTCCTGATGCCAAAAAAGATGAGCGAGAACATCGCAATTATGGCGGCATACCCAAGGATATCGTTGCTGGAAAAGTTCTTATTGTTGACCGTCATGTTCATCATAATGATGGTATGAACGCTGATGATAACGCCAATGATCAGGCCGTAGATCCAAATTACTTTCTTCATTTTTGATAGAGTTTTAGTCATGTATTGCAGCAAATGTAGGGTCGGCTGCCAGCCGAGATCTCATACTTTGGTACCAATTTGCGGCGATTTCTCTAATTCACCCCAAAGTACTATTGTTGTTGTCTATGATATTCAGCTATTTAGCTTTTTCTATCGCTTTTATGCGGCTTGTAACATCCAGTTTGAAGAAAAGATTAGAAACATGCGTTTTGATGGTGCTAACAGAAAGAAAAAGTCTGGATGCAATTTCTGGTTTTGCTGAATCGCATGCTGGTAATGTGGGTCAAAAATAATAGGAAATACATGAATTGTGAGGCGTGAGAAACGATGCAAAATATAGCGATTTGTAACAAGAACGCCTTCCAACGCAGCCTTTTTGTGTCATTGCGCGTAGCGCGCAGCGACACAAAAAGCGGTACAGTTTTAGGTTCTAATAAAGAAAGATCAACCTTGATATTATGCCGCGGAAATTGAAAGGAAAAAAGGCGCCATTCCCCAAAACAGTTAAACCCATGCTTGCCACATTAGTGGAAAAACCTTTTGATGAGCCAGGATGGATTTACGAAATAAAATGGGATGGTTACAGGGCACTTGCGTTATTGAACAAAGGAAAACTCCAGTTGCTGTCCCGTAACAATAAATCATTTGCAGAAAAGTATTATCCCGTGGCAGATGCGTTAAAAAAATGGAGAACAACGGCTATTGTGGATGGGGAAATTGCTGTATTAAAAGAGAAAGGCATTGCCGATTTTGGCGCGTTGCAAAACTGGCGCACTGAGGCCGACGGGGAAATTGTATATTATGTATTTGATCTCTTATATCTGAATGGGTATGATCTTACGCAGCTTCCATTAAGTGAGCGAAGGGAGCTATTGAAGGCAAATCTTCCCGTCAGCCATCTGATCAGGTTGAGCGAAGATTTTGACACAACGGCCTCTGATTTTTTGGCGACTGTATCTAAATTGGGAATGGAAGGCATTATGGCAAAAAAGGAAGACAGTCTGTATTTTCCAGGTGATCGCTCGCGCGAATGGGTGAAGTTAAAAGCGAATAAACGCCATGAAGTAGTAATAGGCGGGTACACCAAAAATGCCGGATCACCCAAATCGTTTAGCTCGCTGCTGGTTGGCGTTTACGACAATAAAAAATTAATATACACGGGTAAAATCGGAACCGGCTTTAGTGAAGAAACGCAGAAAGAGATTTTAAAACAACTCTCAAAAATAAAAGCTACTAAATCCCCTTTCAGCGAAGAACCTGATGTAAATAAACCATCACGCTTCCGCCCCAATCCACCAGATGCAACAGCAATCTGGGTAAAACCCAAACTGGTGTGCGAAGTAAGTTATACTGAAATGACCAGCAGTGGAGTGATGCGACACCCTTCATTTGAGGGAATGAGAACGGATAAAAAAGCGAGTGATGTACACAGGGAAAAGAATGTGGAAATATGATATTATGTAAACTATAAAATGTGCAAATACTTTTGTCAGGTTATTTGCACATTTTATAGTTTCCTTTCACGCCTCACGATGTCCTCTCAACAGCGGAGACAATCTTTTCAACATTCAAAATTCCATAATTAAAAACATGTACCGATCCGTCGTACATGGTAATAACAACTTTTTTGCTGAGCAGGCTTTTCTGCGACGTCACATTTTTGATCATCGATTTTTCCAGGATAATTAATCCATTTTTGTTGAAAATCGATAAAGAAAGCGATCCTGCATCATGTTGAGGTAAAAATAAGAGCCGCCGATTGGTAACAGTAAGTTTACCTGAGTCGGATCGGTTATCCGGACCGGTGTAATGGATTGTCCAGGTATCAATCCGGGTTTCATCGGGCGACAATTCCAGTTTCATGTTATTCTATTTGAAAGTGATACTAACCTTTTTCGTGTCATTTTGTTTTGCAAACCAAAATCAATCTGGCAAATGGTAGTATTCCTTAACGGCATTGTAGTCGTTGAAATCTACCTCAGTCGGAAGTTCGGTTGCAGATCTTCCACCCGTTGTAACCTGGTTTGCATACACGCGAATTACTCTCGCTTGCGAAAACATATCACCGGCGCCCGCTTTGTCAATATAAATTGAAACTTTTCCGTTGGCATGGCCAAAACTTACGCGATACATAGTGGCACCACCTGGTCCGTTTCCCGGAACAGCGTACCATCTGTCAAGCACACCGTAGTGTAGATACACAAACCAAAGCGAACGATTCATCGTATCAAGCGAAGTGGTAAGCTGTAACGTTGCAAAATTTCCAGTTAAGTTGACTGCGCCAAATGTGTACTGCATAACGTTAGCATTGCCAGCAATACCCTGTGGGCCCTGGGGGCCTTGCGCACCTGTGGGCCCTTCAGGTCCGGCAGGTCCGGTATCTCCTTTTTTACATGCAACAATAGAAATGACGATTGTGAGGAGAAGGATCATTTTTTTCATGATGAAAAGGTTTAGGTTATTAATGTTGGGTGTAGAATGTTTAATGAAGAATGTTGAACAGAGATAAAGCTACACCAGCTTTGATTGCATTTTCGGCGACAATGCGTATACGGCGGCTTTGTTTGCACAAGCGGCAAGACCTGTTTTTTTATTTTTTCTGAAAGACTGAATGAACGGCGGCGTTTGGAATTTAAACGGTGGGTTTGAGAATATTACCGGCTAACATTTCATTTGTGCAGAACGGTTCCATTCAATTGTTAGTTTCTATTGCTAACTTTAAGAAACACCCAAAACAAACCAATCATTTGCAACCTGTGCGAACGATAATCATCAGTTTGCTTTGCTATGGAATTTTCCATGGCGCAGCGGCGCGTCAGTCGATCAATTTCCAAAACTATTCTTCAGATCACGGGCTCTCCCAGTTAAGTTGTTATGCACTGGCACAGGATTCAAAAGGGTTCATCTGGGTGGGAACGCAGGATGGTTTAAATCGTTATGACGGTCGCAGGTTCCACGTGTACGCCCGACAAAATGATAAAGGCAGAAAATTGCCATCCAATACCATCTTCACCATTTTTGCCGATGCCACCAATGATCTGCTTTGGATTGGAACAGCAGGCGGATTGTGCCTGTTTAAAACCTCTGGAGATTCGCTCGCATTACTGTCCGACGATTTTCCCTTCGCTGCAGAGCTCGAGAATTTACCCATCAAAAAGATTATATCATTTCAAAAAAACGAATACTGGATAATTGCTTTTAACAACGGCCTCTATCATTTGAATACATCGACGTCTACAGTACAGAAATTTTTTAACGAGCCCGAAAACAACTCGAGTGTTACGGATATCACTTTCCATGAAGGAAGTGTTATTGTTTCTCTGTTGTATCAATTATACGAACTAAAACCACAGGGTAATCGCTATGAACAAATCCGCCTGATGGGTGATTTTCAGTTTCCCCAAATTGAAGCGATCGCATCTTATAACCACGACCTTTGGATTGGAACCATTTCCGATGGTTGCTACCAGGTCGAAAGACCTTTGAGTAATACAGAATATACTATCGCTCCGAAGATCATTTCAGGAGGCATCTATTGTTTTGCGATTGATGCCTCCGATGAACTCTGGATTGGCACACGTGGGAATGGCCTCTATAAATACAACGGCGCCACCAGGGAAATCATACAGTCAATGCACAATCAGTTTTTGCCGGGATCCCCTGCTTCTAATTTCGTGGTTTACCTGCTTAAAGACAGGCAGGGGAATATGTGGTGTGGACTGAGTGGAGGACTTTCTAAGTTTGATCCGCTTAGTCACCAGTTTGGTTTTGTGAATGGGCCTGCGTCGATGAACGGATCTCTGCTCGACAAGGTTATTTACAGTATGTACCGGGCAAAAGATGGGACTCTATATGTTGGCACACAAAACCGGGGACTGTTTGAATGGGAAACAAAAACGAACCAGTTCAATTCTTTTCCAGCTTCGGCTGTAGTTGGGAAAGCGAATAACGTTATCTATAATATTACCGAAGATGATTACGGCAATATCTGGGCCGCCACTTTCGGCGGGCTGATGCAGTTGGAAAAGAAAAACAAAAAAGAATATCCTATTACACAAAAAATGCCGCGTCCGCGAAACTCAATAATATGTATGCGGTAACCAAACTTAGAAAGACGGATAGCTTGTTGGTTTCCGCGGACGATGGTTTACATTTTTTCTCATTGAAAGAAAAAACGTTGGGTGTTTTTTTCGCGTAATGCAGAAAATGCAGATATCATCAAAGGTTTTGCTGCATTCAGGGGTGTACGACATTTTTATGAAGATTCAACCAACACCGTCTGGCTCTGCGCACCAGGAGCGGGCTTGATCCGATTTGATTATCTGCACAACAATTTAAAAACGATAGATGTTGTAAACAGCATTTCTCCATCGGTTCGACATTTGCTGGCAGACGATTCTGTATTTCTGCTTGCCACGGACGATGGGCTGTTGGTTTATGACCGGGAAAGAAACAAATTAATAAAGCAGGTAGATATTAAAGCCGAAGCCACCTCCAATGTTTGTTACGCAATTCAGAAAGATAACCAGGGATTTTACTGGGTAAGTACCAATACAGGGTTAAGGAAAGTAAACCGGAATTATGAGGTGGAACAAGTTTATAATACCAGTAACGGTTTAACTTTTCTGGAATTCAATACGGGGTGCACCATCAAAGATGCAAATGGCATGCTCTATTTCGGTGGAATGGGAGGCATAACTTATTTTAATCCCGCTGCATTAAGACGGAATGCCTTTAGTCCGCCGCCCATTCTCACAGGAATCTGGGTAAATGATCAATCCCGACCCGGTTTATTAAAACAATCTACAAAGGTTGAACTCGGTCATAATGAAAATTTTATTTCCTTAGAATTTGCCGTCACTAATTTTTCAAATGAAAAGAATAATCGATTTAGTTACCGGCTTCATGGACTCAGCGACAGTTGGAGTTCACTCAGCTCAGGTAATAGTGCCGGATTTACAAGCCTTCCGCCAGGCGACTATATTTTCGAATTAAAATCAGCGAATAGTGATGGTCACTGGAGTGAAGGCATTACGAAACTTGAGATCACCATTTTAAGTCCATGGTGGCAAACCTGGTGGTTTATAACGGGTGCCTCCCTGCTGTTGTTGGGATTGATAGCATGGCTCACACACCGGAGAATTCTTGCTATTAAAAAGGAAGCAGAATTAAAACATCAGATCGCCGAAGCAGAAATGTTGGCGATGCGCGCACAAATGAATCCGCACTTTATATTCAATAGTCTCAATAGCATTCGGGAAATGATTTTAAATAATGAAAACGAAGCCGCGTCACATTTTCTCGGAAAATTTGCAGGGCTCATCCGTCTTACATTAGATCAGTCGGAACGAAGTTTTGTTTCTTTGCGGCAGACCATTAGTCATTTAACCCGGTACATGGAGATAGAACAGATCAGGAATGATGAATTCACCAGCCGTATTCTTGCAGACGATGAATTGGATACTGACGAGGTTTTACTTCCTTCTATGTTGATTCAACCTTTTGTAGAAAATGCGCTTTGGCATGGAACCACGGCCACGCGGAAAAATATCAATGTAAACATTGATTTTTAAAAAGGAAAAACAATCACCTGCTATGCATCATCGAAGACGATGGAATTGGAATTCGGCAATCCATTAAAAACAAGATAGGGCAAAGCCGCACTCATCATTCGCTGGGGCTTGAAAATGTATCGAATCGTATCAGGCTCTTAAATGAAAAATACCATCTGGAAAGTTGCATTTTGATAAAGGACAAAACTGAACTGGATAACTACATTGGAACAGGCACAGTTGTACAATTAATTTTACCGCTTCAAATAAATAAATCATGAACCTGGTAACGGCCATATTAGTAGATGATGAACCAAGAGGCTTGTCATCCATGCAAAAACTCCTGGGAATAAATTGTCCGGAAGTAAAGATTCTTGCCACCTGCACCGATGTGGACGATGCGATACAGAAAATCCTGCAACTGCGGCCACAACTTGTTTTCCTTGATGTGGCTATGCCAGGTAAAAATGGTTTCGATTTACTGCGTGAATTGGATGCGATACATTTTGAAACCATTTTTGTAACAGCACATAGCAGTTATATGTTGCAGGCGCTTCGCTTTAGTGCAGTAGACTATCTCCTAAAGCCAGTGGAAGATGATTTGCTAAAAGATGCTGTGCAAAGAGCGATGAAACGTATTACGGAAAAGGGCAGCGGGCTGGAGCTGGCAACATTTCTTCATAATCTGAAGCAAAATGGCGTGGTGAAGAAAATGAAATTGTGCGTTCCTTCACTTAAAGGAATCAAAGTAATTGAAATCACCGATATTATTTATTGCGAAGCAAGCAGCAACTACACAAACTTTCACTTAACCAACGGTGTCACGCTTTGCTCAAGTCGCCCCATCTTTGAATATGAAACTTTGCTGGAAGACAGCTCCTTTGTGCGGGTGCATAAATCTTTTCTCGTAAATCTTCAGCATATTCAGGAATACATCCGTGGTGAGGGCGGCAGTATCATTATGACTAATAACCACGAAGTAGAAGTTTCGCGGAGGAAGAAAGAGGGATTTATAAAAAAGATGCAGGAATACTATAAGTACTAATGTGGCAATGTGGCAATGTGGAAATGGGGAAATGTGGAAATGGGGAAATGAGGGAATGGGAAAATGAGGAAAGGGGGAAATGAGAAAATGGGAAAATGAGAAAATGAGAAAATGGGAAAATGAGAAAATGAGAAAATGGGAAAATGAGGAAATGGGAAAATAAAGAGGAGAATGAGGAAATGCTTTCTTCCGGAATGAAGTTCATATTTCCTCATTTCCTTATTTTCACCTTGTTCTCATGATTTTTTCGTCATCGCGTTTTTAATAAAACCTACGATTGCGGTTAAGATACCGCCGCCGCCTATACCGGAGAGAATTTGTGTGATCATTGAGTTGGTGTCACCGCCGCTGGTATTGAGCATTTCGAGCAGTTTACCGCCACCGAATCCACCGATCAGGCCGGTGATAGAATTCAGAATGGGACCCATGTTGATTTTTTTCAGCAGGCCGCCGGCAGCGTTTCCGCCTACTGCACCTGAAATCAGGTTGACGATTAGTTCGGTCATGATTGTTATGTTTTGGTTTGAAGAGTTCCTTTAAAGTACGACAATTTTTGAAAATCAATAATCTTTGATATTCTTTTTGATCGTTAATCTACCATAGCCGACGATCCACTAATTTTAAAATCAGCATACTGCCAGGCCTGGTCAAAAGCGGTTTTGACTTTTTGTGACTCAGCATCTTTTTTCTGCAATGCCAGCGCCTGCTGTAGTCCAATTAATGCCCAACCATTCTTTGGCCAGATTTGCAGATCGCGATTATAAACTTTTTCAGCTTCGGCATATTTGCCTTCTTTGATAAGAACGGCTCCAAGGTGATGTCGAACGGAGAAAAACCAATCTGGAGGTTCATTGTAATTGAGCTTGTCTTCAACAACAATTGCCTCTTCGAGTAGTTTAATGGCAACCGCTGAATTGTTTTGCTGAAAAGCAATTCCCGCGTTTAAAACTTTGGCAGCTATTTGCGTCAGATCTGCCATGGTATTAATATTCCAGACGGTCAACTCGCGCAGCGTTGTGTCCGAAGCCAGGATCCGCAAGCTGTCCATTTCTTTTTGTGCGTTGGCTAAATCATGTTTTCCCAGGTATGCCATGCCACGCGCATAATGCCAGATCGCGCGGGGATACACCAGGTCGCGGTCAGGAGCTGGTGTTGCAAAGATCGTATCCCACATTGAGAGTTTAACGGCCACGTAATAAGGTATGGTATAATAATGTTGTAACGTACCCCAGCCCGGCTCCCGCGCTATTTGCAGCGATGTATGTTGTTGCAATTTTTTTCGCTGCATCCCAGGCCAGCGCAGAAGCGCCTTCGAGTGTGGCAGTTGCAGCGAGAAAATGATAGTTGTGCGGATAATAGGCAAGTGGATATGCACCCTGCGCGTGACAGGTGGTGGTATAAATGCTGTCGACTTCCACTGCACGAATATTAGACAGTGAACCGGCGTGGTAATCCCCGGTAATGATATAAATATGTGAAGGCATATGCACAAGATGCCCGGAACCGGGAACCAGCGTCTCCAGCTGTTTGGCACTGGCTATTGCCCGCTCCGGCGTCGACGATGCCTCAAGTGCATGAATATAAAAATGATGCGCACCCGGATGGTTTGGATTTATCTTCATCAGGTGTTCCATTACCGACATCAATTGCGGGGTCCACTCTTTTGGTTTTTTGGTCTCTTTATCATACAAATCCCAGGGGTGCAGATCCATCATTGCCTCAGCATACAAAGCGCCAATGTCTGGATCGGATGGAAATTGCGTATATACTTTTTTCATCGCTTCAGCGTATGCAATGTCGAGCGCACTTCTATCTTCCGGCGCATCGGCGGCATATCGTGTAGAGATTGCTTCAATCAATGCTTTTTCTTTCGGGGAACAATTTGCAAGTATCGTTTTTGCTTTCACAGCTGCTTCATAAGCACGCTGAAAATTATCGGGTTCCATACCCGCATTGTAATTAGGCCCTAATACATAAGCAAAACCCCAGTAAGCCATGGCACAGGCAGAGTCGAGCCGGGATGCTTCAAAAAACGAACGCGCGGCTTCTGCATGATTGAATCCGTAAGCCAGCATCATTCCCTGATTAAAATATTCCTGCGCTTCTTTGCTGGAAGTTGTAATCGTAAAATTGATCCCGTCAAGCCCCGGCAACTTCGGTGCTTTCTTCCTGAATTATACCAGTCCATATCGTGTGTGGGCGGACTGGCACATCCAATGGCTTCACTGCCGCGGCCGGTTTGTTGATTCGTTTGATTATTGTTGCTATTGCATGCTAAAAGCAGCGCAACAAAAACGATTGCCAGAAATTGCAGGCGCATATAAACGTGTTGTTGGTTGACTTTGCTGGAAGGATTAAAACGTATTCAGGGATACGAAAAGGGAAGCTCTTTTGCGGAAATCAGATTTTAAGGTAGGTAAAAAGAATTATTCTGGGAATTTTATTATTATCTTACCTGCATGTTATTTCCATTTGTTACAATAGGCCTTGCCATTATATTCCTTAGCTACGTCGCGTATCTGGCATTTGTTAAGAAAAACATCAGCGAAAAATTTTCATCAGAAATCTTACCGGGAATTTTTGTGCTGGGGGTTTGGGTATTCCTGTATTTGACTGTCTTCAAATAGTACAAAACATCACTTCTTTTTATATTTTATCACCAGCACCATCAGGATAATATTTACCAGCACGGAAAATCCATTTGTAAAAATGATTGGTAAGTCTTCTCTCAGGATTCCATACCATATCCAGAGGCTTAAACCGGTCATCAACGTAAGCAGGTAAATGACGGAGATATTCTCTGCTTTTTTCTCTCGGATAACTTTTACTAATTGAGGTAACAATGAAATGGCTGTAATGATGCCTGCTGCAATGCCGATATAAATTTCTATGGAATTCATTTCTATTTAATGTTCCTGTTCTTTGATAAGCGTTTTTAAAAAGAGTGCATTGCCATAAGCGTTGCCTGCCGTATTATTAAAACATACATACACATCACGTCCACTACTGCTTAGTTCATGTATAAAAACAGATTTCTCAATCAATACTTCATCGCTGTACGATTCGCGGTAATTGCCTTCGGGTCCATGAAAGCGCAGGTAAGAGAACTCCGCATTATCTGATACGGTTGAAATTTTTGCCTTTGAAAAATCATGCAACACCATTGCCGCGCCCATTTCATTGAGCAGTTCGGTGGTTTCACGGATATACCAACTTTCGTTTCTAAATTCAACAGCCAGTCGCCATTCGTTTGATGCGTCGTATTGACGAATACCCGACAGTATTTCCTCAACTTTTGCGAAATATTCGAGTGTTATTTTTCCCGGAAACTGAATCAGCAGGCATCCTTTTTTCTGGCATATTCCGCTCGCAGCTTCCATAAATTTTTCGATGCTGCCGGCCTCGTAATTGAGCTCGGGCGCATGCGTGATGCTTCTACTTAATTTTAATGTAAAACGGAAATCATCAGGTACATCATCTGTCCATTTCACGCATGTTTGTCTACGGGGTGTTTTGTAAAATGTACTGTTGATTTCAATGGTATTGAACAAAGATCCATAATAGTGAAGCCGGGTCTTTGATTGAAAGACTTCCGGGAACGTGGATTTATTTCCAGGTACCTGCCCGTTGCTGATGCCGATTCTGACTTTTCCCTGTTTCTTATCCATATTTCTTCCCAATTAACGGGTAATATTTATACAGATAAGTTTCAAAGTGCATGCCACCATCAAAATCTGAAATTGTAAACTGCTGCCGGATTTGAGCAATTAGCGCCCCAGATGATGCGAAGCCTTACTACAGGAACTGCGAAGGCACAGGCTTTGTACCGGTTTGTGAAAAAGATTATGCTTATTATTCCAATTATTCTCGGCGTTCTCCTCATGGTTTGGCTTATTGCAGGATATCTCTCTTCCAAAAAGAAAAAAAGAAACGGCAATTCAAATGGTGTTTCACCCAATAATCGTATTTAGAATCTTAAACCGATTTTTTACATGATATCGGAACGTTCCGAAAACTGCGATTCTTCCACCACTTCAGAAGGATTTTTCTTGTAGAAAATCATGCCCAGTGCCATGATGATGCTGGTGGTAAGAATGATGTAAAACAGAATCCCATCATTGAAACTGCTAAGTTTTAATTCATCTGGTATTTTATAAAACAGCACGATGGTGATCAATCCGCGCGGAATAAAAAATGCTTCGGGAAAGAGATTGGTGCGCACAAAAAAGCGGAGGTAGAGAATGCGCACCAGGAACATCGCCACTACAATCAGGCTGCCTACCAGAATTACTTCTTTCTCTGATAAAAATTTGAGTGAGATAGAAAATCCGAAAAGAAGGAAGAAAAACGTTCGGATGAGAAAAGATGTTTCTGCGGTAACAGAATGCAGTAGATGCCTTAATTCCTGTACCTGTTCATGCGGAAAATAAGAAATCAGTTTTTGCCATTTCAATTTCTCCCAGTTGTTAATTAATAAACCAAAAGCCAGGATGATAATCAGCGATGGCAGGTTCAGTATTTTGCCGGAGGCATAAATCAGGATCAGTAGTGAAAAGATCAGGAAAAATTTTATGTTCAGTTTTGTCTTTGCCAGAATCAGCAACAACAACATCGATAATACAACCGACAATAATACAGAGATAATAATGCTGGCGCTAAAGTTTCCTAATGATTGCAGCGTAAGGATTTCCTTCGCAGTAAAATAATTAAACACAATGATGCCGATGATGTCGGAAAAAGAGGCTTCATACACGAGGAACTCCTTTTTCTGCGCGCTCAAAGGGTTGATGCTGGGAATTACAATTGAGCTGCTCATAATGGAAAGCGGAATCGCATATACCAGGCATTTATAAAGCGGTTCCTGCAGCCAGTAATGCAAAATATAGGTGAGCAGTATAGTGGAGATTACAAATATTACCAGCGCCGAGAAGAACGAATCGCGGATGAGTTTGATCTTATCGCGCCCCAGTTTCAAATCGAGCCCTGCTTCCAGTACGATCATAATCAGGCCCACCACACCCAGGGATTCAATCAACTGGGCCGAAAAGGCAACATTGGAATCATAAGCATCTGCCACAAACCGGAAGCCAATACCAGCGAATAGCAGCAAGAGCACAGATGGAACCCGTACGTACTGGCTCACGATGGAAAACAGATACGACAATACAACCAGGCTGCAAATGATAATTAGAACTGCTTCGGTATTAAGATAGGGCATAGGCTTTTATTAGATGTCAATCGCCTTAAAAATACCATTTCTTCAGAAAGATTATGAAAAATTCGAATGATCTGCCGCCGATCTTCCCCAAACATGGAATGAAATGCCTCATTCCCGCGTTATTTTCTGCATTTATCTCCATCTCCCCGCTTACAGATGGCTGGCCTGATGCTTGAGAGCTTTAAAGCAGGACCTTAAATATTAAATCAATTATGGCAACGAAGAAACCGAAGACTAACGCGCCGGTGAACGATAAGATCAACCAGCTGGAACAACATACGGAAAACAGTGATCAGCAGTTCATGACCACGGATCATGGCGTGCGCATTTCCGACGACCAGAATTCGCTGAAAGCCGGGACGCGAGGCGCCACGTTGATGGAAGATTTTATTTTCCGTGAGAAAATGACTCACTTCGACCATGAACGTATTCCCGAACGCATTGTACATGCGCGCGGATCCGGCGCACATGGAATATTTGAGTTATACAAACCGCTGCCGCACCTTACGCGAGCAGGTTTTTTAAATAATACCAGCAAACCGACACCAGTATTCGCGCGCTTTTCTACTGTTCAGGGTTCTCGCGGTTCAACCGACCTGGCGCGGGATGTGCGAGGTTTCGCGGTTAAGTTTTATACCGACGAAGGAAATTTTGATCTCGTTGGCAATAACATGCCGGTTTTCTTTATCCAGGATGCGATGAAGTTTCCCGATCTCGTGCATGCCGTAAAACCGGAACCTGATAATGAAATGCCGCAGGCCGCATCAGCTCATGATACGTTTTGGGATTTCATTTCGCTTATGCCGGAATCAACTCATATGATTATGTGGCTCATGAGCGATCGCGCTATTCCGCGTAGCTATCGAATGATTGAAGGATTTGGCGTGCATACTTTCCGTTTGGTAAATGAAAAAGGCAAAGCGCATTTTGTAAAATTCCATTGGAAACCTTTACTGGGCGTACATTCGGTAGCCTGGGATGAAGCACAAAAGATTTCCGGTAAAGATCCGGATTATCATCGCCGCGACCTGTGGGATTCAATTGAAAAAGGGGCATTTCCCCAATGGGAACTGGGCTTGCAGATTGTGAAGGAAGAAGATGAACACAAATTTGAATTCGACCTCCTTGATCCAACCAAGATTATTCCCGAAGAAATCGTACCCGTTGAGCGAATTGGCAGGCTAACACTGAATAAAAATCCCGACAACTTTTTTGCAGAAACAGAACAGGTGGCTTTTCACGTAGGCAATGTTGTTCCCGGCATCGACTTTACAAACGATCCGTTGATGCAGGGGCGGTTATTTTCTTATACTGATACGCAACTGATACGATTAGGCGGACCAAATTTTCATGAAATTCCGATCAATCGATCCATTCTCCCGGTGCATAACAACCAGCGCGATGGATTTATGCGCCAGCAAATCAATAAAGGAAAAGTAAGTTATAATCCCAACTCAATTGCAAACGGATGCCCCTTCCAGGCAGGTCGTATGCAGGGTGGGTTTACATCCTATGCTGAAAAAATTGATGGTCATAAAATCAGGGAACGAAGCGATAGCTTCCGCGATCACTTTAGTCAGGCTAAACTTTTTTATAACAGTCAGTCGGTTCCCGAGCAACAACACATAGTAGATGCATTTTCATTTGAACTGGGAAAAGTAACCATTCCCGAAATTCGTCAGCGGATGATTAATATTCTCACGCTGGTAGATAAAGGGTTAGCCGCAAAAAGTGGCGGTGAAATTAGGATTGCATGTTACTAAACCTGAAAAGCCACTGAATCATAGTGTGCCAGCTGATGGTAAGCCGAAGGATTATGAACCGATATTAAAAGAGAGTTCTATCAAATTCTCATCGCCGCTAAGTATGGCGAATACCGTGAAAGATTCCATCCAGGGACGCAAAATTGCAATATTGGTAGCGCATGGCGTTGATGCAAATGCAGTGAAACCGGTTAAAACAGCTTTGGAAAAACAAGGAGCATTTGTAGAATTGATTGCACCTAATCACGGCGCCGTAACAGCAGTTGATGGTACTCCGGTAGAAGTACAACAAAGTCTGCTTACAGCCGCTTCCGTTTTTTATGACGCAGTATACGTTCCGGGAACTGATACTTCGGCAGCAACGCTTGCCGGAGAACCTGATGCCGTTCATTTTCTGAACGAAGCATTCAGGCATTGCAAGCCGATTGCGTTCGACATAAATGCCATGACACTTGCAGAGGAGACCTGCTTCTTCAAAAAACTGCCGCCGGATAATAATATGGATACCGTTTTAGAGGAAGGATTACTCGTTGCAGCCGCATCGAAAATCGCTTCACTGTTTATTCCGGCGATTGCGCAGCACAGATACTGGCATCGTGAAACAAGCCGCAAAGTACCGGCATAATGATGAATATTGCATAACGTTATAATCCAGTCCGGGATACGTTCGCATTTTCATACATCATGCGTAACTTGAATAAGTAGCTGCGAGCTTAAATATAAACGGAGCGTATGGGATAGCATTTCAAACTAAAACATGCTGCAGAATAAAAAGGCGGTAATTGTTACGTTAATGATCGGCACATCTATGGCTGCTATCGATAGCAGCATAGTTAACGTGTCGCTACCTGCTATTCAAAAGCAGTTTGACGCGAGTTTGGATGATGTATCGCTGGTGATCACCGCGTATATGACGACCTTCCTTTTGTGTATTCCACTTACCAACTGGCTCAAGCAACGGATTGGCTATTATAATCTCTACCTGGGGAGTATTGTGATATTCCTCATGGGGTCGATGTTTTGCAGCCTCGCAAAAGAATTACCTGTTCTCGTTATCGCTCGTGTGCTACAGGCGGTTGGTGGCGGCGCCATCTCGCCGACAGCACTAGCTATTTTAAGTGAGAGTTTGCCAAAAAAATGAACGGGGCAGTGCAATTGGCTGGTGGGGAATGGGAAACGTAATGGGGCCGGCATTGGGCCCTACGCTGGGTGGTGTGCTTACACAATACTTCGGATGGGAATCGATCTTTTATGTAAACATTCCCATCGGCTTTATTACACTTATCCTGGCGACAAAATACCTGACGTTTCTGAAAAAGCGACCCCGCACGCTACCAAGATTTGATTTTCGGGGTTACCTATGGTTTGTTTGCTTCGTTTCGATGTTGTTGTTTACGCTAACAACCACCAGTGCGCGTTACGGATTCTTATCCTGGCAGTTTATTTCGGGCCTCATTCTTACGCTTATTTTCTTACGCGCATTTATCCGATCGGGCAGGCGACCTGAACCGTTACTTGATCTCTCGGTGTTTAATATTGCGGCATTCAATCGTGCATATATTATTGTAGCCATTCGTTCGCTTGCATTGTTTGGCGGGATGTTCTTTCTGCCGTTCTTACTGCAGGGATTGTTGGGTTATTCAGAAGTGCAAAGTGCCTTGCTGATTTTACCGAATGCATTGGTGATGATGATCACACGCCCACTGGCAGGTAAGCTGGCCGATAAGGGAAGGATCCGATACATTTCGATGGCGGGAATCATGATCCTGGCATCTTCATTTGTGATGTTTGCATTTATTGATATTGGCACCGCCGTGTGGTTTATTATTGGATCGATGGTGATACGTGGACTGGGTATCAGCCTGCTGATATCACCGGTATCAACGGCGTTGCTCAATTCTGTTCAACCCTCACAAACATCGACCGCCACATCACTCACCAGCCTGATGCAACAATTAGGAGGATCCATCGGTATCGCCATCAGCAGTTCTCTCCATACTTATATTTACGATTTCTATATCATTAAAGGAGAGACAGAAAAAGTGGCGGAGCATTTTGCTTTACAGGATGGATTCCTGTTTACAGCAGCGTTAATCTTAATTACATTGATACCCGCACGTAAACTTCCGCAGATAGCCAGTAAAAAAGTAAAGGGGAAAGAAATAATCGGTTAAATACAACAGTGTTATTTACTCATTTCCATCTTCTTTTTTGCGTTCGGCAATTTTTGCCGGACTTCCAAACAGAAAAAAGAGTTTAGACCTGAAGCCTTTTGGCCGCTTTCACGTCTTTGGCTATGTCTTTATACTCATGAAAATTGAGATAAAGCGGATTTACAGTCTCATCAATTTTTGTTGTGATGCCATAGATCACTTTCTCTTCTTCGGGTTGATAGGTGCCGAAGAGTTTATCCCAGCAAAGCAAGATCACCCCAAAGTTTTTATCCAGGTATTTTTCATTCGACCCATGATGTACACGATGGTTAGAAGGCGTTACAATCAACCATTCCACAATGCGTGGCAGCTTCTTAATGTATTCTGTGTGTTGCCAGAATTGAAAAAGAATGGCAATCTGGTTAACAAGAAAAATAATAACGGGATGGAACCCCATAAAAATAACGGGGAGAAAAAATAAAATTTTGAAATGCTGCACCCAGCTTAAACGGAATGATACAGTAAGGTTATAACTTTCTGCAGTATGATGCACAACGTGCGTTGCCCAGAAAAAAGCGATTGAAATGTGAAATGCGATGTGCCCAGTAGCTGCAAAAATCATATATAAGTAAACAGGGAATCATTGTCCACCATTGCAACTCCATCCGCCAGGGCACGAGATTGTAAATAACAACAGTGCCGTAAATAAGCGCGACTTTAAAAAAGAGATTGATGGCAACGTTGCCAAGGCCTACGAACAAAGAACCGAGGCTTTCTTTTGCGTTGTAATTTTTTGTGTTGGAATGATTGGAGTACCACATTTCCAAAAGCGTAAAAAACGCCATGAAAGGAATGGCATAAACGATCAGGTCGCCAGATTGTTTTTCAAGGTTTGTGATATCCTCATAGGGAATTTTGTGGGCACCAAACAAATCATTAAACATACGTACAAAAACTTTTATCCCGGACCATCGCCCGGCAGATAACATTTAAATGAATATCGGGAAACTTCAACTATATGCCTCTGAAAAAGGCACCAGATTTAATTCTCTAATATACCATTTTCGTGCAGAAAATGCCCTGAATTGGGAATTTTATGTGTTGTGAGCGGCATCACAATGCTTTTAACACAACGTTTTTATTAACGATCGTTTGATTCCGGCATGAATATTTAGAGAATAATAAGGTAATCAATTTATTATTTCCGACATATCTCCCGGGTAATGAACAATAAATCAACTAAGGTCAGTCAACATAAGCCCTTCTTCAAACGCAGAAAAGTGCGTATTTGGCTGATCATTGTGGGGATATTGGTCATCATTCGATTATTCCTGCTCTATTTTGTGTTGCAATATTGCAACAAAGTGCTCGCGAATATGGATGGCTATTATGGGGAAATCAAAGACATCGACATTTCACTTTATCGCGGTGCTTACGAAATCAATGATATATATATCGATAAGAAAGATTCAGCTACTGGCAAACAAACGCCGTTTTTCCGTGCAAAAAATATTGATCTTTCCGTGGAGTGGTCCGCGCTTTTCAAAGGCGCTCTCGTAGGCGAGCTGGTATTTAACCAGGCCGCGCTCAATTTCACCAAAGACAAAACGGAGATATCGGATGTAAAAAAAGACACGAACGATTTTCGTAAACTGCTTCAGGACTTCATGCCACTGAAGATAAACCGATTTGAAGTTAAAAACAGCACGCTTCAATACCTGGATCATGGCAGCAATCCGAAAGTGGATATTGCGCTAAGCAATCTCTATATACTTGCGCTGAATCTTAAGAATGTCGTTGACAGCAATAGCATACTTCCTGCTACGGTTCAGGCGAGCGGCGATGCATATGAAGGGCATGTGAAACTTAACCTGAGATTAAATCCGCTTGCCGAGAATGCGACTTTTGATCTTGATGCTGAAATAGAGAATGTAAATCTTGCATTGCTCAATGATTTCCTGAAAGCCTATGGTGGATTTGATGTGTCGAGGGGAAATTTCGGTTTGTTTAGTGAGCTTGCTGCAAAGGATGGAAAGTTTAAAGGTTATGTGAAGCCGCTGATAAAAGATTTGAAAGTGGTGGGTCCGGAAGATCGTAAAGATGCTTTTTTCTCAAAAATCTGGGAAGGCGTTGTAAGTGTGGTAGGTGAAGTTTTTGAAAATCAAAAGAAGGATCAACTTGCCACACGTATTCCGTTAAGTGGAAGTTTTAATAACCCCCGCCCCAATATACTGGAAGCAATTTGGCAGGTTTTGCAAAACGCATTTATCCAGGCACTCATGCCAAGTGTGGATCATGAGATCAACATCAACTCGGTGAGTGATGACAAAGAAGGTAAGCGGAATATTTTCCAAAAAATATTCGGAGGCAACAAAGACGGGAAGAAAGACAAAAAAGATAAAAAGAAGAGTAAGAAAGATAAATAGCCGTCAACTAGCCAACCATTTTCTTAGATGCATTCAGTTTATCCTGTACAAATGTCACAACCGGGTCATTGGGTTGGGGATAAATAATGCGTTTCCGCATATTTGATTCCCAATCTTCGAGCGCAGTTTCAATTGTATTTCCACAACCAAAAATTCCTCTCAGCCGGTTTGGCCCAAGCACACAACAAAATGTTTTACCATCTTTAAACACCAGTGGTTGTAGCGTTCTTACTGCTTCTGTAAATGATCGATCGTCGAAGTCAATCTTCACTTTTATTTTTTCGGGCACATTCATCTGTATCATAATCTACTATTTTACGCACGCTAAACAGCGTGAAAAGAGTATGCCATGTTCCGTTAACAGGGAAATAAAACCGATTTGAATTTTCCAGATTCCAGCATACGGTTTTTGGGAAATTGCTATGGCCGGGTGGTAACATTACCGCACAATAACTGTATCAAAAGCGAACGCTTTTGCAGTGGCATGGATTTCTAATTTGTTGATTTACAGTGTGTATTTTGACGGGTATGGTTTTTAGTCAGTTTTGGTCGTTTACCAAGAATATCTGTTATGTTTAAGAATTATATCAAAGTCGCGTTCCGGAATCTTTGGAAAAGCAAAGTTTTTTCGGCTATAAACATCCTTGGACTTACAATCGGTATCACGGTTTGTATGATGATTTTCCTGTTTATCAGGAATGAATTCAGCTATGACAATTTTCACGCCGACAAGGCGCGTATTTTCCGCGTGATGCGCGGATTAAGAAAAAGATGGCCAGGAAAAGCAAGTCGCTTATTTGTCGGGCCCCTATGCACCGGCGTTGCAAAATGATTTTGAAGGCCGCATCGAAAGTACCTTACGGGTTACGCCCAACGTAAACCTGATCAGTTTTGGTGATCAATCTTTTTATGAAAAAGAAGGTATTGAATGCAGATAGCAATTTCTTTAGCTTCTTTTCTTACCCGCTTATTATCGGAAATCCAAATACTGCTTTAAAAAATTCAGGAAGTGTAGTGTTGTCGGAAACAACAGCCATTAAATATTTCGGAACGAAAGAAAATGCTTTCGGTAAAACTGTGATGTTGGATAAGGATACACCTCTTGAAGTAACAGGCATCATGAAAGATGTGCCTGCTAATTCGCATTTGGATTTTGAACTCGTAATTCCGCTTTCTAATTATTCGCATCTCAGTTGGATGACCCAATGGATCAATAATGGGCTCTATACATACGTTAAGCTGGCACCTCAGATTGCAAGCGCGGAAGTGGAGAAAGAGTTTCCTGCATTTATGGAAAAATACATGGGATCAGACATGCGACAGTTTGGTTTTGATTTCACACTCTCGCTTTCATCCCTTGAAGATATTTATTTTCACAATAGCTCCTTTGATGGTTTGCGGCATGGAGATAAAACCGTTGTATTTATCTTTTTATCCATTGCTGTATTAATACTTGTAATCGCCTGCATCAACTTTATGAACCTCTCAACCATTCGGGCAGCGGAGCGTTCAAAAGAAGTGGGACTAAGAAAAGTGTTGGGTGCATTGAGAAATAACCTGATCTGGCAGTTCATTGGAGAGTCTGTTTTGCTTACCGCAATTTCATGTGTGCTGGCAGTTGGCCTTCTCTATTTGGTAATGCCATATTACGTTGAACTGCTCGGGCATCCTATCAGTTTTTCATTCGCAGGTGTTTATCTGTGGTTGTTCCTGTTGGGTGTCATTGTTGCCGTAGGTTTTCTGGCCGGAAGTTATCCCGCATTTTTCCTGTCAGCGTTTTCGCCGATACAGGCATTAAAGGGTAAACTGCGTTTGGGTAAAGGCGGTTCTATGTTCCGCCAGGCGCTGGTAGTTGTGCAGTTTAGTATTTCTGTTTTTTTGATTGTAGGTACGATTATTATTACACGACAGATGGATTATGTGCGCAACACGCAACTGGGATATAACCAGGAACAATCGCTTACGCTTCGTCTTGATAACAACGACATTTATGAAAACATGCATGTTTTCAAATCTGAACTGGAGCGCAACAGTGCAGTGGAAGCGGTGTCGCTGATGTCGGGTGAACCGGGCGGTTTTTTTGACATGCATACATTTGATGTAGAAGGTCAGCCTGAAAAATGGAGTGCGAGTACAGAATTTGCGGACTTTGAGATAGTGAAAACCCTGGGCCTGAAAATTATTGCCGGCCGCGACTTTTCACCCAGCTTCACCACTGATACAGCCAGCGCTTTGTTAATCAATCGTACGGCGGCTGATAAGCTGGGTTGGACGCCCGAAGAAGCGATTGGAAAATGGATGGAAAATAAAGTTCGCGATACTACCCGACGGATGGTTGTGGGTGTGGTGGAAGATTTCAATTTTCATTCATTAAAGAGGGGGATTGAACCGCTTGTTATTGCGCCCAACAACGACCGACGCGTGGCTGTGGTGCGGTTTAAGCCCGGCAATGTTAAGGCGGGTGTAGCTGCCGTAGAAGCTGCCTATAAATCTGTTGCGTCGGCCTATCCGTTTCAATATAGTTTCCTGGATCAGCAGTTTCATAATCTGTATAAAAAAGATATTCGTCAGCAAATGATATTATCGCTGTTTGCAGGTCTCGCGATATTTATCGCCTGTCTCGGATTATTTGGCCTTGCTGCGTTTGCAGCGAATAAGCGATACAAAGAAATCGGTGTGCGCAAAGTATTGGGATCTTCTGTAACTGATATCGTATTGTTACTGTCGAAAGACCTGCTCAAACCGGTATTAATTGCTAATTGCATTGCATTACCAATTGGGTATTATGCGATGAACAACTGGTTGCAGGAGTTTGCTTACAAAACACCCATGAGCTGGTGGATTTTTGCACTGGCAGCAATGCTTACGTTCATTGTAGCTTTCGGTACGGTGAGTATTAAAGCACTGAAGGCAGCTATGGCCAATCCGGTTAAGAGTTTGCGAAGCGAGTAGGCAAGTGGCAAACGGCAAGCGGCAAACGTGAAGAAAATGAGGAAATGAGGGAAATGAGAAAATGAGAAAATGAGGAAATGAGAAAATGAGGGAAATGAGGAAATGAGAAAATGAGAAAATGAGGAAATGAGAAAATGAGAAAATGAGGAAATGAGAAAATGTGCTAATAATTCTGCGTAATCTGCGTAATCTGTGTTTAAATCTGTGTCAATCTGTGGGAAACCCTTCCGCTGAGAAACGTTTCCAAAGATTCCGAATTGGGAAACCCTTCCGCTGAGAAACGTTTCCAAAGATTCCGAATTGGGAAACCCTTCCGCTGAGAAACGTTTCCAAAGATTCCGAATTGGGAAACCCTTCCGCTGAGAAACGTTTCCAAAGATTCCGAATTGGGAAACCTTTTTGCTGAGAAACGTTTCCAAAGATTCCGAATTGGGAAACCCTTCCGCTGAGAAACGTTTCCAAAGATTCCGAATTGGGAAACCTTTTTGCTGAGAAACGTTTCCAAAGATTCCGGAATACGTGAAAGCAAATAAGGAAAGGTTTTCAGAAAAACGGCGAATTCCTTTCTTGTTTCAAATCGTGTTCGTAAATTAGCAGTCAAATAGCTGCATAATGGATTTGAGAAGAGATGTTTTTCAGGCCATCGCCGATCCTACCCGGCGCGCCATCATTACCCTGGTAGCTGCACATGCCATGACGCCGGGCGCCATTGCCGAAAATTTCGATTCGGCACGCCAAACCATATCCAAACATATTCAGATACTCACCGAATGTGAGATCCTGAAACAGGAACAACAGGGTCGTGAGATTTATTACCACCTGAATCCGCAAAAAATGAAGGAGATCTCCGACTTCATTGAGCCGTTCCGCCAACTTTGGGAAGAGCGATTTAATAAGTTGGAAAATATCATGCAACAATACAAAACGCCCAAAAAGAAATGACGCGCAAAACAAAAATACACGCGGAAGAAGATCGTCACGATCTGCTGATAACCCGCGAATTTGATCTGCCGCTCGAATTGCTGTTTCGAGCCTATGCCGAGAAAGAAATCGTAGAACAATGGATGGGAACACATGTAGTTGCGCAAGACAACCGGAAATTCGGTAACTGGCATTACCAGACATCCGACGGTGACGGTAATATTGTATTTGAAGCGCATGGAACTTTCCACGATTTTGTTCCCAATGAAAAAATCATACGGACGTTTGAAATGATAAACGCGCCATTTGATGTTCAACTGGAATTCCTGGAATTCACTTCCCTTGGCGAGGAGCGCAGTAAACTCAATATGCAAATTGTGTATCGAACAATTGAACTAAGAAACCAGATGTTGAAACTGCCATTTGAATATGGGTTGAACATGGCGCACGATAAACTTGAAAAACTATTAACCACATAAACCACATCGAATGAAAAAAAGAGACAAAATCATCTACTGGATCGCCACCATCTGGCTTGCCTTCGGCATGTCGGTAAGTGGCGTGGCGCAAATCATACAAACAAAAGATGAAGTAGAACTTTTCAACACCCTCCACTATCCCGCCTATTTCATGATAATCTTAGGTGTATGGAAAATGCTTGGCGTAATTGCTGTACTCGTTCCCAGGTTTCCTATTGTAAAAGAATGGGCTTATGCCGGGTTCTTTATTGCCATGTCGGGTGCAGCCATTTCACACCTGGTTGTTGGAACCGCCCCCATCGATCTCTTTGGCCCGTTGCTGACCTTGGTTCTTATTTGTATTTCATGGTATTTCCGCCCCGCAGATCGAAGACCCGCTACCAAACAATAATTTCACTTCTTTTAACCATATCTAAACTTTATAAAGTGGCAAAAGCAAAAAAATTATCCGCGAGCGAACGTGACGGAATTTTGAATACGTTGAAAACCCGTTTTACTAAAAACATGCCGCGCCATAAAGGCATAAATTGGTCAGATGTGGAGGCTAAACTGGCGACCAATCCGGACAAATTATGGTCGATAAACGAAATGGACATCACTGGAGGCGAACCCGATGTTGTTGGGTTCGACAGGAAGACCGGTGAATTTATCTTTTTTGATTGTGCCGAAGAAAGTCCGAAAGGTCGCCGTAGTGTTTGCTTCGACCGCGAGGGGTGGGAATCGCGCAAAGAACATCGCCCTGAAAATACAGCAATGGATATGGCTGCCGAAATGGGCATCACACTTCTCAATGAAGAAGAATACCGCTATTTGCAAACCCTGGGTGAATTCGATTTAAAAACATCCAGCTGGATCATCACACCTCCCGCCATCCGCAAACTCGGCGGCGCACTATTCGGCGACCGGCGTTATGATCACGTCTTTATATATCACAATGGCGCGCAATCCTATTATGCAGCCAGGGCGTTTCGTGGGGTGGTGAGAGTGTGAGTGGGCGTGAGACGTGAGACGTGAGATCGGGAAACGGCAAACGTGAAAGGAAATTTGGGAAATAAGCTAATAATCTGTGTAATCTGTGTTCAAATCAGCGTCAATCTGTGGGAAACTTTTCGCTGAGAAACGTTTCCAAAGATTCAGGAAATGAGAATTATGTTGCGGAATCTACCAAAACAATCCGTGAGCGGTTTTTGATTCCTCTCGAAATTTGACATAAATCAACTATTGTTGATTACGACATCAAAGGTCCAGGGATTGTTCTTTCTACTATCCGTTTTTCCTCATGGTAAACCATTATATTTCAAAAAAGGACGCTGATTTACTTTGTTTTATAAAATTGCTGATCTATTTTGTCCCCCAATCCCGAAATCTATCAAAGGTTGTTGTTTGCAACAACAGGTTGAAAAATCCGCGGATTAAATAAACTTAACGAACCAAAATCTAATTAATCCATGTTCCGTAAAACCAGGCAGGGGTGGCTATGCATTTTGTTGCTGTCACTCTTCACCACCCGCTCTACCACCACACACGCTCAGGCATTTTCCGAATCGTTTGAAGATATTACAACCCTTCCCGGCAAGGGTTGGTTTTTGGTTAACAATAGTAGTCCACTTGGATCTACTGCCTGGTTCCAGGGAACAAATTTATCAGCCAACGGTCCTTTCGATTCCTATAATGGTGCTGCTAACGCATATATCGGTGCGAATTTCAACAATACAACAGGGTCTACCGGTATCATCAACAGTTGGCTTGTTACCCCCAACCGTGTATTCCGGAATGGAGATGTGTTAAGTTTTTATACGCGTAAACCAGCAATGCCATCGGGCGGTACGGACTATCCTGACCGTTTGGAAGTGCGTTTGAGTACCAACGGAGCCAGCACAAATGTTGGAACTCCCGGCAATAACGTTGGCGATTTTACAACTTTGTTAATGTCAGTAAATCCGACATTGATTGGAGGTGGATATCCATTTATTTGGACCAAGTACACGGTCACTATCAGTGGTTTACCTGCGCCCACATCGGGGCGAATAGCGTTCCGCTATTTTGTAACAGCCGCCGGACCTTCGGGCTTCAACAGCGACTATATTGGAATTGACCAGGTTGATTATACTCCCTATGTATGTCCTGCATTTACGATCGCGCCCTCTTTACTTCCAGGCGGGGTTGCAGGTTTAGCTTATAGTCAAACGCTTTCGCAGACAGGCAGTCTGGGAGCGCCCAATTTCGCGATCACTGCTGGAGCATTGCCTCCGGGCCTCACCCTTACTTCTGCAGGCATCATTTCCGGAACACCAACAGCTACAGGAACATTTAATTTCACTGTTACGGTATCCGACGCAAGTGGCTGTTCTGGCACACGTTCGTATTCAATAACCACCATATGTTCACCAATTAACCCGATTGTAATTAACACACCCGAAACGATTTGTTCAAATGGCGGACCCCTCGTATTAAGTGCTTCACCAGCAGGTGGTATTTTCACTGGAGTGGGTGTGGTAGGCAGCACGTTCAATCCGACTGTGGGTACACAAACTATCACCTATAGCTATGCGGATCCTTATGGTTGTCATTACGAAAAGTCGAGTGTATATGAGGTCTCAGAAAATATCGGAACTGCATCTGCGCTTCCATCCACGCAAACTGTTTGCGGTGGTTTGATACAAAATATTGTGCCTTCATCATCCATCAGCGGCACATCATTTAAATGGACACGTGACAATACCGATCTGGTAACCGGAATCGCTGCAAGCGGTACAGGAACAATCTCCGGATCACTGACGAACACAACAACTGCGCCTGTTCTGGTAACATTTACCATTACCCAGGTAATAGGTGATTGTGATGGTCCTTCCACTACTGCGACTGTTTTAGTGGGTGCAACTCCTTCACTGCAGGTGCCCGCAACTACTATTGAATTGTCAAATTCTGGCAGCGCTTGTACAGCAATTGCAAACTATGCAGCCGCTGTTGTAACGTCAGGCGCACCAACACCAACGCTTGCTTATTCATTCAGCGGTGCAACTACAGCTTCGGGTACAGGCACAGGCAGCGGATCTGCGTTTAATGTAGGAACGACCACTGTAACCATTACAGCAACCAACAGTTGTGGTACAAATTCAAAATCATTTGATGTTGTTGTAAGTGATGTCGTACCTCCGGTAATCACTGAAGTACCAGATCCGATTACAGTTACTTCGGAAAGCGCAGTACCTGCGCCAGATGTAACATTGCTGACAGCCACCGACCATTGTGGAGCTGTTACTATTACGCACGTAAGTGATGTAGTAAGTGACCAGACTTGTGATGATCGATATATTATCACACGTACCTATAAAGCAACGGATGCTGCAGGTCTTTTCGTAACTGCAACACAGACTATTACGGTAAATGATGATGTGGCTCCTGTTATTAGCTGCCCTGCAAACATCACCGTAACCACGCCTGTTGGTTCCTGTACTGCGGACGTAACTTTCGAAGTTACTGCTACCGACAACAGCGGTCGCCCTGTAACGATTACAACTTCTATTGAATCAGGATCCGCGTTCGCACTGGGTACAACAACCGTTACGGCAACTGCAGTAGATGCTTGTGGTAACGAATCGAGCTGCACATTTACTGTTACAGTTTTGGATGGTCAGTTGCCAGTAGTATCGTCGCTCACAACTGCTGCAGTTTGTGCGGATCAAACAGCTACAATGAGTGTAACTGCAAGCAATGTAGTTAGCTATCAGTGGCAGGTACTGGTTGGCAACAGCTGGGTGAATCTTACTGGTGCAACGGGTGCTACCCCTCGAACTGGATGGTTTAGTTGCTGAAGACAACGGAACACAATTGCGTGTACGTTTGCAAGGTCCTTGCAGCACAGTATTCTCTGACGCGATTACGCTGACTGTATATGAATTGCCAGCGCCGGTAATTACGACTGCCGACAATATTTGTCTCGATCAGCGTGGCGTACAGCTTGCTGCTGCACCTGCTGGTGGTACATTTGAAGGCCGCGGTGTAACAGGAACAACCTGGAACCTTGAAGCGCTTCCTGTAGGTCAGCACAGAATTGACTATACCTATACAGATAACAACGGATGTACTTCTAAAACATCGAAGCTGATTAATGTAGATGTTTGTGCAACTGAGAAAGTGGTAATGTCGCTTGAAACATATCCCAACCCAACATCGGGTAAGGTAACGTTGAAGGCGTTTGTAACAGAAGGCACCAACTGGAGTGTGAATGTGACAAACTTCAACGGAACGCTGGTTTCAACTAAACGAGTGCCGCTCCGCGAAGGATGGAATACCTTCCAGGTAGACCTCACTGGTCAGCCGGGTGGAGTTTACATCATCTCGCTGGTTCAGGATGGCAAGCGAAGAACCGAAGTAAAGTTCTCAAGTTCTAACTACCTGATAAAAAAATCCCCCCGATATCGGGGGGATTTTTTTATGTGCTGCGATAGACTGGCTTAAGAAGTATATAGTATATAATGGAAAGAAAGCACCCCACTGGGGCGTAATAGATTTTTTCCAAAGTGCTCCTCACTTCGCAAAAAAACTATTTCAACAACTTATTTCTCACAAGCAGGCAGGCGCCGATGATACCTGCGACTTCGCCAAGGCTGGAGATCTTTAACTCCGTATCATTATTCACCATACTGAGCGAGTACTTTCTGTATGGCGCTTTTTACTGGATAATAAACATAATCTTTTGTGCGGGCAATACTGCCGCCAAGAATGATCAACTCAGGATTATAGAGATTGATCAACACAGCAATTCCTTTCCCCAGTTTTTCACCCACTTCTTCTATCAATTCAATGGCAAGTGTATCGTCGTTGGCTGCAGCATCCAGAATATCTTCCAATGTAATTGATCGCGGCGATTCGTATTTATGCGCAAGCGATGAATTGGCGCCCGCTTCTATTCGAAGAATAAATTGTTCTAACAATGCTTTGCCTGAAGCTTCTGTTTCCAAACATCCTTTTTTACCACAGTGGCAAATCAATTCGTTTTGGAAAAAAGGAATATGCCCAAACTCTCCGGCAAAACCTGATTTTCCGTAATACAATTCGCCATTCAACATCACACCGAGACCAATACCATAGTCGAAGTTGATAAACAAAGCGTTTTTCTCATTGGTAACAACACCACTACAAAACTCACCATAAGCCATCGCGCGCGAGTCGTTTTCTAAAAACGTTGGAATGCCCAGGCGTTTTTCAATTACACTTCCGAGCGGTTCTTCATTAAAATTGAAAAAGCTATAGCTATATCCGCTCCTGAAGTTGATGCGGCCCGATAGATTCACACAAATGCCCATGATCTTCTGGGCATTCTTCTTTTGTTCTTTTATAAATGAACTGATGATGTTGCAAAGTGCATCCAGTGACTCCTGGTTATTCTGCAAACGATAGGGGATTGCTAATGAAGTTTTGCGAAGATTGTTCTTGAAATCAGCCAAACCGATGTTTACACAATTTGTTTTCACTTCAACACCCACAAAAAATGCTGACTCCGGAACGAGTCCATATAAGTTTGGCCGGCGGCCCAGTACGGCGGTTACTTTTCCATAATCCTTTACCAACCCGGTTTCCATCAACTCTCCAATGACCTCGTTCATTTTCGGAACGGATATATTAAAAAGTTTACTTAAGTCAGGAATAGTAGCATCCGACTCGTACGCAAGGTGCGAGAGTATCTGCTTTTTTTCAGCTGAAGGTTCTTATATGCCACCCCATCAATCTCGTGGTTGGCCAGTAAAGCGAAAAAATCCCGGGGCGTGTTCATTGGACAAAGTTGGTCGCAAATATACTTTTCAAACAATTATATTATTAAAAGAAAGGTATATTATATATAAAATTTCTCCAAACAATTATATTAATAAAAATATTTAGTAAATATTGTTTATTTAGTAATAATGTTTATTTTCGAGTGCGATCGCTACCCTGCCGGAGGCTCCGGCGGGCTCATTATTTCAAAAGAAACCAATATGCGAAGGTATTGCCAATCACTGCTTAATTTGAGTGTAGTCAGCCTGCTGCTGCTGATTGCCAGCGTGGCCACCGCCCAACAGATGCCTGTTTCGGGAACGGTGCTTAACGAAGTCGGGGAGCCACTACCCGGTGCTACAGTAACCAGTTTGCGGACTGGAACCTCCAAAATCGCCGACCTGCAAGGCGTATTTTCATTTACTTCACTAGATGTTACGGATTCTCTCCGCGTTAGCCGCGTAGGTTACCAGACACAACTGGTTGTAGTGGGTGTACAGGGAAACCTTGTAATTCAGCTGCAACTGGCCGGGTACAACCTGAATGAGGTTGTTGTTGTTGGATATGGTACGCGTAAAAAAGCGCAGCTCACCGGAGCCGTTAGCCAGATCAACAGCAAAGAAATTCAAACTACAACCCACGTCAGTCTTGCACAAAGCCTGCAGGGTAAAGTTCCAGGTTTGCAAATTCGCCAAAACACAGGTGAACCGGGAAACTTCGACAACTCAATTAACATCCGTGGTTTCGGAGCGCCACTTTATGTAATTGATGGTATTCCTCAAAACGACAATGGGCAAAGCTTTCAGCGGATTGACCCCAATGACATTGAGTCGATTTCAATTATCAAGGACGCTTCGGCGGCCATTTATGGTTTGAGAGCGGCCAACGGTGTTTTAATCGTTACCACTAAAAAAGGGAAGAAAGGAAAAACATCTGTTTCATACAACGCAGTTGTAGGTATGCAAAAACCTACCGACATGCCGAAGATGGCCAATCGTGCCCAGTGGGCTATCCTGCGAAATGAAGCTGACATCAACGCAAGTGGAATTCCATTCTTCACAAGAGAGCAGCTGCAGGAACACATGACCGCGCCCTCTACCGACTGGTATGGCCTCACGATGAAAGATGCTGCTACACAAACGCAACATAACTTATCTATCAGGGGTGGCAACGATGCGGCCTCCTATTTTGTAAGCCTCGGGTATGTTACGGAATCGGGTTTGTTGCGTTCAAACGACCTGAACTATAAGAAATATACCTTCCGTACGAACCTGGATATGCAACTGCATAAAAACTGGAAAGGTGAAATAAGCCTCGCAGGCCGTTTCGACCGGAAGGATATGCCCAGTGCAGGTTTCTACAATATCTTTAACGGAACACGTACTGCCCTTCCTTATGCCGAGCCATATGCGAATGGAAACCCTGAGTACCTGGCACTGCAGCAATACATCAACCCTCTTTCATCTTCTCGCAGTGATGTTTCTGGTTATTCTGAAGACAAAGGAAAAGAGTTTATTAGTTATGCTACGCTCACCTTCGAAGCACCTTTCTTAAAAGGGCTTGTGTTGAAAGGAAGAGCTGCCTATAATAATAACAATAACCAGAACAAGACGCTCATCAAAGGATACCGACTCTACACCTACGATCCTGCATTGAGTGATCCTTATATCGCACACGTTCAGAATTCGCCTTCAAAAATTTCGAACGGCCTGATGGATATCGAAGCAGTGACGTTGCAAACACATGCTTTGTACGATACACGCATTAAAGATCACACAATCGGGGCAACGATGGTATATGAACAAAGCACGTATTTTAGTCGCTATACATCAGCCGCACGTGAATATGATTTTTATACAAACGATCAGATCGACCAGGCAGGTTTAAATAACCAGGTTACAAATGGTATTGAAGAGAACCGTGCCAGTCAGTCGTTGATTGGTCGCTTAGCATATAACTACAGAAATAAATACTTCCTCGAATACGCGTTCCGTTACGACGGATCTTATCGCTACCATCCGGATCGTCGCTGGGGTTTCTTCCCGGTAATACAGGGTGCATGGCGCGTATCTGAAGAGAAGTTTATGAGAAATCTCGGTCCGCTTTCCAATATGAAACTTCGTGCTTCCTATGGAGAAGTGGGGCAGGATGCCGGCGCACCATTCCAGTACGTTCAGGGTTTCAGCACCAGCGGTGGTGGTGGTTATGAATTTGTGGATGGTACCTGGTTAGTGGGCGCTTCATCACCTGCAATTGTGAACGAAAAACTTACCTGGTTTACTTCAACAATCCTCAACCTCGGTATCGACCTCGGATTTTTCAACAACAAACTGAACCTGGAATTCGACGTTTACCAACGCGATCGTTCTGGTTTGCTTGCACGCCGCCTGGTAAGTCTTTCCCAATACGTTTGGTGGTACGCTTCCTGACGAAAACCTCAACAGCGATCGTGTAAGAGGTCTTGATTTTGGTATCAACTACAACAACCGCTCAGGTGATTTCACTTATGGTGTAAGTGCCAACTTCAACTTTGCGCGCACAATGAACAAGTATATCGAGCGCGGTCCTTTTGTAAACAATACGGATAAATGGAGAAGTGGTAATGGATGGCGCTGGAGCGATGTGGTGTGGGGTTATGTACTGGATGGACAATTTCAGTCGTACGAAGAAATCGCTAACGCACCCATTCAGGGTGGAAACTTTGGCAACAGCCAGCTTTTTCCCGGCGACTTCAAATACAAAGATGTGAATGGTGATGGGGTGATTGACGGCAACGACATGCAGCCGATTTTTTACAACGGTACACCAAAAATGCATTATGGCTTAACGCTGAATGCAGGATACAAAGGTTTTGATTTCAACATGCTTTGGCAGGGTGCTGCAAATTACACCATTCGCTTCCGCGAAGTGTATGCAGAAGTTTTCGCATTCGGTTTGAATACACCTGCTTACTTCTTCGATCGTTGGCACCAGGAAGACCCTTATGATCCAAACAGCGCATGGGTTCCTGGCAAATGGCCCGCAACACGTTTTGTTACAAATGCCGGTACCAACTATCTCGAGAGCGAAGTGTGGAGAAAAGATGCATCCTACCTCCGCTTAAAGAGTATTCAACTCGGATATACACTTCCCCACAGGCTGGTACAGAACATGAAAATTGAAAACGTACGTTTCTATTTCACTGCCCATAACCTGCTGACGATTGCTGATTCGTTTGTAAAACCATTTGATCCCGAAAAAATTGAAGGGGCTTACAACGCTGGTTTCTCATACCCGCTTACGAAAAGCTTTAACCTGGGAATTAACGTAAACTTCTAAAACGGCCAACAATGAAATTGCAACAATATATATTAATGTCGGCACTGCTGATTTGCACGGCAACATCGTGTAAGAAAGTGCTCGAACTAAGCCCACTGGATAAACTGGATGGCAATGCCATGTTTTCTGATCCGGAAGGTGTAAAGCTCTACATGGCAAACCTGTACTACCAGATGCCCATTGAAGATTTCAACTTTATGCGCGGTGGTTTTAACGACTGGATTGGTGAAAATATGGTGACCGCACACTTCACCGATGAAGCAGCACATTCGCAGTACCTCGACTTTCTGAATGTCGAAAACTTTCATTGGTGGGATAAAGGGTATAAGCTGATCCGTGATGTAAACATTTTTGCAGAAGCAATTCCGCAACTGAAAGTATCGGATGATGAAAAGAGAAGAATGACAGGTGAAGCTGCTTTCATTAAAGCATACTCTTACTATGCCCTCGCAAAACGTTATGGCGGTGTTCCTTTGATCGACAGCGTTCAGAAATATGAAGGGAATGTGGATGTGTTGAAAGTGCCCCGTGCAACGGAAAAAGAAACCTGGGATTTTGTACTCTATCAATGTGATGTCGCTATCGACAACCTTCCTTCTACATGGGCTGGTGGTGAAAGAAGGGCTACACGCTGGGTAGCTGCAGCTTTGAAAACACGTGCAGCGCTGCATGCAGCATCGATCGCCAACTTTGGCGAGCGCTCAGTTGTTTCAGGTGATGCCGTTGCTAAAAAGCTGGTAGGTATCGAAAAAAGATATGCCATCGATTATTACCGTGCGGTTATTGATGCTGGAAACCTGTTAATCGACAACGGTCCTTTCAGTCTTTACAAACCAAACCCATCAAGCCCGGAAGAAGCAGCGGAAAACTACCGGAAGATGTTTGAAGATCCGTCTGTTGCCCCGGAAGAAGTAATATTTGTAAAAGGATTTACAAAGGCTGATCTCGGTCACAACTACGACATTTATTACAACCCTGCTCAAACTGCAAATGGCTGGCCACACCCCGGTCGCCTGAATCCAACGCTTGAACTCATAGATCTTTATGAATCATACAGCAGCCCCGGTACCAGCAGTCCAATCAAAACTTCACCCCAGGCCGACGACGCAACTGATTACAGCGGTTTCAAACCTGGTAAAAACTATTATCGCTTCGACAGACCTGAAGATATTTTTGCAGATAAAGATGCACGTCTTTGGGGAACGGTGATACTTCCCGGTACAGACTGGAAAAATACCGAGATCGTAATTCAGGCCGGATTTATCAAGCCAGATGGCACACCTCAGATTTTAGAAGGGAACCCCTATACACATACAGACGGTAAAACCTATCACATTTTCGGTTCTTCTGATCGTACACAATACTCCGGTTTTGATTCGTACGGTGGAAACTATACACGTACTGGATTCGGGTTTAAAAAATTCCTTGACGAACGTACTCCCGTTGTTAATGGTTATTCAAAAGGCATTACGGATTATATCGACTTCAGGTATGCAGAAGTATTGTTAAACTACATGGAAGCAGTGGCGGAAAGTGGAATCACCGACAACAATGCAGTAGGTAAAGCCACAAATGCATTAAACGCACTGCGTCGTCGAGCGGGCCACACACAAAACATCAGCCTGTCGGCTGCAAACGTACAACGTGAACGCCGTGTAGAACTGGCTTTTGAAAACAAACGCTTCTGGGATCTGATGCGCAGAAGGGAGTATCACACACTTTTCCAGAATACGATTGTACATGCGTTGCTGCCGGTTGTTGACCTCCGTGTAACACCAGCTCAATACATTTTCATTCGCACAGTAGTTCCAAGAGGCTGGAATTACACATTTGATCCCCGTCAGTATTATCGCTACATCCCCGGAATCGGATCAAACGGACTGGTTCAAAATCCTCAATACTAATTAAATCATCATGAAGTTATCTAAATATATCTTTTCATCGGTTCTCGCTGGCATGTTGTTAACAGCATGCACACGCGACAACTACGATGCGCCTACGGCATCAATTTTTGGAAAACTAATCGACAAAGAAACGGGTGAGCCAGTAGAGCAGGATATTATCCGTGGAACGCAGATCGAATACCAGGAAGGACGTTTTACAACCAACCAGTACATGGTTGTGAAAGCAGATGGTTCATTCCGCAACGATCTCATGTTTGAAGGGACATATCGAATGGCACCTGTGCGCGGAAACTTTGAACCGCTTGAAGTGCAAGAAATAAAAGTTGCAGGACCAACAGAACATGATTTTCTGGTTACGCCTTTTCTCCGCATCAAAAACGTCAACATTTTCAAAAACGGAAATAAAGTACGTGCGTTGTTCCGAATTGAACAAACCGGATACGACAATGTATTGAAAGTTGGTTTGTTTGCCGGAGTAGACAAAGCCGTTGGAGCAAACGTGTTCCAGTCGGGCGTGGAAGTACCGGTGGGTAGCCAGGTTTCTCCAACGCAGAACTTTGTTGTTGAAATGGACATCGCCAACAATCCACAAATCAAAGCCGGTAAAACTTATTATTTCCGGGTTGGCGCTGTTATCGACGCTCCTGAAGCCAGGTTTAACTATGCTCCGGCCGTTGAACTTTCCTTTTAACTCTTAACCAAGTAACTGACATGAAACTGAATATCACCCGGGCAACCTGTATGCTCTTTTTATTTGGAGTGCTGATGTCTGCCTGCAACAAACGTTCTTCACTTGAAGACAATACCATTCTTCCTCCTCCTGATCCGGAGATTGAAGAAGCTTTTGAACTGTCGTACTGGATTGATCTCGACGTTCGCCATAATAACGGAAGAGGCTATTGGTTTAATGTGGCCAACCGCCCCGCGGACGTGGTGCCAACCGAAATAGAAATTGATAACAGCTGCCGCACCCTTGCGCAACTTTACAATGCCAATAAACTCTACGTAGTTTACCACAGGCAATTTGAAATTGCCCAGGCAAAAACAGTGTTGGGATACTGGAAAACAGCAGGTGCCAAATACAATGTGGAAATTGTTCCAACGGTTGTGTTGGAAAGTTATGCAACGCCAACCGCAATGAATTTCACCGATGCTGAAATTGTAGAGCTCGCAGGATGGAGCAAATCAAATGTAAATGCCAACGAGTTTGGAATTTATGACGTATATGTTCGCCAGTCTGCCGGAAGTGCGCAGGATTTGCAGTTGAGCCAGCTGAATGAAGGAGTAGATATTTCACTTGTGCGAGTGGGAATTCAACCCGGCGAACGAATGAATGCATATTTCAGCAGCGCTGTACAGGATACCTGGTCGGCAGAATGCCAGGGTATCACCAATGAACTTTGGGAGAATCCACGCTATTACAAAGGAACGAATGTGTATGGTCGCAAATTGCTGGAACAATGGGTGAACGAAAGAAAGAACAATGAATCACGCAAAATAATCTGGAACCTTATTCCGGTTGCGTGGGACTACGACAATCCGCTGGATCCCTTCGGATATATTTTCCCTGGTGATGATGCTTTAATTAATGATCCGCCAATACCAGGCCGGGTTACACTCAGCAAAGACTATATTATTTCATGGTATCCTGAAGGAACCAAAAACAAATTGTTTGGCGGACTTTCTTGCGATTTACACATCCTTGAAGCCAACAGTTATGGTCGACCTGAAGCACCCACTTTTTATGATCAGCTGAGATCATTGCAAACATATAACGGATACTACGCTGAAGTAATGAGAGAATTGGGTGAAGTGTATGGCAGCCTGAAACGTTAATCAAAACAAATCAATCAATGAAACAGCTTATAAAAATGTTGATGTGCGTTGTGACTGTTGCTGCTTTTAGCAGTTGCAACAACGCGCCCACAACAGCACCCGAAACAAAGGACGTGGCGTGGAAGGAAGGCGATTTTGAAAGATCCTACTGGATCGACATCGATCTCCGCCACAATAACGGACGTGGATACTGGCAGAATATAAACGACAGACCGGTAGATAGTCTGTCTACAGCATCTGAAATTAAAAATGCCTGCGAAGCGCTCTCCAACACATACAAAGGCAACAAAGTTTATGTAACCTGGCATCGCCAGTTTGAAACGGAAGATGCAAAAGTTGTTTTTCAGCTCTGGGAAAAATACGGAAAGGAATATGACTTGAACATTGTCCCAACAGTAGTACTTCAGTCTTATGCAAAGCAAGAGCTCTTAAACTTTTCAAATGAAGAGATTATTGATTTCGTGAAATGGAGCCTCGAAAACATCAATGCAAATGAGTTTGGTATTTATGATGTGTATATCCGCCATCAGCCTGGCACACTGCAGGATGGACAGCTGACGGTTTTGAGAGAAGCGGTAGGTAACAAACTCATCCGTGTGGGATTACAACCCGGGGAACCATTGAGCCAGCATATGGCAGGCGGTGTGGAAGATACCTGGACAGCAGAATGCCAGGGCCTGACAAATGAGCTGTGGGAAAACCCTGTTGTCGTGAACGGCACTGACAATTATGGCAGAAAACTTTTGCATGAGTGGATCATGGAACGCATCAACGGTGAGGAAAGAAGAATAGTTTGGGATATGATTCCCGTTGCCTGGGATTATGATGAGCCTGTTGATTCGCTCGGATATGTTTGCCCCGGCGATGACGCACTGATCAACGATCCTCCCATGAAGGGCCGTATTGAATTATGTGATCAGTATATCGCAAAATGGTACAAAGAGAATAATGCAGAGTCAAAATTCTTTGGTTATTCCTGCGACCTGCACATTCTTGAAGCAAATAGTTATGGCCGCCCCGAGCGCCCCAGCTTTTATCAGCAATTGAAATCCGGAAATCCTTATCGCGGCTATTTCGCAGAAGGTATGGATGAAATCGCATCCGTGTACGCGAAATACATTGGTAAAAAACTGCCACAGGTGATGAAACTGAGTCTTGATAAAAAGAAAGTAGAAGAAAGTAAGTAGAAAATAGTTCAGCAGAATAGAGCTCAGCTAAAATCTTTGCATCATTTAATCAGAAGGCATGAAGAAATTAAATTTTATAAAAAATTATAACAAAAGAAACCTCCCCATGAAGTCCTGGTTATTGGGTGTATTTGGCATGTTTCTTTGTTTCGCAGCCACCGCCCAGACTTCATTCTCATTTTGCGGGCCGGAAACAAATGATTTGTATCAGCAACTGAAACAGGAGAACTTTTCCGTTACGAGATATAATTCAGTGAGCGAAGCGATACAGCAAACGCCAAAAGGCAAATCTATCATTGTAGTTGCTTCACGATATCCGCAGGCACGCACCGCTATTTCTGCTGCGGATTATACCAATGCAAGAAAAAAGAAGATCAGGTTATACGTAGAATATCCTTCTTTTATTCCAGGATATAAACTACCCGACACAACGCACTACAATAAACTGGAAAGAGGTGTTGTTTTTAATTCTTTCTTCGGAAAGAGTTTGCCGGCGATGAGTATCGTGGGTGCGAACGGCGTGTATCTAATTGATCTGCCTGTTAAAAATCCAATTCTTGTAAATGCAAAAATAGCAGGGTTCGATCATGCGCAATTTGGTTTGGCAAACACGCCATATCATTCGCTTTTATTCCAACAGGACAATGCATTGATTGCAACCACATCGCTCTCCAATTACAAAACTGGTCGCTTTGGTCCATCTGCATCCTGGAAGATTGTGTGGGAGAAGATGTTGACATGGTTGAATAATGATAAACCTGTTGCATTGAATGCGTTCAGCCAGGACCCTCTACCCATGTATCAGAAAGACGAACCCTTACCTGCGAATGCTGGCAAAACAGCGGTAGCAAAAGGTGCTGACTGGTTATGGAAAGCACGTTTGTTTATCCATCCTTCATGGGAAGAAGAACAAATGCAGCAATACCAGCCGAAAAATGGTGACCCGAACCTGTTTTTTGGTCCTCCCATTTCAGCTGATATGTTACAGGGCGATGGAAGCCGTGGTATCATGGAAGGACATGGTTCAACCATTTACCACGATGGTACACAGGACTACCGCTATTTTATCCGGGCTGATGTTCAGGGTGAGTCTGCTTTCCTGCTGGCTACGGCCGGAAAACTGCTTGGTCGTACACAATTCAACGAAACAGCGGAGAAGTTACTTGACTATTTATTCTATACTTCAGGATTCAGGGGTGCTGCGCGCAACAACAAGGACAGTTCTTCTTATGGATTGATTAGTTGGGCGAATACTCACCCCGGTACGTTCTTCAACGACGACAATGCACGTTGTATTCTTGGAGCGATTGGCGCCAGCTCTTTTATGGATAATGAACGCTGGAATAAATTTATTACTGAAAACATTCTCGCCAATTTCCGCACATCGAGCAAGCAGGGATTCCAGGGAAATGCACTCGATCAGCGTGACATTGAAAAGAATGGCTGGAAGTTTTATTATGATCGCGATTTTGTAAACCTCCATCCGCATTTTGAATCATGGATGTGGGCCTGTTATCTCTGGCTTTACGACAAAACGAAATTCCAGCCATTATTAGATAAAGCAAAAACAGGTATTCGTCTGATGATGGATGCATATCCTGAGAAATGGAAAACACAAAACGGAACACAGCAGGAGCGTGCACGTATGGTATTGCCACTTGCATGGCTGGTACGTATCGAAAACACAGCTGAGCATCGCAAATGGCTGGATGATGTGGTAAGCAAATTGCTGGAATACCAGGAAAGTTTCGGTGCGATTCGCGAAGAGCTGGGAAGTGAAAGTTCAGATACACACAAAATCCTTGTTACATCAAATGATGCATATGGAAAAAATGAAGCATCACTGATTGCGGTGAATGGTGATCCCGTTGCCGACATGTTGTACACCTGCAACTTCTTCTACTTTGGTTTGAATGAAGCTGCACATGCTACTGGTAATCCAAAATATTTCAAAGCGCTTGACAGTCTTTCTGATTTCCTGATTCGTATTCAATCAAACAGTCAAAAGCACCAGGATCTGGATGGTGCATGGTTCCGTGCATTCGATTTTGGAAGATGGGACTACTGGGCGTCGAATGCTGATAACGGTTGGGGTGCATGGTCAACGCTTACCGGTTGGATACAATCATGGATCGTGGGCACCAATGTGCTTTGGCAAAACAAACAGAGCTATTGGGATGCCACCAAAAACATGGATATGAAAAAATCTCTCGAAGAATCTTTATGGATGTTAAAAAAATAAACGAAGCTGCATGAAACGTTCTATTATTTTCCTGCTGACCAGCGCCACAATAATCCTGGCAGCATGTACCAAAACAAAAGATGACGAAGGCACTAAAACAACGCCCTTCCATGGAACATCCATTAAAGGTATTGTTGCTTTTGTTGACAATAGCCCCGCGGCAAACGATACTTTATCGGTTTCGTTTAGCGAAGTGGGTGATACCATCATTCTTACAACTATTCCACGCCCTATTGGTGCTGAGGAGGTTGATATTTCACGCGTGACAGTAGAGATTGAACCCGATAAAGGTGCAACGTTGAATCCAACAACACCTGCGGTATTCGACTTAACGCAGGTGCGTGAAGTAACCATGACAGCTGAAGACGGAACAGCTCGTATCTACAAACTGAAAGCAGTGATTGCTGAACCTTTTTCAGTATATCCTAAATATACAGCAACGGTTACGCAGCTCTGGAGTAAAAACGGAACCGAAATGCAGCTGGTATTTCCCGGAACCGGAAAAGGTATGACGGTAGTGGGCGATCATTTACTGCTTCTTGATAACACGATCGACAAACACGCATCAGCAGCCATCCGTTTGTATGATAAGATGACAGGTGCGTTTGTTAAAAATATTTCCTTCTATGAGGGTGGCTGGGTTGACCCGCGTTCTTATTCATGGAACCTTGAAACCGACGACTACGATCATATGGTAATGGGCCGACTGAATTCCGGTGGTGCTGGTTTTATGCTGGATTATTACAGTGGACTAGAAGCGGTTCCATATATCATGCTCAATAGCACTGCCGGTGCAGACCTTCCTGATAACACCGGAAAGCGTATGTCGGTTGTAGGAAACTTTGCATCAGGCAAGGCCTATGTTTATGCCACTGCTGCACATTTCTTTGGTGCTGCAAAACAGGCACCACAATATGCGATGTGGGAGTTTAACAATGGTGTTCCCGCTAATTCACGTCCAACCGTATTCAGTTATGCCGGTGCGGGTACTGGCTGGTATAATGCAGTGGTACAACGTGCCTCGGTGGATGACAATAAACTCTATGTAAGCTGGGTGAATGAAGACGGGTATCCTTCTGATCCATTTGATACCTGGTCTACATTACATCGTATCAATTTCCATGTATTTACACCGGGTGGGGCGGTAGCAACACAAGTGGTAAATCCTGAAAACTTCGGATATCGTTTGCTGGACACGAAAGTATTCACTTTGAAAGAAGGAACTTTTATGGCTATGTTGGAGCAATCCTATTCAACATTGGGTTCGATGAAGTTGAATATGTTTAACCTTACTGATCCAGGCGATTATTCCAAAGCACCAGGTGCTGCTGATTACAATTCATTCCGCATTTTCTCATCACCTGAGTCTCCGGCAACATCTAATGATGGTCGATACGGGCATGTAGCTGTGTCGAAAATTTCAGACGACGAAGCCATTGTATATGCTTATTATCCTAACCCTGATGCCTCGCAGGCGAGGGTTGTGGCCTATAAAATTGAAATCGAATAAACCTGACGAAGGATGAATGTTACCCTGTGTAAAAAATTTGTGTTGATTGCTGTGTTTGCGTCGTTATTTACAACGGTGCAGGCACAAAAATCAGATCCACATCTTACGCTCATACCTCCTGGTATGATCACGAATAAGGTGAATCTTGATATTCGGGCTGGTATCAGCAATACTTCAACGAAAGATCAAAGTTGGGATGTTGAGATTTATGTTGACAAAATCAATAAACGTTCACGTATTCTCAAACAGAAACATTGGATAGCAGCGGGTAAAACGCTGGAGGTAAAGCATGTTTTGCCTAAAGGCTCGTTGTTGGGATCGCACAAGATTATCCTAAAAGCTTCTCGAAAAGGTAATAAGTATATAAAAACTAAAACAGTTGAAGTAGTTGCTTCCGATATCCGTTCCACGCAAACCATTGATGGTGCATGGGCAGGTATTTATCACTGGAGTGAGATAGAAGGAAAAACACTGGAATCCCGACATCAAAAAACTGACAGATGATCAGTGGAAGGAAATGATGAAAGGAATGAAAAAGGTGAATATGGATATGGTGGTGATACAGGAAGTATTTCGCAATGACGCATATGCAGGAAAGAATTCGTTGACTGTTGAAAACTATCCCGGAAAAGCATTTTATCCTTCGCAATTGTATCCCGGGCGAATGGATATTACTGCAAAAAGATCCGGTGGAAGCAATGTTATCTGCAGCTGATGAATATGGCATGCATGTGTGGATGGGGGTCGGATTATTTGCCTGGTTTGATTTCTCTCCGGCTTCGCTGGAATGGCATAAAATAGTAGCGCAGGAGTTGTGGGATAAATATGGACATCATCCTTCGTTTTACGGTTTTTATGTTTCTGAAGAAATGGGCGGAAGTCTCGACAACTGGGAAACCACAAAAGAGATGCAACAGTTCCGCAAAAAGAAATGGTGCATTTTTTTAAAGAGTTTAAAGACTACTGTCGTTCCATAGCCCCTGGCCGGCCGGTGATGCTGGCGACCAATAGCATGGAGGTGCCAAAAGGGGCCGATACATATCCCGAGTTGCTGAAATATCTCGACGTGTTATGTCCTTTCGGATTTGCACGTATGCCTGATACCGATATCACAGGTAAAGAGGCAGCAGATATGCTTCAAAAATTTTGCGACGACGCGGGTTCACACCTTTGGTTCGATCTTGAATCATTTCTTTTCAATGATGATACCTCACTCTATCCCCGCGATTTTGATGGTATCATCAATGACTTGCGCCTCTTCAGCAATTTTGAAAAAATACTATGCTATCAGTTTCCCGGCGTATTCAGTGATCCCGAAGCGAGTTTTCGCGTAGGCGATCCACGAGCAATACCTCTTTACAATAAATACAAAGAATACCAGGAAAAGCAGCGTCTACAGTTAAAAAACAAAACAAAAAAATAAAGAAGTTTCAAAAGTATTATTTGATGAAAATTGACCAGTATATACAGCAGTATAAAAGTAATTTGCTTGATGATGTAATCCCTTTTTGGGTAAAGAATTCAATCGATCGTGAACAGGGAGGTTTTTTCACTTCACTGACCCGCGAGGGCGAAGTATTTGACACAGATAAATTCATTTGGTTGCAGGCGCGCCAGGTTTGGACATTCTCTATGCTGTACAACCGCGTGGAAGCAAAAAAAGGAATGGCTCGATATTGCCATTCATGGTGCAGAGTTCCTGAAAAAACATGGAAGAGATGCCGATGGTAACTGGTTTTTCTCACTCGATCAAAGCGGCGCTCCACTGATTCAGCCGTATAATATTTTTTCAGACTGCTTTGCAGCGATGGCGTTTGGACAATTGTCGCAAGCATCGGGTATAAAAGAATACGGAGAAATTGCATACCAGACTTTTAATAACATTCTTGCAAAACAGGATAATCCCAAAGGCATTTACACGAAAAATTTTCCAGGCACAAGGCCATTGAAAAGTTTTTCACTGCCAATGATCCTTTCCAACCTCGTTTTGGAAATTGAACATCTGCTTCCGGCAAGCCTTGTGGAAGAAACAATCGACAAAGCGATTCATGAAGTGATGGAAGTTTTTTATCAGTCAGACATTAATCTGATTGTTGAAGCTGTGAAGCCGGATGGATCTATGTCTGATACATACGAAGGACGCGTGATCAACCCTGGTCATGGCCTCGAAGCATTGTGGTTTATTATGGAACTGGCTGTTCGTCGCAATGATTCAGCATTGATTGAAAAAGCTACCGGTATTGCTTTGAATATTCTGGAGTATGGATGGGATCAAGAGCGCGGTGGAATTTTTTACTTCCTCGATCGTTTGGGAAAACCACCATTGCAATTGGAGTGGGATCAAAAACTTTGGTGGGTACATGCAGAAGCAATAGTTTGTATGCTGAAAGCATATCAGTATACTGGCAACGAACAATGCTGGAACTGGTTTAAGAAACTGCACAATTATTCATTCAAACATTTTGCCGACGCCGAATATGGCGAATGGTTTGGATACCTGAATCGCGAGGGTGAAGTACTATTGCCGCTCAAAGGCGGAAAATGGAAAGGTTGTTTCCATGTGCCCCGCAGTTTGTTCCAGGCATGGAAGTCATTAGAAGTAATTCAACAAAAGGAAGTAGCGAAACAAACCGTATAACATGGCTGTAATCTCCGGCGGCAACAATACACCGCAAACCGATAGAACACGACCCGCAGGCAATTATATTCCCGCATTGATATCGCTGGGTGTACTTTATTTCATCATGGGTTTTTTAACCTGTTTGAATGATACACTGGTGCCTTTTTTCAAAAAAGGATTTGATCTTGATTATACATCTTCCTCACTGGTGCAGTTTTACTTTTTTCTTACGTATGGATTAATGTCCATACCTGCAGGGCGGATTGTACAAAAGATCGGTTTCCAAAGAGGAATGGTTTGGGGATTCGGGATTGCAGCAATCGGAGCACTGTTGTTTTATCCGGCATCGGTATTTCATCAGTATTCCATTTTTCTGGCCGCGTTGTTTGTGCTTGCGATCGGTATCGTGTTGTTGCAGGTGGCCGCCAATCCTTACATCACAGTATTAGGTCCGCCGGAAAGTGCATCTTCCCGTTTTACATTTATCCAGTCACTTGGTTCCATTGGCACAACAGTAGCGCCTTTGTTCGGAGCATATTTTATCCTGTCCCGCCTCGAAGAAGCTGGTGCTTCCAGCGAAGCGGTACGCACCCCTTATCTCTTCATCGCAGGATTCATCTTGCTCGTCACGTTTGTGTTATCGAGATTGAAACTGCCGGTTATTAAGATGGCCGACGAAGAGAAAACGGAAAAGAAAGGGCAGTTGAAACAGTTATTTCGTTTCCGCAATCTGAAATGGGGCGTACTTGCCATCTTTTGTTATGTTGGTGCGGAAGTGGCAATTGGAACATTCCTTACGAATTATATCGCCGACATACTGAACATTTCTGAAACAGAAGCCAATCCTTATGTTTCTTACTACTGGGGAGGCATGCTTGTTGGCAGAATTGCCGGCGGATTTTTATTGAGAATGATTGCTCCGCAAAAGTTGCTCGCGATTTTCAGTACGCTTTCCGTCGCATGCATTCTATTGTCCGTTTTTTCAGAAGGAAATGTTGCAGTATGGAGTATGGTACTGGTTGGTTTATTCAACTCCATCATGTTTGCGGTAATCTTCTCACTCGCGGTTGCAGGACTGGGAAGTCTCACAACACTGGCATCTGGAGTTTTATCAACTGCTATTGCAGGCGGTGCTATTGTGAGCCTGCTGTTTGGTGTTTTAAAAGACAACGGTAGCTGGGCATTTGCGTTTATGCTTCCTGCGTTGTGCTATGTTTATATTCTTTTTTATGGATGGAAGGGGTATAGGAGAGTCGATGATCGATGATCGATGGTCGATGGTCGATGGTCGATGTCCGATGATCGATGATCGATGTCCGATGACTGTTTAATGTATTCACTGCCCGTCCCGGAGGGACGGGATATCTGTAGCACCCGAATGTCTCTTGTGCGAAGATGCGTTCCACCTAAAGAGGAAAACTCTCAATAATCGCCAGATCTAACCCGCTCTTTTTACGAATTTGCCGCACCGTATTTTCAGCAGCAAATCCTAAAACAATAACAGAACCACCGGGATCGAAATAGGTAAGCCTTCTATCTTCACAATGCAACTCACATAAAGATTGCACGCGTTCAAACAACTCACCATCGGCCCACTCATCATCGGTTTTTAACTGCCATTGATAAAACTCACCGCGAAAATGGAAAGACACTAGTGCAGTTTGTTGCTCGAGATCGATATAATCATTCACATCCTCAAATTCTAATTCCTGGTTGCTAATTCGCGATAATTGCGCAAGGATATAACGATAATCACCTGTTTGTTTAATAAACTCCATGTCGAAAGTCCAGCACTGGTTACACACCGGTGTATAAGGCTCGCGCTGGATGGGCAACCCCAATATCTTATAAAGAAGACCAAAAGGTTCTTCGGCAAATGCTTCTGTTCCACCCGCCCAGGTAAGCAGGTCGTTTTGTGTAACACCGGGGTTGAGCTCAAAACCTGCGTCCAAAAATATTTGCAATTGCTTTTCCAGCGTTGTTTCCATCATAGAAGTGTAAAGATAGGCTGCAAAAATCAGTACTAAATCGTTCGGATATAAAAAGCAGGCACCGCATCGGTTAACCAAACACCGTTTTCAGATTTATAAAACACCCATCCGTCATTGAACATTTTTGCAGCGTCGATGTGTAATACAATCGGTTTTCCATGGCGCTGACCTACGGTGCGGGCAGTTTCCACCTCGCTACTCAGGTGTACATGTTGCCGATCTCTTTTTTCTAAACCGGATGCTAAAATAGAGGTCAGATTCACCGCGGCAGTACCATGATATAAAACGTTTGGTGGCTGGAGCGATACAAATTGCAAATCCACCGACAAAGAATGTCCCTGGTTGGCGCGTATACGAGATTTATCAGCATTGAAAGCAAATCTTTGTTTGTTGTTGGTAGCAACAAGGTATTCAACAATGGACTGATCCAGCTGGCAATCATACATATTCATCTTTTCGATCAGCTCGTTTACATCGGCCCAGCCGTTTTCGTCCAACCGTAGTCCTATCTGTTCTGGCCGGTGGCGCAGAACCAGGCTCATGAATTTGCTGTAACGTTTCAGTTCCTTTTCACTAATCACGTGTTGAATTTAATCTTTTTTGATTTAGTCTTATCAATGATAGCTAAAGTTAGATGAAGTAAAGTAAATGGTCGGTAATGTTATTGAAACTAACTGAAATAAAACCGGCTTACAAAAACAAAAAGGATCGCTTATGCGATCCTTTTTTTCCATTTCTATAAAAAAACCTAAGTAACAGCGTTTATAACTTAATAATATAATTCAACGCAATTCCAGGGTTGAGAACATCAAAGGTGGTGCCACTTCCTGTATTGCTTATGTTACCAGTGGCGGTGAATGTATGCGTATGCGAGGTGGAGCCTGAGTTAATGCTGCTGGGTCCGGTTGAATGCGTGTTACTGTTGGTACGCCAGTAAAAATTATTGTCGTAGTCAGTATTATTTACGTTTCCAATCCGGCTGTTATTACCCGTTCCACCGCTAAAATTCTCCGCATAGTAAGCATCATTATATATATGCGAGTGACTATTGGTAGAAGTTGTTACACTTTGTCCGGTAAAATCGTGCGCATGTGATGGCATTCCATTAATGCTCATTTCAGTCTTAGCTGATCCACCCTTTGCACCCATTTGTGTACCGCTGATGCCGAATGTTGTAGTCAAACGATTGGCTGCAACGCCGCCCATATCATCAAGTCCAAATACGGCACGTCCACGTAAATCAGGAATATTAAAAGTGGAGGTTCCATTGCCTGCGCCAAAGCTGGTACCAATGGTAGCAAAAAGTTCGGGGAAAGTACTGCGGCTGATGGCAGCTCCACTACAAAGCATCCAGCCTTCAGGTGCGGTATTGCCGGCATAGGCAACAACAGTACCCGGTGCAATAATTTCCTGTTCCTGGGCTATCGTTGTCCATTCAGTTCCGTCATAATAATAAAAACCTTCCGGAGAACTGGTTTGATATACCAACAGTCCCTCGACCGGATCAGGGATAGCCAGACGTTGCGTTGCATCCATCCGCGGAAGCAATACGCCTTTGTCGGTAGCCGTAATTTCTAACTGTGCGCTGGCGTGAGGCAATATCGTTCCTACACCTAACTGTGCATGTGTGCTCAAACCCGCGAGTATAGAAGCAAATAAAAATAGCTTTTTCATGATTTGGATTTTAGAATTCCAGTATAATCGGGATTAGAGCTTAATAATATAATTCAAAACGATTGCAGGGTTCAATACCGAGAATGCATTTCCGCTTCCCGTATTGCTGATTGTTCCTGTCGCCGTCACAGTATGGCTATGACTTTCGGACGACGTGTTAATGGAAGATGGCGACGTGCTATGTGTGTTACTTGACGTACGCCAGTAAAAAATTATTATCATTGTCGGTGCTGTTTGCACTTCCAAATCTTGCATTACCACCTGTACCACCAGAAAAGTTTTCAGCAAAGTATGCATCGGTATAGGTGTGACTGTGCGAGTTGGATGATGTTGACGCACTGGTGCCTGTAAATGTGTGGTTATGGCTTGGCAGGTTGGCTGTTGTGAGTGTTACACTTTGTGAACCTCCGGTTGCACCCAACTGTGAACCATTAATCGACACATCGCCTGTCAGTAAACCCAAACCGGTTCCACCCATATTATCCTTGCCAAATATAGTGCGGCCACGTAAATCAGGAAGGTTAAAAGTGGTAGCGCCATCACCTGTGCCATAAGTTGTACCAATAGCAGTGAATAAATCGGCATAAACGCTGCGACTTACGGTACCGCCAGCACAAAGCGCCCAACCTTCCGGAACTACTGAGCCGGTGAAGGAAACGATTGTACCTGCAGGGGTCGATCGCGTGGCGCCGCTTTGCAATTGTGTCCAGTTGCCACCGGTATAGTAATAAAATCCAGCACGGCCATCTGTTTGATAAACCAGCAAACCAGCAGCAGGTGTAGCGATTGCAACGCGCTGAGATTCCGTCATACGAGGCATCAATGCGCCTTTTGTTGTACTGCTTACTTCCAGTTGCGCACTGGCATGCGGCGCATTGGTACCAATACCCACCTGGGCATTTCCATAAATTGTGCTAAGTGCAAAAGCGAGACAAATAGTTTTTTCATAATAGAGATCTTAAAAGGATATCAGAATTTATTTTTTAATGAGTTGTTGATTTTGCGTGTCGCCGCTACGTGTATGTATTCTTACATGATATACACCGGCGGCAATGGAACGAATGTCATATTCAGCCTGCGCTTTGGAAAAGCTAATTGCAACCGCACCCCTGGAGTCAAGTAGTTCAACCTTCTGGATATTCAAAACATCCACGCCCGTTATACGGAAACTACCTGAAGCAGGATTGGGAAATACATTGATAGAAAGCGATTCACCAACAGCTGCAGCAGTAACGACAGCGCTGTAAGAAGAGCGACCATCAACATCATGTTGTCGAATACGATAATACAAACGATGTGCAGGCGCATCCTGATCAATTGTGCTATAGCTTTGCTCCCCGCCGATGTTGCGCGCGTCAATTGCATTACCAACTGGTAACCACTGGCGACCATCATTACTGCGTTCAACCTGGAAATGCGACACCGCCTGTTCGCTGCGCGTACTCCAGCTTACACGGATATCATTGCTGTTGCGAATTGCCTGTACCGGCCCCCAAACCAAAGGAAGCGTGACAAACTCATCAGCCAACACGATCTCGCGTAAGTTCAAATTGCTTACGGCGTTTGAAAGGATCAGGTTGCTAACGGCATCGCGCGACGCAGTACTGAGCGACTTCCAGTAGTATCCGTTGTGCACTTTCACTCCTAATGCTGATTCCGTTATCCCATTTAAATTATCATCGGAATAATAAAAACCCAGGACGCCCGTGAATGCCGGGATGTTGTTGGTAAACGTGGCAGCACCTGATACGTAATTCTGAACGGTATAATGGCTAACTGCATTGCTGACGATCATTTCCGTGTTGGAAATACCATAGTCGCTCCCCGGCTGGAGCACCAGACCATTTACATAGATAAGTGTGTTGCTTTTGATGTTGAAGGAAGCTTCATTTCCCACGAAAAATGCAGGTTGGGCAGAAGCCATTTGCCATGTAGACAGAGCACAAATGGCAAAGAAAATTTTTCTTTTCATTTTGTTAGAATATTGGATAGGGACGCAAGTACAAACAAAAAAATGACAAGCACAAGAAGCGCCGTGATGTTGTTTACAACAGTAGCGTGTTTTTGATCTATATCAATGGTATAAATCAAGAGGGAAGAATAACTTTGACGTAGATCAAAGTTCAATGAGAGGATTTGCCGGGAAGTAATTACAACTTAAACATGTTATATTAAATCCTGAATAAACACACCTTTCTCATTCCATTCAACCGGCCAGTGACGGAGATAAAACCCTTCGCCACTTACATTAATTCCGTTATATGGATCGAAGCGGTAACGATGTAAAGGACAAACAACGCGGCCCAGCGGATCAATAAATCCATCGGCAAGAATGCCTCCTGCGTGCGGGCATTTATACGCGAAAGCAAAATACTTTTGATTATGAAGACCCACGCAGATCTTTTTTCCATCCACTTCCACCACGGCGATATTATTGTCGCCAAAGTTTAATTCATTGGGATGTTCTGCAATTTTTTTCAATGGAGCTGTTTGTGCGTATGATTTACCAGAGGAATTCAGACTTATAAGGATATCTCACTTTGTACAGTTCCCTTACTTTTTCAAGTATCGTGGCACGGAGGCCATCGAGGTTTCTTCTTTCAAGTGCTGAAATAAAAATGGCGTTGCCATTGGTTTCATTCTGCCAGCGATCGCGGAGATCTTCCAGAATTTCCTGTTTCGCGCTTTCTTCCAGCCAGGGATCGAACGTATGTTGTTCGTAAAGGTCCATTTTATTAAAAATGGTAAGGATCGGTTTTTCAAATGCGCCAATCTCCTGTAACGTCTTGTTTACAACGCCCAGTTGATCTTCATAAGCAGGGTGTGAAATATCAACCACATGTAATAAGATATCTGCTTCACGCACTTCATCCAGGGTGCTTTTAAAACTTTCAACCAGGTGGTGGGGTAGTTTGCGGATGAATCCAACCGTATCACTTAAAAGGAAAGGTGTGTTCTCAAACACCACTTTGCGTGTGGTGGTATCAAGCGTTGCAAAGAGTTTGTTTTCGGCAAATACATCACTCTTACTAAGCAGGGTCATAATGGTACTTTTGCCCACATTGGTATAACCCACCAGTGCTACACGAATAAATTCGCCGCGGTCTTTACGTTGTGTTTGCGCCTGTTTGTCAATTTCCGAAAGGCGTTTTCGAAGTAAAGAAATTTTATCACGAACAATACGTCGGTCGGTCTCGATTTCCGTTTCACCTGGTCCGCGTGTACCGATACCACCACCGAGACGTTCAAGGTGTTTCCACATACCGCGGAGGCGTGGTAAAATGTACTGGTATTGCGCCAGCTCTACCTGGGCTTTTGCCTGCGCCGTTTTTGCGCGGCGTGCAAATATGTCGAGGATGAGATCGGAGCGGTCGATCGTTTTTACATTCAGTGCCTTTTCAATATTGTTGATTTGCGCACCGCTAAGTTCATCATCAAAAATGATCACGCGCACATCTTTGCCCTGGATGTAATTTTTAATTTCTTCCAGTTTTCCTTTTCCTACAAAAGTCCGGCTATCCGGATGTGCGAGTTTTTGGGTAAAACGTTTCACAGTTACAGCACCGGCCGTCTCCGCCAGAAAGGCAAGTTCATCCAGGTATTCATGTACTTGTGGTTCTGTTTGATCTTTATGAATCAATCCCACCAGTACCGCACGTTCTTCTTTTTCTATTTTATTTCTGTTGTCGAGCAATGGATCTGATAATTTTCAACTTACAATTCAAAATGTAAGCCAATGATGAATGAAATTACTGCATTTTCAGCAATGCCCCGGAGGGCATCTAAGCAAAGATGCCGGTATCACTACCGGCATCTGCAGAATGATTTATATAAATAGTTTAAAGACCACTCAACGTCAAACCAATTGTAAACGGTCTGATTTCAGCAGCTACACCTTCTTTAAACAAAGTTGTAAACTGGTAACTGCCAAAGAGCGAAAAATGTCCCATGCCTATACGTGCAGTACCAACCAGGCGTGTGGTGTTGAAGAAACCTTTGTGGTATTCTTTCACCAGGTAGTCGTTGATAGCCTGACCCGATTTAGTCTGGAATGTTTTATTACGAGTATATGCTTTCAACATGGTACCTACGCGAACGCCTACGGCAAACTTCAAACTCTTGTCGCTGTTCAGGGGGTCTTTGGTATAACGGAATTCAATAGGAGCTTCCAGGTATACAGTAGCGAGTTTCGTTTTCTTGAAATGGTTTGTATCAGAACGATCACTAAACTGCAGCGTGTTGGTATTATCCCTGATACCTACATGTGTCTTTTTAAATTTGATATGGTCGGAAGAAATGCCAGGTCCGAAAGCCATGCTCAACTTAGGGTTTGTCTTAAAAGGGAAGTCGAACATGAAAAACACGTTGAAGGATTTTGAAAATCCTCCTGTATTAATTGAATCGGGAGCACCAGCCCAACCGGCGTAGCCGAGTTGAATCATCAGGTGATCATTGGCACGACCGGCCAGGTTGATTACAGGTTTTTTAGTGGGCACAACGGTTGTATCCTGGGCCTGTGTGGCCGAAATAAGCATACATCCAAGAGCGAACAAAGCAATTTTCTTCATATAGATAGTAAGTATCGACAAATGTATTCTCCTCGCGGTTAAGAAAAGGTTAAAGGAAATTCAGGAAGGACCCCGCGAGACCTGGTCTTTCACTTTTCCAAAAGCCCGGCAAAAGTAGGGCTTATTTGGCCGATTTTCGATATTTTAGTGCCCCAATAAAAGGATAGACGTTCAATCGGTGTTTTTTATCCTTTTCGTCGATTTGCTAAATCTTACACGGGAAGTAATTGCGGTGATTTTCAAATGAAAATTAACCGTATGCGTCTATTCGGCTTTTCTCCAATCTACAGGGCATTCTGGCCCGTTCGGAAAACAAGGCAATGCTTTGCCCTGGCGTATACGCTTTCGGCTCTCACCGATACGCGCAAATTATTCTTTTATAATAACCATTAAGCAATGACTCTACATTTTACCAAAGTCACCATCATCGCCGCTGTTTTGTTATCTCTTGCCTGTGCTAAAAAAGGAGGTACAGCCAGTGAGCCGGAACCGGATCCAGAAGAGGAGATCGTGTTTTGTACCAATTTTGAAGAAGGTAATTTCGATTTATGGGATGACTGGGACGGAAACCCCGCCCCAAGCAATGTTTTAGTTGCCGATCCGGGCCCTCACAATAAACCGGGAAACCATGTGGCGAGGCTGAGGGTTCCCGCCGGGCGCGGTTCTGCCGATCTACTAAAAGTGCTGCCCAAACAATATAAGAAACTGTATGCTCGCTGGTATGTGCAATGGGAGCCAGGCTACGATTTCAACGCCCGCAACCACGGCGGTGGGTTAATTGCCGGGGCACGCAATTTCGTGGGCCAATCAGACAACAGGCCGGATGGAACCAATTTTGCATCGGCCCTGTTTGAAACGCATACGCGACAACATCGGCCAGTGCTGTATTCCTATTACCGCGGCATGTACCAGGATTGCAGAAATCCCATTGGCTCCTGCTGGGGCGATGGATTTCCCTGCTACGCCGACAATGGCCAGGTGTTTTGTACAAAACCTGAAGACCGCCCCATTGAAGGCAAAGTTCCACCAGAGTTAACTACAGGGAAATGGTATCGCGTGGAGATAATGATGGATATGGGTAAAGCAACCAGCAATGCGAGCGATGCCGATGGTATCTTAAATATGTGGGTCGATGGAGTGGAATATGGCCCCTGGAAAAATTTGTGGTTCAGGACAACCAACGACCTGAAACTGTCCATCATCTGGATGCAGCTTTTTCATCACGATACACATGCAGCTGAAGGAATTTTGATCGACGACCTGGTAGTGTCAACAGCACCAATAGGCGGTTCATCGCCATGTAATTGACCCATCGGTTTAAATATCAATCAAAAACTTTTTCAAAAGGAAAGGCCGCCATTGGCGGCCTTTCCTTTTGAAAAATAGGTTATTTAATCAGAATCCGTTCCGTTAAGTTGGCACCTTTCAGGAAGTAAATGCCAGATGGTTGATTACCGGTTTCAATTTTTTGAATACCGGATTGTACCAGCTTTTCCCACACTAATTTCCCCGAGCTATTGTACAGGCTCATGGATGTTGGCGCCGACATTTGCACATTAATGGCTCCTCCCTGTACAGGGTTCTGAAGCAATTTCCATTTTACCTGTAGCGATTCTTTTGTGATCTTCAGGTTTTTGCTGTAAGAATGCCGGCCGTCGTTATCGTTTTGTTGAATACGATAAAAGTTGTTGCCAGCAACAGCTTGTGTATGGGTGAAGCTATAGTAGCTATTTTGGCTGCTTTGTCCGGCTGCCTGTACAGAGCCTACATTATTCCAGGCAATGCCATCTGTGCTATGTTGGATAACGAAATTTTTTGTGTTCGATTCGTTCATTGTGTTCCAGTTCAGTTTCACTCCCTGGTCAACAGATTTCGCAGTAAAATCGCCCCAGGTTACAGGAAGGGTTGAAAGTTCTGTCCAGTTTAATACCTGCCCTTTTTGTTGATTTGTTAGAAAGCTGGTAAAGTCAGCTGGCCAGTTTCCCGCAAGCAGGTCCTGAACAGCAACATATGCCTGATCAGGACGGTTGGAAGCAGAGTTGGTGATATTGCCTACCCCAACAATAAACAGGATGCGACGTGTTTGACCGGCAGGAATAGGAACGTCATACATTCCGAAACTAATATTGTCGTTCATACTGGTATAAGTGTGCGTTGTGGTATAATAGTTCAACGCTGCATTACCGAAAATGAGGCTTATTACAGGGTCGCTGCCATTCGCTGTAGAACTGGCATTGTCGGAACTGATGGTGTAGCGGTTGGGTGTAGATGACGCATAATGAAATCTGGTGTTGTAATCAGATCCCAGATTGCTGGTAGATACGAGTGAGAAAGTTGTTGCAACCGGACTGTTGTTGGTAACAGCAATATGTTGTATAGCTGCACCGTAAGTTTGAGAAAAATGGTAGGTGTTCGTGAAACTGATGTTGTTGCCCGATACCGTTAATGTCAGCGCATTGTCGAAACCATCACCATGATAGCTTACACCTCGTTCCAGTGATACTTCCTGGATGCCATTTCCATTCCCGGTGAGCGTCCAGTTTACAGTACCCGCGGCTGTGTTTATCGTTTGAGCCGATAAGGAGAAAGAGAGGGTTAATAAAGAACAGGTTGCGACGATGCATCGCACTGCCATCGATGAAACTGTTTTCAAGGATGGATTCAGCGTAGTAATTTTCATAAAAGGGATTTAACGGATAAATTTTATTCCGTCGGGCAATGTCGAAGGATGTTGTCAAAAACAAAAGAAAATGTTGAAAAAGGGGGAATTATTTGATGTAGGTCAAAAGGATGGGAGATCGAAGGTCGGTGATCGATGATCGATGGTCGATGACCGATGACCGATGACCGATGATCGATGGTCGATGATCGATGGTCGATGTTCGATGTCCGATGTTCGATGGTCGATGTCCGATGACCGATGATCGATGACTGTTTAATGTATTCACTGCCCGTCCCGAAGGGACGGAATATCTGTAGCACCCGTATATCTCTTATTGTTTTGAGTCCCGAAGGGACGATATGTGGGCGGGGAAACGATGGTGGATGGTGGATGGGAGATCGATGATCGATGATCGATGTCCGATCTCCGATCTCCGATGATCGATGTTGGTTGAACGTTGTGAAATCCGTCCCGGAGGGACGGGATGTGGTTAGCAAACGACACCCCCTTTTTCCGGCGTCCCGGAGGGACGCGTTGTGGGCTAGAAATTGATGTCGGATGATCGATGACCGATAGTCGATGACCGATGAACGATGATCGATGAACGATGATCGATGGTCGATGGTCGATGTCCGATGACCGATGTCCGATGGTCGATGACTGTTTAATGTATTCACTGCCCGTCCCGGAGGGACGGGATATCTGTAGCACCCGAATGTCTCTTATTGTTTTGAGTCCCGAAGGGACGATAGGTGGGCGGGGAAACGATGGTGGATGGTGGATGGGAGATCGATGATCGATGATCGATGATCGATGTCCGATCTCCGATGTCCGATGATCGATGTCCGATCTCCGATGTCCGATGATCGATGTCCGATGTTGGTTGAACATTGTGAAATCCGTCCCGGAGGGACGGGATGTGGTTAGCAAACGACACCCCCTTTTTCCGGCGTCCCGAAGGGACGCGTTGTAGGTTTGAAATTGATGTCGGATGATCGATGGTCGATGGTCGATGTTCGATGATCGATGGTCGATGTTCGATGGTCGATGTCCGATGACTGTTTAATGTATTCACTGCCCGTCCCGGAGGGACAGGGATATCTGTAGCACCCCGAATATCTCTTATTGTTTTGAGTCCCGAAGGGACGATATGTGGGCGGGGAAACGATGGTGGATGGTGGATGGGAGATCGATGATCGATGATCGATGTTCGATGTTCGATGATCGATGGTCGATGGTGGATGTTCGATGATCGATGGTCGATGTTCGATGATCGATGTCCGATGACCGATGTCCGATGATCGATGACTGTTTAATGTATTCACTGCCCGTCCCGAAGGGACGGGATATCTGTAGCACCCCGAATATCTCTTATTGTTTTGAGTCCCGAAGGGACGATAGGTGGATGCGATGATCGATGATCGATGATCGATGGTGGATGGTCGATGGTCGATGATCGATGTTCGATGTTCGATGATCGATGGTCGATGTTCGATGGTCGATGTCCGATGACCGATGTCCGATGGTCGATGACTGTTTAATGTATTCACTGCCCGTCCCGGAGGGACGGGATATCTGTAGCACCCGAATGTCTCTTATTGTTTTGAGTCGAAGGGACGATATGTGGGCGGGGAAACGATGGTGGATGGTGGATGGGAGATCGATGATCGATGATCGATGATCGATGTCCGATCTCCGATGTCCGATGATCGATGTCCGATGTCGGATGATCGATGATTCCTGCGAAATCGGGTTGCCGCTGCCAATGTAGCGGTGGTATCCACGCGCCCTAAACAGTCCTCGATCATCGACCATCGATCATCCATCATCGATGTCCGATGTCCGATGTCCGATGACTGTTTAATGTATTCACTGCCCGTCCCGGAGGGACGGGATATCTGTAGCACCCGAATGTCTCTTATTGTTTTGAGTCCCGAAGGGACGATAGGTGGATGCGCGAATCGATGGTCGATGGTCGATGATCGAAGTAAGACAGTAGATAAAGAGAAGAAGGGAGTTAGGAGATTGAAGACTCCTATTTGCCGTTTGCCGATTCTCACGCTTGCCGATTCTCACGCTTGCCGTATACCGATTTTCACCTCTTGTGGGCCCTGTTGGGATCGAACCAACCACCCCCTGATTATGAGTCAGATGCTCTAACCGACTGAGCTAAGGGCCCTTAGCTTTCGCTAAGGGCGCAAAAATAGCATTAATTGTGGAATCGGAAAATTGAAATTGATTGCGTCGATCGGTGATAAACGGTATTACTGCGCCTCTTTTCCGTTGGGAGTGATGTAAAATGCTCGTCCACTCGTATCAACAACTCTTGCAACACCACCTTCAAACATCGCAGCTTCTTTGTATTGAGCCGGGATCACTATTTTACCCAAAGCATTAATATAACCCCACACTTCACTCACCTTCACCGCGGCCATGCCTTCACTAAATCCCAGAACTGATTCATATTGAGCGGGCACAATGATTTGCCCACGGTTGTTCATGAAACCATATTTCCCGTCTTTTTGTATCCACGACATGCCATCCTTTCCGCCGGTTACAAAATCTTTGTACTCACCCAGGAAAAGAATCTTGCCCGTGGAATCCATCAAACCATTCTTGCCTTCTTTTGAAAACCTAATCAACCCCCACTCATAGTCATAGCTGCCAAACTGGTACGCATTGGGAATAATCAGTTTTCCTGTTGCCAGGTCTGCAAGTCCGGTATTAGCATTTCCGGGAAATTTTACAACAGCAGAAGCTGTACTGGTTTTGGGAATGCGATAAACGGTGTGATATTGAGGTTTGACAGTTACTTTACCGGCAGTATTGATGACACCATATAAGTTGCTTGTGTCGGAGAAAGCAGCGTATCCGTTTTCAAAAAAGACTAATCACCTGATACGTTGGAGGGAGTATCCATTTTAATTTATAATTCATCAATCCATTCAGCGCACCCTTTTTCACGATTAGCAAACCAGGATGTCCGGAACTGCGGATGCTGGTGTATTCGAAGGGCAGGATTTCTTTAAAATTTTTATCTACCAGGCCATACTTATAACTTTTATGCGCAATGAATATGTTTCCATCAAGGTTATCAGGCATTAAAACAACACCTGCCGGCGGCTCAAACAATTCGCCTTTGACATTAAAATAAAATCGCTTTTGACTTCCGGTATCACCCACTACAAACCAGCCATTGCTGAAATCACCCTGCAGGTTTTTATACATCACCGGCACTACTTCTTCGCCGTTTCGGTTTAGAATGCCTTTCAGTTGTACCTGCCGCGGATTTCCGTTTATTTTATTTACAGTGTCCCGTATGCTTAAGACAGCAACAGCAAATCCATTTATATAATCGCTGATGGAATAATATTTCGGGGACACAATCTTGTTGCCTTTGTCGTCGATAACTCCTCGCAAGGTATAAGTTTGAGCAACGATCGACCGTCCATTTGAAAACTCCCCCGGACGATACGTATATGTTGGTTCAACCACAATCTGTCCCGACTTATTTTTAAAACCCCAAAGGCCTTTGTTGTTACGGAAAGCAATCAGATCTTGCGAAATGGCATGAATTGAAATACAGCTTATGAGCAGGGTGACGAATAATCTTTTCATGTGAAGGAGTAAAGACGGTGGTGACGAGCGTGCTGCGGCAATAATGCCAAAAACAATTACGCATCGAAAATACCTTCGTTGTCATCTTACACAATACCCTTCAGGCGGTATTTTTTCAGGCCCTGCGCATGAAAAATTTTTGTTGTTGAGCGTTTTTGAGAAAATTAAAAGTTTGGTGCGGCTGTGCGATCGTTACTCTTTAATCTCTTCGAAATCGATATAATCACCAGCGGGAGCTTTGGCAGCGCTGGATGATTGCTGGCGACTTTGAGCCGACGCCTGTTGCTGTTGTTGCTGCTGAAACTGCTGTTGCATACGCTCCTGCACTTCCCGGAATTGTTTCCTCATCTGACGACTGGCGCGATAGACAGGAATAATAAAACCGAAAATCAGTTTATATAAAAACCAGGCAAGAAGTGCGTATAGAATGTATTGCAATGTCTCTTTTTTTCAGGTTGAGGGTTTACGGCATCCGGTTTCATCGGAAAATCGGAAAATAAAGGTACAATTATCCACCCTGTTTGGTTGACAGATTACTTCGAAAAAAACCGGTTTTTCACAATTTTTTAAAAATACCGGAACCACGCGCTATCCCCGTCCTTTATCATCTCCGGCAAACTTCAAACCGGATTTGGTTCTTATGCAAGTTTTCCCTTACTTTTGCACTGGAATTAGCAAGTAAGAAGGGAACGATGACCGTTCCCTTCTTCTATTTCCTGAAATGAATATGGACGCTTTACTGCCTATCCTGGAACAAAAGATTAACGCACTGATTGAGGCTGACCCCGACGTTTTTTTAGTGTCAATACGAATAAAACCGACGAATAACGTCAAAATATTCCTCGATGCTGATAATGGTATCAACGTTGACCGCCTGATCCAGTACAACCGCAAGCTGTACAGGGATCTGGAAGAAAATGCGGTGTTTCCCGACGGTGATTTTTCTTTGGAAGTATCATCGCCCGGGCTTGATGAGCCCCTGAAACTGCCCCGTCAGTACCGGAAAAATGTCGGTCGCTATGTAGAAGTGATCACGCTCGACGGTACCAGAATCGAAGGGAAACTGATCGATTCAGACGATGTGAAGATTGTAGTGGAGGAAGAGAAAGGAAAAGGCAAAAAAGAAAGAAGTGACCCAGAAAGAAGTGCTCATGGCCGACATCAAGAGCACTATAGTTCAAGTGAAATTTTAACCTCGCAACCGGAAGGACCGGTGGCAAAAAACAATAAACATTCAGTAAAAGTCAATCAACAAACGGGAATCAATTGCGCCTGAGGGTGTAAGGGGTTCCGAATTCAAACTTAGAGCTATGGCAAGTATAAACCTGATCGAAGCATTCCAGGAATTCAAAGATGCCGAGAACATCGATCGCCCCACAATGATGAAAGTGGTGGAAGACGTTTTCAAAACCCTGTTGCGCAAAAAATTTGGCAGCGATGAAAACTTTGATGTAATCGTGAACGCAGAGAAAGGCGACCTGGAGATTATCCGACACCGGATGATTGTGGAAGATGGACAGGTAGAAGATCCGCTGGCTCAGGTTGCATATTCGGAAGCCACCAAAATTGAACCCGACTTTGAAGTAGGTGAAGAATTATTCCAGGAAATTGACCTCTACGACTTCGGTCGTCGCGCCATCCTGGCTGCCAAACAAACACTGGCCAGCCGTATCAGCGACCTGAAGAAAAACGTACTGGCTAAAAAATATGGTGACCGTATCGGTGAAATTATCAGCGCAGAAGTATACCAGGTTTGGAAAAAAGAGATTTTGCTGATGGACGAAGAAGGAAACGAGCTGATTTTGCCAAAAAGTGAACAAATCCCACAGGATTACTTCAAAAAAGGCGAAACAACACGGGCGGTGGTGAAGAAAGTGGATATGAAAAACAACAATCCCGTGATCATTCTTTCCCGTACTTCACCAGAATTTCTGGCTAAACTGCTGGAAATTGAAGTACCCGAGATTTTTGATGGCCTGATTGTGATCAAAAAGATCGTTCGCGACCCAGGTGAAAGGGCAAAAGTTGCCGTGGAATCGTACGACGACCGTATTGACCCGGTAGGTGCCTGCGTGGGTATGAAAGGTAGCCGTATCCATGGTATCGTGCGTGAACTGAAAAACGAAAACATCGACGTAATTAATTATACGAGCAATATCCAGCTGTTGATCCAGCGTTCATTGACGCCGGCAAAAATTACCAGCATGGAACTGGATACAGAAAGACAGCATGCCAGTGTATACCTGAAGCCTGACCAGGTTTCCCTGGCCATTGGTCGTCGTGGTGTAAACATTAAACTGGCCTGTGAATTGACAGGATATGAGATCGATGTTTATCGCGATTCTGAAGAGGAAGAAGAATTTGATATCGATCTGGAAGAATTTAGCGATGAAATTGAAACATGGGTGATCGACGAGTTGAAACGCGTAGGTTGTGATACTGCCCGCAGCGTGCTCAACCTGACACCTGAAGAACTTGAACGCCGTACAGACCTCGAAAAAGAGACGATTGCAGATGTGAGAAAGGTATTGCAGGCGGAATTTGAGAAAGAGTAAGTTGTTTTTAGGGAGAAGAAAGTAGTAAGTTTGCTTATTCCTCACTACTTCCTGCTAATCCTCTCTTTCTTTAGACGAAAAAAAGCAAATACAGAAAACCAAGTAAGATTAATGGCAGAATTAAAACTTCCCAGACTTTTAGCAGCCGCCAAGGAATTCAACGTTGGCCAGGATACCCTTATCGATTTCCTGGTGGGCAAAGGTTTTTCCAAAGATGAGCTGAAGCCAACTTCCAAGCTATCGGAGGAGATGTACCGTGCGCTTCAACATGAATTCCAGGGTGACAAGGCCGCGAAGATGAAGAGCGATCAGGTTGACCTGCCAAAAGGTGCACAAGCGGAAACCCGCAAGAAGAAGGAAGAAGAAGAAGTGACTTTCCGCAAGGAAAAAGAAGAGAAAAAGACTGCAGCTCCGGCTCCTGTTAAAGAAGAGCCAGCGCCAGTTGTAGAGGAAAAACCTGCAGCGGAAGAGCCAGCACCGGTAGAGCCTGAGCCTAAAAAAGCAGAGGAAGAGGTAGAAGTGGTAAAAGTGGAGGCTCCGGAATTCAATCTGCCTAAAGTGGTTGACAAAATCGACCTGTCGGCAATCGATTCTTCTACACGCCCTAAAAAGGTGGTGAAGAAGAAATCGGAACAAAAAGCAGAAGCCGCGCCAGAACCCAAACCAGCGAAAAAAGCAGCCGCACCCACAGAAGAGCCTGCACCCGTAGTGGAAGCTGCTCAACCAACAGCAGCGCCAACAGAAGATAAAGAAGATGATGCGCCGCCGGTAATTGAGAATATTCGCGCTGAAAAAAATCGAAGGACCAAAGATCCTTGGTAAGATCGAATTACCTACAGACAGCGATACACGTCCCAAAAAAGACGAAAAACGTAAGCGCAAACGCATTCCGATCGAGAAGAAAGACATGCGTACCGATACTGGCAATGCTGGTGGCGGACAGCGCGGCCCCGGTCAGGGTGGTGGCCCCCGCGGTCCACACCAGGGCGGTAACCGCAACGATCAACGTGGTCGAAGTGGCGGTGGTAACAGGCCTCAACGTGGCGGCATGACGCGCCGCGAGGACAAGCTGATCGACGAAAAAGAAATTCAAAAGAAAATACAGGAAACCCAGGCAAAACTTTCTGGTGGTGGCAACCGCAAAGGTGTGAAAGCACGTATGCGTCGTGAAAAACGCCAGGAGATGGCTGAAGCCATGGGAGATACAGGCGATGATAGCAAATTGCAGGTAACTGAGTTTATCAGCGTGAGCGAACTCGCCAGCCTGATGGACGTAAGCTTTGCTGAAGTAATCAGCAAGTGTATGAACCTCGGCATCATGGTGTCGATCAACCAACGCCTGGATGCAGAAGTAATTGAGCTGGTGGCAAGTGAGTTTGGATTCGATGTGGAATTCATCGATATGGAGAAGCAAATGGAAATGGAGGAAGAGGAAGATGAGGATAGCGAAGAGGAACTGGAACATCGCTCACCGATCGTTACGATCATGGGTCACGTTGACCACGGTAAAACTTCATTGCTCGATTACATCCGTAGCGCGAATGTGGTTGCCGGTGAAGCAGGTGGTATCACCCAGCACATTGGAGCTTACCAGGTGAAGATTCCAAACGGAAAAAGAAATTACTTTCCTTGATACACCCGGTCACGAAGCCTTTACGGCCATGCGTGCACGTGGTGCCAAAGTAACCGATATCGCAGTAATCGTAATTGCGGCCGATGATGCCGTGATGCCACAAACCCGTGAAGCCATCAGCCACGCACAGGCTGCCGGTGTTCCGATGATTTTTGCGATCAACAAAATCGATAAACCCGGTGCTAACTCCCAGAAAATCTATGAGCAGCTTTCACAAATGAACCTGCTGGTGGAAGAATGGGGTGGTAAATTCCAAAGCCAGGAAATTGCCGCGAAATCGGGTCTGAACGTAGATAAACTGCTTGAAAAAATATTGCTGGAAGCTGAATTGCTCGACCTGAAAGCGAACCCCAACAGGGAAGCAGCCGGAACGATCATTGAAGCATCGCTCGATAAAGGTCGTGGTTATGTGGCCACCCTCCTGGTGGAGAATGGTACCCTGCGACCCGGCGACCTGGTAGTGAGTGGCCAGTATTATGGTCGCGTAAAAGCGATGTTCAACGAAAGGAACAAACGCACCGAAGAAGCGGGTCCCGCAGCTCCGGCCGTAATTCTTGGTTTGAACGGGTGCCCCACAGGCAGGTGAGAAATTTAAAGTGTACGCAGACGAATCAGAAGCAAAAAGATATTGCCAACCGCCGCGCCCAGATCCTCCGCGAACAGGGTATGCGTGCGAAGAAACATATCACGCTGGATGAAATTGGCCGCCGACTTGCACTGGGTAACTTTAAAGAACTGAACGTGATCATCAAAGGTGACGTGGATGGTTCGGTAGAAGCCCTGAGTGACTCATTGCAAAAACTTTCAACAGAAGAAATCGCTGTACGCGTTCTGCTGAAAGGTGTAGGTCAGATTTCTGAAAGTGATGTGGTACTGGCAGCTGCTTCAGATGCTGTAATCATTGGCTTTAACGTTCGTCCTTCGCAGCAGGCTAACAGGCTCGCAGAAAACGAAGGCGTGGAAATTAAACTGTACTCCATCATCTACACCGCGATTGACGAAATCAGAAGCGCGATGGAAGGGATGTTGGAACCCAAAGTACAGGAGAAGATTGGGGGCAAATGTGGAAGTACGAGAAGTATTCAAATTTGATAAAGCTACCGTGGCCGGATGTTATGTACGCGACGGAAAAATCAAGCGCGACTCGAAAGTGCGCCTGATCCGCGACGGTATCGTTGTATATCCCGTGGCTGAAGGTGTGGTAGGTGAACTCGCTTCACTGAAACGCTTCAAGGACGACGCCAAAGATGTACAGGCCGGTATGGAGTGTGGTTTAACAATTAAGAATTATTCAGACCTTAAAGTGGGCGATGTAGTTGAGGCATACGAAGAAGAAGAAGTGAAGAGAACGCTGTAATCGACGTTCGATGATCGATGGTCGATGGTCGGGAGGAGAGGTGAGATGGAAAATTTTGTTAAACCTCTCCAATCGATGCCCTTCTCTGCCCCGCTAATTTTACTTTTAGAATCATGAAACGATTTTCACGTATTTATTTCCTGTGTTTGTTGATGATGTTGGTTTCAACGCTGGTATATGCACAGCCCCGCAAGGCTGTAGCCGACAAAATTGTAGCTGTTGTAGGCGACAGGATCATTTTACAGTCCGATATTAAAAACTCGATCGACGATGCTCGTCGCCAGGGCAGCGAAGTTCCTGCCAATGCATTTTGTATGCTGATGGATCAGGCGCTGGTTTCGAAAGTACTCATGTTGCAGGCTGAGAAAGATTCGCTGCCCGTAACTGATGAAGAAGTAGAAGCAGAACTTGATCAACGGGTACGTTACTTCATTCGTGAAGTAGGTAGCCAACAGGCACTGGAAGAATATGCCGGTAAAACGATCTATCAGATTAAAGATGATGCCCGCGAATCGGTAAAAGAACGCAAGCTTGCCGACGCGATGCAGCAAAAGATCGTGAGTAATGTGAAAATTACGCCAACAGAAGTAAAAGCTTATTTCGATAAAATCCCCAAAGACAGTCTTCCTTATTTTGAATCCGAACTGGAAGTAGGACAGATCGTGTTGTTGCCAAAAGCATCGCGCGACCTGGAGTCGTACATCTTTGCGGAAATGAACAACTACAAAAAGCAGATCGAATCGAAAACAGCCACGTTTGAACAACTGGCACAACGATTCTCGGAAGATCCGGGTAGTAAAGACCGCGGGGGATTTTATCAGATCAACCGAAATGAAAAATCATGGGATCCCGTGTTTTTGTCAACGGCTTTCCGTTTGAAAGAAGGTGAAATTTCCGCGCCTGTTAAATCAGATCGCTTTGGATATTTTCTGATTCGCATGGAAAAACGCCGTGGCGATGATGCGGATGTAAGAATGATTCTACGCATACCGCCGGTAACAGAAACAGAAATCAACCAGGGTAAAGCAAGACTTGATTCTATCCGTTCACAAATTATAGCTGGCAGCATCAGCTTCAATGATGCGGCTGCACGTTATACGGAAGACGAGAATGCTAAGTTCGCAGGTCCTTTCTTTATGAACCGCGACGGGTCCTACTATATCACCATCGATCAGTTGGATAATGAAACAGTGGGTGTGTTGCGCACGCTGAATGTGGGTGACATTTCTGCTCCCGTTCCTTTCACCAGCGATCAGGGTAAAAAGGTGTTCGCATTGTATACCTTAAATCAAGATCAGAACCGCATATCATGAATATGCGCGATGACTATAGCAAAATAGCAGGCGCTGCACTGGCTGAAAAGAAACAGAAAGTGCTGCACCAGTGGCTGCTGGACAAAATGTCGAGCTATTACATTATGGTGGATGATGATACACAGGGCGATTGTCCTTCACTTGCGCAATATGCAAGCAAAGAAGGGAAGCAGGCGCTGTAAATTGATCAGAAGAGAATATTCCTGTTTTTTCTTACAAATAAAAAGGGAGAATAAAATTCATTGTTTTTCACAATGAGGTTTATTCTCCCTTTTGTTTGAGCTATTTTATTGTAAATAATGCGTTTACAATCGGCAATCGCGGCAGGCAGTTGTCGGCGGTTTTTTACTTTTCAACCTATTATCCCAAACCCTTATGCATCCCCTGGCGCTTTGCCATATTTATCTCGTACCTTTGCGCCTTTCCGCAACAATCCCATGAGTGATTCCATAAAGCACGAATGCGGCCTTGCATTCATCCGGCTCAGAAAGTCATTTTCTTATTATCAGCAACAATACGGCACTGTGCTGTGGGGGCTGAACAAGCTATACCTGCTAATGGAAAAGCAGCACAACCGTGGACAGGACGGCGCAGGTATCGCTTCGCTGAAGTTGAATGTTGAGCCCGGTTACCCTTTCATGAACCGTAAACGCAGCAATGCGCCCCAGGCTATCGCCGATATTTTCTCACAAATAGGCCAGGAAATAGAGGAGCTGGAACGGTACCATCCTAATATCAGGAATCACCCCGGCCTCATGAAAGGCCACGTTAATTACCTGGGTGAAGTTTTGCTGGGCCACCTGCGCTACGGCACACAGGGAAAGAACAAGCTGGAGTATTGCCACCCCTTCATAAACCGCGACACGATTCCTACACGCAACCTGGCCCTGGCCGGAAACTTCAACATCGTTAATACCGACGAGTTGTTTAAACGTGTAGGCAAAGTTCCCAGCGAAACGATGCGCTTCAGCGATCTGGCTGCCATGATCGAACTCATGCACCAGAACCTCTGTGAAGAAGATGAACGCACACCCGGCAAACTGGATATCAAAAACGTATTGCGCGCCACACTCCCCATCTTCGATGGCGGCTTCCACGTGGGCGGGTTTACCGGCAATGGTATCGGCTTTGTTTTCCGCGATGCACATGGTATCCGTCCTTCTTATTACTATATCGATGATGAAGTGGTGGTTGCCGCATCAGAACGTGCAGCTATCCGCACCACCTTCAACGTAGCCGAGAATGAAGTGAAAGAACTGATGCCCGGACAGGCAATGATCGTTGATGAAAACGGAGAAATTGAATTTGCACAAATACTGGAGCCGCAGGAACGCAAAGCCTGCAGTTTTGAACGCATTTATTTCAGCCGTGGTAGCGACGAAAAGATTTACCGCGAACGAAATGCGCTGGGGTATAACCTGAGCGAGCAGGTACTGCACGCGATTGGTCATGACACTAAAAACACAATCGTTTCATTCATTCCCAATACAGCCGAAGTAGCTTTTTATGGACTTGTAAAGGGAATGGAAGACTACCTGGCGAAAGTAAAAACGGAGCGAATTCTTTCCTGGGGTAAAAATGTGGACCCGGTGCAGCTGGAAGAATTAATTCAACGCCGCATACGAATCGAGAAAATTGCCATCAAGGATGTAAAGATGCGCACTTTTATTACGGAAGACAGTAGCCGTAATGAAATGGTGCAGCACGTGTATGATATCACCTACGGTACCGTTCGCCCGAATGAAGACACGCTGGTAGTGATTGACGATTCCATTGTGCGCGGAACCACCTTGCGTGAAAGTATCATCCGTATGCTAGCACGTTTGAAACCGAAAAAAATCATTGTTGTTTCATCATCACCACAAATACGCTATCCGGACTGCTATGGTATTGACATGAGCAAAATGGGTGATTTTGTCGCTTTTAATGCAGCAGTAAAACTGTTGCAGGAACGCGGCAAAGCTGGCTGTATGGACGAAATGCTGGAGCGTTGCCGACAGTTACAGGCGGAAGACAAACTGGACACTGAGAATGTGGTGAAACGACTGTATGAATCATTCACCCCCGAAGAGATTTCCGATAAAATTGCGCAACTCATCACACCCGAAGGAATGAATATTCCGGTGCAGGTGATTTTCCAAAGTATCGAAAAACCTGCATAAATCCTGCCCCAATAACCTCGGTGACTGGTACTTTACCGGTAACTACCCCACAAAAGGTGGAAACAGGGTGGTGAACAGGGCGTTTATGAATTACATGGAAGGAAAGAACGAGCGCGCTTATTAGGATTATTCAACCGGATTTTTCGGCGCATCAAAAAACCAGAATTCCTTTTCAGCTTCAGCAAAGTCTGACCATTTATCGCTTTTGATATGAATGGCGAAAATGCCACAGGTAGGAATGTTGTCGATCGCGACATCCGTAAGGTCGTTGGCGAATTCGGTAAGCCCGTGGTTATGGGAAAATACTGCGACACAGTTATCGGTATCCGGCAACTTGCTCAGCACTTTTTTAAATGCGGATGGCGAAGCCAGGTAGAGTTCATCCCGGAATTCAATTGCCGACTCTTTCGTATTCCAGGCCTCAATAAAATGTTCGGCGGTTTTTCGTGCACGTTTCGCGGTGCTTACCAGCACCTTGTCGGCAACGACATTTTTCAACTTTAACCTTTCAGCCATCATTGGCGCATCCCTTTTCCCGCGATCATTCAATGGCCGGTCAAAATCAGGAACAGAGAAGTTTTCCCAGCTACTTTTTGCATGACGGATCAGGAGAAGCGACTTCATTGCAGGAATGTTGGTGATGATTTGGCTGTAATATCAGTGAAAATCACGAGATCGATTTTATAAAATCAGCAAAGCTGTTTACCGCCTTTACCTGGCCGGTTTCCTGCAGGTGGCGTGCGAGGTACTCCTGTTCGGTTTGCCCCGGTGTGGGTATCAAAACCGCATTTTTCCCCATCGCCATTATATCCATGACGGTTGTATATCCGCTGCGGCTGACGACAGTTTCAGCCATAGCCATTTCCTTTTCATATTCAGCGGTATTGAGATGGTTATATATGCGGATGCTGGAAGTGGAAGGAATAAAACTATCGTGGTTGGGCAGTCCGCGTACAATACATGCCGAGCCGGGATAGTGGGCAATCTGTTTCATGACCTCATTTTCCAGGATGCTGCGTTGCGGTTCTGGTCCGGAAATGCTGATAAAGAGATGGCCGGGCTTCGTTGCTGTTGGTTGGGCCGACAGGCGCGAGAGTGGGCCGATGTATTTTACCGGCACCGCTGGCATTTTTGCGGGATGTGAAAGAATGCCGGCCAATCCGGGCGATTCTTTCACATCCGGCACCCAACATTCTGAAAAGTTCTTTATCTGCGCATAATTCCAGCGTTGCATTATTTGGGAAGCCCATTTACCCCAGGGATGGATGATCCAAAGCTGGTGGGTAATAAAAACTGAGCGGATCCCGGGGTGATACAACCCAAAACGATTATCAGAAATAACCATATCAAACCGGTGCTCGCGGTGCGCGCGGTCTAACCATCGATTTTCGGCCTTTATCGCCCTTTTGATCGCTGGAAGCTGTTTTACCAGCTTCCAGGTAGTTCCGGCGGCAGACCGGCCGTATTTTACACGATAGCCCGGTAATTGTAAAAAGGGGAGTTCAGGAAAAACCTGGCGGAGTAGCTGCTCCTGTGGGCCTTCTCCGGCAAGCCAAACATCATGACCCGCTTTTTTTAATGTACAAATAACAGGTATACAGCGCGTAGCGTGGCCAAGCCCCAATCTAGCGGTGCCACAAGCACGCGCAGGGTTCCGGGTACATTTCCGAGCGCCGTTATTACTCCGTTATTTTTTGACATTTTTCAACCCTCTGAATACTATTTTGTTTGTAAAATAGTTTTAATTTAGAAAATTCAAGCTATGAGGAAAACACAAACGATGGCCCTCTTGTTCCTTCTGGTTGCGGCGATTATGTTTACATCTTGCAGTCGCAACTATTATTCGGGCAGTGGTAAGAAAGGTAAGGGATGCGGATGTCCGAATACGAAAGGAATGGTGGGTTACTAAAACACCAAAGCGATGAAGATGCCAAATCGCGACTTGCTGGTTCTGCTTAAGAATGAGTATATGAGCCAAAGCGCAATTGACCACGAAGTGGAATGTCTGAACCACATCCTGCACGACGCAGAGTCGAACGAGCATTTTTGCATTGCTCACGAACTGGTAGAGCGTAACTATATCACATCCCGCGCAAAAAAAATATTAAAAGCAATCCGCTATACAGAACTGAAACCATTCCAGTTTTTAATTAATAAAAACTAATCGCGTTCTCAATTCAGCAATCGGTACGAGTTTTAAAACCCGCACCGATTTTTTTTATTAGCGATTCAGCTTCTTCAATGCATCACGCAGCTTGTTAATCATTTCACCGATCTCTTCTTTTTTGCAGGTTCCCACACTTAATCTATACCACGCAGAATCATTGGGTGCACCAAATGCATAAAAAGGCACCACAGCAAGTTTTGCTTCATCCAGAATATACGCGGTTACGTCACTTTGTGTAGCCAGCAGTTTTCCTTCGGCCGTGGTGCTGCCAACAGCATTGAGGCTGATGGTTAAATAAATGGCAGCTTCAGGAGCGATAGAGTCAACTGGCAGGCCCTCATTTTTCAGTTGTTGGAAACCATCATGTATCGAACGAAGGCGCTCTTCAACTTCACGGCGGAAGTTGACCAGGTATTTATCAATGGCATCACGTTGCGTAAGGAATTTTGCCACCGCTTTTTGCTCAGCCATTGGTGCCCATGCGCCTACATGCGTAAGAATGGCTTTCATTTTTGAAATCAATGTTGCAGGTCCCATGCTCCAGCCCACACGCACACCGGTACTTGCAAACACTTTGCTGATCGCATCGATGAAAATGGTGTATTCACGCATTTCAGGACGCAGTCCTACCGGGTTGTAGTGCGCAATATCACCGTAAGTAAGCTGCCAGTACATCTGATCATACATCAGATATAATTTCTTTTCATCTTTACCACGTGTGTTGTTCTCCGAAACAACAAGGTCACAGATATCTTCCAGGTCTTTTTTGCTGAAGGTGGTTCCCGTAGGATTTTGTGGGCTGCATAGTGCAATCAGGCTCGCGCCTTTTACATGGGGAGCGATATCAGCAGCTGTAGGCATGAAGTTGTTTTCCGCTTTTGCCTGTACAACAACGTGCTCGCCTTTTACAAAATGTGTGTAGTGATTATTGTTCCAACTGGGAACAGCATAAATGATTTTATCATTCTCGTCGCAAACAGCACGGAAAACAGCATAAATCAATGGCCGTCCACCGGCTGCAACGAGAATTTCGTTTGCATGGTAGTCGAGCTTCTCTGTTTCTGCTATATAAGTGCGAATGGAATCGCGCAGGTCCAGGTTTCCTTCGGCCGCCGGATAGTTTGTAAAATGATTGCGATATGCTTCAACTATTGCATCTTCCAGTTCTTTGGGAATAGGAAAAATTGCCGGATCAAAATCGCCTACAGTAAAGTTGTAAATTTTTTTCTCCCTGGCGAATTTTCTCCCTGATTTCACCACCCAGCTTCACAATTTCAGATCCAATCAGGGTTTCAGATAGTTGAGATAATTTCATTTGCGGAATTTTGCGCAAAGGTAACGAAGGAAAACGGAAGAAAATGAGGAAATGAGGGAATGCAAGAGCGATTCAACTTCGTGTAAAATGTGCTAATATGGCAATGTGAAAATATGACAATGTGAAATCAAATTTCCACATTTCCACATTTCCTCATTTCCACATCTCTTCGCGCTATTTTGATTTTTTAAAGTCTAAAATAACTCCATTAATACAATAGCGCAATCCTGTCGGTGGTGGTCCATCTTCGAATACGTGGCCGAGGTGTGCTTTGCAGCGACCGCATTGTACTTCGGTGCGTGTCATTCCATGAGAATGATCAGGAGTATAAATCATACTGCTTTTGCTAATGGGTTGATAGAAACTTGGCCATCCGCAACCGCTTTCAAATTTTGTATCGCTTTCAAATAATGCATTGCCGCATGCTTTGCAATAATAAGTTCCGATTTCTTTAGAATGCTCAAATGCACTCGTGCCAGGACGCTCCGTTCCTTTTTGTCGCGCGATATAATAAACTTCTTCGGGTAAAATTTTTTTCCATTCAGCTTCTGTCAGATCTACTTTCGATGTATCTGTATGCGAATAAATCGGATTATTTGATTTAGTACTATCCATAAAAGGTTTATTAGAAGATTTAGAAACAGTATCGCCCTGCGAAAAAGTGCATTGCTGCATACACAGTGCGAAAAGTAAAATCAATACGTATCGTGCAGAATTAATCATGAACAATATAAAGTTACGAGAGAAAATGTGGAAATGTGAAAATGAGGAAATGTGGCAATAGGGCAAGGTGGCAACGTTATAAGAGCGCTAAATGAAGTTATTTTCTCATTTCCACATTTCCATATTTTCCCATTATCCTACTTATATTTGCCTGAATCACGATCAGATAAGATTTATGTTTAATTTGATACTTTTTGGCCCTCCTGGTAGCGGTAAAGGCACTCAGTCAGCAAAGCTTGTAGAAAAATACGGACTCATTCACCTGTCGACGGGTGATTTGCTGCGCAAAGAACTGAAACTGAAAACGCCTCTTGGACTTGAAGCTCAGCAGTTTATTGATAAAGGACAATTGGTTCCTGATGAAGTGGTAATGGGAATGATCAGCTCAGCGCTTGATAATAATCCGGATGCACGCGGCTTCCTTTTCGACGGATTTCCCCGCACGGAAGCACAGGCAGAAGGACTTGATAAATTGCTCGCTCTTAAAAAAATCCTCAATCAATCTCGTACTTTTCCTGGAAGTAGATGGCGAAGAATTAATCAAACGCCTGATCAATCGCGGTAAAACTTCTGGTCGCACCGATGATTCAGACGAATCTATTCAACGCAAACGCCAGGAAGTATATAGAACAGAAACACTGCCTGTAGCCAGCCACTATGCAAAACTTAATAAAGTGGTGAATATTGATGGCATGGGAACGGTGGAAGAAATTTTCGCAAGGCTCGAGAAAGAAATTGATGCAAAGCTGTAGGCCCGTGAGACGCGGCAACCGTGAAACGGCAAACGTGAAAAAGAAGAGCCCGGAGTTTTTGACTCCGGGCTCTTCTTTGCTGCGATAGACAGCAGGAAAGGTTTAGAGAATCGTTTTAATGCATGCACGGTCGCGCTGCAGCGCGACCGTACATGAAAAATGTATTTCTTGCCGCTTGTCGTCTCTCTCGGCTTTTATTTCTTCAGCAGCGCTTCCGCTTTCTTCACACCTTCCACAATCGCATCCGTCACTTTCGTTGCTTTTTCCTTTTCCGATTTCAGGTATTCGAGGAGTTGATCCGGTTTATCCAGTAATGTGTCGGTATGGCTATAGAACTCGGGCATCCATGTATTCATGGCATAGTCGGCATAGTTCAGTTCATTCAACAGTGAATCTGCCTGAGCACGGAGAGATAATGTTGCATCATTCATTTTTCCGGGCAGATTGCTCAACGAATCGATGAAACGCTGCGTGTGCTGCTGCAACGTATTCAGGCGGCCCATTTTCGACATTCCAATAATGTGAATGTCGTCAATTTCTTTTTTCAGCATTTCGATCGGCGTTTTTGGTGCTTTATCGTCTTTCGCCGCTGTATCAGCGTTGTTACAGGCGGCCAGCGTCAAAACAATAGCTGCGGGAATAAGGAGTTTTTTCATGCCGCAAAAATAACGGTTGATTGTGAATAGTTGAAGCAACCATTCAGTCAAAACGGTTGTTTTAGTAACGAATGTTCATTTATTTTCGTGTCTAAATAAATTGTATGGTAACTAAACTGGGAAATTATATCACAGGCGAATGGGTAACAGGGGAAGGAGATGGACAATTACTGACGGATGCTGTGACCGGGGCGCCAGTAGCGGCGGCAACTTCGAAAGGGATTGATTTTGATGCTGTGTTACGTTATGCGCGCACAACAGGCAATCCTGCTCTGCGAAAAATGAGTTTTCATGAACGTGGTAATATGCTGAAAGCTTTGGCCCTGCACTTGCGTGAACATCTCGATAAGTTTTACCAGGTGAGTTATCATACCGGTGCCACGCGCGCTGATAGCTGGATTGATATTGAAGGCGGCATCGGCAATCTTTTCGCCAACGCGAGTCTGCGAAGAAAACTTCCAAATACTTTTTTCTGTATCGATGGTGACAGCCATATGCTGGGTAAAGCCAACAGTTTTATGGCCACGCACCTGCTGGTACCCAAAGAAGGTGTTGCCGTGCACATCAACGCATACAATTTCCCTGTATGGGGCATGCTTGAAAAAATTGCTGTGAACTTACTGGCCGGTATGCCTGCTGTAGTAAAGCCGGCCACCGTTACATCTTATCTTACAGAAGTTGTGGTGCGTGAAATCATCGCATCAGGTATTTTACCTGAAGGTGCACTGCAATTGATTTGCGGAAGCGCCGGCGACCTGCTCGATCATGTGGGTTCACAGGATGTGGTGACCTTCACAGGTTCTGCAGATACCGGTCTCAAACTTCGCTCGCATCCTCGCATCTTAAGCGAGTCCGTCCCATTTAATATGGAAGCGGATTCACTTAACTGTATTGTTCTTGGCGACAACGTCAATCCGGGCACGCAGGACTGGGATATTTTTATAAAAGAAGTGCGCAAGGAAATGACCGTGAAAACAGGACAGAAGTGTACGGCCATCCGCCGCATATTTGTTCCTGAAAATAAAATGGAAGATGTGTGGAAGGCAATTTCAACTTCACTTGCACAAACAGCGATCGGTAATCCACGTAACGAAAAAGTGCGGATGGGGTCGCTGGCAGGAAATGGACAGCGCCAGGAAGTGCTGAACCAGGTGCAGAAACTATTGAAAGAAACAGAACTTATCTACGGTAATACGGACCAGGTAGAACTGATTGATGTCGACAGCAACAATGGTGCATTTATTTCGCCTTTATTATTATTAAATGATCAGCCATTTAAAAAAAGAGCGGCGCACGAGGTGGAAGCTTTCGGCCCGGTGAGTACAATTATGCCCTATAAAAACAGGGACGAAGTAGTTGAACTCAGCAAAATGGGTAAGGGGTCACTTTGTTCATCGATTGTTACTTCCGATGAAAAAGAAGCGGCGCAATATGTGCTCGGTGCCGCCACGCATCATGGTCGTATTCTCGTATTGAATACTACGTGTGCCCGCGAATCTACCGGGCATGGATCGCCATTGCCGTTGTTGGTACACGGCGGTCCCGGCCGCGCGGGTGGTGGCGAAGAAATGGGAGGACTTCGTGGAGTAAAACATTATATGCAGCGGGTGGCATTGCAGGCTTCGCCTGCTATGGTTCGTGCGGTGACGCAGGTTCACCAGCCGCACGCCCCCGGTATCAACCCCGGCAAACATCCTTTCCAAAAGAAATTTGGCGAACTACAAATCGGCGATCAGTTGATCACAGAGAAAAGACTAATTACTGCCGACGACATCGACCGGTTTGCGGATATCAGTGGCGACCACTTCTATGCGCATCTGCGTGATACCGATTTTTCAGGCACCATGTTTGAACAACAGGTGGCACATGGCTACTTCATCATGAGCGCGGCTGCGGGATTGTTTGTTGATAGCTATGAAAAAATCCTGTACTATTAAACTATGGTATCGACGAGTTGCGATTTACAAAACCAGTTTATCCAGGTACAGAAATTTATATCCGCTTTACCTGTAAGGAAAAACTTCCACAGGATTTGAAAGATGAGCAGGATATTCCCAAAGGAATCGTGAAATGGCTGGTGGAAATTTTTGACGATACAGAAGAGCCGACGGTGGGGATTGGAACGATTTTGACCATGGTTGCTCTTTGACGGGAAACGGCAAGCGGCAAACGTGAAAATGAGGCAATGAGAAAATGTGGAAATGTGTAAATACAGAAGTGAGGTTTAAAAAAAGTATTTTCTCATTTTCTCATTTCCTCATTTCCTCATTTTCTCATTGCCACATTTGCAAATTATAGCCAGGCGAAGCGAAGGCGGCTTTGCCGTTCCTCACGTTTCACGACTTTATTATAACTTAGAATAAAACAAACCTATATGGATGCGGCTTACGTAAGAACTGAATTTCATAACGGAATAACAACTATCGAGTTTTTTCATCCTCAGAGTAATTCATTGCCAGGAAAAATTCTGGATCAGCTTGCACAGGCGATACATGGTGCGGGAAATGATCCCGATTGCCGGGTGATTTTGATTAAATCGGGTGGCGAGCGTGCGTTTTGCGCCGGGGCCTCCTTCGATGAGTTGAGCGCGATTGAAAACGAAGAAAAAGGATTGCAGTTTTTTAGTGGCTTTGCAAATGTGATCAATTCTATTCGCGTTGTTCCTAAGTTTGTGGTAGGCCGTATACAGGGCAAATGTGTAGGCGGCGGCGTGGGCATTGCAGCTGCGGTTGATTACGCCATCGCCACTGAAGAAGCGGAAGTACGATTGAGCGAACTTGCTGTGGGTATTGGTCCATTTGTGATCGGCCCTGCGGTAGAACGTAAAATAGGTTTGTCGGCATTTTCACAATTAAGTATCGATGCTACCCTTCCCCGTAAAGCAGAATGGGCACGCAATAAAGGACTGTTTGCTGAAATGCATCCAACAGTGGAAAGCATGGATGAATCCATACAACGACTTCTTCAAACACTTTCACAAAGCAATCCGCAGGCAATGGCCGAATTGAAAAAGGTTTTCTGGAAGGGCACCGAGCATTGGGACGAATTGCTGAAAGAACGTGCCGCTATCAGCGGACGACTCGTGCTAAGTGAATTTACAAGGCAGGCAATTGCCAGCTTCCGAAAAAAATGAGTATTGTTGCAAACAACATCATCACTTTTGACAACAGCAACTTCGAACAGTACTGCCGACAGTTGAGTCAAAAAGATAAACATTTGAGGTGGGTGCTACAACAATATGGCATGCCGCCCATGTGGGTGCGCCCCGCCCGGTTTTCAACACTGGTACTTACGATACTTGAGCAACAGGTTTCCCTGGCTTCGGCTGCTGCGGCTTACAAAAAGCTGAAGCAGCAGATAGGACGGGTTACTGCCGCAAAAATTATAATGACGAGCGATGAAGACTTGCGCAATTGCTATTTTAGCCGGCAAAAAATTGTGTACGTAAAATCGCTGGCGCAGGCCGTGCATACGGGTGAATTGAAACTCGCTTCATTACATCATATTGATGATACCGAAG
>JANPZZ010000010.1 GCA_024707305.1 Chitinophagaceae bacterium
AGATGACTTAATCGCTTGCAGGCAGATTCCAGTCGCTCATGACCATAATTTTTTTTAAGTCGTTTGAACGCCTGCCACATAGCCTAGGTATGTTGGACATAATGCGCTCTGCCGATCATTTTCTCCACTATTGTCCTTGCATTCAGGCCCACCTGCGTGGCTTCGGTTAGAAAATCAGAACCATCGTAACCCCTGGATTCCAAAACATGTTGATGATTTAAAGGCATGTGAGCTTTCAGAGTGGTGTTCCCGTATTTGCGATAGCTTCTTTTGTGCATCGCCACCCTGCTTGTGCCATCATATATTTCAACATCATCGGTACTGTAAACCAGTTTTAATTTCTTTCCAATCAGCTTAAAAGGAACGCTATAGCTATGCCGGTTCTTTCGCCAATGATTACATGATAATTTTTCCCAACCTTGCTCCATGTACTTTTTTTGAGCTGATAGCCTTGGGCAGGCAGCGGCTTCATCTGTGTGATCTCATCCTGCAGGAACCGCATGCGCCGGGAGTAGGTTTTGCCTTGTAGCAATTGATCGTTGTTTATCTCCAGTTGTGCAGCGATGGCATGATTGAGCTCTTCAAGACTGTAAAAGGTCTGGTGGCGAAGCGGCGCATAAATTCTTAGATAACAAACGTTAACAGCGGATTCCACACTGGCCTTATCTCTTGGCTTGGCAACACGAGCTGCCATTGCAGTAGTTCCGTAATAGGCAGCCAGGTATTCCATGGCTTCTGTAAACTCCGGTGTATACCGGTCCGGACGAACAACAGCACTTTTAAGATTGTCGCATTTAATTACATGAGGAACAGCACCCAGATAGTGGATCGCTTTTACCAATCCCGCAATGAAGTCGGACTGTTTTTGGCTGGGTAAAGCAATAGCATGCATAAAATGACTGTAAGTCATAGCACTCACCAACACTTCACAGTTGATCAACTCGCCAGTCTCGCGGTCGATATAATGAAGCTTGTCTCCTGCAAAATCCACCTGCAATACTTCTCCCGGAATATGAATCATTCGCATCACTGCATCGCTATGCCCGTTGTTCTCAGAAAGCAAACAGCAAAAACGGGTGTAGCGGTAACCATCAGGAAAATCTTTCAAATACTCCTGCCATAAAAGTTGTTTGGTTACACCGGTTCTGGAAAGCTCCTTCAAAAAATAAGGCAATAAAGAGGTAAAATCTTTCCTTCGCTTCTCATCACATTGAACAGCAGTAGGCGGCTTGCTTTTAACGAGCAATGAAAGTTCAACTTCACTATGTTCCAATAGCTGGGTAAAAGAGATTCCTGTCAGCAAAAACTTGTCTCGGTAATCTTTCACCGTATTGCGGGACATGTTCATCAGACCCGCAATTTTGCTGATGCTTGTGCCTCTGGAAAGATGTTCTAAAACCTGTTTGATCTGATACATGCCTTTAGGTTGATTTGCCATAACGATGTTTTGATATTTGAAGCAAAGCACCGTCATGAAATCTCAAAAAACAGATCAGAAAACCTTACAAAACAGGGTGGTCAGTTCACAGTGAAATTATCCTTCCATTAATACCGGCATCCCTGGTCAGTTGACCGTGAAATCCCTGGTCAGTTGACTGTGAAATGGGGTGGTTAGTTCAGAGTGAAACAGGATGGTCAGTTGGGTGTGAAATACTCAAAGTGCTAATCCCAGATCTACTCAAATTCAAATGGATTCCAGGAATAACCTTGATTCGCCTTTTATAACTCCATGCCATAGAGATAATTTTTGTATGCGGATATTTTGTTGATCTTTTACCAAACTTATTCAAAAGGAGAATCCGTTTTCTACGGAAAACCGTAAACCTTCGCATCAACGGGGAATATCAGATCTTTTATCACTCACGTTGCACAAAATTTTCCCTACTACGGAAACCAGTAAAAATTCATCTTTCGCGATTTCTATATTGTGTTGTATCAAAGCCAAGCAACTACAATATGAAAAAGAACTTACTCATCGTGGCCCTGGTGGCTATTGTATTCACAAGCTGTATCTCCACGTCAAAAACCATCCGGTTTAATGCAATTCCCGACGAAACTGTCGCCAACGAAAACCTTAAAAATTTCTTTCGATCTAATCCAAAACCGAGCATCTTGTTACGCGTACCCAACAGTAACGACCGAGCATCGAGCAACACATCTGCCGACAACACCAGTAATCTTTTGTTTAACGCAATCGAAAAAGAATTCTTAAAAACCGGATTCAGTGTGCGCGATAGGGGATTGTTCAATGAGGTTCTTTCTAAAGGAAATATTTCCGATTACTCAAAAATAAAGGAGCTGACTAATACCGATATCATTGTTGAAATCGCCAATATCAACCTGTCAGTGGATTATACAACCAATCGCTTCACTGAAAAAATCGGAAATAAGGTGACCGAAAAAGTTGGCAACTACAGTTATACAGAGAAAGGCGCCTCAGTAGAATATAAAATCATACTTGTACGAACTAATGAAGTGGCAGGCGCTTATAAGTTTAATTACCAGCCTTGTCCCAACGGTTGCGTTGTTCAAAGTTTTAATTTCTCTACCAAAAGGAAAATATTCCAACCCGTTTTAAAAGAAACGGTTGAAATTAACGCAATGGAAGAGTTTATTAAACACTCGACGCAAAAGCTCATTTCGTCTTTTAAACAATAATCTACAAACCGTTAAATCCTTTATTATGGACGACTCTTCAGCTGGATGTCTTGGAGTACTAACCGTTATAGCCATTATTGGTGCCTGGATAGGAACAGGCATTGCCGCATGGAACTGGATAGAACCAGACAGCTTCTGGGGTGGTATTAAATTTATTCTCGCCTGGGGACTATTGGGGTATATTGCCCAACTCATTGCAGGCGCGATCATCGTCGGTCTCGCAAGTATATTTGAGTCTTAGCACAGTAAATCCAAGGCAAACAAAAATCAAAACGAAATCAATTCCATACCCCGCACCTTACTCACGCGTTCTATTTCCTCGCAACAAACCCTCCACCACGCCCACCGCCACCACTACATCCACCCAAATCGTTCGGCCGAGAGGGCCGCGCTGCGATCTGTCAGTCGTAGGGACGCGCAGTGTAGGGACGCGCTGCAGCGCGTCCCTACACTGCGCGTCCCTACAGCAGGCACAAATTATCGCGTCGCTCTTCCCTTAAACGCAAAACTGACCCGAAGACTTGAGTTTCTACGCCTCCGCTAATGGAAATTCATCACCATTATCCCCAAATTTCCAATCCCGTGGATTATCCCGGATATATTGCCGCAGTCTCTCCAACTCCTTTTTATTTCTTATGATACGGTCATGAAAGCGTTCCTGCCATTCTACTGGCCGGCCAATGGCACGCGCACGCCGGGTGACGGCACCTTTAAACTGGTTGATTGTAATGGATAAATTTTTCGATTGCGGACCGAACTGGCGATTATGTGTTCGCTCCTGTTGTAGGGACGCGCTGCCGGACGCGCTGCAGCGCGTCCCTACCTCAGATGTATTGTTGGCCTCTTCCCGTAGGGACGCGCTGCAGCGCGTCCCTACGCTGCGTTTTCCTGCAATGCGCATCCCTGCAAATATGCATGTGTCTGCATTGCGATTGAATTCATTTTGCCCGATTTGTATGATGCCATGAAAATGATCTGGCATCACCTGGTATTCGTCAAGCGTTATATTCATATCCTTCCGGATACCCGGCGATTTTAACCACTCTTCTTCTACAATACGGCCTACATCATTCAGATACATTTTATCGCTCTCAATGTTGCCAAAAACATCTCGGTTACCATCTTGAAATTGTACCCGAATCGTTACAGAATACCATCCTGCAAAGCCATAATCCCACCAGGGCGCTCGTATTAATTTTCGGTTATGCTTTTTCATAATCATCATTCTAATTTTGAATGTACGATTACGGATAAGCATTTCAATGTTGATTAAACAGCAGATGTGCGTTTAAAACACGATTTAACTCAGATGTATTATTGGCTGCTCCTGTAGGGACGCGCTGCAGCGCGTCCCTACAGGAATACATCGCGTCACTACACGGTTGCAGCGCGCTTCAATACAACTACAACGCTACCTATTGGTGATTGAACAGCAGATGCGCGTTTAAAACACGATTTAATTCCGATGTTTATCGGCGGCTTCCTCCGTAGGGACGCGCGGTAATCGTGTAGGGACGCGTTGTAGTGACGCCGCGCTGTAGGGACGCGCTGCAGCGCGTCCCTACAGGATTGCAACACGTCACTACACGATTGCACACCTCACCCACGCCTTCTATTTCCTGGCAACACACTCACCACCAGCCCCACCGCCACTATTACATCCACCACATTCCAGATCGTGCGGCCGAAGGCCACTTTTAGAAAGGGTTGGAATAATAGTGCCAGGCCGATATAAATGATTACTTCCGTTTCCTCGCCCCGCTTAAAGGCATCAAATGCAAGCAATGCGAATGCTAACATCGAGGCAAAACGAACAAATTGAAAATAACCATATGGCATATCGGCCAGGCACACAAGTAGCAGAATCGCTAGTATTATTCTTATCGCAGCAATCATGCTAATTTCTTAATCTCAAAATTCCTGCAACGATAAAAATACCAACGAACTGTAAAACGAACCCCAGCAGCAGCCAGGCTCCTACAAAAAACAGGGCCTGCCAAAAATTGGTGGGTTCAATCCAGTGCCATGCCATGAGACCGGAAATGATCCACATCATAATGAAAACGAATAGTGATAATCTGCTTCCGAAATCGGCGAAACGTTTCTTCTTCATAACGTAAGTTTTGGTTTATATGAAAGATAAGGTTTACGAAATGATGGAGATGTGCATGAAACTGTTGCTGTACACAACACTAATTATGCTGCCGCGAGAAAGACGCAGCGCTTCTGCACAAATAATAAAACTTAACGATATCCACGAAAAAAGAAAGAAACGATTTCCTATCGTTCGGGGCGAAAGATGGAGTCAGCAATGCCGTAGGAGACATACTCTTCATAGTAGATAAGGTTTGGTGGTGGCGTTTAGTGCCAGCTCTAAAGTTGAAGAATATTGTCGAAAAAAGCAATAGCCCGCCAAAAAAAGTGAAAATTTCGTCCGGCAACTAGCGTCGAAGTTGATTTCCTATTCTTATAGTAACCAACATGTTCTACGCGACAATAATCCTTTTTATCAAAATGGAATTTTCCGAAAAAAGCGACGCAACTTTTTATCATCCTCTCCTTTCAAACGCCAGGCGTCACTTATGAATAACTATTTATCAAAGAAAATTAAAAAATTAGCGCGTTACGGGTTGCCGTAATATTTCCTCATTCTTTCTTTTCATTTTGCCTGAGGGCTATCTCTACACGACTGCCCCAACAGAATCGGGGAAGCCGAAAACCGACAAAAGAGTAGGCAACCACCATAAAAACTTATAATGAAAAAATCGACTACCCTCACTGCAATTTTGTTTGCAACAACTACAATTATGCTTTCAGGTTGTGCTACTATCTTTGGAAAGAGTTCGTACCCGGTTTCCATCAACAGCAATCCAACAGGCGCCTCCGTAAGCATTACTGACAAGAAGAGTAAGGAAGTGTATAAGGGCCAAACGCCAGCGACTGTTACTTTAAAGTCGGGTGCCGGCTTTTTCTCAAAAAGCGGAATATCAGGTTAAAATAAGTTCACCAGGCTTCGAGGAACAAGTCATACCCATTAATTTTAAGTTGAACGGTTGGTATTTTGGAAACCTTCTAATTGGCGGGGTTCTGGGGATGTTGATTGTTGACCCCGCAACCGGCGCGATGTGGAAGCTTGAAACACCTCCAGTTAATGTCACACTCCACCAGTCTGTGGCAACCATTGAGCAACCCACGCTTCAAATTATTAATATTGCATCTCTTTCCGATGATATGAAACAAAAGCTCGTTAGAATTAATTAGTGGGTTATTCTACAGTCACTGACTGACAATCTCACTACCTGATCTTCAATAAAATACAAAGCGGCTTGCGTTTTTCCAAGCTGCTTTGTATTTTACCAACCACCAAACCTTACCTCCATGAAGCATCTGTATACCCTGCTTGTGTGTGCACTGGTTGTAATAACATACACCAGTAGCGCCCACAACAACAGGCGAACCGATCTGGAACCCGCAACATGCTATGGCTATTCTCCCTGCAATGCATGTACCAACTGCTCTGCATGTAAGCATTGCAATGCTGGTGGTAGTTGCGGCATTTGTAAAAAATCAAATGACGCGCCGCGAGTTCCCTCACAGTCATCTGGTCAAAAACAATGCAAAGCCATTACACAGAAGAAAACACAGTGTACCCGTAACGTGAAAAGTGGTAGCTATTGCTGGCAACATCAGCGATAATAGTAGCGGCTGAAATAATGCCATTAAAAAAAAGCAGGCTCCAAAGAGCCTGCTGGTGAATCATCATCGAGTCGGTAAAACGGACAATGGCTTACACAACAAGATAGGAATTGCGCGGAAAAATATATTACGGGTTCCCGTATCGGGCGGTAGTTTGGTGACCCGCCATGAAATGGGTGGAATGTCGCTCTGTAGCCTTCATTTTTACCCACCCAGCGGTATTCGATTTGCCAATTGCAGTTACTAAATTTAACCATGCAATTGCTTCGACTCAGCCCTCCTTTGGGCCATCATGGTTAGCTCGGCCTCCATTACCGACGCTCAGGTGCCGGCCTACCTGCAAAGCCTGCAATATCGTAGTCCCAATACTTACTGCAGTGCTGGCGGCATAATACCGGATGCCCCAACAAGGTACAAGCGCCTCCAGCCAATCAACCCCTTCGATGAGCTGAGTATTTGGCAGCCCGCGCATCACTAAAAAAGATTTGAAACGAAGGGAAAAAGAATCCATTGCCGCTGCAGAAGCCGGCGACATGGACGAGATCTATTTTCGTATTAAATCCTTCACCGATGCCGGCAACGAACTAGAACGTGATTACTGGATAAAAAAGGCGGCCCAATTTGGAGACCCGGAATCAGCCCTGCATGCCATTCGTTATATGCATCTGCCCCAGGCAGAATATGATAAATACTGTCTGACCGCCTTCGAAAAAGGCAGCGCCGACGCCGTACCCTACGCAACTGAAATCTATTGGCGAAGAAACAACTGGCAAATGGCACTCGCTCTCGAAGAAAGAATGGCTAAAGAAAGACCGCATTATGCAATACGCGTTGCCGAACGATATCTGATTGAAGGCGCACCCTGGTACGATTCAACCCTGGCGATGAAAATGCTGAAAAGCGGTGCTGAGAATGGAGATAGCAGCTGTATACAATTACTTCAATCAATTGCAGATCCAACAACCCGCCCGCTGGCTATGTGGGCGTTGAAGAACGAAGTACTTCAGGTGGAGGACGAACAGGGATGGATTCTCGGCCGGCGCTTCTCCTATTCACCACCGGTTACTGAAAACACGGCACCCAATTTCTATGGTGATTACTGGTTAACCGATTTGTATGGAAAAAATATTATCAACAGACGCACTGCCAGTATCATACCCATTCGTTCGGATGTGCTCCTTGTAAGTAACGGTGAAAAGGAATTTTTCATAACCGGAAAAAACTTTCAGCAGTCCGAGGAGTATGATCAAATTGAATTGCGACGAGATGCCCCCATGCGCGTTCGCCGACAACATTTGTGGGGATTTGCGAATACAGATGGGCGGGCACTGAGCGAAATGAAATATCTTTTTGCATCGCCCTTTGAAAATGGAATCAGTGCCGTGTGGGATGGAAGTTTGTGCTTTCGCATCAACACAAACGGAGAATCAATAGGCGAAAAAAAGGAAATGAAACTGGAAGAGAGAAATAGTGGTCTGGCGGTGAAAGACTTTCCGGAAATAAAGGTTCAAACACTCCGTACTAATTTTATCAATGGATTTCGCTTTGTGGGCATCAGCACCGATTTATTCCCCAAATCTTGCCCCTTTGGTGTAATCGATAAAAAAGGAAAATGGATTGTGAAACCAGATTACATTCTCGGTTTCTACGACGAAGGCATTTCATCCTATTCAATTAGTAAGGATAATCAATTTTATAACTGCTCGCTGGACGGAAAACTAACGCCACGAAAAAGCCTGTATGAACGATAAATAATTTATTTCAGAGAAACGGTACATATCTGCCTGAAAGTCCCTTTCCGGCCTTTTATCACCCGGTTAAAAAACACTTCATTACGCGGGGACCAAATAACAGCTCCGTTCGGTTCATAACCGACACCTTTATTTTCCGTAACCGGAAACGTGTTGCCGTTTGCAATATCAACTATCCACACCCGTTCATCGGCGAGCATGGATGCATATTTTCCATCATAACTGAAATTGAAGGGACCCGATGCTGACGATGGCAGATGACTGAGTTGCCGCGGTTCACCGCCATTCGGTGATATTACCCATAACTGCACAATCTTATTTTTATCTTCTCTGAAAAAACCAATCAGCGACCCATCAGGCGTACTACGCAACCAATGCCGGGGTGTTGCGCTCACACCATCCTGCATAAAACTGATCCTTCTGTGCTGAATAACGGGAGGAGCTTCAGGCAACTTTGTCGCACCCGCCGATGCAGGATTTTGTTGCACCCATTCCGGTAAATCGTCAGGTATATCAGAAACAAATATATCCGTTATCGTTTGACCATTGTCGTTTACAACATGTCCCTGCCAGGCAATTGCTTTGTGCTGTCGTGTGCCGTCGGCTTTTAAATACCCGTCGCTCCCTATCCAGCATTCATCAAAGGCTTTTGAAACTTCATTGGTTCCGGGTTTGGGCTCTTTCACTACAGGAACCAGCAAAACGGAATACATCGTTCCGCTTTTATTCTCAACGCTATCTGTTCCGGGAACTTTTACTTCACCCGGAAACATCACTCCTACTGTTCGCAAATCGGCTAAAGGAATTATCTGTTTTGGCAGCTTCTGCAATCAGATGGTCATTGTAAGTAAAACTAATCCAGTTGTCGCGGCCACTCCAGGTATGCGCGTGCGTGCCACCTCGTAAGGCACCGGGTGTAGAGGGCGTGTTCATATCACGCGCATCCATCCAAATGGGTTCATTGGGCTTTCCCCATTTGATTCCGATGCCTGTTCTACGTGTAAATGAATAAGGATTCTCTTTGTTGGCATTCTGAATGCCGCCGAGAAATAACAACATCTTCCCATCGGGCGACCAGGTGGCCGCACCTACACCGGGACCATATTCCGTCTGATTTTTTGTTTTGTAAACAATAATATCCTCTCCTGTTTCGATATCTAAGACGCGGATTTCTCCATTCGCTGCAAGTGCGCCATCATCATTGCGGGTGTCGTAAACGATATATCGTCCGTCGGGGGAAATGCATTGGGTGCTATTCAAACAATGTCCAAAAGGCTCCTTCGTAATTTGTCGTTCTTCGTTCTTCATCCAAGTCTATTCTTATAGCACTAAATTAATTTCATTCGTCCATTGTTCTAACCCTATAGTCTGTGCGGCTACAGTAGGCAACTTATTTCACATTTGCCGTTTTCCGCTTCACGGCTCTCACGCCTCACGTCTACGCCACACACTGTTCCTTATACTTCCTCTTATACTCGAACGGCGTATAACCGGTAAACCGTTTAAAGTGTCTGTAAAAATTGGAAACGTTATTGAATCCGCATTCATAACAAACAATCGCAATCGAAAACCGGTCTTCCATAATCATCCGGCAGGCATGGCTGATGCGAATTTCTGTGAGGAAATCGAGGTAAGTTTTATTGGTTATCGATTTGAAATAACGGCAGAATGAGTTCACACTCAAATTGGCGATCACTGAAATTTCTTCGAGATTGATATCTTTCTTGAAATTTGTAAGTGTATATGCAATTACATTGTTAAGGCGCATCGATTCATTTTCATTCGGCTTATAAAATGCATGTGCCGATGCAATCGTGGTTACTTCCTCACGCTCGCTGATGATCTGCAGTATTTGTAATAAATAAATGATGCGTTCAAATCGGTTTGCTTTCACGATGCGGTACATCAGGTCGCGAACCAGATCGGCAGATTCGCCGTGAATCAATAACCCTTTTTTCGCCAGTTCAAAAATGCGCGGAATCAGGTAGGCTTCCGGCAATTGAAAGAAGTCTTTGCCCAGGCAGGCAGGCGAAAACTGGATTACAATTGCTTCCACCGAATAATCCGCAGCATCAGTGATTTCATGTTCCTTTCCCCGCCAGGCATGCGGCAGGTTTTCACCCAGCAAAATCACTTCTCCTTCGCGGAAATGGGACACATTGTCGCCAATCAGGCGAATACCTTCGCCTTTGATGGTAAAATGGAGTTCCAGCTCGGGGTGGTAATGGAGGGGTTTGCCGAAATTGGGCAACTTGTCGTGCCGTACAGAAAATGAATCCTGAATAGGCACCGGCACTTTGTGAAAATGAGGTTTCATGGCGCAGTCGTTTAGATGATTGAATGACGTCAGCAACAACTTTCCCGAATGCTGTACAAATTTATCATTCAAAATAACAGTTTCTAAAAGGCAATCGTATCCCCGAATTTAAGTGTTTCTACAGGAAAAACGATGTTTTTCCGGGGAAAAATGCGGTGAATTCTCAGGAGGATAAATGATGGTAAGATTGTATAAAAAAATGTCAAGAAATTGGAATTCGTCCGGCTTTCAGGCCGGTGATATTATCAGGGTTCAGGCCTTCATAGATTCTTTTCTGCCATTTTACACAGCGTGATATATTTTTTATACCTGCGATTTAATAAGTCGGCTTTTGTTGCATTGGGTTCATACGTTTTATCAAATCCGGCGCCCATCGCCTGCATAGCTTCTTGTACATTTCGGTAAATGCCGGCGATTGTTGCGGCCAACATCGCTGCGCCGGCGGCACAGATCTGCGAGGAGCGGCTCACGCGAATAGGCATTCCCAGCACATCCGCCATCATCTGCATTACATACGGCGATTTACGGGCAATACCGCCCACGCCAATGATTCCTTTTACTTCCACACCTTCTTCTACCAGTCGCTCTACAATGCGTTTGGCACCAAAGCAGGTGGCTTCCACCAGGGATGCATAGATTTCAGGGGCGGTGGTTCCAATATTCAGCTGCGCAATTGCCGCCTTTACCAGGAAGTTAGCATCGGGCGTGCGGCGGCCGTTGAACCAATCGATGGCCAACGCACTGTTGTCGTTTGTAACAATAGCGGCCGCTGCTTCATCCAGTTTGCGTAGCAATGTATTTTCAATTTCCGCGGCGGATTCGTTGCTAATTGCAGTTCCTGCCTGGCGCACCGGCCACAAAAGGAGCTCACGAAACCATGCATATACATCGCCAAAAGCAGACTGGCCGGCTTCCAGTCCCACCATTCCGGGAATAATGGAACCATTTACCTGTCCGCAGATGCCGCGAACGAATTTATTTCCAAACTGGGCTTTGGGAACGACCAGCATATCGCAGGTGGAAGTGCCGATGATGCGGGTAAGATAACCCGGTTCAATTTGTGCACCCAGCGCTCCCACGTGTGCGTCAATAGCACCGATACCAACTTTTACACTTGCAGACAAACCCAGTCGCTGCGCCCATTCTTCGCTCAAACAACCCGCGGCCCCATCGGCGGTGTACACATCCGGATCCATTCGTCCTGCATATATTTCCAGCAACGGATCCACGCTCCGCAAATAGGATGCAGACGGAAACCCTCCGTGTTCAGCCGCCCACAGCGCTTTATGTCCCGCTGCACATACATTTCTTTTCAGCTTGCGCGCATCCGTTTGCCCGGTTAATAGAAAAGGCATCCAGTCGCAATGTTCCACCCAGGTAAAACATTGTGCGCGTACTTCATAATCGTTGCGCAATACGTTGAGCAGTTTTGCCCAAAACCATTCTGAAGAATAGATGCCGCCCGAATATTTCAGGTAATCGATCTCCGATTTGGTATGATTGATTTCATCAGCTTCTTTGATGGATGTGTGATCTTTCCACAAAAAAAACATTGCGTTAGGGTTCTCGGCAAACTGAGGTAACAAAGCGAGTGGTGTGCCGTTGTTGTCAACAGCAACAGGCGTAGAGCCGGTTGTGGTAGCGCTGATAGAAGCAACATGATCCGCAGCGCCTGGTTCAGCATCTGCAAGGCATTCCTTTACCGCACGCTCCATGCTTTCGATATAATCCAGGGGATGTTGCCTGTACTGGCTACGCGATGGATCGCAATAGAGTCCCGCTTTCCATCGGGGATATTCTGCAACCGATGATGATTTCTCCTCACCGGTAATAGCGTTTACCAGTACCGCCCTTACCGAGTCGGTTCCAAAATCGAGACCAATACAGAGAATATCAGGTTTCATGAATACCTGTTTATAAATATTTGAAGAATATTTTTCAGTTTCCGCATGTTCGATGATGGATGAGTGATGATCGGTCATCGGACATCGGTCATCGGACATCGGTCATCGGACATCGGTCATCGGACATCGGTCATCGATCATCGGACATCGTTTCCCCGGCTAGGCCCACAACGCGTCCCGTCGGGACGCAAAAGAAATGGGGATGTCGCTTGCTAACCACAACCCGTCCCTTCGGGACGGCGCATTCATCGAACAAAATTTGTTTCGTCCATCAGTCAACGACCATTGGTCATCGGACATCGACCATCGATCATCGGACATCGGTCATCGGACATCGATGGTCGATCATCGGACATCGATCATCGACCATCGATCATCGATCATCGATTCCCCGCTCACATGTCGTCCCTTCGGGACTAAGACGATTTGGCGATTTCCGTTGCTACAGATATCCCGTCCCTTCGGGACGGCGCATTCATCGATGAAAAATTTGTTTCCTACATCGACCATCGGTCATCGGACATCGGTCATCGGACATCGATCATCGATCATCGATTCTCTAACTATACAACGGCCCATAAACCTGGCATGCACGATAGTCAGCACCTTCATTATTCATTCCATATGCACTCCATGCCGATGGACGCATGATATTTTCGTCGGCTACATTGTGCATGCAAACCGGAATGCGTAGCATGGATGCGAGCGCAATCAAATCGGCACCAATATGTCCATAGCTGATGGCACCGTGGTTTGCTCCCCAGTTCAACATTACCGTGTACACATCGCGGAAGCGGCTATCATTTGTGAGGCGTGGTACAAACCAGGTCGTTGGCCACGTACGGTCGGTACGTTCATCTAATGTTTTATGTACTTCTTCGGGAATATCAACACTCCAGCCCTCTGCAATTTGTAAAACAGGACCCTGCCCTTTGATGAGGTTAAGTCTGCACATTGTTACAGGCATTCCACCGCGGCTGAGGAAGTTGGATGAATAACCACCACCACGGAAGTAGTCGCGGTTGGCAGGATACCACGTTGTAGCATCCAGGCAATCTTTGGCTTCCTGCCCGGTAATTTCCCAGAAAGGTTTCATGGCAGGTTGCCCGTCGCGGCTCTGGCGACCTGTTCCATCCAGCGTAGCTGCCCCTGAATTGATCAGGTGAATGAATCCACCAGAGGCCAATCCGGTTACATCCCAACCACTCACACGTTTTACCGCCTCAGGACTCCAGTATGTTCTTACGTCGGCAAAAATCTGCGCGGTATTCGTCAACAAATAATTAAACAACATCGACACGCCATTCAATGCATCATTTTCAGTTGCTACCATATATGGCGCGCGAATGCCATTCCAGTCGAAAGAAGAGGTAAGCAATGCTTCTGAGAAATCGCCATTGGGTAAAAAGTCGGTCCATTGGCGCTGCCCCTGGAAACCGGAAACGATTGCGTTGTGCCCCAATGCTTCTTCTGCAAATCCAATCTTTTTCAATGCATCATTTCCAACCATCAGGTCGCGGATGATCATTGTCATTTTTACAACAAACTCCCAATCCTTATCTTTCTCTTCGCGACTTTTTACTTTATGCGGTTGGTTGAAATCCTGTCCTTCACGACAATTTTCACGCGTCCAGGCAATGGCTTTTTCATATTCTGCTTTATCATAAATGCCTTGTTCAATGCGGCGCAAAACTTCGGTAGAATCAACATATTCTGTACGCATGCCCAGGTATTCCTGGAAGAAATCAGGATTTACAATGGATCCTGCGATACCCATAGAAACCGATCCGATGGCGAGATATGATTTGCCTTTCATGATGGCAGTTGCCAATCCTGCACGTGCGAAACGTAGCAGCGCTTCACGTACGTCGCCCGGAATTTGCGAATCGCCCATGTCCTGCACATCACGACCATAAATACCAAAGCAGGGCAGGCCTTTTTTGGTTGTGCGCCGACAGCGTTGCTGCCAGGTACACAGCACCTGGGCGTTCTGTGCCATTAAATCCCCAGATTGCTTTGGGTAAAAGAGGATCCATGTCCATCGTTTCAGAGCCATAACACCAGCAGGGCGTAACCGAGAGTGATACGCCAACATTATTTACGGCAAATTTTTCAGCGCACTCCGCGGCTTCCTTCACCCCACCAATGGTACTGTCGGCAATAACGCATTCTACCGGCGATCCATCGGGATATCGTAATACAGAACTATATAATTCAGCCACGGCTTTGGCCATATTCATTGTAGTATCTTCCAGTGATTCACGGATGCCACCGAGGCGGCCATCAATTATCGGACGGATGCCAATACGAGGGAATGGGGTCGATTTCATAATATAATAGTTTGATCACCAACGCTGACAGCGAAGGTGTATGGTCAAATACAACCTTAAAATTATCAGGGAATGCTATGGTAAGATTGTATAATTCTAACAAGCTGTTGTAGGAAATTAGCGTTATCCGTGGCCATCGACCACGGATAACGTTTTAGACTTCCGACAGCGACTTTTTCTTTTTGAGGGAACTTACCAGTATGCCAACGAGGAAGATTACCAATGTACCCACTACAATCGTCATGTTTGCATGCAGTGGATTGCGGAACTGGCTGTATTCTTCGGGAATGAGGTTGGAGAATGTCATCCACATAATCACCAGTATACCGGTCACAGCACCGATGAGCGCAGCAATATTGCCACTGCGTTTGCTGATGATACCCAGCAGGAACAAACCCAACATACCTCCGGCGAAGATGCCGGAAAGCTGCCACCATATATCGAGTACACTTTTTACACCAATCATCAATACACCTGCAATCATTCCCAGTAAACCAAAAACCACGGTGCCGATATGTAATAAACGCAGTTCTGATTTTCCGGAAATACCATTGCGGATATATCGTTTATAAATGTCTTCTGCAAAAACCGTTGCAGATGCATTCATACCGGAACTAATGGTACTCATGCCGGCGGAAAGTATCGCAGATATTATCAGACCCACCAATCCCGCGGGAATCATGGTTACCATAAAATGCGGCATTACTTTATCGCCATAATCTTCTGGTTTAAGTGATGATGCCAGGGCTGATAATTCAGCTGAAGATGCGCCAGAACCCAAACGTTCTGCCGCCACCTGCAGTTTTACAGGATCAAGCAGTCCGGGGTTATGCTGGTAATATGCATATAAACAGGTACCAATCACGAAGAACAGCAGTGAAGCGGGAACATAAATCCATACGCATAACCAAATCGACTTCGAGGCTTCTTTTTTAGATGTTGCGGTATGATATCGCTGAACATAGTTCTGGTCCATACCAAAATTGTTCAGGTTAATAAAGAAACCATAAAGCAATATCACCCAAAAGCCGGATTGTGTAAAATCGAGATCGATACTACCAAGGCTGAATTTGTTGTCGTTTGATCCTACTTCGAAAATTTTCCCGATACCTCCATCTACATTTGATACAACGAGGTAAACGATCAGTACAGCGCCCAGTGTTTTGAGAATACCCTGCACCACTTCTGTCCATATCACGGCCTCAATACCGCCCATTACGGTATATAAAATGATACAGGCTCCTGTTACCAGCATAATCATTTGCATGTTGTAACCTGTAAGTGCCTGCAGTGTGAGTGATAATCCGAAGAAGATGGAACCCATTCGCGCAATTTGTGTAAGCAGAAAACAAACTACTGCATAGGTGCGCGCCCAGGCGCCAAATCGTTTTTCAAGATTTGTATAGGCTGATACTTCGCCGGTACTGCGATAAAACGGAACAAAGTATTTTTGCAGCCACCCATGCTGCAAGCGGCATGGATAAACTAAATGCAAATGCATTCCAGTTGCTACCAAATGCTTTACCCGGCACACCTAAAAATGTATTGCTACTTAGAAACGTTGCATAAATGGACAAGCCAATAGCCCACCCTGGTATATGCCCCGACGCAGTTGTGAACTGGCCTGCACTTTTATTTTTTCGTGAAAATGCATACCCAACATATACCATCGCAACGAGGTATAGAAGGATAATACCGATGTCGATAAGAGGCAACGTTTTCATAATATCAGTCGTTTCAGTTTCAAAACCGGAGCCAGCGAGTAGTAAGTAGTAAGTTTGAAAACGCGATGCGTCAGAACCTACCAAAGTAACTAACAGCCTTTTATTTTAACTCACTACTTACTTCTCACAGCTTTTCCGGATCGAGTATCGCGTGTTTTATTTCGCGACGATCGTATGTATAAGTGATATGTATTTTGTTATCAGAAGTTTGAATCACGGCAGGATAAGCATAACCATGTTCATTTGGCACGTTCTCCAAAGTCATTACCGGCGTCCATTTCTTTCCGTCTTTCGAAATCGCAACGTTCAGGATATTTCTTCCTTTTGGTTGTTCGCCCTCTTTCGTGCTGTGGTTATACACCAGCAACTGGCGACCGTCGTTTAAAGTCACAGCATCCGTTCCTGAATTTGGATTGGGAAGATCGAGCGCTCTCATTGGCGACCAGGTGCGGCCATTGTCAGTTGACCAGCTTTCTGAAAGAACCGATTGTCGCGTACGACATACCACCTGCATTGATCCATCGGGGTAATGCAAAATGCTGGGCTGTATGGCGTCGAACTCGACTCCGTCGTGGATGGGACCAACAACCTCCCAGGTTTTCGCGGTGTCTTTACTGATTTCAAAATATACTCTCCAGTCCTGGTCGGGTGCTTCGCCCACAGGATATTCAATACTTGTTGGACTGATCAATGTTCCATCGGCAAGCATCACTGGTTTGTTTTTAATTGGGCCGAGTAAATGGCCAACCTTTGGATCCTCGCCCATCTTCTCGGGCGTTGACCATGTTTTTCCATTGTCTGAAGAACGCATCAGCATTCCCCACCAGGTTTGCGGGCCGGGGCCTACTTTATAAAACAGGAGAAGATCGCCACCGGACACCTGAAACAAAACGGGATTCCAGCAGGGATAACGCAGTGTATCATTGATAACGCCATTCACCACTTCCACCGGTTTTGTCCAGCGCCCCTTCCTCCATTTTTGTCAAATAAATACCAACATCTTTATTGCCTTCATGTGTACCTCCAAAATAAGCGAGCATCAATCCCGCAGGCGTTTCAACAATCGTGGATGCATGACACTGAGGTGTGGGTTTATCCTTTTCTGTAAAACAAGTTCGTTGGAAATACAGGCGCCCTGGCCAGCTTCAATTTTAGCAGGAAGGTGGTATCGACCGGTAATGTCGTTCGGTTTGTTGTCGGTAGCATTGTTGCAGGAAACCGCTGCTAACAAAAAAAAGAGAATAAAAAAATTGCTTTCTAATCATCGTACTTAATTAATGGCTCAATATAAAGTAAAACTATTCATGAACCTTCGTTGACGTTATGCTTCTTCTACATAATCCAGATCCTTATGGAAGGTATCTTTCATTCCCGCATTTGCCCAAACTGCTAATCCGAATATAACTGCACCCACAATTGCTGCGCCCGTAATCATTGAGCCTGTCCAGGAAGTAACAACGTGAAATAAAATGGTAGATGGCACGAGCGCACCACGCGCGAAATTGGGTGCAGTGGTGGTTACTGTTGCGCGAATGTTTGTACCAAACTGCTCCGTTGCGATGGTCATAAAGATGACCCAATATCCCACCGAGAATCCCAGCAATCCACATAATGGATAGAACCACGCGGTGCTGATTCCATCTAATGAAAGATATGTTGTTACGGCTATTACTGCCAATACAAGGAACATATACACCACTTTTGTACGGCTTTTCAATACCTGGCTGATAAGGCCGCTTACCACATCCCCCAGCGCCATACCGCCATAACACCATGCAATGGCCAGGCCGCCGCTGATTTCGCCTTGCACACCTAAAAGTTTTCCAAATTCAGGAGAAAGTGTTACCAGAATTCCAACTACATACCAAAGTGGAATGCCAATGAGAATACAACGCAGGTATTTTAAGAGATTCGCTTTTGTTTTAAACAGACTGAAAAAATTACCGCGTGATGTATGCTTTTTTACCGCGTGTGCAAACATGCCGGATTCAGCAACGCCGATGCGCAGCAACAATAACATCAATCCCAATCCACCCCCAATAAAAAAGGAGGTTCGCCAGTGAAACAAATCTGAAACAAAATATGCGGCAACGGCTCCCGAAATTCCAACTGAGGCTACAAGCGTAGTGGCATACCCGCGTTTTTCCTTCGGCATTAATTCCGCTACAAGGGTAATACCAGCGCCGAGTTCGCCTGCGAGACCCACGCCTGCTATAAAACGCCAGGCGGCGTATTCATTTACACTGGTAACAAATCCGTTGGCAATATTTGCGAGGGAATACATGAGAATAGATCCAAATAAAACGGACAAACGTCCTTTCTTATCTCCCAGAATTCCCCATGCAATACCGCCAATCAGCATGCCCACCATTTGAATATCAAGAAGCAGTATACCTGTATGTGTAAGTTCTTCACCGGTCAGTCCCAATTCCTTTAAACTGGCCACGCGCACAATGCTAAACAGGAGTAAATCGTATATATCTACAAAATACCCGAGGGCGGCTACGGTTACGGCGGCAATCAGTTTTGTTCTGTCTGTCATTGTATAAATTAATACTATAGCAGCCGAAGATAGAAAGTTGACAGGGTTGCGATTTGTAGAATGTTGGCGGGTTTTTATAGCATTTCACCACAGCGGGCTGATTAGTCAGGCGGCCTGATAAATTTTTCCCGCAGAGCGCAGAGATTTTGATTAGAGTAAATAAACCGGATCAATTTCTTCCACGCATAAAATTTGCAGGAATCCCTTCCTGAATATTAAAACCTATCTACCCAAAACTTATATCAGGCGGCAGCCTGATAATTTTTCACGCAGAGCGCGCAAAGGTCCCGCGGAGTGCGCAGAGATTTTGACTAGAGTAAATGAACCGGATCAATTTCTTCCACGCATAAAATTTGCAAGAATACTTTCCTGAAATATTAAAACCTATCTACCCAAAACATTTATCAGGCGGCAGACAGGCGGCCTGATAAATTCTCGAGCTTCAAGATTGATTCAATCAAACCATTTGCAATTTCTTCATGCAAGCGATCAAATGGCAGAATCGGCTCACGGACGATTGCGGTGGAGTAATATCCCTGTCTATGCAATAACCGCTTAAAGAAGTGAATCGAAATATCCAGGTGTTGATTGGAAAATGCAAGGATGGGAAGCAACTGACGAAAAAGAATTTCCGCTTCTTTTATATTGCCCTTTTTGAATTCTCGATAAATGCGAACATACGTATAATGCATTGCCGTGGGCATAAAAGCATGAACTCCCCGCTTTAACCCTTCTATCATTTGCGATACCGCCCAGCCGCCGCTTACGTGCAGTTTGTTGTTGGTTAATTCAATGATGCGGGAATATTTCACACCAGCGGGAATGGTCTCCACTTTCAAACATCGGAATGCCGGAACTTCTTCAAACAAGCGACAGATTAATTCATCGGGAAGTCCGTAGCCTGATGCATCCCAATCCTGCAGCATGATAATATCTGGATTGGTTTCGGCGAGCGACATAAAGTTGTTGTAAAAAACATCTTCATTTATATAAGGAATCTGAAACAGTACATGGCTGCATCCGCTTTGTATGTACATACGCAAAAGTTCTCGCGCTTTTTGCAAATCTGTTTCACCAGCACCGGCGATCACGGGAACTTTTCCGTTTACTTCCTGCAATACGGTCTCAACCATGAGCAGGCGTTCTTCCCGGCTAAGTTTATAAACTTCTGACGCCATGGCTGGCACCAGGAAGCCCGCAACGCCGGCGTCAAGCGCATAATGCACATGCCGACGGAGCGCGTTGGTATCAATGGTATTGCTCGTTGTAAACGGAGTGTTTAAAACCGTAACAATCCCAAACAATGGATACAGGTCCTTCATATCACCCGGCTCTTTCTATCCTTTCAGTTTAAAAAACAGGTTATAATAAATAATACAGGCTTCGCCGCGTGTAATAGGCTCCGATCCGCTGCGCTGATCGTACAGGTTGCCCTGGTCCTCAATAATCGCTTTTAGTGAAGCATCAACAGAAGATGCAATCGCCTTTCTAAACGAATCTATCGACAGGTCATCAACCGGTGAAACAGCGTTGGTTCCTGCCAGTTCCGAGAAAATCTGATTCCATTTACTGAATGTTTCCTTATCCAATGCCGTGTTTGGCTTCGCCTGGTATGAATCGAAGAAGTTCCGCGTTCCCCAAAACTGAACTGCTTTAAATGCTTTATCTGTAATCGGCAAATCTTCAAAATAGGTCAGGATCTGGTTGTACTCAAGCAGCTTATGTTGCAACTGATGGGAAGGAACATCACCTACCTGTACTTTGTTTTTTATCGCCATCCAGGCCGCCGTACCTGCCACCTGGCCAAGTCCCATCCACAACGGTTCCATACGCACGGTAGAAAATGCCACGTGCGTTGTTGATGCCGCAACAGGAACAATCAGTCCTTTAATTTTTTCAGGAATCAATATACGATAAGGAATCTGGTATGGAGAAATGGACAACAGGCCGATATATCCTTCCAGCACTTTTCCATTCGATGCAGGCTCTTTTGTTGTAGGGAAGCTGTCGATCGGAAATTCCCCGGCAATGATGCTGTCGTTGAAAACAACATTGCGACCGGTTTCTTTATATTGCAAATCGTTTTGATTCAAAACATACTTTCCTTTCAGGCGGCGACCTTCACGTACATACAATTGCCAGGGGAAATGATTGTTATCGGTAAACTCATCTTTGGGTAAATGATATTGATTCGCCAGCTTACGATGCTCTTCCGGAATTGCTGAATCATTCTGAACAAAGTACAGCAACCCCAACACCAGCGCGCGATGATGTTTGAACACTTTCTCACGCTGCTCCCAGCCCGCTTCCACATAGTCGCCATTCTCTTCAGGAAATGGGAACCCGAGTGGTCGTGGGTTGATATTTACATCATACTTTTTATTCGGAATTTCTGCAAAAGAGAATACACGCATCATGGTGTTGAAATGCGCAGAATAGTAGCCGTGTCCTTCGCGGAATACTTTCGGTCCGCCAAGTCGACCCGCTTTCAGGTCTTCAAAATACTTCGTGTAATTGTTGCGATCATAGCCTTCCGGCGCTTCCGTGAGTTTATAACTGTTTTCAGGATCATCCGTCAGGCATAAACGATAAGTATATGCTGGCAGGTTTTTATCCGCTTCGCCAGTGCTGCCGGGTAAGATTGTTTTTTCGTCGAAATCGAAAAATATTTTCCCTGCATGTGTTTCGTTAAAATCAGCTCTTCCTTCACGTCCCAGCGCATAGGCGGCTCCCGCAAGTGCAAACAAATCGCCTTCATATGTTGCATCTACAAATATCTGTCCGGTTACTTTTACACTATCTCCATTTGTGCGGTTTTTGAAATGCACTTCTTTTACAGTATCGTCTTCAGTCACTACTTTTTCAATCTGGTGATTGGTCAGTACGTTGATGTTCTTTTCCGCTTTGATCATATCATTGAATACCTGTTCGGCCACATGCGGTTCGTAGTAATAACCATCTTTACATTTAACCACATTTTCTGAATCGGCGCCATATTTATCGACATAGTATTTTTTTACCTGTTTGGTAAATTCTATGAAAAGGCCCGCAATCGCGTCTTTGTTCTCAATGTCACTTTTACCCAGGCCGCTTGTTGACATGCCGCCAATATGTCCATGATATTCGGTGAGCGTAACTGGCGTACCCAGTCGCGCGGCAGCAATGGCAGCCATTACGCCAGCCGGTGTGGAGCCCACAATTACCACCCGTCCTTCGCCTTCTTCATCTTTTCCCATTGAGGTACAGGATACCAGATTGGTTCCGTATAATATAGATCCTAATGCACCGAGTTTTATAAAGCTTCTTCTTTTCATTTATGCTAGTTTCAGGTCCTGTTATAATATTTTTTCTAAAGTAGAATTCTATTTATCAATTACAACACTTCGCCATCCGGCATCAAGTGTTTTTTTAAGTTGATCCACAATTTGTTTCTTGTCCTTTTTGTCAACCAGGTTATTGTATTGCTGGGGATCTTTATTGATTTCATACAACTCGCGGTCGATTACACGACCAGTGGCAAGTTCTACAAACTCGCTATAACGATATTCCGCAGTACGAACAGACCTTCCCATAATTTTACCGCCTGCCCTTGGATAGCGATTAAAAATTGCACGCTTCCATTTGAGATCGGGGTTTTCCAAAAGTGGTTTTGCGCTTACACCCTGCAGATGCGATTGCTGCGGAAGTCCTGCCAGATCGGTGATAGTGGCGTACATGTCGGCTGTTTCCACCAATGCTTTTGTGCGTTGATTCTTTTTGTTTGAACCTGGTTTTACGATGATCAGTGGAATGCGGTTTGCATCATCGGTGAGATCATTTTTTTCCCCATAGACCGCGTTCACCCAGATGATAACCGTGGTCAGACCAAAGAACGATGATTGTTTTTTCCGTTAGCTGCAATGAATCGAGCGCGTTTAGTATTCTTCCAATCTGATAGTCCACGTAACTTACCGAAGCGTAATATCCGTGTAAAATCTGACGTACCTGCTCTTGCGATAAAGGTCCTTTCTTCGGCATATCGGTATATGCACGCATTTCACCACGTGTATCGCCCCAGCCATATCTTAACTCAGCAATTTCTGGTGGCAGCACCTGCAGGTTGGGATCCACCGGCATTGGAATTTTTGCCGGATCATACATATCCCAATATTTCTTAGGCGCAGTAAACGGAAGATGTGGACGTTTGAATCCTACCGCCAGCAAAAATGGTTTATCTTTTATTTTTTCTAATGTCTCAATCGTAAGCTGCGCAACCTGTCCATCCTGGTAAGCGTTGTCGGGCGCATCAACACCTTCCGTTGCTGTACCTTTCTCCATGCGGTTGATAAAGCCACGCACACGGTTTGTTGGCAACAGGTATTCATCTCTCTTGGGAATATCGAGCAACGATTCAGGAAGGTTCCATGATACATCGTCAGGCTGCGCAGGATGCGCGTGGGATACCAACCCGATCGCCTGTGTGTAGTATCCATTCTTTTGAAACAACTGCGGGAATGTAACCACGTCTGGAAAACGATCCCTGAAATGTTCCGTACCTGAATTTATCTCCAGCGTATCGGGGCGATAACCCGTCATCAAAGAGGCGCGCGAAGGCGCACAACTTGATTGCTGACAAAACGCATTTTCAAATGTTGTACCGCGGTTCGCCAACTGCTGCGTATACGGCGTATTCGCAAACTTGTTGCCGTAAGCCGATAGCACCGATGGATTCAAGCCATCTGCCGCAATAAACAATACATTATATTTTTCCTGTGCAACTACAGTACCGGTAAAAAATAATGCTAGTACACTACTTACCCATGCAAATTTTTTCATGCCCTTTATTTTTGTGATGGTATCTCCAGTTTCTCCAAATCAGAGAGACGGACTTTCATTACTTCAACAGATTGTTTTCCTCCTGCAAAAGCAATGAGTAAATGGCCATCATGCTCAATCACGTGCGGATAATCGATATGACGTCCGCCAGTGAGGTAATACATTTTATTAAACACAACACCATCATCGCTGATGGATAATACCAACGGATCGCGTTTAGCGGGGTTTGCATTTGATACTAATACATAACGACCATCTTTCAACCTTGTACTGCTGAATTTAGACCTTGCATCCGGGAAATTGGTACGCACAGGTCTCGTCCAGGTACGACCATTATCAGAAGAAAAAAGAACGGAAGATGAAACCGCTTCCTTTATTGTCGCGGAAAAGAGCTACCACGGTACTGTCGGGAAGCAACCACCAGTTGGGTTCTTCAGCTGTAAGCTCGTCAGCTGAACCCGGTACAGGAACTGATTTCCATTCTGTAATTTTATTGGTTCCACCAATCAGGAATTCGGCGCCTGATTTGGTGTAGTCATGTTTACGACGCGACATCATCCATTCACCAGTAGCAAGTGTGTCGGGAGCAAAGTTGTTAATCGCATTGTCGAAAACAACACCAATATCATTCCAGCGTCCGGTCGCTGTATCTAAACGATAGCCTAACAATTTCAGGCTGGGACCAAAGAAATCTGCGGCTTCGTCGAGTGATGCCAGCGCATACAGGTCGCCTTTCCATTCCCAGAATCCACGCGCGATATAACGGAAACCTTTGGGGCTTCTGGTACCATACCACGAGGGGCGCTCAGCTCCAGGGGGATTAGGCGTGATATAATCATGCGCCGACCAATTCAATCCATCAGGGCTGGTTGAAAATTTCACGCGTTGTCCAACACGGTCTTCTATACCGGGACCATCGCTCCACATTATCCAGTATTTGCCGGCGTAGTAATGAATATAGTTGTGTTGATTTACGCCCATCTGGTCACGCACTTCGCTTACCACACGGAAGTTGCCCGGTACGCGGGGCAGTTTATCATAATCTATTTTGTGTGTATTCTCTGGCACCCAGTCACCGGCCAACATGATCGGCGAATTAGGAGTTTCTTTCAGGTTTACTTTCACTGCTGCAGGCGCTGCCGCTCTTTTCTTTGATTTCGATTGTGCATGAATTACTGCCGGCGAGCACAACAAAACGGACATTCCAATTGCTGTATTCAATACAAGCGACCTGCTAATGCAGGCGCTAAAGAAATTTTTTATCATGATGATCTAATTTGAATTCGTTATTTACGGATTTACTGTAATCGGGTTTGATGGCATCTGTACTTTATCCAGTTCTTCAATACTTACGCGCATTATTTCAACGGTTTGTTTGGCGCTGGCATAAGCGATATATAAATATCCCTCATGTACCATCACATGTGGATAGTCGATGCCACGTCCACCATCCAGGTAAACCATTTTGTTAAAGGTGATGCCATCATCGCTCACTGAAATAGTCATAGGATCGCGCTTTTTAGGATTGGGGTTTGAAACGAGGATATATCGTCCATCTTTCAAACGCACACCACTGAATTTGGAAGTAGCATCAGGGAAATTGGTCTTAACAGGTTTTGTCCAGGTACGTCCATTGTCTATGGATGTAGCGCGATAGAGAAATCCGCTTTTGCTATTATCGCGGAAAAGAGCGAGGATCGTTTTGTTATCGGGGAGAACCCACCAGTAAGGCTCTTCGGGTCTGAATTCGGCTTTTTTTGTTGTATTCAGATACAGGTACTGAATTCCATTTATCAAATCCTTCAACACCACCATACATAAATGAAACGTTTTGCACACTATCGCGGCGCGTCATCATCCACTCGCCTGAAGGAAGTTTGGCCGGGGGAAATTATTCATCGCATTGTCGTAAACAACACCGTGATTTTTCCACTCACCTTTTGTTTCATCAAAAACGAATGCATGCAATGCAAGGCCTTCGCCGGGGTATCCGGGCGCATTATATATAGTTGCAAGTGCCAGCATTTGTCCATCGCGCAACCAGAAGCCGCGAGCGATCCAACCCCAATCGCCGGTCAAAGAATCGGTCAGCCGTTTAGCCGGAGCCCAGTTCACTCCATCTTTGCTGGTAGAATAAGCAACCACCTGTCCTGCACGGTCGTGACCTGGTGTTTTGTCGCGATGCTGGCCAGGTTCTGCACGTGGCACACCGGGTCCATCACTCCACATAATCCAGAACTGTCCATTATGATGAATAAGATAGTTGTGTTGATTTACACGATGTCCATCCTGGTCGCGTACGTCATTCACAATTATATGTTCGCTTTTTTCCAGCTTTGGCAAATTTGCAAAATCAATCTGGTGCGGATCTTCGGGAACCCAATCACCCGCCAGCATTGCTGGTAAGTTATCACCCGCTGTTGACTGTTTCTGGCTATCTGCCGATCCACATGCTGTTAATGCTAGTAACGTTAAAGGCGCTAAAAATCTGGAAAATAATTTTCTCATACTGGCATTTGTTTTAGGAAGACGTTGCTTCCATGATTAATTGGGCCGCCTGGCCGCGTGATATGGTAGAGGTTAATGTAAATTTTAGTTGCCACAACCAGTCTTTGGTTCTGCCGTTTAAGCCTGTTGCTGTTTCCAACATCTTGCAAAAACCTGCTACTGAAATGTTCTGGCCATCTTCGTCCAACTTTGTTGTACCCTTTGGAAGTATCCATTTGCCAATTTCTCTCCGCTGCTTTACCTTTTCAATCCATCTCTTTGCCATTGCCTGCGTAAGTTTAGCATCTGGCTCCGCTTCATAATCGTCAAAAAAGCCTTTGGTTCCGAGGTATTGAACAGCGGGGTACCAGGCAGCAGATTCGCGCCCTTCCACGTCGTTAAAAAAGCTGATCAGGAATTTTGCAGAAGCCAACTTCCGGGTGAATGCATCTTCATTCAGATCTTTGGGTCGTATATTTTTTGAAATAGCTTCCGCAATGCAGTATGCCGCAACTTCACCGGTTTGCATCCAAACGGGCTCAAGCCGTATGGCGCCCCAACCAATATGCGACGCTGAAAGACAAACAGGCACCAGAAGATTGTCGTGCTGCCTTGAAAAAATAGTAGCCAACGAAACCTGACCGGGAACTGTTTCACTTTTCAGCATCACCTCGCCTTCTTCTTTGCTGTCGCCTACGCGCTCACTGGTGCAGGCGTGCGAATCCAAAAACCACTCTGTTACAGCTATGCTATCGGTGTGTACTGGCGCTCGCCGCATTCCTGGCGCCAGCATAGCATCATGCCCGGTAAATACTTTGCTCCCTACAAGTCGCCTTCCTTCACGTACATAAAGCTCATAAGGCAAATGTTGATTGTCTGCAAATTCATCTTTTGCCAATCCATATTTGCGCCAGTGCCTCCTGGTTTCTTCCGAAAGTGATTCATCATTCTGACGGAAATAAATTAACCCCAGCAGTTCATCATAATACGACTGCATAATTTCTTTTCTTTCTTTCCATCCTCCTTCCACATATTTATTCTGAAAGACCAGCAGTTTGGGATAGTTCAAACTCGACTTTCGGTTGGGGCGCGACAGCGTGAGTTCGCTGTCGTTATGGATATATTCTTTTTTAAAATGCGCAGCATTGTAAACTGCAGGCTTCCTGATGTCGACCCTGTTTGCGGGTTCGTCGGTTAATATTGTTCGAAGATTAAACGCCTGAATCGCGGGATGCGCCTGACCGGTACTTTCCGGTGAAAATAATTTGGTACGCGTTTCAGGATACCGATAAAGATTCAATTGCCGGATCGTTGCGGCATGTTCGGCCTCTATATCATCAGGAGCTTCTGAAACTTTTATATCTTTGGAAAAGATGACACCCGCATATTTTTCACCGTATTTTTCTCTTGATTCACGACCCAGCTGATATTCCGCACCAGCCAATGCAAGTAAGTCGCCTTCATATGAGCAATCAGCAAAATACCGTGCATAAAAACGGACCGGTTGCCCATTTGAGTTGGATTCAAACAAAACCGACTTAATTTGATTTTTGTCTTTTTCAACTGCAGCCGGGTAATATGTTTTTAAAATATGGATATTCGGTTCTTTCTCCAGTATTTCATTAATCAGCCTTTCCGCAACGTTGGCTTCATATTTTGTTTTAGAAATGCCCGCGCCCGCATTTTTATACTGGTTAGATGCTGATCCAAATTTTTTACGATAAAAATCATAGATCATCTTTCGAAACTCGTCGTAGATGGGCGAACGTGATCCGTTGTATAGCGTATCCATAATACCCAGCCCATTCGCAAACATGCCTCCGAGGTGATTATAGGCACTGACCAGGATAACCTGCAAATTTTCTCTTGCCGCACGCACTGCACAAGCCACGCCACCGGGTGTTGCTCCAAAAACCAGCAGGCTTGCAACATTCTCCTCTATATGCAGAACCGATTGTGCTGGCTTGGGTAGTGCTGCACTCACTAACGGCGCAGCACCCAGTAATTTTATAACATCACGACGATTCATTATAGCATACAAACAATTTATTCTAACTGCTTTCGTAATTCTTCCGTTAAAAAGGATCCCTGCATCTCCCGTGCAAAATCTTTGAAATGCACGTTGTCAGCATAAGCCACATTACCGAGCTTCTTTGTAAAATCATACAGGTCTATCACGGGAACTTTGTATTTACGACATACTTCTGCTGCTTTATGGTTGTATGCCGACAAATCACTCGCAAAGCGCAATTTTGCTTTTGTAAGTTTATTGTGAATGGAATCAACCACCGGTGTGGTATTCATCCATAACAGTTTTATTTTTTTTTATCACTAACCAGTTTAAATATCTTCTCCAGGTTTACTTCATACTCTGCCAGCGGCACCTGCAGTTCACGGGTAATAGTATCACGGCCGATATCGTGCAGCCCGCAATTCAATAGAAGATAATCAGGTTTAAAACCAGGTTCGTTCAATTTATAAGTGAGGTAATTCAACACGCGTCTTGAATCACCTCCATTGCGTGGAAACTCTTTTCCCTGTATTGTTTCCAGTTCCTTTTGCTGCAATTGCGCAAATTCTGCGGTATACTTTTTAAGGTAAGGGCCGTAATGAATGGATATACTGTCGCCCACCAGAAAAACATGTGGCTTTTTTTGTTGCCACGATTGTAACACTGCAAACAGTGCGGATAACACAAGAACCAGTGATGTAATTCTTTTCAGTTTCATTGCTTCAGGATTTAATTCCGGAAGTTAAGTTTCACCGCGGACATTCGCCGTTCCGGCGAATATGTTTTCTGTAGGCATTTTTCTATCAGTTATTGCTTTTCAAGCCATGCCAGGTTGAATGCATAATGTGTTCCCGACGATATCAAATGAATCTTTCCGTCTGGCGCCTGTTCAATTGTTAAATAACCTCTGATCTCAGCGTGTGTACTATCAAGCAAACTGAATTCCGCGCCCCAGCGCAGATTACAGGGTGCATCCAGTACGCGGCTGCCTGTGCCTGGTGTTATCAATTTTCTTACCGGCCAGGTTTTTCCTTCATCATACGAAAGCGCGGCATACATACCTACTCCTTTCGAAACTTTATTGTTGGATACGATATCAGTCATCTTCTGTTCAAACGAAACCAAAAGAAGCGGTCCTTCCTGAAGTCGTGTAAACGCCAGTCGTTGTGCACCTCCTAGCGGTGTGAATGGACTTGCAGAATATTCCCAGGTTTCACCTTTGTCTTTTGATATACTCATCGGCATTTTGCCGTCTATATCATTTCCACGTCCATATGCAAGCCAGTCGCCATTTTTTAGCTCAACTATGCCTGCGTGTATACCGGCAATGGTATGTCCTTTTACTCCTGGTGTAAGCGGCAGCAATTCTTTATCTGCTCCGGTATCTCTCCAGGTTTTTCCAAAATCTTTACTGATGAGTACGGCACTTCCCCCTTCGCCCGACCAGTCGGCATCACTGAGAAGCACCATACTTCCATCGGTTGTTTTGATTACTGCATCTATCGCTTGCTGTTTCTTCTATACTCATGTCCAATTATCTCAGGTTGCGTCCATGTCACTCCATTGTCGGTGCTGGTACGCATTACAATTGTGAGTTTTTTCCAATCATCTGCCGAACCTACTCCTGAGAAATGAAAGATGGTTTTGTCCCCATCCCACCACAAGGCCTGCCCTGTGTGATTGCGATCGGGGACTTTAAAAAACAAATCAGCCTCATCCCATTCTTTTGCACCATGGCGCAGGCGCGATGCTGCCACCACCATTTCGCGACCACGTTCAATAGTTGTCGTAAACCAGATGGCGAATAAGTCGCCATTAGGCATCACGCTTAATGCCGGCTCATGGTTATGAATTAAATAAATGGGGCCGTTAGAACCTTTCGGAAAACGTGTATAGGTTTTTGGAGTTTCAAAAACAGGAACATCCTTTGCTACTTTATACTTCTTCCAGTTCAGTTTATTCTGCTTCACTCCGGTTGCCCACTTTGCTGTAACCGAGGTTGCGTTTGGATTTGGTTTCGGATTTTCTGCCTTCACCACTCTGAAACCGATCAGGAAAGATCTTGTTTCAGGTAAAGCGCCCAGCCGGTTGGCCGATCGCAAAAATGGCAAACCCGTACTGTGACTACCTCCGCGCGTAACGCGTGCATAACCTTTTAATGCACCCGTTGGATCCTTTTGTTCTGAAGATGGATATGGTCCGTACCAATCGGCACACCACTCTTCTACCAGTCCATGCATATTATATAAACCCCAGGTATTAGGTGATGTTTTGCCAACTGCCAGGTTTACTTTTTTCCGGAATATATTTATGTGAGCGATTCATAACCTGGTGTTGCCAGTGCTCACTGGTAAGTGTATCGCCCGTGTTATAAGCGGTTATTGTTCCCGCACGCGCTGCATATTCCCATTCGGCTTCGGTTGGCAGGCGATAGTTAACGCCTTCTTTTTTACCAAGCCATTCAGTAAATGCTACTGCTTCATGCCAGCTTACAAATAAAACAGCATCATCATCATTTTTGGAGAATCCTTCCTTTCCTCTCAATGCACGATGTGAAGGATCAAACATTTCGTATTGTGCATTGGTAACGGGCGTTGATGCCATATAAAATGGCTTGCTGATTTGAACGCGATGGGCGGGTTTCTCGTCCCACTCAAGAGGGTTTTCCTCCATTACCGGACCGTCTTTAATATAGGGATTTGCAGCCCCTTTCGCGAGGTAACGCGTATGGGGTTCGTCGTCGAGCAGTTTTGAATAATCAATTTCACCGTTATTTCCCATTACAAATTCGCCAGCGTCTATCCGAATCAACTTCATGCCAATCGAATTTGTTTCAACAGCAGGACCTACTGCATTGTTGTGCACAACAATAGCATGCTCAGGGTATTTGGTTTTACTCAAATACCCTGAAGCTATTGCCACAATACTACATATGAAAAGAATCTTTAGACTGCGTTGAATCATGACGGTTTATTTTCCCGGTATCATCGCATCTATTGCCATTCGCTATGTTGCGTTAACAGATTAGAGCGATCGATTGCTGTTTGGGGAACGGGCCAAACGTAATGCTTTGCCGGGTTAAAGGTTCGAATCTGTACCTGGCGAATTTTAAGAATCGGGTTATTGTTTCCATCAAGAGGGTTGCCTGTCCACTGCTCGATATCCATGCTGCGGATGGTTTTATTCAACACCGTTTCAGCAATTCTCCAGCGAATGATATCGAAGTAACGAAGACCTTCACCAGCCAGCTCCACTCTTCTTTCGTTGCGAATAAATTGACGGAGACTCTCCTGGTCGTCGTAACGAACGCGATCGATTACAGGCATACCTGCACGTACGCGTATAGAATCAATCGCATCATATACATCAGCTGAAGGACCAGAAGCTTCGTTCTTAGCCTCTGCATAAGTCAACAACACTTCAGCATAGCGGAACAGGTTCCAGTTACCATGCAGCGTACGAATGCGGTCTTTAAATTCAGCGATGTATTTTTTGAAATAGAGATAAGTAAATGCAAAGTTGTACTCTGAACCCGTCATATCCACATTGATGCCATTCAGGTTCACGCCATGCCACAGGAATGTGTGATAGTAACGGGGGTCACGGTTGGCAAATGGATTTGTTGGGGTGTACAATGGTGATTCAGTTTTTGAAAGGCCATCGTTCATTTGGAATGCTTCTTCCAGCTCAGCGGTAGGCAGGATCAACGCGTTGCCGTTCATGTTTACGGGTGCAAAACGCAATACCAGGTCGTGCGTATTGGCAACGGGCGCATATTGGCGGGCCAGAATCACTTCTCTTGTTGCATTGTTGAACGTAGAAAGGAAAACTTCTTCAAAATTGGGATGAAGACGATATACGTTCAGATCCATGATTTGCTTTGCAGTAGCTGCAGCTTCCGTCCAACGATCATTGTAAAGCAATACACGCGCTTTCAATGCAAGCGCAGCGCCTTTTGTGATACGTCCATTGCTGGCTGCGGGCCACGTGTTGGGCAATTCCGCAATAGCTGCATCCAAATTATCAAGGATATAAGTCAGCACATCAGCTTTGGGCGATTTTGCCATATCTGCATCATCTACCGGAAGCGGTTCTGTTACCAGCGGCACATCGCGGAAGAATGTGATCAGTTTGTAATAGCGATAGGCGAGAATGAAACGCACCTGACCCGATAACTGGCTTTTTGTATTCGCATCCAGATTAGGTACCCGATCGATGTTTTGAAAAAATTCAAGACAAAGTCGGATATAGCGATAATTCCACTCTGCAGCCACACGTGCATCGATGGTTTCATATAAACCATTTGCGATGTTGTTGGCGCCATTACCTGCGCGTCCGAATGCATTATCGCTATAAGCTTCGTAAATAGATTCTTCAACGGTACCCAATGCATTATACAGGTTGTTCACCCAAAGGGTAGCCTGTTCGGCGTTGGCCCAATAGGAGCCCATCGACGGTGCATCCAATGGTTCCTTATCCAGGAATTTGCGGCATGAACCCAGGGTGGTCACAACCAGCAATCCTGCAATCAATATGATTGAATTTCTTTTCATGTTCTTAGTTTAGAAGTTAATGTTCAAACCCACATTGTACAATTTCGCGAGCGGATAACGTCCCTCCAACAGGCGCGCTGAGGTTCCTGAAGGTGTTTCAGGATCATATCCCAGGTATTTGGTAAATGTGAGCGCATTCTCAGCATTCACAAATACACGCAGGCGTTGGATTTTAAAACGATCCAGCAGTTGTGATGGAAGCGTATAACCGATCTCGATATTTTTCAAACGGAAATACGAGGCATCTTCCAGCCAGAAACTGGAGAAGCGGTCATTGATACCATCACGTGCCGCACCACTTCCCATACGTGTTTTGGGGAAACGTGCATTGGGCGTTTCAGGAGTCCAGCGATCGAGGTGATAAACACGGAGTGTTGAGTTCTCGCGGTCAAAGTTCTGTGCTGTCCAACCATTACTCCATACAATCTGGCTTCCAACACCCTGTCCAAATATGGTAAGGTCAATTCCTTTATATCCGGCATTGATACGAATACCATAAGGGAAACGTGGTGTTGATGCACCCAGGCGTACACGGTCATCGGAATTAATAAGATTGGGATCACCACCATTATTCTGATAACGCAGGTCACCGGGTGATGTACGTGCAGTCTGGAACGGCGCATTGGTTACTTCCTGTTGTGTCTGGAACATGCCAATTGAGCGTAATCCGTACCATTCGTTGATTGAATACCCTTCTTCTGTTATTACGTTTCCATTGATGATGGGGCTTACACCACCCATGCTTACCACTTTGTTGGTAACGTTCGAAACCTGCACACTTACACCATAGGTAAACTGTCCGATTTTATTTCTGTGTGCCAGTTCCAGTTCCCAACCTTTGTTGTCAACAACACCAGCATTCTGAACAGGTTCGCCCTGACCGAATGTAGTTGGCAGTGGCAGCGCCATCAGGATGTCGGAAGTTCTTTCTCTGAAAACTTCAAGGTTTACTTCCAACAGATTGCGGAACAGGCGCGCTTCTAAACCAATGTTGGCCGAAGATTTGGTTTCCCAGGTAAGATTGGGATTGGGTGCACCCGCCGTTTGTACACCACGGTTAGGTTGTCCGTTGAAATAATAGGTGGTTTGCGAAAGCGTGGCAGCAAAAGGATAGAAACCTACGTTTTGGTTACCTACCTGTCCCCATGATGCACGCAACTTCAGGAAGTTGACAGGTGCAATATTTGCCATGAAATTTTCTTTCGAAATCACCCAGCCTGCTGATACTGCAGGGAAGAAGCCCCAGCGCTGGTCGGCCATAAAGCGTGATGAACCATCATAACGGAAGCTACCTTCTAACAGATAACGCTCTTTAAAGCTATAAGAAGCACGGCCTACTACCGAAGCCAGTGACCAGTCGTTTGCCGTACCGCTGATACCCCAGAATGTGGGATCACTTGTGCCGGCGCCTACAACGTAGATGTCATCGGTAAGGAAGTTACGCGTTGTAATTCCATCTGTTTCCTGGTTGTACCATTCAGCACTTACACCACCCAGAACAGACAGGTTATGATCGCCAAAACGCTGTGTATAGTTGGCCAGCAGGTTGGCATTGTGTTGAATGTCGGCAGCATAGCCTACACGCAGTGAGTTAAACTCTGTACGTGATTGCACCACATCATGATTAGCCTGTTGATACAGGGTCAGGATTTTCGCATAGTCACGCAAACGTGAAGCATTACGAACCATACCATAGTTAGCAGTCAGTTTCACCTGGGGAAGAATGTTGTAATCCAGAGAAATGTTTCCGGAAAGTCTTGTTCCTTTCTGAATCGTCTGTCCTGCGTCTTCAGATGCCTGTGCAATGGGGTTGGTACCAAAGTCAGCACGTGCGAGCCATCTGCCATCAGCCGTTTTGAGTTCGTCGTCTGAATTTGGCAGGGCAGCAACTGCTGTCAGCATGCTTGAAACCTGGTTGCCTGTTGGCGAAGTGGTAATTGAAGGAATATATCCCAGTTTCAAACCCAGTTTGAGCTTATTCGTGATACGCAGGTTTTGGTTCACCTGAATATTAAAGCGCTCATAAGAAGTGTTCATCAACACACCATCCTGTTTCAGATATCCAAAAGAAACATAGTAGTCGTTGAAATCACTACCACCTGAAATGCTGATGTTGTGATCAGTTTGCATTGCATTGCGCAACATATAATCATCCCAGTTTACCTGTTTGAAATCAGGAGACGAAAATTTGTCGATTTGCGCTTGTGTAAATTTAGGAGCGCCGCCGTCGTTGGCTCGGGCTTCGTTGGATAAAAGTGCATGATCCAGTGCTGAAACCTTTTCAGCAAAGCGGGTTGCGCTTTGTGTTCCGATGGATGAATTCAGCGTGATTTTGGGTGGACCTTTACGACCCGACTTGGTAGTAACGAGGATTACACCGCCTGTGGCGCGCGAACCGTAGATAGCTGCAGAAGCCGCATCTTTCAGTACGCTGATTGACTCGATATCGGCTGGGTTGATGCGATCGAGCGAAGAGGGCACTCCATCAATGATGGTAAGTACGGGGTTATTACTAAAAGTACTTGTACCGCGAACACGGAAATCAATTTGCTGATTACCGGGCTGTGCGCTGGTACGTACTACCGTTAAACCCGGCACCTGGCCCTGCAGTGCTTCCACCACATTGGCAACCGGACGATTCTCTAATTTTTTAGCATCGATTGTGCTAACAGCACCAGTCATCGTTACTTTTTTCTGTGCACCATAACCCACAATAACCACCTCTTCGAGAGAACTGGCGGATGGGGTTAAAATAATGTCTACATTCTGCCTGCCGTCAATCGAAATTTCGGCTGGCAAAAATCCAACATGGCTTACACGCAATCGTGATTGTAACGATGGAACCTGTATCGTATAGGTCCCGGCATCATTAGAGGTGGTGCTGCTGGCTCCACCAATTACAGCAATAGTTGTTCCCGCTAGTGGCTTGCCCGTTTCAGCTTCCAACACCCTACCGGTTACCGTCGCCGTTTGCTGAGCCCCTAGCGATGTTCCGGCAAGCAAGCAGCAAGCAAGCCAGAATCCAATCAGACTCCTTCTCATAATGTGTATCAGTTTTTAGTTTAGAATTTACTTTGTCTCATATAGCAATACACAGAACTGCTCAGGTTACAGGCGTTAGCTCTACCGCCTGAAACAGTTCAGTGTAATCATTAAATAGTTTGTCAATCGCTGCACGTACATCATTGTTAAAATCACCTACTTTATTCCGCGTAAAGCGCGACATATTCAGTCCGCGTTTTTGCAGAAAGTATTTCGCTACCACAGGATAAACTGTGTGCATTACATCCATGTTATCAATGAAAAATTGCTGTACACGAGCAACTTCTTCGGCTTTAGAAGAATCATCATAGTTGTTGCACAGCCAAACAATCAGTTCAGGAAAGTAATTTCCCTGGATGCAGGACAGACCAGCGGATCCGGCCTTTAATGATTCCACCGCATGTGCCATGTACGCATCGTACAACCCGAAAGAGGGCACATGTTTGGTGGCTTCCAGCCTGGATTTGATCAGGTTTATGTCGAGACAGGTGTCTTTATAATATATAATCCGGCCTGTATCAACAAAGTCCTTAATCTGATTTGACGAAAGCAATCTTTTATAAGGTAACGGGCATTCATAAAAGCCAAGAGGAATACCCGCTGTAAGATCAAGCAATTTATAGAAATGATCGTTAAAAGCCTCGTCTGAAGCAGATTCATCTACAATCATTCCTGTAATTGTAATTACTGCATCCGTTCCCGTATCATGCATACGTTTTACAAAATCAGCCTGCTGCTCCGTAGTTCCTTCGAAAGTTCCAGCTGCAACAACCGGAACAGCACCTGCTGCAACTTTAATTACATGTTCCGTTACAGCTAAGCGTTCCTGATCAGAAAGAGAAAACATTTCGCTCGACTGGCAATTGGCGAAAAGCCCGCCGGCTCCCGCTTCCAGGTAAAACTCCGTTAACTTGGTTAGTCCATCGAAATCCACTTCCCCGTTTTCCCTGAAAGGTGTGAGCATCACTGGAACAAACACTTTTGATTTATGACTCATGAGTGCCTCTCAATTATTTTTTTATAATGAGAATAAAATTAGTTCGGGGAACGCACGGCATTTTATGAGTTCTTAACCGGCTTTTGTAGGATTTTAGCCAGCTTTAAAAAACGACGTAAACATTATACAATATTATCAGTGCTTGTTTTACTGCGTTTTATATATCCACCAAAAAGTTCTCGCATTCCAAAATCCTTTTAACATCGTACAATATTTTTTCGCATCTTGCAGCCAGCGATTTCCTTTTTAACTGGCTGAAGCATTGCAATCTTTTTCAACGAGAATTTTTATTATGAAAAAATTGCAATCGCTCACATTAGTATGCCTGCTCGCATTTACCTGGAAAGCTCAAAGCCAGGTTTTTGAAGTAAAAAATCCCGATTACAAAAAGAGTCCCTATACCGGCGTTACCCGACAGCACTGGAAGGATGCTGCATTGTATCTGCTGGAAGGCGCATTCAGTTATGTAAATAAAATAGATGATGCACTCGTGTTCCCCAAAGAACCTGGCGTAAGCTATCCGGTAAACGCAGCCCAGATTCCGGTTGAAAAACTCGAAGGACTTTGCCGTACTTTGTTTATTGCCACACCACTTTTAAAGGAAGATTCAAATATTGTCGTCAACAACATTCGATTACTCGATTATTACCGTCATCAACTGGCGAAGTTTACCGATACAGGGTCTGATACCTATATTGCACCACGCGCACCGGATGGCGGGCCCCACCAGGCATTGGTTGAATTTGGCGCCCTCTCCATCTGCTTTTTTGCTGCGCCCGACCAGTTATGGAATCCATTAACGCCCGAAGTGAAGCAACGCCTGGCCCATACCATGATCAGCTATGGCGATGGACCTACCAATCCCTCCAACTGGCGTTTCTTTAATGTATTTGTTCTGAGCTTTTTTAAATCGCAGGGTTATACTATTAATGAGACACTATTAAAGAAATACCTCGATGAAACATTAAAGCATTATCGTGGATCGGGATGGTATGCCGACAATCCCGCATTTGATTATTACAGCATGTGGGCATTTCAGTTTTATGGCGTGCTCTGGTCTCAGTTTTTTGGTAACAAAAATTTCCCTGAAATAGCAACACAGCTCACCAATAACTTCCGCGATATGGAAGCCAATTACCCATATGTTTTTGCACGCGATGGGAAAATGATTATGTGGGGACGCAGCATCACTTACCGTTTCGGTTCCGTGGGGCCGCTTGCACTAACCGGCTTATTGCCCGAAGGGCCAAAAAATCCGGGCTGGTATCGCCGTATTGCATCGGGTAGTATGCTGCAGTTTTTACAAAACCCCTCTTTCCTCAAAGATCGCGTACCTACCCTTGGGTTTTATGGCTCCTTTGATCATGCCATACAATATTATAGCTGCCGCGGCAGCGTGTATTGGCTGGGTAAATCATTTATGGCGCTGCTGCTACCGGAAAGACAATCCCTTCTGGGCCGCTGAGGAAAATGAAGGCGCATGGAATGATTATGATTCAAAAAAAGTGGTGAATCGTTTTCATCCCGGTTCCAACATACTTGTAACTAACTATCCGGAAACCGGCATCACCGAATTACGCGCCTGGAGCAGACGCACTGTGAATGGAAACTGGACGGATTACCGTGCCAATGAAAACTATAACCGACTCGCCTACAACAGCGCATTTACCTGGCAGATCGACGGTAGCAATGGTGAGGGAAGCATGGCTTATCTCAGCCAGACAAAAACCGACAATTGGGAGCCATTACACATATACGACTTTGTTGCGTACGACAACGATATATATCAGCGTCGTGGAAAACTGGAAAGCGATTCTTCCAGCATGTATTATCTCTCCGATGTTTTTCTACCCAACGGCGTATTGCGTGTTGATAAATATGAAGGAAAAGAAAGAGAAATACGTCTGGGTCACTATTCATTGCCAGAGATCAAAGGAAAAAATTAAAACGTCGAAAAAGAAAATTGGAAAGAGATACGCACACATCATTGATAATGGTGAATATCAACTGGCGATGATTCCAATTGAGGGCTGGAAAAAACAGGAGATTGTACATGCAAGTGGTCGCCATCCCGTAGCACAAAACAGTGCAACCATCATTGCTTCCACCCGCGCAAAAATCGGATATCGTTATAACATTACAGCTTTGGAAAAAATCAGGAAAACCTTTTACAAAATCAGAACTAACACCTGTTACAGTTGCACACATCTCCGAAGGCAGGGGTGCCGTAACCATCAAATTTGCAGATGGCAAAACCAAAACGATCAGATTCAGCGATCCTAAATAAATAAAACGGGTGAATTAAAGTTCACCCGTTTTTACTTCCTTTTCGGCAACCGTGCTGAGTGCCGCGCGATGCAACGTGATGATTTCAGCATTTATATCCATCGATGCTTCAATCCAACCGAGGTAAGTTTTATTGTCGGTGCTGTAAATTTTCACTGGAATATACTGATGCGTTTTATTAATCCAACTTCCCGCCCAGGTTGAAAGACCGGTTTCGGCGAATGTTGATTTCGTAACCAGGTTCAATTGAGAAAGGTTACACCATACCAGGTCTTCGCCTGTTTTATTTTTAACACGAACACCAGCGGCAAGTGGGGGTAAATAATCAGTAGGTGGCGATAAAACAAAACTGTGTCGGTATGAATTAATACTAAAATCGAGTTTCATAGCTTGTTCCACCACACTGAAATATTCAGACTGACGAAATACGAAGTCCCTCACGCCATTGCTATCCAGATCGAGATAGAAAAAATCTCCTGGCAACACCTGTGTATCGTTTAATTCAATCAGCTTCATTGCTCCCTCTTCAGGCAGGTGTTCGGAGCCCTTTTTACATCCGGCCAGTAAAACAAACGCCGCAATAATGCCGGTTAAACAGAAATATTTCATGATAAGGTTTTCATGAATTTCCGCCGGAAATTATCGTGGGGCGGCGTGTAAGTGTACGAAGTGGCAGAAAAATCGATGGAGTGCGGGTTTCAGGCAAAAACTTGATAAAAAAGGGGAACAGCCGTCGGCTGTTCCCCTTCTCAAAATGAACATTCGGGTAAAAACGAAAGATAAATCTCCCGAATAAATTCTGCTAATTATCGAACCAAAAATTTGATTACTTCAGTTCCGGAAACCAGCAGATAAGTGCCGGGAGGCTGATTACCGAGATCGATTTGGTGACGACCTGCGGTTAAATTTTTCGTTACGATAGTGCGGCCATCAAGCGATTTCACAGAAAGTATTGCTGACTCGCTCAGACTTACGCGTAAAATGTTATTCATTACAGGGTTGCCCAGAATTACAATACGACGGGCTGCGCTTGTGAAACTTACTTTCTTAATTGCGCTATAGCTAACGTGGTTATCAAGATCACGTTGTTTCAATCGGTAATAATTCGTACCTGAAACGGGTTCATTATGTGTGAAATGATATTGCTGAACCGTGTTGCTGTTACCAGTAGCTGCAACTGTTGCAATGTCGTACCAGTCCAGACCAGCATTGCTGTGTTGTACCACAAAATCTTTCGCATTCAGTTCGGCCGCGGTGCTCCAGTTCAATACTACTGATTCAGCTTCTGCGCGCGCAGTAAAATCCAACCAGGTTACAGGAAGCAGTTGTTCTGTGGAACCAATTGCAAAATCAGAGAAGCTGGTCAGGTTGGTGATGGTAAGTTTTCCTAATAAACCATCGGTATTATGATTGATTACTTTGCTTGTAATTTCTTCCCATGCTGCACCAGATCCGCTGCGTTTTTACCACGCGTGCGTCGCCCCACTCTGCTTCAGACAGACCCAATCCTGAGAAATCGAGAACGATTACATATTCGCCAGGATTAGCTACAGAAGAAGTAACGGTATAATAAAGATTCTTAACCGAGTTTAATCCCTGCGGCAATCCGAATGATGAATTTTGCGGACGACTTTGGGTATATTTCGTTGCTGTAATTGTTGTACCGCCGCTTACTACTCCATTGATGAATGTAACATTCACACCATCTTTCGCCAAACCTGCGGAAGAACTGATCGAAGTCTGAGGCATCGAGAAATCATTCTCTATACGGTTGTTGATAACAGCACGCAGCGGATTTGTAGTGCGATAGTTTGATACAGAACCACCCCTTTATAAGGATAGATAGCATAGTAATAATCCACCAATGCGTCGGCCGACATATCGGTTATTTCAGTTCGGTTTCCGATATAGATGATTTCATTATTGCCGTTTGTTCCAACCGTATAGCTCTCGCCATCCGTTGGTTCAAAATCAGGCGTTGCACTTTTTCTGCGAACAACCAGGTAACCGTCGGCATCAGGTGAAGGCGTAAAGTGTAAAACGTTGTTGAACGGATGTGCTGAACCGGTATTCGTAAAATACAAACCTGTGGGTGCCGACGAAGGCTCGGCTACCAGGCCCGGATATACTGTGACTGTTTCTTCAAAATCGTCTGGCACTTTATTCGATTCAACTCCGACAATTGTTTGCGTTTTTGTAACAGTCAATGTTCCGGTTGTAGCAGAAGCAACGTTTACACCTGTTGCAGTGATGCGAAGAATATGTTCTTCACCGTTGCGCATGGTGCCGATGTTCCAAACATAAGAGTTACCTGTATTAGAAACAGTACCATAAGTTGCCGATGTACCTGTAACCGTTACATTCGATGGAACTAAGTTGGTCAGTACAAGATTCTCAACATTCAAATCAGCGAGATAACGAACAGAAATGTCGAATGTCACTGACTCACCCGATCTGATACCGTTTTTATCTGCGGTTGTGTTCACGATAATTTCAGGACGGCAATCATAGATATACTGATTGGCCGAATGATATGAACAACTTCCGTTTGATACCATTACAGTAAACTTCCCTGCTTGTGTTGGTGTATAAGTGTGGGAATTAACGCCCGGCACAATCACACCATCGCGGTACCATGTATAAGCCGTAAAGCCGGGTGTAGCTTTCAGGATCGTACTGGGTAAACATCCATCACCAACACGCTCCACCTCAATAGTAGGAATGGTTTCAAACCCGGAAAAATATCCTGATGCACCAATTACATTTTGGTAACCGAAATAACCAACAGCTATTGGCCCTGTGGCACTCACTTTTTACTGCGCCGGTAAGACCGGCCAGGTAGTAAGTTTTCCATTCCGTATTTCCGGTCACTGATTTCTTAGCGGCCGTTAATGTGGCAGTAGGTACCTGCATGATACCATAGGTAACAACAATATCCTGATCCGCAATTGCAGTTGATGCAATGATGGTGATACCACCAGAGATCGTTTGCCCCGCTACCACCGACACGTCAGGGATATTATTAACAGTATTCGATAGAAGACAGTTGATAGGCGCGATAAAGTTTACGTCACCTGTCGCATCACTCACGTCGCCAGCAAGCGACTGAACTACATAAGCTTCTTTCGAAGTGCGCACGTAGAGGTTACCACCGGGAACTGAACTGTTCGTTGATGACTGTGAATAGTATGTAGAAGGAATCGCATAATAATCGCCATTGTTAATAGTGGCAATAGGAGTTGTACCTCCGTTTACAAATATCTGGGTGTTGTTTTGCGTAGCAATAACCACTGGAAACTCCAGCCCGTCAATTCCGCGGCCTCTTACCAGTACGTATTCCTTTCCTAATGTATTTTCAGGAATGATCTGGTCGATAGCGGCATCGCGGCTGGTGCTACCTGCCACTGGTTGAATATGCATCTGACCAAAGTTCACGGCAATGGGTTTTGAAGAAGTGATACTTGCGCCCAGCCAGCCATCACGGTTGGGTGAATTCGCAGTAGTAACGGAAGACTCCAACACATATGTCTGTCCTTTATTAAGTGTTACCGTAATGTCATCAGCAGTCAGTCCTTCTTCGCTTGAACCCTGTCTGAATGTTGTATTCGGGTTGTACCCAAATATTGAGACAACGGTATTGTCCTCAGTTGCCATAATACCCAAAGAATTGGAGAGAGCAGTCAACTGCGCACCCCGGTTAGGTATACCTACCCATTTAAAGGCGGTACCTAATGCAGCGCGACCTTTTGACGTTAGTGAAGAACCCTGGCTTGCAGAACGACCGCGCCAGTTTACGTAAAACTTTTTACCATTCTCTGATTCAAATCGCAAACCGGCGTTGCTGTGTACAACACCTGTATTTGCATCTGACACCAGCGTAATCCCGTTGTTGCCATCACCGGGATTGTAAGTTGCCGTTGACGTGTTGGATACATTAAGTGTTGCTACAGGCTCAGTAGACGTACCACGATAAACGTAAACCTGAAAGGTTTCAGTTTCGGGAGTGGTAACATAAATTGTCTGCTGAACAAATGCTCCGTCTTTTTGCTTCAGTGGTGGGAGATAATGCAAATCGCTCAATTGGGCGAAAAGTCCGGTCGTGGCGAGGCAGAATAGAGCCACGAGGGTGGTTCGTAAGAACGTTTTCATTGGTGATTGAATTTTTTCCTTCAATTAAACCCGGAGGTGGTAACTGGTTACCGGGAAAATCTTCAGGAGGTTTGGCTTTAGGTTAAAATATTGGATGTCAAAACAAACATAACGGCTAAAAAAACTAAGTGCAAAGGCTTAGTATTCAATATTTTCCAAATTAATGGTTTTCACTTAACCTTTATAGGGTTTTGCTACTAAACATCTGTTTGACATAAATCAAATCCCGGGTTTTCAACCTAAAACACATTATGAATTATTATGGTCAAATATCTTTCCGGGCGGAAGGCAGTTCTCCTGAATTTCGCACCCAAATTCATTTGTTTGTTTCCTGAAATTCATGATCCGGATTAATTAAAACCTTTCTCGTCATAGCCCGTTGTAGAGCCAGACACTCCCGGGTTTTTTCTTTTTAACAAACAAAACTCAAACAAAAACCCGCAGGCAAACAGGAGTTTGTATATTTGTCTATAAAATTAGTAGACTAATAAGATTTGATATATGTTCATAGCTGGATATAGTTGGGCAATTGGCTTTTTGTTTTGGACTGGAGTAATAGAAAAGAATGCAACGGATTTACAACCTGCGCGCTCGTCCACACCGAATGCTACAGGAGAATGGACCGGAACTTTTATTTATGAAAATGGATTCCAGGTTCCTTTTCAATTTGAAATTAAAAAAAGGGAAGAGAAGCGACTGGGAACTTTACTTTATCAATGCAGAAGAACGATTTCAATCCGGCAATCTCATAAAGAAAGGAGATTCGTTACTTGCAAAGCTGGATCCATTTGATAATGAAATGATTTTTCATGTGCAGGGCGATTCACTTGCAGGACAGGTTCGTCGGCAGGATGGTAAAGGCACCGCTTTAAAACTGAGAGCAGCAAAGGGGCGCAGCAATCGTTTTGCATTTCCGGTTGCTGACTATTTAGGAGATATTAATGGTACATATGAAGTAACGTTTTTTCTTAAATCAGGCGGATCCGATCCATCGGTGGCAATTTTCAAACAGGAGGGGCAGCGATTGACTGCCAGCTTCCTCCGTATCACCGGCGACTCGCGCTTTCTCGAGGGCGTCATCATCAATGATAGCTTCTTTCTTTCTTCTTATATCGGTTATTCACCTTCTTTCTATCGGGGCAGAATTGAAAAAGATGGAAAGATAAGTGGCGAAACCGTTGGTGCCCGTGGACCGGGTCAACGTTTTGAAGGCGTACTAAACGATGAGGCATCATTGCCCGACGCATTTGAGCTGACTACACTTCGCGAAGGCTATTCACGTTTTGATTTCAGTTTCCCTGATATGAAAGGCAAAAAAAGTTTCACTCTCCGATGCACGCTTCCGAAATAAAGCCGTGATTGTTTCTATTGGCGGCACCTGGTGTCCCAATTGTATGGATGAGTCAGTATTTCTTGCCGACTGGTACAAAAAAAATAAAAACCGAGGCGTGGAAGTAGTCGGTATCCAGTATGAGGTATCAACAGACCCGGAATATTTGCAAAAAACAATACAAAGATTTCGTAGTAAAACAGGTATTGAATATACGCAGGTAATTGGAGGACTCGCCGATAAGCAGGTGGTAGTAGCATCACTTCCATCATTAAATACGTTTCTGTCGTTTCCAACAACCATTTTTATTGATAAAAAAGGCGAAGTAGTAAAAATACATACCGGATTTTCGGGACCAGCAACGGGGGTATACTACGAGGCATTTGTCAAAGAATTTAATTCGGTGGTGGATTCAATACTTAAGTAACATTCGAATAGCGATTGGTATCGTGTAAAATGTGGCGATATGATGGTGTGCGAATGCGACAATGCAGAATGGTAATGCAGCAATTTATCAAATATAAAACTGCACAGTATTGTACTGGCGTAATTTGCGCCGTTAAATCGTTCTTTCAATTTCGCATCGCCACATTTCCATATTATCATACTATCAAACTTTGCTCGCATTAAAACTGTATAACAATTAAACTGGTAAAACCATGTCTAACAATTTACAAACGCTTGAAAAGCGTCCCCTTAAAGATTGGGAAAAAATTTTTCAGCAACATCAGTTTTTGGTGTTGCCTGGTTATCAAAATTCAGAGCCATCGCACTGGCAATCCATTTGGGAACGTCAGTTTCCCAAACAATTCAAACGTGTGGAGCAGGATGATTGGGAGAATCCGATGGTGGATCAGTGGACTAAACGAATTGATGAGTACGTAGAGAAAGCCGAAACACCCGTAGTATTAATTGGCCACAGTCTGGGTTCCAATGCCGCCGTGCATTGGGCACTAACGAGTCAGTGGGTTTATAAAGTTGCCGGCATGCTCCTGGTTGCCCCCGCCGATACGGATCATTCGAATATACCCGCAGTAGCCCAATTTGGCTCTGTGCCACTGGAGCCACTTCCAGTGAAGAGTATTGTTGTTGCCAGCATCAACGATCCACATGCTGTCATCTCACGCCAGGCCGCCTTTGCTGCCTACTGGGGCAGCAAATTTAAAACCGTGGGCTACAAAGGACATATTAATGCATTGTCGGGGTTGGATGAGTGGCAGGAAGGAATAACATATCTTTTGGAACTTATTAGAGAGGAGAATAATGTGGCAATGTGACAATTGAAAATGTGGAAATTAGGAAATGAGGAAATGAGAAAATGAGAAAATATGTCTCTTCCCCAGCGGACTTCACTAAACTTTAATGGTCACATTTTCCCATTTCCACATTTCCTCATTTCCACATTTCCTCATTTCCTCATTTCCTAATTTTCTAATTTTCACATTTACTTCTCTATTTCCTTCAATATCTTATTCACGTCTTCTTCCGTGCTGCTCAGTTTTTCGCGGCAGATGCGGATGAGTTCGCTGGCGCGTTTTACTTTTTGGGAGAGTTCGTCCACCGATATTTCACCAGATTCAATTTCTTTGGTGATGGTTTGCAGTTCAAAAAATGCGTCTGTATAAGTAATAGATTTACTCATTCGGTTCCTGTTTGTGCAACGAAGTTACAACGCTGCTGATATTTCCTTCGTATAAATGCGTACTGATCTCATCGCCGGGTTTCAGGTCTTTAATGTCTTTAACTAATTTTCCATTGATGCGCGTAATGCTATAACCACGCTGCAATACACTTGCAGGACTCATCAAATCCACCTGTTTGGCGATGTTATGCAATTCCGTTTGTTTATCACGCAACGTCTGCGCGGAATGTTGCTGCAGTTGCTGTCTAAACTGTTTTAAAACCTGATACGCTTCTTTCAACACCACTTTTGAATCTTTCCTCAACAGCACCGCGTGTTGTTTCAATTGTTGCTGGTTATCATTCAGCGCGCGTTGTGTTACCAGTTTAAAAGAACGGAATTCGGCGGTAAACCGGTTATTTTCATTTGCCAGCAGTTGACGCGATTTTTCTATAATGTTCTTTTCCGCCTCCTGAACTGGTACAGAGAAATTGTGAAACAACTGCATCAGGTATTCCGCCAGTTTGGTGGGTGTTATTGCATTGAAATGTGAAACCATTTCAGTAATGGTTTCATTGGTGCTGTGCCCGATACCTGTAATTACCGGGATCGGGAACTGGCACACTATGCTGGCCAGTTTATAATCGTTGTAACAGGTGAGGCCAACATCGCCGCCACCACCACGTATGATGGCGACAACGTCAAAGTGGTGACTCACACTGCGGATGCGATTGAGTTGCCGCGTAATATCTGCCGCCGATTTATCGCCCTGCAAAAGCGCGGGAAAAAGCATGTGAAAGAATCGATAACCCCAGGGATTATTATCCAGCACGCTCATAAAGTCGGAATACCCCTTGCTGGTTTCAACGGATATAATTGCGATGCGCTTTGGCAACAGCGGCATCTCCAGCAGTTTGTTGAGATTAAACAAACCTTCATTGCGAAGCCTTTGCAGGTTCTCCTGTTTCTCGCGCTCCAGGTCGCCCAATGTAAATGAAGGATCAATATCCAGAATGGTAAGGGATAAGCCATACACAGGATCGTAGCCTACTTTGGCAAGCATCAATACTTTGATACCATCTTTCAGCGGCTCGTGCAAAACTTCCTGGAACAGGAGGTTAATGCGTCGGTAATCATCACGCCAAAGGTTGGCGCGGATTTCCGCAATTATTTTCCCCTCTTTTTTCTCCACCAATTCGGGATAAGCGTGACCCGATTGCCGGTAAAAGTTCAGCTTATTCATTTCAGCCTTCACCCAAAAGCTGCTGGTATATCGCTCCATCAGCGTTTTTTGAATGCTGCGCGTTACTTCCAAAAGGGAAAATACTTTTCTATCGTTTATTTGTTCTGCCAACAAATTCAAATTTCGGTCTTTTTGAAATATAAAATTTGCGACGTCCGCAACTCTGAATATCTTAGAATATACCATGCCTTCAAAAGCTACATATCGCGTTTGTCCGAAGGGCCATCGTTATAAAAAAAGCAGTGATTGTCCTGTTTGTCCAAAATGTGAAGCATTAGAGAAACCTGTCTCAAGTTTTTTGGTTGCCCTTGCAGCACCCGCACGCCGTGCGCTGGAAAGTGCGGGAATAAAGACACTGAAAAAGCTTTCAACCTTTACAGAAGAGCAAATCCTTAGCTTACATGGAATGGGAAAATCGAGTTTGCCCCAATTGCGCCAGCAGTTGAAAGCAAATCAACTTGATTTCAAAAAGGCGAAACCTACGAATGCTACAAAAAAGGGAGACGAAGAATGGTTGCGAAAACTTTGCCTGGCTTTACCCAATACATCGGAACAGCCGCATTTTGAAAAAACATCCTTCCGTGTAGGCAAAAAGATCTTTGCGAGTTTCGACGTAAAGAATAATAAAGCCTGTTTTAAACTACCCGCCACCGAACAGGATATCTTTTCGCAGGCTGCAGGCGGATTCATTTATCCTATTCCCAATAAATGGGGCCAACAGGGATGGACATTCGCCGAACTGGACAAAGCAGATAAACGCGTGGTAAAACAAATGATCGAAGTAGCTTACAAAGAAATCAGCGATCCCAAAAAGAAGTAATCGTTGTATTATACCCGCTTCAAGGTATTTCCCGCCACAACCACCATGTTATTTTTGGAAAAACGTCTTTCTCATGAAAAAAGTAATACTCGCCATTTCGGCTTTGTTGTTCTCAGGACTTTTATATGCACAGACCAATCCAAATAAAAGAACGGTTTGCTTTATTTATAAAGGTGAATTGATATCTGCCGAAAGCGAATACAATCCCAGTGATCTATCCTACACAGTAATCATTGATAACACGAAAATCAAAATCGACCTGACTGGTGAACATGCAAAGGGCAAATCCTATGCAGCTAACCATAATTGGTATCTCGATAATGAAACAATTGAGATAAATAAAGTCAAATATCAAAAATTCGGATTGCCGCGTGTACTCTCTACAGAAGAGATTAAAAAGTATGACGAATACCAGGGAGTGGGTGCTTACCGGGAAACACCAAAAACAAGAAAAGGTGCCGAAAGCCCTAAAGAGGAAACTCCTTTTATACTGTATATTCCCGTGAGGCCACTATGCGAGTTTCAACCATATGTTCGCTCCAATTAAAAATAAAAAAGCTCCCGGCAAACCGGGAGCTTTTCTACCTTTTATCAAAATGCGCGTTTCACCCTGAACTTACCGTTAAATGATGTTGTTGACAACAATAACGGTCCGATTCCGGCAGGGTTAGCCTGGAAGGTTCCGCTAATATAACCGTCGTCTTCACCCATACTGGTAATAGTTACACCACCGCCGCTTTTTGCAGCCTGCCTTCTGCGGTTGCATAAAAACAGGTATAAGAAGCTCCGCCCGCAATTTCGTAGTGAGCGTGCGTGCCTAACACTTGCTCTGGTTCCTTAAACGCGTGTGAGCCTACACCGCCTTCCCACATCACGAATACATAGCTGCCAACATCATCACCGTCGGCATCACCAAAACCATACAGGTTTTCAGCAAACTTTACCACCGGCGACGCCATCCTTTTTGTAGCAGCTCCACCGCCTACTGCAATTTCAAGTTCGCTTTCATCATCTGTGATGGTGATATGTGCGACTAACAGAAATTTTCCTCTTTGTTTAAAATCAAGTTCCACACTCACAGCAACAGGGTTGGGTGCGGTAGGGACAGCCGAAGGCGCTTTGTAGGTGCCTTTTGCGCCATTTCCTGTAAGACGGCCTGCTCCTGCCAGCTTCCATTTTTTTACATAGGTTCCGGTAAGATCCACTACTTCACCAACCGGCCATTCTTCACCAGGTGCCAGCGGTACAAAATAGGCCGCCGACCAAACTTCCATTTCCACAGTACCATTTACCGGTACCGTTGCTGTAGGCGGAACGATTTTACAGGTCTCATAAAAACTCCAGTCGCTGAAATGCGTGGTTGTTACGGTAAATGTTTTCTGCGTTTTGTTAAGCACTCCTCCTCTCGATTGCCATACACGGTTTTCGTCCTGGTATGCAATACCAAGCAATTCAGGAGCGCTGCTTTTCACGTCTGCATCCGTATAATTAAATCGGATATTGACAGGTTTTTGAAATGTAATTCCGTGTGGTTGCAGGCGATAGGCTTTTTCAGCACCCATCGGGTTTTCATCCGTAATGGGCGTAATGCTGATTTCAACATTCTCTGTTACTGCGCCTGCCGGGAACTCAAGTGTGATACGTCCATCTGCACTTGATAAAGTGCCGCCAGCCGTGCCGATTGTTTTTCGGGCTACGGTTCCATTCAACACAGTGCCTATTGCAGTTACCTTGCCTTCGGGCCGCAGCGGATCGATGGAATTATCTTTCGAATCTTTTGAGCACGACAGCAGTCCCGTCAACAGCATCATGCTGCACAAAACAACACAAATCTTTTTCATAAATAAGGTCTAATGGTTTACAGTAATTAATCTGCTGCAAAATGCAGCCGATAAATCCGTAGAAAAAACGGCGATAGAATGAATTGAAGAATGAGGGGGATGAAGTGGAGGGAGATCGATGATCGATGATCGATGATCGTTGATCGATGGTCGATGTCCGATGACCGACTAAGACGGAACCTTCGGGAGTTTGGGGCTTGGTCGATGATCGATGACCGATGTCCGATGACCGATGTTCGATGGAGGAAACAAATTTTTGTTCGATGGATGCGTCGTCCCGAAGGGACGGGATATCTGTAGCAACGAAATTCATCAAATCGCCTGAGTCCCGAAGGGACGACATGTGAGCGGGGAATCGATGACGGGTAATCGATGACCGATGATCGATGATCGATGGTGAATGGATGCCGAATGTGCGTGATCCCACTCCCTACGGCCGGAGCGAACTTTTGGCCTGTTAGGCGAACATCGGACCTCGGACATCGATCATCGGACATCGGTCATCGATCATCGGACATCGATCATCGGACATCGATCACCGATTCTCTCTATCTTTACCCCATGCCTAAATCACATCACTACACCGCAAACATTGAATGGACCGGGAATATGGGAACCGGAACTTCCGGCTATCGGGATTATGGACGTGAACACGTGATCCGGATTGAAAACAAGGAAAGCATTTATGGTTCTTCGGATCCTGCATTCAGAGGTGATCCGCTGAAACATAATCCGGAAGAAATGTTGGTGAGTTCGTTGTCAACCTGCCACATGCTTACGTATCTGCACCTTTGTGCTGTAAACAACATCGTGGTTGTAAAGTATGAAGATGAAGTAACGGGAACAATGGAAGAAACGCCCGATGGTGGCGGGCATTTTACGGAAGTAGTGTTGCATCCCAGGGTTTGGGTAGCCAATGAATCAATGAAAGCGAAAGCAAGAGAATTGCATCATCAGGCGAATCAGCTTTGTTTTATTGCGAACTCTGTAAACTTTCCGGTAAAACACGAGCCCGAAGAGGTATACGATCCATCAATCAGTTAATGTTTTTCTTCCGCGCCCATCGCGAATAAAGCGAAATCATATTTCACCGGATCATTAGCATCGAATGTTTTTAATCGCTCCGTTAATTCCACAGCGGCACGCCAGTCGGTTGGCTCACGTTTCAACAACCCAAGTTTTCTTGCCACCCGGGCTACGTGTACGTCAATGGGAATAATCAATTGAGAAGAGGAAATATTTTGCCAGAGGCCGAAGTCAACGCCTTTGTTATCTTTTCGCACCATCCATCTTAGAAACATATTCAGCCGTTTGCAGGTAGATCCTTTATGCGGGCTGGCAATATGCTTTCGCGTGCGCGCTGGCACATCTTCGAGCGAGAAAAAATAATGATGAAAACCGGTGAGTTTTTCTTCCATACCACCATCAAATTGCGTGAACGCCGTTTCAAGACTCTCATGCCTTTGATAGTGGTATCGGAAGAACTCAATAAAATAAAGCAGGTCAGTATCGTTGAATGTACGATGCCTGAAGCCTGCCAGTTGTTCTAATTGCGACCGCGATGGGATGCGCATACAAAATTCATAGGGTACACGATCCATTCTATCCATCAGTTCCGCTGTTTTGCGGATGATGGTCGTACGATTTCCCCAGGCGAAAATGGCAGCAAAGAATGCAACAATTTCGATATCCTGCTTACGGGTAAATTCGTGAGGAATACGGATAGGTCTTCCTGGATAAAAAACGTACGGTTAAATTCGTTTACCTTTTTATCGAGAAATAACTTTAAAGCTGCATCATTCATGCAGCGAATTTACAAAATCGCTAAGCGACCCGATCACCACGAATCAAACGCAACAAGATTGCAACAATGGCAATAACAAGCAACACATGAATAAGTGCTCCCGCTGAATAAACAAAAAATCCGAGAAGCCATCCGATGATTAATATAACGGCAATAACGTAAAGCATAGCTGATCCATTTAGGTTAAGGAAATATGATAGTTAATCTAATTAGTGCCAATACAATGCCAACCCAATTTGTGCTGAAATGGTGTGCGATAAATTCCCCAAAGTGTGGAGACGCAGGGAAATAATGCGTAGTGGATCCTTAAATCCCTGTAATCTGTGTCGCAATCCGTGTTGTAATCTGTGTTCATCTGTGTTGTCATCTGTGTACATCTGTGTGAAACATCCTCGAAATGAAATCTTCTTCTTCTTGGGGAGGTCTCCCACAGATGTCACACAGATGACAACACAGATTTACACGGATAATTGCACGAAATATCCAGAGAAATAGATAGCTTCAAAATATGATAACCCTTCGCATACTCACCCACCAGGATGTGCCTGCGCTTTGTAGTCTGCTGATAAACACAGTAGCCGATGGCGGCTCCGTTAGTTTTATGCACCCACTTTCGGAAAATGATGCAAAATCGTTTTGGGAAAAATCACTGGACCTCTCCGCGCAGGGAAAAAGAGTGGTGCTTGGTGCTTTTAATGACAACACACTAATTTCTACTGTTACACTCTTGCTCGATTTTCCTCCTAATCAACCACACCGGGCTGAAATAGGTAAGATGATGACAGCAACTTCTTTCCGCGGAAAAGGTATTGCAGGCATGCTATTAAAGGAAGCTGAAAAAATCGCTCGTGACAAAGGGCGATGGCATATTGTACTGGATACAGCAGAAGATGAAGGTGCTGCCGGATTTTATGAGAAGATGGGCTATCAAAGAATTGGCGTGATTCCTGAATTCGCCCTAAAACCATACGGCGGGCTCACGGGAACTATTCTATTCTACAAAAAGCTCACGTAACCCGCCGCGCGGTTGTTGATTATTTTTCAGAAACGTAAGTACTTCAGCACGACCATTTTCAATCACTCTTATTTTATACACACCCGCTGGCCATGATTGAGACGAAACTGTGATAGGGTTGCCGGTATGTACGGATTGATACAACTTTTGTCCATTTGCATTTATTACAATGACAGTAGATGTACCGTTGGATTCCTTTTGTAATTGTATATCTCCATTTGAAGGATTGGGATATACACGCAATTTAGATTGTTCCGTTACCACCAGTTTCCTGATTGCGCTATACGACTGGCGGTTATCATTATCAACCTGGAGTAGACGATAATAATGTGTACCGGCTGTTAAGTCACGATGTTTGAACTGGTATGATTTCAACTGCTCACTATTGCCTGCAGCAGCAACCACACCCAACTGCTCCCATGCTTGTGCATCAACGCTATGCTGAATCCTAAACTCGCGGCTGTTTTGTTCGGAAGCAGTTGACCAGGTAAGCAGTCCATCTCCTGCCTGCAGTTTTGCATCAAATTGTTTCAACTGCACAGGTAAGGTAGAACCATAGTTCACTAAAAACTTATGATCATTCGATCCCAACATCGCAAACTGATTTCCACTTGCAACTATACAGTTAATTTCACTCGCAGCGTTGGTAGCATGTGTAGACCAGTTAATGCCATCTGTAGATAGGAGGAAGATTGCATTCCCTGCATTTAGGTCCATTGCTGTTGCAACAAATTTTCCATTTGAATACTCCAGCACGTTTTCGGTGAAATATGAACCCGGGAGTACTCCACCCGTTACGCTTATGTTACCCTTGTTGGTATAACTACCCGCGTCGGCGGGATTAGTGGTTGTCAATGAGAGAAACTCATAATACCAGTCACTTCCAATCATCACATATTTTGAACCATCCCAGGCAACATCGTTGTACAAGTATGACCCATAACCCGAAGGAGTTTTATCGCTCCACGACGTTCCATCCGTCGAATGCATCACAATTCCCTCGTAGGTAATGGGATGAAGGCCAACTGCAAAGTATTGTCCATTTACATAACGAATTCGGCTGTATACATAATCCACGGAGTTCACTGTTGTCCAGGTAATCCCATCTGTAGACGTTTGAATAATACCAGTACCCCCGTTTGTTCCAACAGCCACATAACGAGTGCCATCATAAATCATGGAGTAAAAGAAAGTTGAGGGAGTTGAAAGCGTGGTCCAGGAAACGCCGTCAGGTGAAGTTGCTATGATCTTATCACCCGCAGCTACAAAACGTGATCCATCCCAAATCACCGAATACAAAGTCGGTATTCTTTCCGTCAACTGATTCGTCCAGGTATTAAAATCGGTGGATGAGAAAATCTGTCCCGACGAACCAAGATAGCCTACGCCCACATAAGTGCCGCTGTTGTTTTTTTGCCAGGCTATTAAAATTCGATCCCAGATGTTTGTAAACAACTCCATCTGATGAAGTCACGATCCCTTCATTTCCCCACTGAAAATATTTACCATTGGCATATGCAGAACCATGACCAACGATGTAGGCCGATTGTGGTTGAAGCGTAAATGCAGTTCCATCCGTTGAAACAAACACACTACCGTATGAACCCGGATAATATCCTGTTCCTCCGTAAAAAATCCAACGAGTGCCATCGTATATGCCATTGAATGCGTGATGGGGACTACTAAAGGGTTGTACAGTTGAATTAGGAAGTGTAACCTCCATCAATGGAGAACTGTTTGTCCAGCTTGATGCATTTGTAGAAGTATAGATGGATGTACCTGATGTAAAAATATAAAACCTGTCGCCAATGTATTGCAGCTTGTTGAGTGTACCCGGTGCTCCAATGGAGGTAAATGTCCAGGAGTTCGCTGCGGCTGTTGCAGAATAGTAAATATAAAGTCCAATCGAAAAATTATTCCGTGCACCAATCGCAAAAATACCGTTACCATAGTCAATATTCACGAGAACGTCTGTGTTCGTGCCCGTGTTTATAGATACAGATGTCCACGTAATGCCGTCTGCCGATTGCAGTAACGTACGGTTTTGCCCTACTACATAAAAAGTCCCGTTTAAAAATTTTACTTCGTTCAATAATACTGCAGTTCCTGAGCTGCGACCGGTCCATGTGATGCCGTCGGGAGAAGTAGCAATTAAACCATTGCTGCCTACAACAACAAACAATCCGGCTCCGAAAGCCAGGCTTTGAAGCGAACCATTTGGCATAGTAACATTTTGTACCCTCGTCCAGTTTTCTCCATCTGTAGAACGGATCACAACTTTATTTGAGAAAACGCCAACGTAGGTTGAATTTCCCCAGGCAACCCCTTTCCCTGGTTCACCCACCTGCAAACCTTGCGTTATAGTAATGGTGGGAGTTTGAGCCTGAAGTACTGAAGCACTAAAAAAAGAAATGAAAATTGTAGCAAATACAATAATACGAAAGGGCCGAGCCAACATAGTATTAGATTTTAGTCAGGTGCGGGGCAAGTTCTTCCCAATTATTTGCATTTCCAATAAGTGGAAATACTTAACCTGTGTTGTCGTAAAATGAGAATTAGCTTAATAAGCAGGAAACTCCGACCGGGTTACAACTCCTTCCTCAACCGGGCTACCGGTATGTTGAGTTGTTCGCGGTATTTGGCCACCGTGCGTCGCGCAATATTGTATCCTTTCTCCTGGAGTAATTCAGTCAGGCGTTCGTCTGAAAGTGGGCGCTTTTTGTTTTCGCCTTCAATCAGGTTGCTCAGTATCTTTTTCACCTCGCGCGTTGATACTTCTTCGCCACTCTCCGTGCTCAATGATTCACTGAAGAAAAACTTGAGACGATAAGTACCAAATTCAGTTTGTACAAACTTGCTGTTGGCAACACGGCTTACTGTAGAGATATCGAGGTTGGTAAGTTCAGCAATATCTTTCAGGATCATCGGACGCAGGCTGGTTTCATCACCCGTAATAAAGAAATCGTACTGGTGGTTCATAATAGCCGTCATGGTGCTCAACAATGTGTGCTGGCGTTGCTTGATGGCGTCAATAAACCATTTTGCTGCGTCAATTTTTTGTTTGATAAAAAGAACGGCTTCTTTTTGGCGTTTATCTTTCTTTGCTCCGCGCTCGTATTCTTTCATCATATCGCGGTAACCTTCGCTGATGCGCAGTTCGGGAGCGTTGCGCGAGTTGAGTGTAAGCTCCAGCTTCCCACCATTATTCATAATGAAGAAATCGGGCACCACATAACTTTCTGCCTTGTTGATGCCGCCGACATTACCGCCTGGTTTGGGATTGAGTTTTACAATTTGTTGCATTACTTCTTTCAGCTCGTCTTCTTCAATCGACAAACCGCGTTGTATTTTCTCGTAATGCTTTTTAGTAAACTCGTCGAAGTATTTGCTAAGCGCCTGGATCGCGGTGTCTACGTCGCGGCCTTCTTCCTTCTGACGTTGTAATTGTAATAAGAGACATTCCTGCAGATCGCGCGCAGCAACACCGGGAGGATCAAAGCGCTGAATGCGACGAATCATTTCTTCTACTTCTTCTTCTGTAGCAATGAGGTTCTGGCGAAATGCGAGATCATCAACAATCGCTGAAGTTTCACGGCGCAGGTAGCCATCCTCGTCGATACTGCCTACAATTTGTTCAGCAATCTTTTGTTGCTTTTCATCCAGCTTTAATAATCCAAGCTGGTTTAATAGCGTTTCATAAAAACTGGCTTCTGTTTTAAAAGGAACCTGTTTTTCTGTTTCTTCTCCGTAATTATCATCGCGTGTACGATAATCAGCTACCTCATCATCACCATCATGCACATATTCACTTACATCCACATTTTCATAATCTTCTTCGCTGCCGGTCTTCTCTTCGTATTCTGTGTCGGCTTCGCTGCTGAATTCATCAGCAATCTCCTCCTGCCCTGCTTCGCCCTGGTCGTCCAGTTCCAATGCAGGGTTTTCTTCCAGTTCTTCTTTGATGCGCTCTTCCAAATTTGCCGTAGGCACCTGCAGCAACTTCATCAGTTGAATTTGCTGAGGCGACAATTTCTGTAACAGCTTCTGTTGTAACGATTGGCTTAAGGCCATAGTTATAAAGTGGATTTAAGCGGACGGTGACTTCAAAAATTTTGGAAGGCCGGCCTATCATCAAAAATCAGGCCGTAAAATTACGGAACTATGATATACAAACCCGCGAACGCATTTTTTTTCCTTGTTGTTGTGCGTGGGGTGACATTTCCCCGTAAAATAAAAATGCCCCGGTTACAGGTTCAAACCAGCCTCAAAATCAACTCACTAATAAGAATTTACAAACCGTAAAAAATCTTCCTGTATAGTTAGGAAAATTCTGTGCCAAAAAATTTTTTCCTGCGGAAAAAATTTTTGCTGCGACAGGTGTTCTTTCAGGTATTTGAAAGGTTGTGGGTAAAGGTAGGTTGCTGTGTTGTTGCCAACATCGATCATCGACATCGATCATCGTTCATCGACCATCGTTCATCTATCATCGATCATTCAGCCACGGCATCTCCGGAATCAATGCCGGCACCTTATAGTAGTTGTTGCGCAGGCTATCATTCCAGCCGTTGGGGTTATTGTCAAATGTTTTTGAACTGAAGTAAATACTGCCGTGAATATTTTCGCTTTTACGCAGGAGCTTTATCTGGTTAGGCAACTCATTAGGATTCTTCCACGCGAGAGAGCGTTCATTTACTCTGTAAATACCGTGGCCGATGTATACGTGTCGGCCATAACTGTTTTTCGCCCACCAGTCCAGCATCGTTTTATAATCAATTTTGTCATGGCCGATTTCAAGATATAACTGAGGAGCTACATAATCGATCCAGCCTTTTTTCCAACCAAAGAAGAATGTCGGCATAGAGATCGTCGTAATTCGTTTGACCGGCTTTTGTATTGCTACCACGCTCGTCTTTATCCTTGTTGCGCCACACACTGAAAGGAGAGATGCCAAATTTCACTTTTGGTTTCACCTGCCTGATGGCAACATGCAGTTTTTTTATAATTGAATCCACATTGCTGCGGCGCCAGTCGTCTTTGCTGAGTTTACTTCCTGATTTAACGTATGCAGCTGCATCAGGAAATTCTTTTCCGGCAATACGATAAGGATAGAAGTAATCATCCATATGAATCGCATCCACATCGTAGCGGCTTACAATATCCTGCACCACTTTTACCACAAAAGCCTGCGCCTGTTTATTCGATGGTTCGAAGTATTTTTTGTCACCGTACGTTACAAACCAGTCGGGGTGCAGTTTGGTAACATGATTGGATGCGATAGAAGCTGTTTTTACATTGAAGTTGGCTCTATAAGGGTTCAGCCATGCATGAAATTCCATTCCTCTTTTATGCGCTTCATCAATCATGAACTGCAGTGGGTCGTAATAAGGAGTGGGTGCTTTGCCCTGAGTACCCGTAAGCCACTGGCTCCAGGGTTCAAGTGAAGAGGGGTAAAATGCATCACCCGAAGGACGCACCTGCACAATCACCGCATTCATACCATTTTTCTTATGCATATCCAGTATCCGAATATAGTCAGCACGTTGATTGGTGGGATTATTATAATCGGCACGTTTTGGCCAGTCAATATTATCTACTGTGGCAATCCATACACCGCGGAATTCATGCGTAGGTTGCGCAAATAATTGTACTGAAACAAAAAGCAAAAACAGAAAGGATAGTTTTTTCAAAAGCATGGTAATATTATTCATAATCGGGTGTGAAGGTAGCGCTAATTACCCTGCAACAAAAGATGTAAAGGCTTGATAATTTGTTAATTCAAATATTTCTGTCGCCTTTTTAAACTTATAAATATTAAACAGTCTAACGCGGGCTTTTGAAAGAATGCAGCGCTGCGTTTTATTTTTCCCTGATCTTATCAAGCAGTTCACTTAGCTGTGCTGCTTCTTTTTTACTGAGGTTACTGAGAATGCCATCCATCTCATCCTGGCGAATATCGAGACGTTCCAGTAATTTTTTCCCTTTATCTGTAATGATCACATCCACCAGTCTGCGATCTGTTTTGCAAACAGCCTTCTTCACCAACCCCTTTGCAATCAATCGGTCTACAATGCGACTGGTATCACTCATTTTATCCAACATACGATCACGGATCTGCAGCGTTGATAAGGGCTGCGGAAAACTGCCCCGCAATATGCGAAGGATGTTGAACTGCTGCGACGTAATGTCTTCCGAAGCAAATATTGCTTTCGACTTTTCCGTCATCCAGTTGTGTGTATAAACCAGGTTTATATACGCCTTCTGGTATTCGTTGCGAAATTTCGCCTGGTGGATATCCTGTTCAATGCCCATGGTACGATCGTTTAATTGCATCAATGAAAACCAACTTATGCAAAGTTAATGGTTAAACATCGATTTTATAGTGTTGTCGGCGCTTACTGTCAAATTTAGGAAGTCTTTATAATGCAAGAGGGATATTGGCTTACGAAACCTGAAAGATTGGGATGAATTGTGTTAGTCGCCCCACACTTTGGTTCCTTCCGAACAATTGGCACAGATGTCAATCTCTTTCCGTCCGCGTAAAATGCGTGCACGAAAAGCGCGGTACTCACCATTTTTTCCAGATATCACGGAAGCTCTCGTTGCGCAGGTTGCCCATACGATACTGTGCATCTTTATCAAAGCAACAGGGGGCAACCAGCCCGTCCCAGGTAATAACAGGATCGTGCCACAAACGCCAGCACTGATTTTGCATTTTGCCTTTAAAGCGCGTGCCCTGTGGTGTTTTTTTATAACGGCTGTATTCTTCTCGTGTCGGTATCAGGTTATTGGGATCGTTTTCATAATCGTAAATCTGTGCGGTTTTAAACCACACGTCGTCTACGCCTATTTCCTTACCCAGTTTTTTTACATCTTCAATCTGGTGCTCGTTAGGTTGTACCACCAGAAACTGAAATACCACAAAAGGTTTGGTGCTCTTCAGTTCTTTTTCCATTTTACAATGTTGCGGGCGCCTTCAATTACTTTATTAAGTTGTCCGCCCACGCGGTATTGTTCATATACTTCCTGCGTGGTGCCATCAATGGAAATGATGAGACGATCGAGTCCGCTTTCAATGGTGCGTCGCGCATTTTCATCCGTCAGGTAATGCGCATTGGTAGATGTGGCCGTGTAGATCTTTTTTATCAGAAGCATACTTCACCATCTCCAAAAAGTTGGGATTGAGATAGGGTTCGCCCTGGAAATAAAATACGAGATACAGCAACTCCCGGTGCATCTCGTCGATCGTTTGCCGGAAGAAGTCTTTTTGCAACATGCCCGTTGGCCTCGTAAAGGACCTTAACCCACTGGGGCACTCAGGGCAGCGAAGATTACAGAAATTGGTAGGCTCAAATGAAATGGAAATGGGATAACCCCATTGTACCGGTTTCTTTGTCCATTTACTGATGTAATAGCTGCTCCAAACCTTTAACCCATTCCACAACCTTCGCGCGGTCAGCTTCGATAAAAGATTTTTTGCATCCTGGGTATGAAAACGGGACATGAGGCAAAGTTAGCGGGTTTACAGGAGGAATTGAGGGGGGAAGATGGGGGATGGGGGATGGTGGATGGGGGATGGAGGATGGTGGATGGGGGATGGAAGATAGGGGAGGGAAGATAGGGGATGGAGGATGTATTTTTAGAGTGGGGGAAACCCGATCTTGCATTTAAATGGGGTATGTTTCCGCTCGCCCGGTCCTTCCACCATCCACCATCCCCCATCCTTCCTCCTTCCACCATCCACCATCCCCCATCAATTTACACTTTCACCATCTTCCACTTCCCTTTCCGGAAAATGAAATAAGCCGCGATGGCGATGGCGGTTTCGGCAACGGGGATGGCAATGAACGCCCCTACGGGACCCCAACCCAGCACCATTGCCAACAATATTCCCAACGGGATCTGAAAAAGCCAGAATCCAAAGAAATTGATCAGTGTAGGCGTTTTTGTATCGCCGGCCCCATTAAGTGTTTGTATCATCACCATACCAATTCCATAAAAAATGTAACCGGCGCCGATAATCTGCAACGCCTGCGCGCCGATGTCGACAACAGCAACATCATTTGAAAAAATGCTGATGATGGCTCCTGGGAAAAACACAAACAAAACCGTAACGAATGACATAAACACAGCATTGTACTTCGCTGTAAGCAATGCACTGGTTTCCGCACGCTCAGGTTTTCCGGCGCCCAGGTTCTGACCCACCAGGGTTGCAGCCGCATTACTTAATCCCCATGCAGGAAGTATAAAGAATATTACATTGCGCATGGCTACCTGGTATCCTGCCGATGCTTCGGTACCGCCCGTATGCGCCACCAGCCATGCCAGCACTACCCAGCTGCCAGAAGCCAGCACAAATTGAAATGTTGCAGGCCATGCAAGTTTTGTGAGTGACTTCAACACGGTGAAATCGGGAAGAAAATCGGCTTTCTTCATGCTGATATTTCCCTTGCCACGCCACAGGTGCCAGCATTGATATAACACACCCACACCGCGGCTAATGGTAGTAGCCACTGCTGCACCTTCCAGTCCCATGCGAGGGAACGGCCCCAGGCCTTTAATCAATACCGGACAAAGGATAATATTGAGTATGCTCGCCAGCCAAAGACTTTGCATGGCCATTACAGCATTGCCGGCTCCACGGAAAATACCATTGATCAAAAAAGTAAAACGATCACAACACTACCTCCCAGCATAATCCGCGCGAAATTCGTCCCTTCTTTCACCACATCGGGTTCGGCACCCATGATGCGAAGAACATCCGCAGCAAATACAAATCCGAGTATGCTGATAATGATTGTGACCAGTAATGAAATAATAATCGCCTGCGCACCTGCATGCGATGCCCCTTCGCGATTCTTCTCTCCAATACGTCGTGCTACCGTAGCAGTAGCTGCTATACTTAATCCCATCGCGATGGCGTACACCAACGATATTACAGACTCGGTAAGTCCCACCGTTTGGATCGCATTCTTTCCCAATTCTCCTACGAAATACATATCCACCACAGCGAAAACGCTCTCCAACCCCAACTCAAGAATCATGGGTATGGCAAGTAATACAATTGCTTCGCGAATGCTTCCTGATGTATAATCACGCTCTTCGCCACGCAGCGTTTGACGTATAAGTGCCCGGTAACGGGCAGATTTATTCCTGTTTGTCCCGGTTTGCGACATATACCAATCTTGTTATGTAGTTGAATAAAATGAAATCACCCGCGTTCATCGGGTATCAACAGCGCTCGATGTTGTGTTCAACATCAGTGGTTTTTTAACAGATGGAGGAAACCCTCCCTTAACACTTCATAGTTCGTAAGATTTGCAGAAAAACAAAGATAATGCAAACCCTTAATTCCTATATATGCATCAGAATTTTTATACATCAAAGGAGGATTAGGCTGATAGGCGGACGCCGACAGCATTGACGCGTGTATGAACTGAATATAAGATTTTGATTAAACGCAAATCTTTTTCGGTTTTTGAAACGATCCGCTCAAAAAACAATGGCTTCCACTTAGTTTTGAGTGTAAATCAGACATTTATTGCCCGGGATGGCGTATACAATCAAATTTTTTGGTTATTTTAATCGAATCATTTTGATGCTGTTGCGAGCATTTTTAATCCTTCCTGTAAAAACCGGTTAAGCTGATTTGTTCAAAACCCTATCGATGTACTTAAAACCGGATAGCCCGGCTCCTACGCTAATCGTATACACATGTTATTACCTCCTGACCACTCATTACAGGAAAAATATAAACGCTGGTCCTATTACCTGCAGGTAGTCCTTATACTCCTGCCGATTCTGGTATTGCTGGGATGGCAATTTGAAATTCCCGTCCTGCGTAGAATGGGTTCTCCTGTCATTGGTATGGCGCCCATTACCGCAGTTTGTTTGTTGCTGGGCGCATTTTCGCTTTTGTTTATTCATTCAAAACCTGATAAACGATCTTATCAAAAAACGGGTTTGATATTCGCAGTTATTCTCCTCCTTATATCACTCAATCGCTTTTTTGGAGAGTTTACAGGTTGGGATTTGCCATTGGATACATTGCTGTATGCAGAGCAAATGAATATACTGTCGGCCCAAAAAAATAGCATCAATCGGCTTAGCCTCAATAATTCATTTTGCTTTTTGCTGATTGCCATTTCCCTGGTGCTGGCTTATAAAAAAACGGAGAAGTGTTATAGAATTGCGCAATACCTGATATTGATGTTAGGTCTCATCAGCCTGATGTACCTGCTTAGTTATCTCTATCAAAATCCGCGATTTTTAGGTATGATGCGTATCATGCCAATGGCATTGAATTCAGCAGCGGGGTTTTTTATTTTCAGCTTTGCCTTTTTCTATGCCTGGCCCGACAGAGGATTGATGCGACAGATCACCACACGCCTCAGTGGAAGCCTTACCGCCAGGGTGTTGTTGCCGGCAGCAATCCTGTTGCCATCGTTTTTTGGGTTACTTCGCTTATGGGGTTACTGGCGCGGATTTTATGATAATGAATTTGGCGTAACGATCCTTTCTCTCTTTACGATTATTACCATCATCGGTATTGCCTGGTTCACCGCCGTATCGTTGAATAAAAGAGAACTGGAACAACTACGGATCCGTAAGCAACTGGTGGATCGCCAGCAGGAGATCAATGCCATTTTCCAAAATGCACCTGATGCAGTAGTGATACTCGACAGCAAAGGTCTTGTTGTTAAATGGAACCCTGAAGCAACGCGGCTCTTTGGCTGGAAAGAACATGAAGTGGTAGGCGGAGACCTTGGTGATTATATTATTCCGGAAGAGCTACGCGAAAAACACAGATCAAGTCTCGCCAATTATAATAGAGAAGGGAAAAAATACAATCATCGGTAATACCATCGACCTGTGGGCCGTAAAAAGAGACGGCACACCAGTGGATATCGCCATCAGGATATCACCATTTGACCTGGAGGGAAAAACATTCTTTATCAGCTTTATCCGCGACATTACCCAGAAAAAACAACTTGAAGACCGGCTTAAGACTTTCAACGAAGAACTATCAACACAGGTAAAGGAAAAAACAGAAGAACTTACTGATATTCTCGATCGTATCACCGATGGATTCATTGCCGTGGATCGTGATTTTGTTTATACTTATGCCAATAAAAAAATTGGTGAACTTACTGGTATAGATCCCAAAGAGATGATAGGACGCCGCGTATGGGATGTTTTTCCCGATGCAGTAGGGTCTGAAACCTTTAAGGCTTTTAAAAAAGCCATGCATACGCAAACATTTGTTTCCAATACCGACCATTTTCAACCTTTGAATCTCTGGCAGGAGAATCATATTTATCCATCGAGCAGGGGTCTTTCCGTTTTTATTCGTGATATCTCTGAAAAAATGCGCACCGAAAAAGAGATGGATAAAGTGAGATCAATGGCCGATACATTGATCGATAGCCTGCCGGGTGTGTTTTATTTCTACGACCAAAATGGAACGTTCATACGGTGGAACCGGCAATTTGAAATTGTGACTGGTTATTCCGGCGAAGAAATCGCAAAAATGCATCCCTCACAATTCTTTGCCGATGACCAACAGGAATATATTGCCGACAGAATACAGGGTGTATTCGAAAAAGGAGCCAATGATGCAGAAGCTGATTTAGTACACAGGGATGGAACACGCACACCACATTTCTTCAAAGCCACACTTGTAATGTACGATGGTAAGCCATGCCTGTTAGGAACCGGAATCGACATGACAGAGAAACGACAGGCAGAAGAATTCCTGAAAATGTCGGAGTTGAAATATCGACTCCTCTTTTCAGCCAACCCGTTAGCCATGTGGATGCTGAGCCTGCCTGAATATAAAATCATTGAAGCCAACGATTCGGCATTAAAACAATACGGATACGAAAGGGAGGAGTTTTTGGATTTGGATGTAGCGAAACTGTATTCAACCGAAGACCTGGAAAAATTGAAAGAACAGACCAACATCAGTTTCCGGGGCATTCACTATGCTGGCGTATGGCGACATATGCGCAAAGATGGTAACGTTATTTATGTTAATATTGTTACGCACGACACCTGGTACGAGGGGCGCGCGGTTAGACTGGTACTGGGAAATGAAATTACTGAACAATACCTGGCCGAAGAGCGATTGAAAGAATCCTATTCCAGCATTAAGCGTTTAACAGAGCACTTAAACAGCATTCGTGAACAGGAGCGTTTACATATTGCCCGCGAAATTCATGATGAACTGGGCCAGTTGTTGACCGTATTAAAGATGGATGTTTCCTGGTTAAACAGAAAACTGAAGTCCGAAGAGGGCCCTATTAAAGATAAACTCACTGATTTATCGGCATTGTTGGACACGACAGTAAGAACGGTACGCAGGATCAGCTCCGAATTGCGGCCCAGTCTTATTGATGACCTTGGCCTGGTGGCTGCAATGGAATGGCATATGGATGAGTTTAGCAAACGCTCGGGAGTCATTTGTTCTGCCGAGTTCCCTGATACAGAACTGATACTCTCAGACAGTGTGAAGATTGGTCTTTACCGGATTTTCCAGGAATCATTGACAAATGTGGGTCGGCATGCCGAAGCAAAAAATGCGCACATAGTGTTGCGAAAAACACAGAATCAATTAATTTTAACGATTCAGGATGATGGAATAGGATTTGATGAAACAAAGAGAAACAAAAAAGACTTTGGGATTGATTGGTGCCCGTGAACGTGCAGAAGGAATTGGCGGCACTTATTCCATAACGGGAGAACCCGGAAAAGGAACACTGGTAAAAGTGGTGATTACATTGTCCGAATCAGGCGAAAAAAATTCTAACTAAGACTGCCATGTTAAAAATTCTTATTGCGGATGACCATGCCATTGTGCGCCGTGGACTCAAACAGATTCTTCTTGAAGAGTATCCTTCTGCGCGTGTGGGAGAAGTTGCAGATGCGGAAAGCCTGGTGACCGAAGTGGTAACCAATGATTGGGAAATTATCATTTGCGATATGAATATGCCGGGTCGTAGCGGGCTTGATGCTTTAAGTCAGATCAAACAGATCGCTCCGCATATTCCTGTATTAATCATGAGTATGTATCCTGAAGATCAGTATGCGCTGCGTGTGTTGAAGGCCGGCGCGTCTGGTTATCTTGGAAAGGAAACCATTCACGAGCATATCATCAAAGCCATACAAACGGTGCAGTTGGGTAAAAAAATTTATTACCCCTGCTGTTGCCGAAAAACTCGCCGATGCGGTGCGTGAGACAGCGAAAAGGAACCCCATGAGTTGCTTTCGGACCGCGAATTCGACGTATTTAAGCTGCTCGCCTCGGGCAGTTCCGTTTCAGAAATAGCCAACCAGCTCTCATTAAGCACTACCACCGTAAGCACCTACCGTACCCGCATCCTGAGCAAGATGAACATCCGATCCAATGCCGACCTCACCCGGTATGCCCTGGAACGGAAACTCATTTAAGGCGCAGGAAAATGAATCATGTAGAATAAACTCTACAGAATTATAAAATGGCCTGCTACATCTGTTTTTTTGAATCGTAACTATCTTGTACGCGGCACTGTCTCCACGTACAGGCACTGAACATAACCAATATGCTCAAAATCCTTGTCGCTGATGATCACGAAGTTGTTCGGCAAAGCTTAGTAAAGTTCCTGGTCGAAGAATTTTCGCCTGTGGAAATACAGGAGGCTGCCGATGCGGATTCCCTTATCGCGCTGGAATCAGGCGGTGGCTGGGACGTTATCATTTCCGACCTCGCCATGCCCGGTGGTGGTGGAATGGAAGCATTACGTGTTATTCGCAGCAAAGATTCAACCGTGCCTTTTATTGTAATCAGCACATATCCACCCGAGCAATATGAAAGTCGCGTGCTCAAAGCAGGCGCCCAGGCATACATCAGTAAAGATGAACTTCCCAATGCACTGATCAGGGCTGTAAAAACACTGCTGCCCCGATAATCTTTCTCCAGGTTTCCGGTTGTTTTCAAAGTCAACCCAACTGCGTTATCATTTTATAGAACGATAAACCGGCTGTTCGTATCGTGATACGAAAAATTATACAGCAGAAAATGCAACCTCTTAATAACACTAAGTAAATACCTGTAGTAAATTAACTACAAATAAAATACTTCGATACATACATAACATTCTTCTTCTTTTCTATTGATTTTAAGGCGCGTTAGCCTTTTCTTTGTTGTAGGTTAAGCTTTTTTATTTTCAATACCCTAATATGAGAAACAGTAAGGTTTCGGTTCTGATTGTTGACGACCACGCCTATTTCGCAAAGAGCATGAAAAACATGCTTGACGAAGTGGAGGAAATTGATTCTGTGGATCTCGCACTCAATTTTAATGATGGACTCCGTATGCTGGAGGCCCAGCAGCACGACGTTGTTCTACTCGACATTAGCATGCCCGGCAAAAACGGGTTGGATCTGCTTCAGGAAATTCAAAACAAATCGCTGGACTGTACGGTCATCGTTTTATCAAACATGTCTGCTAATTATTACAGACAGGAATGTAAGCGACTCGGTGCAAGTTATTTTCTCGATAAATCCTGTGAATTTGATTTAGTGCCGGGAATTATCAGTTCGGTGCAGCTTAACTAGCATAAATACAGACTCAAAAAATCCAAACCGAAATTAGCGAAAAACAGGAGAATGAAAAAAAGCTGGAGTACTCTCAAACGAATCATCCAGGACTCACGCGCAGGAAGGGAATTGTTTCTCTCATTGATTGACGAAAAAGGTATCATTCGCTCAGCCAATGCGAGTATGCTGCGTAATCTTGAGATAGCTGACCCTCGTCAGACTGCTACTAATTTTTTTCGATCTCGTACATCCTGTTAACCTCACTGATCTTCATAAAAAACTGGCTGACGCCCGTTTTCATGAGCGTCCGGTAGAAATCGAACTCTATATTCGCAATGGCCACTACCATCCAATGAAGTGGCAGATCAACCGACTTGTTGAACCCAACAACGAAGACACTACCTACTTTTGCCTGGGTTATAAAATTCTCGATACAGAACGCCAGAACCGTTTTAATTCACTTGTTAGAAATCACTGTCAGTTAATCATTGAAGGATTGACAGGCGTATTATTTCAGGATTCTACGGGTGAGCTGATTGCCGCCAACCAGAAACTGGCTTCCATGTTTGAAACAACACTGGAAAAACTGTATTGCATTAAAAATGTTGCATCGCTGTGGGATAATGAATGGGCAATTGAAGATGAAAATGGCGCTACTGTCCCATTTGAAGAATCACCATTTCGTTTAACACAAAAAACCGGACAGTCGCATCGCAAGACGATCGTGGTTACTTTACCCAATGGCAATAAGCACTGGCTTTTATTCAACAGCCAGATTTTAGCGGAAGAAGAAGAAAACGGTTTGCCCTTTGTGGTTTCCAGCGTTATTGACATCACGCGTGAACGGAAATTACATACTGAACTAAAAGACGGCGAACACCTGATGAAAGCATTTTTACAGGAGACGCCAAATCCTGCCTGGGTAATTGATGAAGATGAAACACTCCTCTTTGCCAGTAAAGCTTTTCTTGAACATTTCAATATAAAAGAAGCGGATGCGATTGGAAACAAAGTAACACATTTGGTTCCGCCATCTATTTCGGAAGCTTTGTATAAGGATCACCTCGAAGTGTTATACAGCGGCAACCCACTACAAATTACACGGCAGTTGGAGCTTGCAACAGGTCAGAATATCGTAACACTCATTAACATTTTCCCTATCAATATGCCTTCAGGTAGAAGGTTATTGGGCGGGCAGTCGGTAAGCCTCGCCGAAAAAACGAAGCTGGAAAAAGAATTAATGCGGGCGCAGGAGCGTCTTTGGACCCTGAACCGTGCCACTTCCGATGCTATTTGGGAATGGGACATGCAAAATGGCCAGATCTTCCGCAATGAAACATTGATGGAAATGATCGGCTACCAACCCGACAATAGTCGTGGACTTTCCTGGTGGTTGCGGCGCATACATCCTGAAGACAGGAACCGTGTTGCCGACAAAGTGAAGGAAGCTACTGATCACTTACAACCGTCATGGCAGGATTCATATCGCTTTAAATGCGCAGATGGATCCTACAAATTTGTACAGGATCGTGGTTTTGTTGTGTATGAGAATGGCCTGCCGGTAAAAATGATCGGATCACTCCAGGATATTTCTGCTATCAAAGAACTGGAAACCAAACTCAACGACGAGCGTCTGCATCGCCAGAAAGAAATTTCTGAAACGGTCATTCAGGTTGCTGAAGATGAGCGTACCAAGCTGGGTCATGAACTGCATGATAATGTAAACCAGGTACTGAGTACAGCGAAACTTTTTGTGGATATGCTGGCTGTATCAAGCCCCGATCAACAAACACTAAAAGATAAAGGCACTGACTATATCACGCTGGCTATTGAAGAAATCCGTAAACTTTCCCGCGATCTCGTGGCACCACAATTGAAAGAAGAAAAAACTTTCAGATAGTGTACGGTTGCTGGTACAGGATATTGAGATGGCACATGATATGGAGATTGTTTTTGAGAGTGATGCCGATACAGAAGTGCTGAGCAAAGGTAAAAAAGTAATGCTGTTCCGTATTGTACAGGAGCAGTTAAAGAATATTATCAAACACAGCGGGGCTACCTGCACAATCATTCTCCTACGCCGTAAAAGCGAGTTTGTTGAACTGCGAATTTCCGATAATGGAAAAGGCTTTGATCCCACCCAAACACACCGTGGCATCGGCCTAAGTAACATTTACGAGAGAACTAAATTCTACAATGGTAATGTTGATGTTGAAGCTGCGCCGGGCAAAGGTTGCACGATTTCTGTATCAATTCCTGTAGAGGAGTAAATGATTTTTTGCTAAATCCGGGAAGAACAACTTTTTGTATTTATTGTTAAATGCATTTACTTCAATTAAATCCGGTTTGTACCGGTTCATTGAAAACGTAATTGCATGCTGAAAAAAATCAACCTTCCTGTCTGGTCAATCTCATTGCCTGTTGTGGGTATCATTCTGATGCTGCTCGCATCTTCCTGGAGCGGCACTGTCATGAATCTTGTAATGACCGCAGGCCTGGTGGGTGTGGTGCTCGCCGCTGTACACCATGCCGAAGTGGTGGCTCACCGTGTGGGTGAACCCTTCGGAACGTTGATCCTTGCCGTTGCTATTACGATTATTGAAGTTTCCCTGATCGTTTCAATTATGCTCACCGAAGGTGAATCAGCTGCCGCGCTTGCGCGCGATACTGTATTTGCTGCGGTGATGATCATCCTTACGGGCATGGTAGGTTTATGCCTGCTGGTTGGCGGATATCGTTATCGCGAACAGGTTTTTGTAAAAGAAGGCGTAAGCGCAGCGTTGATTGTACTTACGGCCATTTCGGTACTTACGCTGATTCTTCCCAATTATACCACGTCGGTTGCAGGTCCTTATTATAGCAAAAGCCAGTTGATTTTTGTTGCGATCGTATCTTTTGTGTTATATGGCGCTTTCATTAGTATGCAGACGATCCGGCACCGTGATTATTTCCTGCCAGCCACACGTATTGAAGATGAAGAGGAACACGCTGCCCCGCCCAGCAACCTTACAACTTTTACCAGCCTCGGGTTACTGATGGTTTCCCTGGTTGCCGTGGTTTTGCTGTCGAAAAAACTTTCTCCTGCGCTCGAACTACTGGTAGCAGACATGGGCGCACCCAAAAGCCTCGTGGGCGTACTGATTGCAACGGTAATCCTGTTGCCCGAAGGAATGGCGGCTTTGCGCGCAGCAAGGCTCAACCGTTTACAAACAAGTCTTAACCTCGCATTGGGCTCGGCCCTTGCATGTATCGGGCTCACTATTCCCGCCGTTGCAATTGTATCGCACGTGCTGGACTTCCCCATTACATTGGGCATCGATACAAAATCGACAGTTCTGTTTATAACATCTCTGCTTGTGTTGAAACTCTTCCTGGGAGCGGGGCGAAGTAATATCCTACAGGGAATTGTACTGCTGGTGCTGCTGGCAACCTATTTCTTTATTACAATCGTTCCGTAATTATCGCGCGGCTATTTGATTTCGATCGGCGTTTCAATATTCATAGATGCTACCAGCTCGCAGCCATTACCCAGCGATGAAATCACCTGGATATCACCGTTGAAAAGTGATGCCCTTGTCTTCATATTCATCAAACCAACACCTCCGGTTTTTAATTGCGGGTCAAATCCTACACCATCATCTTTAATGGAGAGCGTAATACGTTCGCCATCCGATTGAAGCCGCACAGAAACAGATTTTGCCTGTGCATATTTAAGAATATTATTGAATTGTTCCTGTACAATCCGGTAAATGGTAAGTTTCAGTTTATCTGAAAGTTTCGATTCATCCACGCCCTGGTATTGACGTGTAATCGCGAGCCCACTGGTGCGGCGTGTGATGGCGACAATATCATCCAGTGCTTCCAGCAATGCAGATTCATTGAGCGAAGGCGGTATCAGCGAATGAGAAAGATTTCTGATTTCATCAATGGCCCTTGTAATTAATTTATCCGTTTCGTCTACAAAAGAACCTTGTTCTGGCACAGAAGACTTCACCAGTCCAAGATATAAACGAGCACTTGCCAGCACCTGGTTAATATTATCGTGCAACTCAATTCCAATTTCCCTGCGTTCATGTTCCTGTGCAGATAGTACAGCATCAGTTACCATTTGTTGACGCGCCAGTCGTTCCGCATCCAACATTGCTTCCAGCTCCAGCTTTTCGGTTACATTTTGTTCCATTAGAAATGCAGCATGTGCGCCGGTGTAAGTTACCAGGTGTGCATGATACTCCATCATCATCACCTGCCCATCACGTCGAATGCGGCGGGAGATGCCTTTATTGCTTACGGCACTTTCCTTATTCTCGCCCAGCAATACTTTCTTTATTTCTTTTACAAAACCCGGGTCGGCCATAATGCTGCTAACCGGCAAACCCCTGAACTGTTCGCGCGTATAGCCGTACTCTTTTTTCTGCAGTTTCATTTACCTGCAGGATTAATTCCGATTCAATATCCCAAACAACAATTGATGCCGGCGACACTTCAAAGAGATTACGATATCGTTCTTCGGAAAGTTTTAACCTGTCTTCGGCATTTTTACTCTCTGTAATATCCCAGAATGTAAGCACCAGCGAGTTCACCTGCTCATCGTTCAACATATTGGTGATACTCTTCTCACACCATATGTACCGACCATTTGCATGTCGCTCACGCACTTCTACATTTACCTGTTGATTGGGGTTGGCCAGGCTATTGGATATAGCATTGCGCAGCAGTGAAATGTCTTCAGGATGTACAAAATCAAATACATGTTTTCCTATAAGATCGGCTTCGTCGTAACCTTTGATAGTTTTTACCGAATGAGTACAAAAAGTGAATTTGCCTTCTGGTGTGATGAGTGCTTTTGCGGTAGGACTGTTATCAGTAATCAATCTAAACAGTCGATCTTTCTTCGTCATTGCCTGGCGTGCGCGGCTCCGTTCAATACTGTATCGAATGCTTTTAACCAGTAGCGGACCGTTGATCTGGTCTTTTACAAGGTAATCCTGTACGCCCATCTTCAAACTGTCTACTCCGTATTGTTCATGTTCAATACCCGTCAATACAATGATCGGTGTATTCGGCTGAAGGGGCAGCATGGTTTTGAGTGAATCAAGTCCTGAACTATCGGGAAGGGTAAGATCGAGAAGAATAACATCAAGCTGCTCATTTTGCGCGAGCCGGGTAGCTTCAGCAAGACTGCTTGCATGAAAGAGTAATGGCAACCAGGGACCTTCTTTGAGGTATTCGCCTACCAGGAAATAATCGCCGGGATTATCTTCCACTATTAGTAAACGCAACTTTCCTTCTCTCTCCATTTTACTTTTTTACTGGTAATTGTACAATGCTGATCCAAAATTCTTCGATGGAGCGGATTACCTTTGTAAACTTTTCAAAATCCACGGGCTTGGTAATATAACAATTGGCAAAGGATGCATAAACATCGGAAATGTCTTTTTCCGAAGATGAAGTAGTAAGTACAACGACCGGTATTAATTTAAACTGGTCGTGACTTTTAATATACAACAGCACTTCTTTCCCGTCCATCCTGGGCAGATTGATATCCAGAAGAATGATGTCGGGCAGGGTTGCATTCAAATAAGGACCCTGTTGGTGTAGATATTGCAGCGCTTCCTCGCCGTCTCTTACCACCTGAATAGAATTCTTCAGCTTACCATCCTTGAATGCTTCCAGCGTCAATACAATGTCGCCTTCATTATCTTCCACGAGTAATATGTGCACAGGAGTCATAATGATAAATATTGCCCAGTTAGTTTGCGCGGTAATCTAAGGAATCTATTTCCTAATAACAAAGTTTCTGTTACCAAAAGTTGGCAGGATCTGATTGCTGGCCATAGTTCCGGATTATTCTCGTTTGGTAGATGCAGGTGCGGAACCCACATGCCAGTTCTCTTAATTGCAGCAATGCAAGTGCCAGATTTTGCAGGCACCCGATACAGAGCAATCAGCTCACGGATTTTTTGGGTATGGTAAAGCAAAAACTTGATCCAACTCCCTCTTCAGAGGATACTCCAATTCTTCCTCCCCATTTCTCCACAAGTCGTTTGCAGGTGGCAAGTCCTATACCCGAACCTTCATATTCCGTTTTGCCATGTAGCCGTTTAAAAATCACAAATATCTTATCAAAAAATTCAGGGCGGATTCCAATTCCATTGTCGGCAACAACAATTTTCCAGAATGCTCCGGCTTCCATTGCCGTAATGGAAACCTGTGGCGCCGCATTTTCTTTCTGGTATTTCAGTGCATTTGAAATGAGATTTTGCAAAACTGTTCGCAATGCCGCAGGTTGTATAGAAACGGAAGGAAGCGTATCCCAGGAAAGCGTTGCCTGTTTCTGTTCCAGCATGGGTTGGTATAACTGGCAGATATCATTCATCATCTCATTCATATCCACCGTTTCCATTTCGCCGCTGGTGCGCGTAGCCCGTGAATATGATAACAGGTCTTCCAGTAATATATTCATTCTCCTTGCACCATCTGTTGCAAAGTGCACATATTTGCGTCCGGTTTCATCCAGGCGATCGCCATAGTTTTTCTCCAGCAGTTTCATAAAACCATCCACCATACGAAGTGGTTCTTTCAAATCATGAGAAGCTGTATAGGCAAACTGCTCAAGTTCGATATTCGAATCCTGTAATCTTCTCAAACTTTCTTTCTCTGCTGTAATATCTTTTAACTGTACAATGAGTTGATGCGGACTTCCATCTTCATGACTTACAAAAGCCATCGATTGTTGAACCCATATCGCATCCCCATGTGAGTTGATCAATTGCTTTTCACGCTCATGGGTTTTAATATTGCCCTGTATCAACATCGATATTACATTCAAATCCTTTTGATATTCAGCAGGAGTGGTGAGATCGGCAAATCGCTTTTTTGTCAGTGTTTCCTCATTATAATCGAGCAGTTCACAAAGACTTTTATTTACCCGTGTGCAATAGCCCTGTCTGTCAACAATTACTTTTCCAATCGGTGCATGGTGAAAAGCCACTTCAAATTCACGTTCTTTTTGCTGAATCTGCAACTGATAAAGCTGGCGGATACGTGCGGCATTTAACCGGTAGGCAAAAACCAGTACCAGGATCGTAATCACCAACAGTCCGATAAAACCAACCATGTTGATCGTAGTAAGCCTGTTCAACCGGTGCAGGTAATTTTCGCGTGCAGTGATAATATTTTTCGCCAGCTGGTTGTATTTATCAAAAACAGATGTACGTAAATCGGTATAGTAGGGAGATCGGAGGTATTGAAAGAGTTGTGCTGAATCGTTGTAGAATGGTTTTGCAGCAATCGATTCAAGCTGGGAAATCCAAAGCTGTGTCTCGTTGATGACTTCGCTCATCTCCGGATCAAAGAGGTGGTTGACAGGTGAGCTTTCCAGGTTTTTTACATAATTCAGCAATTTGGTTTTATGTTCGCTGAATGCTGTAAGGTTATGCGTTTCGCCAGTTGCTGCATAGTGATATGCTTCGGCCGAAAGCCTCGACTCAGTAATTTCAATCGGGTAAATTTCATCCAGTACGCGCTCCATCGCAAAAATCACATTGCGACCCTGCACCTGTTTCCAGTACGAATACATGAATACAGCCCCCGCAATCAAGATACAGGCGATTGAGAATGGCAGAATGATTTTAATGATTGGACGTTTCACCTTCAGATTGGATTTTTAGTTTTTCATATAAATTGGCACCTGTTTAAAGAATTATTACCGAACAAATATTCGAAACAATTTACCAGATTCCCAAATCAATACAGCATGTGTACTTCATCGTTTCTCTTACAACGTGCTGAGTTAATGCTGTCCATTTTCTTCCATCGATTCGATTTTGGGTATCGTAAAATAAAATGTACTTCCACTACCCGGCTTCGATTGTACCCAAATACTACCACCCGCACGTTCCACTATTTTTTTACAAACCGACAGACCGATACCCGTTCCCGAATACTGGCTACGTGTATGCAGACGTTGGAAAATGGCAAATATTTTATTGTAATGTCTTTCTTCTATTCCAATACCATTATCATGTATTTCGAATAACCAGTGATCAGACTGATCCAACGCATTAACAGATACTTTGGGATGCGGTTGGTCGTTATATTTTAAACCATTGCTTACCAGATTTTGCAAAAGCTGGAACATTTGTGTACGATGTGCGATGATTACGGGTAGCGGACCCACGTCGACCGTTGCATTTGCCTGGCGTATACGATCACCTAGTGTATAAATCACCTCTTGCATCACCTGCCCCATATCTGTTTCGTCAGGTTCATCCGATTTTGAATCGAGGCGGCTGTACTCAAGCAGGTCTTTTATCAGCTGCTTCATTCTATCCGCACCATTTACGGCAAAATCAATATAGGCCTGCCCGGTTTCATCAACCTGCTCGTGGTATTTTTTCTTAAGTAATTGTAAAAAGCTCGACACCATTCGCAAAGGCTCCTGCAAATCGTGCGAAGCAACGTATGCAAAACGTTCCAGCTCTACGTTGGAGGATGCCAGCTCTTCTGTTCGTGTAATCAGTTCACGGTTCAACTCTTCAAGCTGGCCCGTAATTTTTACACGTTCTGTAACATCCATTGCAACCGACATGATCACATCACGGTTAAATTGTGTCATGATGTGACCGGCTACTTCCATGTAAAGTGTTTCACCATCTGCTTTTATGTGACGCCATTGTCCAAAGTTGACTGTAGCTCCTTTCACGGCACTTTGAGCAGCCGCTTTTACGCGTTCCCAATCCTCTTCAGGTATTACATCAAGAATCGTCATCTTCAAAAACGCTTCACGTGAATATCCATATTTCTTAATGGTGGCCTCATTCACTTCGTAGATCTGCATTGTTTGGATATCGTAAATGCATTTCGGAAGTGGGCTCATCAGGAACAAATAGCGGTATTGGGCTTCCGATTCTTCCAGGCGTTGCAGTGCCAGTGTACGTTCTGTAATATCCTGCGCCGTTCCTTCAACGCGTATAGCTTCCCCATCCTCATTTCTCACAATTTCTGCTATCTCATGTATGTACCGAATGCTGCCATCGGGAAGTATAATGCGATGCTCAATTTCAATTTTCTTATCGTCGTCATATTTCCTGGTTTCGAATCCGATAAATGGCTCGCGGTCTTCGGGATGAATTGTCGAGAAAAATGACTTCGGTGTTAATTCAAAACTTTCAGAGTCCACACCCCAGATGGTATACACTTCCCGCGTCCAGAACATTGTTCCGTTCTTTAAATTCAACTCCCAATAGCCAAGTCTGGCAATCTGCTGGGCTGTTTCAAGACGACGGTTCATCGTCATAAATTTCGCCTCATTCTTTTTCGCTTCTGTTACGTTCCTTGAGAAACAGGCGATACCAATTACACGCTCAGCGCCGAAAATCGGATTCAACTGCACTTCCAGCCAGGTTTCGTTCGGAGTACCTTTGTCGGTATGTACTTCAGCCTGGTACGAATCACCTTCCAGGCAGCGGTCGTAAAGTGCCTGCCAGTATTCGAGCGACTCTTCCGGAAAAACATCCAACATCATGAAATCATCACCGCGTTTAAGATCCTTCCCGGTTAGTTCTTTCATATAGTTTAAGAAAGTGCGGTTGGCCGTTATCAATCTGTATTCGGCGTCTACACTCCAAACAAAATCATTGGTACTATTGATGAGGGCTTCCTGGTTGGCCTGCAAACGCTGCAGTGCACGCTGTGCGGTCAGCTGTTCACTGATGTCGCTAAAAGCAACTACCGCACCCACGTGTTCACCATCTTCTACAATTGCATTGCACGTAAACCTCACGGGCAGGGAATGTCCGTCTGAACGCCAGAATCGATCCTGTTCCACAGAAACGCCACTCCGCGCAGCGATGGCTTCATTAAACGCACAATGTTCTCCATTGCAGGGCGATCCATCGGGTCTTGTATGATGAATTAGTTCGTGAAGGGATCTGCCAACACAAGCTGAAGGTGGATAACCAAGCATCCACGCGCCCGACCGGTTGATGAATGTACATTTCCCCTCACGATCCACTCCAAAGATTCCCTCTGCAGTGGACTGCAGCAACTGATCCAGGCTCTTATTTACCTGTTGTAATTGCTTTTGCGCAAGCAGTTTTTCCGCCACACTGGCTTCCAGCTGTCTTTTTGCTTCTATCTGTATAGAAATGTCAATACCATAAATGATAATCCCTTTTGCCTCTCCTTCAGAATTTCGATAAGGATGCGCAACAAAATTGATAAAGCGGGCCGGTTTATCGGGCCGGTGCACAGTACGTACCGCCACTTCCCCTTCCGTAATCGTTTCTCCGGTAGCATCCAGTTCTCGCAGTCGCTTTCTGATGTGCTCATCCTTTTCGAATAATAAAAATTCAAAAACGGATTTGCCTACCACATCGTTCGTACCTGCCAGGTGTTCAAAAGGAGGGTTGTTAAATTCAACAACATAATCACTTCCTGATAATATGCAAATGAAGGCGGGCGCATTGCGGAACAGCTCCGCATATCGCTCTTTTTCGCTACGCAATACTTTTTCAACTGCTTTCAGCCTGCGCGCATCACGCCCGATGGCATAAAACAGGTTGTCTTTTTCATCCCACCTTGTGTTCCAGTAAATGGTTACAATGTAACCATCCTTGTGCCAGAACTCTGTTTCGGTATGCGCTATACCCATCCCGGCTGTTTGCTCCAGGTATTCGTCAATGCTGTCTATCTGTCCGGGTAAAATGAAATCAAGATAATTCCGCCCTTCCAGCTCATGCGGCTCATAACCCAGCAAGGCGCGTGAGCCGGCGCCCACTTTTTGCCAAATGCCTTTACTGTTCATGGTACAAACCATATCGGGTGACGAATCCATGATCTTTCTCAACTCCTCACGACCCGCCTGCAACTTTTGGTGGTTGATAATTTGTGCCAGATGGAGTGTCAGGTTATTGGCAATGGTATCAACCATTGAAAACTCTTCTGCAAGAAAATCAAATTGTCGGTTGCCATCCTCATGGTACCACACCATTAGCTCGAGCGTTTTGTCGGCAATCACCTTTTTTGCAACGCGGATTTCTTTCTGTGATTTCGAATAGCCTTTGGTGCAGGTTTCATTTCCATCGAAAGAAATGCAGGCTGATATTCCCTCCGGATACTGAAATCCGGAAGGCAAAAGGTCGATAACCCTCTGCAACAGCACTTCAATGCTATAACTGTAATTAGAGAGGTTCGTTATTTCGTATAGACAAGCGTGCTGCTTTGCCCTTTCGTTGAGCGTACGCATCGTTTGCAGCAATCGCTGCTCGGTAGCTTTCGTTTCAGTGACATCTTTCATGATGCCTACAAGACTTGCTGGTGTATCTGAACTTGCCGCTTCCACACGTCCCAGGCATTCTACAAACCGAAGGTTGCCATCTTTTCTGCAAATACGGAATGCTGCTTTGAAATCTTCTCCCGTTTGAATCGCATTTGCCAAAGCATTTTCAACTTCGAGTATATCATCGGGATGAATGAGTTCAAAAGCAAGCGCACGTGCATTCGCATAATACAATTCATCAATTCCGCAAATGCGGGCAAACTCTGCAGACCATTGCGACATGCCAGTATCCCACACAAACTCGAAACTTCCAATATGTGAAATGGATTCAGCCTGTAGCAACAGGTTGCGCGCGCGTTTTTCGTTTTCCTCCGATCTTCTTAAATCAGTTGTGTTAACTGCCGTAACAATAACACCGATGATGTTCCGGTTTTCATCACGCGCCGGACTATACTTCATTAAAAAATATAACCGTCCATCGTCCTTTGTATCAATATAAGCTTCAAAAGTTTCAGTTTGACCTTCAATCGCTTTCTTACAAAGACGATCGGTCATGTCCCTGCTTACTTCTGTTGTATAATCGAAAATGCTACTACCGCGCGATACAGGTCTCTCAAAAAGATTTCGCAAAGCGAGTTGAACTTTTGGTTGAATGTTACCACGTTTAGTTCCCGGTCTACAATCATAAAAGGCTCATCGGTATTGTTGATAAGCCATCTAAGTTCTCGTTCCACTGAAAATGGACTGCCGGACTCCTGTTCGTTTACGGCTGGCGACGACGCTTTTTTCGAAGTACGTGGGGGCTTCGGTTTTCCGGAATTTTCGGCCGGGGAGGTTTTAGGAGTGCGCGCTTTCATGTGTGTTCATTCTGCCTTCAAAAGAATGATCCCTGAAATTTAATCAAATGTTTTTGATTATCAATATGATAGAAAAATCTGTTTTCCGTCGGATATTTGGACCAGGTTTCATTTTTGGAATGTCAAGTTAGTTCAGGAAGCTGAGGGTTAATTGTAGAAGAAACTTGTTATTTACTGTAGGTAATATGCTACATTGCGATTGAACAATTGTGCGAGATGAAAAAATTTCTCATAGTAGATGATCATGAGATTGTAAGGAATGGACTGAAAATGGTTCTGAAAGAATTCTACCCCTCTTGCCAGGTCGACGAAGCGAGTGATGAGTCGCAGGCCATGGCGTTATTACATAAATCAGAATACGATCTGGCCATCTTAGACATCCACCTCCCGGAATCTGACAGCATCCGACTTACCGAATATATCAGCCGTAATACAAAAAATACCCGTGTATTAATCTACAGCATGGGGCAGGAAAGCATTTACGCCCGCCGCCTGATCAAAGCAGGTGCATCAGGTTATGTTTCCAAAAATTCAAAACTCACGGATTTACGAAATGCCCTGGAAACAGTTTTAAAAGGAAGAATTTATCTGAGCCAGGAAGTGATTGAACAACTGGCCAATGACCTGGGGCAGCCACAAAACGAAAATCCTTTTGAAACATTAAGTCCCCGCGAATTTGAAGTGGCGACACTTTTAATGACCGATAGAAGCATCACAACGATTTCAGAAATATTAGGAATCGGCATCAGCACCGCTGCCACACACAAAGCGCGACTGTTTGAGAAGTTGCGGGTGAAATCGGTGTCAGAATTAATAAAGCTCGCGGAGCTCTACCAAAAGAAATAAGAGGCCCTGGCGGGCCTCTTATTTCTTTGCTGCAGTAGAATGTGGTTTGCTGATGTGGGAAGTTCGACTGTAAATCAAAAACCGCCAAAAGCTCTACCACATCAATTTTGAACGGCCCTTATCGGGCCGTTCAAAATTATTGGATCGCGTTGTTTAGATCAGCAATCAAATCGTCGGCATCTTCAATGCCAACGCTTAACCGGATCAATCCATCGCTCAATCCGTTTTTAATCCTTTCTTCACGTGGAATAGAAGCGTGCGTCATGGTTGCAGGATGATTGATTAACGACTCTACGCCACCCAGACTTTCAGCCAGTGAGAATATTTTGGTAGACGAAAGCACGCGTTTAACATTTTCAGCGCTGTCATCTTTCAATTCAAAACTAATCATACCACCAAAGCCGCTCATTTGTGTTTTGGCAATGGCGTAGCCGGCATTCTCTTCAAAACCCGGCCAATACACGCGTGAAACTTTTGGATGTTGACGCAACCAGTGTGCAATTGCCGCACCGTTTTCGCAATGCTGGCGCATGCGCACATGCAGTGTTTTGATGCCACGCAACACGAGGAAACAATCCATTGGACCCGGAACTGCGCCACAGCTTTTTTGAATAAAATATAATTGCTCACGCAAATCCGCATCATTCATCACGAGTGCACCCTGAATTACATCACTATGTCCACCAAGATATTTGGTGCTTGAATGCATCACAATATCTGCACCCAGATCAAGTGGATTCTGCAGCGCTGGCGATGCAAAAGTATTGTCAACACATAACAATGCGCCCGCTTTTTTCGCAATGGCAGAAACGACTGCAATGTCAGTTATATTCATCAACGGGTTGGTAGGCGTTTCCAGCCATATCAATTTTGTATTGGACGTAACGGCGGCTGAAATATTTGATGGCACCGTTGTATCAACATATATAAAACGAATGCCGAATTTTTCATAAATCTTGCTAAACAGGCGATAGGTTCCACCATACATGTCGCTGGCAGTAATCACCTCATCGCCGGGTTTCAATAATTTGATTACAGCATCTGTTGCTGCAACACCACTACTGAAAGCCAGGCCGAATTTTCCATTCTCGATAGTAGCAAGCGCTTCTTCCAATGCTTTGCGTGTTGGGTTTTGGCTACGCGCGTATTCAAATCCTTTGTTTACGCCGGGCGCTTCCTGCACATAAGTGGAAGTTTTGAAAAATGGGCGTCATAATTGCGCCGGTAGAGGGGTCGGGCTCGGCACCTGCATGAATGAACCTGGTTGCAGGTTTCATTTGTTTATTCTGAGACATATTAACCGGTTTTGAGCTACAAAGATAGTATTCCTGAACCGCTCATCCCGGATACGCTTCCTTTAACATTCCTTTACCGCCACACGGCTTCGGTTTTCCGCCAATGCTTCATGTATTTGATCGGCGGTTTCAGTCGCTAAATTATTGGGTTCAGTATTTTTTATGATTTCGTAAAAAATGAAACGTGAACAGGCACAGATACCGACGATGGATAATCACTTGTTGCCGCTATTATGCCGACATACTTTAGCTCTATCAAAATGATCGAAAAGCCTTTTATCATCTTAAATTTTTTGCCATGAAGAAGTTATTACTGATTGCAGCCATCGCTACCACATTCGCTGCAAATGCAAGCAATCCTCCAGTAGAAGTTACAGAACGCATATTGAAAGCATTCAAAGAAACATTCAAAGCTGCCACTGATATCACCTGGCATGAGTACAGCGATTATTACCAGGCCAACTTCCGTGTTGCCGAAGTGCAGGTGCGTGCACAATACAGCGATGATGGTACGCTGTTAAAAACTATCCGCTACTATGGCGAAGATCAGCTGCTGCCTAATATCGTAGCAAAACTGAAAAGCAAATTCAAAGGAAAACTGATACACGGTGTTACCGAAACATCATCTAACGAAGAAGTAAGCTTTGTAATCAATCTGAAAGACAAAGACCATTGGTATACTGTGAAATCAGATGTGTTTGGAAACCTGGAAGTAACGAATAAGTTTAAACGTGCTGATAACTGAGGGATAATGTTGCGAGCCGGCAAACGACAAACGGCAAACGGCAAACGGCAAACGTGAAAAGAAATTTGCAAATGATGAGACCTATGCGTATTCTGCGTAAAAGTTTCTCTCCGGAGAAGGTTCTCACAGATTACACGGATTTGATCACAGATTACGCAGATTTTTAACTTTCATATTTGCCGTTTGCCGTTTGCCGTTTGCCGTTTGCCGTTTGCCGTTTGTCGTTTGGCGAATCTCACGCCTCACATCAGCAACGCTCCCGCCGCAAGGTATCTCCATTCATACGCTTTGGCATCATACGCATCAGTTGCTGCGTGGGTAGTTGCCAAAGCTTTTTCATTCAACACTTTTTGTTTTACCAGTTCGCGTTTTGATTCGTGAATTAGTTCCTGCATACGCGCATCCTGCATCCATTTTTTTTGCGGAGGCTCAAAGCCAACTTTGTCTTTGCGCCAGGTGATGCTTTCCGGTAAACAGGATTGCATACTGGTTCGGAGCAGCCATTTAGTCCAGCCGTCTCTTATTTTGAACGAGGCAGGAAGCGTAAAGAGGAACGCTACCATTTTATGATCAAGGAACGGAAGGCGCAGTTCACGACCATGATGCATGGCATTCCGATCCGCATAGCGCAGCAATTCTTCCAAACCATGTACACAAGTGTTGAAATGAAGAAGTCCATTCAGGTTTCTTATTTCGGGTGCTGTATAGTACGCGGCACGACTTTGTTTTTTTACAAACTCCTGATGCAAATCTTCATGACGTAGTGCATTCACGAGGTATTGCCGTTCCAGGATTACAGCAGCAAGTTCAGGGAACAAAGCCGCCATCACATTCTTAAAACCAAATTCTTCCGTCACACCCAGCTCGCGGGCTTTGCCGATTTCTTTACTTCGCAGCAATTTTCTTTTTGAAATAATTCCTGCCAGTACCACTTATAGTATTTATTATACCCTGCAAGTGTTTCGTCGGCGCCTTGTCCGTCGAGTAGTACAACCGTGCCCTGTTGTGCTGCCGCCTCAAAAGTTTTGAATTGTGCAAACACGCTGGCAGACCCTATTGGCTCTTCCTGTATGTTAATCAGTTTCCGCCATTCATCGGCAAGATCAAAAGCTACCGGCTCCACCGTATGATGACAAAATCCAAAATGCGCGGCAACCTGTTGCGCCATTGCCAGTTCATCTTTTTCAAAGCCGGGGGAAATGCGCCGTAAAACAATCAAACGAAGAAGGGTCGGCAATATGTTGTTGTATAAAACATGCAATGCTACTGCTGTCGAGCCCACCGCTTAAGGATGATCCAACTTTTACATCGCTGCGCAATCTCCGCTTTACCGATGCGGACAGCATCGATGTGAATTTTTCCTGTGCCTCTTCCGGTTTAATTTTTACGTTTTGTTCATCCGTATCAATATCCCAGTATTTTTCAATCTCCAGCTTGTGGTTGTGTAACGAATAAAATAACCGGCTTGCAGCAGGAAGTTTATGTATTCCCTCAAAAAACGTCTCTTCGGGTTTTGCAGGATTATCGGTGTATCCGATTGTAATAAAATTGAAAAGCATGCGGGGATTTACCGTGCGCATCACACCTGCTGCCCACAGTGCTTTCATCTCTGAAGCAAAAAAGAAACTGTTGTTTATCCTTAAAAAAATAAAGAGGTTTTTCACCAAAACGATCTCGCGCGGCAAACAATTCTTCATTCTCATGATCCCAAATAGCAAAGGCAAACATGCCATCGAAGTGTTCCACACAATCGTCCTGCCAGTAGTCATAGGCGGCAAGAATTACTTCCGTGTCCGACTGCGTCTTAAACTGGTAACCCTCGTTTCCGAGCTCTTTACGTAGTTCAATGTAATTGTAGATCTCGCCGTTGTGTACAATGCTGTATTGGATGGTGTTCCTTTCCCGGTCCGAAAAATGCATCGGCTGCGCCGCATTCTCCGAGAGATCGATTATGGCAAGTCGGCGATGGCCAAGCATTACCTTCTGGTCGCTTCGGCTCCAGTGCCCTTCACCATCCGGCCCCCGATGCGCCAGCGCATCCGTCATGCGATGCAAATGCACGGGACCAAAACGCGGCGTTGATTGTATGATTCCTGCAATTCCACACATGATTCGTTGCCCGAAGGCTATGTAAAAAATTAAATTTATCGACCCTCGATTCCCCCGCTCATATGTCGTCCCTTCGGGACTCATTTCATGGGGAGAAATTCATTGCTACAGATATTCTGTCCCTCCGGGACGGCGCGTGTATGCGATCAAATTTACGACCTCCCCCGGACATCGATCATCGATCATCGACCTTCCATCATCTCACATCAATCCCCAGCTTCGCCACCACATCATCCCAGGCCAGCACTAAATTCGCGCCATTTTCACTATTCTCAAAAGTGATAGTGAAAAATTCCAGCCGTGGATTTTCGCGCGTTACAGGAACCACTACTCTTTGCACATCGGCCGTTGTATCCTGTTGCAATCCCCAGGTATCTGTATTACTGTTGATTACAATCGTCCATTCATTTTCCTGGGGAATACAGTAAAGAATATAACGGCCCTGCTTCAGGCTCTTACCGTCAATCTTAACATCGCGGAAGAATTCAATCTCGGTTGATTCATTCGCGCCAAGTCGCCAGGGAACTCCATAAGCCAAAATTTCAGAGAAATTTCGGCGTGACAGATGCGGTCTGCTATACACAACCCGTATTAGCGGACGCGCAACCAGTTTACCATTGGCCATCTTCAACTTGGGATAGTCCAAAGGAAAATAAACCATGTCCATGGGCGACCGGTCAGGACTGGTATAATAAGGGTTGTTGGCTACAACATCAACTGTATCGTTCTGCTCCAGCTTTGCAGTATCTTCTGGCGGCGGCTTCGGCGGCTCAGCTGAATTGTTGCAGGAGAACAATACAATTCCGAGAAAACAGGTTCCAATCAGTTTTACTTTGTTCATATATTATTTTTAATCAGGGAATAAACGGTACCGCAATACGCGTCGTTTCCCAGGCGATAACAAGATTTGCAGCCGATGCTGATTTTTCAAATGTCATACACAACAACTCAACCGGTGTTTCCATTATTTCTACAGGAACTTCCACACGCAGTGCGTCTTTTGCAGCATTATAAATAAATGAGCCCCAAACATCCGTTTCTTTATTGAATATGATTGTCCAGGTCTTTTCGTTTACAATTGCAAAGAGGGTATAACGGCCTTTTGCCAGTTTCTTTCCACCAATCGTTACCGGCTTAAAAAATTCAATCTCGGTAGCCTCATTTGCACCCAGCCGCCAGAGTTTTCCATATTCAACGAGGTGGCCAAACACGGGTCGTCCTTCTTTTTTAGGGCGACTATAAATAACCCGGGCAACGGGCTGTTCTTTTGTCTGGCCCTGAATTTTAAGCATCGGGTAGTTTACAGGGTAATAGCTGACATCAAGCGGTGATTTATCAGCTTCCGGAAGTATTGTTTGTGCAAAGCCGTTTAAAAAAGCGAATAACAGGAACGTTAGAATTACGGATTTCTTCATCATGATTTGTTTTTCGGGCGATGTGCAAAAGTATAGAACTCTGCGCTCTGCACACGGAGTTTTCGAACATAAGTTACGGAGTTGTCAGTTATGCAACCTCCGTGTGACTCCTCCGTTTGCAGGATGTTAAATCCGCAACAGGTATTCTTCCCGATTTTATAAACTCTCTAACAGTTCCTTTGCAAAAGGCTTTACATCGGCCCAGAATTCCCGGTAGAAACTTTTCAATTCATCATAGTGCTGTTCCAAAACCGCCACTGCGGCGCTACTATCGCTGAGATAGGTGGCGCGGTGCACCAAACCACCCAGACTTCGATGTGCCCCCTCGCGTTGTCTGTATCCATATAACCAGTTATGCGATTTCATATAAGGAAACATGGCCGCGAATTTTGCCGGCAACCATTGTTGGTTCGCATCCAGTGTTCCATATACTTTCTGCGAAAACTTTTTTAATAACTCGTCGCTAAACTCCGCTTCATCTGCTGCCAAAAAATGATCGTAAACCACATCCATTATCGCTCCGGCATAAAGTCGGTAAGCGGGTCTGAATAATTGCTTTCCCTCTACGGTGGCTTTATGCGTATCCGTAAATTCATCAATACAACGATGGAGGTAGATACCCTGTTGAATTCGCGATGGATAATCCAATTTTTTCCGCCCTTTCACAAAATCACTGATCATATTGCCCACTAAAATCCCGGGATCGTTAAAGGAGAGATATGCGTGGGCGAGAAAATTCATGTGTTGTGGACAGTGTTTAATGATGGTGCCGGACCCGTTATTTAACAAACGAAATCCGGCACACACAAGTTACACCATTTATTATTTAGCATCGGGGAGTTGAATTACTCGAGTCTAAACCCCGGAGGCATCAATGCCTGTATTGTTTTTATTTTTTGCAAAATGGCGGTAAGAATAAATCACCGGAATTAAGATTGAGATAAATACAATGATCAAAAATGCGACAGGCACCCTGTTATCAGGCATAATGAAAGCCAGTAGTATGATTAACAAACCGCTGGCAAACCAGATTTTGCCCGCGAGTCGATGGGTTAAGCGCCAGTTTTCTTCATTATTTAATGTCCAGGGCAGGCGGATACCGGCAAAGTAGTTCGGTTTAAGATTGTACATATAGTTACCGAGCACACACCAGAAAGCACCCACAGCAGCGATCAGCCATTTCGCCTGGAAATTGAGTTGCTGAGCGCCGGCGTTTTCAACAATTACAAACCCAACTACCGACAGCAGTAATACAGTGGCCACGGTAATTCCCTTGAGGCGGCTCTTGTTATCGGAAGCTGTTTTACGGGGATCGATCTTATATATACGTGGCAGGAAAAAGAAGGCCAACAGGTTGACGCCCGTTAAAATCAGCACGATTGTGAGCAGTTCAGATCGTGGTCCGAATCGGTCGGCCTGGCCATCCAGGCCATAATGTACCGGTACCGTTTCAGGAATTTCGGCCCACTTCTTCCATAAATAAGCTGCCGGGGCCAGGATGATCGGCAGGACAAAGAGGGAAATCCATTTTTTCATACGCCTATTTTTTTCCGGTTTTAAATTGCATCACCCACTTCAAAATCTCGTCTACTACGGTGGTATTCAATGAATAAAAAATATACTGACCTTCTTTTTCGGCGTTCACCAGCTGCGCCTGCTTCAGTAAATCGAGGTGATGTGAAATGCTGGGCCACGACATGTTAAAACGCTGTGCAATCTCGCCGGCCGTCATATCACGCTCCTGCAACATCTCCAGGATTTCACGCCTGGTTGGGTCATTCAACGCCTTAAAAATACTGTTCATGTTACAATTGATCCGTTAAACATTTAGACAAATATCTAATTAATTTTTGAAAAAACAAATGTCCGCATGTATTAATTGTGGTACGCACGTGTACGAATGGTTGAAAAACGGGGATGAACGGGTGTTAGTGAAATGCGGCTGTTAAGGGTGTTTAACAGCCATATCCATTAATCCCTTTTGGCTTGTGAAGGGGTGTAACACGAAATACTTTTGTGTCGTCATACTTACCAAATGACAAGTTTTAAACAACAACGCTTAATCATTAAATAATTAGAAAATGAAAAAGATTATCCTGACACTGGCCATTGCGATCATGAGTATTGCCGCCTTTGCAAATGAGAAAAATGTAAACGCAACTGTATTGAAATCTTTCAACAAAGAATTTGCAGGTGCTGAAAATGTAAGCTGGACAACTGGCAAATCAAGCTACAAAGCTTCATTTATGTTGAATCGTCAGCATGTAACTGCCTATTACAACTTTGAAGGCGAGTTGATGGGCCTCACACGCAATATCAGCTCACTGGATCTGCCTATGTCGTTGCAGACAAACCTGAAAAAGAATTATGATGAGTACTGGATTTCTGACCTGTTTGAGGTAAGCAATGCAGAAGGAACCAACTATTACATCACACTTGAAAATGCGGATGAAACCCTGGTGCTGGAGGCTGTAGGTTCTGCAAAATGGACTACTTACAAACGCATCAGCAAGATCTGATTCCGTTGTCTTTCACAACAACCCTTTTACAAGTATAGCCTATAATAGCAGTTAGTTTTGGTGTGTGGTAAACGAGCCCCGTCCTTCTGATGGAGGCGGGGCTTTTCTTCCGGTTTACTCGCCGCTATCTGTTCAACTCTTTAACAACCATTATCAAAGTTTTAAAAGTAAAGCCATGAAAAAAATAACTATTCTATTACCCGTATTACTCGCAGCGGTGCTGATGAGTTTTACAACTCCTGGTGAAAATGATCTCGCTCGCCAGAATTTCAGCCGCCAGTTTGCCGGTGCGGAACATGTGAAATGGACTACGCTGGACAATGACTTCCAAAAAGCCAGTTTCGTTTGGGGCGGCAGCCGCACTGAAGCTTATTTCACAACAAAAGGTGAGTTTGTAGGTGCTATCCGCGGCCTGCTGTTTCAACAACTTCCGCTGGTAGTTGCACGTATGGTGGATCAAAAATTCCAGAACCGTGTAATTCTCGAAGTACGTGAAGTAACCAATGCCGAAGGCACATCTTACTCTATCCTGATGGACTGGAAAAACAAACGCTACCGTGCCCGCCTCCAGGCCGATGGTGCTGTAATTGAGAATGAGGTGGTGAGGAAGTAGGAATTCGATGACCGATGTCCGATGACCGATGATCGATGAAGTCTGACAATGCAGGATACCCACCTGAATGCGGGATCGGTATACTTACAGTCTAAACCTACATCGACCATCGGTCATCGGTCATCGGTCATCGACCATCGGTCATCGGTCATCGGTCATCGATCATCTATCTTTTCCTTACTTTTGCTCCATGAAAAAAGGACCTGTTTCCCAATTTATTGAGCACCACTATCGCCACTTTAATGCGGCTGCTCTGGTGGATGCAGCCAAAGGCTACGAGCAACATATTTTAGATGGTGGTAAGATGATGATTACCCTGGCTGGCGCCATGAGTACCGGCGAACTGGGCATCTCACTTGCCGAAATGATTCGCCAGGGCAAGGTGGACATCATCAGCTGCACAGGCGCCAACCTGGAAGAAGATGTGATGAACCTGGTAGCGCACTCGCACTACAAACGTATTCCCAACTATCGCGACCTTACACCGCAGGAAGAATGGGACCTGCTCGAAAATCACTACAATCGCGTAACAGATACCTGCATTCCCGAAGAAGAGGCTTTCCGCCGCCTGCAGAAGCACCTGGTAAAACAGTGGAAAGATGCAGAAGCAAAAGGTGAACGTTATTTCCCCCACGAGTTTTTATATAAAACAGTTCTCAGCGGTGAGCTGGAACAATACTATGAGATCGATCCAAAAGACTCATGGATTGTAGCTGCTGCTGAAAAGAATATTCCAATCGTTGTTCCGGGATGGGAAGACAGCACAACCGGCAACATCTTCGCCAGTTATGTGATCAAAGGAGAACTGAAAGCAAGCACTGTTAAAAACGGAATTGAATACATGGTTTGGCTGAGCGAATGGTATCGCGCCAATTCTTCAGGCAAAGGTGTTGGATTCTTCCAGATCGGTGGTGGCATCGCTGGTGATTTCCCGATTTGTGTGGTTCCTATGATGTACCAGGATCTCGAGTGGCATGATGTTCCGTTCTGGAGCTATTTCTGCCAGATCAGCGATTCAACTACCTCTTATGGTTCTTATTCAGGTGCTGTTCCTAACGAAAAAATCACCTGGGGTAAACTCGATATCAATACGCCTAAGTTCATCGTAGAAAGTGACGCCACAATTGTTGCGCCGCTGATGTTTGCGTGGATTCTGGGCTGGTAAGATTGGTAATAATTTACTTTCCATATTATAAGAAGAGGGGCTATCAGATTGATAGCCCCTCTTCTATATAAGTTGTGCTTTGATATCAGCTCAGCATTATCTGCCGGGCATATCCAGCTTGCGATCTCTCTTCAGCATTTCATCGCGATTCGCCATTTCAAGCGCAGTGTGATAAATCAGCTTGGCTCTTTTCGCCATCAAAGGATAGTTGATTTTATCAGGAGTATCCGTTGGGCGGTGATAATCGGCATGTACACCATTGAAATAGAAAATAACGGGAACACCTTTTTCAGCAAAGTTGTAATGGTCGCTACGATAGTAAAAACGATTCTTATCGTTAGGATCATTGTATTTACGATCAAGTTTCAGTTTAGTGTACTGGTTATTTACCTTGTTTGTAATAGGCTCCAGGTCTGAACTCAACTTGTCGTCGCCAATAATGTAAACATAGTTGGCAGAATCTTTCGCGTTATTCTGGTATTCTTCACCTACACGTCCCACCATGTCAATATTCAGGTCTACTGTTGTTTTTTCAAGTGGGAAGATCGGGTTGTTGGCATAGTAAGCAGATCCCCAAAGGCCTTTTTCTTCACCGGCAACCGTCATGAAGATGATTGAACGGCGTGGACCTTTTCCTGCTTTTTTAGCGAGTGAAAATGCTTCAGCCAATTCAAGCACGGTGGTAGTACCGCTACCATCGTCATCAGCACCATAATAGATAACGCCATCGCGTTTTCCTTCGTGGTCGTAGTGTGCAGTGATGATTACATATTCATCTTTCTTGTCGGTTCCTTCCAGTACACCCAATACGTTAGATGTGTATTCAATGCTGGTTTTTTTCGCGAAACCAAGATCAATATTAGCTTTGTAAACTTTTGAAGCCAGTGGTGCAGTTTTCATTTTGTTAATGATGTCTTTACCATCAGCCCCCATGATGCTGGCAGCAACACCTTCAGACACAAAATAAGTTTGTGGCATGATAGAAGGAGTATAACCAGTCAACGTATAATTGCTGTTTGCAATAAATGTTTTGCGGGGGAAGTTTCCGTAAACAATTAATACGGCAGCAGCACCTTTAGCTTGTGCGTTGCGCATTTTTCCAAAAATATTGGAAGCTGCAGTCCAACCTGTCTGAGAAGGTTTAAACCCTGCAGGTGCACCATCAAGAATCAGTACCACGCGTCCTTTTACATCGAGGTCGCGGTAGTCATCTGTTGCACCATCTACGATACCATATCCTGCAAATACAACTTCTGAAAAACGGAAGTCGGCAGTGTGGTTCATATTTGCGTTGGGCTGGAAGTCCTGTGTGAGTTCAAATGCAGTACCATTTACTTTCAGTGAAGTGCTGGTAACGGAATCACGATAAAGTGGGAATTGCTGGCGGTAGCTGCCATTGTTTCCGGGTGTAAGGCCAACGGCTTTAAAGTGGTTCTCAATGTAATCAGCCGCCCTTTCAAGACCGGGAGAAGGTGTATTACGACCTTCCATTTCGGGGCCTGCAATAATAAAGAGGTGCTTTTTCATGTCCTCAGCCGTAATTGTATTGGCAAACCAGGCCGGGGTGTTCTTTTTTGTGCGGAGGCCACCAGGCAGAAGCCCAGCGCAACCGGCAGCAAAAACTTTCTCATCATTGTTATTTATTTTAGTAAAAGAAATTTCCCAAACTTAACTGAAAAACTGCGAGAAAAGCGGAAGAAATGATGAAAGGCGGGTCGTCTGGGCAAATATTACACGCCAAAACGGGCGTCACGAGGGGATCATTAGCCGCAGGCGATCTTATTCACCCGGTTTGCATGCCTTCCACCCTCAAATTCAGTAGTAATAAAGGTTGAAACCATCTTTTCAGCATCGCCTTCGCGTACAAAGCGGGCGGGAATGCAGATGATATTCGCGTCGTTATGCTGCCTTACCAGCTTGGCAATTTCATCGCCCCAGCAAATAGCCGCACGAATCCCCTGGTGTTTATTGGCAGTAATCGCCACACCATTCGCGGTACCGCACAACAGGATGCCAAAAGCATAGTTGCCACTTTCCACCGCATTGGCCACCGGATGTGCGAAATCGGGATAGTCGACAGAATCTTTGCTGTGCGTCCCAAAATCCTCAAACGGAAGGCCCTTTCCTTCAAGAAAAGAAATCAGCTCTTCTTTATAATCAAACCCTGCGTGATCGCTACCAATCGCGATCGGTTTACTCAAATCAAATGGAGATGTCATAGCGGAAGATTGAACTGTGAAGTTACACTATAAAACAAATGTGGAAATGTGAAAATGGGGAAATGTGGAAATGAGAAAATGAGAAAATGAGGAAATGTGACAATGTGGCAATATGTAAATATGTAAATGAGAAAATTTGGGGTTAAATAATTTCGGAAAATATAGAACACGGTTTCAATTTTCTTCATTGCCACATTGACACATCGTCATATTAGCACATTTCCCCATTTCCACATTTACCTCATTTCCACATTTCCATCTAGCTCCATTCTTTCATCTGCAACTCCTGTCTTTTTGTTGATGCGCGTTGCGAGAATGATACTGGCTTCAAATAAAACATAAAGAGGAATGGTCACAATCACCAAACTAAAAGGATCCGTAGTAGGTGTAATGATCGCCGCCATGATGATGATCACTACAAATGCGTGACGGCGGTATTTGCGAAGGAAACGGCCGGTGACGATGCCAATTTTTGCAAGTATCATCACCAGTAATGGCATTTGGAAAAGAACCCCAATGCCTACCGTTGTATAAATCAGGTTTTCGAGATAATCACCGAATGTTGGTTTGATTTCAATCAGCGGGCTCAGCGAATATGAGAAGTAAAAGTTTACCATAAACGGCGTCAAAACAAAATATCCAAAGAATACGCCGATAAAAAATAACAATGAAACCCAGAATATAACACCTGTGGTTCCCTTTCTTTCTTTTTCAGATAAAGCAGGTTTTACAAAACGCCAGAATTCCCAGATGATATAAGGGAAGGCAACAATAAAACCACCCACAAATGCAATCGTAAATGATGAAATGAACTGTCCGGTAAGTTGTGTACTTAAGAAACTCACCTGTACGCCCTGCATACAAAGTCCGTCGCCCATACCGAGCTTTCTCCCTAACTGGCAAAACCAGTGATAGGTAATAAAATTATCCTGTGCAGGTGCGAGAATTACCTGGTGAACAATTTCACGTACATACATGAAAACAACAATCGCGCCGACGCCAATCGCGATCACTGAACGGATCAAATGCCATCTCAATTCCTCAAGATGGTCTATAAACGACATCTCTTCCGTACCCTGTTTCTTCCTTCGGTTAATAAAATTTAAAAATCCCATTGCTGTTTCAAAATGCGGGCAAAAATACGAAAGGAGTTTTAAGTGGGAGGACTTATTACTGGTTCCTTATTTCTGGTAGCTTACTTAAGTTTCTTGAGTTTTACTGTTTCGATCCTTGTGTCACTTACATTCACCACATCGAACTCATAGTTTTCTATGATGATACGTTCTTTCTGCCGGGGAATTGTTTCATGGAAATTGATAATATAACCAGAAAGAGTTTCCGACTCATTTTCAGGAAAATGAAGGTTATACTTCTCCTCCAGGTAGTCCAGCTCGAGGCGCCCGGAGAATATGAATTCGTTTTCGGCCAGTTGTTTTTCTACAAACTTCTCCGTGTCGTATTCATCCTGAATTTCCCCAAACAACTCTTCCAGCACGTCTTCCATCGTAATGATCCCAGCTGTTCCACCAAATTCGTCAACCACCCAGGCGATGCTGCGGCGTTCGCGGCTGAATTTGCTCATCAAATCGGCAGCACTCATACTTTCCGGTACGGCGGGTATTGCCAGCAACACCTCTTTAATACTGGCGGGCTTACGAAACATATCAATCTGGTGAACATAGCCAATGATATGATCGATATTTTCCTCGTAAACCACGAGCTTGCTGAGCTTGGTGTCAACAAATTTTCTCCAAACTTCTTCTATTGAAGCCTGCGCTGATACGCCTACAATTTCTTTACGGGGAACGAGGCACTGACGAATACGAATTTTGGGAAATTCCTGCGCGTTCTCCAGCAACTGCGTATTATGGTCCTGCCGTTCGTCGGTATCGTTCTGTTCAAAAAGGTTTTTCAGCTCGGCGTGACTCAGCGGCTCTTTGTGCTTATCGAGGCGGACGTTGAAGATATATTTCAAAACCCAGGCAGCGAGTTGTGTCAGCTTATCGGCAATGGGTCCGGCCAGTTGGTAAAACACATCAATTACACCCGACAATTTGCTTAACAAACTATTGCTGCGGGCGCGGAATATGGCCCGGGGGATGAATTCCGCTGCCACAAGAACCAAAATGGTGGCTATTACAATTTCTACAAATATGTGAACAGCATCAGACCCAACCCTCCAGCGGCGCCAAAGCGGTTCCATCACGGTGCTGATCTGTAACCCCAGAAACACGAGGAAAAAAGTAAACCCAATCAGGGTCATTCCGATAAAGCGGGTGGGATTATCAATAAACTTGCCCAGCAGCAGTCCTTCTTTGGTACCCTGGTTTCTCCGCAGTTCCACATTCAGGCGATTGGCGCTGTAATAAGCCATTTCCACGCCAGCGAAAAACCCCATCAGTGAAATCGTGAGAAAAAACCAGATTATCGTTTTCAGCTCAGTGGTCATATCGTAAAGATAGAGCGCAAAACGGGAAATTGGAAAAAGCCGTCCATTTTGGAATGGAATATGCTGAAAAGGAGGTAGTCCTTCAACAGGGAAGGAATCAATGCCCTGTAATAATCGCGCAGGTTCGACGCAACATCAGCACAAATTTCTTAATTTAATAGTTATTCATTCCCCATGCGAATGTCGCCCGGAGAATATACGCATCTTAACCGCGCCAGTCTGCTTAAAGGAGGCCGGGAATATTTTGATGCCTTGCTCCGGGGAATAGAAACAGCACTGGATTATATCCATTTACAGGTATACATTCTCCATTACGACGAAACCGGTAAGCTGGTGATAGACGCCCTCATGAATGCCGCACAACGTGGCGTAAAAGTCTTTGTAGTGGTAGACGGATACGCTTCGCAAACGCTTCCGCGTCGCGTTATTCGCGAAATGCGGGTGGCGGGCATCGCCTTTCGTTTTTTCGAACCATTTTTTAAAAGCCGTTATTTTTATTTCGGCCGAAGGCTGCATCATAAAGTTTTTGTTGTGGATGGCCGTTTTGCAATCGTCGGCGGCATCAATGTAGCCGATCGGTACAATGATATCCATGGCCATCGCGCATGGCTCGATTTTGCACTGGAAGTAGAAGGACAGGCGGCATTGCAGCTTTGCGTTTTATGCTGGAAAACATGGAAAGGATTTCCCCGCAAAATGGGTCTGACTCCTTGCGAAAAAGAATCACCGCGAATTAATATCGCCCCGGAAGATGCCATGAAAGTGCGGCTACGCCGCAACGACTGGGTGAGAAGAAAAAATGAAATATCCGCTTCCTACGTACAGATGTTTCGACGTTCGCAACGCGAGATATGTATCCTGTCGAGCTATTTTCTTCCGGGAAAATTCATTCGCAAAATGCTGACAGAAGCCGTTAACCGCGGCGTGAAAATCACAATCATTACCGCAGGTACGTCTGATGTACGAGTCGCCAAACATGCAGAGCGGTGGTTGTACGACTGGCTGCTTCGCAACAAAATCACATTATACGAATATCAGCCTTCTATCCTCCATGCAAAACTCGCGCTGTGCGACGGCGAATGGATGACCATAGGGTCCTACAACGTAAATAACATCAGCGCATATGCAAGTATTGAGTTAAACCTTGATGTCAGGAACAACAAGCTCGTTGAGTCGACACAATCAATGTTGGCAGAAATTATCGAGAAAAGATTGCATCCTCATTACCCATGAAACCCACCTAAAAAAGAAAAATCCGTTTGCCCAATTCCGGCGATGGATATCGTATCAGTTTATTCGAACGGTGTTTTATGCGTTGACGTTTTATTACAAGCGAAAAACGTGAAAGAACAATGTTCATATTTCCACATTTTCCTCTCGCGTCCTGGTCACCGCCAGCGCTGGGATGTGCGCGTGCATCACCAACCGTGGCGATCGTCTGCGGCGGAAAAGTGATGCGGGGAATACCTGTTTTCGTGGAATCAAGATTAGCATATCCAACTGCTGCGTATCGGCCCAGGCCTGAATGCCACTTTCCACTTCTTCATCAAAAATGAAATGAAACTTCGGGTGCAAGTCTGAAAGGATATCGATGAGCCAGTCTTTTTCACCAATGCTTTCTTCACTGATATGTTCATCAGTTTCCACACATACATGAAGGATATGAAGTTTGGCTTTGAATTGCTGTACGAGTTCACGGATTTCCTGTGCAGGTATGTTATTGAGCACTTTTTTGAGATCACATGCCACGCCGATACGTCGGATATTGCGAAAATTTGCGCCCGCCGGTACCACCAGCAAAGGCCAGTTTAAATGCTTTTCTACTGCGAGTGTTTTCGCCTCCGCCAGCCATCGCTCAATGGGTCCCATCGTTTCAGCGCTTATTATCACGGCATAAGGTTGATAGCGGCTACACGCTTCGTCAATTTCCATTACCACATCGCCCGAATTTACTTCCGCAACAACGGGCACTTCACTTTGAACACGCTCCTCGATGTCGCTTTTGAGCGCCGTCATTTGTGATTGCGCATAGTCCATCCATCGGTCGGCCACCGAAGCAGTTGCCGACATTTCACGAAATGAAACAGGAACGGCGCAAACATGCAATATCACTAATTGTGCGCCCATAGTACGCGCCATATCCGCGGCATAATTTACAGCCTCCACTGAAGGCTCACTAAAATCGGTTGGTGCAAGAATCGTTTTCATTACGCAAGATTTTGAGAGTTGAGTCGAAGATTTGATTACGCCCCGAAATCGGCAACTTTTTACACAGCCTGTGGTATACCGACGCGAAAGCGTTTCCAAATAGCCTTTAGCTCCAGGAAATCTTCCTTGTTTTTATACAGCAATCGTTCTTCCGTTAATCTACTACATGAATCATGCCCCGAGGTATTTGGTACGGAAGTCGTATTTTGATGAAAATGCATAGAACAACTATTTTACTGTTCCTGTTTGCCTTACAGGTTCCGCTGATTAGTAACTCGCAATCTACAAATGCCGGGCTTATACAGCGCTACCCCTTTCTGAATATTTCGCAGAACCGGATACAACAGCCTTCACATCTCGACAGCTTTTTTCAACAGTTAGCGCTCACTGGTATAACAGAAGGATCTGTGGTTTCGATTGTTCATATTGGCGACTCGCACATTCAACCTGATTTGATGGGCCAGGTATTGAGGCAAAGTTTTCAGCAACGCTATGGCAATGCGGGCCGTGGCCTGGTGTTTCCCTACCAGCTTGCGGCATCTAATAGTCCCGACGATGTGAGAACCAGTTCCCCACAACGCTGGCAATTTAACCGGCTCGCCCATCCCGAAATAAATACTCCATATGGAATTTCAGGATATGGTATCGTTAACAATAACAGCACAGCAGAATTCCGTTTGCAACTGCGCGGATCGGGTAGCACAGCAAACCACTTTTCGCGCATGCTACTTTTCACCGACAGCAGCAGCACCTGGACTGCAAAGCCCACCGGCAGCGATAGCACATTTGTTCTGAATAGATCTGCGGAATACAATTTTCTACACGAACTTATATTGCCTGATACTGTAAACGACATCACTTTTTCCGCCATCGATTCTTTTCAAAAACCTTCGTTATATGGAATTGAATTATCTAATAACAGACCCGGTGTTACATTTCACAGCATCGGCGTAAATGGCGCGCGGGTAGATCATTTCAACCGGGCTGAAAAATTCTGGGAGCAGTTGCCCATATTGAAAGCGAAACTTTACATCGTATCGCTGGGCACCAATGAGGCGCAGGCCCGCGTATTTAACGAAGCAAATTTTTTGAAAGAATTGCAGAAGATGCTGACGCGCCTGCGTGATATTTCTCCGGACGCGAGTTTTCTTTTTACTACGCCACCAATTTCTTTTCGGGGAAAAATGATCAATCCCAATCTGGAGCGGATTCGGAAAACGATTGTCTCATTTTGCAAGGTGAATAATATCGCCTGCTGGGATCTGCGTTCTGTATTATCAACACGCAGCGGGTTCCTTCGCATTATGCACCGCGACCGGATCCATTATACTGCTGAGGGTTATCGATTGATGGGGAGGCTGCTGAGAGAATCGATGATCGATGGTCGATGATTGTTGATCGAGCCCCCTTCGGGGTGTCGGGGGGCTACTATCGAAACTCTAAAATGGCAAATCATCATCACTGCTCGTGAATGTCTGATTTGTAAAGTCATCGTTGTTGTCGGGCTGGGGTTGTGCACCGGCAGCTCCAGCTGGTTCTATTCTCCATGCCTTTACGTCGGTGTACCAGCGACCGTTGTATTCGCGACTTTCAACGTCGAATGAAATATTCAACATCGCGCCGGGTTGCAATTGTGCGCTATTGATTTTATCTCCCCAAATTGAAATACATATCTTCTTGGGATACTGTCCTTCTGTTTCCACAATGATATCCTGCTTCTTCCACTCGCCATTACGGCCAGCGCCGGTTTGCAAGGGAAGCACCTGTGTAAGTTTCGCTGTAAGTTGCATGTTGTGTTTGAATTGAGCGTCAAAGATAGGCTGTTTTACAGAACCTGCAGGTCGTACTTAACTTAGAATACCTGCTAAAACTGTAAATAAATCGGCATTACTGGTTCCGACGATTTGAAGAATCCATACAATAATACAAAGCCAAAAAATACAGCCAGGTAATACAGCATCGGAATGCGTGCAAAACGACTGATAAACCGGTCGGCAAAGTTGTCGGGAATTGCATGCAGCAGATAAGCAACTGCCATCATAATCAGCACCGGCCAGTAATTATTGGCAAAAGCGCTCCATACCGAAAGATCCATGTTGTAGCCAATCTGGTACAACATCGTCATGGCTTTTTCAAAATCATTCGTTGCCGGATCCAGATCGGCAGCGTGGAAGAAAACCCATCCAAAACATACAAAGTGAAAAGTGATCAACACGGCAATGATGCGATAGATGGTTGTTCGCCGCGCACGCTCTAATGAACGTCCTGTAAACATCATCCATACTTTATGTAACGCGAGACCGAGTCCATGCCAGGTGCCCCAGATCAAAAAATTCCAGTTGGCCCCATGCCAGAAGCCACCCAGCAGCATCGTGGTAAGTAGGTTTAAACTGGCTGATACCGATTTCTTTTCACGACGGATTAGTCCGGGAAGTATAAACAATAATAAAACACCTGATGCAATCGCTGCGGCAATTCCCGGATGTAACCCTGCTATTTTCCATGATGCAAAAAACACACCGCTAAAAAACAAAGTGGCAAACAACCAGGTGCCAAAACTACCTACCCGGTTTCCGCCTAATGGTATATACAAATAATCGCGCAGCCAGGTTGATAATGAAATATGCCAGCGTCGCCAGAATTCGGTGATGTTTTTACTTTGATATGGCGACAAAAAATTTGCAGGAATTGTGAATCCTAACCAGCGTGCAATACCAATGGCAATATCACTGTATCCGCTGAAGTCGCAATAAATCACAACGGCATAAGCATATACCGCCATCAGGTTTTCGAGACCCGTATATCGCGCAGGATCATCGAAAATATAATTAACGAAGTTGATAGTAATAAAGTCACTGATGATCAGTTTTTTTATCAATCCGGAAATGACCAGATAGAACCCTTTTGCAAAATCATTCTCGGTTATTTCATAAGGTCTGTTGATCTGCGGTACAAAATCATGTGCCCGCACAATAGGACCCATCATCAATTTTGGGAAAAAAGAAAGAAACAACAGGTAATCACTGAATCGCTTCGCGGGTTCAAACTGGCCGCGATAAACATCTATCGTATAACTCAGGTTTTCAAAAGTGAAAAATGAAATGCCGATTGGAAGTAAAAGGTTGAGAGGATTAAATTGTGTATGTAATAAATCGTTGCTGATCGATATAAAAAAATCAGTGTATTTAAAACAAAACAATAAACCCAGGTTGAAGATTATACTAAACGTCAGCAACGCTTTTCGTACACCACTTCGCTGTGCGCGCCAGATGGCATTGGAAAGATAAAAATCAACGATAGCCGACGCCACCACTAATCCCACAAATGCACCGCTGGCTTTGTAAAAAAAATAGAGTGAGAAAAAAATGAAGATATATCGCCGCGTCCGCAACTGATGCCGGAAAGCATAATACAACCCCATGAACAGTGCAAAGAACAGCACGAAGAACCCGTTGTTGAAAAGCAAGGGATCCTCAGGGTTATATAGAAACTGATTTAAAAATGCTTCGATATCAAATTGCAACATGGTTCGGTTTACGGCTCAATTGTTTTGGTGTATTTATAATATTCGTTCATGATGGCTTCATAAAAATGAGTAGCAAGAATTTCGCTCCGCGAAAATTAGGATGCACATGGTCCTGGTTTGCAAGTGCGGGTTTCGCCTTCGCCCACTCCACAATTGAATTCGTTCCACCCATCGTTGCAAACTGGTTATAAAATCGCGCTCCGGTTTGCAGCGCCAGGTTCGCCTGTATTTGTACAAGTGAATCCACGCCCCTGGCAGTCTGATATTTTCCTGCTGTTCTGAATGCACGATCTGCTGTACTCACCACAACAACTTCAGCAGGTGCAAAAACAATTTGAAAAGCGACGAATAATGGGCAACATGATTTCGGCGTACCAGTCAAAATTCACGTCTTTTGGCCGGTACAAAAAGGTTTACGCCATATTGAAAAATGATCAGGTCGTATGCATTTTCGGCAGCAATCGCACTGAGAAATGCTGAATCGATCCGGGCCAGCTCAATGCCCGTAATGCCACGAAAGGAAAAGTTGTCGACAAAAACACCATGCTCCGATTCAAAACTGATTCCATAAACCGGCAATTGCGAAGAACCAATCCCAACGGCCACTTTATTACTTCCATTTGCTGAAAGAACAATACGGTTAAATATTTTATCGGGATGAATGGGAAAACGTTTGCTGTTTACATTGATATTAATTTCTTTCGAATAAGGACCGCACAGAAGACTTCTTCTCGATCGCAATTGATTTATCCCGAATCGTATTATCAGTCATCGTTACCCAGTCATTATCTGTTCGGAATAAATGTCCGGATAAATGTAAATAGCGGCTGTTGCCATCTTTGAAATTTTCATCTTTCCATCCGGAAGAAAATACGGCAGATACAGTCTGGCGAAAATGCGAAACCTGTGAAGTGATCGGAACAAAGCCCACACCCTGTCCACCAAACTGTTCCTGCATTAGTTTGCGTAGTGTTTGTGACATCAAATCACCCTCAATCATACTATCACCAAAGTAAGCAATGCGTACTTTGCCGCGGCCTGTTGTCTTCAGTTGAGAAAGTTTCGCCGCGAGCGTGGGCAGACTGCTGCGTTGTGTATCGGTATAAAAATGCGTGATGTATTGAGGAAGATGGTAAAGATCAATGTTCTCAACAGGTTGCACATCTGGTGCGTCGGTCGCAATCTCAGGGATGTCGTCTTCAACAACAGGCTGTTGATGCTCTGTATTAAATAGATCACCTACCAGGTTGATCCGTTGCAGGGGGCGCCCACGACCAATTGAGCGTAACCGCTAATACAGACAGCAGAAGATAAATCCCCACACTGTAAACCACAAAGAGGAGCACACGCTTGTTTGCGTTCATACCTGATTAATCGGCGGTGGCGTGAAGTTTGAATTTCCGTATGGCTGCCGATATCCTTTTTTTTCCATTCTACAGGCGCTTCGGAATATCCTGCTTTACTCATTGCCTCAAGCCAGCGTTTATAGTCGTTATTTCCCTTTAGTTTGGGATAAAATTTTTTGCGGGTTAACAGTTGGCAAAACCCAATATACGAGGCTTTCACAGATGGATATTGTTTGTACCGCGAACGGATCCCTTTTGTTTTCAACAAATTATTTTTTCCAACTATACCAAAATGGTTGTTGAGAAGTTTGGCATTCCGGCTGGTTCCTGAACCCGATTCAATGATAGCGACACCCAGCATCACCGAAGAAGGAATTCCGTATACAACAGATAATGAGTCGGCTAATGGTCTGTAGGTTTGCAGGTATTTACCCTGACCCTGAACTGTGGCCGCCGTAAGCATGCATACAGCCAGTAAAACTGTAATTCGCTTACATTGCTTACTCATTATTTCTAAAAGTCCTGTCATCGGTTTTTCATTGTGGTTGAATAGCCATAAATATAAGCAGCTGGTTTCTTTTTTAATAATCATTTACTTTGCAGAAAGCTGAATTATATGTCGAGCCGGTTATATGTTACCAATGAGCGTGCATTAAATGAGGTGGAAGAGCCTGCTCCTGAAGGAGTTAGCCCGGTGCTTCGATTTTTTGCAAAGCTTTTATCCGTTGTTTTTCACCCACTTTTTATTCCGGTTTATATCAGCGGGTTACTTATTATAACACCGCCATACTTTCTTGGTTTTGCCCCGCATGAAAAAGGGATCGCATTTATGCGCTTTTTTATGATTTACAGCTTTTTCCCGCTCGTTACCGTATTGCTTATCAAGGGGCTGGGTTTTGTTGATTCCATTTTTCTCCGCACCCGTCGTGAACGCATTATACCGTATATAGCCTGTGGTATCTTCTATTTCTGGATGTGGTACGTGTTGCGCAACCAGCCGCACTTTGCCCGCGAAGTGGTGGAACTGGCACTGGGAATCTTCATTGCCTCATCCCTGGGTCTGATCGGCAATATTTACATGAAAGTGAGTATGCACGGCATTTCCATGGGTATACTGGTCGCTTTTGTAGGATATATCACTCTGCATAATAGTGGTAATCTCCTGCCCTGGCTGGTGCTGGCCATTTTCATTGCAGGACTGGTTTGTACGGCGCGGCTGCTTGTATCCAACCATACCCAACGCGAAATCTACGTTGGTCTTTTCATCGGCGCAATCTCCCAAATCATCGCCTTCAACGTTGATTTCCTCACCTCCTAAGCGTTAAAAAAACGCGGCCAGCGTGAAAAAAAATCCAAAAATAATTAGCAAGCAATTGCTAAATGTTTTAGTTTTGAATGTTCATAAGATTTTATAACCGGGAAAAAGGGAAGACGATAATTTTGGCTATGGCAAAAACAGAAAAAACAACCGACATGTCAACGAACAATGAAAAATTGAAAGCGCTTAAGCTTACGATGGACAAAATCGAGAAAGATTTTGGTAAGGGAAGTGTGATGATGATGAATGAACGTGGAGAGGTAACCCAGGAAGTAGTATCTACCGGTTCTATCGGTCTGGATACAGCATTGGGTATTGGTGGTCTTCCCCGTGGACGTGTTATTGAAATATATGGACCTGAATCATCAGGTAAAACAACCATTGCCACCCATGTTATCGCCGAAGCACAGAAGAAAGGCGGCATGTGTGCCATCATTGATGCGGAACACGCATTTGATAGCAGCTATGCGCAAAAGCTCGGTGTAGATGTTGATAACCTGCTGATTTCTCAGCCCGACTATGGTGAGCAGGCACTTGAAATTGCCGATCGCCTTATTCTTTCCGGCGCACTGGATGTGGTTGTGATTGACTCGGTTGCCGCGCTGGTTCCTAAAGGAGAGCTGGAAGGTGAAATGGGCGACAGCAAAATGGGTCTGCAGGCACGTTTGATGAGCCAGGCGCTGCGTAAACTCACAGCTACCATCGCTAAAACAAATACCATCTGTATATTTATTAACCAGCTGCGTGAAAAAATTGGGGTGATGTTCGGCAACCCAGAAACAACCACCGGTGGTAATGCGCTTAAGTTCTACGCATCGGTTCGTCTGGATATCCGTCGCAGCACTCAAATTAAAGACGGTGACGCAGCAATCGGTAACCGCGTAAAAGTGAAAGTTGTTAAGAACAAAGTAGCACCCCCATTCAGGTCTGCAGAGTTCGACATCATATTTGGTGAAGGTGTTTCTAAAACAGGTGAGATCATTGACATGGGCGTTGAGCTCGGTATCGTTCAAAAAAGTGGTAGCTGGTTCAGCTACAACAGCGATAAACTGGGCCAGGGCCGCGATGCAGTGAAACAACTTCTCCAGGATAACCCCGAACTCTCAAATGAGATCGAAGGCAAAATCCGGGAAAAGATTAAAGAAATGCAATCAGCCTAAAATTTTCATCCTCAGCGTTTAAGCTGATTGGATGGGTTAGTGAAAGAGAGCTGTCTCACTGTAAGGAGGCAGCTTTTTTGTTTTTTTATCAGCCGGAAAATTCAGATCGATGTTTAAACATTGTATATTTGTCTACCAATTCAGTCAACAAAAACATCCTCACGGATGTTGAACCAAATCTATGAGCACAGGCAAAGCCCATAAATGGAGCACCAAAAAGAAAGTGTTGTTAGGCATCGGCATCATTGTCGTTGCACTGGCAGCAGTTTACATCTATTATGCCACGCAAAAATATGCTGCTACCAAATCGGTTAAAGAAGATTACACAAAGAACGCCATTGAACTGATTCGGGAGTTTCGCGTAAACGACAGCCTGGCGAATGCAACTTACACCAACAGGATTATTGTTGTAACGGGCACTGTATCGGAACTGGAATCTGCCGATAGTACATCGGTAAATATCAAGTTTATCGATCCCGACACAGGTGATTACTTAATTGTTGCCTTTCAGCAGCAATACCTGGAAGAAGCAAGAACCGTACGTGTTGGCGACAGCATTGCCATTAAAGGAAGCAGCAGCGGATCAAGCTTCAGTGAAATCATGGAAGTGTACACAATTCCGTTTCAAAGAGGCACACTGCACGCCAATTATTCAAAACCCGGCGAACAGGCAGGCAACCCTTAATTCAAAGTTTTCATCTCATATTTTATCATAAATCCAAAAAAAGATCACCCATCAAAACTCAGTAGGTATGAAAAAAATGATTCTCTTCGTGGCGCTTGTAACAGTTACAGGTAGCATTTTCGCCCAAAAGAAAACAACTACATCGGCAACAGTAGCATTTGATGCAAGCACCGCTATCGATGCACTTCCTAAAGCTGAAAACAAAACTGTTGTTGCTGCGATCGATACTAAAACGGGTTCTGTCGCTTTTGAAGCAACAGTAAAAAACTTCGCGTTCTCTAACCCCACTATCCAGGATCACTTTAATGGCGAAAAATGGTTGAACTCCGACAATTTCCCAACCTTCATTTTCAAAGGAAAAATTGTTGACCCTTCAGCTGTTAACTATGCTAAAAACGGAACTTATAAAGTTGACGTAGAAGGTACATTGACGGTTCGTGGCAAAGAATTGCCCCTCACAACGCCTGCTACCATTGTGGTAAAAGATGGTGCAATCAACACTACTTCTAACTTTACAATCAAACTGGCTGACTACGGCATCACTGGCGCACCAATCGATGGTGGAAAAGTAGCAAAAGAGCCCAAAATCACCGTTAGCGCTGATTTTAAATAATTGAAACTCTTTCGGGTCTTTCAAAAAAAACCTTTCAGGACTTCCTGAAAGGTTTTTTTGTTCCTGATCTGACGCGTCATTAGCCACCAGCATCAACCCAATTAAATTTGATAATTGCGTAACCGTTTTACTTCGTGCTTACCTGAAAGGTTTTAATATCTTCGTAAAAACCAAATAACCCAGAATGTCAAACCGGATATTAAGCACGCGGAAAAGAATTGCCCTTGTTGCTCACGACAATATGAAAGACGAAATGATACAATGGGCTGTGTACAATAAAGCGGCACTGGCCAAGCATCGTCTTTATGCAACCGGTACAACCGGGACGCTGTTGGAAACCGCACTTGATCAGTCGATATCCAAATTTTTTAAGTGGACCCTTAGGGAGGCGACCAGCAAATTGGCGCATCGATAGCTGAAGGAAAACTGGATGTGTTGATCTTCTTTTGGGATCCGATGGAAGCGCAACCACACGATCCGGATATTAAAGCACTCCTGCGCGTGGCCGCTACATGGAATATTCCCACGGCATGTAACCGCGCCACAGCAGACTTTCTACTTACCTCTCCACTAATGTACGCCGAATACGAACCGATTCTGGCAGACTTCAGTGGTTATGTAAATCGCAAAATTAATATTGATAAAAAAGACTAGCGCTTCACGATTCGCAAACGGGTATCCTGCTGTCCATCATTTAAACGCAAGTAATAAATTCCCGGTGTTAATGACGCTATTGATACTTCCAGGCGACCCGCACTGGCCGTAATTGTAGAAGACTGCATCACCTGTTTACCACTGTTGTCGAATACCTGGTAGCTAAGATTTCTTGTTGAGGCAAAATCACCGGTGATCCAAATCCTGTCGTTTGCAGGAACAGGAAATAATTGAATATCGCGGCTTGTATTCAGGTTGATAACGATGACTGTTGAGTAGTTAAATCGTCCAAACAAATCATTCTGGCGTAAACGATAATACACCACAGGTGCACCTGCAGCAGTTACATTTTCATCCGTAAATGAATAGAAATGCGTGCCTGGAGTATTGGCAGCATCTACGCGGCCAATGGCAGCAAAATCGCGACCATTTGTGCTTCTCTCAACGATAAAGTTGTCGGTATTCTCTTCCTGCACAGTTTTCCATGACAGGAGCGTACTATTGTTTTGAAGTTTACCTTCAAATTTCAGCCACACCAGTGGAAGAACCACAGAGAAATTAAGCGCATACAGTTCACGCCCCATGGTCGATTCCTGGATAGAAGCGTAGATCTTCAAATCTGTTTCCTGCAGTTCTCTAATCGTTCCCGTACCAGCGTCGGCAGTAATATTACTAATGCGTGTTCCAACGCTACTACCATCACTTTGCCAATTTTTATCGCCATTCACACCATCATTACCTGTAAAAATTAATTGATTAACGAGCGTGGTAAAGTTGCCATTTGCGCCACTTGGCGTTCCAGGCCATACATCTTTTACCAATACTGTTCCGGCAGCAGTTCCATCGCTCTTCCACAATTCCATCCCATTAGCACCATTGTCAGCTGAGAAAAACAAAGTGCCGCCAACATTGCGCAGGTTAAATGGATAACTCTCACTTCCGCCAGTCCAGATATCTTTTACCATTACTGTGCCTGCTGCTGTTCCATCCGATTTCCAAAGTTCAGTTCCATTAATGCCATTTGTTGCAGAGAAAAATAGGGTTGATCCCACTACAACCAGGTTGCTGGGGTCGGAGCCATTAACACCCGGATAAATGTCTTTCACCATTACAGTGCCTGCCGCCGTTCCATCTGTTTTCCAGAGTTCACGACCATTGTTACCATTATCTGCAGAGAAATAAATGACGCCATTCATGTTCACAAGATGCAAAGGAGATGAAGCGCCACTGGTGTGAATGTCTTTCACCATCACCGTACCTGCGGCTGTTCCATCCGTCTTTCCATAATTCCGCACCGTTTGCACCATCTGTTGCTGAAAACAACAACGTGCTTCCCATTGCAGCCAAAGCTGCAGGAAAACTCGAACCGTTACCAGCGCGAATGTCTTTTACCATCACGGTTCCATCTGTTGTACCATCACTCTTCCACAACTCCACACCGTTGGTACCATTGTTTGCAACGAAATATACCTGCGACTCAACCGCCGTGATATAACCTATGCTGCTGCTACCACTGCCAGGAAAAATATCTTTCACCAACACAGTGCCGCTGGCCGTACCATCGCTCTTCCACAACTCCATACCATTGGTTCCATCATTGGCACCAAAGAATACCTGGTTGTTGACTTTTTGTGAGATAAGAAATATTACTGCTGGCTGGCCCTGGATTAATGTCTTTAATCAGGGAAAAGTGCTGCGCCTGAATAGCTGAAATGGCACAGCCCAAAAGGAGGGTGAATAATGGCTTTTTCATACAAGGATCGGATAGAATTGGATTGTCCCGTATCCCTTTACAGGTAACTGAAAAAGTATACGATCGTTACAAACATCATACTTAACACGCTCAAAAGCAAACAAATACACGGTATATTTTACCAATTAAGGGATAACCATTATCGCCAATATGTGGATGCTTTTAGTAAACTGAAGAAATTATATTCATTCAGATCAGGGTTATCGTCATGTCCATAAAAAACGCCTTCCTGTCAAAAGACCCGGAAGGCGCTTGTTTGAATCCTGTTAATCGATCGTTATGATTCCATCTTGGTTGCACATGCAATCCAGAAAACTGCTATTAGTAAACAGATAATGATCGGGATGAATTTTGTAGATTTGTTGATAGCTGACATACGGCAGGAATTGTTATTAATCGTTACTTTTCCAGACACAAATTCATTGCCAACCGCTGCACTCAACCTCCAATCATTTTTGTTAAAAGAGCTGAAAGACTTGTAGTATATGGGTTTTCAATTACATGCACCTTATTCGCCAGCGGGAGACCAACCCGAAGCAATTCGCCAGTTGACCGAAGGACTCAACAACGGTGAGGAATTTCAAACCTTACTGGGCGTAACAGGAAGTGGAAAAACTTTCACCATCGCAAATGTGATTCAAAATGTGCAACGACCTACACTTGTGTTGACACATAACAAAACGCTTGTTGCACAATTGTATGGAGAGTTTCGCCAGTTTTTTTCCTGAGAATGCTGTTGAGTATTTTGTTTCGTACTACGATTACTATCAACCGGAGGCATATATGCCTGTGAATGATGTGTACATTGAAAAAGATCTAAGCATCAACGAAGAACTGGATAAACTGCGTTTACGAGCAACCACAAGTTTATTAAGTGGTCGTCGCGATATCATTGTAGTTGCAAGTGTGAGTTGTATCTATGGTATGGGAAATCCAACGGATTATGAAAATGGTATCATCCGCATCAATCGCAAGCAGACCATTTCGCGGCAGGCTTTTTTACATTCTCTGGTAAATTCACTTTACAATCGTACATCGGTAGATTTTACGCGAGGCACTTTCAGGGTGAAGGGAGACACGGTGGATATAAACCTTCCTTATGTTGACTATGGTTATCGTGTAACATTTTTCGGAGACGAGATTGAAGAAATTGAAAGCATTGACGTAACCAATGGAAAACGTATCGCAAAAATTGAAAACGCTGCTATCTTTCCTGCCAACCTGTATGTTGCTCCCAAAGACATCATGCAGCAGGTAATATTTGAAATTCAGGATGAATTGATGGCACAGGTTGAATACTTCCGCAACAATGGAAAACTGATTGAAGCGCAACGTTTGAAAGAACGAGTAGAATACGATCTTGAAATGATTCGCGAACTGGGTTATTGTAGTGGTATTGAAAACTATTCAAGGTTTTTTGACAGACGTCGTCCTGGCACAAGGCCATTTTGTTTGTTGGATTATTTTCCCAAAGATTACCTGATGGTGATTGATGAAAGCCATCAGACTATTCCACAGGTAAGTGGTATGTATGGCGGCGACCGTAGTCGCAAACTCGTGTTGGTGGACTATGGTTTCCGCCTCCCTTCGGCGCTTGATAACCGTCCTCTTAACTTTCACGAATTTGAAGCACTGCTTAACCAAACCATTTTTGTATCCGCCACTCCGGATGATTATGAACTGGAGAAAACGGAAGGCATTGTTGTGGAACAGGTGGTTCGTCCAACAGGCTTGCTGGATCCGCCCATTGAAGTGCGGCCTTCTATTAACCAGATTGATGATTTGCTGGAAGAAATAGACAACCGTGTGAAAAAAAGGCGATCGCGTACTTGTAACAACGCTTACCAAACGCATGGCCGAAGAAATGGATAAATACCTGCATCGCATCAACATAAAATCGAAATACATACATAGTGAAGTGGATACGCTTGACCGGGTGGAGATTCTGCGCCAGTTGCGCCTCGGCGATATTGATGTGTTGGTAGGCGTTAACCTGCTTCGTGAGGGATTGGATCTTCCTGAAGTTTCACTTGTGGCAATTCTCGATGCAGACAAAGAAGGTTTTTTAAGAAACGAAAAATCGTTGACGCAAACAGCAGGTCGCGCAGCTCGTAACGTGGATGGTCTGGTAATTTTTTATGCAGATAAAATTACCGACAGCATGCAAAAGACGATTGATGAAACCATGCGCCGCCGTGAAAAACAGATTGCGTATAACATAGAACATAACATTACGCCGCAAACCGTTCGCAAGAGTAAAGAACAGGTATTTGCGCAAACCTCCGTTCTCGATATTAAGGGTTACGACCCGCGTGACCCATACGCGATCGCACCCGACGAGGAACTGGTGCCCGTTGCCGCAGATGAGCAGGTGGAATACAAAACTATTCCCCAGGCCGAGAAAGCGCTCAGCAAAATCAAAAAGGAAATGGAGAAAGCCGCACGCGACCTCGACTTCATGGAAGCCGCGCGGCTGCGTGACGAAATGTTTATGCTACAGAAAAAAATTACTGAGATGAAGAAGTAAACCGTGACAAGGCAAACGGCAATAAGGTGGAAATGAGGAATAATGTGGAAATGAGAAAATGTGAAAATGCATGTCCGGGTTAAGGGCGCACATGCTCCTGGATTTTTTATTTATTGACACTGTAGCATATTGTCAGACTGTCACAATATTCTTCATTTCCACATTTTCTCATTTTCTCATTTCCACATTATTCCTCATTTCCCCATTTTCTCATTTCCTCATTTTCTCATTTCCACATTGTTATCGTAGTTTTTCCGATCTGTTATCGAGTACTTGTTCTCCTTCTTTCAAAATAACATATGAGCGGCGATTGCAATACTCTCCCGGGGCTTTACTTTAGCAGTGTTCGAAGTCCAATTCTATTAAAAACCCAAAAATCTCCCGACTCTGTATGACAAGCCGGATCCGTAAGGTTGCCACTTTCCTGGCCTTTAATCTCCTTTTTTTTTTTGCTGTCTATCTCAATTTTGTGCATGCTGATGCGCAATTGCCATATGATATTACACCAACGATCAAGGAACCTTCGCCTGCTTTTGGAGAGACCCGCCTGGTAAAAGATCCTGAAAAATATTTAACGCATACCGCAGCCGCTGCACAGCAATAGTGCAGGCTAGCCCCGTCACTAACCCATTATCCATAAAACAAGCATTTGAAAAAAACAAGCCCCGCATTTGCGGGGCCTTTTTGTTTTATTATTTAGGAAATGCTGATGCATCAATGTTTGGAATGATTCTGATCGCATTTTTGTAATAAATCTTTTTCAGAATCTCATCGCTTAGCCCCATACCATACATGCGCCAAAATGCATGATACTTTTTGTGGTAAGGAAAGTATTCGTCTGTTGTTTCCAGTACGCGAAAATAAGTTGCGTATTCGTCCGGCACCCAGCTGTCTTTGCCAAACAAAATTCGATCCTGCCAGGTTTCAAAAAATTTTGCTGCCTGCCTGGGTTGACGCCCCAGTTCTGCGATGATCGCTCCGAACTCAACATACATGTTTGGCATTTCTTTCATCAGGGACGACAACTTATCGAGATCATTGGGATACCAGCCAAAATGCGCAGCAATAAATGTAGTATTAGGATGTTTTTTAAACATGCTGTGTTGTTCGTCTATCAATTGCTGCCAGGGTACAGGGTTGTTGTCATCTCTTTTACGATTTGGATGTGTAGCCAGTTCCAGCCATCTTTCATTTTTATCATCCATAGGATCCCAAAAAGATTTTGGATCTGCAGTATGAATCAATACAGGAATTTTTAACTCCCCTGCTTTCTTCCATATTGCATCCAGTCGCGGATCATCTACCGCTACTCTTTTGCCGGTATTGTCTACAACCGAAAATCCGAGGCTTTTATAAATCTTCAAACCATTGGCTCCAGCTTTTACATCATCTTCCAGTTGTTTCGCAGCTTTCTCACTCCAGCCTTCTTCACCAATTCCTTTGAATTCAACATTTGCAAAAACGATAAACCTGTCAGGATAATTCTTTTTAATGTTCGCCACCGATTTTTTAATACTCTCGCCGCTTGACCCACTCAGGTTCACCATCACACCCATATTCAACTTATCCATTTCCTTTATCAGTGTTGACAGATCCATATCCGGCATCCGGAACTGATGATTATGTACATCTATAAAAGGAAATTTTGAACGCGTCAGCGGATGTTGTGGCACAACCAATGTTGATACGGGTTCGTATTTTTCAAAATCCATCTTTTCCTGCGCCGTCGAAGCGTTGGTTATCAGTGTTGTTAACAACAACACTGTCATTGTCTTTAATTGCATGAGTGAAAATATTTCCAGGTTGAATATTAAACAGGAAGAGGAATTTCAATACGTAACAGGCAACCTTCTCCGGGTTTGCTTTCGATGGTCCATCTTCCTTTTATGAAACTCTACTCGGTTAATAATATTATTGAGGCCCACACCATGACCCTGCGCCCGCGTATCAAATCCTCTTCCATTGTCTCTTACTTCCAGTGTTACCAATTCATCATCAAGCTGCAAATACACTTCTGCATTTTTTGCAGCAGCGTGTTTGATCGTATTGCTCAGTTGCTCCTGTGCAGTGCGCAATAACACCAGTTGAATATCAGCCGGCACCTGGCGACGCATGCCTGTGTTTTTATAACTATAAGCCACCCGCACTTTTCCTTTGTTGTTCGCCGCCTGCACAGCTTCCACAATTGCTGCCTCAAGGCTGATATCGTTGAGTGTTGCCGGCCGCAGACCATGGCTCAGGCTTCTTAGTTCTGTAATGGCTTCGCTGATATATGGCAAACTTCGCTGCACAAATTCATGTCCCAGCTCGGGCTTTTCTGCAGCAAACTCCAACATCAGTTTAGCAGAAGTCAAAACCTGGTTCACATTTTCATGAAGAGCATAAGCGAGTTCATCGCGTTCTTTTTCCTGCGCGTCAATAATCCCCTGGATCAACGCGCGTTTGTTGCGTTCCCTTTCTTCGGCCAGAATTTTTTCTGTCATCACTTTATCAGTAATATCCAGCCCCACACCGCCCAACATACGCACGCCGTTTTCTGTCTTTAATGGGAATTTAAATATCTGCAGCGTTAACACTTCACCATTAGGACCCTGAGCATATTCCTGCACTTCCAGCGCCCGGCCTTCCTCCCAAACACGCATATTGTTTCGTACAAACACTTCACACATTTCTTTGGGAAACAGGTCATAAAGACTTCGCCCCACTACCTCATTTGTAATATTGAAGGTTTTCTTATAAACTTCATTGATGTAGTGATAAACGTGATGCTCGTCCATGATCCAGGTCATGGTTGGTGAGTGGTCCATAAAAGAAATGAACCTTTCTTCGGAAGCCAACAGTTGCTCCTGTGCTTCTTTACGAAGTGAGATATCTTTGGTTGTTCCTATCAGTCGAATAGGTCTGCCATTGTCATCGCGTTCGAGCAACATGCCGGTGTCGAGCACCCAGGTGTAACCACCCTGGCTGTTTTTTAATCGATACTCGATAGCGTGATTGTCAATTTTTCCCGTTTGGTAAGAATGATCAATTGATTCAACCAGTTTGCGATCGTCGGGATGTATAATATTTTGCCAGCTTTTTCGCAGGTCACTAAATTCCGACTCATTATACCCTAACATTTTTTTGTAGTAAGAAGAAAAAAATGTTCTGCCTGTTTGAAAGTTATGCTCCCATACACCGTTACCTGCACCTTCAAGTGCAGACTTCCAACGTTGCTCGCTTTCATGCACTGCCAGTTCATTCCTTTTTAAATCAGAAATATCAAAAAGTGTGATGCAGATAAAAACAACATCGCCTGCATCATCCCGAATGGTGGAATAACTGACGCTCACCCATGCGACGCTTTCGTCGAGGCATTTGTAAGGTACGTGGTAGGAGATGGTTTCGCCATTGATTACGCGTTGAAGTACCAGCTCAACCTCCTGCACCCGCGCATCCGGTAAAATAGAGATGAACGGAACACCGGGTTCTATTTCGGCCTCATTACAGGTTCGACCACGGAACCTACGGGCATATTCATTTACCCATCGGATATTAAAATCGCGATCGATTAAAAATAACCCGGCCTGGCATGCGTCTAGTAGTTCCTGCCATGCCGGAAGGATCGGATGTTGATCTGAAAATTTATTCATTAGATTGGCCTTCGTTTTCCGAAATCTTACTGCATCACGCGGGTGATTTTTCGAAAGTCACGTTCACTAAAGTGTACGGATTTTAGTGAGCCTGTAACCAGTTTTCACCTTCTCCGCATTCAGCTATCACGGGTACGTCATTAGGTAACGGCATGGCCGTTTGCATGTTCTCAAGAATTAAAGGTCTCAACTCATTCACTTCTGATCTCAGGGCATCAAATACAAGTTCATCATGTACCTGAAGGATCATGCGGCTTTTCATTTTCTCCCTGCGCATGGCTGCAAATACTTTTTGCATCGCCAGTTTAATCATATCCGCTGCCGTGCCCTGTATCGGCGAGTTGATCGCATTTCGTTCGGCAAATCCTCTAACGGTAAAGTTCGCAGAATTGATATCCCGCAACCATCGTTTTCTTCCCATCAGGGTTTGCACATATCCATGTTCCCGGGCAAAGTTGATGGTGGTATCCATATATTCCTGAATGCCTGGAAACTGCTTTTTGTAATTGTCGATAATCTCTTTTGCTTCGGTTCTCGTAATGCCAAGGTTGTCGGCAAGCCCAAAAGCACCCTGTCCATAAATGATACCAAAGTTTACACTCTTGGCTTTGTAACGCATTTCCTTGGTTACTTCCGATTCCTCCACATTATAAACCCGCGCCGCCGTGGCGGTATGGATATCGGTTCCCCGTTTAAAAGCATCACACATATTCTGGTCGCCGCTGATGGCCGCAACGATCCTCAATTCTATCTGCGAATAGTCGGCCGAAATCAGGATATGATCTTTATCACGGGGAATAAACGCTTTCCGGATTTCGCGGCCACGATCTGTTCTTACAGGAATATTTTGCAGGTTGGGGTTGTTGCTGGCAAGTCGACCGGTTACCGCAACCGCCTGCCCGTATGTGGTATGTACGCGATTCGTTTTAGGATTGATCAAAACCGGAAGTGCATCCACATAGGTCGACTTCAACTTCGTAAGCTCACGGAATGTGAGAATGTCGTCAACAATACCAATGCCCCTTGCGGCCAGTTTCAACAACACATCTTCACCAGTTTGATACTGGCCCGTCTTTGTTTTTTTTGCAGAAGGATCCAGTTTTAGTTTATCAAATAAAAACTTCTCCCAGTTGTTTTGGAGATGCAAGATTGAAGCGTACACCGGCTTGTTTATAAACACTCTCTTCCGCTTTTTTGCTTCCAGTTCCAGTTCTTTCGAGTATTCATGCAAAAAGGCTTCGTCCACGCGAATGCCTTCATATTCCATTTCCATCAACACTTTCACCAGCGGGTTTTCCACTTCATTAAAAACCTTCTCCACTTCAAGTTCCGCCAACATGGGCGCAAACACATGTTTTAGTTGTAAAGCAATATCAGCATCCTCTGCCGCATAATCTTTTATTTTATCCAGCTCCACATCCCGCATTGTTCCCTGCGACTTCCCCTTCTTGCCAATGAGTTCTTCAATTGCAACCGGAACATATCCAAGATATTTTTCAGCAAGGGCATCCATGCTCCGTTTACCATCAGGTTCTATTACATAATGCGCAAGCATGGTATCGAAAAGATTACCGGCCAGCTCCACACCATACCATTTCAAAACCAGCATATCGTATTTAAGGTTCTGGCCCACCCAGGTGATGGATGCATCATTAAACAATGGAGAAAAATAAGCGAGTATCGCCAGGGTTTCTTCCCGGTTGGCGGGGCAGGGTACATAATAAGCCACGGCGGGTTTGATAGAAAAACTTAACCCAACAAGCTCCGCCGTGTTGGCGTCGATACCAGTAGTTTCTGTGTCGAGGCAAATTTCTTTACTCGACTTCAGAACTGTCACCAATGAATTCAAAGCAATATCGCCTACCACTGCTTCGTACTGGTGTGGTGTGTTTTGAATATTCTTACCCGCAAAAACGCTTTCTGTTTCTTCAGATGATACAGCAGAAGTTGTTTTCGATATGGTTGTTTTTGCAGGTTCTGGTTCTATGATGTTGCCAAAAAGATCTGTTTGTACACCAACGGGTGCCACAACTGCTGCAGGAGCGAAGTCATCGCCCAGTAAACGTTTTCCGATTGTTTTAAATTCAAGGGCAGAAAAAACTTCTTTCAGTTTTTCTTTATTCCATTCCTTTATTCTGAAATCTTCTTCGTGAAACTCAACTGGCACGTTCGTGATGATCGTTGCCAGTTTCTTAGACAGAATGGCGTCTTCTCTACCTTTTCTTACTTTTTCACCTAGTGCGCCTTTGATGTTGTCTGCATCAGCCAGCACATTCTCAAGCGTGCCGTATTGTGCCAGCAATTTCGCAGCAGTTTTTTCGCCCACGCCGGCAATTCCGGGGATGTTGTCCACAGCATCGCCCATTAATCCAAGAATATCAACTACCTGCGACACCTCTTTGATATTCCATTTGGCGCACACTTCTTCAGGCCCCAGTATTTCCACTTCGCCGCCCCTGATAGCCGGGTTTGTAAATTTTTATTTTGTCTGTTACCAGCTGGCCATAATCTTTGTCGGGTGTCACCATGTACACTTCGTATCCCGCCGCTGCGGCCTGCTTGCTGAGTGTGCCGATAATATCATCTGCTTCAAATCCATCCAGTTCCATCACCGGAATATTGAAGCCACGGATAATTTCTTTAATATCAGGAATTGAATCGCGCAAATCTTCAGGTGCTTCCTGTCTGTTGGCCTTATAATCAGCGAATTCGGTATGTCGTTCAGTAGGTGCGGATGTATCAAAACATACTGCAATATGTGAAGCTTTTTGTTTGGTAAGTAGTTCTACAAGTGCGTTGGTAAAACCAAATTGGGCATTGGTATTCTTACCCTTACTGGTGAGTCGCGGTGCACGAATCAGGGCATAGTAAGCGCGAAAAACCAGCGCCATTGCATCCAGTAAGAAAACTCTTTTATCCATCTTGCTAAGTTACGGGAAAGACGCTTTGCCACTTTCCGGTTAAACAAAATTCCAACTATCAAAACTTTCGTAACTTCTACACCTAAAACTTATCACCATGAAACACCTCAAACTTATTGCGGCTGCTGTATTGGTTACAGCTTTTTTATTTGTCGGCAAATTCACAAACGGCAGAACAAATGAAGGCATGGCAGGACTATATGGAACCCGGCGACATGCACAAAATGATGGCTAGCTGGGATGGGGCGTGGGAAATGGATATCACACACTGGATGGAACCAGGCGCAGAAGGAGCAAAGTCAACCGCCACTTGCGAAACGAAAACTATTATGGGCGGACGTTATTCGGAATCAAAACACAATGGCAATTTTTTTGGCGCTCCATTCGAAGGGCTTAGTCTTATGGGTTATGACAATGGAAAAAAAGAATTTGTAAGTACCTGGATTGATAATATGGGAACCGGCATTATGATTATGACAGGAACCTATGACGCAGCTACAAAAACGATTAAAATGAAAGGCACGGCTACAGATCCTATGACCGGTAAAGACGTGGCCATGCGTGAGACTTTGCAAATCGTGGACGACAACACGCAGGTGATGGAAATGTATAGTGAAGTGGATGGAAAAGAATTTAAGAACATGTCGATTACCATGAAACGGAAAAAGTAACCGATGAAGTTTAAAACAGGAACCTGAAAACGGGATGGCAACACGAACTTCCATTCAGTTTTCAGGTTCTTGTTTTTTATGGCAAAAAAAAATCCCGGCGCCGAAACCGGACACCGGGCTTGTGTTAACTACCATTAACCCAAAATTTTGATCTATTGTCTGCTGGGACGGTTTCCGCGGCCAGGGCCGAGAGCCGGTTCCAGTTCGTCTTTCCACTTTTTAAACTGATCTTCCGTCAGGATTTCTTTCAGCTCTTTATCACGTGCTTCATTCAGCGGTTGCATTTTTTCGCGCATGGCTTCAAAGTTGGGGCGCTCGCCACCACTCATTAATTCCTCGCGTACTTTATCCTGGTCTTTGTAAAATTTGGTAAAGATGACTTCCGTTTTACTCAGCTTTTCTTTATCCATTTTGAAGTTTGATTCAAAAGCTTTTACTACGGCTTTTACACGCTCTTCTACTGTACGGCGTGGTCCACCTCCCTGGGCTGTTGCCCACAAACCCACGGAAAGGAACAAAATTGTCAGAAGGGAGAATTTGATTTTCATTTGTTATTGATTGTAGGGTTAAGTTATTATCTATTAGAATTCAGCAAGATTATTCTTTTCCTTTTGGCTTGCCCATTTTCTTAAACATCTCCGTCATTAGCGAATCGTATTTAGCCTGTTGATCGGGCCTGCATAATTTTCTGACATCAGAAAAATAGCGGAAGGTTTGCAGATCAAGTTTTTCCTGTTTATCACCCACATGTGCGGCCAGTCGCAATACAACTGAGTCGTCTGCTTCAGCCTTACCAATCATGGAAAATAAACTGTCTTTTGCGCGACGCATATCATCAAACATCGGATGTAATACATCCTTTTGCTTTTCCCGCATTTCTTTGTAAGTAGCAATTTGCGTGGAGTCAAAACCAACATCTTTCCTGAGGATGTCGCCAACAGCATGCTTTTCACGGCCTCCGGGATGATTAAACTTCGGCGGTTTTTTATACCATAAAAAATATCCCAGCACGGCAAAATTGGTCAGTAGCAATACTGCAATTATCACCAGCAAATTCTTGTTTTTAGTCCCACTCATTATGGAGTAATATTTTCGTAATCAAAGCTGCTGCTGCTGGCAATAAGCGACTCACTCTCCACCACCTGATCGGTTTGTGCTACACTGTTTATTGAATTGTCGCTATCTGACTGCAACAGAAAAAATACATTCATCAACAACACCAGGCAAAGGCTGGTGATGGCAACAGATGGACGCGAGATCAGGCCACTGATTCGTTCCCAGGTTGTTGTCTCTTCTTTTTTAAGTCGGGCCATCAGCCGGGTATAAAACCAGGGCTGGGCCTGGGCTCGCTCCACTCCATCGAGGCTGTTCAGCACCCGATCCATCCATTCGTCCCTGTTAAGTTCCTGTTTCATATTACACGCTATTTGACGTTCTATTCTATAAAAACCTTTGGTCTACCGAGTTTGTCGATAATGTTGTTCCAGACTTTTTCGCAAATTCACTTTTGCCCTGTGCATAAGCGACTCTACCGAAGACACCGTTGCGTTCATTACGTCACTTACTTCCTGGTAACTCAATCCTTCTACTTTATGCAACGTGAATGCGATGCGTTGATTTTCAGGCAATTCTTTAATGGCCTTAAAGAGCATCGCCGCATCTTCCTTCTTATCCAGTTGAACACCCGGATGTTGAAAATCCGGCGGATGAATGGCCGCCTGGTTATCGTCGCCAAAAAGGCTTTTTACAAAAGCAAAGCGCTTTTTACGTTTTTTACGCCGCTCCAGATCGAGAGATTTCGTAACTGTAATGCGATACAGCCACGTAGAGAACTTGGAATCCCCTTTAAAAGAACTGACCGACTGATAGACCTGCACAAATACTTCCTGCGCAATATCTTCAGCATCCGAAGGAACCTGAACAATACCCAATGCGGTATTGTAAACCATATCCTGCCAGGTTTCCACCATCTCACGGAAGGCAGACTCGTCACCCTGCTTTAATAGGTCCACCAATGTTCTCTCGTCCAAGCCAGTTGTTTTTACTTGGGACGATATTACGTATTTTTTTCCTCGTATTCTAGTGTTAGAAACGCGGGCCGGGACCTGAAGTGGGACCTCCGGGTCCACCAGGACCTCCAGGGCCTCCCCAGTTACCGCGGTCTCCACCAGAAGAACGGCTTGGGCTTGCTTTTCCAAAGTTTTTCAGGCTATAGGTGAATGTGAGCATAAAATACTGGCGTAGCACAGTATTGCGTTCGTCAATGATATCAAGTCCGCTAACGGTACGCGTTACACTCTGGTTTTGTTTCAACAGATCAAATACAGACGCTTTCAACTCACCACGCTGGTTCTTCAAGATCTTTTTGCCCACTGCCACATTCCATAACCAGAAGCTGGGATTATATCCTGCTGTAAGACCGCTATAACTTTGGTTAGTAAGATCATTCTGCAGGAACCAACCTGATTTAGAAAGCAGGTTAAATTGCAGTCCGCCAGAAAGCGTAACATAGTTCTGGTTCAATTGCGGCTGCTGCGCATTTCGTGCCTGGTTGAAATTGGCGTTATACGACAACGTGAAATCAACATATTGGCTGATGTTGCTGGCAACAACAGCACCTGCGCTGTAGTTATAAACATCCGTTTTTGTTTGTCTTCCGTTAGTAAGTCCCGGCGTTGTTGTATAAGTGAAACCAGCGTTCAAATTTATATTCGACTTAATCGCGTTTACCGGTTGACCAAATGTAAAGAATGAGCGAAGACTCCAGTAACCATCCAGGTTTATAGGTTTGGTAAGCTGCGATCCACGATAAAGAATTACACCTGGCGCAAGTACTGAATCGCTGTAAGCTGTATAAATAGCGTTGGTAACAAAGTCATCTGTTTTTTGCACAAAGAAGTTGGCAAAAAAGCTTTGTCCCAAACGTGTATTTGTAAATGTATAACGACCTCCGAATGTGTGTTGGAATTGCTGATCCAGTTGCGCGTTACCCGTCGTCAACAACAACGGATTCGATACATCAATTACATTCTGTAACTGGTTCACCGACGGAGCGTTTACAGATGTGCGATAGAACAAACGGATATTGCTCTTTGCCGACATTTTCATTCGGAAGAACATATTCGGTAAAAGATTGCTGAAGCTCCTGTTTATTTGCGCTACAGTCGGGAAAACCTGCTCGCTTTCCAGTTTTGAATTTTGATAATTCAAACCAACTGAAAAGTTCATATCACGATCACCTATTCGATAGGTAATTCCACCGTTTTGTGTATTATATGTGTTGTCAAAAACGTTCGAAAGCGTTGAATCAAAAATGCTGTATTTGTTAGCAACGCCATCGAATCTGTAGGCTTCACGATCCGCATTGTTGGTAGTAAATGATGGATTGTAGTTGAACTGCAACGATCCTTTTTTACCCACCTGTTCTGTATAGATAATGTTTGTTGAAATCGTTCTTCCCTTTGTTACGTTGTCGGTGTATTGCTGCAGTGTATCATTCTTGCCACCGCTTCCATAATAGGTGGTAAATGATTCCTGGTATGTATCCCCATCACGGTTATTGAATGAAGTATTGAGGTTTACCGAAAGCGTTCTTCCGGGCTTAGCAAATTTGTGACGGTACAACAGGTTGTTGCTAAAGTTTACTCCGTTGTTAATGCTATTACGTGTGTTAAACAACTCACTCATCATACCAGTAGTCAGGTCATAATAGTTTGTCTGGCTGGTAATGGTACTTGCTTTATTTTTCTGCCAGCTAATATTGGGTGTTACGATGATCGAGTTGTTGGAGTCGATCTCGTATTCCAGTCGCATGTTCACGCGGTGGTTATAGTTGTTGGTACGGCTGATGCTGTTCTCATCTGAATACAGAATCGAATCTGGTTTCGCAAGGCTCTGACGATTTGTAAATCGATCGTTGTTGAGGTTGCTGTTATTGAAAAAATAGCTTCCGCTTACGCGCAGTTTTTTACCCCATCGATCTGAATAGTTTAAACCAATGGCATTGGTACGGCTGATACCATTTTGCTGGCCGATGGTGAAATTATTTCCCCCGCCAAATCCGCCGCCGCCCATGCCACCGCCGCGGCCGCCCATACCACCACCGCCACGGCCACCGCCGCTGCTGGTGAGACCTAACAGATCCTGGCTGCCAAAATTCTGCTGGTTAATATTATTGGAAAGACCTACAACTGAAATCCTGCGGTCCTTTTTAAAGAAACTCATATTTCCGCCCACCTGGTAGCGATCGTCTGTACCATACCCTGCGTACAATCGTCCAAATTGTCCGTTTTGCATACCGGCTTTGGTAATAATGTTGATGGCTTTTTGCGAGTTGCCATCATCCACACCGGTAAACTGGGCCTGGTCGCTCAGTCGGTCAAAAACCTGGATTTTGTCCACAATGTCGGCAGGCAGGTTACGCAGTGCCGCTGATGCGTCATCGCCAAAGAAATCGCGGCCGTCAATGGTCACTTTTCGTACCTGTTCGCCCTGTGCCGTCACGGTTCCATCGCGGTCCACGGTAATTCCGGGAGCTTTTTTCACCAGGTCTTCCACGGTCGCATCCGGATTCACTTTCAACTGACTCGCATTATATTGAATGGTATCACCCTTTTGCTGGGTAGGAGGGGTACGTGAAATCACACGCACATCGGCCATTGTGGTCGTTGTTTTGGGAATAAAAAAGCGTTCCGAGGTCCAGGTTGGGAATGCTGTCGTTAATGTCAGCCACCTGGCGGTAGTTTTCATATCCTGAATAAGAAACCATCAGGTAGTAAGTACTCAGGGGCAGGCCACCAAACTGAAAACGCCCAATGCTATCCGAAACCGCAAAGCGAGAGTCGGTTGAATCTTTTGTAGAAACGAGGGTTACGGTAGCGCCTGCCAGTGGTTTACTATCCACCAGATCGACAACTTTACCCTTAACTGTTTGAGAATGAGAGATTAGCACAAATCCAATCCCAATCACTGTCAATAATAACTTATACTTCATATTTTTCTATTGCTGGCTATAAGACGAGGAAAGAGGCAAAAACCTTTGGTGAATATGTAAATGTGGCAATATGAAAATGTGAAAATGTGGTTAATGTGAAGTAAGGCGTGAGCCGGCAAACGGCAAACGTGAATTTTCCAGTTATCAAATCCCGCGTACATTACCGCATATTTACATCCCCGCCCTCATTTCTATGCTTTCATATCGTTACATCGCCATATTGCCGCATTTTTTCCCCTTTTTAATGACTTTTTAACATGGGGCAAAAAGCATGCAACGGCTGCCTGTTTTCACATTTCCTCAGTTCCACATTTTCACATTTGCCGCTATTGTCACATTCTCTCAGTATCTTGCATGTCTTAAAATTCTATAAGATTATATGGAGTACAGTAAGTTGGTAGCAGTAACCGGATTGCCCGGTTTGTTTGAACTGATCAACAGCAAGAATGACGGCGCAATCATACGTTCGCTTGAAGATGGAAGCACACGTTTTGCTTCTTCGCGTATTCACCAGTTTTCGCATCTGGAAAGCATTGAAGTTTATACAATTCGTGAAAACGTAAACCTGGTAGAGATTTTCAAGGCTATGGATGCCGCCGGCGGTTCACTTCCTGATACAAAGGACAACGCAAAGTTGAAAGCTTATTTTGATTCGGCATATCCCGATCTCGATTTCGATCGCGTTTACGCCAGCGATCTTAAAAAAGATGGTGAAATGGTTTGAAGTATTGAAGAAGAAAAATATAGAACTGAAACTTTCAGAGCTTCCAGAAGAAGAGGAAGTAGCGGAAGAAGAAGCTCCCGTTGAGGAAAAACCAGCAAAAAAAGCTGCAGCAAAAAAAGAGAAAGCTCCTAAAGAAGAAGCGGAAGAGAAACCTGCGAAGAAAACTGCAACTAAAAAAGCAGAAAAAGAACCCAAAGCAGAAAAAGAAGCAAAGCCCGCTAAAAAAGCTGCAACAAAAAAAGCAGATGATAGCGAGGAAAAGCCTGCTAAAAAATCAGCAGCAAAGAAAAAATAAATGTGAAGCATTTGCCGGAGTATTGCTGCCGGAATATATTATTGTATTAACCAGGTGCCGCTATGCGGCACTTATGGTTTATAGCAGGAAACCATATGAATGGAGGGCTGTTATTTAATCGACATCAACGTATTCAAACAATAACGATATGGAACTGACCGCCGATATAAAAAAACTTCCGCGGCACTATTTGCCCGCTGATTTTGTGGTTAAAGAATGGCAATCGCTGCAACCACATTTCGCAGAATTACTGGAGCGACCAATAGAAAATAGGCAGCAACTGGAAGCATGGTTGAAAGACCTCAGTGAACTGGAAGCCGTGGTAAATGAAGACGCCTGCTGGAGACAAATCCGCATGACATGCGATACAGAAGACAAATCGCTGGAAGAAGCTTTCAACTATTTTATGTTGGAAATTCAACCGCAGTTACAACCGTATGCAGATAAGTTGAACCGCAAACTGGTGGAATCGCCTTTTGCTACTGAACTGGACCAGGCAAAGTATTTTACCTTCTTACGTAATGTCAGGAAGAACATCGATCTGTTTCGCGAAGCGAATATTCCATTGCAGGCTGCATTAAATGTGGACGCACAAAAATTTGGATCCATTGCAGGAAAGATGACCGTTGAAGTAAATGGGAAAGAGTTTACATTGCAACAAGCCGCGCGTTTCCTCGAAGACCCTGATCGTTCGCTGCGCGAATCTGTTTATCGCAAAATCGCCAACCGTCGTTTGCAGGATAAAGAAGAACTCAATCAACTGTATTCAGACCTGCTGCAGAAAAGACACCAGGTGGCTGTAAATGCCGGCTTTGCAAACTATCGCGATTATCGCTTTTTGGAGTTGGGTCGCTTTGATTATACAAAAGAAGATTGTTTCCAGTTTCATGATGCGGTTAAGCTGCACGTGATGCCGCTGGTGGATCAGCTTTATGCTGCGAAAAGAAAAAAATTGGGTGTAGATAAACTCCGTCCATGGGATGTGGAAGCCGAACCGGAAGGAATTCAACCGCTTCGCCCTTTTAAAGATGGCGAAGAACTTTTGCAAAAAACAATTGCATGCTTTAACCGCCTGAAACCATTTTTCGCAGACTGCCTGCGCAAAATGAAAGAAATGGGACATCTCGACCTGGAAAGCCGCAAAGGCAAAGCTCCGGGTGGATATAATTGCCCACTGGCTGAATCCGGTGCACCCTTCATTTTTATGAACGCCGCCGGACAACTCGACGACGTTACAACCATGGTGCACGAAGGTGGTCACGCCATTCACAGTTTTCTTACGCACAGTCTCGAACTACATGGATTTAAAGAATATCCAACAGAGATCGCAGAAGTGGCGAGCATGAGCATGGAACTCTTCAGCATGCACTACTGGGACGAATTTTTTAATTCACCCGAAGAACTTACACGTGCGAAGGAACAGCAGCTGGAACGCGTCATTACCATCTTCCCCTGGATTGCAACCATTGATAAATTCCAGCATTGGGTGTACGAAAATCCCACACATACCCTCGAGGAGCGCGCGGAAAGCTGGGTACGCATACAGGATGAGTTTACTTCAAAAGAAATAGATATTACAGGTTTAGAAGATATTAGACGCTACACCTGGCAACGCCAATTGCACTTATTTGAAGTGCCATTTTACTATATCGAATACGGAATTGCGCAGTTAGGGGCTATCGGATTGTGGCAGCAATATAAAAATGATAAGGTTCAGGCAATTACTAATTATATTTCTGCGTTAAGTATGGGAGGAATGCAAAAATTGCCGGAATTATTCGAAAGAGCGGGCCTGAAATTCGATTTTTCACCCGCCTATATAAGTGGACTAATGAAATTTGTTAAAGAAGAAATGGAAAAAAATTTAAAAGTGTCCAAAAAATACCCCGAAAGTGGTATGATATAAATTCGGAAAATTCAAATATGCATATTATTTTTGGCTTCCATTTTAAGAAACAACTTATTTTAAAATAGCTACTAATCAGAGCCTTAACCTAAGTCCCCGTATTTCTATACGGGGGCTTTTTATTTTTAGTGAGAACAGATGAGTTTCTATCAACAGCTGTTCGTATAAATTATGTTAAAAATTATTTCTCGCAGGCTTTACATCTGCCTTTAACCACCACATCTATCTGTTCAGAAGAATAACCTGCGGGAAGTTTGATGTCGGGCGTAACAACATCATCCAGGCAGTAGGTAGTGCCACAATGGTCACATTCAAAATGTACGTGGTGGTCGTGATGATGACCGGCTTCGCAATTGTCTTTGCAAAGCGCATAGAGAATTGAATTATCAGCGGTAGGTATTGTATGAACGATTCCTTTTTCCACAAATACCTGTAGCGTACGATACACCGTTACTCGATCGAATTTTTTCACCCGCGCGTTTTTCTATATCGCCATGCGCCAGCGCCCCCTGTTGCTCCAGAAAGAGTTGCAGAATGCGCTCGCGGCTACTCGTTACGCTAAGCTGATTTTTCTTCAGTATTTCTTTGATATCGCTGTTCAAAACCATCCTCCTTATTCTTTTAAGGCTTTTAACATTCCTTCTATCTCACGCATCATATTACTAATCTCACTGGGCTTTAATCCATCATAAATTCTCTTTACTTCACCTTTTGCATTCACCAACGCCCAAAACTGGGTGTGAAGAAAATCATCTTCTATATTTCGAATATTATTGGCAGGATCATCAATGGTGTAACTCACACGGGCGGCTGTATAGAGACTGTCTTTTCGTCCCGTCAGGAAAACCCATTTATCTGTATCCACTCCTAAGCTATCGGCATAGTATTTAAGTTGCTGAACCGAATCACGCTCCGGATCGCAAGTATGTGACAAAATCAAAAAGTCTTTATCATCTTTAAACCGGTCGTACACCTTTCTCATGTTTGTGTTCATGGTAGGGCAAATACCGGGGCAGGTGGTAAAGAAGTATTCCGCTACATACACTTTGCCCTCCACATCCTTATTGGTAAAAACTTCACCGTCCTGGTTTACAAATGAAAATGACTGAACCACTGAAATGGTATCCTTCATTACAATGTATTTACGGATCGCCAGGAAAAAACCAATCGCAAGTGCTACAAAAAATCCGGTGTAAAGCAGGGCCTTCTTCGACATAATTGCTCATTTAAAGTGCAAATTTACCACTGCCAGCCCGAATAAACCCGTTATGTGACGGGAGTTTATAAATTTTGCAACATAGTTGCCTTTTCCTAACTTTGCCAGTTCTATGTCAGTTAGAATTAATTGGGATGCACTTGGAATTACAGCTTCGGTTGCCTGCGCTATACATTGTGCGGTTTTGCCGTTGTTTGCATCCGTGGTACCACTTTTCGGCGTCAATATCGTTCATAATGTGGCTTTTGAAGCCATCATGGTGGGTATTGCCGTGATGATTGGTGGCTATTCGTTTTATCATGGCTATCACCGGCACCACCATAGTCTGTGGCCCTTTGCCCTCTTTTTGTTGGGAATCTCACTTTTAGTTGTCAAACTGTTTGTAGCACATTACGAAACCTGGTTATTAATTCCCGCGGTATTGCTCATTGTTATCTCGCATTATCTCAACTATCGCATGTGTCGTATTCATGATCATGCGCATGCAGACGATTGTAATCACTAGCATTTTCCAAATCGCTTTCTCAGTAACTTTAATAAATGAGAAAGTCAATTTTATCCGCTGCATTTTGCCTGTTGGCAATTGTTTCATTTGCCCAGCTAAATGATGAAACCGCTATTCGCACTATTCTCGACAACCAAACAAAAGCCTGGAATGAAGGCAACCTCGAAAAGCTTATGGAGGGTTATTGGGAAAGCGATTCGTTAATGTTTATCGGCTCTTCAGGCGTTACTTATGGCTGGCAAAAAACACTCGACAATTATAAACGCGGATATCCTAACCGCGATGCGATGGGTACATTAACCTTCAATATTCTGCAAGTGCAACGAATTGCAGACGATCATTTTTTTGTGGTGGGAAAATGGCACCTTAAAAGAACCGTCGGTGATGTGAGCGGGCATTATACCCTTATTTGGAAAAAAATAAATGGGGAGTGGAAAATAATCAGTGATCATTCAAGCTAAGGATATCATTTGGCCTTATCTCTTTTCCAGGTTTTATAAAAATAGCGGAGCAGTAAAAAAAGCGTAACAACTACGATCACCCAATAAATAACTACATAAACAAGAGGCTGTCCGTATGCAAGTTTGAAATAAATACCGGCAGTCATTGCCGAGAGCAGCCAGAACAATCCGATAGAAACGGTATTAATTATTTTACGGAAGAATTTTGTCACTTGCGGGTCCCAGGCGCGTTCCATGTTTTAGGTTTTAATTTTTTCGAAGTTGTATTCACTGCTATTAATCTGGAAGCAATAATGCTCTGAAGTCGAGTGAATCTCCATAAAAAACGTTGAAGTCAACGGGTTGTGTTATCCCGTTTACGCGTCCCCTGTCGCTATGTTGCCAGAAAACCCAATCCCGTTTAATACGTGGTTGCCGCCGTTCGTAATAGTGCGCCACCCATAATGGATACGCATCAAATTCATCACCCAGATTTTGTTTATAAAAATCCACGTTGGTATAAATGATGGGTTTCACTTTATAATGTTGCTCCACCACATCGAGCCATTTTTTCACTTCTTTCTTCAACTGCGCTTTGGATACACCGTTTCTTTGTTCTACATCCAACACAGGCGGTAAATCACCTGCATCCAGGTTTACACGTTTGATAAAGTTTTCAGCCTGTAGTTTTCCATCTTTCGAAGCAATAAAAAATGATAGGCGCCGCGCACAACATTAGTTGACTTCGCTCTTCGCCAGTTGCGTGGAAACTGCGGATCCATATTGCCAATACCTTCCGTTGCTTTTATGAATGCAAAGCCGATTTTTATATGACTCACCTGCATTTTCTGTACTTCTTCCCAGGCAATGATGTGTTGGTATCGCGACACATCTATTCCATGTATTTCATATTCATTTGGCATCGGAATGCCAAACTCCGGATAAGTTGTAAACTTAGCTTTTCTTAATGCCAGCCAGCGATAGCCAAACCATCCCAATGCTGTTAAAAACAACAAGAGGAGTAGGATGGGAATGAGCTTTTTTGTTTTTCTTTTACGGGCGGCCATGGTGGGTTGATCCGGTAATTTACAAATTCATCCTTGCTATCGGCTGAATCTGCGAATTATCAAATTCATAAAATTTCTCGTGCGGATTATTATTCAATGATCCGAAGTTTCGCATAATTGAGCATAATCTTCTTCTCGCCATTTTTTTCAAACTTAACCGTGGCAATGGGATTATGCGCAGCCCCTTCCATTTTCATTACTTCCCCAAACCCAAATTTCTGATGCTCTACTTTTTGTCCGGGTTGCAGATTGCTGGTGTCGCTTGGAACAAAGTCGGCTGATGGAACATGGGCAACGCTCTTTGTTTGTAACGCCGGAGGTTGCAAATAAGTAGGCGGTGCATCTTTTTTGCGGGCAGGCGCACTACCAAAGCGGCTCTCTGTGTTGCCAGCACCCCAACCACCTCCATTCATTCGATCGAAAGCAGATGATCCAAACCCAGACTGGTTGCGCATACCACCGCCGGCAAAACTCCTGTCCACATGCGACTCAGGAAGTTCTTCAATAAACCTGCTTGGTTCATTTTGCACGAGCGATCCAAACTTGTATCGTGTATTTGCGTATGAAATCCATAAGCGCTCTTTGGCTCTTGTAATTACAACATAAAACAGTCGGCGTTCTTCTTCCAGCTCTTCCCGCGTATTAATGGCCATTGCATTGGGGAAAAGCATTTCTTCCAAACCGGCAGCAAACACACAACAGAACTCAAGACCTTTCGCCGCGTGAATCGTCATCAGTTTAACCGTGTCTGCATTTTCATCTTTTTGGTCCGAATCAGTCAGCAATGTAATTTGTTGCAGGTAGGCGCCTAAACTTTTATCTGTTACCTCTCCTTCTTCTGTATCGGGGCTTTCGGTCCATTCTTTAATGGAGTTCAATAATTCCTGGATGTTCTCATAGCGTTGTACACCTTCCGTACTCTTATCGTTGAACAATTCTTTTACGATGTTGGTATGCTTACCTACATGAAAAGCCACTTCATATGCATTTTGCTTTTCAAGCATGCTGGTGAAGCTTTTGACCATCGTCACGAATTCATCAATTGCTTCCAGCGTTGACGCCCTGAATCCATGTTGCGCTGCATTTTCCAACACATTCCACATGGGTACATCAAGTGTATTTGCAATCAGCAGTGCTTTGTCAACAGTAGTTTTTCCTAATCCGCGTGCGGGATAATTGATGATGCGCTTTAATGCTTCTTCGTCTTTATGGTTTACCAGCAATCGCAGATAAGCCACCATGTCTTTAATTTCTTTACGCTGGTAGAAGCTGATACCGCCATAGATGGTATAGGGAATACCCATTCGCCGCAGGCTTTCTTCAAAAGCGCGGCTCTGTGCATTTGTGCGGTAAAGAATGGCAAAATCTTTATTGCTGTAATGATTGCGTAAGCGCTGTTCCTGGATGGTATCCGCCACAAACTTTCCTTCGTCATTATCCGTCATGGTACGCACCAGGCGAATCTTTTTCACCTTCCTGGTTTTCGGTAAACAGCACTTTTTCGATCTGGCCTTTGTTGCGCGCAATAACTTCATTGGCTACATGAATAATGTTCTGTGTACTGCGATAGTTTTGTTCCAGCTTCACTACTTTCACTTCGTCATAATCTTTCTGGAACTGCAGAATGTTTTGAATGGTAGCGCCGCGGAATGAGTAAATACTCTGCGCGTCATCGCCTACCACGCACACATTCTCGTGCATCGCTCCCAGTAGTTTGATAATCTCATACTGGGCAGGGTTTGTATCCTGATACTCATCGATGAGTATGTATTTAAATTTATGCTGGTACTTACTCAGGCTTTCGGGTACATTTTTCAACAACTCATAAAATTTCAACAGCAGATCATCAAAATCCATGGCGCCATTTTTAAAACAACGTTTTGTATAGGCATCATAAATTTTTGCAATAGCGGGTTTATTGGCGCGCGTATCTTCCTGTTGCAAATGGTAATCGTTGGCATATTCTGCTGGCCCTACCAATGCGTTTTTTGCAGCTGATATACGATTGTAAACAGTGTTTGGTTTGTAGTGTTTATCGTCGAGTTGCAATTCATTTACCACTGCTTTTACCACGCTCTTTGCATCGTCGGTATCGTAAATGGTAAAATTGTTGGGATAACCAATACGGTGTGCTTCTGAACGAAGTATGCGTGCAAACACACTGTGAAATGTGCCGATGTATAAATTGCGCGCTTCACTGTTGCCCAGTACGCGTTCAATACGTTCCTTCATTTCACGCGCTGCCTTGTTGGTAAAAGTCAGTGCAAGTATGTTGAATGCATCCACACCAGTTGCCATCAGGTGTGCGATGCGTGTAGTAAGCACTTTGGTTTTTCCACTCCCCGCACCAGCTATAATCATCAATGGACCATCACGGTGCAACACGGCCTCACGCTGCCGATCATTCAATCCCGATAAATAATTTGCCATAAAGCGCAAGGTACGAAAAAGCAGGCCCGCTGCCCAGATCATACAAGCGCAGAATGAGTGAAATTTTTTATTTCTTGTTGAAAAAAATGGCGGGGGTTATTTGCGTTTGCTTTGCAAATATTTCTCATGAATAACCGTCCCCATGGGTTTGCCCAAAACTTTACTTTCCACCCATGAAATGATGTCGAGATAGGCGAAGGACCTTGTCTCAAAACGGTTTTTTTCCAGGTGTTTGATTTTTGACAGGAATTTTTCCAGCTCCGGTTTCATCTGACGCGGAGATATATGGTGGAAAGAATGCCTGATAAACCGGAACATTTCTTCTTCTATCACCGTAAGGTTTTGCATGCGCGCCATAAAGCGGTAAACTGATTTTGTCAAAGACTCCATCAATTCGTAGTTACCCAGTTCAAAATGTGCTAACATGTGCAACAACCGCGCGTAGCATTGCAAATCGGTGCGCAGTTCGCCGGTTTCGTTGATAATGCGCTGCAGATAATCAATCGCTTTGTCGTAATTGCCGCTACCAAAATAAAGTGTGGCGAATTTATAATTCATCACCATTACGCGGTGCGGATCCAGGAAGATGGCATTTTCACGTAACTGTTCTTCAATCCCTTTTACCAGCGACAAACCTTCTTTGAATGTACCCAGCATAAAATGCTGGTTGATCTTTGCGGTGCTGATATAGATAAAAGCCTGAATGCGGAAGTTGTCGTGTTCCTGCACGCGACTGGTGCGTGCAAAGGCTTCAAAATCGCGTAAGGCAATGGCAAATGCTCTGTAATTACGCAGATCAAAGTGTGCATTCAACAAATAATGCATCCCTTTAATGTAGTGGCTGGTTTCAACCCTGATCATTAAAGGCTGCGCACGAAACAAATCCACCCATTTTTGCGCGTAACGGTAGTACTGCAGAAAGTCCTGGCGAATAAACGCATCCCAGCAATAACATTGATACAGATACAGTCTTTCATAAAACCCGGTGAAGCTATCCGCATTGGGAGGCAGGTTATCTTTCATAAACGCACGCACGCCCGCTTCGTCCTGCTCGTTGCGCGCGTGACCATATCGTGTAAACCAGCTAAATAATAACAGGGAAAGATTACTCAGGCGCGCCATTACATCCACGTGCTCGCTTACCTCATTGGCTTCAATCGCCAGTTGCTCGGCCCGGCTATGGATGCTCCTGGTGGTATGCAGGTTCTCAATCCGCTTCTCCAGCGCCACTACCTGCGCCAGGAAGTAGAATTTCTGGTGCGTTCGCGCCGTTTCCTTTGCACGCTCCAGAATCTTGAGACTTTGAACGAATAAGCCTTTTTTATACAAAATATGAGCATAGTCAAACTGCTCATTTAATTGAAGATCAATGCTATCAGCGCTTTTCAGCAACCTTAAACTGGCCAGGATCTGTTTGTACAGGTGCGTTTTAAGGTTGTAGAGCTGCCTCTTCTCGGTACCCGGTAGTTTTTTTAATAATGACTTTTCATCATATGTGTCCTGCTTATCCAGTGCATCAAATAACCGGATGATTTTCAGGTCTTCATTAGCCGAGCTTCTTTTGATGTAAAGCTTAAAGTGTCGCTTCTCCGCTTTCTCAAGAGATTTTATCAATTGAAATAATATATCGTGAGAACGGTTGGACATCAGGCAGAAATTATCATGTAATCGGCCACCAGCAAGGGTTTCAGCGAAACCGATGGCCGTTTGGCATGCTCAAAATTGAAATAAGTTGTCTTGAAAGCAAAGATAAGCCTGACTACATTTGTATCGTAATCGTTCTTACAAATTCATACAGCAGGCAATCGTTGAGGAAAGAGGCAAGTCGTCAGAGGTCAAAGTAAAGCAGCCTGCGAAACATCCGGTGCTACCGGAATCAGATACTACTTCGAAGAATTTTCATATGGCAAGCAATCGTTAGAGGTCAGTCCGTTTCTACGGAAGGACCTTTTTTCTTTTAAAGGCACGCCAAAATAGTGAAAAAACCTTACCTGTCAACTTTTTATCATCTTTTTTTTCAGGCACTCTCAGTTTTTGGCGCCGGTCATCCGGTTTTATGTTCAAGCATTTCAGCCAAATTCTATCTTAGCTGCTAAGTGCAGCACATCGAATTTTTCCATATCGACCATTTCGACCGGTATTATCACCGGGTTCCGCCTTCGGGTCCATTATCGCATTTTATCGAGTTTTTTTGGGAAACCAGGTTTGAAAACCTTTGGAAAGCCTATCCAAGAGGATTTTCTGATGCGCAGTTTGCCAATATTGGTTATACCTATATCATCAACCTGGGGACCCCCTTTGTGATGCAGGTGAGCGATAAAAAGTTTGCGATGAAAACTGACGGGTTCCTTCCGCGCTACAATCCTATTGAATGTTTTCACAAACCCGGCAATCATTTGTTTGGAATTAAGTTTCGCATCTCTCCAGTGATATTTGAAAAGAAAGTAGATTTTTCAGAATACCACGATTATATCTTTCCACTCAGTTACCTGATGGATGTTTCTGTATTACGAAAAGTAAAAGAAGCAGGATCGTTTGATGAACGTACTTCCATTCTTTCCAATTATTTTCTTGGTTTGCTGAATGAATACGATGGAGCCACAAACCCGGTACACCTGGTGAGTGAGATACTGGAAGAAAGTTTTCAATCCAATAAATTCACTGTTTCAATTGAAGAGCTCGCTACAAAAAACAATATCTCTTCGCGCACGCTCCAGCGTTATTTTGAAATGTGTACCGGCATCAGCAGTAAACAGGCACTGCAGATCATGCGCATTCGCAAAGCGGCAAGCCACTTAGCCAACTCTCCCGAAAACTTTGACCATAGCATTTATGGCTATTACGATCACAGTCATTTTTACAAACACCTGAAACAATTTCTCGACAACAACACGCTCAAACAGAAGAACCCGCACTTAAAGCTTTTGAAAAACCTGAAAGGGGTTCAATAATTCAGCTATTGGCGTGTAACAATTCGTATGTTTCCCTCCCCTGGTTGTGTGCCGGTTTTACTCAAACTATATGTAAAACTCAAAACCGCAAACCTGCGCAATACATTTACGCGATTGTCTTCGATATAGTTTTGATTTGTATTTCGGCTTACACCCACATTTTTATTTAAGATATCATTCACTCTCAACTTCAGTTCGCCGCGATTCCACCGGAGCATTTGTTTGCTGATGCTTGCACCCCACAGTGGTACTTTGGTATTGAAACCACTCGATAATTGATTGTTAACTGTATACTGAAAATCGGTGCTGAAGAAAAACCCCTTCGGCAATTGCCAGTCGATATTCAGATCATAATCCTGCGAGAAAAAAGCGGGTGTTGAAATCGGGCTGTAGTGAGTAGCGTGCAAAATTGATATTTCCTCCCAGGCTCAATGAAATATTCAATTTTTCAGTGGGATTCATTTCAGCACGTACACGTGGACCAATGCTGTAGTTCTTAATATTATTCGCATCGCCATTCATAAACTGGCGACCCTGCATATACGAAAGATTGGTTCCCACTTCAAAGGTTCCTTTGAGGAAGCGTGCAGGCAGTCCCAGGTTAATGTCGCCAGTAAGATTGTACACACCATCTGTATTAACAGGGCGCGTTTTACGCACGCCATTGCTAAAAAGCGAATCGCTGTTGACAATTTTATTGTCGGTCCGCATCAGGTTCAAAAAAACAAACAGGTTGCGATTGCGGAAAGGATTGATACCTGAGTAATTCAACTGCACACGATGTGTCACTTCCTGGTCGAGATCAGGATTACCCTCGCGAATTGCAAGTGGATTGCTAATGTCGGGAATGGGTTGCAATTGACTCACCGTAGGCTGATTTGTATTTGCCATGTAATTCATGGTAAAGCGTTTATAGCGCGTAAAACTGTACACGAAATTGGCATTAGGCAACAGGTTGGTAAATGATTTACCAATTACGGTATCCTTGATTCCTGATAGCACTTTTCCATCCAACGAAGCTCTTTGCCAGCTAAGACCCAGCGCATAACTGAATTTCTTCTTTTGCGTGCGCACTTTTAAACCAGCATTGGTGTTGGAATAAGTGTTTTTTAAAATCATTGCTGAGCGAATCATTCAGTTGATCATATTTTCCATTGTTGCTGTCGTAATCAAATGTAGTCCGGTTGGATGTGCTTTTGGTGTAGCTATTTCCTACCGACATTTCAAGCAATGAATTTCTAAATAAAGGTTCCGTATAAACGAGTCGCGAACTTATTCCCTTCAAATCACTTTCATGCTGGTACCGCTGGTTAATGGAATCGGTGCGGTAGCGTACCAATTGTGGGTTGTAGAATTCGTTAACTGATTCCTGGCTTCCATCACCCGCTGAATTATTCAATGTGGTTTGCAAACTCAGCGACAATGTGCGCCCCTTCTTTCTGAATTTTTTACGGAAAAGCAGATCGTTTCGCCAGTTAAAAGCGGTGTTGCCTGAATATGTATTGCTATAACCAGCATTGCTCAATCTTCCATCGCTGCCGGTTTGTGTATAATCGCTGTTGCTAATTCTATCGCTTTGCTGATAACCAATGGATGGATTCCATTTTATTGAATGAAACGAATCAATCACATAGTCGATGCCAAGATTCAATCGATGGCTGTTTGTTTTGTTGTCGGTAATAGCACTCCTGTTATCGAAGTATGACGAATCGCGCAGCAGGTATTGTCGCTGCCTGTCGGTGATGGTGCGTGGGTTGGTGTGGTTGTAAAAGTAATTGCTGGTAAGCTCCACTTTTTTCCGATGATATTGTTGTAATTCACACCCCCCGCCCCAAATGGTGCGTATGCCCTGGTTGTTGGCGCCTGAAAGGGAGCTCATATCAGTAGAGGAGATATTGCCGCCACCGCCACGCATCATGCGGCTAAGTTCACCAGAAAAGTTCATCATGTCCATGAAAGAAAAGCCTTCGGCATTGGTATTATTTCCCATTCCAATTACGGACATCTGGCGGGCGCCTTTAAATGAGTTTACATTAAAACGTCCTTCTTTACGGTTGTCGGTACCGGCACCAGCCATTATCTTTCCAAAACTTCCTTTCTTTTTATCTTCTTTCAACTTCAGGTTGATGGTTTTTTCGCTGTTACCGTCGTCAAAGCCGGTCAGTTGCGACTGGTCGCTCTTTCTATCATATACCTGAACCTTATCGATCGCGTCAGCCGGGAGGTTTTTAGTTGCCATCTTCGGGTCTGTGCCAAAAAACTCTTTTCCATCCACCAACACCTTTTTTACACTTTCGCCCTGCGCTTTGATGTTTCCTTCACGATCTACCTGCACGCCCGGCAATTTTTTCAGCAATTGTTCCACACTTGCATTGGGTGGGGTTTTGAACGATCCGGCATTGTACTGAATGGTATCACCCACCAGTGTAACCGGGGGTGCTTCGTTTTTTACAATCACTTCCTCCAACACTTTTGTGCGATCGTTGGCTACGATGTTTCCAAGATCATGGTTTTTGATGGAATCATTTACGGAGAAATAAAGCGCGTTGTTGTGATAAGCAACATGTGTTATAAGAAGGCGATAATCGCCGGAAGGGATGTTGGAAATGGAGAAACGGCCAGCATTGTCGGTCATACTAAAGCTAACCAGCGATGAATCCCTTCTCGACAGTAGTGTAACGGTCGCATCCTGCACAGGCCTTTTTGCGAGGGTATCATATACCAGCCCTTTGACCGAACCGCCTGATTGCGACTGCGCGCTAAACGTCAAACTTAATAGCAGGACCAGTAACAGGGCGATAATTCTCATAACCGTGGTTTTAAATCGGCTACGAAAATATTCGCACTAAACAGCAAATGCGGTTAAAGAGCGTTGCATTAAGGTTAATAAACGTTAAGCTAAAAGGAAGTGGCGTAGCTATGTTAATCATCAACTACGCCACCTGAGGTGAATTTACTCCACAATGTCACCGCGTTCGGTATCTTCGCGGTCTCTTTCGTAGATAAGAACTTTTACTTTCCATTCGGGGAATTCATATTGCATGGAAAGTTCGAGAATCATTTTACGGGTTACCATATCTGGCAGCTCAAAACGGAAAAGGCTGCTGGTAAAACCTCTTTCTTCAATGGGCTCCAGGTATTTGCCTTTCAGGTAAAAGGTAACGCCAGAATCCATTTTCACCGCCATGTTATTGAACCGGGCAAATAGCGTTTTGTACTTTGCTTTCGCTGCGCTGAATTCTTCGGTAGTTAACATCACCGCCGACCAACTGTATACTTCTTTGTTGTCGGCCGAGAAGCGACTAATGGTAACAGATTCTGCGCCCGTAATTTTCATGGAGCTTTCATAATCTGTTTGTTGTGGACTTTGTTGTTGTACGCCACCCCGCATCTTTGCATAGTTATGCGGATAGTCACGAATCACCGCCTTCATATCGGCAGAGAAATCCTTGGTACCGGGCATTCTTAATTGGGAAAAGACGGGCAGGGAAGTGCATAGGGCTATTGCCCAAAAAGAGGGGTTTTACTAGTTTTTTCACGAGTATCGAATTAAATGGGTTAAAAAGCAGTACAAATATTACTAAAATTTGTAACTGTTTAATAATTTTCTCTCCGCTTTTTTCGTTAACCCTTTTGCTAAACGTCCAATTATGAAAAACAAAGGCATTGCGCATTCGCACGAAGCCGCCCGTATCTACAAAAGCTATTACAAACCTTCCCTTAACCTGGTTCGTTTCTTTAAATCGGTTTTACTGGTTTTTATCTCGGGAGCTTCGCCGGCCGATACCCAATTTCGTCGCCGCAAATAAACAGAAAGGAGTTGTGTGGCCATGCTGTAAGCAACAACCACACAACTCACCAATCTTATTCTACACGCATTCTTTCCGCGCCTCTCATCATCTGCCTGTTCATACCGGGCATTCCCTGCATTTGCACATTGCGTCCACCCATTCTGTTCAGGTTAAACAGGAAGCTTACCATAAAGTATCTTTTCAAAACAATACTACGGGTATCCTGCACATAGTTGTCGTTTGCAGTACGTGCTATGCTCTGGTTCTGGTTTAAGATATCATTTACCGAGAAACGGAGTTCACCATTTTTGTTTTTAAATACCTGCTTGCTCAGGCTCGCATTCCAAAGCGGAATGTTTTGATTGTATCCCTGTGCTCGACCGGTATTAATGAGATAACTAAACTCAGAATTGAGAATGAAGTTTTTCGGGAAGTTGTATGAAAAATCGAGCGCATAGTTCTGTGTCCAGTAATCTTCATTCAACTGTGCGTTCACCGTATATTTAACATCACTATAAGTGAGGTTGGCACGTAAACCTAAATCATATTTTTCTTTGCTCAGGTTTACGCCCACACCCTGCATGATCATCGCAGTTTTTGTGAAGTTCTTCTGGCTCCTCACCATACTCACGTCACGCGTGTAACTCATGTTGTTGGTAAGATTGATACTGCTTCCTTTCCATTTTGGATTTTTGAATGGCAGCCCCAGTGTCACGAACGTATTACCACGATAATAACCATTCAGGTTCGTGTATCTGGTTATTTGTACGGGACCGTTCACAGAGATGTCGTTTACAATTTTATTCTGCGTGGTGCTGAAGGAAAGGTTCGCTGCAATAAAACGGAAGGTCAGAATATTAAACGAGTTGTACCCGATATTGAAGTTGTGGTTAAACTCCTGATCAAGATTCGGATTTCCAATCACAATGTTCAGTGTATCCGTTGCATCCGGTACATTCTGTAACTGGTTGATGCTCGGCTGGCTGGTACGACCATTATAACGGAAGCGCAGGTTTTTGCTACGTGTTGGCGTAAAATTAAAGCTGGCAGTAGGGAAGAAGTTGGTATAGGTTTGTTTCGTTAACGAATCTCTTCCGGTTGCTGCCTGGTAGCTCTGGCTCTCCAGTCTTGATTGTTGCACTGCCAAACCAAACTGGTAGTTATACATCTTCTGCTGTACCCTGAAATTGGCGCCTGCGCGATGGGCTTCAAATAAATTTTCAAAGCGGTTTGTCAGTTGCAAATTGGGAATTTCATATTTATCGGTAGAAGAATTGTAATTGTATGCGCGGCGATCCGACTCACTCTGGTTGCGGGTATATGCATAATTCACTTCCAGCAATTTATTCAGTCCAAATGGCTCCGTATATGACGTGCTCAACACGTGGTTATTGGTGTTGGTTTTTTGTTTGCTTGTCTGATCCTGGTTAATGCTACGATAAAGCACTCCATCTTCACGATAGAAATCGTTGCTGGAATAAGTGATGCCGTTGCTGTTGGAGTTTCCAAATGTATTATTCCAACCAAGAGTGATCGTTCTTCCGACTTTTCTGAATTTATGTCGGTACAACAGGTTGTTCGACCAGTTATATCCATCGCGTTTATTCTGGTTGTTGGTGCGTGAGGTAACTGATAAGAACTCATTCCCGGGAATCGCTGAATAGTTAAATGAAGTGTCGTTGTTGAAATTTTCTGAATGTTGTAACGTGAGTGAGGGTGTATACAAAATCGAGTTCATTGAATCGATCTGGTATTCGAAACGCACATTAAACCGATGGTTCATGTTTTGGTTCTGCGAAACGCGCTCGCGATCCATTGTCACAACCGAGTCTGCATAAGTTGTCCTGCGCAGGATGTCCTGCTCCTGGCGTGTATCTGTTTTTGAAAGAAAATAGCTGCCTGTCAGTTTTATTTTCCCCGCCCATTGATCGGAGTAGTTAATACCTGTCGACAATGATTTAATCAACCCCGTGCTTCCGCTGCCGGAACCGCCGCCGCCCATCATCATGCCCATACCACCGCCGCGAATTTGCATTCCACCCATCATGCCGCCGCCACCGCCCTGGCCACCCATTCCACCGCCACCACTAAAGCCGCCCATTGAGCTAATTACATCATTAAAGGAAAAACCCTGCTTATTGATATTATTCGAATTGAACAACACCGAAATACGACGGTCGCCCACAAAACGGTTCACACTCAAATTCCCTTCGTATCGGTTGTTGTCGCCATAAGCTACCAACGCGCGACCAAAATATCCCTGGTTGCGGTCTTTTTTCAGTTTGATGTTGATGGTCTTGGTGCGGTTTCCATCATCCATATTGGTAAACTTCGCCTGGTCGCTCATATCATCAAACACCTGCACACTTTCCACCATGTCGGCAGTAAGGTTTTTGGTCGCCAGCTTGGGATCATTTCCAAAAAACTCTTTACCATCCACCAATACACGTTGCACCTGTTCGCCCTGCGATTTCACATTACCCTCGCGATCCACTTCCATACCAGGGAGCTTCTTAATCAGGTCTTCAACAGTTGCATTGGGTTGCGTACGAAAACCGCTGGCATTAAATTGAATGGTATCGTTTTTCACCACAATCGGTGCTTCACTGGTAACGATAACCTCTGTAAGTGTCTTGAAGTTTTTAGGAAGCGCTATCGAACCCAGATCAGCAACCTTGCTTTCAGCAGTAATGCTGGCCGTCTTTTTGGTTTCTTCAAATGCAGCGTGGCTAATTATCACGCGGTACGATCCCGCAGCCAGGTTCTTAAATTCAAAAACGCCTTCTTTGTTTGATAAAGTAAAAGTTACAAGCGAAGAATCGGATGCTTGTAGCAGCGAAATTGTTGCATCTGCAACAGATTGGTTTGCTGTGGTATCCACGAGTTTACCACGAATAATTCCATCAGGCTTCTGCGCCTGCACATACATAGCCATCAGCATAAAACTGAACAGGCCAATCAATTTTCTCATATAAATATAGTGTTGAAACAATTAGACGAAAGATGCAATGCTTACTTGCGGAATGTGTTAGAAAAAATGTGGAAATGGGGAAATGAGAAAATGAGGAAATGAGAAAATGTGAAAATGTCAAAAATCGTGAGGCGTAAAACGGAAATGTGCAAACGAGTAAAATTGGAAATCAGTCTTAAAATATCACCGTTTGGCAATTTAATTCTTTCCTCATTTCCCATTTTCACATTTTCCCATTTCCCCATTTCCTCATTTCCACATTGCCACATTGCCACATTTTCCCTGCTCCAGTGTTAACTAAACAGGTACTCAACGTCTTCCCTCGACAGACTCTTCACAAAGCTGCTGTCGTCGGCGATAAGTTCTTTGGCCAGGGCGCGTTTTTTGTCCTGAAGCTGCAGGATCTTGTCTTCAATCGTGTCTTTACAAATCATGCGATAAGCAAAGATATTTTTGGTTTGACCAATACGGTGTGTACGGTCAATTGCCTGTTGCTCCACGGCGGGGTTCCACCAGGGATCCACGATATAAACGTAGTCGGCGGCGGTAAGGTTAAGACCCACACCACCCGCTTTCAGTGAAATCAGGAACACGCGAACACTTTCATCGTTTTGAAAACGCTGAATCGCTTTCTCCCTGTCGGGGGCGCTGGTACTTCCATCAAAATATTCATACTTCACGCCGAGTTCATCAAGTTTGCCTTTTATTAAAGCCAACATTCCCAAAAACTGCGAGAAGATCAGGGCTTTGTGGTTGCTGATGTTTTCCGTCAGCTCCCTTCCGATTTCTTCCAGTTTGATAGAATGGTTTTCAAACTTCTCATCTTCATTCAAAATTGCGGGCGAATCACAGATCTGGCGCAACTTCATCAATCCCTGCAGAATGGTCAGTTGTGAACGCTGAATGCCCTGTTCCTGGATTGTACCCAGGATCTTATCGCGGAAATCGTTGCGGTAGGCGTCATATATTTTGCGTTGTTCATCTTCCATCTCACACCACAAAATCATTTCCTGCTTTTCCGGAAGATCTTTGGCCACCTGCTCCTTTGTACGACGAAGGATAAAAGGATACAGTATCTTTTTCAAATGCTCTTTACGATCCTGCTCGCCAAACTTGTCGATAGGAATCGCAAACTCCTGGCGGAAATGTTCCATTGATCCAAGCATACCCGGATTCAGGAAGTGCATTTGTGCGAATACATCAAATGTATTGTTCTGCAAAGGCGTACCACTCATGCAAAGCCTGTGTTTTGCATTCAGCAGGCAGGCCGCTTTTGTTACTTTACTCGCGGGGTTTTTAATCGCCTGGCTTTCATCCAGGATCACACAATCAAACTGCACACTCATCAGCAATTTAATATCGCTGCGCAGCGTTCCGTATGTTGTAATTGTAACATCATGATCGAGTATTTCCTCTTTGCTGCGCGTACGCGTAGCACCATGATGTATTTTATAAGTGAGCTTGGGCGTGAATTTTTTAATCTCACTTTCCCAGTTGTAAATAAGTGTTGTCGGGCACACCACCAGCGCTTTCACGCCGTCGTTTTCTGCCCTTACGTGCTCCAGGAAAGAAAGCGCCTGCACAGTTTTACCCAAACCCATATCGTCGGCAAGTATGCCGCCCCATTTGATTTCGCGCAGGTAATTCAGCCATTGAAAGCCCGCCACCTGGTAGGGTCGCAGAATGGGGTGTAAATGCTCCGGCGGATCAATTTCTTTAATGTTGTTAAACTGACGCAGATTTTCATACTTTTCTTCCAGTTGTACAACCAGCTCTTCTTCATCGCGGTTTTCATACAACTCGTCCACCACGCTCAGGTGAAAGCGCGAGAGTTTCAGGTTTTGGTTATTGCCTTCGCCCACGCGGAAAAGCAGCGAATATTTTTTCAACCACTCTTCGGGTAAAATACCGAGCGTACCATCATTCAACTGCACAAACTGCTGCTTATTTGCAAGCGCACGTTTTACCTCGGCTACCGTTACTTTTTGGTCGCCAAATACAATGTCCACCTTCGCATCAAACCAGTCTGTATTGCTGCTAATGAAAATTTTGGTTTGTGGTTTCGCTGTATTGAACCGGAAATTCTTCAGCGCTTCAAAACCAAACACGGGTGTTTTCATGTCCTTCATCGCATCCACAAACAAAAAGAACCAGTTGTTTTTTAAAACATCTGTTCCTTTCAGCGCAAGCGAGCCATTATCTTCATTATAAATAAAGTTGGAGTGAAGCGCCTGAAGTTTGTCGATAAATGCTTTTTCTGCTTCGCGATTACGATGAACAATCATCAGCTTTTCACCTCTTGGCACCACAATCTCATCGCGGTCGCGCGAGCGTGTTTCATATCCTTTATAAGAAAACTGAGGTTGAAACACCAGGAAGTCACCTTTTTCCACGAGGAAGAGATTAACATCGGGATCACCATCCTTCACTTCTTCCACCAGGCTGCGGTCGAAATCAACCTTATATTCCCGCGCCAGCGGTATCAGAAAATCATTGAGTGTCTTTTCCCATTTCTCATCTTCCACTTCCATTACACCATCAGGCAGAAATTTTTCCACCAGGTGCGGTACTTCATTCGCCGACCAGCAATGCAGTTGGTGATTGTAAAGGAAGAATAATGGAGATATTGTTTCATTCTCATCCACATCGTGCTCCATGCTACCCGTTTGTACGCGCATACTAATGCCGTATCCGCCATTTTTCTTTACAAAAAAGCGGGGGACCGCATCTGCGTTTCCTACCTGTAGTGGTTGAAGGTTGGCGGTTTTAAATTGCTTTCCTTCGGGTAAGATATAAAACAGGGGCTGATCCTCACGAGGTGCACATAGTTGTTTGAGCCGCGGGAACAGGTATTCTGAAATCAATTCTTTTGTTTCAGCAGGAAGATCATCCTCTTCGTGATGAATGATGTTTTCCCAGATTCCCGAGAATGGCGAGTTACGACTTACGAACTTGTTAATCTCCGATTCCTGGAGTTTCCGTAAAAGCGCCATCATCTCGCGGTCTTTTTCAGGCAGCTTTTCAAGATCAACATAGCGGCTGATATCTGCTTTCTCAGCTTTACCAGCAAAACCATCATTCGCTTCGTTGGGTTCGCCGAGTATAGCATCAACGGTAAAGAAGGGATAGGTTTTTTTGTTCAGGTTGATCACAGTACCCAGTCGAAGCGCAGGGCGCACAGGCGCTTCTTCTTCCACCACTTCCACTTCCTGTTTCTTTTCTTTTACAATCGTGGGCGGCGTTACCGGGCGATTGGGATTCGCAAGCGGCGTTACACGTTTAATGCTTGCATCCAAAACACGTAGGTAGGGTTTGCCTTCTTTGTATGCAAACTCAAACTTTCCTTTCAAATCGTCTTTCAGCGAATAACCATACGCTTCCAGCAATTTATTTTTTCTTTATCCCAGTTGCGAATGCTATCAAAGTAATTGGCACCATGTGCGTTCAATAACTGTAAGAATACAATTACTTTGGGCAAACAAAGCGGATGATCCGGATCATGATAGTCGCAACTGGTATCAAAATTTCTTTCTTCGTTTTTACGAATGATGACGGAATATTTTTTGCCTTCCAGCACAACCGTTGCTTTCACCATTTCGTTCTCTGCGGTTTCAATACTCGCTTTTTGCGTGCGCAGGTATTGTTCAGCATCCGCAAATACAGTGGGCGATGAAAGCAGTCGAAGCGTTTTAAGTTCAATCGACTTCATCTTTGCTACCGTATGTCGCTGATCGTATTCAACATCTTCAGTTTGCAGGTGTCCGCGATCAATCATTTCCTGCAACTGAAACAGCGAAGCGGTTTCATGGCGACAAATGTCTCCAATATTATAAGGACAGCTGCATCGCAGCGAAAGCCCTTTTGGATCCCTGAATTTGGTAATATATACGCGGTAAAATGTAGAGTAGCTGTCGTCTTTCACACGAAAAACGGCTGAGCCAAATAGATCGTCGTATTCAACAAGTTCAACGAAGCCAATTGCATGGATCTTTTTTCCACGTCGGATCACTTCGTCAGTACCATGCGTATAAACGTACTTTAACAGATGCGGTAGCGCCATAGATAAGTTTACGGTTCAAAATCGAAAACCCATAGCCGTAAGCTGAAAACGGTTTTCGTTAGGTTGCCTTCCCTGACACCATAGAACACAGCCTGGACAATGGTTCCAAAGAGGGCAATCGGCAAATCTAAACGATTTGAGGTGGGATTTCCTACCAAAAGGAACAAGATTTCTAAAAAATTTTCAGGATGCTTTTTTGCTAAAAAATCTTTGTACCTTTATAAGTTTGTCTTTTTCGGTACAGGCAAAAATTTTCCTTCTTAATATTTATCTGAATTCCCGCAATTTCTATTCCTGGACTTGTTGCTTACAACATCCTTTATACGCAGGTCAAACGACCTTCCTTGTATTCTGGAAGTACATTCGCCAAATCGGGTGTAAGACAGTAGCGGATATCGTCGATAAGACCAAAGCGTTCTACCAGGCGGTGATAGTGTGTGAGTTTGGGAGCGAAGTCGATGAGATTGTTTTTGTGCTTTGTATACATCTGTTCTGCCATCAGCGAACTATCGCAGTGAATGGTGAAGTGCTTCTTCAGGCGATGTATTACCGCCCCTGCAAACAATGTGTCTTCCAGGTTAAAGCGATCTTTCCATCCTGCGCAACCCAATACAACGTTTTTGCCTTTGGAGGCGAGATAATCAACAACAGCAGAAAGATTAGGGAATGATCCGGAGATGATGGTTTCTGCGCCTCTTTCCAGTGCCATGTGCAATAAGCGGGTTCCGTTGGTGGTGGTTAACACCAGTGTGCGACCTTCTACAAATTCTCGAGTGTATTCAAGTGGTGAGTTGCCGTGTTCCAAACCATCTGCAATTTTCCCGTCACGTTCGCCGGCTGCGATACCGCCGATGCTGCGGCTGATTTCAATTGCCTTGGGCACCGAGTCAACAGGTATCACGCATTTCGCTCCATTATAAAGCGCTGATGCAATGGTACTTGTAGCACGAAATACATCGATGATCACAACAACACTGTTGTTGAGGTCATATAAATTGAGCAATGCCGGTGACAGAGATGTATAAAGAGTGGGTTTGTTATTCATACTGCGGGCGCAAATGTACGAAAATGCAGTGATTGGCTGCAGCGGGGCGGGTCTTGAGCCAGTCACGCCCGGATACAGAAATTAATAAAATTCTAATAACCAGTCATGTATGTGAAATAATTAAGCGGATGCTTTTTGCAGTATCCCTCTCCAGTTTTCGCCTTCTGCATATTCTTTGATTACCAGGTTGCGCTCTTCAATCAGGCGGCGCATATAGCGTGTGAGATACAGTGTGTTCACCACCCGTCCGAAAGCGCCAAATGGCGCTTCAAAATCGATAATATCGATCATGATCGTACCATTATCGCAGGGCTTGAAATGATGTTCATGTTTCAACATTTTGAAGTCACCTTCAATCTGCTCGTCCACAAACATCGTTTTCTTTTTCATCTCTGTGATCTTGGCGCGCAACATCCGGTTTTTAAATAAATGACGCGCCTTCCAGGTCACTGTTTCATCTTTTTCTATTAATCCAAAACGCACACCCGACACCGCCTGCTCCCCGTACTGCTTCATCGATTCACTATGTAAATCAATACTGCGCGACAAATCAAAAACCCTGTCAGAAGGCGCGGCAATAAATGTTGTAAGATGAATCCGGGGCATGAGAGCAATTTTTACAATCTACAGGTATATTTTATTTATGAAAATGGAAGTTTGGCAACGCGTGCCTGCAAAAGTTTATCACGCACTTTAATAAACACCGGCGTGTCTATACTCGCAAATTCAGTATTCACATAACCCAGACCAATTGCTTTACCCAGGCTGGGTGATTGTGTACCGCTGGTAACATGTCCAATCGTTGTTCCGTCCTGGTCTTTTATTTCATAGCCGTGGCGGGGAATGCCTTTGTCGGTTAATTCAAATCCAACCAGTTTGCGTTTCACGCCTGCTTCTTTTTGCGCTTTCAACTTATCTGAAGCGGTAAATTCTTTAGTGAATTTAGTGATCCATCCCAGGCCTGCTTCGAGCGGACTGGTGTTGTCGTCGATATCATTGCCGTATAAGCAATAACCCATTTCCAAACGAAGGGTATCACGAGCGCCCAGGCCAATGGGTCGGATGCCGGCTTCTGCGCCCGCTGCAAAAATTGCATCCCATATTTTGATCGCATCATCACCTTTATCTTCAAAATAAATTTCAACACCACCTGCACCGGTGTACCCCGTTGCACTCACCAACACATTTTCCACGCCTGCAAATTTACCTTTGGCAAATGTGTAATATTTCATGTTCAGCAGATCAATCTCTGTGAGAGTTTGCAGAATGCGGGTAGCATTGGGACCCTGTACAGCCAGCAAACCTGTTTTATCGGAGATGTTGTGCATCTCCACATTTTCTGTATTGAATTGCTGAATCCAGTTCCAGTCTTTTTCAATGTTGGAAGCATTTACTACCAACATATAAACCTTGTTTTCTTCGATACAATAAACCAGCAGATCGTCAACAATACCAGCTTCGTGATTGGGAAGGCAGCTGTATTGCGCCTGGCCGGCTTTCAGTTTCGAAGCATCGTTGCTCGTTACACGTTGAATAAGATCCAGTGCGCTATCGCCTTTTAAAATAAATTCACCCATATGGCTTACATCAAACACACCAGCATTGCGTCGCACGGCCGCGTGCTCGTCGTTAATACCTGCATAACTCACAGGCATGTTATAACCAGCGAAATCTACCATCTTGGCGCCCAGGGCAATGTGTTTGTCTGTAAAAGGTGTACGTTTCATGTTTTTGTTTATTGTTCGCAAAGGTAAGCGTTACAATGATTTTAAAAGAACGATAAGAAGCTGACCCTTCTAGAGCAATTGCCTTAAAAAGGAAAGCCCCCTCATTGGGGGCCTGACCTGCCCGATAGACATCGGGCGTCAACTTCAACCTTCTTTCATGGCTACGCCACCGGCGGCGAATAAGTTTAATGGTTCGCGGTTTTTGATCTTCTGCCTGCTTTGACGCATACTGCAACAGGCAGGTTACAGCTTAATTCAATTTTATCAGCGACAAGAGGGACGGTGACCCGATTCCGGCAAAATCTTCTTTATCGTCCATTGATTCTTTGCGTGTTGTCGCCTTTTTTAAGCTCGTTTTGTTTTTCTTCCAGCTCACGGATGCGGCGCTCTGATTCTTCCTTCTTTTCTTTTTCGCGTTCCAACTGGCGTTTTATTTCAAAACTGTCGTGTTGTTCCTGGCTGTTGCGGCGCTCGTAAACCCTGCCAGTATTGCGATTCAAAACCCGGCCCTGTTCGTCGCGAAGATTTCCATCGGCGTCCATCAGGTAATCTTTATCTGATTGAAAACGGAAACCACCCCAATCATCAGTCACTTCCATATCAATAATTCCTTTGCTGTTGCGACGTTTGATTTTCACATTTACCGGATTCAGTTTATCATGAATGCTACGATCGAAACGGATTTTTTTGCCTACAGGTATTTTAATTTCCACCTCAACATGTTGTGCGCGATATTTCGCTTCTTTTCCAATTGCAAACCCATTTGCCAGATCGAGCACATCATCATATGAACGTACTGAGTAAACGATCTTCTCTGCACGATCCATCGCGTCCTCACGCGAGCTGCCGTTTGCATGGCGACGAAGGACAACATGATATTTGTCGTCGAGGCTGCGGCCCACTGAAAAACGAACCCAGGAAAGTTTAAGTGTATCAGTTGAAAGATCCCAACCTTCACCCCCCGTCATTGATCCACGCAAAACTGCCGGTATAGTCAAGTTCAGGTTGTGAAACAGCAACTGTTAATTTATCACTGGTGGGTTGCTCAATGGATATTACTTCTTCGGAATATTCAGCTTCACGGAAATCGCGGACAACGCTACTTACAAACAATATCATGCTGATCCAGCCAATTGTCCATAACGCGCCAAATGTCCAACCCAGGTAACTGTTTCTGGAGCGTGTATTCATGATCCTGCGAATGATCCATGTGATTAAAGCAATCAATGGTACTAACAGGAAAAATATCAAAGTACCCCAGGCATAAACCTGTTGCCAGTTGCTGGTCCACAAAAAGTTGTTAATAGGCCACCAGGCGATGCCGCCAAAAAGGAGAGCAATCATTCCCACAAATAATGCAAACGCGATGGTTCCGAAGATGAAAAGGAAAAATGCTTTGAATACTACTCCTATTGCATGTCCAACACCAGAACCACCCTTGCGTGCAGTTTCACTTACTTCACTCGCCCATTCGCGGCCTCTGGTTTGTGAGAACTCGCGTGCTTTGTTGGTTAAGTTTTGTGCAGACTGATTAACTTCGTCAGTCCATTGTTTTACGCGGTCTTTTACAGTGCCCATTCCTTCGCGCACATTTTGGCGGATGCTGTTTACATCAACTTTCTCGCCACGCATTTCCATTTTTTCATAAGGCGTTCTTGCTTCAGGCAACACGATCCAGAGAACCAGGTATGCCAGGAAGAATGTGCCACCTAATGAACCAAATACGATGTTGGGATAAACAGCAAACCCATGACCCCAGCTCACCCAGTTAAGTACACTGATAACGGCGCTGAAAATAAATGGTGCCGCAAAGATCAAACGGAGGGTAGAAGTGCGGATATTAAAATATGCAGCCAAACCTCCTGCCACACCACCTATAACACGATCATCAGGATTACGGAACAGGCGTTTACCGCCGTAAGACTCGAGGTCTCTTGTCGGCAATATCATCCACAACAAGAGATAAATAATAAAGCCCAGGCCGAACCCACCAAAAGTGATGATGGCAAAGAGAATTCGAACGATCGCCGGATCGGTATTGATGTAGTTGGCGATACCACTACATACACCGCCGATAAATTTATCGCTGTTGTCGCGGTACAGGCGGCCACCTTTATGGCGGGCATAGGAAGTGCGGCTCTCATTGCTTTGTGTATGTGCGTGTGCCGATTCAGTTTCTTCAGCGTCTATTGCGTCAAAATCTTCGGGGCGGCCCATGCTGGCTATGATCTCTTCTATATCAGCTTCGGTAACCGCAGCAGCGCCTTTCCTTACTTTGTCGCTCATCAGCTCTGCGATACGGCTCTCAATATCATTGATGATTTCATCACGCCCTTCTTCATTCGCAAAGTAGCGGCGCAGGCTTTCAATATACCCTTGCAGTTTCTCGTAAGCGGCATCCTCTATCGGTATTACGCGTCCACTCAGGTTTATGTTGATGATCTTTTTCATGTGTCAAAATTTGAGGTTGAAGTCTTAGTTGGTGCCGGTTGGTTTAATTGCCGTAAGCGTATTTACACCGTTCGACAATTCATTCCATGTTTGTTCCAGCTCTTTGTAAAAATTTTCGCCTTTTTCTGTCAGCGAAAAGTATTTGCGGGGAGGTCCTGAATTGCTCTCTACCCATCGGTAGGTCAGCATGTCGGCGTTCTTTAGCCGCGTCAATAAAGGATACAGTGTTCCTTCCAGGATTTGAAGATTGGCATTCCGCATTTCCTCCACAATGTCACTGGGGTAGGCCTCGCCCCGGCGAATGATGGAGAGAATACAGAACTCCAAAATCCCTTTCCGCATCTGGCTCTGCGTGTTTTCTATATTCATAACTACTTCATTTTAGGAAGGGAAAATGATTTTTGTTCTTTGTCAAAATCCATTTCCACCTTTTCCATTTTCCTTTGATAGAACAAAGCTAAGGTTAAATACGGTACTATGCAACACCAAGTACCATTTTTTTTTCTAGTAATGAATATTGAACAGGAGGCGGTTTTAAATTAAATATTTGATAATCAAGAAATTGAATGAAGTGTGGCGACCGTCCAAAATGATGAATGGCCAAAAACCGGGATGGAGTGCGTTGCAATTTTCACAAGGGTGGAGGAAAAATGTGTTAGTGTGGTAATATGCTAATGTGGCAATTAAAAATACAATTTGCGGTTGTGTTCCAACATTTTCCTGTTTCTCATTCCGTACTGTCACATTTCTATGCCCGCATATATCGTCCCTTCGGGACTAAAATAACGAGGGCATCAATGATGTTACAGATATTTCGTCCCTTCGGGACGAAGGCAATATTCTCGTCGAAATACAGTACGATTTAAATCAAGTATGGCAACCGTATTTAACCTCGCATTTCGTCCCGAAGGGACGCAATGTCTGTAGCAAAGAATCTCCCCCATATTACCCTAGTCCCGACAGGACGCATATGGAACACTGCCTTTAACGAATGTAAAATGGTTGCCGGATGCATGAGGATTTTGATAGAGTTGTGCGAACGATTAAGGCGCCTTATAACGTAGCAGGTTGCAAATTTCTTCCGCCCTATTGAACAGTTCTTTGCGCCCATATATCGTCCCTTCGGGACGAAGGCAATATTCTCGTCGAAATACAGTACGATTTAAATCAAGTATGGCAACCGTATTTAACCTCACATTCCGTCCCGAAGGGACGCAATGTCTGTAGCAAAGAATCTCCCCCATATTACCCTAGTCCCGACAGGACGCATATGGAACCCGCATTTAGTGAATGTAAAATGGTTGCCGGATGCATGAGGATTTTGATAGAAGTGTTCGAACGATTAAGGCGCTTTATGACGCAGCAGGTTGCAAATCTTTTTTCGCCCTATTAAACATTTCCTCGTGCGCATATATCGTCCCTTCGGGACTCAAAATAACGAGGGCATCAATGTTGCTACAGATATATCGTCCCTTCGGGACGAGGCTATATTCTCGTCGAATTACTCTTCGATTTAAAACAAGTATGGCAACCGTATTTAACCTCGCATTCCGTCCCTGCGGGACGGGTTGTGGTTAGAAAAGTAGCGCATCTAAAATATGCGTCCCGACAGGACGCGTTGTGAGGTGTTTGCACAGGATGCAAAACGCCAACGGGTATACTCTTCGATTAAAACAAATATGGTAACTATGCTTTTTCACGCATTCCGTCCCGAAGGGACGCACTATCTGTAGCAAAAGAATCTCCCCCATATTACCCTAGTCCCGACAGGACGCATATGGAACACTGCCTTTAACGAATGTAAAATGGTTGCAGGATGCATGAGGATTTTGATAGAGTTGTGCGAACGATTAAGGCGCCTTATAACGTAGCAGGTTGCAAATTTTTTTCGCCCTATTAAACATTTCCTTTGCGCGCATATATCGTCCCTTCGGGACTCAAACTAAAAAAGATGCTACAGATATTCCGTCCCTTCGGGACGGGCTGTGGTTAGAAAAGGATCGCGTGCAAATGTGACAATTAAAAATTCTAAACGCAATTCGGTTCTAAACCATTTTCACATTCTCTCATTTACATATTTTCACATTCTTCTCTCCCGTTTGCCGCTCTAAAAAATAAAAATTCATCTCCCTGTTCTCTTCAAATCCCAATCGCTCATAAATCTCAATGGCACGTTTGTTGTCGGCGCGAACATGGAGAAAAGGTAGTTGGTTGTTTGAAAGTATAATATGCAGTTGATGGAGTAATAACGCTGCTGCATAGCCTTTGCCTGTAAAATCTGGATGTGTACATACCGCGCTGATTTCGGTGAGGTTGTCGATATGTAGTCGCTGGCCGGTCATAGCGGCGAGGCGCCCATCTTCAAAAATGCCGTGGTAGTGCCCAAACTCGATGGTGCGTTTATTGAACGGTCCTGGTTTGGTGAGTGCAGCCAGGGCAACCATTTCATCAACATGACTTTCGTTTAATGGTTCTGGTTCGATTACCGGGTTGGCGGGCATCACATCATTGCGATAAACAAATTGCAGCCCCTTGATTTCTGCTTTTAGTTTCCAAGCATTGGGTATATCAATCTCTTCGGGGGTTGCAAATAGTATGCGACGACCAGCGGGCAACATTTCATGTAATTCACGAAAGCCGGTTTCTACATCACAATTGAATCCCGCAAAAGGTGACACTTCCAGGTCAAAGTATTTCACATGCTCCGACCCAAAAGCGCGATGGCTTTCATTGCGAGCAAGTGCGCTAAAAACGGGGTTATGCAGGAGGTCGGTCACGTGGCAAAGGTAGAGGGGAAAATGAAAAGCGGTGTAAAATAACCATTTTATAAGTTGAACTGTGTGCTAAGTCTTGCATCACCACACATGCCTACGGCAACCCGTAAAAAGCAAACCGTGTTGAATATTATACAAAAACATTATTACTTTTATAAAGAACCAACCATAGTACCTTAGGAAATGCATCCTGCCATCATGCAATCCTTTGACAATGTTCAAACCTTATTTTATGAACACAACGATCACCTTGCACGATGGCCGAAACACCTAAGAAAACGACTGAATATGGAATGAAGAATTCGGTTTTTAAACCTCTGACAGACGAAATACCCACTTTTGTTGAAAACAATACAACAAACATCCTCGAAAATGGAATCAGTAAAAATATTGATGTATGAGATTTAAAAGGAGTTGTTAACCTTGTCGTATTTGCGACTCCACTAACTCTAAGACGTTGAGTATCTTTTTCGCCTATAGTTTTAAAATCGTACAAATTTTATTTCAATCTTGCAATTCCCGGTTCTTTGTACTCGAATAGGTTATCATCATTTTTAATCCAATCCTCCCCCCAAAAACCACTATTATTTTATAGCTTGCGCCATCCACAATGGCGACGGAAATTTCCCTTAACCCCGATCAACAGGCTGCTCTGCAGGCTTTGCAACGCTTTGTGCAGCACCCCGCTGCAGATACGTTTGTGCTAAAAGGGTATGCGGGTACGGGCAAGACTTTCCTGATGCAGCATTTCGCAAAATGGCTCAAAGAAAACAACCTGGAATTTTCGCTGCTGGCTTCAACCGGCCGCGCGGCGACGGTGCTCCGCGGCAAAACAGGTTTTGACGCCACAACTGTGCACGGCGAACTCTATCGCTTCAGTCGCGTGGATGGCGACGATGAAGACCTGCCACACGACGCACCGGCAGATCGGTTCGGACAGATGTCCCTCCAGTTTTCTTTACGACCACCCGATGATAAGAAAGTCGTTTACATCATCGATGAAGCATCCATGCTGGCAAGTGAAATGAACAACGAGGATAGCGTTATTAGCTTTGGTTCAGGTCAATTGCTACCCGACTTCTTCGCTGCCGCCGGAAATAACAAAATCATTTTCGTAGGCGATCCGGGACAGCTGCCGCCAGTTGGACAGGAATATAGCCCAGCGCTGGATATGAACTGGCTGGCTTCGGAAGAACGCACGGCCATCAGCATGACGCTGGAAAAGATAGAACGCAATGATGCCGGAAACGACATCCTTGTGCTCGCGTCTGCTATTCGTGATATGAAAGAAGATCTTTCGGTTCGTTTTCCCCGCCTTCCCGCGCGCTACCTGAAGAATGTACATATTTATCCTTCCGACAAAGAGTTGTTTGAAGCTTACCTGGATAATTACAACCGCAAAGGACCGGCAGGATCACTGGCCGTTGCACGATCCAATAAGATGGTAGCAGATATCAATCGCGATATGCGCCAGGAGATATTCGGAGAATCCGATTTACCACTGCAGGTAGGAGATATATTAATGGTGGTACAAAACAATCAATCGGTGCCGCTCACCAATGGCGATTTTGTTGAAGTCACTGGTTTGGGAGAGAAAGAGACACACGTAAATCTGCATTTTCAAATCGTGCGCGTGAAGGCGGTTTTGTCCGGAATAGAACACGAGCTTCTGATTGCGCTAGACGTTCTTTATGGCAGTGAAAACAATCATACACGTGATCAATCGAGGATGCTAATGATTGATTTTAGCCGAAGAATGCGACAAAAGAGAATTCGCGTAAACTCGGAAGTTTACAAGCAGCGCATGATGAAAGATAAAGTGCTGAACTGCCTGAAAGCAAAATTTGGCTACGGCGTTACTTGCCACAAAGCCCAGGGCGGTGAGTGGGACGATGTCTATCTCTTCCTGAATTCAAAAATGTACGGTATGCCACAGCCTGAATTGTTTCGCTGGTGGTATACCGCTGTGACCCGCGCAAAAAAACGACTACACCTCACAGATGGTTGGTGGCTGAGTTGATTGTTAAGTCGCACGGTTAGCATGGTTATTGCGTTAGTTAAATCAGGAAATCAAAAAAACATAGCTCCATGTCGTGGGAAGAAAAAGATAACAAACTCTACCGTCAGTTTAAGTTTGCTGATTTCAACGAGGCATTTGCCTTTATGACGCGCGTTGCGATGGAAGCTGAGAAAGCGAATCACCATCCGGAATGGCGAAATGTCTGGAATACGGTAGACATATGGCTGTGCACGCATGATGCAGGTGATATGGTTACCGAAAAGGACCGCAAACTCGCCAACCGCATCGACAAGATTTATGGCAAATGAAGTCAATTAGGTAAATTGGTGGAATGGAAAGACTTTTTGAACTGAACTACAAAAAGCTGGGACTTGTTACGGTAAACAATGGTAACAAACCGAATCTCGCTGATAACATTGCGTACAAACCATACATTAAAATACTGCTGCTTCCCAAAGATTCGACTATCACCATTGACTTTCACAAATACCAAACCACACACGCAAGTCTTTTTTTCATCAACATCAATCAGCATTTTTCGATTGATAAATTAGGTAAGGGCCACAGCTATCTGCTTTATTACAATCGCGATTTTTATTGCATCATGATACATGATGAAGAAGTGGCGTGCGACGGACTTTTGTTTAACAATATTCACAATCATCCGATGGTAAACTTATTGAAGCCGGATGATGAAAAAGTACATTCACTATTTGAGCAGATAGTGGAAGAGTTTGAATTGAAAGATTCTTCCCAGGAAGAAATGATCCGCACCTGTCTTAAACAAATTTTACTTCGTTCTGCGCGTTGTTGGAAAAAACAACAGTTGGGAAGAGAGGTCAGTTCGCAAAAAGACGATGTTGAGTTTGTTCGTCATTTTACCCGTTTGGTAGAAATGCATTTTAAAACAAAACATACGGTGGCCGATTATGCAGACCTGCTGCATCTGGCCCCCAAAACGGTCGCCCATCGTTTTAAGCGTCTTGGACTTGATCAACCGAATGATATAATAAAGGAACGCATCCTGCTGGAAGCAAAAAGAATGATTGTCTATAGCAGTCTTACTTCAAAAGAAATCGCTTACCATTTAGGTTACGACGATCCCGCCTATTTCCACAGGCTCTTTACGAGTAAAACCGGCGAAACCCCTGTTGGCTTTCGTAAGAAGTTCGGTTCACCCGATCGCGCGTCGCTGTAAATCCGAAAAAATGCCCCTTGCGGGAAAAATGTGCAATCAGCCGGGAAGTTCCGCTATTTACCCGGGGCTGTTACTGTTGCATTTTTGCATTGTCAATCACAACAAAACAATTAAAATTTTAGACAATGAAAAATTCAATCTTAACCACAGCAATGGTAGCACTCGCTTCAGTTAGCACAGTAGCCGCCCAATCACAACGCACAGCCGCTTCAGCAGGTCGGGAGGAATTTATTGAAGTTGAAAAAAATGTGCGTCTGCATGTAACCGATCTTGGTAATGGTCGCCCAATTGTATTAATACACGGCTGGCCCCTCAGCGATGCCATGTATGAATATCAATACCAATACCTGGTTGAAAAAGGATTTCGTGTAATCGGAATCACGCTGCGCGGATTTGGCAAATCTGATAAACCTTTCGGCACGTATAATTATGATGTTTATGCCGACGACATCTATACCGTTTTACTCAAACTGGAAATTCAAGATGCGGTGCTCGGTGGTTTCTCCATGGGCGGCGGAGTTGTTATCCGATATATAACCCGCCACAATAGTGCACATGTAAGTAAACTTGCTTTGTTTGGCGCGGCTGCACCGGTTTGGACCAAACAACCAGATTTTCCCATTGGCTTAACCGATGACCAGGCTGATGGGCTTATTGCACAAAGTCGTAGTAATCGCGCTCAAATGGTTGACGATTTTGGAAGTGGCCTGGGTGTAAATGAAAACAGTATTTCGCCAGCACTGGTAAACTGGCTGGCCGCCATTAATATGGAAGCATCTCCCTATGCAACAACCCAAAGTCTTCTTGCCATACGTGCTACCGATCTGCGTCCGGAACTAAGCAAGATTCATATTCCGGTTGCCATTTTCCATGGCGTGTATGATAAGAACTGTGATTTTGGACTGGCAATTGAACTCAACAAACGAATCAGCGATTCCTATATCGTGCGTTTTGAAAACAGCGGCCACGCTTTGTTTATTGAAGAGCAGGATAAATTCAATGCAGAACTAGAAAAAATTCGCGCGAAAGTAAGGTGCTGTGGGTCCGGAAAAATTTGAAAAGTAAGCGGGTAACGAAGTATTATTGAAAATCAATCCTTTAGACGAGTTTATATAACGAAACGGGATTTGATTCCCTAATTATCATAATATTTAGGGATTCAAATCCCGTTTTATTATGTAATTTAGGGAATCAAATCTCGTTTTATGATAAAAAGGGCCCTATCACAAAGACTAAAAGAGCGATTTTTTAAAGGGAAAGCGTTGATTATCCTCGGGCCAAGACAGGCCGGCAAGTCAACAATGGTTCAGGAGCTGCTAGAAGAGCGAGGCGAGCCCTGGCTTTTTTTGAATGGGGACGAAGCAGATGTGAGGTCCCTGTTGGAAGATGCCACATCAACCAAACTTAAATCCATAGCCGGAGCTAATAAAATAGTTTATATCGACGAAGCACAACGCATTCCCAATATTGGCTTATGTCTTAAACTATTTACTGACCAATTGAAAGATATCCAGGTGATCGCAACCGGATCTTCGTCGCTTGAATTAAGTAGCGAAATAAGAGAACCGCTGACTGGTCGCAAATATGAATTTTATCTCTACCCGCTTTCCTTTAAAGAAATGGTAGATCATCATGGTTTATTGCAGGAAAAGAGAGAAATCGAAAACAGAATGATCTATGGATATTATCCGGAAGTAGTGACCAAACCAGCAGAATCGCGCGAGTTAATTCGCTTGCTTGCAAACAGCTATCTCTACAAAGATTTGTTAATGCTGGAACAAATCAACAAGCCGCATTTACTTGAAAAAATTGTAAAAGCGCTCGCGCTTCAATTGGGGAACGAAGTAAGCTCAACTGAATTATCAAACATGGTAGATGCTGATAAGAAAACTGTAGAGAAATACATTGATTTGCTTGAAAAGGCGTTCGTTTTATTTCAGGTCCCCGCATTCTCCAGAAATGTTCGCAATGAGATTAAAAAAGGAAAGAAGGTCTACTTTTATGATTGTGGTATTCGAAATGCCGTTATTGGCAACTTTCAGCTACTACGTTCAAGGCCAGATGCTGGTGCATTGTGGGAGAACTTTTTTATCGCAGAAAGAAAGAAGTTTCAGCAAATCAAAAATCGGGACGCTTCTTATTATTTCTGGCGTACAACGCAACAACAGGAAATTGATTTTATTGAAGAAGCGGAGGCGAAACTCACCGCGTTTGAATGCAAATGGAGTCCGGCCGTTAAAGTAAACTTTCCTTCAACATTTACGCAGAACTACCCGCAAAGCGAGGCGCATAAAATTAGTACAGATAACTTTTCAGATTTCCTGTTGTAAGATTATTCGTCACTTCTTCCTTCGGAAAACAATCGTAGCATTCTGCGTAAGATCAGCGCTGAAGCGAACCTGGTACACATCATCGCCATCGCGAACAACAAGTAAACCCGTATTGGGTGGATACTTACCGAGGTTTTCTGCGTATAAAACGAGCGTCATTTCATCAGTATCCGAAGGAACCATTACAGTTTTTTTAATAGCTGTAGTGCGAAGCCCCTGTTTTTCCATAAGCACAACACCATTTAAAGATACGCTTACCGTATCACCATCCACTTCACCATTGTCATATAATGCGAGAACCAGGCTATCTGTTTTGAAATTTACAATCTGAGGTGCGGCATTCACACGTTCTTTAATTCGCTCCTCAGTTGTTTTTACTACAACCGGAACTGGTTTTACCTCTTCTGGTTTGTTGTTTGAGACAACCGTCTCTTTTGATTTCGTTTCTGTATTACCAGGTGCCTGGGTTTTTGCGAGATCATTGTTCTCTCCTTTCTTCGCCTTCTCTTCTTTTTTTCTTTTCTTCTTTTATTTCCAGTTTCGCAGGTTGCTTGTCTGCTTTGGCAATCTCTTTTTCCTTTGTCTCTTTTTGCTTTGATTCTGCCTTTTCGGATTTAGTCGCTTTCGCTATTTCTTTGGCTTGTGTTTCTTTTTTAGCCGGCGCTTTTGCTGCAGCATAGAACACAACGTCATGATCAAGTTTCAATTCCTGCAGGTGGGGGAATATCTTTGAGTTGTCGAGATTCTTTTCTTCTTTCAGCTCTGCCTTTCCCGAAATGCTGTAAAAGTTTTTAGTCTTATTTGTTTTCCAGTCGCCATCAATATGCCAGGTACTATCAGCCTGGTTCATACGGAAACTGTATGTCACTTTTACACCCTTATCAACGCGGCCGCTGAAATTGTGGGAGATGATTTCATCGTCGGTTACTTCAGCAACATCGCCGTTTACTTTACCTTTTACGCGCTTTACGATGTAAAACAGGGTATCGTTTACGATAAATGAGCTGCGGGTATAACCGTATACTTTCTCTTTATACTGCGTCAATGCAATTTCAAAACCCTGGTCTTTGCGAATCGTTGTACTGTCGTTACTCAAAACACCCGACCAAAGACCCGTGAGGCCTTTTTGGGCAAAAACAAGCTGGCTGGTGCATATCAGGGTGATCAGCAGTAAAAATGATCTCATAATCGATTGTGGGATACCGGAATAGGGTTTATATAGTCCTAATAACGAATTTACAGCCTTTGCATTGTGTGGATGGGCGGCCGGAGTACTACAAAAGAAAAAGCCTCCCGAAGGAGGCTCCTTTCGCTATAGCGAAGTTGTTTTTATCTGTTCATGCTTGCGAGGAACTCTTCATTATTCTTGGTTCCCTTCATGCGGTTTTGCAATTCACGCATCGCCTCTTCAGTATTCATATCTGTGAGATAAACACGGAGCAGGTTCATGCGCTGCAGCACATCTTTGTCGAGCAACAGATCGTCGCGGCGGGTAGATGAAGCTGTAAGGTCGATTGCAGGATAGATACGTTTGTTGGCCAGGCGGCGATCGAGTTGCAATTCCATGTTACCGGTACCTTTAAATTCTTCAAAGATCACCTCATCCATTTTCGATCCTGTATCCACCAACGCTGTGGCGATAATGGTAAGTGAACCACCATTTTCAATTTTACGTGCAGCACCAAAGAACTGCTTTGGTTTTTGCATCGCGTTTGCCTCCACACCACCTGATAAAACTTTACCAGAAGCCGGGGCAACCGTATTGTGTGCACGTGCAAGACGTGTGATGGAATCAAGTAGGATTACAACATCGTGTCCGCATTCAACCAGACGTTTTGCTTTTTGCAGCGCGATGGTTGAAACCTTTACGTGTTTTTCAGCTGGCTCATCGAAAGTAGAAGCGATTACTTCTGCTCTCACACTGCGTTCCATATCGGTAACTTCCTCTGGACGTTCGTCTACCAGCACCACCATCAGGTAGCACTCAGGGTGGTTGGCAGCAATAGCATTTGCCACTGCTTTCAACAACATTGTTTTACCTGTTTTAGGTTGCGCCACAATCAGTCCACGCTGACCTTTTCCGATTGGCGTAAACAGGTCAATCATCCTTGTAGAATAATCGCTTGCGGTTGTAAAGAGATTTAGTTTCTCGAATGGGAACAATGGCGTGAGATAATCGAAGGGAACGCGATCGCGCACCTCTTCGGGGCTCTTGCCGTTGATAGCATCAACTTTGAGTAATGCAAAATATTTTTCACCTTCTTTGGGAGGACGAACTGCACCCTGAACGGTGTCGCCAGTCTTTAAACCAAAAAGTTTTATTTGAGAAGGAGAAACATAAACATCATCGGGTGAAGAGAGGTAGTTATAATCGGATGAGCGAAGGAAACCGTAACCATCGGGCATCATTTCAAGCACACCTTCTGAAAGAATTACACCATCAAATTCGATATTGAAATTCTGGTCGCGGCGTTGGGGATAAACCTTGTTTGGTGGGGGCACATCAACCGGGGCAGGTTGAGGTGTTTGTGTCTCCGGACGAACAGCCGCTTCTTCTACTGGCTCTGCATTTTCAACAGCCTCTTCCGCGACAGCCTCTTCTTTTTCGTCTGTTTTTTTACGACCGCGGCGTGGACCTTTATTGTCCTCTTTACGGGCAGTTGTATTCGCCTTTTTTTACAGGCTTTTTGTCGGCCTTTTCTTCTTCTTTTTCTTCACCTGTATTTTCCACAATGGCTTCTTCAGAGGAGATGCCAGTAGATGTTTTAATAATGCGTTTTCTTTTGCCTTTCTCTTCGGCGGCGGGCGCACCTTTTGAGCCGGCTATCGCCTGGCTGTCGAGGATTTTATACACCAGGCCCTGTTTGTCCAGTTTTTTTGCATTGGGGATGTTGAGCTGCTCAGCAATGTCCAGCAGTTCGGGAACGAGCATGTCGTTCAATTGCAGAATATCGTACATAAAAAGTCTTGTAGGTTAACACAAATCCTTGGTCACAAGTCAGAAAAAAAAGTGAAAAGGTTGAATTTAGTTTGAATGGAAACGGAAATTCTGATGAGCATTCTAAAGGGAAGAGTAGAACTAACCAGCTGTATTTCCGGTGCAAGTATACGTCGTTTTTCGTAAAAACAAAAATTTTTAACCGGGGACCACCCCACAGCCACCCCCGGCGTTTTATACTTAAAACCTTGAATTACTGTATTGAGGATTATCTTTGCCCTTCGAATTTTGTAATATGTTTAACCAAAGAATCAAAATCAAAGATCTGCTCGCCACAGCGCCAACAGGTCAGCAAGTAACAGTGATGGGTTGGGTACGTACTTTTCGTAACAACCAGTTTATAGCGCTTAATGACGGATCCACGAATAATAATATACAGGTAGTTGCAGAGCTTGGTAAGTTCGACGATGCACTGCTGCGTCGTTTTACCACATCCGCTGCATTGAAGGTTACAGGGAAAGTGATTGCTTCATTAGGTAAGGGACAAAAAATGGACCTGGTAGCTGATACAATTGAAGTGCTGGGTGACAGCGATGCGGAAGCTTATCCTTTACAACCTAAAAAACATAGTCTTGAATTTCTTCGTGAGAAAGCACATCTGCGTTTTCGCACCAATACATTCGGGTCTGTTTTTCGTGTACGCCACGCGCTAGCTTTTGCAGTGCATAAGTTCTTTCACGACAAAGGGTTTCTTTACATGCATACGCCCATCATTACAGCAAGTGATGCGGAGGGTGCCGGTGAAATGTTCCGCGTGACAACACTCCCGCTTGACGGATCCGCACCACGTACAGAATCAGGCGAAGTTGACTTCTCACAAGACTTTTTTGGACGTTCTGCAAACCTTACAGTAAGCGGACAACTGGAAGGAGAACTGGGTGCAACAGCATTTGGCGATATCTATACGTTTGGGCCAACTTTCCGTGCAGAGAATTCAAATACGGCTCGTCACCTTGCTGAGTTCTGGATGATAGAACCAGAGATGGCGTTTTATGATCTGGAAGACAACGCCAACCTGGCCGAAGAATTTATCAAATACCTGATCCGTTTTGCGATGGAAAACAATCGCGAGGATCTTGAATTCCTGGCACAGCGCCTGGCAGATGAAGAAAAACAATTGCCCCAGGATAAAAGAAGTGAGCTTGGTTTGATTGAGAAACTGGAATTTGTTTTGAACAACGATTTCCAGCGACTCACATATACTGAAGCGATTGAGATCCTGAAAGAAAGCAACTACAATAAGAAGAAAAAATTCCAGTATCCTGTCACCGGATGGGGAATGGATTTGCAAAGTGAACATGAGCGTTACCTGGTAGAAAAGCATTTCAAAAAAGCCGGTAATCCTCATGGACTATCCTGCCGAAATCAAAGCGTTTTATATGCGTCAAAATGACGATGGAAAAACGGTTGCGGCAATGGATATACTTGCGCCAGGTATCGGTGAGATTGTGGGTGGTTCACAACGTGAAGAACGTTTCGATCGCTTAACAAAGCGTATGGAAGAAATGAACGTTCCTGCTGAAGAATTGTGGTGGTATTTAGATACACGCCGATTTGGAACAGTGCCACATGCCGGCTTTGGCCTGGGCTTTGAAAAGAATGGTACAGTTTGTAACCGGTATGGCAAATATCAGGGACGTTATTCCATTCCCACGTACACCGAAAAGCGCGGAATTTTAATGTGGAAATGTGGAAATGTCCAAGTTCAACCACCGGTCTGGGACTAACCCTAAGGTACTCGGCAACGGTTTTTTTGTTTACGGCCATCTAAAAGCAATACTTTTATCTGGTATCTCTGTTCCAAACTGAGGTGGGTGTAGTTTTTTGACATAAGCAATCCAAAGATTGCACTACTCAGTCAAAAGAAAAAGCTCTTTAAAGCTTTTTTCTTTTGTTTTAAAAATTGCACTTATCAGTAGAACTCGGCTATTTTCACAATTCCACATCTTCTCATTTCCACATTTCCACATTTTCATATCTACTCATTTTCACATCTCCTCATGTATGCACATTACCGGCAGGCTCGACTCATAGATCAGTTGCCTTGTGCTGCTTTTCTTAAATATTCCATCCAGCAACTTATGTTTTTTCGGGATGGCGATGATTAAATCAAGGTTGTTGTTAACAGCAAAATCTTCAATACCCTGTTCCACATCGCTGTTTTCAATAAAATGAAATTGCGGGTTTAGATCTTTCAACGCATTTTTCATTACTAAAAGCTCCTTATCTTTTTCCTCCTGTGATTGCGTCTCTTTGTATGCAACATTGAGGACGTGCAATTCTGCGTTGAATTTTTGAATGAATTTTTGAATGGCTTCGAATGGAGTAGTTTGAGCTACAGCGCGCAAATCAGCGGCGAGACCCGCTTTCTTAATGCCTGGGCTGTATTCTTTTCCAATGGGAACAGCGATAACCGGATAAGTGATATGACGAATGGCAGAAAGTGTTGTACTGCCAAACAATGATCTTTCTAAAGATGAATGACCCAACGAACCCATGACCACTGCAAACGGGTGAACCCGTTCGCAAACCTTTTGCAGTTCATCAATCGGATCGCCCAGAATTGCTTCGGTAGAAATTTTAATCTTTCCCGAGGTTACATGTTCCAGTCCCTGTTTTAATGATGCCAGTTGTTGTTCAGCACCTTCTTTTAATTCATCTACCGATACCAGCACCAATGGTGCATCAATAATCGCGATAGGAACCTGGTAAATATGCAACAGGTGGATATCTGCATTTATTTCAATAGCCATATCTGCTGCATAGTTGAGTGCGTTGAGTGCAGCTGGCGAGAAATCGGTTGGAACAATGATGGTATTCATTTTACAAGGTTTGTATATATAAAGCTAGCAATAACGATGCCTTTGTAGCATGAGTTATATCAGGTTTTTTATTGATTTAGATGTGGAAAAAGGGAATGTGTATGTCTTAGCGGGAGACAAGGGAAACGGGAAACGGGAAAGCGTCGATGCTGTGAAACAGCTTTAACCGGTTGCGATGGATATATAATAACCGTAAAATATAGCCATGAACATTACTACAGAGGCGAATAACCGCCCCCGGGCAGGCGTGCGCCGCGCCAAAAGACTTTCTGCGAGAATTGATATGACACCCATGGTGGATTTGGGCTTTTTGCTCATTACATTTTTCGTGATGACTGCAAAACTGGCTGAGCCTACCGTAGTGGGACTCAATATGCCAAAAGAATCAACAGAAAGGACGCCGGTACCGGAATCTGGTTCTTTTACCATACTGATTAATGGTCCCGATGAACTTTATGTTTATTACGGCAATGCGCATGATGTAACGGCCCCTTCGCAATTCATAAAAACGTCAATGTCACCTACGGGAGGACTGCGCGATTTAATACAACAACGACAGCGATATCTTGACGAATCTGGTTTCAGGGAAGGAAGAAAAAGGTTTGATGTTGTTGATAAAGCCATCACCAGAAGCAACCTATCGTCAGCTGATGGATGTGCTGGATGAAGCATTCATCAATATTGTAGAGAAATATGTAATTGTTTCTCCTGATGCGGAAGATGTGTTGTTGATGGAAGAGTATCGATGAGTCGAGAAACGCGCAAAGCAGCAAACGGCAAACGGGAGAGAAGAATGTGAAAATATGGAAATGAGAAAATGTGAAAATGGTTTAGAACCGAATTGCGTTTAGAATTTTTAATTGTCACATTTGCACGCGATCCTTTTCTAACCACAGCCCGTCCCGAAGGGACGGAATATCTGTAGCATCTTTTTTTAGTTTGAGTCCCGAAGGGACGATATATGCGCACAAGGAAATGTTTAATAGGGCGAAAAAAAATTTGCAACCTGCTACGTTATAAGGCGCCTTAATCGTTCGCACAACTCTATCAAAATCCTCATGCATCCTGTAACCATTTTACATTCGTTAAAGGCAGTGTTCCATATGCGTCCTGTCGGGACCAGGGCAATATGGGGGAGATTCTTTGCTACAGATATTGCGTCCCTTCGGGACGGAATGCGTGAAAAAGCATAGTTACCATATTTGTTTTAATCGAAGAGTATACCCGTTGGCTTTTTTGCATCCGGTGCAAACACCTCACAACGCGTCCTGTCGGGACGCATATTTTAGTTTGCGATACTTTTCTAACCACAACCCGTCCCTTCGGGACGGAATGCGAGAAAAAAACATAGTTGCCATACTTACTTTAAATCGTACTGTAATTCGACGATAATATTGCCTTCGTCCCGAAGGGACGAAATATGCGCACAAGGAAATGTTTAATAGGGCGAAAAAAAATTTGCAACCTGCTGCGTCATAAAAAAGACTTAATCGTTCGCACACCTCTATCAAAATCCTCATGCATCCGGCAACCATTTTACATTCACTAAATGCGGGTTCCATATGCGTCCTGTCGGGACCAGGGCAATATGGGGGAGATTCTTTGCTACAGATATTGCGTCCCTTCGGGACGGAATGTGAGAATAAATTTAGTTGCTATACTTGCTTTAAATCATATCGTATGCCTGTTGGCTTTTCCCATCCGATGCACTCACCTCACAACGCGTCCTGTCGGGACGCATATTTAGTTTGCGATACTTTTCTAACCACAACCCGTCCCTTCGGGACGGAACGCGTGAAAAAGCATAGGTGCCATACTTGTTTTAAATCGAAGAGTAATTCGACGAGAATATTGCCTCGTCCCGAAGGGACGAAATATCTGTAGCAACGTTGATGCCCTCGTTATTTTGAGTCCCGAAGGGACGATATATGCGCACGAGGAAATGTTTAATAGGGCGAAAAAAATTTGCAAAATGCTGCATCAGAAAAAGACTTAATCGTTCGCTCAACTCTAATCGAAATCTCTGCGGACTCCGCGGGACCCCGGCGCGCTCTGCGTGAAAATAAATAAAGCGGTCTCACGACCGCTTTATTTATGCTTGTTATTGACCGATAACAAATGGCTCTGGAAAACGAACTGATAATTTCCCACCCAACATCATTTGGATTCCTCCAGCTTTTTCTTCTCAAAAATCCATTTGTTCAACGGAAATGCAAGAATCATTAAAATCAGCAGCGCTTCGCCGGCTTCTAATATCTCCGCGCGTTTTCCATGACGCATTAATTCTGTCAATAAAAAAACGGTGGAAATACAAACCACATGATAAAACCGCGGAATGGGAATCGCTGACTGGTCCGCGAATTTTTGAAAACCACGACTGTAACGATACAACAAAGGAAAAACCAAAAGATAAATCGCCAGCACCGCAACTAACCCAATCGAAAATATAATCTTATTAATCTTTTTTCCTCCCACTACCAGGTTATGCAAATTGGTTTCGCCCTGTGCATTGTTTTTTTGGAAAAATTCAGAACTCTCTATTCCAAATATCCGCTGGCCCCAGGAAATTTCTTCACCAGCAGCAAAAAATAAAAATGCAGCAACAAAAAATGTTACAAACAAAAACCAGGCACTCCTCAACTTAAGAAGTTTAAAGAATCGATAGAAACAAATTATAGATCCCATCAACAGCCCTGCCACCGTTATCCATTCTACCACACCATCTTCCTTCACGTATTCCTCATACTGACGGATATTGGTAAAATAAAAATAGAAACCTACCGCCAGCAGCAATCCCACAACAGTTAAAATGACTTTTTCTATAGAATGAGGTTTATAATTAAGAGACATATCGGTATTGTTTTTTTATAAATTTTCGTGTCGCTAAACTCTCAACAGACGTTCTGCTGCATTTTCCAGGGTCTCCTTCTTTTTAGCAAAACAAAACCGAATTACTTTATGATCGGTTCCGTTTGTATAAAAAGATGAAACAGGGATAGTCGCAACTTTCTGTTCCCTCGTTAGCTTTTGTGCAAAGGTAAAATCTCCTTCATCACTAATCGCCTTATACTGCGCACACACAAAATAACTTCCATAACTGTTCAGAAAACTAAATCGCGAAGGACGCATCAATTCAAGAAAATAATCTCTTCTATCCTGCATGTCGGCGGCGAGACTCAAATATTGATCTCTGTCTTTTAAAAATGAAGCCAGCGCTATTTGCGAAGGAGAGTGGCAGGAGAAACAATTAAACTGGTGCAATTTCCTGAACTCGCTCATTAGTGCGGCCGGCGCTACGGCATATCCCAGTTTCCAACCCGTACAGTGATATACTTTTCCAAAAGAAAAACATACAAAGGCGCGCGACAATAAATCAGGATAACGAAGGATACTCAAATGCGGCAGGTTGTCGAACACCAAATGTTCATATACCTCATCACTGAGAATATAGGTTTGCTGATCAAAACTGTTTAATAAATCCCGCAGCGATTGAATATCTTCTTCACGTAAAATAGACGCAGTCGGGTTGTTGGGATTATTAATGATGATCATCCTGGTGCGTGGCGTAATACGATTTCGTACTTTGTTCCAGTCAATCTTATAATCCGGAAATTGCAATGGAATGCGTACCGGTACTGCGCCGTTAATTACAATCCCCGGAATATAACTATCATAAGCGGGTTCAAAAACGATTACTTCATCTCCGGGACGTAACAAACATGTCATTGCAGTATACAATGCATAAGTACCGCCTGGTGTGATTGTTATTTCATCCGCAGGATTAATAGATGTCTGGTACAGTGAAGCAATTTTTTCTGCCAGCGTTTCTCTCAACTGCAGATTGCCCTGCATGGGTTGGTACTGGTTGTATCCATCGCGCATTGCTTTATCTACCGCGTCTATCAAAGCTTCCGGCATCGGGAAATCCGGAAAGCCCTGCCCAAGATTGACCGCATTGTGCTCGTTCGCGAGCGCACTCATCACCGTAAAGATGCTGGTGCCAACATCCGGAAGTTTGGAATTTATAAGTGCTGTAGTGGGAAGAGACATTCGTTTCTTTTATTTTTTCTTTTTCGACTTAACGAGATTGTACGAATCGTTAATCCATTCTTTCAACACGGAATTCGAAATAGTTCCGTCAACAGTAACGGTATTCCAGTGTGTTTTATTCATATGAAATCCGGGTTGAACACACTGATATTGTTCTCTCATTTCAACCGCTTTTTCAGGATCACATTTTATATTGAAAGACAGAACTTCTGTATCCAGCCCTGTCAACAGGAACATTTTGCCATTTACCTTATACACTAATGTGTCTGGCCCAAAGGGAATGTTTCCTCCGCATCAGGTAAAGAAAGGCAGTATTCCTGTAAAGTTTCGATGTTCACTATTGATTATTTGATCGCTGTTTTAAAAGTTTCGCTGCACAAATTATCACTTTATTTGGTCTCGATATTTTCTTCCCGTACCAACGGCTCACCCTGCATACGCAGTAATATTTGTGCCACCGTTACCACATCTTTCTGGCAATAAACTGCAATACGTTCAAGGTTTTGTTCTTTCCAGTATACTTCCCAAACCCTGCTTCCATCAATATCATCCTTTGGCGTGGGTATGCCCAACGCATGCGCCAACAGGTTCAGTGATGTAAAACTTTTATAGTCCCCAAATTTCCACAACTCCATCGTATCGAGGTGGTTGATTTCCCACGGCTTTTTTCCTGCAATTTCCAGGAGTGTTGGAATGGGAATATTGTTGATGATCATGCGGCGGCAGATAAAGGGAAAATCAAACTCTTTTCCATTGTGCGCGCACAAAAAACGCTGTTCGTTTCCTGTCCATTTTTGCAACATATCCCGGAACTCAGCCAACAGAATTTTTTCGTCTTCGCCATAAAATGATTTGACTACAATCCTGCGGGCGCTGCCATGTCCCTGTATGACTCCGCAACTGATACAAACGATTTTTCCAAACTCAGCATAAATGCCCGCACGCGGATAAATGCTTTGCGCTGTCTCTGTTTCACTGTTTCTCAATAAGGTTTCTGCTTTTCTGTCCCACAATGGGCGCCAGCCATCAGGTAACAAGCTGTAGTCGGGATATTGTGGTACCGTTTCAATATCCAGGAAAAGGATATTTTGGAAAGGATATGATTGCATAGAAATTTTTATCTCGATAAAACTAGGGAAAACGATTCTCACAGCGAGGTGTAAAAAACGATTAAACGACGTTTTTTAACGGATTCATCAGGTAATGTGTAAAATGTTTTCGCAGTGCAACGGGATCCTGGAGGTGATTAAAGGTACTTATCTCCTTTGTTTCTTTTCACCTCAGCCAGGTAGTCTTTTATTTCCTGCTCTTTATCGCGCTTGCAGATCAGCAGTACATCTTTTGTGTCCACAACTATATAATCTTCCATTCCCTGCAACAGCACCAGCTTGTTGTCGGGAACATGCACCATTGTGTTTTTTGTATCAAAAACCATCACGGAATCACCAGCTACCGCGTTATGGAAATAATCTTTCTCCATGTTCTGCCAGGCGCTGTTCCAGGTACCCAGGTCGCTCCATGCAAAACTTGCAGGAATTACATACACATTATCTGCTTTTTCCATGATGCCAAAATCGATGGAAATATTGGTGCATTGAGGATAGATTCTCTCTATCGCTTTTTCTTCTTCGGTCGTATTGAAATTATCTTTCTCCTGCGCAAACACTTCGTAAATCTCGGGCAGGTATTGTTCAAATGCGTGTAAGAGATTTTTTACTTTCCATGTAAAGATGCCAGCATTCCAAAGGAAGTCGCCACTGTCGATAAACGTTTTTGCAAGTTCCAGGTTAGGTTTTTCTGTAAACGTTTTCACTTTATAAATTCCCGGAGCCGCTTCCAGATCATCGTGCTGGATATAGCCATAACCCGTATTGGGATGCGTAGGTTTAATCCCGATTGTTACCAACGCGTTGATGTGGTCGATAAAACGCAGCGCAGTTTCTGTCGTTTCAAGAAACGCATGATCATCCAGTATAAGATTGTCGGCAGGCGCCGCAACCATCAGTGCATTTGGATTGATCTGATGCAGCTTAAAAGCAACGTATGCGATGCAGGGAGCGGTGTTCTTACGGGAGGGTTCGCAAAGAATATTCGTTTCCGGTATCTGTGGTAATTGTTCTTTTACTTTCGAAAGATATTCGCGTGCAGTAACGATAAATATATGATCTGCGGGAACAAGTTTATTATACCTGTCGAAGGTTTGTTGCAGCATGGTTTTGCCAGTACCCAGAATATCCAGGAACTGTTTGGGGTGCGTGGTACGGCTCATCGGCCAAAAACGGCTACCGATTCCGCCAGCCATTATGGCTACATAATTATTGTTGCTGCTCATGTCTTTATCCTTCATTGCCTTTTAGATTAATCCCTCACGAATGAGATCGTGAAGGTGAATCATTCCCATGTATTTTCCTTCGTCTGTTACTGCCAGTTGTGTGATCTCGTGTTTGCGTAATAGATCCAGCGCATCCACCGCCAACGCATCGGCACTGATTGTTTTTGGTTTGCTGGTCATTATTTCTGCTGCCGTCAGCGTCGCATCAAAACGTTGATTGTTTTTCAACATCCTTCTTAAATCTCCATCGGTGATGATGCCGAGAAGAACATCATCTTTATCTGTAACTGCAGTTACGCCCAATCGCTTTTGCGTCATTTCCATAATGATCTGTTCCAGTGTGGCTGTAGGTGAAACTGCCGGCTTTTCATTGTTGATATATAAATCGGAAACCCGCATATACAACTTTTTACCAAGTGCGCCACCGGGATGAAACTTGGCAAAATCATCGGGTTGAAAGCCTTTTAATTCCATCAGGCAAACGGCAATTGCATCACCCATTACGAGTTGTGCAGTCGTACTTGCCGTAGGCGCCAGATTATTGGGGCAGGCTTCTTTATCTACCGTTGTGTTTAATGCGATGGATGATTGTTTTGCGAGATAAGATTCCATGTTTCCCACCATAGAAATAATGGTGTTGCCAAAATTGCGGATCAGCGGAACGAGGATTTTTATCTCCGGGCTTTCACCGCTCTTGCTTAATACCATCACGATGTCTTCCTGTTGCACCATTCCCAGGTCGCCGTGTATTGCATCGGCTGCGTGCAGGAAGATGGCGGGTGTACCGGTTGAGTTGAACGTGGCAACAAGTTTTTGTGCAATGATGGCGCTCTTCCCGATTCCGCTAACAACTATTCGTCCCTTGCAATCTGCAATGGCCTGAACCGCTTTTTCGAAGTCTGCATCAATATAAGTAGCCATCCTGCTGATGGAGCGGGCTTCCAGTTCAATGGTTTGCAATGCTATGGGGATAATCTGAGAGGGCATAATTTATCGGATAACACCGTGCGTAATGTGCGCAAAATTAGCGTTTTTGACCCGAATCGCCTGTTTGCACATTGCCGCCGATCATTTTTAACACGCCGGGTTATGGAATACCATTTTTCGGATGTAAATTCGCAATCCTCTTGCACACGGGGCTGAAAGCCGAGAGCAGGATGCTGCGAGTTTGAGCTTATTGACCTGGGTCTCCTTAACCACCTGGCTACGGCCGTCGAAAGAGTAAACCCTTATTTAACGATCAACGCCTTGCCCGTGCATAATTAAAGTGCGCAAAGGCTATGTATTATCTGTTAAAAAGGAGTATCTTAAACAATCTGACACTTTTATAAAGTGCGCCGGCAATTCCGGCTTAGTAATATTTGAGTAATGGGAACCACAACCGCTAAGAAGTCCGGCACTAAGAAACCGGCAAAATCCAATCAACCTGCGGCCACATCCGGCCGGTTCGACCTGCATAAGGCTCTTCAACAATATTTTGGTTTCGAAAAATTTAAGGGGACACAGGAACGTGTGATTGAATCACTCCTCGCTGGCAAAGACACTTTTGTGATCATGCCTACCGGCGGAGGTAAAAGTCTTTGTTACCAATTGCCCGCGATGGTAAGTGAAGGTGTCGCCATTATCGTTTCACCACTGATTGCCCTGATGAAAAACCAGGTGGACCTGGTTCGCAGCTATAGCAGCGACGATGACGTGGCGCATTTTCTCAACTCCACACTTACAAAAAGAGAAACTAAAGAAGTTCACGACGACCTGCTGAGCGGCAAAACAAAGATGCTCTATGTAGCACCCGAAACGCTCACCAAACAGGAAAACCTTGAATTCTTCGCCGATCTTAAACTTTCATTTTTCGCAGTAGACGAAGCACATTGTATTTCAGAATGGGGTCACGATTTCCGTCCTGAATATCGCCGCCTTCGTGAAATGATGACACAGATAAACCCCGACATTCCGGTGATTGCATTAACCGCTACTGCCACACCTAAAGTGCAGAGTGATATTGTAAAAAACCTCGACCTGCGGGAACCCAATGTATTTATTTCTTCATTTAACAGGCCCAACCTGTATTATGAAGTACTACCTAAAATAAAGAAAGCACAAACGGATGAAAGCATCGTTCGTTTTATCAAAGCTGCGAAAGGCAAAAGCGGTATTATCTATACACTCAACCGCAAAACAACGGAAGAACTTGCGGATGTTTTAAATGCAAACGGAATTAAAGCCGTTGCTTATCACGCAGGCCTGGATAGTAAACTGCGTGCCGATCGGCAGGATCAGTTTTTGAATGAGGACGTGCAAGTGATTTGTGCGACTATCGCTTTCGGTATGGGAATTGACAAACCCGATATCAGGTTTGTAATTCACTATAATATTCCGAAGAGCATTGAAAACTATTACCAGGAAACCGGTCGCGCAGGACGTGACGGACTCGAAGGAAAGTGTATTCTTTATTATTCTCATAAAGACGTAAGTAAACTGGAACACCTGATGCGCGACAAGCCCTTGAGCGAACGCGAAGTGGGTGCCCAGTTGATCAGCGAAACGGTGGCACTTGCAGAAGCAGGAGTTTGTCGCCGCAAAGTGCTGATGAGTTATTTTGGTGAAGAGTACACACAGGAAAATTGCGGGCAATGCGATAACTGTAAACATCCAAAAGAAAAACAGGAAGCGAAAGATGAAGCAGTGATTGTATTGAAAGCGATCCGCGACCTGGACGAACGTTTTGCAACTGATTATGCAGTACAGATCATTACCGGAAAATTAACGCCACAGATTAAGATGTTCCGCCACGAAGGACTGGCATCATTTGCAAGTGGTAATGATAAGGATGCGTTTTACTGGAATTCGCTTATTCGCCAGATGTTGCTGGAAGGATTGCTGGTAAAAGACATTGAAGAGTATGGTGTTTTAAAAATCAGCAAAAAAGGGAGAAGCGTTTTTGAAAAAACCGAAATCATTCTCTATTGTATTGAATACATTATATGCCGAAGCAAATGCCGATGATGAAGAAGCGGTAGCGGAAGTAAGTGCAGGTGGCGCAACTGACGACAGGTTGTTTGAAATGTTGAAAGAACTGCGTCAGAAAGAAGCGAAGAAAAAAGTCTACCTCCTTTTGTGATTTTCCTGGAAAGCTCGTTGCAGGATATGGCAACATTGTACCCCACCAGTGTGGCGGATCTTGAAAAATGCCAGGGCGTAAGCAAGGGTAAAGCCATTCGTTATGGTAAACCTTTTGTGGAAATGATCGCGCAATATGTTGCCGATAATAATATTGAGCGCCCCGATGATTTTGTGATGAAGAGTGTGGTGAACAAGAGTGGAAACAAAGTATATATCATTCAAAATACCGACCGCAAGGTGAGCCTGGAAACCATCGCCAAAAACAAAGGCTGGCGGATGGACGAAATGCTGGAAGAAATGGAGACCATTGCGGCCAGCGGTACCAAGTTGAACCTGGATTATGCCATCGACGAAATGCTCGATGATGATGATCAGGACGAGATTATTGAGTATTTCAAAACCTGCGAAACTTCCTCTCTGCAGGTGGCTCAGCAGGAACTGGCGGAGTTCGATTTCAACTGGGAACAGCTCAAAATCATGCGGATCAAGTTCTTAAGCGAATATGGCATGTAAGAAAAATAGGATCGGAATTTGTCTAATTCACCCGATTCAGCCTATATTTGCAGCCCGCAGTGCGGGAAATAAGGTGCGGTAGCTCAGTCGGTAGAGCAAAGGACTGAAAATCCTTGTGTCGGCGGTTCGATCCGCCCCACACCACAGAAAGACTCAACGTTAAGTTGGGTCTTTTTTGTTTTTGGATCATGTGGCAAACACCTGGGCTATAGAGCTATATTCATCCTTGCAAATCGAACACTCAGTGTTACAAATGCAAGGACGATTATGCCCCCCCCAATTTGATATACCCAATTTTCTTTTTATTTTGTTGCCCTGGCAGATATCAATCCATGCGGATGTTCTTAGGCAGCATTATAGACTATTTTGGAAAACAGCAATAAACTAACAACAAAGAAACCCTTCCCCAACTTCACAGGACATTGGCGTCCGTTTCTTTTAACCTTTGTACCCCTGGTTGCGGGTACGCTGATTTATTCATTCGAAGACCTGCCGCTCTTCCAGGGCTTCATCCGAAATTATATTCCTGATTTTCTGTGGGCTTTTTCCTGGGGTTCCTGTATGTTATGGCTTTGGAACGGCTGTGTGCCCACCGGCTGGTGGATTGCTGTAGTGGCCAGTTTTACCATTTTTGAGCTCGGGCAAATGAAGGGTGTAATCCAGGGTCATGGCGACTTCCGGGATATTATAATTTATGGAATCGGGCTGTTTTTTGCCAAAAAAGCCTGGAAAATCAACCAAAATCAATAAAAAACACTCCAAATCGCAGAAATGTACAAACACCTCTTTTCCGGTCTTATTCTCGGCATTTTCATGTTTCTGGCTTCCGCGAGTAAAGTAAACAACTTTATCCTTCAAAATTTCGCCCACGACCTCAACGAAGGTTCAACCGATAGGGTGGAAATGAACGATGGACGCAGCATTGAAACCAGCAATATGCGGGTAACGGGTGTGGCTAACCGACCCCAGGTATGGGTGGACGGAGAAAAAGTTTCGATGAAAGATGTAAAGGGTTTCAGGAAGAATGGTGTTTATTACCTGCAAACGAAAAAACATGGCTCCGTAAGAAGAGTGGTTCAGGGTACAATTAATGTGTATGAAAAAGGATACGTTGATAAAACAACATCAACGTCGCAGGGTCCCAACCCCATGCGATTTGAGCACAATGTTGAAAAATCCTATTATCTAATCGAAAGGAATAATAGCGGCGAAGTGGAATTTCTCATGAACAAGAACGACATCATTACGGCTGTACAGGGTTGCCCGCTGGCAGTACAAATGGTGGATATCAAGAACAACGCTCTCGCTAAACAGATCAAGAAAAACAAACGCTACCTGAATGAGATTTTTGAGGTTTATAATAACGACTGCAAACCGCTTCGGTGATTTTTTCGAATATAGTTGGAAGGTATCCTGAATTGTGGAAGTGAATTGATTTTATCCCCCTATATTTTACCATTGGTATATTTTACGGGATTAATGTATCTTGTCGTACAGAGCAATTTGACATAGTGTGTGTTTTCTTTTTTACGCTGATTATTTTTTTAGTTCCATTCCGTACTCGTAGCATTCCCTTCTCCTTTTTTTGTGGTTCCGACCAGCCGTTTTTCAACTTTTATTACCAAAATAACCGAAAATCAATATGAAACGTCATTTACTATCCTTCCTCATGGTTATCGCATTTCTGATCATTGCTACTGCCAGTTCCGTTCAAAAAAATGAAACCAGCCGGTTTGTTATGGGGAAGGGGAAAAAGGAGAGTGGTCCGGATCGGATTGAATTGTATGATGGGCGTGTGATAGAGATGAACGAGCTGACGTTTAGCGGGAAGCTTTTTGGCAAAACCTATGTTGAAACTAATGAGGGACGGATTCCCTGGAAGGAAGTAAGAGCTTTCAAACGTGACGGAATTTATTATTTACACTATGGTGGTATGGAACTCAAGCGAATAATTCATGGACGTATTAATGTTTACGCGGAGGATTACGTAAGAGAGTCAACAGAGTATAATACCCGGACTCAACAATCTGTTCAAAGGAGGCATTATTTGATCCGTTATCATTACCAGCGAGACGGTGGCCCGGTGATTCTTTTGGTTGACCAGTCTGGTATTGAAAAGGCGGTTGCTGGCTGCAAGCCCGCATTGGACATGGTTAATGTACCGTTCAAAACGTTTCGAAAATCTGTTCGCAAAAACCGTAACTATATCAACCAGGTCTTTGAGCGCTTCAATTCGGAGTGTAAATAATAACACTACCGGATTCGGTTGTTTGCACTATTTATCAACATCGCTGTCGGGATGATTTTGATATTATGTTGTGGTTGTAATTTCAGGTAACAATCATTTTATGATATCGACCTCCGATGTTAGTTATCGCCTGATCAGCGATCACCAGTTTGCCGTGGTACGGCTCAATTTACAGAACGACCAGAAAGGGTTTTTCGCCCAACAGCCATACAAGCCTGGTGAAAAAGTAGCATCATTTTCCGCGGGGGCATTGTTGCCAACGCCATCATACCTTACGGTACAGGTTGGTATCGATCAACATATTTTATTACAACCCGAGCATCTTCAGTATATTAATCACAGTTGTGACCCTAATGTCTTTTTCGACACCTTCTCCATGGAGATAATTGCTTTACGTGATATTGGAATTGGTGATGAAATGACTTTCTTTTATCCTTCAACGGAATGGGATATGGCACAACCTTTCACATGCCATTGCGGCTCACCAAAATGTTTATCTGAGATTCGCGGTGCTGCACATATTCCGCTCGAGATTTTGAAAACTTATACACTCACTCGTTTTATTCAACAACAACTGCATGATCGCGCGGACGGGGAAAAAAGGGCTTAAGCCGGTAAAGCGGTTATCGCCAAACAAACAACTACCTGGCGTTGGCGATCTGAGTCAGCTCAAGGTATGGGTACTTTATCCACAATTGGAAACAAACGATCCCAACCTGGAGTACTATTACGATTTTTCTCAAAGCCTGGCAGAATACACCCGCGTTTTTGATGAACTCAGTATCACGTGGAAATGGCAGCCTGTTACTATGGGCGACATCGACCCGGTTGTGGGGCGAATCAGGAAGGCTTCCGGAAAACGGGTTCCCGTAGTTTTAAATTTATGCGATGGCGACGAGATTAATGGTACGCCCGGCATCTCGGTTATTCATGCTTTGGAAAAACATCGTTTGATATATACCGGAGCCAACGCTTTTTTCTATGACATTACCACTTCAAAGATTCCGATGAAGGAAGCTTTTGAAAAAGCGGGTGTGCCTACGGCGCCCTGGGCGGTGGTAACGAAAGCATCTATTCCCGGTTTGGTAAATCGCGTAGGAGCGCCACTTATTTTAAAGCCTGCGGTTTCGGGTGGTAGCATGGGCGTGTCCGTAAAAAATGTGGTCTATACCCAACGGGAACTGGAAGACCGGGTTGCCGAGATTGAAAACGGTTATCGCGGCTGGAACCTGCTGGCCGATGGGCTTTTAGCGGAAGGGTTTATTAACGGTCCCGAGTTCACCACTTTTGTAGTGGGTAGTGCACAGGGAAAGATAAAAGTGTACCCGGCGGTGGAACGTGTGTTTCATGAATCTCTTCCCGATGAAGAGAAGTTTTTATCCTTTGACCGGCTTTGGGAAATTTATGAAGAAGAAAAACCAATGCCGGCCGACGCCAACTTTTATGAATACGCCGTACCGGATCCAAAACTTCACGACGAACTGGAGCGAATAAGTATTGCCGCATACGAAGCCGTTGCCGCCGTTGGCTATGGCCGGATCGATATAAGAATGGATAAGGCGACTGGCAAACTTTATGTTTTGGAAATAAATGCGCAATGTGGAATTAGTGAAGATGACAATTTTACTTCTATCGGCGCCATTCTGAAAGTAGCGAAAACATCATTTACTCAACTGGTTCGGGAAATTATTACAGACGCATTTGTTCGACGCGGTATTGAGCTGCGCTCGAAATAAGTTTTAGTTTTTCTATTCAAATCTTAAATACAACAACAGTGAAATACTGTGTGCTTCAACCTGATTATAGTACCACGGGTGTGGACTATAAAAACTATGATCCGCCGCGTAATCTTTTCTGCATTTTTGCCCGCTAGCGAAGTGGATCATGTTTTTCTGAATAAACTCACTACTTACCGCCAGCTGAAAGAACTGAAGAAGAAAAACTATGATATCTATATCAATTTGTGCGAAGGATATCTGGAATGGGAAGTGCCCAGCATTGATGTAATCCACAGTCTCGATTTATTAGATCTTCCCTACACCGGCCCGTCTGCGCTATTGTATGATCCGCCGAAAGAGTTGATGAAATATGTAGCGCATTGTGAAGGCGTAAAGTCTCCCGCTTATTTCCTGATCGAAAGTCCAGAGGATATTGATGAAGTAGAAAAACATCTGGACTATCCCATGTTTATCAAACCCGCCAAAGCGGGCGACAGTCTCGGAATAGATGACAATTCTTTGTTATATAATAAACAGGATCTCTTAAAGAAGGTGGTTGAAATCTTTAATGATTACGGCCCCTTACTGGTGGAAGAATACATTGATGGTCGCGAGTTTACGGTGTTGGTAGCGGCCAAACCCGATGGCAAAAGTTGCCAGGTGTTTAAGCCCGTGGAATATGTGTTTCCTGAAGGAAAGCTTTTCAAAACTTATTCGTTAAAAACCTCAGAGCTCCATCCCGATTGCAATTTTCCCTGCACGGATCCGGTTTTGGATAAAAGACTGCGCGAAGAAGCTGAAAAGATTTTCAGGGGATTTAACGGGGTGGGTTATGCGCGCCTGGATTTCCGGGTGGACGGAGAAGGCAATATTTATTTCCTCGAAATCAATTTTACCTGTTCTGTATTTTATACGGATGGATATGAAGGGTCTGCTGATTTCATTTTAAAATTTGATGAAGCCGGACAAAAAGGTTTTCTCGATCTTGTTGTCGCCGAAGGCATCGCGCGTCATAGAAGAAAGAAGAAACCTTACACCATGAAAGGCAATTCAATTTCAGGTTTTGGTATCTATGCTTCGCGGGGAATAAAGAAAGGAGAAATTGTATTCCAGGGAGAAGAACGCGCGCACCGGATTGTAACACGACAATTTGTTGAGAAAAACTGGTCGCCCGACCAACTCTCTCATTTTCGCAGATATGCTTATGCTATCAGCAATGAGGTTTTTGTATTGTGGGATGAAAATCCATCTGAATGGTCGCCGCAAAATCACAGCTGTGATGCCAACACCGGTTTGGATGGTTTGAATGTGATAACACTTCGTCCCATTCGCAAAGGCGAAGAACTCACTTTGGATTATGCACAATTTCTCGATACCAGTATGGAACCTTTCGAGTGCCGTTGTGGTGCTGAAAGTTGCCGCGGATTAATTAATGGGGTAGAGGGGAATTCGGTCACCTATCGCGAATCCATTCGCGCATCATCTTCCCATATAGACCATTAATATTTGCACATCACTTGGGTTGATGCCTGAAATGCGACTCGCCTGTCCCAGTGTTCGTGGACGAATACGATTTAATTTTTTCGCGGGCTTCATTTCCCAGTGCCTGTATCCTTTTATAATCGAATGACTCAGGAATAATGTGATCTTCCAACTGGCTCATGCGTGCCACCAGTTCCACTTCTTTATTAATGTATGTTTCGTATTTGATTTGAATTGCCGCCTGTTCAATTGATTCCTGGTCGTATTGCTGCATCTCGTTTTGTAATGCGGGAACAAATTGTGCAATCATGGAAAGCTCCACATCGGGGCGCAGTAATATTTTCTCCAGTTTCTGTTTTTCAGAAATAGGTGATGAATTCAATTGTGCTAAATAAGGATTGATTTCTTCAGGCACTGCAACATTTTCGTGAAGAAATTTTTTAAGTTTTTCTACCTGCGATTTTTTATCTGTTACACGATCCATTCTTTCCTGGCTCGCCAGTCCCAATTTATAACTCAGTTCTGTGAGGCGCAGGTCTGCATTATCCTGGCGAAGTAATGTTCTGAATTCCGCGCGGGAAGTAAACATGCGGTACGGCTCTTCCGTTCCTTTGCTGATCAGGTCGTCGATCAAAACACCGATATACGCATCGCTGCGCTTTAAGATTACAGGGTCTTTCTCTTTTACTTTCTGGTGTGCATTCATTCCCGCCATTAATCCCTGGCAGGCAGCTTCTTCATAACCGGTTGTTCCATTTATCTGCCCGGCAAAGAACAGATTATGTATTAATTTTGTTTCTAATGTGTGTGTTAGCTGAGTTGGTGGGAAGTAATCGTATTCGATCGCATACCCGGGTCGGAAGATGCGAACGTTTTCGAATCCCGGAACCAGCCGCAGCGCCTTATATTGCACGTCTTCAGGAAGGGAAGTTGAAAATCCATTTACATAGATCTCCACGGTATTCCATCCTTCAGGTTCTACAAAAAGCTGATGTCGTTCCCGGTCGGCGAAGCGGTTTATCTTGTCTTCAATGCTGGGGCAATACCTGGGACCAACGCCATCAATTCTTCCTGCAAACATGGGACTTCTGTCGAAACCTGTTTTCAGAATTTCATGAACGATGTCATTTGTATAAGTAATCCAACAACTTCTTTGTTGCGTTGGCTTTTTGGTATTAGTATAGGAGAACCCGCCAATTACTTCATCGCCGGGTTGTTCTTCCATTTTAGAATAATCCAGGCTTCGTCCGTCGATACGGGGTGGGGTTCCGGTCTTCAGGCGATCGCTTTCGAAGCCCAGGCTTACCAGCTGCTCGGTAATACCTGTCGCCGCTTTTTCGGCTGCTCTACCGCCACCAAAGTTCTTCTCACCAATATGAATGATACCATTGAGGAAAGTTCCGTTCGTAAGTACAACCGCTTTAGCGCTGATCTCATGTCCCAGCCCGGTTATCACACCACAGGCACGATTGTCTTTTATGATCAGTCCCTTCACCATATCCTGGTAAAAGTCTACGTTTGGGGTGTTTTCCAGCATTTCTCTCCACTTCGCAGCAAATACCATTCGGTCGCTTTGCACGCGGGGGCTCCACATGGCAGGTCCCTTTGAGCGGTTGAGCATACGGAACTGAATCATTGATTCGTCGGATACAATTCCGGAATATCCGCCCATGGCATCTACCTCACGCACAATCTGCCCTTTGGCAATCCCTCCCATAGCAGGGTTACAGCTCATTTGGGCGATGGTTTGCATGTTCATTGTAACAAGCAGCACCTTAGAGCCCAGGTTTGCTGCAGCTGCCGCGGCCTCACATCCGGCATGTCCGGCACCAACCACTATAACGTCGTATTCTGGAAACATAGAGTGCAAAATTAGTTGAAAGGCGGGGTATAGGGTTAAACATTCTTTCTTAGAAGGGCTAGTTCCTTGTTAATATCCGCAATATTGCGGCCTCCGTTGAGAAGCTCAAACTCAAAAGCAGCATAATCCCTGAGCTCGCCAAGGTATTCTTTGGTTTGTGCCAGGAACGCAAGCTGCGGGGAGGCGCCTTTTAGTTCCTGTTCTTCTATCTGGATTAGTCGTTTGAGCATCTCTTTTGCCACCCAATAGTCGCTCGTTTTTGACAATTCCCTCGAAATAGACCTTCGCAGCAAGGAGGCTCAGCCTGTTTTCAGCGGGTTTTGCGGGAAATGTAGGCTCTACCCGTAGGTTGATAAAGTTCCAGCACAGCCTCAAGTCATCATCATTCTCATGATCGAATAGGTACAGGGGCATAATATGGGTAAACTGCCACTGGTCTCCAAAATTATTCCAGGTAAGCTCTCCGGTAAATTGTTGTTCAAACCATTTGCGCATAGATGTGATATCCAAACCAAAGTAAGGCGCATAGGAAGGGCAGGGGCTTTTCTCTATTACGTACCGCCGCAGGTTGATCTGCCACTTCCGCTTTTCACGGGCCTGCACCAGCTCCGGTGTTATTTCCGTCTTTGCTTCCCAACGTTTCCTTGCCATGTTGAATGTTTCACACAAAGATAAACGTTTCACATGACACTGTTTCGCAGAGAAACAGTGTCATGTGAAACAGGGTTTCCCACGGGTAGCCGCGGATCACTACACGGATTTACACAGATGGATTAAGGCCAATGAATCGGGCAGCAAATAAAATCTGTCTAATCTGTGTTCAAATCTGTGTGAATCTGTGAGAATCTTTCCCCGCCAGAAAAATTCCCACGGATTTACACGGATTGATACACAGGTTTGCACAGATAGGTTACACAGATTTCATGATATGAGAAACCTATTTCCGCAGATACGAAGCCAGGAACTTCTCTTCCGCAGCACGCATCTCTTTTTCCTCTGCTGAAGTCTTGTCTTTAAATCCGCAGAAGTGCAATACTCCATGCACAATCACGCGGTGCAATTCCCGGGTGATCGTTTGATTGTGTTGTTTTGCATTATCCCGCACCCGATCGATAGAGATATAAATTTCGCCAACCAATGGCTGAGAGGGAATACTTAATTCAAAGCTGATGATATCTGTGTAGTAGTCGTGTTGAAGATACTGGCGGTTGATCTCTAGCAGTCGCTCATCGGTGCAGAATATATAATTGAGCGATTCCACCTGGCGGCCATTTTTCTTCAGGGTGTTAAAAAGAGCCTTCTTGAGCTTGACGCGATCACGCAGGGTAACCGGCGTTTCGAAAAAGAAATTAATCCTTGATTCTGTTGCAGATATCATAATTTCAAATTTCGTAAACAAAGCAGACAAAACCATGTTAGCTTTGTAAGAATTGATGAACATGCAAAGAAAACTATCAGAACTGAAGCCAGGGCAAAAAGCCGTGATAAGACAAGTGAGCAGTGAAGAAATCAATCTGAAGCTAATGGAAATGGGATGCTTACCCGGTGAGCCAATTTCTGTAGAACAGGTTGCACCATTAGGAGATCCTGTATCTGTGCAGGTGTCGGGATATCGCCTGAGTTTGCGCCTGGATGAGGCAAAACACATTCTCGTAGATATAATCGATTGACAGTCAACCTATTACATGAAAATTGGATTGTACTTCGGGTCTTTTAACCCGGTTCATGCCGGCCATTTAATTATTGCCAACCATATTCTCAACGAAACAGATATTGAACGTATCTGGTTCGTACTTTCACCGCAGAATCCATTTAAAGTAAACCACTCGTTGCTCAATGAATATGATCGACTACATTTGTTGCGAACAGCAACAGAAGATGATATTCGTATACGGGTAAGCGATATCGAATTCAATTTACCGAAGCCTTCTTATACAAGTGTAACACTTGCACATCTTGCAGAAAAATACCCGGAGAATGAATTCTCCATCATCATGGGAAGTGATAGTGCGCAAAATCTCCACAACTGGAAAAACGCAGAATGGATCATGAAGCACTATATCATATATGTATATATGCGTCCCGGCTTTGAACTACCAGAGAAAACAGATGCAAATTTTATATCACTAAAAGCACCGCTTCTGGAAATTTCAGCAACACATATTCGTAAACTGGTAACCGAAGGGAAATCGATCCGGTACCTCGTACCGGAAAAAGTAAGAAGAAATTGAAAACGGAGGTTATTATAAAGGTTTGAAAAAATAAGCTGCCAAAGCTAGTACCAAAAATAACCGAGCAACAAACAAACACCTACAATAACCGGAGCAGGAACTTTTGTATAACACAGCAATAAAAACGTTCCAAGTATCACACCGAGGTTCATTGCGCTAATCGCTTTCGCTTCATAGAGCGAAATATCTTTCAGGATATAAAATGTGGACCCGATCATGATTCCAACTACTGCCGCATTAATTCCTTCAAGCGAACGATAGACCGCGGCATATTTTTTTAGATTATTCCATATCGGGAAAAAGAACAAAACCAGCAAAGCACTTGGGAGAAATATAGCTATGCTCCCAATGATGATACCGAGCACCTGCATTTCAGGCCCCATATCTTTCAGCGCCATCCCACCGGCAAAAGCAGCAATAGAAAAAACCGGTCCGGGTACGGCTCGAACGATTCCCATACCGGTGTACATATCTTCTTTATTAATCCGAACCACATTCGGATTTTTTTCTTTACCGCTTCGGGGCGAATACTGAATTGCTCATACATAATGGGCATCAGCACCTGGCCGCCACCAAATACATAACTACCCATCCGGTATGTATTCTCAAAAAGGTTGATCGGCTTCCGGTCGGGCCAGTCATTTTTCCTGGCCATTTCACTCAACACGCCCGCAACAATTAAAATACTTCCGAACAACCAAATGTTCCACCATTTAATCTTTTTAGGTTTCTGTTCTATTTGGGGTATCCTTTTTTTACTAAGATTTGTTGCCCCCCCCCCCGAGTATAATTAATGCAGGAAATACAACAGGCGATTTAAAAAGAAAAAAAGGTAGCAGCTGTTCCCACCAGCATAATTACCCAGGTAATTGTATTTCGCACGCCATGCGAAAAGGTAGTATAGCAGCCGTAAACCAAAAAACCTGCAGCCATTGGCGCAATGAACTTAAAGATGTCGGTATTTAATGCTCGCTTATCGAAATAATGTAAAAGAAAAGAGAGTGCACCCATAATCAGGCAGGCTGGAAAAATCCAAACAATCAATGTGGCAACCGCCAGGGGAACGCCACCTCTTTTATAACCGATGAGCGTTAAGGTTTGCGCAGAAGAAGCTCCGGGGAGCAAATTGCAAAAATGCGTTATACTCCATCAACTCCTGTTCCGAAACATAGTGCGTTTCCTTCACAAAAGTTTTCATCATCATGGCAATATGAGCCTGCGGACCGCCGAACGCCGTAACACTATGCAAAAGCACAGATTTGAGAAACGGTATGTGGCGAAGCATCATCTGGTAAAAATGCAGAGGATTAGTTTAATCAGCCCGGTACTCATACCGGGTCAAGTTAAACGATTCAAAAGATTTTTCAGTAAATTCAAAAAAATATTTAAATGCCCCGCATCCTCCTTTCCCTCCTCGTATTAACATATTCCACCATTCAGGCCCAGCTGCCGGCAGAGGTCCAAAAAGCAATAGATAAAATAGAACCAAAATGTATTGAGTGGCGGCATCATATTCACCAGAACCCCGAACTGGGAAACAGGGAATTTAATACTGCGAAAATGGTGGCCGACCACCTCCGCTCTCTTGGAATAGAGGTGCAGGAAAAAGTAGCCCATACCGGAGTTGTTGGAATTCTGCGGGGCGCCAAACCCGGACCCGTGATTGCACTACGCGCCGACATGGATGCGCTGCCGGTTACAGAGCGTGTCGACATTCCATTCGCATCAAAAGTAAGAACTACCTACGTAGGCGAAGAAGTTGGGGTGATGCACGCATGTGGCCACGATACCCATGTAGCGATGCTCATGGCCGTTGCCGAAGTAATGGCCGGATATAAATCGAAGTTGAACGGAACGATCAAATTCATTTTCCAGCCCGCGGAAGAAACCCCACCCCCGGCGAAGATGGCGGAGCAAAAATGATGATAGCCGAAGGAGTGATGGACAACCCAAAAGTGGACGCCATCTTCGGGCTACATATCGCTTCAGAATTACCAGTCGGAAAAATTCAATATAAATCCGGAGCTGTGATGGCTGCCGCCGATTGGCTAACAATCAAAGTAAAAGGAAAAGGGAGCCATGGCTCCCAACCCTGGCTGGGCGTAGACCCCATCGCTATTTCAGCACAAATAATACAGGGATTGCAAAACATCGTGAGCAGACAATCAGACCTGGTAACCGGGCCAGTCGTAATCACCATTGGAAAAATTCAGGGAGGCGTTCGGGAAAATATTATTTCGGAAGAATGCACAATGGCAGGAACCATACGTACACTGGATGCAAAAATGCAGGAACAGGTGCATGCGCAAATAAAAAAGGTTGCAACAAAGATTGCCGAAGCCAATGGCGCAACCGCAGAAGTGATCATCGACACAAAAACGTTGGTTACCTATAATGAACCAGCTTTATTGGAAAAAATTCTACCAGCACTTCAAAAAACATTAGGTACAGAAAACGTTGTACCCGGCCTTTGGGAGACCGGCGCCGAAGACTTTTCTTATTTTGGTACAAAAGCACCTGCCGTGTTTCTGTTCGTAGGCGGCCTGGCAAAAGGAGCAGATCCCGCTACCGCACCACCCCATCATACTGCTGATTTTCGTGTTGAAGATGAATCGATGAAAACCGGCATACAGGCGTTTTGCGCAATCATCGCCGATTATTTAAAACTAAAATAATGATGTTGAAAACGACAACAACATTACTCGCACTTCTATTTTCATTTAACGCGGTCTTATGTCAAAAGATTGACAGGAAACTAACTACGCTGATCGAAAAAGAAATCATCGGTTTTAATGGCGATGTTGGTATTTATGTGAAAAATTTGAAAACAGGAAAAGAAGTATTTATAAACGCAGATACAATCTTCCCAACAGCCAGCATTGTAAAAAGTGCCGATACTAATAGGGGTAATTGATAAAATGCAACGTGGAGAATTACACTATGATAGCACACACGAATACAAAGATTCATTGTTGTATGCAGGAGAAGATATACTTGGATCCTTTAAAGACGGCGAAAAAATAAGACTTAAAAAAATCATCATGTTGATGGCCACCACCAGCGACAACACCGCAAGCTTGTGGTTGCAAGCCATGGCAGGAACAGGTACCCGCATCAACCAAATCCTGGATAGTCTCGGATTCAAAAACACCAGAGTAAACTCGCGCACGGATGGGCGCGAACCCAATCGCCAACAATATGGTTGGGGACAAACAACGCCGCGTGAAATAGGAAGCTTATTTGAGAAAATCTATACCAACAAAATCTTTGATGCTGCAGCAAATGACAGAATCATGCGGATCCTGGGTCGCAACTTTTGGGACCAGGCAGAAGCCATTTCTCAAATTCCACCTTACATAGAAGTGTTTAGTAAAAACGGCTGCGTAAATGCATCACGGAGTGAAGTGCTATTGGTAAACGCACCACACCAACCTTACATCTTTTGCATTTTTACAAAAAATAATAAAGACATTAGCTGGACAAGAGATAATGAAGCGTGGACGCTAGCCCGACAAATATCTACTTTGTTGTGGAAATATTTTGAACCGAATGATAAATGGACCGCACCCGTTATCTCAACAGTTGGTACGCGATCAAACTAAAAATATAAGCGAGTGCCGTCATGTAAACCACCTGTATAATCGGCCATTTCCAACTGCGGGTTTCACGTTTTACAATCGCGAGCGTACTCATACATTGCATGGCAAAAACATAGAAGAGCATTAATGACACGCCCGTTGCCAGTGAGTACACGGGTTCACCGTTTTCACGTTTGGCAGCGCGCATTTTTTCTTTCAGCGGTCCTTCTTCCTCACCACCCACACTATAAAGCGTAGCCATCGTTCCTACAAAAACTTCACGCGCTGCAAAAGATGTAATGAGTGCAATACCAATTTTCCAGTCATAACCCAGCGGTTGGATGGCTGGTTCTATTGCTTTTCCAAATTGCCCTATAAATGAATTTGCAAGACGGGCGTTGTTATATTCATTCTCCAACTCGGTACTATCAACACCTTGTTGCGCAAGGGCCAGTTCATATTCTTCAGTAGCCTTGCGCATATCTTCTTTCGGACCAAAAGTGCTCAGACCCCAAAGAACAAGACTGATGATCATGATAATTTTACCTGCATCAACCACAAAGATTTTAGCTTTATCAAACATGGTTTGAAAAACCGTTTTCCATCTTGGTGAACGATACATTGGTAATTCAAGAATGAAGAAACTTTTTTCCTGGATGCGAATAAACCATTTGGCAACATATGACACCACAAGCGCCATTACAAAACCAAGCAGATAAAGACCCAACATCACCAGGCCCTGTACTCCGATAAAACCAAAGAGGAATGTATTCGGAATAACGAGCCCGATCAAAATGGTATATACAGGAAGACGCGCGGAGCAACTCATCAATGGTGTGATGAGAATGGTAAGTAATCGTTCTTTTCTGTTTTCGATATTCCGCGCACTCATTACAGCCGGAATGGCACATGCAAAACCACTAATCATGGGCATCACACTTTTCCCATTCAATCCTACACTGCGCATCAATCTATCGGTAAGAAAACTGATACGCGCCATGTAGCCAGTATCTTCTAATATGGTAATAAGCCCAAACAGGATTGCGATCTGCGGAATGAAGATGATGATTCCCCCCAAACCTGCAACAATTCCATTGATTAACAAATCGGTCCAACCATTTTCGGGAAGAATATCGCTGAGCCATCCGCTAAAGGAGGCGGTACCCGCATCAATCCAGTCCATTGGATAGGATGCGAGCCAGAACACACACTGAAAAAGAATAAACAAAACCGCCAGCAGGATCAGGTAACCCCAGCGACGATGTAATAGTACATTATCCAGCTTTTCGGTGAAAAGAGATTGTTGCAAAGGATCCGGTTCCGCCACGCTTTGTTGCATTATGTGCCGGATTCGATTATACCGTTGCAGAATTTCTTCGGCCTGGGTTTTACCCGGACTAAAGTGATTTGATTTTTCAATTTCTTCAATCTTCTTTTGTCCTGCTTCATCAATCTGAAATGATTCATGATTGATGAGATAGTGCAACGCACCGTAGTCGCTGATATTAGGATGCAGTTGACGAACACTTTCGATAGCAGCAGGCGCCATCGCTTTATTATCAATAAAATCTTTAACAGGGGTTTGTACAGGCCCTGTGCGGTCAATTCGATCGCCTTCTTCAACGCGGGGATCCCCTTCATCCGGCGCGGATTCACTGTAACCACAGGCACACCAAGTTCACGTTCGAGTTCTGCTACATCAATACGGATCCCCTTCTTATGAGCGATATCCATCATTGTTAAAACCACAACTACAGGAATTTTGAGATCGATGAGCTGGGTACAAAAAGCAGATTACGTTTCAGGTTGCTGGCATCGGCCACAGCCACCACCACATCAGCCTTCAACTGATCGTCCTGGTTCAACAGCACTTTATAGCTTACCCACTCATCCAGGCGCCGGGGATAAAGACTATAACTACCGGGTAAATCAATGACTTCGGCAGTAGCATTCCCAATCTGGGTGCTACCGCTACGTTTATCAACCGTAACACCGGGGAAATTGCCCACTTTCTGTTTAAGTCCCGTAAGACAGTTAAACAGCGAGCTTTTTCCACTATTAGGGTTACCAACCAGAGCGATATGAAGTCTGTTCTTTTCCAAGGTGGTGATTCGGGACGCAAAAATAAACCCTGTGAGGGAGAATAGTTTACGAAATGCGATTAAAATAACACCGACGGAACCCTGATGCAGCATCGGCAAGCGGCAAACGTGAAAAATAACGCAGTATAAAAAATCATTATAAAAAGGGTCCTTTCGTTTCGAATAAATGAGGAAAAACACTCAACCGATTACACATTCCCTAAAATGCGCAAGAAATTCAGCGATCAACACTTTTTTCACGTTTGCCGCATGCCGTTTGCCGATAATGAGCAATACCTTTGCAGCTAAATTGAACCCGTCATGTATAAATTACGTTTGATCGCTGTTTTGGTTCTTGTTTTTGTAGGAAATGAATCATTTGCGCAAAAACTCAAGAAAGCGGATAAAGTGACCCTTGAAAACCTGAAAGCACATATTGGTTATCTAGCTGATGATAAACTGGAAGGACGTAGGGCCGGGTCTGCAGGTGAAAAACTGGCGATGGAATATATCAGCACACATTTTGCGAAACTCGGAATTGCACCAAAAGGCGTGAATGGCTATTACCAGCCATTTGAAATACATGAAGGAAAAAAACTCGCTGATGGAAGCTACGTTTCAATCAATGGAATAAATCTTACCGATAAAGAATACCTCGCTTTGCCATACAGCGCAGAAAAATTTTTGGAAGCCACACCAGCCGTCGCTTTGCAGGAAGCAGACATGCCGTGGTTTGTAGATCTGAAAGAAATATTAGAAGAAAATAAAACAAATCCGCATTTTGATATACATGACTATATCAAAAAGAATACACAAAGAGCATTCGATAAAGGCGCAACTTCGGTGTTGTTGTTTAATACATCAGATATTGATGACAAAAT
>JANPZZ010000006.1 GCA_024707305.1 Chitinophagaceae bacterium
ATTCCATTAGTAAAATACCAGGTGGCAAATCCAGCACCATCCAGGTGGAAGTCCTTCATAATTTTCTCCCTGAAATTTTCTGCAGGAACCTTAATAACCTCTGCAGGCAATGGATTTGATAGCTGTTGTAGAAAATTTGTCACCTCCTGCATAGGTTGTGGTCGCTCATATACAGCGTTCATCAACCGTTTTGAGCAAACCAGTTTGCCCCAGTTCAACCATCTCCTTCCTGTTTTCACCACCACCATACCAATATAAACGTAGTTAATAATCCACCATGCTCTTTACGGTTCCCTTCACGCTGCCATCGACACCAGCCAGCCAGCATGCAGTTTTCTGGCCAGATAGCTGACGATTTCGTGGTAAAGGCCTGGCGCGGATATCGTCACGGCATCATATGGCAACAGAGGTCAGCATCATGCCATCAGGCATCATCAGGTCAGCATCACCGCCGATGATAATCGAACGGCAACGTTTGAACTGCTGCCCACAACCCAGACGCCAGCAATGCCAGAAAGCCCATTTTGTTTTTGCCACGCCAGTACCCACCCGCGCTCAACGATAATCCTGCAGCCCAGCCTGAATCCAGATCCGAACCGCCAGCAGATCGTTCATGCTAAACCCGAATGACGGAAGGAAGGTTTTACGATAAGATTGGGGATCAGAACCGGCCAGCAGCAGCGCCAAACACGAATAGCGTAATCCAGCATCACGTCATTGCGCTGACCAGATTCGACATCGCGCGAATACCTGGGGAAGCGGCGCGTAACGCGCAACACGCCTGATAAAGGAGAATTTGAACAATCTTTTGATGGTTAGGAGTATTTAGTAGTAGAAAGGAAATTGTTATAAGGTTGTTGAAAATAATGAGACGGTATGTTGGTTTGGATTAAAGAGAAAATCAGAAATAGTTGACCCAGTTTTTTCAGATTTATCTTTGAAGATACATCGGTGAAACTACAATGAATGCATTGTATGTGGCAATTTGATGAAGTGATTTATTCATTTCACAGATATTGCTGTTTGTGGAATTGGTAGACAGTTTTGTATCACGTTGTCTTTGAAGAAACGCTGAGAAAAGGTTTTTGCCAGAAAAAGTCTGTGGATATTTGTGTGATAGATAGTATGGCAGAAATGGCATTAGATAATGTTTGTGAAGTATTTATCATACTGCATTGTTGTGATGCTGATTGAAGAATGCGTTCAGCACATGTGCAAATGTGTTTGTAGATTGTGTTTGCGGTCAGATAAATATTTGCATAGTGTTGAAAAGGATATGTAGCTGTTTGAGTAAAGGTTGGAAACGGGAATAAAAATTGTAGATTAGTAGTTTAAACGCCGTTGTGTGATGCCAAACGCTCTTTGTTAAAGGGGGGGGGGGGGGGGGGGGGGGGGGGGGCCTGTTCTCTTTTTTCTTTCTCCTTCTCCTTCTTTCTCCTTCCTTATTTCTCTGACCTTCCCCCCCCCCCCCCCCCCCCCCCCGTTTTATTTAATTTGTTCTTCTAATTAAATTTTAACTTATAGTGCTGGTGGTGACGTGTCGCAGCTTGGCTGGGTGCTGCTGTACACGCGTACTTCGAGAAGGATTAAAGCATTAATCAGGCGTTGAAACAGCATAATTTCATGGGTTTGTTTTTTATCTAAATAAATCCGGAACTTCAACACTGGTTCAATGACTCACTTAACCCCCTAAACCCTGAACGAATGGAAAACAAAAAAACTTCCCGCCGCATTTTTCTGGCCGATACGGGCAAAGCCACATTGGGCATTAGCCTTGGACTGGCGGCATTTTCATCATGCAACAATTCTGGTTCAAACGGGGATGCATTTATTACTGGCTTTGAACAAAAGCCATTGCCCTATGCATACGATGCGCTGGAAAAAGCAATCGATGCGCGTACAATGGAATTACATTATAGCAAACATGCATCGGGCTATTCCACTAATCTGCTGGCTGCAGCCAAAGAGGAATCGGTAGACACCACAAAACCTTTGGAAGATGTTTTACGCAACATCTCCAAATACACAGTAAAAATGCGGAACAATGGCGGCGGTCATTATAACCACGAATTGTTCTGGCAAAGCATGGCGCCCGATGGCGGCGGCGAACCTGCAGGATCTTTGGCGGAAGCAATCCAGTCAGGTTTTGGTTCTGCTGAAGCCTTCAAAACAGAAATGACGGAAGCCGGCAAAGGACGATTTGGGAGTGGCTGGGCCTGGTTATTTCTTGATTCCGATAAAAAACTGCGTGTAGGCTCAACGCCCAACCAGGATAATCCGCTCATGGATGTAAGCGATATAAAGGGCACACCTATTCTCGGTCTCGACGTGTGGGAACATGCCTATTATCTCCGTTATCAAAATAAACGTCCTGATTATATCAATGCCTGGTGGACGGTAGTGAACTGGAATTTTGTGAGAGAGCGGTATGAAAGGGCGATGAAGAATGCATGAGGAAGCAATGTGGAAATGTGTAGATGTGTAAATATGTAGATGTGGAAATGTGTAAATAGTGATGAGGAAGATGGAAACATTTCATTGAATTAATACTGCGGCAAACCAAACTATGCAACAAGCCAAACAAAATCTTTCGGTTCAAAAATGGGTTGCAGCGGTTTCGGTGGTGTTGCTGGTGGCAAAACTATTTGCCTGGTTTACCACACATTCTGTCGCCATACTTACCGATGCATTGGAAAGTATAGTCAACGTAGCCGCAGGTTTTATCGGGTTATACAGTTTATATGTAGCGGCAAAGCCACGTGATAAGGATCATCCTTATGGACATGGAAAAGCTGAATTCTTATCCGCAGCCGTTGAAGGCACTTTAATTGCGGCGGCGGCAATTCTTATTTTATATAATGCAGTCAACTCTCTGTTGAACCCCGGTCCTATACACCGGTTGAATGAAGGTATGATCGTGGTTGCTGCAACTGCGCTGGTTAACGGGGGTATGGGACTCTATTGTCTCCGTATCGGTAAACGTAACAGTTCGCTGGCGCTGGAAGCCAGCGGTAAACATTTGCTCAGCGATACTGTTAGTACTGTGGGCATTCTGCTCGGACTATTCCTGCTTTATTTCACCAACTGGCTATGGATAGATGCAGTGGTAGCGATTCTATTCGGCTTATGGATTTTATTTACTGCATGGGGCATTCTTCGCCGCTCTATAGCGGGTATTATGGATGAGGCGGATGAGAAACTACTGCAACGGATGGCCGAAATTCTGGAACGATCCAGAAGCGCCAACTGGGTTGATTTGCATAATCTCCGTGTTATTAAATATGGTAGTATCCTGCATATCGATTGCCATCTCACCGTTCCCTGGTATTTGAATGTTCACGAGGCCCACCGGGAAATCGACCATTTGAGCGATATTATCCGGTACGAATTCGGTGAATCGGTAGAATTTTTTGTTCATTCAGATGGTTGCCTTAGCTTTCAATGCCAGATATGTGATAAGCAGGATTGTACCGTACGAAAACATAACTTTGAGCGCAAAATTGAATGGACCCTGGAAAATATGGCGCGTAACAAAAAACATGGGTCTCCAAACGAATAATACATGAAAACAAGCACCACCTGGAAACACGACCACGCTTTTGAAAGCAGGCTCGAGAATATCAGTTTTAATATCGATGGGAACCGGATAGAAGGTCCAAACCCAAAAGCGCTTTTGCTTTCTGCAATCGCCGCCTGTTCAGGAATCGACGTTGTTGACATTCTGGGAAAAATGCGCGTTGAACTCACGGGTATGGAAGTAGATGTGGAATCTGAACAAACGGAAGAACATCCACGTGTGTTTAAAGATATTCACGTGCTGTATAAAGTGAAAACCGACCCTGCGAATGAAGACAAAGTGCGCAAAGCGATTGATCTATCGCTTGAAAAATATTGCGGAGTATCGGCTATGTTAAGTAAGAACTCGCCCATCCATTATAAATTGGAAATTGTTTCCTAAGAACCATGCTTTCGAAAAAATCACAATACGCATTTAAAGCGCTGAGTTATCTCAGTCAGAAATTCAATGACGGACCGGTATTGATTTCCGAAATCGCACGGAAGAAAAAGATACCGTTAAAGTTTTTGGAAAATATCCTGCTTGAATTAAAGAAGGCTGATATCCTCGACAGCAAGAAAGGTAAGGGCGGAGGGTACTTCCTGAAGAAAAAACCAGAACAGATAAAAGTAGCCACCATTATCAGGCTTGTAAACGGGCCCATCTCTATGTTGCCTTGTGTAAGCCTCTATTTCTACGAACGTTGCAAGAATTGCAACGAAAAACACTGTGCCCTTCATGATATGATGGTTGAAGTGCGGGATGCCACCCTCGACATTGTTGAAAACCGAACATTGCGGGATTTGATGGATGAATAATTCATCTTTTTAAGTACTCTTTTCCCAACAATCGTTTGTGTATTCATATAAATTATTAGTCCACCGGGTTGGTGGGCTAGTATTTTCATCCTATTTTTGAACTCTTAAAAGTTACAACTATGGCATTACGTCTTGGCGATGCGGCCCCTAATTTCCGGGCGCAAACTTCAGATGGAGAAATTGATTTTCATGAATACCTTGGCACCGGTTGGGGTATCCTGTTTTCACATCCTGCAGATTATACTCCCGTATGTACGACGGAGTTAGGAAAAACTGCGTTGCTGGCAGAAGAATTCGCGAAGCGCAATACAAAAGTTTTGGCTGTAAGCGTTGACCCCCTCGATAAACACGAAGGCTGGATCAAGGATATAAACGAAACCCAAAACACAACAGTTAATTTTCCGTTGATTGCAGATCCTGATCGCCAGGTGGCAACATTGTATGATATGATTCACCCCAATGCCAGTGCAACGGCAACTGTTCGTTCACTGTTTATTATCGGGCCCGACAAGAACATCAAACTCATCATCACTTATCCTGCATCAACAGGTCGCAACTTTGTGGAAGTATTGCGTGTACTTGATTCATTACAACTGACAGCAAACTACAGCGTGGCAACACCGGCAGACTGGAAAGCGGGTGAAGATGTAATCGTTGTTCCTGCAGTATCTACCGAAGATGCGATCAAGAAATTCCCCAAAGGTGTTAAAGTGGTGAAACCTTACCTGCGTTATACACCACAGCCTAATGTATAAATGCTGGATCAGCAAACGATAAAACAAATTGAATCACTTCCCCTCGCAGAAGCGATCCGGCTTTTTGCCGGACAATTTGCAGAGGGCGAAGTCGTGTTTTCCAGTTCACTCGGACAGGAAGACCAGGTGATTACGGATGTTATTTTCAAAAACAACCTGCCTGTAAAAAATCTTCACGATTGATACGGGCAGGTTGTTTAATGAAACTTACGAGTTGTTGGAAAAGACAACAGCCAGGTATAAGAACAATATCGGTGTCTATTTTCCGCCAACAAGCGAAGTAGAACAATTTGTACAGGAAAAAGGAATCAATGCGTTTTACGAATCAGTTGATAATCGTAAAACATGTTGTTACCTGCGAAAGGTGATACCGCTTAACCGTGCATTATCGGGCGCTAAAGCCTGGGTAACCGGTTTGCGTGCTGAACAGTCAGATAATCGCCAGGATATGCCAATGATTGAATGGCTGGAAGACCGGCAGATGTACAAATTTAACCCTTTGATCCGCTGGAGCTACGACGAAATGCTGGATTATATCAATCAGCACAACGTTCCTTACAACCAGTTGCATGATCAGGGTTTTATCAGTATTGGATGTGCCCCCTGTACCAGGGCAATAGAGCCGGGCGAGGAGGCCAGGGCCGGCCGATGGTGGTGGGAGACTTCTAAAAAAGAATGTGGACTGCACGTTGCAGGGCGTTAAATTTTTTTCACCAGTAGTCTACCAGTTTAGTAGACTAATAGAATAAAAATATGAGTAAATATCATCTTGATTACCTGGAGCAGCTGGAAGCAGAGAGTATACATATTATGCGTGAAGTGGCTGCACAGTTTGAAAAGCCAGCCTTGCTGTTTAGTGGGGAAAGGATTCGATTACGCTGGTACATCTGGCGCGCAAAGCCTTTGCACCCGGGCGCATTCCTTTTCCGTTGGTTCATATAGACACGGGACATAATTTCCCGGAAGCACTTTCTTTCCGTGATCAACTTGCAGGTGAAGTAAATGCGACGCTGGTTGTGCGTAAAGTAGAAGACACCATCCGCCAGCGCAGCTTGACAGAACCCAAAGGAAAATTCGCCAGTCGCAACTGGCTGCAGACTTATACGCTGCTTGATACGATTGAAGAGTTTGGATTTGATGCCTGCATCGGCGGTGCACGCCGCGATGAAGAAAAAGCGAGAGCCAAAGAACGTATATTTTCTGTACGTGATGAATTTGGCCAATGGAATCCAAAGCTGCAACGCCCTGAACTTTGGAATATTTACAATGGTCGTATTCACAAAGGCGAGAATGTGCGTGTATTCCCAATTAGTAACTGGACAGAATTAGACATCTGGAATTATATCCGCAAAGAAAATATTGAACTTCCTTCGATATACTTCGCACATGAACGTGATGTAATTGTACACGAAGGCCAACTGGTAGCTGTGTCTGAATTTGTAAGTCTCGATGAAACAGACACTGTAATTAAGAAAAAGTTCGCTATCGCACTGTTGGTGACATGACCTGTACCGCGGCGGTAGAATCTGAAGCAAGTTCGCTGGATGATGTTATTAACGAAATCATTTCCACTCGCATCAGCGAGCGTGGCGAAACCAGGATAGATGACCGCGTAACGGAAGCGGCAATGGAAGACCGTAAAAAGAACGGTTACTTTTAAAAAAATCAATTCACCGCTGGACTTACAGCGTTAAAAATATTTAAATGGATCTTTTAAGATTTATAACCGCAGGAAGTGTAGACGATGGCAAAAGCACATTGATTGGAAGACTGCTATACGATAGCAAGAATATTCTTGTTGACCAGTTGGAAGCGTTGGAAAAACAAACCCGCAATAAAGCGGCTGGTCCCATTGATTTAGCATTACTTACTGATGGCTTACGCGCAGAACGTGAACAGGGTATAACCATCGATGTGGCCTATCGTTATTTCTCAACGCCCAAACGCAAATTCATTATTGCTGATGCCCCGGGGCATGTGCAGTACACACGTAATATGATTACAGGCGCATCCAATGCCAGCCTGATTATTATTCTTATAGATGCGAGGCAGGGTGTTGTTGAACAAACACGCCGCCACAGCATCATTGCTTCGCTGCTGAAGATACCACATGTGGTAGTCGCTATCAACAAAATGGATCTGGTGGAATATTCGCAGGATGTTTTTAACAACATCGTTATTGACTATTCAGAAGTCGCTCGCCAGTTGAACCTGGGAGAAGTAACCTATATTCCAATAAGTGCGCTCAATGGCGATAATATCGTAGACCCTTCTGAGAAGATTGGCTGGTACGAAGGAAAACCATTGCTGCAACACCTGGAGGAAGTGCCAGTTGACAGCAATATCAATCTTACAGATGCGCGCTTTCAGGTTCAGTTTGTAATACGTCCGCAAACAGAAGACTTACACGACTACCGCGGATATGCGGGAAAAATAATCAGTGGTATTTATAAAGTGGGTGATAAAGTAAAGATCCTACCGGCTGGAATTGAATCGGAAATCACATCGCTTGAAATAGCAGGCAAACCGGTACAGGAAGCATTTGCACCGCAGGCGGTGGTAATACAGTTAAAAGACGATATCGATATCAGTCGCGGCGATGCTATTGTACCTATTGATAGTGAACCGGCAACAGGCAATGAGCTGGAAGTGCTCATCAGCTGGCTCGATGATAAACCGCTGGTGCCAGGTAACAAATATTTATTGCAACACAATAGTCGCCTGGTGCGCGCCATTGTTCGCGGTGTAGAGTATAAACTTGATGTAAATACGCTGCAGCAGCAACCGGTGGAAGGTCAGGTAAAACTGAATGAAGTGGTGAAGGCTACAATTAAAACTGCCTCGCCATTGGTATATGATCCATTTGAGCGTTTGCAGGCAAATGGCAGCGCCATATTAATTGATGAAACAAGCAACAGTACTGTGGGAGCGGTATTGTTACAATAAAAACTATGGGAACATTAGCACAACAAACAGCAGGCTGGGTAACACTGGCGGGAGCCGGCCCGGGTGATGCGGAGCTGATCACCCTTCGACTCGCAAGGCGATTGGCAGAAGCAGATGTGATTCTTACCGACCGACTGGTAAACGCAGACATCATTCATCAACATGCGTCGCCTGGGGCAGAAGTAATTGTATCTGGTAAAAAGGGATACAGCAGTCTCAGTATGCAACAGTCGGAAATTTGTGAGCTGATGATAACCCATGCGTTTGCAGGTAAAAAAGTGGTACGGCTGAAGGGTGGAGATGTCGCCATCTTCAGCAATGTGCTGGATGAACTCGAAGCATTAACTGCGAATCAAATTCCTTTTGATATTATTCCGGGTATTACTGCGGCATCTGCTGCATCTGCGTATACCGGAATTCCTTTAACGGCGAGGGGAATTTCACAGGGCGTGCAGTTCTTAAGTTTTCATGCGAGTAATTTTTATTCATCTGAAAAATGGAAATCACTGGCCAGCACCAATGATACGCTGGTATTTTATATGTCGGCACGCAAAGTGACCGACCTGGCGGAGCTTTTACTTCGTTACACTCGCAAACCCGATACACCGATAGCAGTAGTTGAACAGGCCAGTACCATTCATCAACGATTTTTTGAAAGTACACTTCGCAATTGTGCTGCTGAATTTGCAGGGATTGAATTCTGTTCACCATCGCTGGTGATTATTGGCGATGTGGTGTCGCTTCATAAGCAGTTTAACTGGTTTAAACCAACTGTTTCCGAAGGGAGTGTATTTGTGGAGCTGTGAACCAGGGATTGGGTCCCCGGTATTGGTAGAAATAAGAATCAAAAACGACAACTAATTTATCCTTAATCATGATCGCAGAGGAGCGCTTCAGGCAGCTACAGGATTTTATAGGTGGATATTCCCGTGAGGAATTAATCTGGCTCAATGGATACCTTTCCGGACTGGTGTCGGGTACAACAACGGATGCCGGTGTACCCTCTACTGCTGCATCTGCGCCGGTTGGGGATAAGAAAAAGATCACACTTGCCTTTGGTACAGAAACCGGCAATGCAAAGCGACTTGCCATGCAATTGGGTGCGGTGGCGCGACAGAAAGGCGTACAGGCAAAACTCGCAGGGCTTGATCAGTACCGACTCAGCGACCTTTCCAAAGAAGAATACTTTATTATCATCATTAGCACACAGGGTGAAGGCGAGCCGCCAATTCCTGCAAAAGAAGTTCTACGATTATATCCACGAACAAAACCTCCAACTTCCCAATCTGAAGTATGCGGTTCTGGGATTGGGAGATACGTCCTATCCGCAGTTTTGTAAAACGGGTGAAGATGTGGATGCAAGATTTAAATCTTTCGGTGGCAAAGCACTGCTTCCGCTACGCAAGTGTGACGTAGATTATGAAGCAGATGCAAAAGAATGGTTTGATGAATTGTTGCAGATTTTATCGAAACCTTCAGCAACCGCTGCGCAACCCGTAGTTAAATCAACGACTATAGCGGCAAAGCCTGCAGGTAAAAAATATTATGCGGCCAAAGTAGTAACGAATATCAATCTCAACGATCGCGGTTCCAGAAAACAAACATTCCATATAGAACTGGGTACGAGTGAAGACATCATATACGAACCCGGCGATACAATTGGTATTGTTCCTCACAATCGTGCGGAAGTAGTAAATCGCATTCTTTCATTAACCGGTATTGATCCCAACACCGAAATACAGACAGCAAAGGTAAAAGCGTCGGTAAAGGAATTGCTTACAAAGCATCTCAACATTTGCTACCTGCTAAGTTCTACTATGAAGAAATATGCAGGAATAACGGGTCACGAAATTCCGGATATAAGAATGGACCTGGTCGATTTGTTACGCATTTATCCGGTGAAGGAAGCATCGCAGTTTGTGGAAGTAATAAAAACATTGTTGGCAATTGCGCCACGATTGTATAGTGTGGCCTCTTCACCCGAGGCACATGGTCGCCAGGAGATTCATATTACGGTTGCGAAAGATCGTTTTCTTGCGCAGGATGAACAACGTTACGGATTGTGTAGTGAGTTCCTTGGCGATCTGGTAGTAGGTAGTGATGTGAGTTTCTATGTTCATAAGGATAAACATTTCAAACTTCCTGCACCAGAAAAAGATGTAATCATGATTGGTCCGGGCACTGGTGTTGCTCCTTTTCGTTCTTTCCTGGCTCATCGCGATGCAACCGGAGCAACGGGGCGTAACTGGTTTTTCTTTGGTGAGCAACTTTTTGTAACCGATTTTCTTTATCAGACAGAAATACAAAATTTCCTGGCAACAGGGGTATTAACCCGTCTCGATCTGGCATTCAGTCGTGATCAACAGGAAAAGATTTATGTACAACATCGCATGCAAAAGCATGCAGCAGAATTGTACCAATGGATAAAAGATGGCGCGTCTGTTTTTATCAGTGGAACAAAAGATCCCATGAGTAAAGATGTGGAGAATTGCCTGCTGAATATTTTCAAAGAACAGGGGCAGTTGAATGATGAAGAAGCAAACAAATTCCTGGAGACGCTGCGTAAAGAAGGGCGTTATGGAAAAGATGTTTATTAAATGAATTAATTAAGGATAAAGCATAAAGATGTCGTTGGATAAAAAAGAACAACTTTCACCGGTAGAGCGTATCAAAACTTCCAGTCGCGGGCTGCGAGGCACTTTGACTGAAAGTTTAACGGATGCGCATACTGGCTCCCTGCGTGATGATGATCAGAATTTGCTAAAATTTCACGGCATGTACCAACAGGATGATCGCGACCGCCGGGAAGAACGCAGTGAAAAGAAACTGGAATGGTTGTATTCGTTTATGATTCGCCTGCGTTTGCCCGGTGGTTTCCTGCGTGCAGATCAATGGCTGGGACTTCATCACATAGCCGGAGAATACAGCACGGGAACAATTAAAATTACCACGCGCCAAACAGTACAACTGCATGGTATATTGAAATCACATATCAAACCAACCATTCAGTCATTTAACACACTTGCGCTGGATAGCATTGCTGCCTGCGGCGATGTGAATCGGAATGTAACCTGCAGTGCGCATCCTGGGGAATCGCCAGTACATGAAGAAGTGTTCACTTATGCAGATCGCATTAGCAGCATGGCTTTACCAAAGACGCGTGCTTATTATGAAGTGTGGCTGGATGAGGAAAAACTGGCTGAACATACAGAAGAAGATCCGCTTTATCAGGATCGCTATCTCCCTCGCAAATTCAAAATCGGCATAGCAATACCTCCTAACAACGATGTGGATGTATTAACAAACGATGTGGGATTAATCGCGATAGTTGAAAACGGCGAACTCGTAGGGTTTAACATTGCCGCCGGCGGCGGACTCAGCGCCACACACGGTAATCCTTCCACTTATCCACGGCTTGCAACGGTTTTAGGTTTTGTTCCAAAAGGGGATGATACATTGAAAGCCGTATATGAAATAATGACCATTCAACGCGATTTTGGAAACCGTTCCGATCGCAAACTCGCACGGTTAAAATATACCATCGATCGCATGACTGTGGAAGGTTTGAAAAAGGAACTGGAAGCACGCTGCGGATTCAAATTGCAGGAGGCGCGCCATTACCAGTTCACCAGTCGCCGTGATCATTATGGCTGGAAACAAAATCACAAGGGACTTTGGTATTATACTTTGTTTGTTGAAAATGGACTCGTGCGTGATGATGAGAAGCTGCCTTTGAAAACCGCGATGTACGAGATTGCACAAACAGGCAAATGTAATTTTCGTTTTAGTGGAAACCAGAACCTGATTCTAGCTGATATTTCGGATAGTGATAAAGAAGCAATTGAAGATTTGTTTGAAAAATATGGGCTCGGTCTTCACAATCAAAACAATAGTGCAATCCGCAAGAATTCTATCGCATGCGTGGCATTCAATACCTGTCCGCTTGCACTTGCAGAAGCCCAACGATATCTGCCGACGCTCATCACGAAGATTGAACCAATATTAGAAAAATATCAGTTGAAGGATGATGAGATCACATTGCGAATGACAGGCTGCCCAAATGGATGTGGACGCTCGCCTGCAGCAGAGATTGGGCTGATCGGAACCAGCTATGGATTTTATAACCTTCATATCGGCGGCGATAGAAATGGAGAAAGACTGAATATCAAATACCGGGATAGTCTTGATGAATCAGGAATACTCTCTGAACTGGATCAGTTGCTTGGGCTTTATGCTTCAAATCGTAAAACAGCAGAAACATTTGGTGATTTTGTGATCAGGGAAAAACTGGTATCATGAACAGATACAATACGATATTTTCAGAACGACTGCAACAACTCCGCGAAAGTGGCGCCTATCGTCGTTTCCTGGAAGTGAATAAGAGTGCACAGCATTTTCCTTATTTCTATTATGAAGATGAAAATGCTGTGCAGCGTCGTGCAGTAAACTGGTGCAGCAACGATTATCTTGGACTGAGTACGCACGAAACACTCATTTCAAAACTTTCTTTCACCACACATCGCAGCGGTACAGGCAGTAGTGGAACACGCAATATTTCAGGTACCACCAATCACCACCGTGTATTGGAGCAAACATTGGCTGAATGGCATCAAAAGGAAGCTGCTTTGCTGTTCAATGGTGCTTATCAGGCAAATGTAACCACATTGCAAACGCTTGCGCGAAATATTCCCGGGCTTGTATTTCTGAGTGATGAACGTAATCATGCATCGCTGATTGAAGGGATGCGTTCGGTTTCGAACAAGAAGCTCGTATTTCGGCACAACGATATTGCGCATCTGGAAGAATTGTTGAAGTCGATCCCACAAGATTTACCCCGCATCATTGTTTTTGAATCCGTTTATTCCATCAAAGGAACGGTGGCACCGATAAAAGAGATTGTGCAACTGGCAAAAAAATTTGATGCACTTACTTACGTAGACGAAGTGCATGCAGTGGGATTATATGGACCTTCCGGCGCTGGAATTTTGGAGCAGGAAGGTTTACAGGATGCAGTTGATATCGTAAATGGAACATTATCCAAAGCCATCGGTGCTTTTGGTGGGTATATAGCCGCGTCGTCGCTGATTGTTGATTTTATAAGAAGCTTTGGCAGCGGATTTATATTTACTACTTCTTTTGCCTCCGGCAATTTGCAACGCAGCCAATGAAAGTATTATCATGTTGCGCAATAATGGTGAATTGCGAAATCAATTTTTCGAAAAAATAAAACAATTGCGTCAGGCGTTCGTGCAGATGGGTGTGGACTTTATTGATAATGATTCCCACATTACGCCGATACATATTGGTGAAGCAGGATTATGTCGCGAGCGGGCAAGACAGTTGTTGCAGGAGCAGGGTGTATATGTGCAGCCGATCAATTACCCTACAGTTCCGGTGGGCGAAGAATGTTTGCGTGTAATTATTACTGCACGACATGAAATTAAACATATTAATCACCTGGCATTAAGCCTGGCAAAAATTATACATGGAAAAAATCAGGTTGATAGGTCGCTCGTCGGCACTGTCGCGCCTGCAATTGGAGAAAGTGCGTAGTCGCATCCACGCATTTTTTCCGCAATTGCAGGTTGAACTGCTCACACGTGAGACCAGGGGCGACCAGCTGCGCGACATTCCACTGCAAACAGTGGAAGGCACTGATTTTTTTACCGGCGATATTTTTAATGAGTTAATAGAAAACAAAGCCGATATCGCAGTTCATTCTTTAAAAGACATGAGCAGTGAACATTTCTTTGGCGGCAACCAGTTTTCCATTCCGGATCGTGATGATCCACGTGATGTTTTTCTTTGTTCAAAATCAATGTTAGAAAAAGCGGGGAGAGGGCAAGGCATAGTCGTTGGAACCTGTAGTCCCCGTCGCGAAGAAATGACGATCGTTTTTGTTGAATCAATTCTGAAATATTTTGTTGCCGATATCCGGCTGGAAGTAAAGCCAATTCGTGGAAACGTAGAAACGCGTTTGCGCAAACTTGTTTCGGGAGAATACGACGCAACCATTCTGGCTGCAGCTGGATTGAATCGCCTTTTATCTAAAAACGAAACAGCCGGTTTAGTCGAGCGGGGTTTGGCATCGCTTTCTAAAATACATTTACCACTTATTGAATGTACACCCGCGCCCTGCCAGGGTGCGATTGTTGCGGAGGCACTAGCTGACCGCGACGATCTGCGACCAATTCTTCATTCAATCAATGACCAACAACACTGGAACGATTGTGTTGCTGAGAAAAAGTGGGCGCGCGAATTTGGCGCCGGTTGTGTACAACGTTTCGGTGTAACCAGTTTTCATTTTAATGAAGAACAAAGTTTATACGGCGGTGGTGTCGATGCTAATGGGAAACTGATTAATCGCTGGTCGAAAATGCCGGATCTGGATGGTCGTGGTAAGAAAATATTCAGCAGTACCGATTTTATGGGGCAGTTTTTTGATTACGATTTTTTTGAAAAGCCCGACTTCAGTGAATATCAAAACTGCAAACACGTATTTGTGGCCAACTATAAAGCGGTGCACAATGAAGTGGTCATTTCATTTTTACAGAATAAAATGCTGTGGGCTGCAGGCACAAAAACATGGAAGGAACTGGCGAAAAATAAAATCTGGGTAAGCGGATCTTCTGATGCAATGGGTATGGAGCGGCTCGATGAAGTGTGGTCATCACCGCTGGTGGAGTCCAATAAAGATGATGTCGTAATTATCACACACGAGAAAGCAGCTGCAGACTGGCGGAAGAAAGGGCGTAAGGCAATTGCAACCTATCGATTAAAAGCAGCAGTAAAACCCTGGCTCGCAGCTGAGATTGAAACCGCTGATATCATTTTCTGGACCAGCGCGGAACAATTCCATCTGTATGCATCGTTTGCGAAAGCAACAGCAACACATGCATGCCCTTCAGGTGAAACTGCCAGGAAACTAATTGAATGGGGTGTAAAACCGGTTGTTTTCCCCGACATTAAATCATTTAATCAATGGAAAACATCAAATATCCGTTAACAGAAAGGAGGCAGCGGAGTAGCTCCGCGATGCGTGAATTATCGGCAGGAAGGCACCTCTCGCACCGCGCTTTTATACAGCCGCTTTTTGTGGAAGAGAATTTGCTGCAACCGCGTGAAGTAAATGGTCTGGACCACGTGCTGGTGGAAAACGAAAACAGCATCCTTTTTTCTATTGAAGCAGATATTCACAGGGGTATCAATAAATTCCTGCTTTTTCCTGTTCCAGTCACCCGGGCCGAACGTCCTTCTGATTTTTCATTTGCCATTTCTATTGTTAAAAAAATAAAGGAACATTTTGGAGATGATATCTGGCTGGCGTTGGATTGTTGCCTCTGTAGTTATACCACGCATGGTCATTGTGGAATTTTGAATGATGAAGGGACAGGGGTTTTAAATAATCCATCTGTGGAGATATTGAGCCAGTATGCTTTGCAACTGGCATTAGCGGGTGCAGATTGCATTGCGCCCAGTGATATGATGGACGGCCGCATCGCTGCGATTCGAAATAAACTGGATGCGTTTTCGCTGGATGCGGTTTCAATCCTGAGTTATAGTGCTAAATTCAGTTCGCAATGGTATGGGCCATTCCGCGATGCCTGTCACTCTTCGCCGAATGCGACGGGCCTCCGTGACCGGAAAACATACCAGCTGCCCGTATCAGACGCAGAAGCGGCATTGTCAGCCGCAGCCCGCGATGAGCAGGAAGGAGCAGATATGTTGATGGTGAAACCTGCGGGACATTTTACCGACATTATTTATCGATTAAAACAACAAACGAAAAAGCCGGTGGTGGCTTATCATGTGAGCGGTGAATACGCGACGATTGAATTGCTGGCAAAACAAGGGCTTTTACAAAGGGAACAGGCGCATATTGAAATATGGGCATCGCTGCAAAGGGCCGGAGCCGACAGTATAATTTCATATGCTGCGCGTGAGGCACGGCAATGGATTGAAAACCGGGCATATTAACAACCTGATTAGTACAAATGGAATTAAGCAACAACGAAAATGTTTCAGCAGAAACTGGAAAGGCAGCGCAGAAAAATCCGCTCTATCCGATTTTTCTGAAACTGGAGAATCTGACCACGCTGCTGGTCGGTGGTGGAAATATCGGCCATGAAAAACTGCGCTCGCTACTTTCAAATTCGCCAAACGCAAACATCACGATTGTGGCGCCGGAAATCAGTGAAGAAGTTCGATCTATCGTGGACCAACATACTTCATGCAGGATAGAAGAACGGAATTTTGAAATGAGTGATCTTGCCGGAAAAGATATCGTGGTATGCGCGACCAATAACCGTGAATTGCATAAACTCATTCGTGATGAAGCAAGGACGCAAGGCATATTGGTAAATGTTGCAGATACACCCGAGCTCTGCGATTTCTACCTGGGAAGTATTGTACAAAAGGGGAATCTGAAGATTGCTATTTCTACAAACGGTAAATCACCAACTGCCGCTAAGCGAATCAAAGAAGTTTTAAACGATGCGCTGCCTCATGAACTCGATGAAGTGATTGATCAATTACATGAAGTAAGAAATAAACTGAATGGGAATTTTGAATATAAAGTCAAAAAACTAAACGAGATCACGAAAATCCTGGTGGATAAAGGCAACGTCGAAAAAAATAAATGGAGAAAAGTAGCTACTTATTCTCTCGTGGTTTTTGGGTTGATGCTGGTCGGGCATTTTATTTTTTTCTTATGTACCCTTCGGCGAAATCGCCAATGATGCCGTGGACTTTTATAGTACACTGGACCCGAAATTTCCCATCATGTTGCTGGCCGGTTTCCTGGCTCAAATGATCGATGGCGCATTGGGAATGGGTTATGGTGTTACCAGCGCAACGATTTTATTGTCGGCCGGTGTAAACCCTGCTGCAATTAGCGGCAGTATTCACACCGCGGAAATGTTTGCAAGTGGTGCATCCGGATATAGTCACTATAAATTTGGTAACGTAAATAAGAAATTATTTAAAGCGTTGTTGATACCTGGTGTGATAGGCGCGGTACTTGGTGCTATTTTATTAACGCAATTAGGAGAAACGCATATCGAATATCTTCGGCCCGCTTTAGCTACCTACACTTTATTCCTGGGTATTCGCATTTTGGTACTTGCTTTTCGTCGACAGCAAAAGCAAAAGAAATTCAAACGATATGGTGCGCTTGCAGGTGCTGGCGGTTTCCTCGATTCCTTTGGCGGCGGTGGCTGGGGACCCATCGTTACCACCACGTTGATAACAAAAGGCAGAAGCCCACGATTTGTTATTGGTACAGTAAGTCTCACCGAATTCTTTGTTACGCTGGCAAGTGCTTTCACATTTTTTACATTATTAGGCGTAAGCCACTGGCAAAACCATTGTTGCACTCATAATCGGCGGACTCATCGCCGCCCCATTGGCTGCTAAACTCACCGGGAAATTGCCGCGTAAAACATCTTATATCCTCCTGGGTATACTGGTTATTTTTTGGAGCATGAGGATTATTGTGCAATTATTCTAGATCGATGTCCGATGACCGATGACCGATAGCCGATGAATTTTTAAAGTGCAGGATACTGATTCCGCAATTGGGAAGGGTATGCACTATTCAAACGTTCCTTCGATCATCGGTCATCGATCATCGGCCATCGGCCACCGTCTCAAAAATAGTAGTCTATAAAAACAGTAGACTAATCTTTTTTTTCCTATATTCGTAAGGCGATACAGAAGAATAAGGAAGATTTGTACAAACAATAAGAACATTTCATAATACAGTTCGTTTTGCGAACTAATCTCGTTAGTATGTAAGCGCCCTAAAGGAGCAGTCGTTTTAGATTCGGCACCCCGATTCTTCGGGGTGCTCTTAAAAAATCAGCCGCGTGGCCGAGTGGTTAGGTACAGGTCCGCAAAACCTCTTACGTCGGTTCGATTCCGACCGCGGTGTCAATAATGTTTATTATGAAAACCTTTTATTCTTTCTGGATCATGGCGATTATGATCCTGCCGGCAATTGCCATTATTCAAAGCCGTAATGGCGATCAGCAATCACCTGCAAAAGCTTACACACTTAAAGGGAAAGTTGTAACGGAAAACGGGCAGCCAGTGCCTGGAGCACATGTATTTGTGGTTGAGGGAGAAGAAGAAGGGTTAAGTAATGGGAAAGGCGAGTTCTCACTCAAAACATGGAATCGTTTTCCCCTCGTGCTTGTTGTAAAAACTACCGGCTACCCGGTTAAAAAAATCAATATTCAAAAGCCAGGGGATTTGGTGCAAATTGTTTTAACTCGATGATCGATGTCCGATGATCGATGATCGAAGTAACGTTTGAATAGTGCATACCCTTCCCAATTGCGGAATCAGTATCCTGTACTGTAAAAATTCATCGGCCATCGGTCATCGGACATCGGCCATCGGTCATCGGTCATCGGTCATCGGTCATCGGTCATCGATCCTCGATCATCAAAACTATCTCTTATCTTTGCCCCTCATAAAAGATTACCTTCTCCATGGCACAACATCCCGAAACAAGGGCAATACGAATTCAAACAGAACGTACGGCACAAAAAGAACACGCAACACCATTATTTCTTACAAGCAGTTTTACCTACGAGTCTGCAGAAGATATGGCTGCTGCATTTGCGGATGATAGCCTGGATGTAAACATCTACTCTCGCTTTTCAAATCCAACCGTTGATGAATTCATTGAGAAAATAGCGGCCCTTGAAGGTGCTGAAGATGGTATTGCCACCGGCACAGGAATGGCTGCTGTATTCTCAACATTCATGGGATTTCTTTCACAGGGTGATCACGTGGTTTCTGCAGCAGCAGTATTTGGCAGCACGCATACGTTGCTTACAAAATATCTTCCTAAATGGGGCATATCGCACTCTTATTTCGATATGGCAAAACCCGAATCGATTGAAGAGTTGATTAAGCCGGAAACAAAATTGCTTTATCTGGAAACGCCCTCCAATCCGGGGTTGGAAATTATAGATCTTGAACTGGTTGCTTCTATTTGCAAAAAGCACAATATCCTTTTTGTAGTGGATAATTGTTTTGCAACTCCTGCAGTACAACAGCCCATTAAATTTGGTGCCGACCTGGTGTTGCATTCAGCAACAAAGTTTATCGATGGGCAGGGACGTGTACTTGGAGGCGTGGTGGTAGGAAGAAAAGAACTGATTCAACAACTTTATCTTTTTCATTCGCAACACAGGCCCCAGTATGAGTCCATTCAATGCATGGGTATTAACAAAGAGTCTTGAAACTTTGTATTTGCGCATGGAGAAACATGCACAAAATGCACTTGCAATTGCAACGCATTTTGAAAATCATCCAAAATTAAGTTGTGTGTCTTATCCTTTCCTCCCATCACACCCACAGCATATGATTGCCAAAAAGCAAATGAGCAATGGCGGTGGTATTCTCACTTTCGAATTAAAAGGGGTGTGGAAAGCGGACGTAAATTTCTGAATGCTTTAAAGATGATAAGCATGACGAATAACCTGGGTGATAGTCGCACGATTGCAGCACACCCGGCCAGCACCACGCATAGCAAGTTAAAAGATGAAGAACGCGCAGCTTTAGGAATCACGCCCGGTTTGATTCGCATATCGGTTGGCCTGGAGCACGTGGATGATATCATTGCCGACATCGAACAGGCACTGGCCGCTTCTTAATCCGTTGATAATTCTTTTTGAAAGATCAGCTTAGGATCTCCGTTTTTCTGAGTTGTTGCAGTGTAGCACGAATATCTTTCGGCAGCGCTGCTTCCAACTCCAGTAATTTCCCATCTGTATTTTCAATCTTTAATGAAGATGCATGAAGTGCAAGACGGGGAAGCAATGGCTTTTCTTCCAACTCATCTTTTGAGAGTTTAAATCGAGGTTTTACTGACGAAAGCAGGAATGGTTTTCCATCGCCATATAGTGGA
>JANPZZ010000015.1 GCA_024707305.1 Chitinophagaceae bacterium
TTGTTTTTCGAAAGAATGATTTTCAAGAAACCGATCAACCTGCGTTTCATTCTCTTCTTTGAAAACAGAACAGGTACAATACAAAAGATAACCGCCAGGTTTAACAGCGTCTGCTACACGGTCTATTATTTTCGATTGAAGTTTGGCATAGTAATCGATTTTTTGAGGATCGAAAAATAAAGTTGCTCGGGTGTACGTCCCCAGGTACCACTGCCACTACAGGGCACGTCGGCAATAACGAGATCAAATTGCCGCGAAGGTAAAATTGAATTTACATCGGAAAGGTCAATAACATGCGATTCGTTGACCGTTAGCCCAGCCTCTCTTAAACGATTATGCAGGTTAGATAAAATGCCGGGACGCACATCTGAAACCGTCAGTGATCGCGAAGGAAATATATCTGAAACCAATATCGATTTACCCCCGCTGGCGGCGCAACAATCCCAAACACCGGGATTGGCCGTCAATTGAACTTTCTGCATCAGCTTTCCGGTTTCCTGCGAACTGATATCCTGCACCACCACTTCTTCATTCAGTTTGAGCAGGTCTTTGATATTGGTACTGTTCTCAAGTGCAATACCATCGTCTCCTATCCATTCAAATGGAATCCCTTGAAGTTTTAAAGTAACCTGCTTTTTTCTTTCCTGGCCGCACGCGAAGAAATAACAAGGGTTGTTGAAAATGAGAACGGATAAATGCGTTGGCGTCAATGCCCTCACTACACTGATCCTGCCAGGGAAAAACCTCCGCCAGGTAAAACTTACCGACAAGTCTAATTTTCATTTCGATGTCGTCTGAAACATGCCCATTCCATTCGGGCCGCAGTTCCTGCAACAATGGAGACGATGTTTGTGTACAAAGAAACTGTCCCAGCAGTACCTGTTCTTCCCATGAAAATTGTTGTGCGGCTTTTCCCAACCTGAATGCAGCATAACAAAACTGACTGATCGTTTTCCGGTCGCGTGAACCATGTTTACGATGGGCCGCGAAATATTTTTTCAGGTATAGATGAAAACGGCTCGGCTCCGTTGTATGCGGAGAGAAGTGAAACTGCGGTGTTCAGATGTGAATGAACAAATGACAAAGGTAGAAGTGATTTATCGTGAGGAGTGAACCGTGAGGCGTGAACAGTAGAGACGGCAAACGGCAAACGTGAAAATATGTCAATGTGAAAATTAAGAGACGAAGAATACATTTCCTCATTTTCACATTCCCACACTCCTTTCACGTTTGCCGTTTGCCGTTTGCCGTCTCACGCTTCACGCTTCACGCTTTAAAGCTCCAACATCGCTTTCACCGGATCTTTTCCGATCAGCAATTGCGCCGGATTCTCGAGCAATTCTTTTTACGCGCACCAGGAAGCTTACCGATTCACGACCATCGATGATCCGGTGATCATAGCTTAATGCGATATACATCATTGGGCGAATCACCACCTGGCCATTTATTGCCATCGGTCTTTCCTGGATTTTATGCATACCCAGGATCGCACTTTGGGGAATATTGATAATGGGTGTGCTCATCAGTGAACCAAATACACCACCATTGGTAATTGTAAATGTGCCGCCAGTCAATTCTTCAGTTGTAAGTTTGCTGTCACGCGCTTTGCCTGCCAATTCCACTACTTTCTTTTCAATATCCGCAAAGCTCAGGCTTTCCACATTACGCATTACAGGAACAGTCAATCCGCGGGGCGTACTTACCGCGATGGAGATATCAGCATAGTCGTGAAACACCAACTGATCGCCATCGATATATGCATTTACCGAAGGCCATTCTGTAAGCGCCACTGCGCAGGCTTTTGCGAAGAAGCTCATAAATCCAAGGCCAACGCCATGTATTTCTTTGAACTTGTCTTTGTATTTCGTGCGGATCGCCATGATTTCTGTCATATCCACCTCATTGAAGGTTGTTAACATGGCAGTTGTATTCTTGGCTTCTACCAGCCTGCGTGAAATCGTTTTACGCAGGTTGCTCATTTTCTCCGTACGTACATTGCGGCTGAACAATTCCTGTCCGTCAAACGCCTGTTTTCCAGGATTGGATAGTGCAGCCAGCACATCATCCTTCGTAATCTTACCGTGATATCCGCTAGGGGTAACTTTTTTGGGATCCACTTTTTTATCAGCAATAATTGCAGATGCTACAGGTGTCGCCTTAATGTCGTTAGAAACACTCGTTACGGGTGCTTCCGATTTGGCAGGAGCTGCTTCTTTTTCGGCGCTTCTTTTGCCGGTTCTTCTTTTTCGACTCAGCAGGTTTAGCAGCCGTTTCATCTATGCTCGCCAGCAAGTCGCCAATCTTCAGTGTATCACCCCTCCTGGGCGCCAGTTTTTAATACACCGGCTTTTTCTGCGTTTACTTCAAACGTAGCTTTTTCACTTTCCAGTTCTGCAATCACTTCATCTCTTTCCACATAATCCCCATCTTTTTTCACCCATTTCAACAGGGTTACTTCACTGATTGATTCACCTACGGTTGGTACTTTAATCTCGATCATAGAACGTTTATTACGCTGTAATTTATCTGAATTAGTTTAAATGCTGAAAGCTGTTTCCACAATCTCTTCCTGCTCCTGCTTATGCACTTTTGCATAACCGGTTGCTGGCGATGCTGATGGCTGGCGGCTGATGACGCCATAGTTAATCGACTTCAGGTTCATTTGCAGGAAAGAAGCAGCGCCCATATTGAGTGGCTCTTCCTGTACCCAGAACCAGGTAGCACGATTGTATTTTTTATATAATTCTTCCAGTTGTGTAAATGGTAATGGATATAATTGCTCCAGCCTGATGATGGCTACATCATCCCGACCCTCTTTTTCTTTACGTTCGGCCAGATCAAAATATACTTTACCGCTACAGAACAATACTTTTTAATTTTCGACTTGTCGGCAGCAGCATCATCAATCACTTCACGGAAGCCACCGTTCAGGAATTCTGATTTCGCAGAATAACTTCCCGGATGACGCAGGTTGGCTTTCGGTGAGAAATTAACCAACGGTTTACGGAATGGCCATTCTACCTGGCGACGCATTGCGTGGAAGAAGTTGGCTGAAGTTGTGATGTTGGTGATGATCATATTCAACTCAGCACATGACTGAAGAAAACGTTCCAATCGAGCACTACTGTGTTCAGGCCCCTGCCCTTCATACCCATGTGGCAGTAACATTACCATACCCGACATACGGTTCCATTTCTGCTCACCCGCAGAAATAAACTGATCGATCATGGTTTGCGCACCGTTCACAAAATCACCAAACTGCGCTTCCCATAATACGAGAGCATTGGGGTTTGCCAGTGAATAACCATATTCAAAACCAAGCACCCCATATTCGCTGAGCAGCGAATTGAAGATGCGGTATTTACCGCTTGCTCCGGGAATCAGGCTCAGGCGGTTGTAATCACGTCCGTTTTCATCGCGCAGCACGGCATGACGATGAGAGAATGTACCACGGCGAATATCCTGGCCTGTCATTCGAACATCTTTTCCGTCGACCAACAAACTTCCATATGCCATCAGCTCACCACTGGCCCAGTCGAGTTTTTGTTCGCTATCAAAAAGTTTGATTTTATCCTGGATGATTTTTTCCACTTTACGAAGTGGTTTAAAATCTTCAGGCCACTTCATCATCGCGTCAAACACTTTTGTAAATGTTTCTTCGCTGATGGCAGTAACAGGAGATTGTTCAAAATCCTGTTCAGATGCTTTGCGCATATTGCGCCACCAGAGTTCAGGCTGCTGGTATTGATAAGGGAGTGGTTTTTGTTTTACTTCATCAAGACGTTCCTGCAGGTCGTCCCAGAATTTTTTCTCCATCTCCTTCGCCATTTCTTTCGCGTCGGCTTCACCGTTTTGCAACAGGAAGTTTACATACACTTCACGTGGGTTAGGATGTTTTTCTATCAGGCCATATAACTGAGGCTGCGTAAATTTTGGATCATCGCCTTCGTTGTGGCCATGTTTACGGTAACATACCATGTCGATAAAGACATCGCTGTTAAACTCCTGGCGGTAACGGGTTGCGATTTCAGCACATTTCAAAACAGCTTCAGGATCATCACCGTTTACGTGGAATACAGGCGCCTGAATGGCTGCAGCCAGTGAAGTACAGTAGTCGGAACTACGTGCTTCATCGAAATCGGTTGTAAAGCCGATCTGGTTATTAATAACAAAATGAATGGTACCGCCAGTATAATAACCGGAGAGTTTACTCATTTGCAAAACCTCATACATGATACCCTGGCCTGCAACAGATGCATCACCATGGATCAGTATGGGTAATATTTTTTCGTATTCAGTATATAAAGCATCTGCTTTTGCACGGGCGAAGCCGATAACAACAGGATTTACAGCTTCGAGGTGCGAAGGGTTGGGCATCAGTTTCAGGTGAATGGTTTTGCCATTTGCCGTTGTCAACTGGCTGCCATAACCCATATGGTATTTCACATCACCGCTGCCCATCGTTTGATCCACCTGTGCAGTGCCCTCGAATTCGCTAAAAATTTGTTCGTAAGTCTTGCCCATGATATTAGCAAGAATGTTCAGACGTCCGCGGTGTGCCATGCCAATCACCACTTCCTGTACCTCATCGTCGGCGGCAACATTGATAATCGCATCGAGTGCAGGAATGGTTGTTTCACCGCCTTCGAGCGAGAATCGTTTCTGGCCTACATATTTTTTATGTAAAAATTCTTCGAACATTACACCCTGGTTTAGTTTTTCCAGGATGCGTTTTTTCTTTTCAAGAGGAACGGGATTTGAGAATTTCAATTCCATTTCCCTTGCCAGCCAGTTTACACGTTGCTGGTCGCTGATGTATTTAAATTCGATACCAACGGGACCTGCATAAACCTTTTGCAGGTGTGCCAGTATATCACGCAATTTTGCCGGCCCCAGACCAATTCGTTCACCCACCTGGAACACAGTATCCATATCCGACTCTTCAAGCCCGAAGAAAGAAAGCACCAGGTTGGCACCGCGATCTTTTTCTTTCACGGATTGGATTCGTTTTCGCAATCAGGTGTCCCTTATTACGATATCCCAGAATCATACGGTAGGCGCCGAGTTCTTTTTGCCAGTTGCTGGCGGCGACATTACCTGAAGATGCTGCTGCTGCGGCGGTCTCTTTACCATTTGCATGTAAACCACTGCCGATTGCAAAATCAAAGCCTTCAAAAAATTTACGTAAATCGGGGTCAACGCTGGATGGATCCTGCACAAACTCTTTATACAGGTTTTCAATAAAAGCCGGATGTGAATTGGTGATATACGAAAAGTCTTTCATAAACAAATGCTGTTTGCGGTTTGCGGTGGGCAGACCACTTTTTGCAGGCCAAAATTAGTTTTTGGGTGGCCTTTTCAAAGTGGGCGGATCGGTTTATTTTCACCGCGTCGCAAAGGGACACAAATATCGCTTAAAAGTTCTGAAAATCAGGGGCCAAATCAGCAAAAAGTAAGGGAATTTATGATTTCTACGTAACTGGTTTCAAGTATCTTCGCGTCCACCGGGTTCAAAACCCAAAAATTCACCCATAAACGGCTAAGCCGGGCAGGCGGGCACTTATTTACGCATATTTTTCAGTAAAATTTGGTGGATTAGCCCTGCGGCCTTACCTTTGCCGTCCTTAAAATTGATACGAAATGGCTAATCATAAGGCTACAAAGAAAGATGTGCGTCAGGCTGCTAAACGTCGTGACCGGAACAGATATTATGGCAAAACTACACGTAATGCCATCCGCGACCTGAAAGCTGCAACTGGCAAGGAAGCGCAGGAAAGTCTGCCCCTCGTAGCGTCTATGATCGACAAGTTGGCAAAACGTGGTGTAATCCATAAGAACAAAGCGGCCAACCTGAAGAGCAAACTCACGAAGAAAGTAAACGCTGCCAAGTAATCGCTGATTACCCCGTTGCGCTGAAAATATTCTGCAAAAGCAATCGCCTGTGCGATTGCTTTTTTTATGCGTGAATTCGCTAATTTGTTGGCTTTAATAATGAGCCAACAGCTCGTGAAAATTGACCACGCATGAGAAAAACCCTGCTTTTCCTCTCCCTGCTCTTCAGCACCTTATTATCAGCCCAGGAGTTCGTAACCCGCTACGAGACGTCAAAAGGCACGCAAACGCCTACCTATCACGAGATCGTGGAATGGTGGCAGAAACTGGACGCAGCCAGCAATAAAGTGAAAATGCTTCGCAAAGGGTCGACCGATTCGGGTTACCCCCTGCACCTGGTTTTTGTATCCAATGCCGGCGACTATGATGTTGCTACGATCCGGAAAAAGAATAAAAGGATCCTGTTTATTAATAATGGTATCCACCCGGGCGAACCCGATGGTATCGACGCCAGCATGTTGCTGGCGCGGGATATTGTAACTAATCAATACAGGATTCCCGATAACGTAGTACTCGCATTTATACCGGTATATAATATAGATGGATGCCTGAACCGCAGCCCCAACTATCGCGTGGACCAGAACGGCCCCGAAGAATTTGGTTTCCGGGGCAACGGACAGAATTTCGACCTCAACCGTGATTTCATTAAGATGGATTCACGCAATGCGCAATCCTTTATCGAAATTTTTCATGAACTGGACCCTGATGTTTTTGTCGACAACCATGTGAGTAATGGAGCCGACTATCAGCATATTATGACCCTGCTCACTACGCAGCACAATAAACTGGGTGGCGTGCTGGGTGAATTTCTAAATAAAACCTTTGAACCCGGACTCTATGCGGGCATGAAGGAAAAAGGATATGACCTCATTCCTTATGTAAATTCATTTGGCGATACACCCGAGAAAGGGTGGCCTGAGTTCTGGGACAGTCCACGCTATGGCAGCGGGTTCGGTGCATTATGGAACACCTTCAGTTTTGTTCCCGAAACGCATATGTTGAAAGAATATCAGTTGCGTGTGAAAGCAACCTATGCTCTGATGCAGACATTTATTGAATTCACCGGAAAGAATGCAGACAATATCCGCGACCTGCGGGCGGCCGCAAAAAAAATCGACAGGCACACAAACAGAATTCCCTACAACATGGAAAAATAATCGTGAACGGTCGCAGGAGTTTTTATATAAAGGTTTTGCGTCGGGCCGTAAGCCGAGCGAAGTGTCGGGATTACCACGCCTTTATTATGACCGCACCAAACCTTATGAAACGAAGATTCCAATTTTTAACCAGTATGAACCAACAAGGTTTATTAAGAAACCAACGGCTTATATTATACCGCAGGGATGGTGGCCGGTGATTGAAAAAATTACAACGCAACCAGATTCAGATGCGTCAGCTAAGCAGCGATAGTACTGTTGAAGTAACGGTTTACCATATTGAAGATTACAAAGCATCCCCCCGTCCTTATGAAGGGCATCATTTGAATTCGGGTGTGAAAATCAAAACCAGCCGCGAAAAAATAAAGTTCCGTAAAGGCGATTGGTACATCCCTATGAACCAACCCGGTAACCGTTTCCTCATTGAAACGCTGGAGCCCGAAGCAGAAGATTCTTATTTCACCTGGAATTTCTTTGATGGCATACTTGGACAGAAAGAAGGTTATTCTGCTTATGCTTTTGAAAGTCATCGCAGCTGAATACCTGAAGCAAAATCCGTCGTTACAACAACAGCTGGCTGAGAAGCGTGCTGCAGACAGTAGTTTCGCCGCAAGCGGGCGTGACCAGTTGAATTTTGTTTTCAAAAATTCTCCTGGTTTGAACCGGCGTTTATGCGATACCCGGTTGTAAGAATTGAATGATCGAGCGGAAGATAATGTGATAGTAAATAGGGTTGAGAACCGATTCTTAATAAAAAAAGGAGTGAATATGGATATTCCGTCTTCACTCCTTTTTTTATCGATTACTTTTGTATTAATCAGATTCTACTCGGAAGCCGCTTGCTTTTGCGAACTTACGTTGCGCTTCCTGCAACTCTTTCGTTAAATCATCGATGCCATTTTCCAGCCTGATCATATTTTGCACTTCCACCGCACGAAGTGAGTCGTTGGGTTGTTCTGCATAGATTTTATAAGAATCGTAGATATTGCGGATATGTGTGAAGTATTTAACTGCAGTAGCTTTGAAAGTTGATGCTTCTGGAATATCTGGCGCTTTCATTGCGTTTAATTCGTCGATTGTTGCTTCCGTTTTCTTTACAATATCACCGCTTACCAGGGCGAGGCTGTCATAAACTTCCTGCTCCATAAAACGGGCAATTTGTGGCTGGGCCGCCTGAACTGATTCGCCCAGTTTGCGTTCAATTTTTACGATGTTTTCGCTGAAGTTCAAAGCATCTTTTGAGCGGCAACCAGCAAGTAGTGTTACTGCCAGGAAAGCGATAAGGGTGCATAACGCATAAAGTTGATTTTGGTTAGAAGACAGATCAAGTTACAAAGCGGGCGTGAAATTCCGGATTATTTTTCTTCGGCAACGGCGATTCCGGCAGAAGATTCTGCTTTGTCGAGGCGGGAAAACAGATAACGTCCCATTACAAGACTGATAATCAATACTACAATACTGGCATAACCGAGCCATTCAAAATGCTGGATCCGTCCGGCCTTGTCTTTAAAAACTATTAATCCGGCTGTTACCGATGCCACGCCCGTGCCTAATTGCTGAACGCTCCCATTAAAGCTCATAAAGCTGCCGCGTTTCTCTGGAGGAACGACTTCACTGATCATGGCTTGTGCCGTAACCGCGCGGCCTGTTGCGAATACAAACCATACCGCGAAAAACAACAACACGATGGAGAATGGCACCATTGGCATGCGTGTGATGAGTAATACCATGAATAATGAAAGGAATACGGAGATCGAAAAAACCGGGAGCTTGCCACGCTTATCTGAAATACGACCGAGATACAAAGCAGCCACCAGCGACGCAGCGCCGCCCACGAGATAGATCATGGGTGTCTGGTCTTTCGAGAATCCTTTATTAAATTCCAGATAGGGATTGATAAAAGGAATAATCAGAAAATGCCCCATCATGAGTAAACAGGAGAACAGGAGCGCATTTCTCGCTGCCGGAAATTTGATCACTTCTTTCAACACTTCATAAGAAGACCTTCGGTTTTCAGCATCTTGTATATGTGATGACATTGATGGCACAAACCGGAAAAGCGCTGGAGACAGAATGATACCTACACCTGCTATCAACAGGAATGGAATATGCCAGTTGTTGTTAAACAGGTTGGTGAGATACAATGAAAACGGAACCCCCAGGATCGATGCAATCGCGAATGCGCTCATTACTGCTCCCATCGCCTGCCCTCTTCGTTCGTAAGTAAACAAATCGGCAACGATCGCCAGCACCTGTGCACCAATGATTCCACCGAATAAACCTGCAACAACCCGTGCTCCCATCAGGAGCCAGTAACTATCGGCCAGCCCACATGCAAGTGTACCTAACACAAAGCCGATATAGGAAAAGGTCAATACCTTCTTACGGTCAAACTTATCTACGATTAATGCAGCTATAATTCCTGCAACAAATGCGCTGATGCTGTAGGCGCTAACAAGGAAAGAAAATTGTTCGGGAGATATATTAAAAGAGGGCATCAGGTAATTACCCAATGGCATCATAATCATAAAGTCGAGGATATGCGTAAAATTCAACCCAGCCAGTATGACTAATATTATACGTTCGTTTCTATTCATCAGATTAACGACAAAGGTCGGAAATTAGAGAGGGAATACAAAACCTTCCTTTCATAAGCGATGGTGAAATGTCTGTTTGAATTACTATCTTTAAAGCTATCACTTTCAAATACAAACCAACCAAACGAACGTTTTTCGTATGAATCGTCGACAATTTATCCGCAACAGCGGTGTGGCCGCTGCAGGAATTACATTCCTCAATTTTCCGGTATTTGGAAAAAATGCTCCCTCTAATAAAGTGGTCCTGGCCGTTATGGGAACCAATAGCCGTGGGGCATACCTTGCAGAAAACTTTGCCAAATTACCCAATGTAGAAATTGCTTATATCTGCGATATAGAAGAACAGGCGATTGCCAACGGGTTGAAACCTTTTGCTACAGCATCGCGAAAGCCTATTGTTGTAAAAGACATTCGTGAACTGGTAAAAAAACAGGACTTTGATGCCCTGGTGATTGCAGGCCCCGATCACTGGCATGCACCCGCTTCAATACTTGCCGCATCCCATGGCAAGCATGTGTATGTTGAAAAGCCATGCGGACACAACGCGCGCGAAGGCGAACTTTTAATTGCCGCCCAGAAAAAATACAATAAACTCATCCAGATGGGTAACCAGCGTCGCTCCATGCCCAACCTGCAGGAAGCAGTTCGACTGGTACGTGAGGAAAAAATTATCGGCAATGCATATTTCGGAAAATCATGGTATGCGAATAATCGCACCTCTATAGGTATTGGCAAAAAAGTTCCGGTACCTTCAACGCTTGACTGGGATTTATGGCAGGGACCAGCCCCACGTGTAGACTATAAAGACAATTACGTTCATTATAACTGGCACTGGTTCTGGCATTGGGGTACTGCAGAAACCTGTAACAATGGTACGCATGAAATTGATTGCTGCCGTTGGTTCCTGGGCACCGATTTCCCAACACAGGTAACAAGCGCAGGTGGACGTTATGCTTTCAAAGATGATTGGGAAACACCGGATACACAGGTGGTAAATTTTGAATTTGGTAACAACAAAGCCATCACCTGGGAAGGTCGCAGTTGTAACAAATTCCCCGTAGAAGGATCAGGTCGTGGATTTATTATTTATGGAGATAATGGCACGCTGCATAACCGTGGCAATGATGATTATAAGATTTATGATGCATCGAATAAATTAATCAAAGAAGTGGTGAGTGATGCTAAAAACGACACCACGAATCCTGTTGCAGGCAGTGGCAACCTGGATATGTATCACCTGCAAAATTTCGCTGAAGCGGTCAGGGGCAATGCCAAATTAAATTCCCCTATCGAAGAAGGGCATAAGAGTGTATTGCTTTGTCACCTTGCAAATATTGCCCAGCGCACCAGAACCACGCTCAATACAAATCCAACAAACGGACATATCATCAACAATTCAAAGGCGGAGAAATTGTGGGGAAGGAAATATGAGAAAGGATGGATGTGGGAGTGAGAAAAATGTGGCAATATGTAAATGTGAAAATGAGGGAATGTGAAAATGAGGAAATGAGGAAATGTGAAAAAAAGTTTCGCCAGCATGGCTTGATTACTTTTCACATTTTCACATTTCCTCATTTCCTCATTTTCACATTCATCTCATTCATCTCATTCGACTCTCACTTGAGTTCTCTAATCTTTATATTTCTAAACGCTACTGCGTCACCATGATCCTGCAATAGGATGTGCCCCTTCGGCGCTTCGCCAAATTTTTCCCAGATTTTGTATTTGCTGATTGCTACCAGGTCGCGGAAGGATTGAGAGCCACGAACATATTCCAGTACTTTCACGCCATTCAGGTAATGCACTACCCTGTTGTCGGGGTAAACAACAACACGTCCGCTATTCCAGTTGCCTGGCTGGCGAACAAAACGCGGTTGTTTATTTGCTTTAATAAGATCATACAAAGAGGCCAGCGTTCGGTTTCCATTCAATCCCATTTTCGCATCCGGATGTAGTGTATCATCAAGCAACTGATACTCCAGTCCAATTGCAGAGCCCTGGTTATTTTCAGTAAGCGTTACAAAATATTTCACACCGCTGTTAGCTGCTTTCTCCAGTTTAAATTCAAAAGAAAGATCGAATGCCGAATATTGGTCGAGGGTTACGATATCGCCTCCATTGGCTGATTCGGCCCCCCCCGATGGAATCACGCGCAGCTCTCCATCTTTCACTTCCCATCCCTTCTCAGGAAATGCAGGTTTATAGGCACCTTTCCATCCCTTCGTTGTAGCGCCATCAAACAATAATTTCCAACCCGCTTTTTTCTCGAAATCGGATAACTGGTTGATGCCGGTATTCACTACATAAATATCTTCCGGGAAGTCGGTGAATTTAAAATCACCTTCTTTGATCCTGATATTACGCCACCAGATACGTTTACCCGCTGGTTGCGATTTACTGATGCTATGCACCTGCAAAGCAATGTATCCCTTCACATCCACTGCGTCAAACATGTGTGCGCCAGGAATGTCGTTAATCCATGTACGCGTTTCAATCCCCTTACATTCTATCCGTACTTTATTATAAACACCCGTTTTCAATGGATGCTGACCTGCGGGGTTTAAGGATAAAGGATAAAGCCAGTCGCGCCTTCCTTCATCATAAATGCCTGCAGTCCACATGCGAACAGAAGGATCCAGTTCATACTGATAGCCGAATACTTTTCCTACACCATTGTTGGCGGCAGCATCATGCTGGCTGCGAAACTGAATTCCGGAATTTGAGTTGGTGTCTTCAATCATCACTTCCAGCTCCAGCACAAAATCTCCATAAACACGATCGGAAAGCAAAAAACTATTAGGGCTGTTATGGACAGTGGTGCCTACGATGGTTCCATTTTCCACTTCAAATTTAGCAGAACCAGTCACCTGATTCCAACCGTTGAGCGTTTTTCCATCAAACAATGTCTTCCATCCCTGGGCCATAACAGATGAACTTAATGCGAGTGCAAGCAAAAACGTTGTTGAAAATTTCATTGTAGTTTTCTTGTGCGGCGAAAGCCTATTTAAAATTGTAATCTTCTTTCCAGTTTTTAATCGTGCGGTTATAGATAGCATCGTTGGCCAGGTGTACACAAACCGCAGTGGTGGCACCTGTGAGCACATTGGAAACTGGTTGTTTTCCTTCTTTTATTGAATTGTAAAATTCACGGAGCGCATACCATGTGCCATCTTTCATGGGTTCGTTCATGATGTTGATTCCTCCATCCTGGTTCCATTCCAGTCTGGTTGCACCGGTTACACCATCAACAGTTTGCAATTCTTTTTTAATTTCTTTTTCAGGATAGAACACACCTTTATGCGGCAACAATAATACTGTGCCACGTGTACCTTTTATTTTAAAATTATATCCTTCGTGTGCATTGCCACAAGTAGCGCCGAAGTTTCCAATCATTCCTTTTTTGTCGTAGCGCAGTATCACCTGGATATTGTCATAAGTCTCGCGGCCATCTTTGTAATGATCGATACCGCCATACCCCATGATGCTATCGGGGTTTGTTTGAAATGCCCAGTTGATGAAATCAATCTGGTGCGAAAGTAGTTCAGCAGCGAGCCCACCAGAATACTTCCGGTACATACGCCAGTTTACCTGTTCATCCGAATAACCTGCAGGTACATTTCTGCGCCATGAACCGTTGCGATCCCAGCGACAATCAATTTGTGTGACGTTGCCCAGGTATTCGGATTGAATCATTTCCTTTACCTTAAAATAAAGGGGTGTATACCGATACTGGTGACCAACGAGTAGCGTAGATTTAGGATATTGTTTTGCAAGTTGAACAAGTTGGGTCGCTTCTTCAATCGACCATGTCATGGCTTTTTCGAGGTAAATATGTTTACCCGCCTGCAAAGCCGAAGCGGCAACAGGGAAATGCGCATCCAGTGATGTTGCAATAACAACTGCATCGATTGAGCGATCATCCATTACCTGTCTGTAATCGCGAACCGTTTTTACAGCAGTGCTGCCTTTTGATTTTTTTGCCTGATCGAGACGAAAATCGAGTAAGTCGCAAGCTGTAGTTACATTAAAATAGTTAGGAAATTCCTGCATCATTTCCATGATACCAAGACCGCGATCGCCGCAGCCAATGATGGCAACTTTTAAAGGCTGTGATGGTGCAAACGACAACTTATCAGCAAACGCCATTCCTCCGAGTATCCATGATCCTTTTTCTAAAAATTCTCTTCGACGCATAACTCAAATTTAATGTTTTCTCACTTTTCAGTATTCACAAGGAGTGGTTTAAATCTGCTTGATGCAGAATCTGCGATTTCTCCATCCGATCGTTTGTAAATAAAATAGGCAGCAAGCTCAGGTCTTGCTTCTACAAATTCCAATGCTTTTTTTAGTCCCATTGCCATCAAGGCGTTGTCGTATGCATCAGCGGTTATGGCATCGGGCGCCACAACCGTAACGCTGATCAATTCATTGTTTAAGGAATAACCTGTACGTGGATCCAGCAGATGGGTAAACCGTGTTCCATTTGATTCCTGGTAGCGGCGATAGTTGCCTGAAGTGGTAATCGCCCCATTTTCCAATGCGATCACCTGATTAATGACCGGATCCATCGGATCATCGCCCGGCGACTCAATACCGATAAGCATCCGTTCATTTGAAGGGAGTTTTCGTCCCTTTACACGTAATTCGCCGCCCACTTCCACCATGTAGTTTTGAATACCGCACGATTCCAGCAAAGAGGCCAGCAGGTCAACCGAATACCCCTGTGCAATGCCGTTGGGATCAATCTGCACACAAGCTTTTTCTTTTTATATCCCCATCGCTTTTGTTTCAGCAGTTTTGAATCAATACAGGGAAGTAAATGCTGAATGGCTTGCGAATCTGGCAATGCAGCAGGTTTCACCGGGCCGAATCCCCAGGCATTTGTGAGAGGGAAAACAGTTATATCGAATAACCCTTCGGTGTCGTTAAAAACATCTATCCCCTTCTTTACAACTGTATTAAAATGCCTGCCCGTTTTTATTCCTTTCCGGGAAGAATTCCATTTACTAACGAGTGAATTGGGTACGTATAGGGAAAGGCTTTTGTCTACAACATTCAACAGGCTGTCGATCGCAATTTTTCCAACCAGGGAATCAGTGGCATAATAAGTAATATGCCATGTTGTACCCTGCGCTCTTCCCTGGAAGTTGAAGCGTTTTATTTCTTCCGGTCTAAATGCCAGTAATAAGCTTGCAAGTATCAGAAATGAGAAAAACCGTGAGGCGTGTGGTGTGAAACACGAGAGGCGGGAAAAAGCCATTTGAATTGCTATTTTTTCAGTTTTCAACGGAGTGAAAGATACGAAGTATATAAGTAAGAGGCAGTACCTACGGCTTTTGAAAGTATGTCGAGCTGTTAAAATACCCTTCGAGTGGTATTCGGATTATTAAGGAACTCACTACTTTGTTCAAGTGAATTCTTTCAACCACATCTATTAAATTAATAACCACCAAACAACTACACATGCGAACCCTCTCATCTTTTTTAGCTTTATTGATGGCTACCTGTCTTTCACGCACAGGATATGAGCGAGCACAACAATCCCTATTTTAAATTCACGCTTCATTCCGATTTCAAATGGGAAAAAGTGAATAGTGTTGAAGCATACAAATGGAGCACTGTTTATATCAGCGTTATCGAGAATAAAAACTTCAGGGAAGTAACCCCATTTTACGGCGCGTTGAAAAGCAAATTTGAACCTGGTACCACTTCGCGTATCTGGATGGATACGCTGGCAGGATGGCCCGTACAGCGTTATAAAAATTACAAGAAGAACGAACAGAATGTGTTTGTAACAGATGCCTATGCTTTCAGCAATGGTCGCCAGGTTTTTCTGGTAGCTGTCAACGGTTTTCAGCACGACTCGTCCGTTATCTATATGCGATATAAGACCACGCAGGAGTCATTTCAGTTTAAGACCCGCGCACATGGGGGCAAAAGCTTTTATATCGATGCTCCTCAAATATGGAACATGGACAAAAACCCCCGATATAGCACCCCTCTGGACACATGTGCCGTCTACAGAAGAAAATTCAAGCCCAATGGGCGTAATGTTTACAGTTTGATGCAAAGTCGGAAGATATTCATCAGCAAAGGAAGAAGATTATGAAGAAGGATGGAAACAAGGATATGAGTGACTCCACATTCACCTTAAACGGTATCAGTTTTATCAAATTTACCGGTATTAAATACGACAAAAAGCAACCTGATCTGAAGTCGGTAAATTATCTCGCGTCAAAAAACAATGGTAAAACTCTTTGGATACAGTATAACCTTAAACTTAACCAGGGGAGAGAGATTTTTGAGTCGTCGTTTGAAAAGCTATTAGAGACACTGGATCTTTTATAAGGTGTGGCGCTGATGGGGTAATGCGTGGTAGCACACCAAGGAAAAAGGGGAAGAGATAAAAATAATTGGCAATACAATAGGGGGAAACAGGTTGGGGAGGGAAATAAGGAAGTAGAGGGAAAGGGGAGGCGAAAAATATCATTAGAAAAGATGGGGGGGAAGGGGGGTATTGTTGGAAAGGTGAAATTGTATTGTGAGTAGTAGGATAAATAAAAAAATTAATAACCCCTCGATAAATCGAAGGGCTTTTTCAATAAATATGGCAGCTACCTACTCTCCCGCATTGTTGTGCAGTACCATCGGCCATGAGGGGCTTAACTTCTCTGTTCGGTATGGGAAGAGGTGAACACCCTCGGCAAAACCACCATAAAATGATGAAAGTATTTTCTAAAGGCTGTTACCAGCGTTTGTCATTCATTACTTGATCATTTTACATATTCACTTTTTAATAAGATCATATTGGGAAATGTTAGAACGGTAACTAAAAAAAAATTAAAGCGTACGAGCAATTAGTACTACTCGGCTTTGCTGTTACCAGCTTTACACCTGTAGCCTATCAACGTCATAGTCTTTGACGGCTCTTAAAAGTAAACTCATCTTGAGGAAGGTTTCACGCTTAGATGCTTTCAGCGTTTATCCTGTCCGTACTTAGCTACTCTGCATTGCACCTGGCGGCACAACAGATACACCAGCGGTACGTACGACCCGGTCCTCTCGTACTCAAGGTCATGTCCTCTCAATTTACTAACGCCCACCACAGATAGGGACCGAACTGTCTTGCGACGTTCTGAACCCAGTTCACGTGCCACTTTAATC
>JANPZZ010000018.1 GCA_024707305.1 Chitinophagaceae bacterium
AAAGGACCACGAGATAACAAATATTCACCAGGGGCACTGTAATGGCACCAAGAACGGTTCCTATAATAATTATCGTGGAAACAATTGCATCATCCTGGGCCCAGTTTCGGATCAAAAGTGTGATGGAAAGAATGAAAAACAAGCCACAAATGAAGGCGAGTTTTGACAAAAATAATAACCAGCGCATCCGCTTTTTTTCGTGTAAAATAGCATTATTTTGTCAGCCTGAATACGAATGCGGAATAGAGTTTTCGCAAAAAATCTTTAAACAACAGCGGATGAAAAACGATTTGGTACGTAAGGCGATGCCCCATGTGCTGGCCATTCTTATTTTCCTTATTACAGCCCTCCTGTTTTGCAAACCTGCAATTGAAGGCAATGTGCTCGACCAGCATGACATTGTAGGCTGGAAAGGAATGGCGCAAAACGCATTCGATTACCAGGAAAAACATGGCCATTTCCCTTGTGGAACCCTGCCCTGTTCAGCGGTATGCCCAACTACCTCATCGCTATGGGAGGTAAATCCATTTTACCCGACCTCACGGCCGTATTCTCACTGGGACTTCCACAACCTGTAAATATGTTCTTCCTTTCTGCACTTTGCTTTTATGTGTTGTGCATGGCCTGGGGAACAAGACCTGTTGTAGGCATATTTGGCGGACTCTGTTATGCTTTTGCAACTTATAATCCCATCATCATTGCTGCAGGACACGTAACAAAAATGTTTGCCATCGCCTATATGCCACTGGCATTGGCGGGGTTGATACTCGTTTATACTAAACGTTACTGGCTGGGACTTGCCGTTACCACTCTCGGTGCTTATCTGCTCCTGAATGCCAATCACCCGCAGATTAGTTACTACTTTATCATGGTCGCTTTCTTTGTTACCATTGGATTCAAGATTCAATGGATAAGAGACAGGGACTTCAAACATCTCGGCATCGCTTTCGGCACCGTTGCGGTTGCTGTTGTTGCAGCAGCGCTGACGACCGCCTTGTCGCTCATGACAACATCAGAGTACAGCAAGTACACCATGCGCGGCGGTAAAAGTGTGGACATACAGGGCGACAGTGTAAAAGTAGTGCAGACAAAAGGCCTTGATACTGCTTATGCCTTTAGCTACAGTCTTGGACCCGGCGAAGCGTTGACTGCATTAATGCCCGGTGCATTTGGTGGCAATAGCCAACAGCTTTTTGAAGACAATGAAAACATTGTTGATGCACTCACGAAACGTGGACTGCCATCCAATGTAGCCATGCAGGTAGCCAACGGTATGCCTAAATTTTGGGGCGATCCCAACTCATCAGGTGGCGGTCCGTTTTATTCGGGTGTTATTGTGTGTCTGCTCGCGCTGTTAGGATTTGTTTTGTATAAACATCCGTTACGTTGGGCATTGTTAATCGTTTCTCTGCTTTCTATCATCATGGCAATGGGCAAATACATGCCTTCATTCAACACATTCCTGTTTGAAAACCTGCCATTGTATAACAAGTTCCGTGCACCATCCATTACGATGGTTGTGCCGCAACTCTTACTCCCTTTTGTTGCCATTATAGCTGCCAATCTTTTATTTTTCCGCAATGAGGCTGCTACATTGTTGAAAGCTGATTTCAAAAAAATATTGTACGCACTTGGAGGATTGATCCTCTTCCTGGCGCTTGCATATATCGTAATGGACTATGGTTCTCCCATGGACCCATTAATTGCTTCAAGTCTACAACGCCAGGGCGCAAATGAAGATATCATCCGCGCATTGATCAGCGCGATGAAATCAGAGCGCCAGTCGATATTTGGCGGACAGATATTGCGCACGCTGCTATTTGCAGGCGTTGTGGCGGGTGTGATCTGGTTGTTTATCCGCAACACGTTGAAACCAGTGTTAGCAATGGCGATACTGGCTGTCATTGCAGTAGCAGACCTTCTTCTTGTGGGAAAAAATTACCTGGGCGAAGAAAAATATGTTCCTGCTGAACAAATGGAAATGCAACTGACGAGAAAAACACAGGTAGACCAACAGATTCTTGCAGATAAAGAATTGCATTTCCGTGTTTATAACGCGGGGCAGGAGAAGTTTAGCGCCAGCGATTATCACTATCCAACTTTCCATCGCACGGTAGGTGGTTATCACCCGGCCAAGCTGCGTATTTACCAGGATATTCTAGAACGTTATTTATATGGCGGAACTGATCCCACGCAGATTCTGAATATGCTGAATACAAAGTATATCGTGGTTCAGAATCCACAAAATGGTCAGGCAGGTATTATTCCTAACCAGGATGCATACGGACCCGCGTGGCTGGTACAACATGTAGAAGTAGTACCTGATGGCGCAACCGAACTGCAATCCATTGGCAGTACCAACCTGCGTGATACCGCTGTGATACAGCAATCATTTGCAACAGGTATCACACAGCCACAATTTGATTCAACAGCAAGCATTCGTTTAACACATTTCGACAACGATACACTCGTTTACCAGTTCGAATCTGCGTCACCACAGTTTGCAGTATTCAGCGATGTGTACTACCCCGCGGGATGGAATGCCTATATCGATGGGAATAAAGTAGAATACATCAGAGCAAACTACGTGTTGCGAGGCCTATCAATACCGGCAGGAAATCATGAAGTGAAATTTATTTTTGAACCAGCAGTTGTGAAAAAAGGAATGACGATTTCCTATATCGGCTCATGGCTGGTGTTGTTGTTTGTATTAGGCGGCGCATTTATGCACTGGCGTTCCAAACAAAAAGCGAAAGCCTAAGCATGTTGTCGGAAAAAACATCGGTACTTATTATCAGTTACAACAGGCCACATGATGTGCTTGAACTGTTACAGTCGCTCTCGACACAAGCCGACCTGTCTTTGCTGGAAGAAACATTGATTTTAAATAATGCCTCCACCGAATCTTATGAGGCGGTGGAAGTTTTTATTTCGCAGCATCCGGAGTTGAAAGTACGGTATGAACATTCAAAAGAAAACCTGGGTGTATCGCGCGGGCGCAATAAATTGATGCAGGAGGCAAAAGGCACCCATCTGTTGGTGCTTGATGATGACATCGTTTTCGACTCCCCTACGGATTTTGCCAACATCGCATCCACTCCATTGGATGTTTACTACCAGGAAAACAATACAGCGGTTATCACATTCCGGGTCTTGTATCATGCAAACCGGCAACCCCAAATCACTGCATTTCCACATAAACAATACGAAGCAAAAAAAGACGAGCAAAGATTTCTTACCTATTATTTTACAGGTTGCTGTCACCTGTTGCGCAAATCAGCTTTAGGAAAAACGGGTTTATATCCAACAGATTTCTTTTATGGAATGGAAGAGTATGATCTCTCCTATCGTCTCATTCAGCATGGCTATACGCTCGCTTACGACAATCGAATAACGGTATTGCATAAAGAATCGCCACTGGGCCGCCAGCCCAATTATAAAAAGCTGGCTTCACAATGGGTGAATAAGTCGAAAGTTGCGTGGCGGTATTTACCTGTAAGATATTTCGTAAGCACAGCAGCAATGTGGAGTTTACAGTATCTGAAAAAGGCAATCACACATCCCGGCGAATTCTTTTCGGCATGGTGGCGTATTGTGAAAATTCCGTTTACAGAAAAAAGAAGTAAGCTCAATAAAACAGCCCTTCAATATTTGAAACGGGTAAATGCGCGGTTAGGCTACTAAAGTACTTTATAGAAATAAGGTTTGTTCCTGCAAATGCGCCCGATGTATGCGGTACTTTTGAAAACATTTCTTGCAAAACCTACGGCAATTTCCCAATAGACAGAAACAGAATCTGGTTGCAGCAGCATTCTGAATAAAAGAACAAGAAATATTAGTGGTATCGACAACCAGAAGAATGCCAGATGGAGGAGCAACCAAAATATTCCGAATTGTTTTCGGATGCGTACCAGCCCCGAGAGCATCAACTGAAACCCTTTGCGGTCAGTTAGTTGTTGATAGCCCACATTCCCCGAATCAAACACCTGGTCAGCAGTAACACCGATAAGGTGAACTACATGAAGGTCGCCATATATACACATCTTGCCAACTTTCCCCAGCCTGTAGCACCACTCAATCTCTTCTGAATAAAGGAAAAAATCTTCATCCAGCAAACCTGCTCCTTCAATGGCAGATCGTTTCACCATCAGAAATGCACCGTTGATCCAATCGACCTGCGTAACCGTATCAGCATTTTTAAGGCTCGTATTTTTTACTTTTAATCGCAGTCCTATCCAACGCAAAAGCCGGCCGGTTTCCGGAACAGACATCAAATGATTTAGTCCACCCTTCATAAAATAACTTCCGGAAATCTGCAGGCTCCTGTCTCTATTAAGCAACTGCACACCAGCAGCAACAAATTCAGAGGAGTTGAGCCTTCCCGCGCAAATCGAAATTGCATTGTCGAGATTGATCGTATCCGGATTCAGCAACAATACCAATTCCCCTGATGATCTTCTAATACCTTCGTTGTTTGCGCGTGCAAATCCTGCGTTATAATCCAGCTGCACCCATCTCACCTGCGGGAACCTGGAGCATATTACCTGTTCACTATCATCTCCGGAGCCATTATCAACAATAATTACTTCATGGATCTTCTTTTGATCGAAAGCATAGATCGACTCCAGGCAGTCAAGGATCAGCCCGGCGCTTTTATAATTCACTATAACTATGCTTAAACTCATCGGTTGCTTTGAAATAAAGTGATAAGATAACACAAGCACATAAATGCTTTTGATACAACCCCCATCCTAAGCAGTTTTGCAGGTATTTTGCTTTGCCAGTTCGCAATCGCCTTTAGTTTACGAGGAACCTGCATCTCTCCATACAACGCCTCAAGTTGTTTGTCTCCTCTTATCCCCGCATTGCGTATCAATCGCCACCAATCATCAAAGGATTTTATTTTTCTCAGCATGAAAACATTTGAAGAAAGCTGCGCTAATTTCCGAGGCAATAAAGATCCGCGTATAAAATCAACATCATGCGCGGCACTCACTCCTCCTTCACCAAAAGATGCGATCATCAGATCGACATAATAAGTTTCATGTTCTGGCAATGTAAAGTACCGGAGATTAAAATCCCAGTCCGCATGCAATTTGTAATTGAGATTATACAGTCCTATAAGCTGGAAAACAGTTCTATGATAGAATATGGCCTGGTGTGAGATGTTTTTCTGCAACAGCTTTTCACTGGTAAATACACCGTCGTATTTACTCCCGTTCATAATCACATTGCCGTAAACGATACCCGAAGTTCGATTTTGAAGATGTTGCGCTACGGATGCAAGCACCTGGTTATTGTATAATCGATCGTCGCTGCCAAGGAAATACAACCAGTTACCTGTAGCAAAACGGATTCCTTTGTTCATGGCATCATAAATGCCTTTATCTTTTTCGCTCACAAAATGAATTCTGGAATCGGATTGCGAGAAGTCATTTACAACTTTTTCTGTTTCGTCTTTTGAAACGCCATCGATGATCCATAGTTCCCAATTGTCAAAATCCTGGCTTTTTATACTCTCAATCGCTCCGCCCACGCAGTGTGCTGAGTTGTATGTGGGCATGATGATGGAGAATACGGGTGGATTCATCTTATACTGAAAAATAAATTTGAATTTACTTAACCCCTAATGCTTTTTTAAGTCGACGTTTGGCACCTCCTGCCATTCCTTTTAATTTCCTTATCAAGCGTACACTTACAGATGCAGGTTTTCCATCTTTTGTACGATGGTGGTCAAACAGTTGAAAATAGGGCGAGTTGGTGAATGGTTTGTTTGAATAATACCGCACCTGTTTACGAATTAACTGGTTAACGGTATTGTATTCATTCTTCAACCGGAAGGCCGGCGCTTTGAAGTGATTTCCAAACTGAGTGGGCATTCTGTACAATGTCAATTTATACTTATGCGCCAGCAAAGAAAGTATCGACTGATCCCATCTGTGTTCCACATAACCTGGAAGATTTTCTTTGCCAAGTGTATTGGGAAGGTCTGTTATAATTCGTTCATCGCTGCCATATTTCATCCAATCGCTGATGAAACTTTCTGTGATTGCTGATTTTCTAAATAATGCCAATGCAGCATCACAATGCTGGCTATTCCAGTAAAATTCATTATCGCAGTCCATCAATATAAAACAATCGCGCTTTGTCCATCCCGAATTCACAAAATCGCCATTACTAAAAATCATAATCGGCGCTTCCCTGCTGCATATTTCAATTAGCGGCGAAATGTCTGCGATAAATTTAAGACCACAATCCGAATAGATGACGATATCACCTTCTTCCAGGTCTTTCATTGCTTCCTGAATGATATAGGATTTCCAAAGCCAGTATCCAATACCTTTCGGTTGGTCTAAAATTCCTTTGTTATTCTGGTAAAATGTGGTTTCTTTTAGTTCTTCAAAGTCGTATGAAATAATTTTTTGAATCCCAAATTGTTTGGCCGATTCATTCAACACGAATCGGCTTTGTTCATATAGTTTGTTAGACAGATTAGTAAGTACGACTTTCATCTTATAAATTAAAATTGGAAATGATACCAACAGTATGTGGTGCTTCATGCTCCCCTACCCATCCATTAATATTAAGAAGGTAGATATCTTTCAATTGGTATTTACGATCATACTTTCGAATGATACGATAGAATGAGTTTTCCATCTTCCCTACCAGATCATCCCAAAATATTACAAACTTTTCATCCAGTAGGTCATATTTCACAAGCATTTCAAATTCAAAAAGAATGGCTGCAGGAGTATGTAATGCGTCAGAGAAAACAATATTATATTTTTGTCCCTCCAACTTCTTCCAGCTATTCTCATCCCAAACATCTGCACATAGATAGTTCACATCTGCATTCTCGAATTTGAAAGATTTATATGACGATGCTGTTTTCTTTATAGAGCGAGGTCGCGTTTCCCACTCAGTTTTTTGAATGGAGTATAAGGCGCTTTTCCAACACAGGATTAATTTCCTCAATATCAAAGCCTGTGAAGCTGGCATTCTGATGTGCATTCAGCATTTGGAAAAAATTCTTGCCTACAGAGACTCCAATTTCAAGATAGTTAAGTCCTGGAAAATGGGTGCGCGAAATATGCAACATCAGGTCTGTGTAAGTAAGGCCTTCTCCGATTGGTTTATTGATCTCCGTTTTAATAAAATCCGGCACACCATATTGAAAACAAGATTGAGAAAAGGCAGTCTCATCAATCCAATCGCTAACCAGATCAAGTGAGGCCCTGTTTGCACGAACAACCTCCTGCCGCGCCTGAGCCGGGATATTAAATTCGCGTTTTGCATCAACGGGTTTCGTAAATAAATTTCGAAAAAAGTCGAACATAGTTTATGGTTTGATTGCCAATCTGCCTGTATAGTCAATACGGTTTAGGAAAAGATTGAGTTTTCTTTCGGCAATGAATTCATCTACAGCCTTGCGTGCTCCATTCCAATGACCGTAATCGTCAATAATAAGTATACCTCCCGGCACAAGCCGATCATACAAATGTATTAATTCGTGTTTGGTAGACTCGTACCAGTCCGTATCAAGACGCAAAAGTGCGATATCGCCTATAGAAGAATAAGGGAGGGTTTCTTCAACTTTGCCTTTTACAAAATGTATTTTTATCGGCCGGATAACCGGCTTTCATCACATTATTTTTGACCTCATCAATTGGAGAGTAACACCAGACATTGTCACCGTTTAACCTTTCTACTTTATCCAGCATTTCTATTGCTGAATTGTTGTCAACACCACTAACGTCATTGTCAGTTGGATCTGACATTCCTTCATAAGTATCGAAAAAGAAATAAACTTCGGCTTGTATCATTAAACGACTTTAGCCTATTTGCCACCAGCATCATGCTACCACCCCTCCACACACCGCACTCCACGATATCGCCTTTAATACTATTCTTTATTAAATGATCTATTGCGCGGGACAAGGTCACCATTCGTTCAACGCTTGTCATCGTATATTTCCGAACGGTATCTATCAGTAGTTTTTCCTCATCAGAAATATCTGAGGGGTATGAATCGTCCAGATTTCCGCGACTACTCAGGATTGAGTTACCGATATCGCCATCCAAAATCGGACGTTTAAGTAGTTTCCCGAGTAATTTTATAATTTTCACGTTATATTATTTCGACTTGATTGTAGAATCCAGAAAATACTGGTAAGTAAGTGTAAGGCCCTCGTGCAGATTGAACTGATGTTTCCAACCAAGATTATGTAGACGTGTGCAATCCATTAGTTTACGAGGTGTTCCATCAGGCTTACTGCTGTCAAATCTGATTTCACCTTCGAATCCTGTCACAGATTTCACGGTTTCCGCAAGTTCTTTAATAGAAATTTCGTCGGCGGTACCTGCATTTATAAACAACTTTTCATTATAATTCATCATCAGGAAAAATGATGCGTCTGCCAGATCATCAACATACATAAATTCCCGAAGCGGAGTGCCCGTTCCCCATAACTCCACAAATGCGGCGCCATTCACTTTTGCTTCATGAAATTTGCGGATCATTGCCGGAATTACGTGACTGTTTTGCAAATGGTAATTGTCGCCCAGGCCGTAAAGATTTGTTGGCATCGCCGAAATGAAATTGCATCCGTATTGATCGCGATAGGCTTCACACAATTTTATCCCCGCAATTTTTGCGATCGCATATGGCTCATTCGTCGGTTCAAGCAGTCCTGTTAAAAGATGTTCTTCTTTTAATGGCTGAGGTGCAAACTTCGGATAGATACAACTACTACCCAGAAAAAGCAACTTCGAAACATTGTTTCGATATGATGCATGAATGATATTCGATTCTATCATGAGATTCTCATAGAGAAAATCAGCACGATAGGTGTTGTTGGCCACGATACCTCCAACTTTCGCAGCCGCAAGAAATACATACTCCGGCTTTTCGCTTGCGAAAAAATCTTCCACCTTTTGCTGATTTGTAAGATCCAGCTCTGCGGAGGTACGATAGACAATATTAGAGTATCCCTCCTTTTCCAGTTTACGCACAATTGCAGAACCTACCATACCCCGATGTCCGGCCACATATATTTTACTCGTCTTTTCCATTATTCAAATTGCCTGTTTGTCCTGAAACCTGAATCTTTTAATACAATATCTTTTCTAAAATGCTCAATGTCGGCTTCCACCATTTCTTTCACCAGGTCGGTAAGCTGATATCCAGCTTCCCATCCCAGATTCTTTTTGGCTTTTGAAGCATCACCCAATAAGAGGTCTACTTCTGTAGGGCGGAAATACCGTTTATCAACCTCTACCACAACATCGCCCTTTTTAAGTGGGATATCAGGGAGCGATACAGATTCCACAATCGCTTTTTCATCTTCACCCTCGCCCGAAAATGTAACCGTAACACCCGCATGCGCAAATGCCAGTTTTACAAAATCACGTACTGCCGTGGTTTTGCCTGTGGCAATTACATAATCTTCAGGTTTGTCCTGTTGCAACATCAGCCACATTGCACGCACATAATCTTTTGCATGTCCCCAATCACGCCGGGCATTCATATTTCCCAGCCACAGTTTCTTTTTTAGTCCCAATACAATTTCCGCAACGCCACGTGTTATTTTACGGGTTACAAATGTCTCACCGCGCAATGGACTTTCGTGATTAAACAGAATTCCGTTGCAGGCATACATTCCATATGCTTCACGATAGTTAACCGTAATCCAGTAAGCATATAATTTGGCGACGCCGTAAGGTGAGCGGGGATAAAATGGCGTGGTTTCGTTTTGTGGTACAGCCTGCACTTTACCATACAGCTCAGAGGTAGATGCCTGGTAAATCCGCGTCTTTTTCTCCATGCCCAAAATCCGAACCGCCTCCAGAATCCGTAATGTGCCTACGGCATCTGTATTTGCGCAATATTCAGGTTCCTCGAAACTAACATGCACGTGACTCATGGCCCCGAGATTGTAAATTTCATCGGGTTGTACCTGTTGAATGATGCGGATGATATTGGTCGAATCCGTAAGATCCCCGTAATGGAGAATCATTTTGAGATTCGATTCATGTGGATCCTGGTATAAATGATCCACCCTTTGGGTATTGATAAGTGAAGTGCGTCTCTTTATTCCATGTACCTCATATCCTTTGGCTAATAAGAACTCCGCGAGATAGGCTCCATCCTGACCGGTGATGCCGGTGATTAAGGCTTTCTTCATCCCTGATTTTCGATTTGGCGCAAAGGTACTCATTTTGAGACATCTGTAGCGGGGGCGCAATCTACCTTACTAACACAAATGTCCCTTTTCGAAATACTTCTTCCGCACAGGAAGTTTTTGCCCGGATCATATAAATAAACACTCCCGAATCCTGCTTTCTACCCTGAAAGGTTCCATCCCAACAGCCATCGGGATCTTTACTGTAAAATATCCTTTCGCCCCAGCGGTTAAATACACTGAATTCAATCTGCTCTACAATGCCCCAGTATTTTATTCCAAAACAATCATTCAAGCCGTCACCATTGGGTGTAAAGGCATTGGGCATTAGGTAATTGCCCTCGTTGACTTTCTCCACTTTCACTGTTACCGAATCTCCGCCTGTGCATCCATCTGCATTGGTTCCCGTTACAACGTACGTTGTCGTTACGCGGGGACGCGCACGCGGATTGCGCACATTTACATTATCCAGCGTTTGCGCAGGGCTCCATAAATACTGTACAGCGCCAGAAGCAGAAAGCACCGATTCATTAACCGTACAATCAATATCATTGGATCGCGATGCTACAATTGTAGGAACTGGTGAAACATTCACCGGAACCACCAGGGTGGCACTTTGGAAACAGGTAGTGTCGATAATGGAGACGCTGTACTGTGTACTCGTTGCAGGCCATACATTCGGCGATGCCGATTCAGGATCATCAATGTCTACTGCAGGTGTCCACGCGTACACATCGCCACCGGAAGCCTGCAGTTGCATCGTATCGCCTATACAAATCCGATTGCCCCCGCTGGCGCGAAAATCGGCATCAGGTCGAATGGAGATCAGTACTGAATCACGGAAAACACAATTGTTGACATCGGTTATATCAACGAAGTATTCTGTGTTCCCATTTGGCGAAGCGATAGGGGTCGCAATGTTTGGATTATCAAGTGTTGTTGCCGGCGACCACAAATAACTATTTCCACCCTGCACCCACAATTGCACTGACCCGCTTCTACAAATTGAAGTATCTTGTTGGATAGCTAGCTGTGGCACCGCAAATGTGTTCACAACGATTGTATCTTTTGCTTCGCAACCAGCCGCATTGATACCGGTAACAATGAACACCGTCGTATCCGTAACGGTCGCAATGGGATTTGAAATATTTGCATCATTAAGAAACTGGGCGTTATTCCAGCTATACGTAGACGCACCACTTGCCGACAATTGAACGGGTGTGGCTACACAAATGGTTGGAGGTTGCGTGGCATTTACTTGGGGATGGTTGATACCTATCTCTACTGAATCCATCTTAAAAAGTATCGGTGCAAACAGGATGTCGTCTAAAGCAAAATCATTCCCGGTTGTATTTGTATTCTGATTGATGATGGCGATCGTAGCAGTTGTAACAGACCCCGGATTCCAGTGGGCAAAAAATCGTTGCCAGTCGCAGCTCGTTGCTGATGCAAGCAAGCCAGTACCCATCACGCGACCATTAATGGTAAACTGTAAACGCGCCGGGTTTTGCGGCAACAAACTTTGCAGCCAGGCAGAAAACACGTAATTGGTGTAAGGTTGAACTGTGACCGTTTGCGACCAGACGACTTCATTGGCAGTTGCAGACCCGTTTATCATCATCATATTGCCATTCGCTCCGGTATGATCGGCACATGCTGCCATTCCTCCGTGCCACGCCTGAACATTATTGCCAACGAAATAGACGCCTTCAGGAAGACCACTGGCATTGAATTGATAATCGGAATGAAAGGCTACATTTCCCTGACTGAAATCGCCATTTACAATCAGATTGTCGCCAGGAATTTCTGCCAGCAAATAATATTTCGTGGGATTAGTGGGTGTCGCTGTCGGGTATTGTATGAAAGGATTATCCAAACTTCCTGCAGGCGACCAACAATACTGGGTTGCTGGAACAGCCCGTAATAATTTCGCCGATTCCGCGCAGATTGTTGTATCAGGAGTAAGTATGATATCTTCCAACAGTAAACGTAGGCTGATTATACTTCGTAACGTATCATAACATGCGGGATCATTCCCAACTATGTATTTCACTTCATAATCGCCCTCGGCAAATGTGTGCGTAACTGAAGTTGAACCCGTCAAAATTGTTCCGTCGCCTAAATCCCAATAAGGATTGTCAGCAAGTCCTGTGCCGGTAAAAGAAACAGTAAACGGATTACAGATATCTCGTGTATAAGTAAAATTGAAAGCGTTCAGGCCTGTTGTAACAGGAAGACTTGTACTGTCCTTACAACCTGTTTCATCCGTAACAATAAGCTTCACCGTGTAAGTGCCCGCACTCGAATAATTGTGCGTAATATTTTGAGTACCGCCTGTTGAACCGTCGCCAAAATCCCACTCCCACAAAGCTATCGGTCTGGTTGTTGTTACTGCTGCGCCATGGAAAGATACTTCGGTACAACTAAGCGCGTTATTCTGAAAAGCAACCGAGCGAATATTAGGTTGATAGGGAGTTGTTGAACGAGGTAATTCAAGTGTTGTAATAATAGTACCGGTTTCACCTGCGGTTGCACCAAACGCATCATTGTATCCTGTATTGATTCCGCGGTCGCCACCTCTAACATCGGCCGCGAGATTTCCAGGTAATGCCGGATTGCTAATCCAAACCACACCTCCTCCACCGCCACCGCCAGAACCCAGCCTGCCAAGTCCTGTTGCCACCATATCCCCACCTTTACCGCCTACCACTTCCATATGCGCTAAATCAGCGTAGTTGTTTACAATGGCCGCGATTACTCCGCCAGCTCCTCCACCACCCATTCCTTCGTGGCAGTTTACATTCGTATTCACACATGGCCGGGCATCATTTCCGTTTGCAACTATTTTATTCCCATTTGATACCAATCGGGCCGCGGAAAAAATCACAACTCCTCCACCGCTACCACCCCACGCCTCAAAACGCCCTGTATTATTTGTTTGTCCACCACCACCACCACCACCCAAAAACAGTCTTCGATCGGAATTTGAATACAAAAGAAAACGTCCTCCAACTCCTCTGTTGTCGAATGGAACAATTGTATGACAGGGAGACTGGTCATAGTTGTAACCGCCAAAGCCTCCATTACCCGCGTTAGCACCACCACCGCCGCCAGAGTTATGCGAGTTTCCACCTCCACCGCCGTTCGCGAGCGATCCTTTCCCGAAAGATTTTGCTGCTGAAATGGTAGCTATCCCTTCTCCTTTCTGGGAAGCCAGGTCCGGATTAGGTGGATAATAAAAATTATTCTCATAACAATACAAAGGAACTGGATTTGAATAGGGATCCAACCCTCCTCGAAATCCTCTACCAGTTACATCAATATTTTCATTCAACGTAAGTTGATTACCCACATTGAATGCCAGAACACCGCCTTTTTCTCCATCCCACGGCAATGCTGAAAGAACTGTATTAGTAACCAGGTTTTCGAAATAAGGAACGCGAATTAGTTGTACGAAGCCATCGTCAAAATCATAATTGCGAATAAGTCCATTCAACAATTCAATGCGATTGCCGTCGATATTTTTTACAAAATTGAATTCAAAATTTCCGGCGTTTCTCAATTGATTGATCGATCCAAATGTTGTCGTATTGGAGGAGTCTACAATCGCACCTTTCATTTGAATGATCAGTATGGTATCTCCCACTTTAAATCCTGTAGCATCTGCAACAATCAAATTATTAGAACAGTCATCTAATGCGCGAACAGGCGTATAGATATTGATGATACTTGTATCAGCAAATCTCATTTCATCAAAAAGATGGAATGAAGTTTTGTTGCGTTCGATTATTTTTTTTGGCGTGGCCATTACCACCGCAACAATTGAAAACAACAATACAAAAAATAAAGCTTTGCGAACTACTGACAACATTTACGCAATTTTTTATCGTATCAACGTTACCGTTCCCTTTCGAAACACCTCCGGTGAGCAAAATGTACTAGCCCGAATCATGTAAATATAAACACCTGAATCCTGCTTTATGCCTTTATAAGTACCATCCCAGCATGCTCCGGGATTTGTACTATAAAATATCCTTTCGCCCCAACGGTTGTAAATACTCAGTTCGAGTTTATCGACGACACCCCAGTATTTCACGCCAAAACAATCATTGATACCATCACCATTGGGTGTAAAGGCATTAGGCATCAGGTACACACCTTCATTCACCGCTTCCACTTTGACAGTTACCGAGTCATAAGCATAACAACCATCCACAGATGTCCCTTTCACTGCATAGGTTGTAGTTACGCGAGGTGTCGCAATAGGATTTGCAAATGTGGGGTTATTGAGCGTTTCTACAGGCGACCATTCATATTGCCTTGCACCGTTAGCAGACAGTATTGCGCTGCCAACTACACAATCCAAGTCATTGGAACGCGAGGCCGAAACATTGGGCAAGGGAAGCACATTTACCGAAGTAGAAAGCGTTTCAGATATACCACAAACCGATTCAGTAATCGTGACCTGGTACAATGTACTGGAGGCAGGAGAAGCTAGTGGATTCGCAATATTGATATTATCCAAACTCTGCGATGGGCTCCAATTGTAAGTATCGCCGCCTCCCGCCATTAATTGAATGGTATCACCATAACAAATATCTGCGGAACCAGCAAGAGTAAACAATGGATCAGGAAGGAAGTCAACTAACACAGAGTCGATGAACTGACAATTGAACTGGTCGTTAACAATAACGAAATATTTTGTAGCAGCCGTTGGACTCGCGACTGGGTTCGCTGTATTGGGATTTACCAAAGTTCCGACTGGCGACCACTGATAATCTACACCACCCGATATCCATAAATCAACTGAAGAATTTTTGCATATAGAAGTATCGTTCGATAATCTGATATCGGGCTTTGCAAATACATCTACCCAAACGGTATCGTTTGCTGTGCATCCCGCATCATTTGTACCTTGAACAATAAATCGAGTTTTGGTTTGTACCGTTGCAATTGGATTTGAAATATTTGCGTTGTCGAGAAAATCAACATTATCCCAAACATAACTGACCGCACCACTTGCATTTAGCTGAACTGGCTCATCGGTACAAACCGTTGAAACCGGTTGTGCAGCAACCTGCGGAGTACTCACATCAATATTTACGGAGTCGCGTTGTATATACACAGGGGCGAACGAAATATCATCCAACGCGAAATCATTCCCATTAAATGCAACATTTTTATTGACGATGGCAATCGTTGCTGAGTTAAGATTTCCCGAATTCCAGGTAGTATAAAACTCCTGCCAGTGGCAAGCGCTTGAACCGGCTGTAAAAACCGGCCCTATCACTACGCCATTAATTGAAAACTGGAGTTGCGCAGGATTCACGCCACTTAAACTTTGCAACCAGGCGGAAAACGCATAGTTAGTATTGGGTTGCAGGGATACGTCCTGCTTCCAAACCACAGCATTCATCACCGAAGATCCATTGACCGCCAGCATATTTCCGTTTGAAGAAGCGCCTGTATGGTCGCCACAATTGGGAAGATTAGGATGCCAGGAAGAAATATTATTTGTAATAGTGAAAGTGCCTTCTGGAATCCCTGACCCGGGACTATAATTGTAATCAGATAAAAAGCCGGTATTCCCCAGGGAGAAATCACCGTTACGGATTAAGTTATCCCCCATTCTTTCAGCGGTAAAATAATAGCGAACGGGAACCGGTGTTGAGGTTGTTGGATTCGCCAGCAATGAATTATCCAGGTAGCTGTTGGGCGTCCAACAAAAGCTGAGTGATGGCAATGTCCTGAGTAACTTCGTGGCACCCACACAAATGGTAGTATCTGGAGTCAGAATAATATCGGCAGGAACAACAGCAACCGAAATCGTTTTGCTAAGTGTATCGGTACAAATTCCGGTCGTTACAGCCAGACGTACCGTATAATTTCCTTCCCCATTAAAATGATGTAACGGCGTTGCTGAATTGCTCACCATATTTCCATCACCGAAATCCCACCAGGGATTTGTACTCATATTACCTGTTTGTGTGAACTGAACCGTGAGCGGATCGCAGACGTCCTGACGGAATACAAAATCAAAAGCGAGATCGGCCACTTCAACCTGAATAACATCTTCCGCAACACAACCGGCTTTGTCCACTACAATGCTATACACACCGCTCGTGCTGACAGTAATGGAAGGCCCGGAAGCGCCGGTACTCCAGAGATAGCTGTCGGCATTGATGCTGGAAACATCTAATAACAAAGAAGATGACGTACAAATCGTGGTATCATTGCCCAGGTCAACGGATGGCGTTGGCTTTAATACCACTTCGAAACTGTCGCGGTTGACACATCCATAATAATCTGTATCTACCCAATAAGTGCCCCCCACTGCTAACAGTGATTGAATCCCCGTTAGCTCCTGTACTCCAGGTATGACGACCCAGCGAAGTTTGCGTACCAAGTTTTATCGTTGTGCCGGTGCAGATTTCAAAAGTACCCGTCGGGCGCTTTACAAGCTTTGGCAGCACAACCACCGGTTTACAAATTGCATCTTGTGTAGAAAGGCCAACATCGGTGGTTAAGTTGATACCATAAGTGCCTGGCGTCGAATAGACAATTGGCGGCGGGTTCTGTAATGTAGAAGGAGGCAATCCTGCTGCATCGCAACCTTCAAAACGGAGACGTGTGAACGTGTTGTTATCGACATTCACGACAAAAGCATAAAGGTCGTTTCCTTCCCGAAATAGTTTTGTAATTGAAACGGGAAAAAGCAGATTCCCTCTATTTCCTAAACTTGAAAATGTAGGAACCGAAGTCAGATCGCCATTAAAGTCAAACATTACAATATCGTTTGTCGAAAAAGCGCCATTTACAGCGTAGCCGACGATCTGACCGCAGGAAATCATGATAGTAAGATCGCGGGGATGCTTGAGAAAACCTCCTGGATTTCCCAAGTTTACCCCAACCGGGTTATTGAGCAGCGAATTGCCAAAATCAAGGCGCGTTATCGACCAGGTACCATTTATCCTTGAGTTGTTTCCTCCATTTGTAACAAACACCCGCCACTGACCATTGTCGTTTAAAACATGTATACCTGTAGGATATGCCAGTCCCCCCACACTTCCAAAATTGACACCCGTGGGTGGATTGTCGAAGCTGGTTCCGAAATTAAATCGTGTGAAGGTGTTGTTATCGCCATTGACAGTAAAACCATACCAGTTACTCCCATCTTTGAAAAGATGCAGATCAAGTGGCATATGGAGGTTTCCGATATTTCCCCAATCGGTAGCTGTGGGAGTGGGATTGGCTATATTGGTTCCAAACTCAACTTTCAGCACTTTTGACACGGTTCCCAGAACCGGGTTTCCTCCAACTATGATTGCATACCATTTGCCTTCGTTCTTCACGACCTGTATGCCTTCGGCTCCGTCAGGTATTACGCCGCCAACGGTACCCAGGTAATGATAGGTAGGCGTATTAAGCAGGCTGTTTCCGAAATCAAGCCGCGTCAAACCAGGGTTGTGAAAATTGACAATAAATCCGTAGTAGTTACCATTTTCAAAAACATAGTCCATGAAAACTGGCATCCGGAAGTTTCCGCCGCCGTTTCCCATGTTTACACCAACAGGAGGCTGGCGAATATCGGCCACACAAAAATCCCAATAGTAATTAGAAGCACTGGTAGAAGTATTAGTGATCGTAACCGGTACGCCCTGACAAACAGTGTCAGGAATGGTGAAATCCGCGTTGGCATTCACCATCTGATTAAATTGGTTGCGGCCATTGGTCTGACCAGTCACCTGGGCGGTAGCAGGTAGAGTCAGAATTATCAAAAGCAGAAATAAACATAGTCTTCGTGGTGAACTCATAGCAGGCGGCTATTGCATCCATGATGCGTTAGCCGACAAATTAGCATAAAAAAACAATATAAAAGCGACCGAGCGTCAACTATCAAGCACAGAAAGGAATTTTTGCATTGCAGCGCGTTTCCGCTCGTCGAGTTCGTAACTGAGATGGAGTTTATAATACTTCCGTAAATCGTATGTAGGGTAATGAATGTCTTCAACAATATTATCTATATAATTGAGACCTAGCCCGTTGGCAGCATCAAATTCCCGTATAAAATCTTCAGGCAGGGGTTTCACACTTACCCATGCAGCAAAAACAAATGGTAAACCTGTAATGGCACGCCACTCGCTGCCGAGATCGTAAATGTAGGTTGAAACTTTTCGTTGCTCCAGCGCCCTGTCACCAATTACCAGTCCGGCCGTTGTTCCTTTGATCTGGTCGCGATAAGATTCGTCCTCCGCCTGGAGGATTTCAGGTTTTATTCCCCATGATTCCCGCATCAACCATTTCAGTAATGCCACAGAGGAACGGCTTTGATAGTCGAGGTAAACCCGCTCGATGGAATGTAGTGGAACTTCGCTGAAGAGGCAAACCGAAGCAATCTCTCCTTCCGTACCAATACAATAATTGCCGACAATATGATATTCCGGAAACTGCGGAAGTGTAGCAATCGGAATAAGGCCCACATCTATCTGGCCTTCCGCCAGCATACGGGCCACTTTTGCCGGATATGCCCCTGTGAGTTCAATACTACTCCTGAATGGCTCCTTTTCTATGCCATAAATCAGCGGTTTTGTATTCAGGTAATTTACAATCCCAACACGAATCTTATTCAATTCAATTATTTTTGCGGGTGCAAAGGTACACAACCCGCGACCTTTTATAAAATCAAAACATGGAATTGACCCCACTCTCTGCTATTTCCGCTGTAGACGGCCGTTATCGCAAACAGGTACAACACCTTGACGAATATTTTTCCGAATTCGCCCTCATGAAATACCGTGTACTGGTAGAGGTGGAATATTTGCTTTTTCTGGAAAAAAAGAAATTCGTGAAACTGCCCGCAAAAGTGGGCAAACTCATGCAAAAACGTGCCGCTGACTTTGGCCTGGAGGACGCACAGGAAATAAAACAGATTGAATACACCACCAACCACGATGTAAAGGCTGTAGAATATTTCCTGAAAAGTGAGCTGGAAAAAGCCGGCGCGGCGGATGCCAAGGAATGGGTGCATTTTGGACTTACCTCTCAGGACATCAATAATACCGCTGTTCCTCTTTCATGGAAACATGCGGTAGAATATGAGTATCTCCCCTCGCTTCTCAATTTGAATTCCCAATTGAAATTACTGGCGCGTCAGTGGAAAGATATTCCAATGCTGGCCCATACACACGGCCAGCCGGCGAGCCCTACCAGCCTGGGAAAAGAAATCATGGTTTTCGCTGAACGTATTCAAAACCAGATTGAGCAGTATATCAGCATTCCTTTTACCGGAAAATTTGGTGGCGCTACCGGTAATTTCAATGCACATCATATTGCATTTCCGAAAACGGACTGGATAAAGTTTGGCAATGAATTCCTCGATCATCTCGGGCTATCGCGTCAGCAGTTTACAACCCAGATAGAACATTACGATAACCTCGCAGCTCACTTCGATTGTATGCGCCGTATCAACACCATCCTAATTGATTTCTGCAGAGATATCTGGACCTATATTTCCATGGAATATTTTAAACAGAAAACAATCAAAGGCGAAGTTGGATCATCGGCGATGCCGCATAAAGTAAACCCAATTGATTTTGAAAATGCAGAAGGGAATCTCGGTATCGCAAGTGCGTTGCTGGAACATCTTGCCGGTAAACTGCCCGTTTCGAGATTGCAGCGCGATCTTACCGACTCAACTGTTCTCAGAAATATCGGCGTACCATTTGCGCATATCATTATTGCTTTTAAATCGGTTGAAAAAGGGCTCGGCAAACTGCTGCTCAATGAAACAAAGATTCACGAAGACCTGGAAAACAACTGGGCGGTTGTTGCAGAAGCCATTCAAACTGTTTTGCGCCGTGAAAAATATCCCCAGCCTTATGAGGCATTAAAAGAACTGACACGCGGAAAACAGGCGATCGATAAAAAAGCTATCCACCAGTTTATTGATGGACTGAAAGTTTCAAATGCGATCAGGAAAGAATTGAAAACAATCACACCGCATAATTACACGGGTGTAATTGCAAAGATGTAACCGGTATTGACCGCTTTTACCGTAGCATAACTTAAAAAGCCCCCGAACTTCTTTCGGGGGGCTTTTAATTTATTTGTGAATTTCAGATGTAAAATGAAACGCTATTTCTGGGTTGTTATTTCGTTCGGTGTTTAGGTACCATTCACTTTGAGCGAGGTAAACCATGTGCCCATCTTTATCTTCAGCAATATTGGCTTGTTTAAACCGCGCGAAGTCTTCCAGTTTTTTAGTATCGGTGCTGGTGAGCCAACAGGCTTTATAGAATGGAAGACTGTTAAACATAACCGACGCGCCGTATTCATGCAACAAACGATACTGTATAACTTCAAACTGGAGTTCTCCCACGCAACCGATAATTTTTTTATTGCCGCCAAACTGTGTGAACAACTGCGCTACACCTTCATCGGTTAATTGCATCAGGCCTTTTTCGAGTTGTTTTGTTTTCATTGGATCCTTGTTCACCACTTCTTTAAATATCTCCGGCGAAAAAGATGGAATACCAGTGAAAAAGAAATCTTCTCCTTCAGTCAGCGTATCTCCGATTTTAAAGTTTCCCGTATCAAACAAACCCACAACATCGCCAGCATAAGCATCGTCGATAATGCTTTTATCGCGTGCCATAAAGCTATAAGGGTTGCTGAATCGTACGTCTTTATCCAAACGCACATGATGGAAGTATTTATTTCTTTCAAATTTGCCTGAGCAGACACGGAAGAATGCGATACGATCGCGGTGACGGGGATCGAGGTTAGCATGAATCTTAAACACAAAGCCGCTCAGTTTTGGTTCTTCTACGTCTACCATTCTTGTATTGGTTTGGCGACTTCTGGGGGTAGGTGCAATACGGATAAACGTATCCAGCATTTCCTTCACGCCAAAATTGTTGATCGCACTTCCGAAGAATACGGGCGCCACTTTACCGGCCAGGTAATCATCCACATTCAATGCGCCATGTACACCATCTACCAGTTCCACGTCTTCGCGCAACTGTGCCGCATCGCGGTCGCCAAGCTTTTGATCAAGTATTTCGTCATTGATATCGTTGATCGCAATTGAATCTTCTTCGGCTTTTGTGTTCGGTGTAAACAACAGCAGGTTTTTCTCGTGCAGGTTATAAACCCCTTTAAAGTCCTTACCACTATTAATGGGCCAGGACATGGGATGCAGGGAAATGGTAAGTTCTTTTTCAATTTCTTCTAAAAGATCGAAACGGTTTTTACCATCACGGTCCATTTTATTAATAAACACGATAACCGGTGTATCGCGCATACGACAAACTTCCATCAGGCGGCGCGTTTGTTCTTCCACACCATTCACGCTGTCCACCACCAGGATTACGCTATCCACCGCAGTGAGTGTGCGATACGTATCCTCTGCAAAGTCTTTGTGACCGGGAGTATCCAGCAGATTGATCAGGCAGCCTGCATATTCGAAACTCATAACCGACGTTGCCACGGAGATACCACGTTGCCGTTCAATCTCCATAAAGTCACTCGTCGCGTGTTTTTTGATTTTATTGCTTTTAACCGCACCGGCCACTTGGATGGCACCGCCAAAAAGGAGGAATTTCTCCGTGAGTGTGGTTTTACCGGCATCGGGGTGACTGATAATCGCAAAAGTCCTTCTCCGCTGTATTTCCTGGTGATACTTCATAATTTTTCCTAAATGGCCGCAAAAGTACGGAATTGCTGTGAGGCGCGTGGCGGGGGGAGCAAAATGCGGCAATGTGAAATAGGTAAATAAGTCGATGTGGAAATTCCAGATAAGACGCGAATCGATGCCATCCTTTTACATTAATAATTGCCGCATTATCTCTTGCATTTCCGGGCTCTCCCAAATTCTCCTAAATTTGCCTATGTTTCTCCGCACGCTGGAAATAATTGGCAGCAGCTTTAAGATGGCGCTGCAGGAGCTTTGGAAAAATAAGCTTCGGACCTTTCTTTCCCTCTTTGGTATCACCATCGGTATCTTCTGTATTATTGGCGTGCTGACTGTTGTTAACAGCCTGGAACACAATATTAAAAATGAAGTAAACTCGCTTGGTTCCAATACCATTTATATCGACAAATGGGAATACACCGGTGGCGGGCAGGATTATCCCTGGTGGAAGTTTGTAAACCGACCTTCGCCAAAGTATAGCGAAGTGGAGCAGATCAAAGAACGGACGCCATCAGCCCGCTATGCGACTTTCCGTATCACCACGCGCGATGTGGTAGAATACCGGGGATCCATTCTTTCCAATATCAACTACTACGGCATTAGCGAAGATTTTGACGATATACAGCCTTTTGAAATTGTGGAAGGAAGATACCTCAACGATTTCGATTTCGACCAGGGCCTGCCGGTTGTTGTTGTGGGCTGGGATGTGGCTGAAAAACTTTTCGCCGGCCCCCAACAGGCCATCGATAAAGAAGTTGTTTTACGTGGAAAAAACGCAAGAATCATCGGCGTCATGAAAAAACAGGGAAAGCAGATGATCGGTGGTTGGGACTTTGACCAAAGCATTATTCTGGCTTATCGTTTCGCGCGCACGTTGATGAATGAATTGCGTACAGATCCGCTTATCATGGTGCAGGGACAGGAAAATCTCAGTAGCAAAGTGTTGAAAGATGAACTCACCGGCACGATGCGCGCGTTGCACAAATTAAGCCCTACCAAGGAAGATGATTTTGCTTTAAACGACATCAACGATCTTACAAAGGAAATCACCGATGCGTTTTCAGCAATCAATATCGGAGGTTGGGCGATTGCGGCGCTCTCGCTGGTGGTTGGGATGTTTGGTGTGGCCAACATCATGTTTGTAACGGTGAGAGAAAGAACCAGCCAGATTGGGTTAAAAATGGCCGTAGGTGCAAAACGTCGCATCATCCTGATTGAATTTTTACTTGAATCGGCTTTCCTCTGCATCATCGGTGGATTGATTGGGCTCCTCCTTGTATTTGTCATGAGCCAGATTCTTACATCCATGCTCAGCTTTCCGGTTTTTATTTCTACAAATAACATGATCCTCGCCGTTGCTATTTGTATTATCGTTGGCGTACTTGCAGGATTGATACCTGCCTCACAAGCTGCACGAATGGATCCGGTAGTGGCAATCAGAAGTAAATAGAAGATAAGTTTCAGCAACCGTACATTATTAACAATTATGGCAACCATCCTCGCGATAGAATCCAGTTGTGACGAAACGTCTGCAGCAATCTGCCTGGATGGGAATATTATATCCAATCATATCGCCACGCAATCGGTACATGAAAAATATGGTGGCGTGGTACCAGAGCTTGCATCACGGGCGCATATGGCGAATATCGTTCCTGTGGTACAGGCTGCACTACAAACCGCAAATGTCGAAATCAACAACATAGATGCGGTCGCATTTACACAATCTCCCGGATTAATCGGTTCGCTTTTGGTGGGGGCCGAATTTGCGAAGTCACTCGCGCTTGCACTGGACAAACCTTTGATTGCTGTTCATCATATGCAGGCGCATGTAATTGCCAACCTGATTGAAGAACCGCGTCCTTCTTTTCCTTTTTTATGCTTAACGGTTAGTGGCGGGCATACGCAAATTGTATTGTGCGAATCACCATTGCAAATGCGTGTACTGGGAGAAACAATAGATGATGCTGCGGGCGAGGCCTTCGATAAATCAGCAAAATTATTGGGACTTCCCTACCCCGGTGGCCCACTGATTGACAAATACGCCAAAGAAGGAAATGGCAACCGGTTCCGTTTTCCTGAACCACAAATACCTGAGTTGAATTTTAGTTTCAGCGGACTGAAAACATCGATTCTTTATTTTTTACAAAATGCAGGAACAAGCCTGGTATATAAAGAAGAATTCAGGGCTACGGAAGAAGCGCGCGCAAAATTCATCGGAGAAAATCTTCCTGATATCTGTGCGAGTATTCAACAACGCATTATTAGTATTTTATTGAATAAACTCAAAAAGGCAGCAGCTCAGACTGGCATTCGTGATATTTGTCTCGCTGGTGGGGTTTCTGCCAATAGCGGTTTAAGAAATAGCTTTACACAGCTTGGTCAGGAATTGGGATGGAATACCTTTATCCCTTCATTTCAATATTGCACCGACAATGCCGGTATGATTGCAATGACTGCTCATTATAAATTTATTGCAGGCGAATTTGAATCACTCAATACGACGGTTTCCGCCCGAGCTGCGTGGTAGGTTTTGGTTTTTTCCGAAGCCAGGGGTAAATAATTAACCCGATAGAAGTTAACGCTCCAACTGCTTTTGAACCGATTTCAATTACTGCTTCATTTGACTCTCTTCTCTTACTTTCGTCTTCATCTAAATGGCTGTACTTCGACTCCGGCAAATAGATTAAAGTTGCAAACACTAAAACTACCAATGCAGCTATAAAGAACAAAAATGCAATACCCTTCCGAATTATTCTAACAACTGACATGGGAGGTGCCGTCGATTGCACGGAAACTGGTGGCGGCGGAGGAGGTGATGTATTCGACATGGAAAGCGTTTTTCTAAAATTCAAACAAACCTTATTGCAGGGCTATACCAAAATTGGAGTATAGCTCAGGAAATGCGTGAAGCAAGAGATTCGGCAAATGGCAAACGGCAAACGTAAAATTCGTTAGGCGTGAGAAAAATCAGTGCAATCTGTGTTTACATCCGTGAAAATCTGTGTGAACCTGTCTCGAGGTAATACCAACCTGATAACCGAAAATATTTCCCACAGATTTACACCGATCAAAAGCACAGATTTGATCCACATGTCGTCCCTCTACTCCTAATTATTGGATTGGCATCTATCACATTCTCCCAATTACACATTGCACTTTTTCTCATTTTCCTATTTTCTTCCGTCTCCAAGGGAAAACAAGCAAACCGATAATCAACAAGAGAAATCCTCCTACCAGAGAAATATTGGCAACGAATCCTTCCACGGAATCGCGGCGTCTTTCATCAGCGTCGGAGATAGTAACGCCCCTGTTTTCGACATGATAAGAAATTCCGGGAATTATAAAATACAACGCAGCCACGAAGAAAGCGATTGCAACGATCAATCGAATGATACTGCCGCGCGCATTTGGTTGCGCTGCAGGATTGGGCGGTGGTGGCGTATTTGACATTGAACTTATTTAACTGATCATGAAGACATTTCCCCGAGCTATGGAAGTTGTTTGAAATTATCAGTTTTACCCCGCCAGTTGTATGTTAACAGGCCAATAATCAATAATAACCCGCCGAGAAATAATCCAATATTGGAAAGGAATTCGTTTACATAATAACTACGGGATTCCCGCTCATCTAATTTCGAAATATCAGGAGTCCCCAGATGAAAGAGTATCGCCGGAATGATCAAACCCAATGCGATTAATATGAAAAATATCCCAACACTGCGGCGGGTTTCGCTGCCACGCGACTTCATTGGAGTGGGAGGTGGTGGTGGAGGTGGAATTGGCGGAGGCACACGTGAATTATCCATAAAACCATTTGCCTAAAATTCAAACAAACCTTTTTTTCAGGGCTATACCAAAAATGTAGTATAGCTCAGGAAATGCGTGAAGCGTGAGATTCGGCAAACGGCAAACGGCAAACGTGAAATACGTTTGACGTGAGAAAGATCAGCGTAAATCTGTGCTTTTAATCCGTGTAAATCTGTGTGAAATATTTCCGGTTATCAGGTTGGGATTACCTCGAGACAATTTCACACAAATTTACACGGATTGGAGCAAAGATTTTCCCATTTAAACACCGCGTTCACTGATTTGATCCACCTGTCGTGTCATAAATACAGATAATATTCCTTCAATAAAAAAACAAACTGCTCCGTATAGTTTCCATCTTCTCCCTTAATTGTCATCTCTTCCTGATGGTGTTCTTCTATGATGGTGCTTCGATGTCTTCCTCTGACCAACACACGGAAAAAAGAATGTTTCGGAGTTTGGTTCACAAACATGACAGTTGAGATCGCCAAACCATATTCAGCCACCCGCGATTTCAGTTCTTCCCACCTCGCGGCAGGTAACATAAGGAAAAAATCACCATCTGGCGTAAGTCGTTGCTGGATCACAGATAATAATGTGTCCAGCTTTAGACTGTGATGATGATGCGCACTATTTTTCCTGTTGTCGGGCGAAACAAGACTGTTTTCGTAAAAAGGAGGATTGCTGACGATGAAATTGTACTGATTGTTGAGATGTTCACCAGCTTCGCTGATATCAGCCTGAACTACTTTGATGCGATCACTAAATGGGGAACCTAATATATTTTGAAAAGCCTGGCCGGCAGCCAATGGGTCAATTTCAACCGCGTCAACCGTTAACGATGTTTTTTGCGCGATCATCAGCGACAGCAATCCCGTTCCGGCTCCAATATCAAGTGCATTGCCTTCAACCGGATGCACACGCAGGTAATCCGCCACCCATGCTCCAAACAGGCAACCATCTGTCGTTACCTTCATGGCGCAACGATCCTGTTGAATAGTAAACTGTTTGAACTGAAATGTTATATTGGACATCGTTTACTTTTCATTCACATAGTCCTGGAGATAACTATACGTCTCGGTGAGTTTTCCCTCTTTGGCCATCGTTGCACGTTCAATGATCGGCGACGTTCCATTCAATAAGTCTTCGAGGATAAACTTTATCAGTTGTTCTCCAAAATATCGCGAAGCGTCCCTTGGTAATTCATTCGGAAGATTTCCAACCGCCATTACATCAATTGAGTCGGGCAAATATGGAGCGGTTTTTTGCAATGTTTTCCTGTCCACTCCATATACAGGATCTTCAATTGCATGATCACCGAGGTTTATGGGAACCGATCCATCCGCGTCATCGGTGATGTCGGCAATCGTTCGAATTACAAAGTTGTCGCTCGCAACATCCGTCTTTTCAAACAAACGAGGAACATTTTTATCCCAATACACACCGTTCATTAAAATATCAGTCTGTTCCGCATAAGGCAGAAATTTGCATTGGTATAATTCCGGATGTTCATGAAATTCGTGACGGCTGTATTGACCGTCCGATTTGCGAGCATACAAATCTGCGCCTTTTATTTGTGTATATACAGGATAGGCAAAGCGACGGCGGAGATAATCATCAGGTTCCACTTCGTGAATACCCATCAGGTTCATGATCTCCAGGATACCGTGCGCAACACGGCCCGATCCGGTAACAGCGATTTTAACGTTGGGCAACCGGAGACCAAAGTAGGTGTGAATCAACTCGCGAAAACTGCGTTGCCTGTAAACGCGATCCATGCTGTACAGGCCTGAACGATTACCGTAAGCCATCATCCCGTTGTGTGCACCCACCACACCCGCAAAAAAACCGAATCCGATAATGCGCTGCCCATCTTCATGCTCCAGACATTCGTAGTCGATCAGACGGATATTTTTTTCAAGAATGGCACGCATCAGGCCTCGGTTATGTGGTTGCTTTTTCTTTGTATGCGAGAAAAAAAGATAGGTTTTATCTGGCACTAATTTCGACACAGGCACTTCTTTAATTCCCATCAATATGTCGGCGGACGAAACATCGCCTGTCACTTCCACACCGGCGCTTGCGTATTCGCGATCGCTAAAGCAGCGGTCGGGCGACGACTCCACCAGGATACGCACATTACTGTATTGTTTATGAATCCACTTGCATTGTGAAGGAGTGATGGCAACGCGGTTGTCGGCCGGATTCTTTCCTTCGCGAATAAGTCCAATCGTTATCAAAGTTGAGCGTTTCAGGTTAGTGTAATAGATCCTAATTACGTTGGCCCATCCTCAAAACGGAGGTGGTGCCGTATTACCGGCAGCAGCTTTTTTTGGGTTTCAGCCAGCGCAAAATTTTTCCCAGAAAATTCACTATTTTATTATTCTGCCACATTTCTGCAAAGGTACGCAAGGTGTTGCCCAAAACCTTCAATAAAATTCCTAAAACATTGAATAAAAGTCCTAATATTGCATCCCCTTTCCAGCCCGGGTGGCGGAATTGGTAGACGCAGCAGACTCAAAATCTGCCGTTCGCAAGGATGTGCTGGTTCGATTCCAGTCCCGGGCACAAAAGCCTGTAAGTAATTGACTTACAGGCTTTTTTAGCACCCAAAACCAGTTTGTTCCTGCCGCGCTTTGGAGAGGTTATAAAAAATCATAAATTACTACAAACCTGTCCTCCCCTTTCAAAAACTGCACTGGCAGCACGTCGCTGTACTACCCTTAGCACAACAACCTATTAGTTCGTATCGAAAGACCTGAATTGATGGCAAATTTTATCACCTAAAACGATTTGGTATGAAATTCCTCTCGACCTCAGAAAGCTCGCTGATACCCGCATCTTTGATTATGCTATTTTTAGTATCCTCTTGCGGTAGCTGTGACTCCCAAAAAATACCGCTTCCCACTGGCGACAATACCCCACCTACTTACAAATGGGTAGTAGTGGTTCAAAATGATGCGAGCGACAAATATGAATTCACTTCTTCCAACCAAACATTAAATCTTGGATCGAATTATCAATATACAGTCTCGTTTATTGCTTATGACACCGACGGAGGAATCAAATTTGTTTCCATTCAGGGGAAGGGCCTGACAGCATGTCCGCAAAGCCCTGTATTAAACATTGAAGAAATAGACTGCTTCGATTCTGCGAATCTGTCGCCAGACATGGACAACAAAGTACAAACCTCAGCATTTCAGCTGTGTTCTGTAGATGTTAAATGCAAACATAAATCCGGAACTATTTTCGGACAGGCGTTTCAGGGACCCGGTGGGAACTTAAGCTGGATGGGTACTGCCGAGAATTATTATGGAGGAAAGGTAACGTCCCGGTTACAAATTATTAACCAGCCGGGTAATTAATAAAACAGGGATTTTTGCTCACGCCGACTTAAAACGTTTTCTACCACTCACTCAAAATATACCACCGGCCACTCAAACTTAAACGGGGTGGCGTATTCGTCAGGTTAGCTTTGTTTCATCAAACAAAACATTAAACCTGACAATCATGAAAATTTTGAAAACCGCTATGATCGCAATGTTTGCAATCATGGCATTTGCATCATGCAAAAAAGAAAGCGACAGCAAAATCAGCTCCGGCATTATCGGCCGCTGGGAAGGTGACTTTTTCGAAGACGGGGAAAAAGTTCTATTACCGTCTCGATATTAAACCCAATGGCATACTAGAAGAATACGGACCAAACGGAGAAAAATATGGCGAGGGAGAATGGACACTTGATGCAACCGGTAAAATATTTACAGCGCATGTAGTTTGGTCGCCAGAAGTTGCATTCTCAATGATGGGTGCATTCAACGACGCTAAACACAAAATGACAGGCAACTGGGGTTATGATAATAGCGCCACAGATGGTGGGACATGGCAGCTTTCCAAGAAAAACTAATCTCATCCAGCTTCCGTGCGGGAAGCCGGATGCTGCGGAAAGCTTTTTTGTGGTATCGATGAATCCACCCGGTAAGTGATTTTCAACAACCAGACTGAAAACAGATGCACGTAATGGTGTATCTGTTTTTTTATTTAGCAAAAAAACGCGAAGGCAAGCAATTCCCCAGATTGGGGAGCATTCACGCCGGATTTATTGATTTGAGCGATACGTTTCCGCATGTTTTACAATGAAATACATACTGGCTCCGTGTTTGTATTAAATACAATAACCTTTAAATAAATAATCTTATGAAGAAGTTTTTGCTTTCCCTGTTCGTCACGAGTTTGATCGTGGCGTGTAACGATAACAACAATGATTCAAGACAGTCAGATGAACTGGATCGTCGTGCTGATTCACTTAATGTACCGGCACCAGATAGTACGAACATGTCGTACCCGGCTGATTCAACACGCCCGGATCCATCCTTTCCCCGCTAACTTTTCTAACCAAATAAATAAGCAATATGAAAACAGAAACCACAAATCAAATAGAAGTGATCAATGATTTGCTCCGGATCAATCTTGATCGCGTAGAAGGATATGAAAAGGCTGCTGGCCAAACGCGTGATGAAGACCAGGATCTCCGTCGCATTTTCCAGGCAATGGCTAACCAAAGCCAGGATTTTGCAAGTGAGTTACGAAAATTTGTTTATCGCGATGGTGGCGAGCCGGAAAACAATTCAACTACCGCGGGTAAACTGTACCGAACCTGGATGGATTTGAAAGTTGTTTTTACCGGAAAGGATCGCAAAGCAATTTTATCATCCTGTGAGTTTGGCGAAGATGCCGCGCTGAAAGCATATCGCACAGCATTGAAAGATCCTGACACAAGTGATCCGAATTTGCGCATGGTGCTTACAGACCAGGAAACAAAACTGAGAGCAGCGCATGATCAGATTAAACAATTGAGAGATCAGCAGAACTAAGTTCGCTGTCACCATAAAACTCAAACGCATTTAGCATATATGGAATTTAGCAGAAACAGGGCAACAGACAGAAGACCGGAAGGAGACCGCGTACTCGATGCATCGTTTGTATTAGTGGACACGACATCAGTAGAGACCAATCTTTTACATGAAAAGGAGATACAGAACAACGGTAAATCGGGATACACGGTTTTTAAATCGGATAAGCTGGCGATTGTATTAGTGATGTTAGATGAGGGAAACAGCATCCTTCCTGGTAAGACGTCGGGCACGATGGTGCTGCAGGTATTACAGGGGCAGCTTGATGTGAAAGTTGCGGAACAATCAGTGGAGCTTGAACCGATGCGAATATTGGTGATCCGCCCGGATATGGATTGTGAAATTCATGCAGCGAAGGACTCCCGGTTTTACCTGTTTAATGCGATTGAGTAATTTTCATTTTCTCGTTATAAAAAAAACTTTCAGGCCTTATTATCCTGAAAGTTTTTTTTATTTCTTACATGGAGTATTTCATTCGGAAGTTCTTCAACTTATTGTAAAGTGTTTTACGGTCAATCTTCAACAGTGCAGCTGCTTTCTTTTTATTGAAATTAACCATCTTCAGCGCCTGGAGAATAGCCAGGTATTCTGCTTTATTTGCGGCACCTTTTAGTCGATCAAAATCCTGCGACACTGCGCGACCGTTTGTCATTACTTCCACCGGCTCCATTAAATCATCATCATTTAAAAGGAAACCAGCTTCCTGATTTGTGAGGATTTTTTCATCAACTAAATAATCATCTTCTTTTTCATCGGCCGTAAATTCAGGCGGAAAACTTTCAAGGCATAGTTGCGTACCCGGTGCCGTTAGCAACACAGCACGTCGAATCACATTCCTCAACTCGCGCAAATTGCCGGGCCAGCGGTACTCTTTCAACTTCGATTTTACTTCTTTGGAAATACCGTTCACTTCAATGCCTGTTTCCGCCTGGGCACGCCGCATAAACAATTCGGCCAGGGGAAGTATATCTTCTTTACGATCGCGTAAAGGCGGAAGATGAATCATAAATTCATTGAACCGGTAGTACAAATCTTCGCGGAATTTTCCTTTATGATGTGCTTCCGATAAACTCTCATTACTCGCTACAATAATGCGCACATCGGCGGGCATTTCTTTACTACTTCCAACAGGGCGGAATCTTCGCTCCTGAATCACGCGTAATAAGGTTGTTTGTACGTCGCCCGGCAGGTTTGCCACTTCATCCAGAAATAAAGTTCCGCCGTGAGCTGCTGTAAAATGTCCGTCACGGTCCTGCATGGCACCGGTGAAGGAACCCTTCACATGTCCAAACAATTCACTCGCCGCCAACTCACGGGAGAGTATGCCGCAATCTACTGCCACAAATGGGCGGTCGCGACGATTACTGCGTTCATGGATTAGTCTTGCGGCCACTTCTTTTCCAGTCCCACTTTCTCCATAAAGAATTACATTATAATTTGTAGGCGCAACAATATTAATGAGTTTATAAGCATTCAGCATCGCTTCAGACTTGCTGGAAGTATAAATCTCTTCTTTCATCACAGACGGTGAAGAGACAGGGTCCTTTGTAACAGCGGCTGTTGCCGGTTCAGCTAATGCCTGTTGTAGCACCCGCATCAATTCATCTGGAACGATCGGTTTGGTGAGATAGTCGCGTGCCCCGAGTTTCATTACTTCTACTGCTGAGCGTGTATCTGAATATCCGGTAATCACAAAAATGACTGCCGCCGGATTGATTTCGCGTATCTCATTAATAACGCGAAGCGCATCCATATCACCCAGGCGGTAATCACAAATCACCGCGTCGAAACTTCCTGACTTGTAGGCTGCTATCCCGCGTACACCTTTGTGGTGCGCAGTGGTTTCATAACCTTTTTTCGAAAGAAACCTTTGAAGAAGCAGGCAAATATCCGGATCATCGTCAATGATGAGAATTCGATGGAGCATGACAGGAAAGGTTTTTTTTATGAGAGTAATTCATTTGCAACCCAAACCGTGCCAATTATAATTTTTACAAATCTGTGGCAAGCCGTTTGCCGCGCTCTTCTAAAGCCCTGCATGAAATCGAAAAAGGAGTCATTGAAGGAATATGCACGTGGAATTACCGGCGGTCTTTTTATTCAGTCTTCCCCTTTTTTATACAATGGAAATGTGGGAAGCAAGCCTTTCACTTCCCCCGCAACGTCTGCTGGCTTATCTGGCGGTTACTTTCCTTTTATTAATGGGGTATAATAAATATGCAGGTCTGCACCCAACAGCAAAGTGGACGGAAATCATCACTGACTCAGTGGAGGAGATTGGCCTGGGTATGCTGTTGTCGTTAGCAGTATTACATTCGATTGGGCAACTCAACTGGGCGGACCACTCCTTACACGACAACCTAAGCAAGATCATTGTGCAGGCAATGCCAGTTGCAATCGGGATTTCTATAGGGACAGCGCAGCTACAGTCGGGCGACGATGAAAAAGAAAAATCTCAAAAAGATAAAAAGACAGATGATGTGATGCCGGGCAGTTCCACATTTTCGGGGAGATTTATCCTCGCCATCTGTGGAACAGTGGTGATTGCAGGCAACATTGCACCCACAGAGGAAGTGCAAAGAATTGCAGTGAACAGCAACATGTTTTCCCTGTTAATTCTCATCATTGAATCAATGATACTGGGGGCGGTCATTTTATTCTTTAGCGACTTTAAAGCGTCAGTACCGATATCGGGAAACGGGCTCTATATCAAAATCCTGCAACATACAGTTACCACCTATTTCGCCTGCTTACTGGCGTCCTTTCTCATGTTGTGGTTCTTTGGACAACTCAATGATACCGGGCCTTTTACCGGCCTTGCAGAAATTATTGTATTAGGGTTTCCTGCAATGCTTGGCGCATCTGCAGGGCGACTACTCATTAAAAACGGATCATGACGCGTAAATCAATCAGAAAAAATTACCGGGACCATTTCAGGAACGACAAGAACAAACTGGAATGGATCGTCTTCTTTTGCGGGGCAGCCGTACTGTTAGCACTGGTCCTCTATCTATCAGTACAATGGATTCGTTATGACGAAGATGAAGTGAAACTCAGCGTTTCCTGGAAGCAGGATCAAACAGCCGGAAATATTCCCCGTTACGAAGTGACGCTTCACAACGAAGGCGGGAAGACGGTTAAGCAGGTCCATTTAACAGCCATCAATGAGCGACAGGGCCATGCTGTGGAAGCAACAGAAATGGTCATTGATCTTTCGCCCCGCCGTTCCAATACGCAGGCCTGGTTTCAGTTTCGCGAAGCAATAAAACCTGGCGATTCTATTGCTGTGCATATTTCGGGCTACCAATAGCCGGCAATGTCACATCAATGGCACTCTTGTTGCTTCAAACTGGTTATGATCACTCGCGACAGCAATACCAACAGCTTATGGCAGGAGTCTCTACCTGTATATGCGCCTCGCACTACGCGTATTAGTAATCATTTCTTTGATGTGATAATTGTTGGTGGCGGCATCACAGGCATTACAACTGCATGTCTTTTACAACAAGCGGGTTTTCGTTGCCTTGTTATTGAGGCCGAAAAACTTTGTTATGGAACCACCGGCGGCACCACGGCACATATTAACAGTCTACTGGACACAACCTATGGTGAGGTCTCTCGCGATTTTGGAACCGAGCAGTCTAAGTTATTGCTTCATGCCACACATGCCGCGCGCGATTTGATCCGCTCCAATATCGAACAATTTCGGTTTGATTGCGACTACCGTGATTGCACTGCATTCCTTTATGCGAAAGACAATAAGCAGGAAGAAGAACTGGTTTCAATTGCACTCAAAGGAAAAGAAGCGGGGCTCGACCTTTCGTTCACCTCTGAAATACCCCTTCCGGCAAATTTTCAAAAAGCCATACGTGTGCCTCACGAAGCAGCTATGCATCCGATTAAGTATGTGTATGGACTTGCAGCAGCGTTTGAAGCGGCAGGTGGCACCATACTGGAGAATCATAGTTTCATGACCAGCCAGCGTCTAAAAATTAAACTGGAAGTCGTTACTTCAAACGGCACGTTTAGTACGCGCGACCTGATATTCGCTACCCATACGCCGCCTAATTTCAATATGGTTCAAATGAAATTCATTCCCTGGCGTAGTTATGTGCATGCGTTTGAAACTAAAAATCCGCTCCCGAATAATGTGCTTGTATACGATCTGGATGAGCCCTATCATTATTTCAGATCACATCGTTGGAAAGATCGCGACCTGATCATTGCTGGTGGCGAAGATCATGAGACGGGGCAGAAAGCCGGCGAAGTGCATTCGTTCCGAAAAACTTGAATCTTACATCAGGAACGTTTATCCGGACATGGAGCCACGTTTTTCCTGGTCGGCACAGTATTATGAATCCATTGACGGGCTGCCCTATATCGGACGGCTCCCGGGAAAAAACGACAACTATTTTGTGGCAACAGGATTTGGCGGCAACGGCATCATGTATAGCCAGGTGTCGGCGCTTTTGTTGCGCGATCAACTGCTCGACCGTAAGAATGATTGGGAGAAATTGTTTTCGCCATCGCGAATAAAACCGGTCGCGGGTTTCAAAGATTTTACAAACCTCGTTAGCACAACAGTAAGCAACTGGGTGGGGAAAATTAAACCCAAACCCACCTTAAAAGAAATGGCGGACCTGGCACCCGGCGAAGGGCGTGTAATTAGCTGGAACAATAAAAAAGTGGCAATCAGTAAAGATGCCGACAATAACATTCACGCAGTAAGCGCCATTTGCACGCATATGGGCTGCGAAGTAAAATGGAATCTTGCTGAGCAGTCATGGGATTGCCCCTGCCACGGCGCACGCTATGATGCGAATGGAAATGTGCTGAATGGCCCGGCCACGCACCCGCTTCACAAAGTAGAGCTTAATGAGGGTGATGACAATAACACCTAGTTAATCATCGCCTCTCGCAATCCGGAAAATAGTCAGCATAAAGGCAGCAACGCCAATTATATGGAACCAAACGGGCGGCGCAAAAAAGGCAGCACCCAGGTACCAAACCGACCAAAGCACAATCAGTACATTAAAAAGTCCTGTGCCTGTAATGGTATTTGTTGAAGTTTTCATACTACTGATACAGCAATCATAGTACCAGAGCGCTCTGCCAGGATATTCCCTCCTTTTTGGCACGACTATTTGATAGCTATATGTATGAGTCTTTCATTATACAAAAAGAAAAGAAAATTTGACGAAACCCCGGAACCAGCCGGAGGACGTGCAAATGGAAAAAACCTGCGCTTTGTGGTGCAGGAACATCATGCCTCGCGACTTCATTACGACCTGCGCCTTGAAATGGATGGCGTGTTGAAAAGCTGGGCTGTACCGAAGGAACCCACACTTGATCCCAAACAAAAGCGACTGGCAATCCATGTGGAAGATCACCCCATGGATTATATCAATTTTAAAGGAACAATTCCCAAAGGAAATTATGGTGCAGGTAAGGTTTATATCTGGGATAAGGGAACTTATAATGCAGAAACCGCACCGCCTGCCGGCAAAAAAGAAAGATTCAGGATTGTTACAGGGATTAAAAAAGGGCGAAATCAAATTTGTTCTTCATGGTAAAAAACTGAAAGGTTCATTTGCTTTAATCAAACTGAAAAATGAAGACAACCAATGGTTGCTGATCAAACATCGTGACAAATACGCAGGTCAACCCATAGCTAAAACTGAGACGGTGAAAAACAAAAGTAGTAAGCCCAAAACAAAAAAAGCCGCTACGAAATCGTCGGCTAAAGTTTCAAAAAAAGATTACTGATTCTGCCCCGATGAAAATTGGCGGGCATGAACTGAGTTTTTCCAATTTGGAAAAATTATACTGGCCAAAGGATAAAGTTACGAAGGGCGACCTGATCAACTACTACCATCAGGTAGCCCCAGTTATACTTCCATATCTCAGAAACCGTCCACAATCGTTAAACCGTTTTCCCGGAGGTATTACAGGGAAAGGCTTTTATCAAAAAGATGTAACAGACAAAGTACCAGACTGGGTGCAACAGTATCCTTATACAACAGGTGAAGGCGAAAAACACAACTACCTGATACCCCAATCAGAAGCCGACATTCTTTTTATGGCCAACTGGGGAACTATTGAGATGAATCCATGGAATAGCACCATCGAGAATCCAGATTACCCCACCTGGTGCCTGCTGGATCTGGATCCGGGAAAAAAGAGTGACTTCAACGACGTGATTAAAACAGCTAATGTCATTAACGACATTCTTACTGAATTCAAAATAAAAGGATATCCAAAGACCTCAGGTTCCACGGGTATCCATATTTATATTCCGCTGAATGAAGCCTATACATACGACGAATGCCAGCTTTTTGCAAAACTGATAGCACTGGAAGCAGAAAGAAGATTACCAGATATCACAAGCACGGAGAGGATGGTGCGTAATCGAAAAGGGAAACTCTATATTGATTATTTGCAAAATCGGCCTTCGGCAACCCTGGCAGCTCCGTATTCCGTTCGTCCCAAACCTGGCGCGCCGGTTTCCATGCCGCTCCACTGGGAAGAAGTAAAAAAGGATTGAAGATTACCGACTTTACGATTCGTAATGCCATTCGGCGAATTGAAAAAGAAGGCGACCTGTTTAAGCCGGTTTTAAAAAAAGGAATCAACATCAGCAGAATACTGAAACAACTCTCTAACAAAAAAGAAAAAATAATGAAAGCAATCTGGAGTGGCGCAATCGCATTTGGACTGGTAAACATTCCTGTTAAACTTTACTCGGCAGTCAAAGAGAGCCGACTTGATTTTGATATGCTCGACAAAAAAGATCATTCGCGTATTAAATATAAAAGAGTGAATGAATCGACCGGAAAAAGAAGTTACATGGAATAGTATTGTGAAAGGTTTCCAGGTGAATGATAAATACGTAATCATGACAGACGCAGACTTTGAAAAAGCAGCACCTGAAAAAACAAAGCTCATTGCGTTGGAACTGTTTGTGAAGATGGAAGAGATCGACGTCATTTTGTACAACAATGCCTATTATCTCTACCCAGCCAAAGGAGGCGAACGTGCATTTAATCTGCTTGCAGAAACGTTGCAGAAAACAAAAAAATGTGGGGTCGGCAGTTTTGTATTGCGTAATCGGGAACATTTATCTATAGTTCGTGTGGTTGAAAATGTTATGATCCTTCATACGCTTCGATTTCTCGAAGAGATCAGAGATCCTTCAGAGTTCAACTTGAAAAATCTGCCTAAAGGAAAACCAATGCCAGCGAAACAAAGATGGCGGGTAGCCTGGTGCGCAGCATGGAACAGAAGTTTGATTTAAAAAAATACAAAGACAGTTATAAACGCGAACTCACAAAATTAATTAAAGCAAAAGGAAGTGGTAAAAAACTCCCTGCTCCTGCAAAATCGCGCTCGACATCATCTTCTGATGACCTGGTAGAACAATTGAAAAAAAGTATTGCGGGTCGAAAAAAGTAAACAAAGTTTAACAGGTTGGGGTGATTTATCCACGGTTTTACATTGTTTATATTTAACAGGAAGTAAACTGTTTTTTGGTCTCGTGTTTGCATTTCTATTTCCAAACAGTTCGTATTATGAAAACTTCAATCCTCCGCGCAGGCAAAACTATGTTTTTCTGTGCCGCAGCATTTATCGCACTTAGTGCCTGTGAAGGGCAAAACGATAAACCGACAACCGCACCGCTTCCTCCTGCTACGCCAGCGATGGAATCTACGGAAACAGCTCCCGCTGACAACACTAACAACGGAGATACAGCCAGCTACGACCGTATGTCGGGACGTGGATTTGACAGTACAACAAAACAATAGACGATCATTAATAAAGTAAGAACATGGACGTATTAATTCGCAGTATACTGATGCTTTGGATGATTACCGTATTTATCGGTATCGTGATAACCGGAATAAAAAGTTTAAGTGGCGGTAACCGTTAAAAAAATAAGGGCCGCCACGCGCTACGTGGCGGCTTCCACTCTTTTAAAAGGAATCACCCGCGTTCGCCGCGGAAAAGGCTTCGTTTACTATTATCATAATAAACCAGTAAAAGCAGCTACGCAGCTGCAAAGAATCAGATCGCTGGCTATTCCTCCCGCGTGGACCGATGTGCTTATCTGTCCACATGCTTTCGGTCATTTACAGGCCATCGGCCGCGATATGGCCGGACGTAAGCAATACATTTATCATAGCTCCTGGGTCAACAAAAGAAGTGAAAACAAATTTAGCCGCCTACTCCAGTTTGGAAATTCGTTGGCGTTGTTGCGCCAACGTGTGAATAGTGATTTGCGTGGTGACGACTGGACGGCTGATAAAGTGATTGCGACTGCCATCCGCCTCATGGAAAACAGTCATATGCGCATCGGCGGCCTTCAGTATGAAAAGCAACATGCTTCGCATGGATTAACCACGTTGCAAAACAAACATGCGCACCTGGAAAAAGGAAAACTCATTGTCGCCTATACCGGAAAAAAGGAATTCAGCAGGAGCATCGTATCACCGACAAATCGTTGATCAACCTCGTAATGCGTTGCCGTGAACTTCCGGGAAAAAGGCTATTCCAATATAAAGATGAAAATGGAAAACGAAAAGCGATCACTACTACCCAAGTCAACCAATATATTAAAGACGCTACCGGTGACAACTTCTCGGCAAAAGATTTTCGCACATGGGCGGGAAGTGTGTATGCTTTGAGTTACCTCTTACAGCAATACAATACCGAAATGGGCGGTGAAAGAAATCTACAGGACATGCTTAAATACGTGAGTGAGCGGCTGGGCAACACTCCCACCGTTTGTCGTAAATACTATATACACCCGCAGCTAATAACAATATATGAGAAGGGTGGATCCATGACCCACCCTTCTTTAACAACGCATACACAATTGTTTGGGAAAAAGGGATTATCAAAAATTGAGAAATTATTGCTTCGAATATTAAAAACGAAATAATGCTCAATTCCCCTTCTGCTTCCTGGTTTATTTTATACCGTCTTTAATTTGTTTCAGTTTTTCGAGATGTTCACGCAATTTAGGCAATGTGTTTTGCGCAAATGTTTTAACACCTGCATCATTCGTATCATTTAATACACCTTCAAACAGGTTGATACTTTCTTCGTGATTGCTGATCATTTGATTCACATATTTTTTATCGAAATCAGTACCGCGTTTTGCAACCACATCATCGTATGTTTTTTTGCTATCCTCGCTGATGCTATCAGGAAGTGCGATATTTCTTTGCTGCGCCAGTGTTTTCACCTGACCATTCACCATTTGATGATCTGCCACCAGCATTTGCGCTATATCTTTTATCGGCTGTCGTGTGGATCGATCCCTGGCAACATTGCTCAACATCACCTCAGTCATGCCGCTGTTTGCAGCACGAACGAGGAAGCGTGAAGATGCTTCATCGGGACGATCAGCTCTTTCCAGCGAATCGGCTGCGCGACGTTCTGCTTTATTAATTGAATCAGCTTTTGCTACGCTGTCGTTGCCTTCGTTTCCACAACTGCACAGCACAAGCAAAGAAGTAAAGGCACCAAGGGTACCCATCATGATTTTTTCTGTTCTCATATACTTTGATTTTAATGCATAGTTGAAACTATCATGCCAGAGTTTTTCTCGGAAAAAAATGTGCACGTATGAGTTTTTTTCTACATGTTCCTCACGGCATGTAATTATTTGGTATATAAAATAATGCTGAATTGAAATTGTCGTTGGCAAGATTCTCCCCAATATGGGGTGTGGTATAAAATCCATTTTTTGATTTGGAAACGTAGTTTGCCGGGGCACAATGTTTGAACGCAATCAAAAGAACCTCTTTCTATTAATGCAAAAACGATTACTATGACCAGAAACAGAAATGATCAACGAGGCTACAATGATGTTGATCAACGACGACATCCTTATCGCAACCGCGATAATGAAGAAACCCGAAGAAGCGGTGAGTTTTACAATGACCAGGACGAAGATTATGGTGGAAATTATAACCGCCGAACACGGTATGATATGGATAGTGAAGATTATTCAGACGACTACCAGGATAATATGGGTGGGCCGTATGAAGATAACCGACGCGAATTTACCAGTCGTTATGATGAATCAAACGATGATGACCGATTCTCCAGCCGACGGGGATATCGTGAATTTCAACCCACAGATAATCGTAGAAACTATATGTCACATCCGCGGCAGGATGGCATATATCAGTCTAACCAATACGGCAATCAACGCGGAAATGCCGACTGGAACCGGGATCGGGATTCATACAGAAACAATGAGTTCGGTCGTTCAGACGACAGGTACCGCAACGAAAACCGCGACCGTGATGAAAACTGGAACCGCAATGAAAGCTGGAATCGAAACGACGACTGGGATAGAGACGATAACCGCAATAGAAATGAAGGCCGGAATCAATACGATAACTGGCAACGAAATGAAAATGGAAATCGGATGAACCGCGACCGCAGTAGAAATCAGAATCAGGAATATTCAAAAAGAGGATTTGCGGGAAATCGCCAGCGAGGAGACAAGAGAAGGTCGGAATGGTGATAAGAGAGAATGGAGACGTGAGAGGATAACGCGATAATGTGGAAATGTGAAATGTGCAGCTCTCTGCAATTATTTTTCACATTTCCACATTTCCATATTGTCACATTGTGTACTCACGCTTCTTTTTCCCAGGAATACGGTCCTTCCTGTTCCGCACGTACGTTGATATAACTTTCAGCAATTTCTGTGAGTTCGGTGTCGGCTTCAACTTCTTCGCGAAGGGTTTTTGTCGAGAAGGGATGCCGCCTGGTGCAGATCCATTGTCAGCGCGAGCTCAAGGAGGCCACCATAGCTCGCGATTTCATAATGTTCAATTTTCTGGAGGGCAATGATCAAAGCTGCATCGCGGGTGGACGTACCCTCTTTCGTCATGTCGCGAATTTCAATCGCTTCTTTAATCAGGCCCTCAATTGCCTCGCAGTTTTTTTCTTCCGGCTCTACTCCTATCGCGCGGAAAACTTTCTCCAACCGCTTTACATGGCGCTCTGTTTCTTTCCGATGATTCGATATCGCATCTTCAAGTTCTTCCGAATTACTGGATGAAGCCATTTCTTCTAAATGCTCCCCTATTCTTCTTTCTGCATAGTACATATCTTTTAACTGGGCAGTAAAAAACTTTTCCAACGGCGACGATTCTACAAATACATCAACGTCTGTTTGCTTTTCTGTTCCGCTTTTTTGTGATGAAGACTTTTTCATATGCTGAACGTTTTTCAAATAGACTTCATAAACAATACCAGAATCATGATCGCTAAATCTTATTTCGAGGAACAATGTTTTATGAAAACAGATTCCCCATCCTGGGGAATCTGTTCCGATGTATTTGTTGTAGATAAAATCGGGAATTATATTGTGGGCATGCCTCCCGTTACCGGAAATGTTGCACCTGCGATATAACTCGCTTCGTCAGATGCGAGCAATACATAAACCGGTGCAAGTTCTGCCGGCTGGCCCGGACGTTTCATGGGTGACTGATTACCAAATTCACTTGTTCTTTTCGCAGGAAAACTTGCAGGAATCAGTGGAGTCCAAATCGGACCGGGTGCCACACAATTCACACGAATACCTTTCTCCGCCCATAGCTGCGCTAGTGCAGCAGTAAAATTTTGTATGGCACCTTTTGTGAGTGCATAAGGAATCAGCGTGGGATTCGGCTTATATGTATTTACACTTGATGTATTAATAACAGCGCTGCCTTCTTTCAAATGTTTTTCAGCTGCTTTACACAAAAAGAATATTGCATGCAGATTTGTTCGAAATGTATATTCCCATTCTTCCACTGATATTTCCTGAAGGGATTCGTGCACTTCCTGGTGAGCTGCATTATTTACAAGTATATCCAATCCGCCGAGTTCCTCAACTGTTTTAGCGACGATCGCTTCACAATGTTTGTGGTCGCTGATGTCGCCGGGAATCAACACTGCCTTTCTACCCGCTTTTTCAATGTATTCGGCAGTATCACGCGCATCGTCGTGTTCGTTTAGATAAGAGATGCAAACATCTGCACCTTCCCTTGCAAAAGCAATCGCAACAGCTTTTCCAATTCCTGAATCACCGCCCGTAATGAGTGCTTTTTTCCCCGCAAGCCTCCCGTTCCCTTTATACGAGGTCTCACCGTGATCGGGTTTTGGATCCATTTCACTTTCTGCTCCTGGAAGCTCCTGTTCCTGCATGGGAAATGGCGGCTTCGGATACTTTTCGTCGGTTTGTGTTTTCCGGGTCATGATAAGTTTTTCTATTTCGATGCCAAAACTGTTCCAACTATGCAAATTTTTCGCATGGTATTTTCAACGCAACTGCATGTGAATTTTCACGCCAGTCTGCGATGTATTCCACCTTGTTTTATGAATGCAATAAAATAATCTTGCTTTTTAAAACATACATCCATGAATAAGTCAACACTTGAAGAAGATTTTCCCAACCTGAAATTCTGGGACAACGAAGAAGAAGCCACAGCTCAGGAAAATGAATTGAAAGGCCAGGTTCGCGCAATTGTGGAAGAATTGATGCTAACGCAGCCATCGCATCGCAAGAAGAAAAAGAAACATGGAAAAAGATCGCGAATAGCGGACAACCTGCAGACTACTATGCCTGTAGCAATTTTCCATGGCAATAGTATCAACCTGGGATCGATTGGTATTCCGCGTAAATCAAATGTTGAGTCAAATAATGAACAACTCACTTCGGTGATTCGGCATTACGAGCGGATACTTGCTCAGAAGGACCTGAAGATCAAAGACCTTGAAAGTGACCTGGAAATTTTTATGCCTGTGAGAGACGATTGGAAGGAAGCAGTGTAAGTACCAGCCTGGTATATGGCTCAAAACAGTAACGAAAAAAAGAAAGCCTGTTACCAGGCTCTCTCTCAGAATCGATTCAATTAAAAATTGATATCGAGTACAATGTAGAGGTCAAAAAAGAAAATTCCAAATATTAAATGGTCATTTTAATCAAATAAAATGACAGTCGGCAATGTCGAAAACGACGTTTCAGCTTTTACGTTAAGCCGTAACGATGGATTGTCTTCTACGCCAACCAATGTATAGGCCTGCAACAGCCAATAAACCTATTGATATCCAAAGCCATGTAAGGTTTGGACTGGCTGGCTTAAATTCAATTCCTGCTGCATCACCCATTATTACCAACCCAGCCCAATATGCCGGCGCAGCTGTTCGGCCTTGTGCCGATGATAAATAGTCGAGTTTAGCTTTTTGCAGCGCCGTAGCGGCAGAATGCCCTTTTTGTAAATAGTCAACCATTTTATCTGTAATCTGGCTACTCGATTTCTCATCTATTTTCCACAAACCCATCAGAATGTTCTGACTGCCTGCATAGTTAAATGCATGCGCAAGCGACACCATTCCCTCCCCATCCTGGAAGCCCGGCTTTCCTGATTCACAAGCGGTTAAAATTGTAAGTTCGGATTGAACGTTACAGGCATAGATATCTTGCAGAAATAAAGCATTACTATCAGTCCCCTGCTGGTCTTTTGAAAAAATCAAACGTGACCTGTGCGGACGCATATTGTCGTATTCGGCATGGGTACCAATATGAACTATTTTATGCCCGCTTGCTTCAGCTTTGAAACGGTCCAGTGTGGACCTTTCATCTGTAATCGCTTCGCCACCAAGTATTTTACTCAACTTTCTCGCGAGGCCACGTGTATTGGGTTGCGACAAAAGCCGCAAATATTGCTGATCGAGTAGTACACTATCTTCAATTTTCTTCCGGTAAGTTGATTTGGCTTTTTCGTCAAATCCGGGAACAAATGCGATGTAATTTCGATTTGCTTTGGAAGTAACTTCACGGCCTACCAGGAAAAGACTGTACTGGTATGTGATTGCGTAGTTAGCAACCAGGCCTTTCTCCGTAAGCTCAGTATATTTTTTTATCGGAGCTGTGGGCAACATATCAAAGCTCGTGGCGAATAATATTCCATCAGGTATGATGATAACATTCTTATGCCGTATAAGTGGCTCAAGTGGCGCCCAGAGGTCGCGATATAATCCATGTAACAAATCTGAAGGAACAATATCAGAACCATGATGCTTATACAATTCTCCAATCCGGCTTGATAATGAAGGTGCCGGTAACGACATCAGTGTTCTTTTTGTCTCTATCAATCACGAGGCCATAGAGACTATCGCCTGCAAAGTAGTAACGGATTATTGTTTGGCCTTCAGGTAATGAAGTTTGCATGGTTTGCCAGTCGCGGGTAAGACTTGCATAACGCATTTGATAATATGCGGGAAATTCTTTCCTCAACCGCTCCAGATGATGCGTCCACTTTTGCTGAGCTTCCAGGTAATCGTCGAACGATGTACTGCTATCGCCAGTGAGTGTTGCACTAATGTTAGCTTTCAATTTTGTTTCTTCCTCATAAATATTTTCAGGAAGGTTAGCAAAATGGATGGCCTGCGTCTGATCGAGCCGGCTGCGAATGCGTGTGTAAAGCGTGGACTCATGCAGATTAATAAACCGGTCGAGTAAATTCTCCTGCCCGGTCAGGCGATAGCGCTGCATTTCTATTTCTTTTGCAAATTCCAGCAGGGCTGCATTTTCGGCCATGAGAATATTGATGCTCTCAGGATCATCTACAAGAAATTTACGTTGCTCAAGAATATGGATTGCTTTTTCAAGTTGTGCAGCAATCGATGAAAGCAGTACGCTGTCTTTATTTTGCGCCAGTGCATACCGCGCTTTCTCATGAAGCAGGATGGCTTGCGGGTGATACATTTGCATTTTTACAGAATCCAGCCGGTTGCCTGCAGTTTGCACCACTCCGTTTAAAACTTTCAGTCCTTCATCTGCATAGCGTATCGATTCGCGGTATTGTCCTGCAATATAATGTACTTCTGCAAGGTTCAATAGCTGATAGAACCCGGCGAGTGTTCCCGGCCCCTGCACTTTCAGTATATAATCATAACCCTGTTGTGCAGTCTTGCGCGCTTTTGCCAGGTCGTTATTGTTGGCCCAGAACAACGCAGTATGCCGCAAATAACTGAGATAAGAATTATCGTAAGAGTCGTTGTACGAATCTTTAAACAACTGATCACTGCGATTGTAATATTGCTTTGCTTCCTCTGTACGGTTTAATGCTGCAAGAGCACGGGCCATGGAGAAACATGCATCTGCTTCCCAGTACAAATATTCACCGTTTGTCTCCGCCATTTTGTTGAGACCTTTTTCCAGGTATACAATTGCTTTATCGTACTCCCTTATATCTGTATAATGTTGACCCAGTAAAACTTCTGAAATAAAAATATCTGCGTGACCTTCGTCGAGGCGTTCCTGTTTCTTTGCATAAGAATAATGCAATAGTTCACCGGCACGTTTAAAGTCGCCGACATCCTTAAACAGCCCGGCCAGGTTATCCAATCCCTGGTAAAGCCCCACTTCAGCAGCGAGTTTTTTAGGATGGGGCTCAGGATCATTCATAAATAACTGTGATATGCGAATACATTCTTCCTGCGCGCGAATGCCCTCTGTATAACGGCCCTGTTCTGCATATAATCCCGCGAGATTATTTAAGATAATCGAACGTCTGTAATATTTATTGTTGGGATTTGGAGGCATTTTCTCCAACTCAGCCAAAGAGAGGTTGAAAAAATGTGCTGCACTATCCAGTTTGAAAGCATACCACATTACTGCGCCCATGGCATTATAAGAAAGATAACGATGTTCGTTGGTCGCTTTCTCGTCGTGCTCCCGAATTTGCATTGCTTTCCGGTGGTGTGTCTCTGAAAGCTGTACCTGTCCCAGGCGTTGTGCATACACCCCGAGGTTGTATTGTAATTGCGCAAGCACGGTTTGGTCTGCATTCGCCTCTTTTAACGCAACTTCCAGCGCGCGTATTTCTGCATCATAGCCATGTTTACTATTACCACGGTTGGCATAAAACTCGGCAGCGTCCATATACAACTGACGTACAACAGCGGCTGAACTATCAATCAGCTTCACGCGGTTTACAAAAGATGTAATTGTATCTGTTGCTGCGTCTATTCCATTGCGGGCAAAAGCGATTTCAGCAAAGAGCGGGAGCAAGTTGCAGAAACTATCAACCTGTTTTTGTTGATGAAAATCGCGGAAAACATTCGCAAGTATTCGTTCTGCCTCGTCATAATTTTTCTGTTCAATGGCGAGGGCTGCGTCAAATCTGGATTCTTTTTTTGCCTGGCGAGCAGGGTGATCAGAAAACAGCTTAAACAGCAGCAGAGAACAAACAGGTTGCGAAAGTTCATAACTAATCTTTGATTGCATTCAGTAGTTCGGCCTTCCGGTTGTGGGATGACTGCTCTATCCATTTGCGTGCCTCCGCTTTCCTGTCTGTTCGCAGATAAAGCAATCCCAGGTACCAGCTTGCATCATTATAAAGTAGACTCTTGTTGTCTTTAACAACAATAAGATAATTTTCTTCGGCTTTTTCCCATTCGCCCTCTGCCTGCCACGCTGATGCGATGAAATAGTGCAACGTATCGGATGGGGCATAAGTTCCGCGAATCGATTCCCATGCCAGGGCGGCTTTCCGGTATTCGCCTGCTTTGTAATGCACCATGGCCTGTTCAAACTGGTAAGCATCGGCGGGACCCATTACAGTGAGTAATCCGGGATCTGGCTGATAAAAAGCCATGTATGTTTTTTCATTTGATCCGGGACGCTGAATTAGCCACCAGGTTACGGTGCTTATTGCCAGAATGACACATGCAGCGGCCACCCATTTGAGAACTGAGGGTAGCACCCGAATTTTGCTGTTGTCGTTTGAAACAGGAGTAGTAGTCTCCGGCGTCCATTCTTTTACTTTTTCTGCCAGTGCTGATTCAGCGATGCCAATGCGGATGAGTTGGCAGGATTCAGTTTTCTCCTTCCATTCCTGGTCATTCTGCAGACGCTGTTCGAACTGGCGAAGTTCATTGTCTTTTAGTTCGCCATCGAGATAGCGGTCGATCAGCTCCCATTCTTCATTTGTAACCATGCTGTTCCAGTTCATTGGATATCCTTTTTTTGTTGGTCCCGCAACAGGGTACGTAATTGTTGGAGGCAACGGTATTTATTGTTCTTTGCGGTTGGTTCAGTCCATTTAAAATGCCGGGCAATTTCCTGCAGACGTTGTTTGAGGAAATAGAATCGGTGCAAAAGTTGCCGGCAATTTTCACCCAGAAGTGCAAATTTCTCCCTCACTTCGCTGATGCGTTTTGCATCGTTCGGATCGGGCGGCACCCATTCTTCAGCAGGCAAATCGGGTGCTTCGATACCGGAGATTGGTCTTACTTTCCGGGCTCTTAGCTGGTCAATCCATTTAAATTTTGCTACCTGGAAAAGATAGGCGCCAAACTCGACTTTATCGGCTGGATGAAATTTTCCTAATTGAATATTGCGCCAGACGGCCAGGAAAACCTCCTGGTACAGATCGTACGCATCATCCAACTGCCCACTATTCTTTGTCACATAAATTTCTACCGCCCTGAAATGCTCATCGTAGAGCTCTTTCAGGAACCCTTCGTCTTGTTGAAGAACCTGTTGCACAAAAAGACCTGTATGTCGCGGATGCTGGTTGGCTGCTTGCATGAAATCGTCAATTGCAACCTAAGATAAAGCATTTCGCCCTTTCATCAGGCCTGTTCGGCACAAGGGTATATCGGGGGATGGGAAAAAGGTCATCTAATGAGGGCAGCATGTGGCAATGTGGAAATGAGGAATTGGGATTTGTGCTGTTTTCACGTTTGCCGTTTGCCGCTTGCCGTTTCCCGTTTCCCGTTTCCCGTTTGCCGTTCTATCTCAGAGAACCATCTTTAGAAACAGCTCTTCCAGTGTTTTCTCCGGATCGGGTGTAAGGCCGGGGTGGACGCGGGAAGTTTGTACAATGGTGCTTCTTTGGGCGGTGAGCCAGCGAAACCGGGCGCCGGTTTCGAGGCGGGCAATGGGGCCCCCTTCGGCACGGCCCTCGCATATGTAGCGGAATGCGAGCAGGTAGGGCTCCAGTTCATCGAGACCCGGCGCTTTGGGAAATGCCCGCAGCCGCGCAGGATCAAGTACATACTTCATCCCCAGGTATTTTTTCTTCTGGCAATACAATACCACGCCGACGTTTATAAACTCGTCGCGCTCTACCCGCGGAACAACACGGATGATAGCGTATTCAAAGGAGAAGTTTTCCTGCATTTATCGCTTCGGTCAAAAATATTTGAGAATTATCAAGTCTTCTTTGTAAAAATTCAACATATCGCTCCCGCGGTACGGCCGGGTCGAGCCAATCTTCCGGAATAAGGCTGGCGAGATGTTTCAGTAGTTCCGGCGTAATCGCAGGTTTTAGTTGCGCATCCGCGTCTTCCAGTTTCGTTGCCTGCGGCAACAACACATGATCTTTGATGGCGGTAAAGGGCCGAACGGCCTGTTCCTCCCAATTGTCAGGCGCATGGTGAAAATAAAGTGATGCACCATGGTCGATCAACCACAATTCATGGTTCCAGCAAAGCATATTCGTATTGCGTGCGGTGCGGTCTACATTCATCAAAAAGCTGTCGAGCCACACAATTTTTGAAGCCATCAGCGCGTCCGCTTTCATCACCACCGGGTCGAATGTAATGGCACCGCTGAGATAGTGCAGAGCGAGGTTGAGTCCTTCACTTCGCCGGAGTAATTCCTGGATTTCCGGATCAGGTTCCGTGCGGCCAAATGCGTGATCCAGTTGTGCAAAGACCAGTTCGGGTACCTTGAAACCCAGCGCCCGGAAAAGCTCGGCTCCGAGGAGATCGGCTATCAAAGCTTTTGTCCCCTGCCCTGCCCCACGAAACTTTAGCACATACAAAAACTCATCATCCGCATCCACAATTGCAGGCAGCGACCCACCTTCCCGTAGAGGGGTCACATATCGCAGTACCTGCACCGTGCGGAGAGTCGGGAAATTCATTGCATGCAAGTTAGGAGGAATCGGCAAACAGCAAACGGCAAACGTGAAAGAAATGTGGAAATGTGGAAATGAGAAAATGTGAAAATGAGGAAATGAAACATATACTAAAATGCATGCAAAATGTGGTAATATGGCGATGTGGCAATGTGGAAATGAAGAATTGGATGTGTTCTGTTTTCACGGTTGCCGCTTGCCGTTCTCACGCTAACGGTTCTTTCACTTCACGAATTCTCAAAAAATGTAACGGATTCTCTCAACCGCGCGACAATTGCTTTGTTCATCAGCGGTGAGCTGGCGCATGGAGCGATCGAGCTGATCGCCGGGGATGATGGCTTCCGGTTGCGATTTTAGGGAAGAAAAAGTAGAACCCGCCCTGTGGTTGACCCGCATATTCCGGCTGGCGGGCAGCGGCAGTCTGGATACTAAAAATGCCCGGGGCGTTCTCGCGAAATTCAGGCTTCAGGCCGAAACCCAGCCCGGAAATTCCAACTGCCAGCAGGCAGAAAACAGATAGTGTAGCTCGCATGTGATGATGGTTTGGAGTGGTCAACACCATCTAATCGGGAGAAAAGAGAAAGGTCATCAGGAGAAAATGAGGCACTATGGCGATGTGACAATGTGGAAACGAAGAATCAATGACGGGAATTTTGCGAATTATTTGTCAAAGCAAGTTCATAATGTAAACAGTGGTGATTCCTCGCTGCGCGAGGCAATATGCGTCTTGAATCGCTGAAGAAGTGGTGAAAAAACCGTTTGTACGCGATCAGGATGATTGTTATTGCCCGATAAATGCGACAAAACGACATGCGTGAGCCGATTGCCTGTATAGTTGCTTAATAAATTGAATGCATCTTCATTCGACAAGTGACCTTTACTTCCACTGATACGCGCTTTTAGAAAATAAGGATAATGACTTTCAGCCAGCATTTTTTCACAATAATTAGATTCCAGAAAAACAGCATGGCAAATATGTAAGAAGCGGGTTACTTCCTCGCAGGCATATCCGATGTCGGTAAAGACACCAACATGATAATCGTTTTTTGAAATAACAAAACTGATGGGATCCGAAGCATCATGCGATTTGGCAAATGGTTGCACCGTCAACTCCCCTACCGCGACCGGCTGGTGCGAATGAAGCAAACAGATCAGGTGATCAGGCAGCTTTAGCCTGCTGTTGTAAAGCGTTGCTTCATTAATAAAAACCGGCAACTGGTATTTACGCGCTAATACGGAAACACCGGAAATATGATCGGAATGTTCGTGGGAGACAAAGATGCCCTTTACACTTGCAGGCGACAGACCCAGGCGCGACATCCTTCGTTCTGTTTCACGACAGGAAATGCCGGCATCCACCAATACGGCTTCCGTTCCGTCACCAACAAAATAACAGTTTCCATTACTACCAGAGGCTATAGAGGCAAATGAGAGCATATTCAACAGTGGTTCGTGCCAACGAATATCGGCACAGCCCGCAAGTTACCCATTCCTCTTACAAAAAAAAGCAGGCCGACTGGAAAGCCACCTGCGTGGGTCTTTTGACCGTTCACATGAGAAAACTAACTTCTTCGATTGCTGAGACGGCAGCGAATTAGTATTTCAATTAAAATTAATCATCCATATCAATGTGTCAGAGATCGCCTTACCGAAACGTGAATCCTGAACGGTGAGGCGTGAAACGAAATGACTGACGGCCATTTTTTCTTACTCAAAACCCCACCACGTTCCCCGAAAAAGCAGCTTTCAGCTTATTAACTGAAAGCTGCTTTTTCGGGGCTGAAACACTCAACGGCGCATTTGCGTTGTTGCAACGGTTCCGAAGTAACCCAGTACTACCCCGTTTTCATACACACCTAACTGGTAACGCAGGTTGATGCGATTGTTACAAATTGAAAAATTGTTAGCTGCGGTAGTGGCTACGGCAGGTGCACGGATAATGAGATTGGCACCAGCATATGCTGAGTTGATAATTCCGGCATCGCCTCCTGTTACAGTTGGAGTTTCCACATTTATAACCACGTTTGAAGGATCGCTCCAGTCGATAATAAAAGGAACATCGCCCAGGCCATAGTCGAAAACATTGTTAATGATCGCCCTTGCAGTTGTCGCCGTGAGTGGCGTAATAGAAACTACACGGGTTGGATAAGGCCCCCAGGAATCAAATCCGGCATCAAAACTGTTATTGTAAACGCCAACCATTGCCTCGAGATCGGCTTCGGTTATATTACCATCAAAACAAGGACCACGCATCGCTACTCTCAGCACATCGTTATAAGACGCGACATCCATTCCTGGTTCATCCAGTTTGATCTGCAACGTATCTCTTCGTCCTGAGACGTATTCGTTAAAATTTCCAATAATGGAGAATTCTGCAAATACTTCCCCAGCCGGAATAGTGATTGTATTTCCTGCTCCTAAGCCGGAAACTGTATAATGGGTACCGGCAACAGCGCCCGTGGTTGAACTTACATTCACCGTTACCGTTCTGTCTTCATCAGCGGCACCGGTTACGCCTACCCTTACAATAAATGGCGGTGCAGGATCCACATCCACAGCATAATCCTGTTCAGCTTCTCCCATAAACTTAGCAAGCGATGGCGGTATGGTAAGATTGCTGGCTGTTTTGGTACAGCCCACTGCAAAGAATATTATTGTTGCCAACAATAACAATCCGGTTAATTTATTTTTTATCATTTTGTCAAATGCTTTGTAGTTGAGAATATTTTGTTGCTTATCACGAATGACGATCATGAATATCCTGGATTAGGCACCATATTCGGGTTGGCTAAAATTTCATCCTGTGGAATGGGCAGCGCAAATCTTGGATTATCTGCAGGAAGCGTTTGCCAGTTTGGGCTGTCAACATCACTTGCATCACGCTGCATGGGTAATCCCATTCTTTTCAAATCAAAAAAACGGAAACCTTCAAATGCCAGTTCTTTAAACCGTTCCAGCGTAACCGCTGCCGTTAATTCATTTGCAGATCCGAAAGTCTGGTTGGCGTAGCCAACAATACGCTTACTGCGTAACAGATTCAGGTCTGCTGCACCAGCTGCAATATTGGGTGTAGCCAGGCGTGCATATGCTTCCGCCCTGATCAGATACATTTCAGCGATGCGTATCGCCTTACCATCTACTACACGACCACCGCGTGATGAAACAAAAAACTTGTTGACATATCGTTTACCACTCATCTCACCGATGTATGCGTCTTTCCGGATATCCTCATCATCATAACTATTTGTTAGTTTATCCGAAGGAGAGAAAATTACGTTTCCACCGGTTGAAGTCCAGATAGCACCATTGATCGTATTGTTTTCATACCGGAGGCGGAAAAGAATTTCATTGGTATTTTGGTCGGTCCATATCCCCCTGAAAGCATCTCCTGTAACCAGTGGCTTCACACCGCTATTAATAACAGTTGTAGCAAGATCAATGGCTTTTTGCCATTCCCCTTTATGCAATGCAACGCGTGCTTCAATTGCCGCTATCGTAATCTTGTTCAAAACAAGATCATTGAAAGTAGATGCGTTTTCATCGGCGACAAGCGATTTCGCTGAAGCCAGATCGGTTTCTATTTGTGTTAAAACTTCAGCAACAGTATTACGTGCAGGTCGTCCCAACAGATTACTTTCCGTCATGATCGGAATACCGAGAGGATCTGCTGCATCATATCTTTTGGCATACCATTGCAGCAACTCAAAATGAGCGAGTGCGCGCAAACCGAGTAATTGCCCTTTAAGTAAAGGACGCAAAGCTTCATCACCGGGACGTGTGGCTTCCACTACATCCACTTTGGGCAATACACGATTAACCTGGTCAATCATGGTATAAAATGCGCCAAAGCCGGCAGTAACATCACCCCCTGTGGTATTGTCAACGCCATACTGTAAGCGAAATGTAAACTGTCCTGATCCGCCATTGTCGGGACCAAATTTTACCTCGTCTGAAGCTAGCGCCGATACATACATGGAATTCCATCGTCCATATCGGCTATAAGCTGCATTTAATCCTTTCTGTATGTCTTCAACAGTGAGAAAAGCTTTGCTGTCATCAACACTATCTGTCGGCGTTAAATCCAGGTCTTTTTTTACATCCGGCCAGCAACAAAGTTCCCAATGCCAGACTCAGAAGGGTTTTATTTATTAATCGTTTCATATCAGTTCTCGTATTTGTGAATGAATTAGAATGTTATATCAATACCTGCGGTAAGGGCACGTGGATTAGGATATTCGCCAAGCGAAACGTTGGAATCGTTTTCAGGATCGATGCCTTTCCATTTTGTCCATGTCAACAGGTTTTGCCCAACTACATAGAGCCTGATATTAGAGATGTGGCGCAATTTAGATGTGACAGTCGTCGGCATCGTATAAGAAAGAGTCACATTCCGCAACCGCAGGAATGAGGCATCCTGAATCAGTTTGCTTGTAAACTGGTTTTGGTACAATGGACTTGCAGATGATGTAACATCTCCAGGTTTTTTCCAGAAATCGAGTGACTTCGCCTGGTTGATACCAGCACCCAGGAAGTTGGGGCTCTCGAGGAAATACTCCCAGTTGTTCAACAGCGTATGACCTGATGCATAAGAGAAGAATGCAGAAATATCAAACCCTTTGTAACGCAGATTGGTTCCAAAACCACCTGAATATGGAGGAATAGATGTACCGAATTCCTGAACGCTGTTAGCTGCAGAATAAACGGGCGTTACTTTTCCATCAAGATCATAATAAAGGGGTGCTCCTGATGATGCGTCAACACCAGCCCATTTCACGTCGTAATGCGAACCAATAGGTTTACCAACTGTAACCAGTGAAGTACCAAGTTCAAAGGAAGTAATGCTTCCCAGATCGGTTACGCGGTTTTTGTTGTAGGATCCATTTACATTCAGTGTCCAGGTGAGGTCGCGCGTTTTGATCACATCGTAGTTCAGCGTATATTCAATACCCCTGTTATACATCGAACCCGCGTTCACGTCCACACTTCCAAAAGGACCTCCTGTTGCCGACAACGACAACTGCGCAAAAAGGTTTCTTGTTTGTTTGTCATAAACCTGAATATCACCATAGAGTTTATTACGTAACATAGAAAATTCCACACCAAGGTTTAACGTGTTGGTATATTCCCAGTCTGCATTTGGATTACCAGGCGCATTTACATTGGGAATAATCCCTACCAGACCTGAAGAAAGATTTGACTGCGTGTTATAAAGTGGCAGGTATCCAAAATCGCCGTAAGGGAAATTGTCTACGTTAGCCGATTGTCCATAACTTGCTTTTACACGCAGTGTATTGACGGCATTGATATTATTCATAAATCTTTCCCTCATCACATCCCAGATAGCACCAACGCTCCAGAATCCTTTAAAGCGGTTTGCCTCAGGAAGTTTCGAAGTACCATCGTAACGATATGTACCAGTAACAGTGTACTTTTTCTGGAAAGTATATCTACCGGTACCCATTACAGATTGCAGCTTGTTCTGGCTTTTTCCACCTGTAACATTCTGGAACAACTGGTTGGCTGCATTACCCGCCGTTACCGCAGCGAATGTATTGGGCCTGCGGGGATCGATACCATAAGCAAGTGCTGTCAGGAATTTTGTATACCCTGCAATGTATTCACCATAAACTGTCGCTTCCACTTCATGGTCGGATGCAAATGTGTTTTTATAACCGGCATACGCACGCGCATTCAATGTCAATTGTCTGTTATAACCGTCCTGCATTGAACCAGTCTGGGTACGCACATTTGTGCTCGAGTAAGTATCATACACACGCGGATCATTGTAAACTGAATTTTGTGTATGACGGAAATCGAGACCACCTGTAATACCTGCATAAAGCGTATTGGTGAAATTGTAATTGATTGAAGCCGACAGGATGGCTTTTATCTGGTCGCTGTAAACTTTGTCGTACTTTGATTTATCCAATTGTGTTGGCGCACTGTAGATAATGCTGTTTCCGACATTATATCCACCATCTCCTTTAAATACACCGATGTACCGGGGTGTTACCATGGGAACGAAGAATGGTGTTACAAATGTGTTGAATGCATTTAGCACATTTGTCTGGAAATTCCTTCTTGTATAACCCAGGTTGCTCGACATGGCAAAGGTCAGCTTCTCATCTGCATAATCAACGTTTGTACGCAGCGTAGCCCGTTTCATATCACTGGGTGCGTTGATACCTTCTTCGTTGTAGATACCGAGATTGGTATAAATTCTTGTGCGACCTGTACCACCGGAAAGACTGATCTCATTGTTAGAATAATTTCCATTTTGGTAGAAGTAATCATACCAATCGGTATTAACCCCACGAAGGCTATCCAGCTGACGGTCGCCGAAAGCATAGTCGGCATCTGTTTTTGGAACGAGAACACCACCTACGAGTTTGTTGGGATTGAGTCTTGAATATTGCCAACCGGGTAAGGTGGGCTGATTACCCCAGGCATTCAACGTTGAAGTTGGCAGCAACTGGCCATAATCTTCCTGTGCTTTCAGCAACTCTGTGCTGTTCATCAAATCGTATTTAAACTCGGGTCGAAACTTTGTTCCATATTGTCCGCTAAAACCAAGTTTCATTTTTCCGCTGGTACCTCTTTTTGTTGTTACAACGATTACACCTGCGGCACCGCGGCTACCATACAAAGCAGCAGCAGTGGCATCTTTTAATACATCCACCGAAGCAATATCATTGGGATTGATACCCTGGAATGCGTCGCCTTCAACGGCTACACCGTCTACCACATATAATGGAGTACTTCCACCCGTAATAGAGGTGACACCACGGATGGTGAGGCTGGCTGCAGCACCGGGCTGACCATTTCCTGACAATACCGTGAGGCCGGGTGCACGCCCCTGCAACATCTGATCAAATGAGCCCATAGGCACATTGCGCAATTCCTTATCCGTTACTTTACTGGCTGCACCTGCATATTCTGAACGACGCGCTTTGGTGATACCTGTTACCACCACTTCTTCAAGACTCGTACTAACGGGCATCAGTGCCACGGAGTAATTGGAGGTTCCCGATTTGATGTCGACAATCTGCGATGTTAGACCGACATAACTAAATTCCAACTGCCGCGCAGATGCGGGAATAACAAGTGTATAGTTACCATCGGGACCGGTGACTGTACCGGTGGACGTTCCGCGTACCTGTACTGACGCGGAAGAGACAGGGTTACCCTGTTCATCAACAACCTTACCTGTGATCGTGCGCTGTGCGTAAATAACCATTGCACTGCACAAGCACACCGCCAGGATCATTAATTTCTTCATAAGCCTAATGTTTGATTTACAGTTAAGGCAACAATTTCCGGCGGGATGCAACGAACAAACGGTACTTAAATACTGAAGCGTGAATTTCTTTGACTGAAGCATTATTAATGGAAACGAATTCGATACCTGAAGTGTGAAAAACAGAACCTGAAACGTGTATGAACGCTTGTAAAATGATTTTACAGGAATGAAGCAGCGTTTTATGCAACTGGTTACTCTACTATATTATACTGCATTATTAATTCCTTTAGTAACGTTTTACAGGCGTATCATTTTTTTGAAAAATGTTGCATGCTGTTTTTGGTAAAAAAGCGGCAGACACAACCTTTGATTTCGGTCAGCTTTTACCATTCGTAATGGATATAGTCCTTATCTAGAATTTTTTTTGATTGGGTTAACAGAAACTGCGAATAGTTTTAAGGCCGTTACACGTTATACCATTCATACGGGTATCGCAACACGTTCATCACATGAGAAGGCTACAGAAATCACAGGGCTATAACCAATACCACGACCACTGCCATGATCAAAGACCTTGTACTAAAGGCCATCTTTATTCCATTATTAGGAATTTGCCTGCCAATCCTGTCGGGCCTTATCTCCTATCGTCTATATAGTGTTACTGAATTAATCGCAGCGAATGTACTTTTCATCCTGACCTCTTATGCTATCTGGGCCGGATGCAACTGGATACATATCAGGTTACGGCCACTGTACCGACCTATTAACAATGTACCATCAAAAATTTTAGCGGTTTGCCTGGTATCGGCTGTATACGGTGCAAGCACCGGCTGGTTGTCATCAATGATCTGGATGGAACTTTCCCGTGAAGTATTTACCTGGAATGGTATCGTTCGCTTTATTGCTGCGTCGGTGGCAGCCGTTATCCTCTTCACACTTATTTATGAAATCCTGTTTCTAAATAAGGAAAGAGAACTGGATAACAAGGTTGTTAATCAACTCGACAAAGAACGGTCGCAGGCCGAATGGCAGGCACTCGCCAATGAACTGGAGCCGCATTTTATATTTAATTCACTAACGACACTCAATCACCTGATCCGTACTGCTCCGGAAGAAGCACTTCAATTCAACAACCGCCTGGCTTCTGTATATAAATATATGTTGTTGAATAAAACAAAGGAACTTATATCGCTGGAAGATGAGATGGAATTTATACGCAGTTACTTTTACCTGCTTCATATTCGGCACGATGATAAACTGAAGCTGGAAACTTCACTGAATGGAAGCAGTCAACATGTGTTACTACCGCCGGGTTCATTACAAATTCTAGTAGAAAACGCGATCAAGCATAACGATTTTTCGGAAACAGATCCCTTACATATCAATATTTCACTTCAACAGGATTACCTGAAAGTGAGCAACCCTGTAAAACCCAGGCAGTATTCCGTACCGTCTACGGGAATTGGTTTAAAAAATCTCGGCGCCCGGTACATGTTATTAACCAACAAATCAATTGTTGTAGAAAACAACAGAGAGAGCTTTACTGTAAAACTACCTTTAATCAATCCACTTCCGTCACAAGGAGGAAGTGAAAAAACCGCAAAGCCATGTTAAACGCAGTTATCATTGAAGACGAAAGACCAGCAATGGAAAACCTGGTCAGTACCCTGTCCTCGCTGGCAGACGACATTCAGATTGAAGCCAGACTATCTACCGTTCGCGACAGCATTGAATATCTCTCGCAACAGCCTCCTGTCGATCTTATCTTCAGCGATGTGCAATTGAGCGACGGACTTTCGTTTGAGATTTTTAATCATGGGCAAATCAAAACACCGGTGATTTTTATAACGGGATATGATGAGTTCATGATGAATGCATTTGAATACAATGGCATTGATTATTTATTGAAACCAGTTGATAAGGAAAGCCTGCGCAAGGCACTCATCAAGTACAGGATGCTTGAAAAACATTTCACCGATCATCATTCTTTAAACAAACTGATGCAGTATGTTGGTGACCACAAAAGAAAACGCGTGCTGGTGAGAAAGGGTCTTGAGAATATTTCACTTCGCCTGGAAGACGTGATTTTATTTTATACAGAAAACAAACTGGTTTATGTGATTGATCGCTGGGGCAAAAAAATATATGTCGGATAATAACCTCACCGAGTTGGAAGAATCGCTGGATCGTTTTTGTTTCTTTCGTGCCAACCGGCAATACATTATCAATATCAATTTCATCCGCGGCTTCAAGCCTTATGAAAAAGTAAAACTCCAGGTTGATCTTACCATGCCGGATTTAAATCATTGTATCATCATTAGCCAGGAAATGGCGCCGCAGTTTAAGGAATGGATGGCGAATGCGTGAGGGAAATGAGGAAATGTGGAAATGATACATACACTAAATGCAGACAAAATGTGGTAATATGGCGATGTGGCAATGTGGTAATTGAAAATTTGAAGGGTGTTACCCTGCATCACTTATTCCACTGTTTGCAGGTTTCTATTTCCATATTTTCACATTTTCACATTTTCACATTTTCACATTTTCATATTTTCGAAGTTATTCTGTTAAAAGGCTGCATCCCCGAAGATCGCTATTGTCCAACCGCCCGAGGATTTCAAATTCCTGGTTGGGATGAATGCGGCCGGCGTCGTCGGTGGCGAGGAATGCGCAGGAATGCAGGTTGGCAAGGTCGATGATATTAACAGCACCACGCCCGGCCTGCCCCTGTGGTAATACATGCAACGGATCTTCTTCATCGCGCAGCAAAATCTTCATCCACGGCACAGACCTGAACTTTCCCTCCGATTTTGCATAAGCCTGCGAAAGCAATTCCGTCATGCCATATTCGGAGTGGACATTTTCAAGCTGGAATGCTGTCTTCAACAAATCGTGCACTTCAGCCCGTAACATTTCTTTTTTCCGACCTTTCATTCCGCCGGTTTCAATGATTGTGGTGTATTTGAGTGGAATGGGATAGGTTGCGGCAAAGTCGATTAATGCGAACGTTACGCCAATCAGTATCGTTGGTTGTTGCTTTGCCTCCAGTTCAAGAAGTGTATTACGAAGTTTTTCAAAATCGTAGAGATAAAATCCGCTGGACGGGTGTGAACTGTTGTTGATCCAGTCATTCACCATATAAACCAGGGAAGACTGTCCGCGTTCCAGGTAAGAAGGAAGGAGCCCGAGGATGCAGTAGTCTTTTATGTTTCCATAAAACAATTCAAACCCTTTTCGAAAGCTGTCTTCATACAGGCCAGTATCATTAATCAGGTGCCGGCTGTTGATCGAACCGGTGGTTCCGCTGCTTTCAAAAATCCGGCTGGCCTGAAAATTGCCGGTTTTTACTTCATTGGTTTTAAAAAAACGAATGGGTAGAAACGGAATCTGGTGGAGTTCACGCACCTTTAAAGGGTCAATACGTAAAAGGTCGGTATACTGGCGATACAGCAGGTTGTTTTCGTATTGAAAACGGAAAAGTTCCAGTGCGGCGGGTTCAAAACCAGCATCTGTAAGCGTCAAAATTTTATGGTTCCATTCACTTTCCATGGATCGCGGGATGGGCAAAAAATAGATTATATTTGTTTCCTTAAATGTATGATATGAAGCTGATCCCCATTTTACTGATTGCCTCAGCCTGCGTGGCTATTGCAGCATGCAGCAAAGATACATTTGAAACAAAGCCGAAGATTGAAATCGTTGATTACAATTCCCGCGATGTAGTGGCAGGCCAAAACCTCAACATCACTTTAGAATATTTTGATAAAGAAGGTGATCTTGGACAGGGATGGATCACAGCTATTCTCGACCGCCAAAATCTTAGCCAGCGCACCGATTCCATGGCAACCATTCTCACCTATGCACTTCCCGATTTTCCACCGCGCGACAAAGGTGAAATCTTACTCAGAATTCCCCACAATTCTTTACGCCATACAACTTTTGAAAACGACACTTTCCTGATTCACATTTTTGTTGTTGACAGGGAACAAAACATTAGTGACACCATTACTACCGAACAAATTGTTGGTGTTCGCCCCTGATTTCAATGCGGGCAATTGGCAACATCCTGAAATGGCTGGTTTTTACCAATGTTTTTATTGCGCTTTGTGCAGTAATAATGAGTTGGCAGGCGGCTTTTTTATTTCAGCTTGAACTTCCTCCCGCATTATTGCCGTTTATATTTTTTGCTTCGCTCAGTAGCTACAGTTTTCACTGGTACCTCAGTTTTGATGATATCAGCGAAAGCCCCCGCATACAATGGCTGCGCAGGAACCGAAATGTTCATATTTCCCTGTTTATAGCCGGAATGGCAGGCGCCATTTACTTTGGCTTGCCTTTGTTACCCTGGTGGCCCTGGCTGGCACTCAGTGTGGTCATCACGTTTTTGTATTCCGCGCCGAAAATACCCTGGCAGGTTTTCAGAACCCTGCGCCGCATTGCTTATGGCAAGACGATTTTTCTGGCGATGGTTTGGACCTATGTAACAACGGTTCTCCCGCTGGTGATGTCCAACGCTACCTGGACGAATGGCTTCACCCTGCTTGTGATCAGTCGTTTTTTCCTGATTTATGCCATTTGTATTTTATTCGACTACCGCGACCGCGATTACGACCGCCGGATCGGTATCCGCAGCCTCATTACCTGGTTCAATGAACGGCAGATCGCGCTCCTGTTTGCTTTTTCAATAGCCGTTTTCTTCATTAGCACCCTCGCCCTGTACTTTCATGCCCTTTCCGTTATATCCATTTTTCTCCTGATCGTTCCCGGCATTTTGACAGCTGTCAGTTACCCATTGGCAACCCGCAACTTTTCAGACTATCTCTACTACGCCTGGCTCGACGGGCTGATGGCCGTTTCCTCCCTGTTGATGTGGCTGCTCCACCTAATAAAATCCTAAAAGCTCGTTAACGGGCAATATTTCTGCAGAATCCTGCATTAAAGTCCTGTTCCTACATCATAATGACTACAGGAAACATGAATATCAAAATTGATATTTGATAAAAAGATATCAGTTTCAAATTAAAACAGGTTTTGTGTAAAACTTTTGCAGCATTTGTAAATGTGTAGCACAGTAATTGATACATAAACTTTACAACGATCCGAATATGCAGATACATTTCACCAAAGTGGTTCATTTCACCAGATTGATTAAGGCGGGAGGTCGCCTTCGTGAGTTTAACTTCAGAAAATTGCGCCAGTTAGAAGAGGATATTTTCTCTGTAGACACCGTCGACGACCGGGGCAATCGTATTATTTTTTATATGCATAAAAAGAATGCGGGCTGGACGATTATCCCTCAACCTTTGCCAACCTGGATCACCGAGAATGAAAACAAGCTGAACGAACATATTGACATGGAACTACACACAGGTAGTTAAACAGTACGAATTCATAAGCGCTCATAAATTAAAAAACCTATAAGGTCTCATTGATCTTATAGGTTTTGTTTTTTGAAGAAATAAGTAAATGCTGATGAACAACGCTAGACCAACTGCCGTTTATACAACTGCACTGTATTTTCCAGTCCAAGATAAAGCGCATCGCAGATAAGCGCGTGCCCAATACTCACTTCATCAAGCCAGGGAATATGATCGCGGAAATATTTTAAATTATGTAAGTCGAGGTCGTGGCCGGCATTGAGACCAAGCCCGAGTTCACGCGCTTTTTCCGCCGCAGCTATGTATGGCTTTATCGCTTCTTTTGGTTGTCCGGCTGCATACTGGCGCGCATAAGCTTCAGTGTACAATTCAATCCGGTCGGTACCGGTTTCTGCTGCCCCCTCAACCATTACCGGATCGGGATCCACAAAAATGGAAACACGAACGCCTTCCTTCTTAAAAACCGAAATGATCTCGCGCAGGTAATCACGATGTTGAATGGTATCCCAACCGTGATCCGATGTAAGCTGGCCCAACGCATCGGGCACCAGCGTTACCTGGTGCGGCTTCGTTTCCAGTACCAGGTCAACAAATTTTTGTTCGCGGCAATTACCTTCAATATTAAACTCGGTAGTGATAATACTTTTGATGGCACGCACATCATCATAACGAATATGTCGTTCGTCAGGACGTGGGTGCACGGTTACACCATCGGCACCAAATTCCTGCACATCTTTCGCCGCCTGCACCACGTCGGGATTATTCCTCCGCGCGAATTTCGTAGCGTGGCTATTTTATTGATATTAACAGATAGAGAAGTCATATGAAATACATTTTTTTTCGAAAATCGTACCAACTAAGTTACTTCAAATCGCAGTGGCGTACAGTGTAGGGCTCACCGTTATTAAATAAATCCTCTGCAATTTTTTGCACCACACCTGCAAGGCAGTTTTCCGTCGTGGTGGGTTTCACCATAATCGCAGGTCAGTTCTTCGCCTTTGCTTATGGGTCTTAAAGAATAAAATTCCACCTGGCGATAAGCGCGGCGCATATAGGTATTAGGTTCGCAGGAGTGATTGATATGCCGAAGCGCATTGCCGTTGACACTCGCATCCAGCGCAATGGGTTCATGATCGAACTCTACCATAAACAAAACATTGTGCGGTTGTTGCTTCACACGTTTCTGCGCCTCGCGGTATGAAATAATTTCACCGCCCATATTGCCCAACTTTCGTTTGGCAGGGATCTTACCGGTAGCGAAAGCACCAAGACCCGCAATGCGGCTTTTTTTGATATCGAGCTCGAAATAGGTTTTGCCAGGAGATGGGAACGGCGGCTTGCGTTTACTCATGCCGTAAAGATAAATGGAATCGCGGTTTCGGCGACCCGATGCTATAGGGACAAAAAAAAGCCGCATCATTTCAGATGCGGCTTCAAAATCTTAGATCAGAGTAGAGTTCTTTTTAATAGGGTTTTAGATTTTGCTGAAAATTCGGTTTTCTGGGTGGATCGGATCTCAAACGGGCTTTCAAATGGATCGTCGGAACGGTTTTTTTAGGTGGACACGGTCTTTACACGGATTTCAAGGATGGTTTTCTCGGATAATGAAACGCTGAACTTTTAAAGGATAGTTTTGGTTTTAAAAGGACTTGTGGACTTCCGGTTTTCGAAGGGATAATTGGAAACTTGTTTTTCGACGGATTTGGATTCTTTTCGACTTTCTAAGGATATTGGCTTGTTGACATATCAAAGTTGAAACATTGGCGACAACAATCATAAAATTTTGAGGAATATTCACTACATAAACGTAAAAATCCCCGCACCCCACTTCGGAACCGTCATTTTACGATAACGTAGATTTACCAATTACAAGAGAAAACACGTAGGGGACCATCTTTTAGTCGGTTAAAAAACAGCGTGTTAACTGAGGCCTATTTCAAAGTGTTGTTCTGGAATCAATACATCGCTAAATCCTTTCCGAAGCAGTTTTCTTTTTAGTTCTTCCTGTACGTCATATTCACCATGGACCAGGAAAAACTGCTTCACCTGTTTGGGATCCTGGCATGCAAGCCATTGGCTCAGGTCTTCATAATCGCCATGCGCACTCATACTTCTGATGGATCCGATCTCGGCATTCACCTGGTGCTGGACGCCAAAAATGCTTACCCTCCTGCTGGCCGGCCATCAATCGTCCGCCAAGTGAATGAGGCTCGCAATATCCGGTGAACACAATTGTATTGCGGCTGTTCTCAATATTGTTACTAATATGATGTTTTACCCTTCCCGCATCAGCCATCCCACTTGCTGATATTATCACCATCGGACCATTGAGGTAGTTCAATGCTTTCGACTGATCCACTGTTTTTACATAATGCAATCCTTTGAACCGAAACGGATCCGAATCTGTTTGTAATATTCTTTTGAATCTTTTTATTAAAATAGTTGGGATATCCTTTGATCACTTCCGTGGCTTCGATGCTTAAGGGACTATCTACATAAATGGGTACGGGAGGAAGTTGATTTTCTAACTCCAGTTGATTTAATGCAAATAATATTTCCTGTGTACGTCCCACACTAAATGCTGGTAAGATCAGTTTTCCTTTTTTCTCAATACAACTATGATCAATCCATTTTTTTAAAAGATCAGGAGTACTGTCAGCAGGATCATGCAGGCTGTTTCCATAGGTGGATTCCATAATGATGTAATCAGCCTGCGGAAATACTTCGGGTGACTTTTAAAATCACATCGCGGTATCGTCCTACATCTCCGCTGAAAGTGATACGTGTTTCTTTTCCGTTTTCTGTAACTTTTAAATGAATACACGCACTTCCTATCAGGTGACCGGCATCTGTAAACAATGCTTCCACTTCTTCTGTTACATGAAACCATTGTCCATATTCCACGCGACTGAAGCGTTGCATGGCAGCTTTCGCATCTTCGAGGCGATAGAGCGGCTGGACCAACGGTTTGTTTTGCGCCAGCATTCTTTTGTTTACAAACTTTGCGTCATCTTCCTGTATCTGTGCGGAATCTTCCAACATTATTTCGCTCAAAGTTCCGGTTGCGGGTGTACAGAATATTTTTCCTTTGTATCCATCTTTAACCAGCCTGGGCAACAATCCTGAGTGATCAATATGCGCATGTGAAAGAATCACAGCATCCACTTGCGAAGGTTCAAACCCGAACTCAAGATTAAGGCGATCAGTATCCCTGCCCATTCCCTGGAACATACCACAGTCAAGCAAAATCTTCTTCCCGTTTTTTAATGTAAGGAGGTGTTTTGTTCCGGTAACGGTGCGTGCAGCACCATGAAAAGCAATCTTCATTTTTTAAAATTTATTTCCATGTCGTACCCAGCATCACACTCTTGCTTTAAACGACCATGTAATTGTAAAGTTAGCGATAATATTTCCCTCGGTATCGCGGCCTTCTGATACCGCTTCCAGGGCTTGCGCCTCACCCGTTTCAATGGCGCGGTTCACACAATTGCGAAAAGCTTCTCCCATAGAACAGGTAAACAAAGTGGTGCCAGTGGCTTTTTTAAAATATTCGCCTCGTATATTCAGCACCAGCATGGATACAGCAGGCTTTTTCTTATAAAGACAGGCCATCGCAAGCGCACCTGTGCTCATTTCTGCTGCCATTGCGAGGCATGCAAAATAAGTTGAACGAAAAGGATTGCGCGAAAACCATTTATAGGGAATTGAAACCGTGCAGGCCTCTTCAGAAATCTCCTTTACCCGTACACCTGAGAAATAGGCACTTGGCAATTTTCGTCAATAAGAACAAACGAAATTTTAAAGGGTGCCTTACTAATTTTTGAAATTCGTTTGTCAAGTAATACTTTTTTAATGGTAGGAATATCAATTCTAAAAAAAAGAAAAGGTAGCCGGCATAGCCTCCGGGAATTTTTCCTCAGCACCAACGGGCTACCCTTTTAATATGATTACTGTTTATCGAAAGCAACAATTGCAACAACGGCTTTATTGTCGTTGGCATTTACTTTAAAATCCATCCGTCCATCAGGCAGGCTGTTATAACGTGCCGAACGAATGCTGATCGATTGCAGCGCATTGTTTACCTTTTCTGCATAGGTATTACCGGATGCTGTAGAAATCGCATTGTTTATTTGTTCGTATGGCAATTCATCGCGGCTCACCACCACTGCTATATAATCGCGGTTACCAATGGTATCGGCCTCCATACTTTGTTCTTTGGGGAAAAGGCGATATCCGGTAATGCCGCAATAAGGATAATGTTTGTTGTTGTAAGGGAACAGTGTAAAACTGCTTCCATCTGCTTCGCGGGAAAAGATATAAACGTAGCAGGGTGTTTCATTATTAATCTCCATTTTGAAACGTGTTCCCGCCGAGATAGGTTCTACGGTTTCGAAATTATTTCCACCGGCGCTTTGCAGGCGAATATATTGTTTGTTGTCGTTCCTGACAAGTCCGATTTTTGCAGAAAGTAATTTATTGGCAACCTCACTTGATTTTGGTAACGGATCAATACCATACGCTTCGCGTACATAATTCTGGAAATCGCCATAACGTACCCAGGCCACGCCATCTTTACCCCATTGTGGACCCCAGCTATTCATGATCTGGAATGCGCCGCCAAATTTGCGGTCATCATAACCGATTACACACATGGCATGTCCGCCCATACCAACTTGTGAAGCGTCCATTCCACTGGGCTGCCACAACTCCTGCCCCATCATGTTTTGCATAAAGCTCTGGCCTACCATCATGCCAATGGCAACGGGCGCATCTTTGGCCAGGTGTTCTTTGATGGCGCGGATGCTGATCTTATTAATATTATCACCTTGTGTAAGGCGACTAAAACCATGAATGGTATTTTGTTTTCCCCGATTAACGTCAGAAGAAGTTGGCATACGATCGCAATTGGAATCATCATAAGGATATTCACGAAGTGCAACACCGCCATTGGCGCGCATGGCTTCCATGGCTCTTTGCAAATAAGAACCCTGGCATCCTTCCAGTTTAATTTGATTGTAGAGATAAGACGGACTAAATACAATCTGATTTGGATCATCGCCACGGGCGGCAGCAGTGAGGATGGTTTGTGCAGCATAAGCGCAGCTCCAGGCCACACAACTACCCTGCTGTCCCTGATCGCTACGCGCAGGTGCATATTTTAACAGCGAAACTGATTCGGGTAATGGGTTCTTTGCGTTATCATCTTCCAGGCCTTCATAAACGGAAGCTTTATTAAATTCATTGGGATCAAAACTGTAGCCGCTTTGAGAAAAGAGGGTTTGCGTTATTTGTGAAAGATTGCAGCCATCGCTTTTCCCCAGGAGGAAGTAAGCGCCGGCAGCAATCACCAGCAGAAAGATGATTCCTTTGCCTTTAAAGAGCCCCAGCAACAAAGGCAGCAGTGCTCCCAGCCCACCGCCGGGAAGGCCAGATTGCCCACCACCACCGCCTCCACGATCATCATTATAGTCTCTCTGGTTCGGGTCGCGTGGGTCGTCAGTCATTCGAATTGGCATAGCAGTAATTTTGTTTCTTAAATTTAGGTTTAGTTTGTCAATTGGAGCGCTTAATTTTCCGGTCAACTTTAGATATTCTGAAACCTTTTTGCAATAGTTTGCGTCCTGATCAGGATATTGTAACAGCAACGGAAGAAAGCCAAACAAATATATCAAATGAAAAAAATCAGCATAGCATTACTCGTTATCAGTATAGCATTTATTCAGCAAAGCAACGCGCAAAAATATAACAGCCGAATTCAGATGGATGCCGGCGCTATTTACGAGGTGACTACGGAAGTAAAAAATTTGTTGGCACAACAGGCAAATGGATTTTCTTTCGACTTTAACCTCAACGGAAACGCAGTTTCCCTTTATAACGTTACCAACACGGGCGATGAAAATATTTCGCTTCGTCACAAACTGAAGCGTATCGATTTTGAATTCGACGGAATGGGATCAAAAATGAAGTTTGATTCGGATAACAGCAAAGACCTCGAACGTGAATTTGGCCGCCCAATGCGCGACATGCTGGCGAAATCATACGATATGATTATCGATACACTGGGTAAAACCCTGCTGGTTCTCGCTCCTACCGCCGCGCCATCAGCTGGTGATGACCAGTACAAACTTATTAGTGGACTACTCGGTGATCTTGGAAACGTTGCAACTCCTCCACAAAAAGGAGATCCCACGATATTTATGAGCTGGCCCGGTGGTGAACTGGCCGTTGGTGAAAGCTGGTCAATTATTAAAGACAGCCCGAACGACAACTATAGAACTTCATATACGCTCTCATCGGTAAACGACAGCACATTCGTCATCGATTTTACTGGCACGGGTGCAAAAAAGATAGAAAATGAAATGAGAGGCATGCAGGTAACCGTAAATATGAAAACAGTTACCACAGGCCAGATGCAGGTAGATCGCGCAACAGGAATCGTTCGCGAAAAAACAACGACGGTTGAGTCAAGCGGCACCAGCGAAATGATGGGTGGCAGCACACCAATTAATGGCAAGATGACGACGATTACGCGGATAAAAAAGAAAGAAGCACAGTAAGAAGCGTTAGTGGTTGTTGAATTAAATCTCCACCTGGTTTCTCAGCAAATCATCGAAATTATCGCGGCGGCGAATAAGACGTGCGTTTCCGTTTTCAATTATCACTTCCGCAGGTCGGAAGCGAGAATTGAAGCGTGACGACATTTCAAACCCATAAGCGCCTGCATTATAAAATACAAGCAAATCGCCTTCACGTACCTGCGGCAGTTTACGATCCCACGCAAAGGTGTCGGTTTCGCAAATATTTCCTACAACCGTATAAACATGTTCCGGCCCTGAAGGATTGCTGAGATTTTCAATTTTATGATAGGCATCATAAAACATGGGGCGAATCAGGTGATTAAATCCACTATCTACGCCGGCAAATACAGTAGCGGCGGTTTCTTTGATTACGTTCACTTTGGTTACGAGATAACCGCAGTCGCTTACCATAAATTTTCCCGGCTCAAACCATATCTGCAGGTTGCGTGCAACAGGATGCGCATCAAAAGCCTGTTTCACTTTCTGTGCTAAGGCGTCCATATCTGTTTCGCCATCGCCTTCTTTATACGGCACTTTAAATCCGCCACCTAAATCCACTGATTTCAGATCAGGGAAATGTGGAATCAGGTCAAACAAAACTTCTATCCCACGTACAAAAATGTCAGCGTCTTTAATTTCACTGCCCGTATGAATGTGGAGGTTTGTGATTTGCAGATTATATGTAGAAACGGTAGATAAAATTGCTGGCAGGTCTTCAACCGGCACACCAAATTTACTGCGGTCATGCCCCGTAGAAATTTTCAGATTACCGCCCGCGAGAATATTCGGGCGCAGGCGAATCCCTACAGGGTAGCTATGCCCGAAACGTTTCCCAAATTTTTCAAGATTGGAAAGACTGTCGATATTGATTGTTACACCGAGTGATGCGGCTTCTTCAATTTCTTCGAATGCAATGCCATTGGAAGTATATAAAATGCGGCTGGCAGGAAACCCTGCATATAGCGCCAGTTTTACTTCGTTGATCGAGCTACAATCAACATTCGAACCCAGTTCCTTGATGTAACGAAGAACATGGATATTCGTCAGGGCCTTGCAGGCATAATAGATCACTACATTGCTTTCGCGAAAAGCATGTACCAGTTTCCCGTATTGCTCTTTTATCTTATCCGCATCATAAACATATAGTGGCGTACCATATTGCTGTGCAGCGGAAAGAAGCGACGACGGGGAAAGCATGAATGGGGAGGTAGTTTTTATTTTTTGACTATTCTTCTTCCGGTTTTTCAACCAGTTCACCAGATTCCGAAACAGAGAAAGCTACATCTTCCTCATTGTCGCCCGCAGCATCAACATTGATTTCTGTCGGTTCTTCTTCTGACGTTATGATTTCAATTTCGCGGGTTTCTGTTTCTTCAGTCTCAGCAGATTCGTTTGCTACTGAATTTGTATCGTCAGGAGTAGATTCCTGTTCGGGATCAGCAGCCTCGTTCTGATCGGCTTCGTCGATAGCATCTTTCACCACCGTTGGCTCAATCAATTGGTCGGCCAGCACTTCTTTGATCTTTGGAAGGTCTTTCGGCGCTGTTGATACCGAAATAATCCATGAAGCCTTTGCTGGTTGAGTATACCAATGGATGACCCGGCAATTTTTCATTGCGGCCGGTGATAATGATCAGTTCCTTTTCAAGTAGTTTCTGCACGGCATAATCCGAGCTCACGCCGCGGATGGCTTCAATCTCACCTTTAGTAACAGGTTGTTTATAGGCGATGATTGCGAGTGTTTCCAGTGCTGCAGCCGACAGGCGCTTCAAAACTTATCCCCATTCAGTTGGGCGATGGTTTTATGAAATTCCTTCTTTGTCAGGAACTGCCAGCCGCCGCCGCTTTGACGCAGCTCGAAGGGATAGAACTCTGCATTATATTTTTCATGTATGCCTTCCAGTGAGGATTCCACCTGGTCGAGCGTTATTTTGTCTTCCATGAAACCAAACGCATTGTTCACTAAGTCAGTCACTTCCAATGCCGTAAGCGGTTTATCGCTGGCGAAAATCAAGGCTTCAATGTGCGGTATCAGATTCGTTATTTCCATCTCCAAAATCGTATTAAAAATGCGGTGTTTTTCTATCTAATTGGACAGGCAAAATAGCTATTATGGAAATAGGCGGCAAATCGGGTTATGCACAATGTGGAGAGAGAAATGGGGAAATGGAGAAATGTGAGGTTACCCTCAAGCGCATGCAAAATGTGCTAATATGATAGTGTGGCAATGTGACAATTTAGAATTTGGAAGTATTTCTAAGTATTCCGCAGTCTAATCCTGTTGTTAGAAATCCGGCATATTAAACGATCTTCCACGTTTTCTTATCTCCTCATTTCCCCATTTCCACATTTCCACATCCCTTCATTTCCGCATTTATCCCTGAAGTGCTGCTGCGCCGCTCACGATTTCCGTAAGCTCTGTTGTAATCGCGGCCTGGCGGGCGCGGTTGTAGGATATTTTCAGGCTACGCAACATTTCGTTTGCGTTTTCGCTGGCTTTATCCATTGCAGTCATACGAGCTCCATGTTCTGACGCATGTGTGTCGAGAGCTGCTTTATACAATTGTGTATTGAGAATCTTCGGCATCAGCTCTTCGATGAGTTCTGCCTTGTTGGGGTCGTAAATAAAATCAGCTTTACGTTCACCTTCTTTCTTTTCCACTTTGGGAATGGGAAGGAAACGCTCCAGCTCAAAACGCTGTGTTGCGGCGTTGCGGAACTGGCTGTAAACAATCTCTACTACATCAAATTCCTTCGCCTCGTAAGCTTTCATCGCCGACTGTGCCAGTTGCTGCACACTTTCAAAATTCAGGTTCAGGAAAATATCTTTATAAGTAGGTTCTGCTTTGTAACCATTCTTTGAGAAATGCTCGTATCCTTTCTTACCAACGCTCCAGATGGTTACATTACCCTTTTTGTGTTGGGCAGCGTAACGCTCTGCGATGGTAGATTTGGCCAGTTTAATTAGATTGGAGTTGAACGCTCCCGCCAGTCCGCGATCGCTGGTCATAACAATCAGTAATACCCTCTCCACAGGTCTTTCTTCCGCGAGCTTCATACCCACTTCACCTTCGCTATTGCTCACAATGTTGCTCAGCAGCTCCTGGAGTTTGCGGGCATAAGGGCGCATTTGTATAATGGCATCCTGTGCGCGACGCAACTTGGCCGCACTCACCATTTTCATAGCCTTGGTAATCTGCTGTGTACTCTGTACTGACTTGATGCGGTTCCGAACCTCTTTTAACTGACCTGCCATAGCGGATGATTAGAAGTTTTTGAATTCGGCGGCAAAGGTATGGTCTAACAAGCGATTTTCCATTTAAAAAATCAAATTAAGAGGGCATGTGGAAAAACAGGCTTATGACGGGAATAACTGGTTCTATTCCAATACAAAACGGCGACGAAGCGCAAAAGAAATCGCAAGCCGGCCTGACGTTTCTTCACCATCGGTCAGGGCCTGTTCTACATCCCGGTAGATGTCCATCACAATCGGGCCTTTGCGGAGCCTGCCCAGATCCTCTGCGGTAAGGATTATCTTGTTATTTTTCAAGGTAATATAACGATCAATGCCGCGGCTTTTATAGGCCGTATCGAGAAGTAAAATATGGAGCGAATCGTTTCCCGACAGGCCGGTCAGCTCAATTTCCAGGTCTGCCACCGGTACTTTTTCAGGAAAAGGCTGTGCAAAACCAAACACCGGATAATCAAATTGCTCAACCAGCGTATCACCTGTTCCGCGTACAAAGCGCAGTTCGTGGGTTCCATCAAACTCAGAAGCCAGCCATCTTTGTTCATAGTAAGTGCCGTGGTTGCGCGAACTGTCGGCGTCCAGCCGGTATCCATCGAAAATGACAGCCCCTGTTGTATCCAACAATATCCCCGGACCATCCGGCCCTCCTTCCCGGAACTGTACCAGCACGGTAATATGACCGCTTTCGTCATCGCCAGTAATCCGGTAATCGCGAAAAAATTGGGAATGCTGTATTTCCGGGTTCAACGATTCAGGCTGGTCGGTACAGGCACCTGCAGCCAATATAAAAATCACCAGTATGTATATGGAATTCCTCCCATTCCATCTCCAGGTCATACCAAACAGCGGTTAAAAGATTTGAAAGAACTACAAATATGCACAAATTGCGCCGGTTATCCCAACCATATGCCCATTGTCAACACCCATTTAACAGTTGGCAGCAACCCTTATCTTTGCAATTCTTTTTATGGGAAACCTAAAAAATTATTCATTACAACATAGTAGTACTCGATAAAGTACAACGAGAACGAAAAAACAAACACATGCTCGGTATCATTTCAAAACTATTTGGCGGAAATAAATCGGATAAGGACGTAAAGAAGATCATGCCGCAGGTAGAAAAGATCAACCAGTATTTTGCTTCTTATGCGCAACTGTCGAACGACGAGCTGAGGGGCAAAACAGCAGAATTCCGTAAACGTATCCAGGATTCATTAAAAGAAATCGACGAACAGATTGCTGCAAAGAACAAGGAGGCGGAAGAAATTCCTTTCACCGACCTGGCAGGAAAGGATGCCATTTACCAGGACGTAGATAAGCTGAAAAAAGATCGCAATAAAAAGATTGAAGAAACACTGGACCAGATACTTCCTGAAGCTTTTGCCGTTATCAAAGAAACTGCACGTCGCTTTAAGGAAAATACTGAATTACGCGCTACCGCTACCGACCTCGATCGCGACTATAGCGTGAAAAAAGATTATGTCCGCATCGAAGGAAATGAAGCCATTTACAAAAACACATGGACTGCCGGTGGTGGCACCGTAACCTGGAACATGGTTCACTATGATGTTCAGCTCATTGGTGGTATCGTTCTTCACAGTGGAAAAATTTCGGAGATGGCAACGGGTGAAGGTAAGACCCTTGTATCTACCCTTCCCGCTTACCTCAATGCATTGCCTGGTGAAGGTGTTCATATTGTAACGGTGAACGATTACCTCGCCCGTCGTGACCAGGAATGGAACGGCCCCATTTTCGAATGGCTGGGCTTACGAGTGGATTGTATTGATAAACACCAACCCAATACGGAAGAACGTCGCCGCGCTTATCAGGCTGATATCACTTACGGTACCAACAATGAATTTGGTTTCGATTACCTGCGTGATAACATGGTGCATTCACCTGAAGAAATGGTACAACGCAAACATCATTTCGCAATGGTGGATGAGGTTGACTCCGTACTGATCGACGATGCGCGTACGCCACTGATCATCTCAGGTCCTGTGGCGCGTGGAGAAGACCAGCAATTCCATATTCATAAACCACGTATCCAGACACTGGTGCAGGAACAGGAAAAAATTGTTCGCCAGTGCCTGATTGAAGCAAAAAGATTATTTGAAAAAGGAGAAGATGATCCCAAAACAGGTGGCCTTTATCTCTATCGTGCATACCGTGGCTTACCCAAGTATGGCCCTTTGATCAAATTCCTCAGTGAACCTGGTATTCGGGTGAAGTTGCAGAAAGCAGAGAACTATTATCTCGGCGAGCAACAGCGTAACATGAAGATTGTAGATGAAGAACTTTTATTCCATATTGATGAAAAACAAAATTCAGTTGATCTTACCGACAAAGGGCTGAACACCATTACACGCTCTGGTGAAGATCCTGAATTCTTTGTTCTTCCCGACATTGGTGTAAAACTGGCGGATATTGAAAAGAGCAGCGAAACTGCTGAAGAAAAAATGCAGCAGAAAGAAGCAGTGCTGAACGATTATTCCCAAAAAGCAGATCGAATCCATACCGTTCAGCAGCTGCTGAAAGCATACACCTTATTCGAAAAAGATGTGGAGTATGTGGTAATGGATGGCTCCATCAAAATTGTGGATGAGCAAACCGGTCGTATCCTCGATGGACGTCGTTATTCAGACGGCTTACACCAGGCCATTGAAGCGAAAGAAAATGTGAAGATCGAAGCCGCTACACAAACTTATGCAACTGTAACCCTGCAGAACTACTTCAGGATGTACCACAAGCTTTGTGGTATGACCGGTACTGCCGAAACAGAAGCAGCAGAATTGTGGAGCATTTACAAGTTGGATGTGGTAACCATTCCAACCAATCTGAAAATGATCCGCGACGATAAACAGGATCTTGTTTACAAAACCGTTCGGGAGAAATACAAAGCGGTGATTGAAGAAGTGGAAAATCAACGCAATGCCGGCCGGCCTGTTCTGGTGGGTACCACTTCTGTTGAGATCAGTGAATTGCTGAGCCGTATGCTTACGCAGAAGAAGATTCCTCATAATGTGTTGAACGCAAAACAGCACGCACGCGAAGCACAGGTGGTTGCCGAAGCAGGTCTTGCAGGTGCTGTAACGATCGCTACGAATATGGCCGGTCGTGGTACGGATATTAAACTCGGACCTGGGGTGAAAGAAGCGGGTGGTTTGGCCATCATTGGTACCGAGCGTCACGAAAGCCGCCGTGTTGACCGCCAGTTGCGTGGTCGTGCCGGTCGCCAGGGCGATCCGGGCTCTTCACAGTTTTATGTATCGCTGGAAGATAACCTGATGCGTATGTTCGGCAGCGAACGTATTGCAGGATTGATGGATAAGCTGGGTTACAAAGAAGGAGATGTGATTCAGCACAGCATGATCAGCAACAGTATTCAACGCGCGCAAAAGAAAGTAGAAGAAAACAACTTCGGCATCCGTAAGCGCCTGCTTGAGTATGATGATGTGATGAATAAACAACGGAATGTAATTTATGGCAAACGTCAGCACGCCCTGTTTGGTGAGCGACTGGCGTTGGATATTGATAATGCATTTGCAGTAGTCGCAGAAGGATTGGTTGCAGGATTCCGCGAGCAGGGCGATTATGAAGGCTTTAAAATGGGATGTATCCTCAACTTCAGCCTCGATACACAAATCACTGAACAGGAATTCCTGAAAGGCGATGCAAATTCAGTTATCGATAAATTATATACTGAAGCGATTGGCAACTACAATCGGAAAATGGAAGAGCTGAAGAAAAATGCACTTCCCGTTTTCCGTAATATCCGCCAGACGCAGGGGGCGCATATCGAAAATGTAGTGGTTCCATTTACCAACCAGCGCAAAGGATACAAGATTCTTTGCAACCTCGAAAAAACACTCCAGACTGAAGGCCAGGAACTGGTGAACGCTTTGGAAAAAACAATCACCCTTGTGATGATTGACGAATCGTGGAAAGATCACCTGCGTGCGATGGACGATCTGAAGCAAAGTGTACAAACTGCCTATCTTGAACAGAAAGATCCGTTGGTAATATATAAGGTAGAAGCATTCCAGCAGTTCAAAAACATGGATGCCGACCTGAATAAGAATATCGTATCCTTCCTTTGCCATGCAGGCATTCCTGTACAGGAAAATGAAGCGCCAATGCCGACAGCAGCCCGGCCCCAGAAGACTGATTACAGCAAGATGAAGAACAATAAGGCCGAAGTTGACGCCGCGGGTGAGGACTATGCAGCTAACGAAAAAGGACGTGTTTGATCCCGCCGCAGGCGTGAAGCAGGAACCGGTAAAAGTGGGACCAAAAAGTGGGTCGTAATGATCCGTGTCCTTGTGGTAGTGGCAAGAAATATAAACAATGCCACGGCCGTGATGCCTGATTTTAAAGAAATATTTTGACCTAAGTCAAATAAAAAAGCCCGCTAAGAGTAAATTCTTAGCGGGCTTTTTGTTATATCTTATTGAGGGTTAAGAAGATGCACTCAAATTAGTATTTTCCTGAATAAAATCGAACGTATTTCTACCCTTCTGTCCCTTGCTCTTGTTATTAGCTTTTCAGGTTTTGGTCAACGCGTTTACACCGATAAAGGCACCAACACATCATATACCCTCCGCACGGGCGACAGCCTGGTTATCGCCTCCGGTACATTCCGCGGCTCCGTAAATAGCTGGGAAAAAGGCGTTAAAATCTATGTTGCAAATAATGCAGAATTCACCCCCAGCAGTTTTGGTTACTACCAGGGCTCACTCACAGTGAATGGCACTGCTAACCTTCCTTCTATCGATGGCCAGTCAGATAATTTTCTTCTCCTCAACTTCGGCCGTGTAATCGTAACCGGTTCCGTTTACTTTGGTAACAAAGCCAAAATCCAGAATAGTTTTGGCGCTACGATGGAATTTAAATCAGGTGTTAACACCAACAACATTGAATTCCTGAATCTGGGTATTATCAAAATTACCGGTAACTGGTACCTGGGTAACAATTCTAAACTCAACAACCAAAATGCCATTGAGGCAAGCGGCCAGATTGAATTTAACAGCAGTGAAATTGTAAACGCAGGTCGCTTGCAGAGCGCCGGTAAGTTTATTATTTCACAGGGTACTTATCAAAACAATTGCAGAACAATTGCTGGCAGCCAGTTTCAGATTAATAGTACTACTGTTACCAACAACGGCCTGATCTGGCTCAAAGCGGATGGCACAGATCCTAAACTCGTAAACGGTGGAACTATTAATGGTATGCCTGGATCAACTGTGAAAGCCGTAAATCTTGAAAATAATGGCAAGATCACAGGAAACGGCTACTACTACTTCACGGGCACAACAACACACAATAACAAAGGAAGTATCGGTGTCAATAACTCCACAGACCGCATTTATGTTTACGACGTAACACGTAGTAATGCCAACACCATCTTCGACGCACAATACGGTACTGTCAATAACAACGTTTCTTATTCAGTATTCGCTGCACCTGATACTGTAAATATTTTGCCCAATTGCGGCGTTGCTTCACGTTCTGAACTTCTGCCCGTAAAATGGAACTACTTTACAGTAAACGTTAGCAACAACATCCCTACACTGAAATGGTCGTCAGAACAGGACAACGGTACAAAGTTTGAAATTGAAAGAAGCTACGACAACCGCAGCTACAGCGTTATCCATTCGTTTGTTGACAACGCAAGCAAAACAAACTTTGTTTATAACGATGATCAGGTGAACACACATGCTTCTGTTGTTTACTACCGTGTTCGTGCAACAGAGCCTACAGGTGCACAAAAAATAACAGATACACGTAGTGTACGTTTCCATAACCAGGCTGGTTTGAAAGTGCAGACAACACCTAACCCTTTCAACAATCAGTTTAGCATCAGCTTCCAGTCAACGCGTCGTGAAAACCTGACGGTGCTTGTGTACAACCTCGCTGGTCAACAGCAGTTTGCGAAAACCATTACCGTTGCAAATGGTTTCAACAGCATCACAATTAATGAAGCTGCGTCTTTGAAACCGGGTATGTATATGGTGCAGCTGGTTGGCGAAGCAGGTGTGGTTTCTACGGAGAAAATCGTAAAAAATTAAATTTTCCCGCGCACAGGGTGCGCGTGAAAATGGCTATGGTAGCGAGCACTTAAGGTTTGTTACAACATTCAATTTGAGGGTTCTATTTTATTCGGTTTAAAATAAGAGAGGCGCACTTGTGCGCTCTCTCTTATTTTTACTTCGATAAGATACTTGCGTAAATCATTCATGTCTACCGCAGCAAAGATCAGGTGCACTTTGTGCGCCTCTCTTATTTTACTTCGATAAGATACTTGCGTGAATCATTCATGTCTACCGCAGCAACGATTAGGTGCACTTTGCGCACTTCCCTTATTTTGCTTCGATAAGATACTTGCATGAATCATTCATGTCTACCGCAGCAAGTTTTATGTGCACAAAGTGCACATAAAACTTTTAGAACCCTTTCAACTGATATTTCTGATTATATCTCTCATTCAGTTGTTTGTGTTTATCATTCAGGTCAATTTTTCTTCCCTGAATCCAGGCATCGGTAACCTGGCTGCTTTTTCATATCCAGGATATCACCTTCACTGATCACGATATTCGCATCTTTACCTACTTCGATGCTACCGGTTTTGTCGCCTACACCCAGCACGCGTGCAGCGTTGAGGGTAATGGCTGCCAGTGCTTCTTCTTTTCCAAGACCGTATGCTGCTGCAGTACCCGCATTAAACGCCAGGTTGCGACCGCGGGTCTGGCTGTCATCATCTGTTATCGCAAACAACACGCCTGCTTTTTGTAACATCGCGGCGGTTTTATAGGGCTGGTCTACATCATCATCCGGCGATGTAGGAAGGCTGTGAGGTTGATGAAGAATCACAGATACGTTGTGTTGCTTCAGCAGGTCAGCAATCTGCCAGCTGTCGCTTCCGCCTACAATCACCATGTCGAAACCAAATTCTTTAACAAAATCCAAAGCCAGCAACATTTGTTTTACTGTGTTTGCATGCGCATATAATTTTTGTTTTTTCTCAAACAAACCACGAACGGCTTCAAATTTCAGGTTTGACTCTTCGTGTTTTGGCTCTGCCAGGTATCCTTTTTGCTTCTCGGAAAAAACCTTTTAGGCCATCGATTCGTTCAATTGCCTGCTGCACAGGATCAGAAGCGCCTGCTCCACCGCGTCCTGCACCACCGCCCATTCCGCCAAAGCCACGAAAACGGGCCAGCATATTGGGCATATAAAGTTGCATGCCGGCGTCAGTGAGATAGGCAGCATCGTCCCAGTTCCATGCATCGAGTTGCACTACTGATGAACTACCCGCCAGCAAACTTCCCTGGGGAACTACATTTGCCAGCAACACTCCGTTTGAGCGCAGTGTATTCACCACACGAGAGTCGGCATTGTAGGCAACAATAGAGCGCACGTTAGGGTTAATGTCGCCGATTTCGCGAACATCAGAAGTAGCCCGAATTGATGACATCTCAACCAGACCCAGTGTACTGGTTGCGAGAATCAACCCCGGGTAAACATGTTTTCCTTTTGCGTCGGTTACAGAACCTTCGTTGGCGGGAACCTGAATGTCCTTCCCAACTTTTTCAATCTTTCCATTGCGAATTACAATGGTTCCATTTTCAATTACCTGCCCATTTCCTACGTGAATGGTAGCATTGGTAATATAGGTTACACCGTTGTTTTCGCGGGCGGGTATAATATTTTCCTGCGCCACTGAAGCAATTGATGCTCCCAACAACAATGATAAAAATATTTTTTTCATGATAATGAGTTTATTGATTTTCTTCTGAAATGCTGTCGGCATCAATTGCAAGCAAACCGTGGCTGTGGCCATGATCGCTGCAGGTATGTATGATCTGGTAACTGGGTTGAGCGGGAACAACAGCACCGCCGCCGCGTTTTTTCGCCATTCATTTTACGAATAATGCGGTTACGTTCAACATCTACCAGCTCCTGCAATTTTGCATCTTTCTCACGGTCGAAATAGATTGTACCATCTACAATTGTGTACAATGATTTTGCATAAATGCTCAATGGATGATCACTCCACACAACCACGTCACCATCCTTGCCAGGTTTCAGGCTTCCCACACGATCATCTACATACAACATCTTCGCAGGATTCAGTGTAACCATCTTCAATGCTTCTTCTTCTGATACACCACCGTACTTCACCACTTTCGCAGCTTCCTGGTTCAGGCGGCGTGCCATTTCAGCATCATCACTGTTGATAGCCACATTCAATCCTACTTTATGCATAATGGCTGCATTATAAGGAATGGCGTCCTGCACTTCCATTTTATACGCCCACCAGTCGGAAAACGTGGAAGCATTTGAACCGTGCAGTTTCATTTTATCTGCAACTTTGTAACCCTCCAGGATATGAGTAAATGTGTTATAACGATAACCCATTTTCTTCGCCACTTCAATTGAACCCATTATCTCACTTTGCACATAAGAGTGACAGGTGATATAACGTTTATCGTTCAAAATTTCAACCAGTGCATCCAGTTCGAGGTCGCGACGCGGGAGTTAATCCTTTTTTATCTTTTGCACTATTGTACGCTTTCCACTCATTTTCATAATCACGCGCTCTTGTAAAGGCATCAACCAACACCTGCTCCACTCCCATCCTGGTGTCAGGATAACGTGTATTTCCCTGTGTTGATGATGAACGTTTCACGTTTTCACCTAAGGCAAACTTGATTTGTCCCGTCCAATTTTTAAACTTCAATTCTTCATCATTACCACCCCAGCGCAGTTTGATCAGTTGTGTTTGGCCACCTATCACATTTGCGGAACCATGCAAGATATGTGATGAGGTAACACCACCACTCAACTGGCGGTAGATATTAATATCATCAGGATTCAAATTATCAGCAATACGCACTTCTGAAGTCACGCTTTGTCCACCTTCATTGATAGATGCGGCAGCTATATGTGAGTGTTCATCAATAATACCAGCGGTAACGTGTTTACCTGTTCCATCGATTGTTTTCGCTCCATTGGCAGAAAGGTTTTTGCCAACTGCTGCGATCTTACCATCCCGGATCAATACGTCAGCATTTTGCAATACGCCTTCCTTTTCATTGGTCCATACGGTAGCATTCTTAATCAGAATCGTTTCCTGTTTGGGTTTCTGGTCTTCTTCCCAGCCAAACGGAGTTGCGGGGTATGTTACTTTACCAATTTCCGGTGCTGTTTTCTTACGCGCACTGTCTTCTTTTACATCCAGTGCTTTTACAAATGTTGCAGTCCAGGTAAGCATATTGCCCAATGAATCGACACCGCTACCATTAAACTCTTTTCCATTTTGCAGGCCGGTGAGGCGAACTGCAGTTGCGGGCAATGCTGTTGCAGCGCCAGGTCCGCCAGGTCTCGCACCGGGAGCACCAGCACCACGGCGACGGGCCTGAGGGGCGTAATTAATCTTCACCTGCTTTCCATCATGTGTAAAGCGAACCTGCATGGTGTCGTTGCCAACAAGTGTGGCTGTGTTGCCGGTTTTTACTTCCAGTTTGTACGTTTCCTTACCTGCCGGAGTTGTAACCACCATATCATATAAACCAGCGAAAGCCGATACATCTTCTTTCACCTGGTATTTAATTCCCTGTACCCAGTTTTCGATGATCGAAGTTTTTTCTGCGAAAACAGGACCGCTTGTTACGAGAAAATTGGCAATCTTACCTGTTTCCAGGCTTCCCACTTTATCATAAATACCCAGCAGCTGCGCGGGAGATTTAGTGAGTGCTTCAAATGCCTTTTCTTCACTCAGCCCATATTCAAATGCTTTACGCAGGTTGGTGAAAAACTGGTTGGGAGCGCGCAGGTCGGCAGTTGTTAAACAGAAAGTGATTCCCGCTTTTTCAAAACTTGCTGCGTTTGTTGGAGCAAGTTCCCAGTGTTTCAGATCACCTAATGAAACAAAACGTGCTTCTGTCGGATCTTCCACATCCATCGCTGCAGGATAGTTGAGTGGAAGGATAAAAGCTGCATTGGTAGCTTTCATCTCTTTGATGCGCTGGTATTCATTTTGTCCGCCTTTGATGATAAACTGAATGCCAAATTCATCACCTACCCTGTCGGCACGAACCGCATTCCACTTATCATTTGCTTCAAAAATTTGTGGCAGGCTCAGATTATCATTCCATGCCTGCAGGGTGAGGGTTCAGACCTTCTTTTGCAGGTTTGTTTTTATACCATTGTGCATCCAGGAAAGTTTGACGCAATAAGGCAATCGTTCCCATGAGACTGCTGGGATAGCTCTGGCGGCTTGTACCACGGCTAAATGAATAATGTGAAGAGGCACGATCTTTTAAAATTACAAAGTTCTCATTGTTGTTGGCCAGCGTAACAACAGTGCCCGTGCCACGAGCGATACCATCTTTTACGTGTGAGAGCACGGTACCAAAACCAGCTTCACGCAATGGTTTTGCTTTGGCATCATCCACTGCAAAGCTGCGGAAAGCATCCACATCGCTTCTTAAAGCCTGGTTCCATCCACTGGGGCCTTTTTCTGTTGAAGTAATTTGTGGAGGTGTCCCAAAACCAAAACCAGCTCCGCCTTGTTGCGGTTGCTGGGTTGCCATTCCATAATCAGAATAAATGTCGATAAATGAAGGGTAGATGAATTTTCCTTTACAATCTACCTCTACAGCGCCTGCGGGAACTTTCAGTCCGGATCCAATCGCTGTAATTTTTCCGTCTTTAATTACTAATGTCGCATCGGTCAGTTTGGTCGTACCATCTTTATAAATGGTAGCATGCGTAAATGCATAATGGCCGTGCCGGGGATCGGCCACGCCATTTTCTGGAAATGTAACCTGTGCTGCCAGTGGCGTTATGCCCAACAAGGCAATACCGGCCAGCAGCTGTCGCAGGAGTTTTGGCTTTCTCATTCTTATGTGATTTTTGGTATTAGAAGTTGTTTCTCTCTAAACCTTGTGGATAACAAGGAGCCGAAATTAAGGGTTTAGAAGTTAGGGACAGGCCTTTTCAACCCTATAAAACTCCACAGTTTACCAACGAACGACTCAACTTTTTTAATCCCCTATCTTTGACTTTCTAAATTTTCCACATGGCCAAAGCCATAAATAACATACGACCCGTTTACCAGCCCGGATTTGCAGCCAGTCCACCCATTGATCAGACTGGCGTTGAGGAACGGGCTTCACGTTTCACCAAACGAAGTATTAAAAAAGAATCGAAGACGAACGGCCTCAAGCTTGTTCTGAATATGATTGACCTTACCACGCTTGAAGGAAAAGATACCGTGGGTAAGGTGAAACAACTTTGCTATAAAGCCATGCATCCACATGATGCACTGGAAGGATTGCCAACAGTAGCGGCAGTTTGCGTTTATCCAAGCATGGTAAAAGTGGCAGCTAAAGCACTGGAAGGATCAGGCATACGTGTAGCTTCGGTTGCAACAGCTTTCCCTTCCGGGCAGGCACCGCGTGACGTAAAACTGCGCGATACGCGCATGGCTGTAAATGATGGCGCCGATGAAATTGATATGGTCATCAGTCGTGGGAAATTTCACGAAGGCGAATACAATTATGTTTTTGATGAGATCGCTGCTATTAAAGAAGCATGCGGTGATGCACGTTTAAAAGTTATTCTTGAAACAGGTGAGCTGGGTACATTCGACAAAGTGCGTCGTGCCAGTGATATTGCAATGCATGCTGGCGCTGATTTTATCAAAACATCAACCGGTAAAATTCAGCCTGCAGCTACCATGCCTGTTACACTCGTGATGCTGGAAGCGATTCGCGACTTTTATTATAATACAGGAAAAATGGTGGGCATGAAACCAGCAGGCGGTATTTCGAAATCAAAGCTGGCGCTACATTACCTGGTGATGGTAAAGGAAGTACTCGGTGATGCATGGTTGAACAACGAATGGTTCCGCTTTGGGGCAAGCAGCCTCGCCAACGATGTGCTGATGCAACTGGTGAAAGAGAAAACAGGTGCTTATCAATCGGCCCCTTATTTCTCAGTTGATTAAAAATTATTCACACATCGAACATCGGCCATCGACCATCAAAAAAATATCTTTCATTCAAAATACAACGCTATGGCAGTAGCTGCCAAAAAAAGAAACCGGCTGCAAATACCGTAAAGCTCAAATTTGATACGGCGTGGACTTACGAACCGGCTCCAGAGAGCCGCTCCGCCGCAACGATTGCAAAGCAATACGATTTGTTTATCGACGGTAAATGGCAAAAGCCATCTGGTGGAAAATACTTCGATACCATCAGTCCGGGTACGGAAGAAAAACTTTCTTCTGTAGCAGAAGCCGGCACTGCAGATATCGACAAAGCAGTAAAAGCGGCACGACGCGCATATGACGGTGTATGGGGAAAAATGCCCGCGCGTGAGCGCGCAAAATATATCTTCCGTATTGCAAGACTGATACAGGAAAAAGCGCGTGAGTTCGCGATCATCGAATCGCTCGACGGAGGAAAACCGATTCGCGAAAGTCGCGATTTTGATGTGCCTACCGCAGCCAACCATTTCTTCTATTATGCAGGCTGGGCCGATAAACTCGATTATGCATTTCCCAATCGCAAATGTGCACCTCTTGGCGTGGCAGGACAAATCATTCCCTGGAATTTTCCATTGCTGATGGCGGCCTGGAAAATTGCACCGGCACTGGCGACAGGTAATACCGTGGTATTGAAGCCCGCTGAAACCACGCCTCTTACTGCATTGAAACTGGCAGAACTTTTAGAGGAAGCTGATCTCCCCCCCCGGCGTGGTAAATATCATTACGGGCGCAGGTGCAACGGGCGCCGGAATTGTTCAACATCCGGGTATTGATAAAATTGCATTTACGGGTTCTACCGAAGTAGGAAAATTGATTCAAAAATCAATTGCCGGTACAAGTAAAAAAGCAACATTGGAATTAGGTGGTAAAGCTGCCAATATCATTTTTGACGATGCACCACTTGACCAGGCTGTAGAAGGCGTGATCAATGGCATTTTCTTTAACCAGGGACATGTATGTTGCGCGGGCTCGCGATTGTATGTACAGGAATCGGTTGCCAGGCAGGTAATCCGCAAACTAAAAGATCGTCTTGAATCTTTGATCGTTGGCGATCCGCTTGATAAAAACACGGACATTGGTGCGATCAATAGCAAACAACAGTTGGATACCATCAATAAGTACCTGGCGATTGGGAAAAAAGAAGGAGCAGAAATGTATCAAAGTTCCTGCCCCATTCCACGCAAAGGATTTTATTGCCGGCCTACATTGTTTACTAATGTCGCGCAAAGCAACCGCATTACGCAGGAAGAGATCTTTGGCCCGGTACTGGCGATCCTCACATTTCGCACCGACGACGAAGTAATTGAAAAAGCGAACAACACGCCCTACGGTTTAAGTGCCGGTGTGTGGACAGATAAAGGTTCCAAAATTTTCAACCTGACCAAACGCATGAAAGCGGGTGTGGTTTGGGCCAACACGTTCAACAAATTCGATCCGTCGTCACCATTCGGTGGCTTCAAAGAAAGCGGTTATGGGCGTGAAGGTGGTTTGCACGGGTTGATGCCGTATGTGGAGATGAGATGAGAGATCGATGATCGATGGTGGATGGGGGATGGTGGATGGTAGAAGGTAGAGAGATAAGTTGCATTAATTAATTTTTATTTTTTTCAATGTCAAATTCAACAACATCCCGGTTGCCTGTTTTAAAGACTTACAAGATCTATATCGGCGGGCAATTTCCGCGTACGGAATCGGGTCGTTATTATTCGCCGGTGAATAAACGTGGACAGAAGCTGGCAAATGTGTGCCTTTGCTCACGTAAGGATTTGCGTGATGCGGTTGTATCAGCACGCGGGGCTGCTGGTGGCTGGAGTGGCAGGGCTGCATTCAATCGTAGCCAGATTTTATACCGTATGGCCGAAATGCTGGAAGGACGTCGTGCTCAGTTCCTCGACGAATTGCAACAAATGGATTATTCAGCAGCCAGTGCCGAAGAAGAAATTAATCTTTCAATCGACCGGTTGATTTACTATGCCGGATGGTGCGATAAATATCAGCAACTTTTTAGTTCGGTAAACCCCGTGGGCAGTCCGCACTTCAACTTCTCGGTTCCTGAACCAACCGGTGTTGTCGCAGCCATTGCACCACAACAATCGGCATTGCTTGGACTGGTCTCCATTATGGCACCTATTATCGCCGGCGGCAACACACTGGTAATTATGGCTTCTGAAAACAAACCCCTGGCGGCAGTAACTTTTGCAGAAGTGTTGCATTCCTCCGATCTCCCGGGCGGCGTTGTAAACATTCTCACTGGCAAACCCGGCGAAATTCTTTCCTGGATGGCCGATCATATGGATATCAATGCCGTTGTGTACACCGAAAAAGACGAAACTGCCAAAAAGTTGTTACGGGAAAAATCGGCTGGCAACCTGAAACGTGTTCATTTCTACGACCAAACCGACTGGAAAACAGACAAAGCTGAGTCGCCCTATTTCATCCTCGACTGTCAGGAAATAAAAACCACCTGGCATCCTGTGGAAAATAATGCCGGAAGCGGTGGCGGATATTAACAGGAGCTAAACGTTTGACTGTAAGATATACTTGTTTTGCCATTCAAATTACATTGGTTTTGAAATTGGTATCGTTTTTGGAATGGGAGGAAGCAACGTTTTTCAACAGATTATCATCTGAAAAACGGAAAAGCCAAATGGGCACCCTAAATAATTTTTGTATGAAGTTTGTTCTTTCGTTATTCGCAGTTTTGATTTCGACATTGGCATTTGCCCAAACCAACGACACTGATTCTACCCAAAAAACTGTGACGGTACATAAAGATGCCCGCATCGATTTGTTGATGGCCAAACAGGCGCAGATCAATGAAGAAACCAGCCGCAACGCACGCCGCACGGCCAAAGGTTTCCGCATCATGATCATTAGCACCAGCAACCGCGATGAAGCCATTTCTGCAAAAACGACCGTTTATACCTATTTCCCCGAACTGAAAGCCTACCTCTGGCACCAGTCGCCATTTTATAAACTGAAAGCCGGCAACTTTAAAGACCGCAAAGAAGCCGAAGCCTACCAGACCCGCCTGAATCAATATTTTTCAAAAGGCGTTTATGTTATCAGCGACGTTATTGAAACGAAGCCCGGATCGGGTGAGGAGATGCAGTAATTCGATGATCGATGATCGATGGTCGATGATCGAAGTAAGTCTTTAAATAAAAGTATACCGTGCCGGCAATTTAGAGGTGTAGGTCGCATTTCAAAGTAACCATCGGACATCGGTCATCGGCCATCGGACATCGGACATCGGTCATCGGTCATCGGCCATCGATCATCGGTCATCGGCCATCCATCATCTCCCATCTCCAATCTCCCATCTCCCATCTCCCATCTCTCATCGCTCTTCCTTACATTTACACAATGATCACCCAAATCAAAAAACTGGCGAAGGAGTACGCTCCAGATTGCGTGGCTATACGCCATCATCTGCATGCGCATCCCGAACTGAGTTACCAGGAATTTGAAACATCTCGTTATATTCAACAACAACTTTCTGCACTGGGTATTCCCTTTGAAGTAAAAGCGGAAACCGGTGTGGTTGGACTGATTGAAGGACGCAATCCTTCAAGCCGTATCGTCGCACTACGTGCCGATATTGACGCATTGCCGATACAGGAAGAAAATGATGTCCCCTATCGTTCACAAAATGCTGGCATCATGCACGCATGTGGACATGATGTACACACGACCTGTTTACTGGGTGCCGCCAGAATTCTACATCACTTACGTGACGAGTGGGAAGGGACGGTGAAACTCATTTTTCAACCCGGCGAAGAAAAAAATCCGGAGGAGCAAGTTTGTTGATTAAAGAAGGAGTGCTGGAAAATCCTGCACCCGAAGCGATCATCGGACTGCATGTACACCCAGGACTGGAGACTGGAAAGTTCAGCTTTCGCGCAGGAAAAGCAATGGCTAGCGCGGATGAATTGTATTTTACCATAAAAGGAAAAAGGTGGACATGCTGCATCACCGCATTTATGTGTGGATCCTATTTTGATTGCATCAAATTTGATCATTGCTTTGCAACAGGTGGTGAGCCGCCACAACAATCCGTTTAATCCAACGGTTTTATCCATTACAGCATTTAATGGCGGTACCACAACAAATATTATCCCCAACGAAGTAAAACTGAAAGGAACGTTCCGTGCAATGGATGAAGATTGGCGTTTTAAAGCGCACGAACTAATTCGTCGCACCAGTGAAGGGATTGTAAACGGAATGGGAGGCGAACTCGATTTGCATATCGATGTGGGTTATCCGTCAGTTTACAATCACGAAGGACTGCATACCGAAGCCCGAAAACATGCGATTGTGTTTGCCGGCAACGACAATGTACTGGAAACTGAAATGCGTATGGGCGCTGAGGACTTTGGTTATTATTCACAAAAATTCCGGGATGCTTCTATCGCCTGGGTGTAATGAATATCGAAAAAGGTATTACATCTGGAGTACATACACCTACATTTAATATCGATGAATCAGCAATTGAACTGGGAATGGGTATGATGGCCTGGCTGGGCACACAGGTGAATTTGAAATAATTTGTTTCAACACAAATAAAAAGCCTGAAAGTTATTTTCAGGCCTTTTATTTGTGCGAAACGTAAGCAACTAACTCACTGCAATTGCATTCCGGGAACGCGGTTCATCAACATTCCCTTGAAATCGTGTTCACTCATTTTTTTATTTGCAGATTTTGCTTCTTCGCTTAATGGCGGCGCTTCATCTACCACAGGTATACGGAAACTACCGGTTCCGATATATTTCAAAACACTGGCCAGTGCCGATTCGGCAGGATCACCAAAATCTTTATCAATACCATCGGCTACCGTATGATTGAGGGCAAAGCCATCAAAATAGTTTCCTTCGCCATTTTTATTTGTTGTTCTTGTCGACACCGGAAAGATATACCAGTCACCAACAGGAATATCAAAATAACCAACCGGTTTGCCATAAGTTCGCTGCGGCCCTACCACAATCACATTCATATAGGGTTTCAGGTTATTAATCAGCAGCTCGCTCGCCGAGGCAGTATTATTGCTCACGATTACAAATAATCGGGAAAGATTCAGGTTTCCTTTTTTACTAAAATTCACTGAACTGTTATACTGGTTGTATTTGTCATTAAACTCCTGTTTCATCATCAGTCCACCATTTCCCGAGGCAGGTACGAGATAATTTGCCAGCGCCTGCTGGTACGAAACATAACCGCCACCATTGTAGCGAAGATCAACGATCACATCGTTTACCGACTCACTGCTAAAACGATTAAATGTCGCTGCAAATCCATCAATCGTAGTTGCCGAATCGCCGAGGAAAGAATTGTAAACCAGGTAACCCACTTTGCTGGCGCCAAGATCAAAAACATAATCGCCATAAATAGACTTTGACTGATAGCTCGCTTCGGTAAAGTTCAGATCAACTGAATTTCCATCGGGCTTTTGAAATGTGAGAGATACGGTACTGGATAAATAAACCGCATCCACAATAAAATCTGCGTTGCCAGCAGTGATGTTAGTGTTGCCATTTATTTTAGTAATACGCCAGCCTCTTTTTACACCAGCAAGACCTGCTGGCGATAAAGGTTCTACCAAACGAACGCGCAAATCATTATCTGTGCGGAAGAAGATATTCAAACCGAAATCCTTTGCAATTCCGCTACTGGTATTATCCCAGTCCACCTTTTTAGTAGCAAAGCTCCACCTGTCAACCGGGTTCGCAAACCCTGGCTCTTTGCTGTAAGCGCGAATCGCTTCCATAATTTTGTTGGGATCCGAATAACTCCGCGCTTTGAAGCTGGAAGGAATCTGGTCATACCACAAATAAATATCGCGGGCGTATGAAATGGAAGTATCCTTGATTTTATCTGCTTCCGAACCGCCGCCACTTCCAGCATCATTCTTACGGCATGAGGTTAGGAGTACCACCAACAAAATGGTGGAGAGAAATATCGGGCGCATAAAAAACAAATTAGGAATTGATAGATTAGTTCTGTTCATAAACGACAGGAGCGATTCAGAAATTATGCCAGTTATTCTTAAAAATACCTACCGGAAATTACGCCGAAACAAATATAAAATCCGGAAAAAATCAACCCCGTTCTTTCCGTGTTTTTAAATCCCAAAAGCCTGTGAATGTGAAGAATACAAAATACAGCACACTGTACAATTCATGCCGGAAAAACGTAGTTTCCGATTTTGCCTGCACATATTTGTTTAACGTGAGGAAAGGATAAGCGTAGGGAAGTTTATCAATATGTCTCCAGCCCATTGCCACCATGGTGGCCACAAGCAATCCGAGACCAATGCCAATAGGTGTAATAAAATTCCTGAATCGTAAGCTCAGCCAGTATTGCAAAGCTATTATCGCCAGCAACGAAACAAAAGTGTGCACACTCAACATCAAAAGTTTAAATACAGGTATCGCACTTTTGAAAAATGGCAGTTGCGCATGAAACATATTGGGTACATAAGCCAGTATAATCATTAACACATTAAATGTCACAAACAACAACAGCACCATGATGATGATGGCGATGTATTTAGAAAAATAAATATCTCCCAATGACTGCGGCGATGCATACACCTGCTTCCAGGTATTATTCTTGTATTCAATTTGCGGTACAAGGCTACAGATAAGGATGATGAACATGGGCAGCAGGAAGCCTGCAAATGCCTGCCAACCCTGTAAAAAAGTGGTACTCCCATGGAGCAGAACCAAGTTGTTCAACAGCTTTTGCGGGCTTAATTGTATAAAACAAGAAATATATGACAGGAATAAGTACCGCACCCGTTATTGCCAGCCACATCGCCGCGCTACGACGGGTTTTGATTAATTCTGTTCTAAGGGATATGAATAAACTCATTCGCTTTGGCTTGTAATGTCGATGAATAATTGTTCCAGGTCATTTTGCCCTGTTTGCAGTGCGTAAACTTTTAAGCCCGCCTGCACCAGTTGCTGGTTGATGCGCGCAGCATGTTCTTTATCGCGGTAAGGCATTACAATTTTACCGTTGCTGTTTGCACTTGCCGATTCAGTTAATAGTAGTTGAACAGCCTTTAAATTATCATCCGTTTCAACTTCTAAAACCTGTTTACCAACTTTCATCTGTTGCAGTTCACCTAATGTTCCCTGAAACAACATCTTTCCTTTGTGAATAATGCCTACATGTGTTGCCATTCGTTCTACCTCTGTCAAAATATGGCTCGACACGAGGACGGTTGTACCAAATTCGCGGTTGAGTTTTTTAATCAGTTCCCTTGTTTCAATAATCCCGTTCGGATCGAGTCCGTTGGTAGGTTCATCCAGTATCAACAACTCAGGCTGGTGCAAAAGGGCAATAGCGATGGAAAGGCGTTGTTTCATACCGAGAGAAAACTGCCGGGCTTTTTTCCGGCCGGTCGTTTCCAGTCCGACGAGCTTTAAGACTTCGGCCACACGCGATTTGGGGACGGCATGGATTTGCCGGTAGATCTCCAGGTTTTCCGATGCGGTTAAATGGCCGTAAAGGGATGGCTGTTCGATCAGCGAGCCCAGCCGCCTGAGGATTTCACGGCGATGCTGGTGGAATTGCTGCCCAAAAACGGACAGATTCCCCTCCTGTACGCGCAATAAACCCAGTATAAGGCGGAGGGTTGTGGTTTTTCCGGCGCCATTTGGCCCCAGAAATCCGTAAATGCTTCCCCGCGGGACGGCCAGTTCAATATCCCGTAGCGTAGGAACGCCTTTCCGGAAGGAATAATTCAGTTTCCGGGCCTGAATAATAAGGTCTGTAGACATATTGGCTATAATATCGTCAAGTTGTACAAAAGATGCTGAAACACAAAATTTTCTGGATAAGCGGTAAAAAAAAGCAGGGATTATTTATTTTGTACCTTGCGGCCGTTATCCAGGCCGGTTTCCCCTCTAAAAGGGGCGGTGTAACAAAAAAATAAATATGAAAAGCGAACTGCGAAAGCAACAGGCACTAGAATATCACGCGAAAGGAAGACCCGGAAAAATTGAAGTAATTCCCACCAAAGAAGCAAAAACGCAACGCGATCTCTCACTGGCTTACTCCCCCGGCGTTGCTGAACCCTGCAAGGAGATTGCAGCCAATAAAGAAAATGTTTATAAATACACAGCAAAGGGAAACCTGGTAGCTGTAATCAGTAATGGTACAGCTGTACTGGGCCTTGGCGATATTGGACCTGAAGCCGGAAAACCGGTAATGGAAGGCAAAGGCGTACTCTTCAAAATCTTCGCCGATATTGATGTTTTCGACATCGAGATTGATGAAAAAGATCCGGTGAAATTCGTGCAGATTGTAAAAGCACTGGAACCCACTTTCGGTGGTATCAACCTGGAAGATATTAAGGCGCCTGAATGTTTTTACATCGAACAGGAGTTGAAAAAACAGTGCAATATCCCCGTGATGCACGATGACCAGCATGGCACTGCAATCATCAGCGCTGCAGCACTGCTCAACGCACTTGAATTACAAAAGAAAAAATCGATCGTGTAAAGTTTGTGGTGAATGGCGCAGGTGCCGCCGCCATGGCTTGTGTGCAATTGTATGTTGCGCTGGGCGCACGTTTCGAAAACTTCGTAATGTTTGACCGTAAAGGCGCTTTGCATAAAGACCGCAACGACCTCGATGATATCAAAAAGAAATTCGCGAATGCAAAAGGTGAAATAACACTGGAGCAGGCAATGAAAGATGCTGACGTCTTCATCGGCCTTAGTGCAGGAAATGTAGTTAGTCCCGAGATGGTGAAAGGCATGGCTAAAAACCCAATTGTGTTTGCCATGGCAAATCCTGATCCTGAAATTACCTGGGAGGACGCAACAGCTGCCAGAAAGGATATCATCATGGCTACGGGCCGAAGTGATTATCCCAACCAGGTAAATAATGTGCTTGGGTTCCCATTCATCTTCCGCGGAGCGCTTGATGTGCGCGCAACGCAAATCAACGAAGAAATGAAAATGGCTGCGGTAAAAGCATTGGCTGAGCTGACAAAATCACCCGTGCCTGATATCGTGAACCTGGCTTATAATGAAAAGAACATGGCCTTTGGCCCGAATTATATTATTCCAAAACCATTGGATCCTCGCCTGCTTTCAACCGTGGCGCCGGCTGTAGCCCGTGCTGCAATGGAAAGTGGTGTGGCACAACATCCAATCTCCGACTGGGAAGCGTACGAAGCAGACCTGAATGGACGTCTCGGTCTCGACAACCAGGTGATGCGTGTTATTGGTAACAAAGCACGTCGCGATCCAAAACGAATCGTGTTTGCTGAAGCCGACAACATCAAAATTCTGAAAGCTGCACAGATTGTACACGACGAAGGAATTGCCTATCCCATTCTTCTCGGCGATGAAGGAAAGATTAAAAAAGATTGCCGGTGAAAATGGTATTGACATTGACGGTATGCCCATTTTTGATCCGCGCCATGAAACCACGGATGAAAAACGACAGCAGTATTCTGAAATCTTTTTTAAGAAAAGAAATCGCCGCGGTTTCAATGTTTATGAATCTAAAAAAAATCATGCGCGACCGTAACTACTTTGGTTGCATGATGGTGGAATGTGGCGATGCCGATGCTATGATTTCGGGTTTAACCAAAAACTATCCCGACACCATTCGCCCGGCCTTGCAAACGATCGGTACAGAAGAAGGTGTGAAAAAGATTGCAGGCATGTATCTCATGCTTACAAAGAAAGGTGCATTGTTCCTGGCCGATACAACCGTAAACTTTAATCCAACGGCGGAAGAGCTTGCTGAAATCACGCTGCAGGTAGCGCGAGAAGTACGCCAGTTTAATATCGTACCACGTATTGCCATGTTGAGCTATTCCAACTTTGGCAGCAGTGATTCTCCCGAAGCGCGACTGGTAAGTGAAGCCCGCCGTATTGTTAAAGAAAAAATGCCTTCGCTGATTGTGGATGGTGAAATGCAGGCGAATGTCGCGTTCAACAAAGAACTGCTGAAAGAAAACTATCCTTTCTCAGAGCTGGTTGATAAGGATGTGAACACGCTCGTATTCCCTAACCTGGCTTCAGGTAATATCGCTTATAATATTCTCAAAGAACTGGGTGGCGCCGATGCCGTTGGCCCCATTCTTCTCGGTTTGAAAAAACCGGTACACGTATTGCAATTGGGTAGTTCGGTACACAGCATCGTAAACATGGCATTGATTACTGTTGTGGATGCACAAATCAAATGTAAAAGCGCACAAACGGGAGAAATCGTAAAAAGATCATCGTGGTGGAAGCGCTTTAAAAAAGTGAGCAGGGATATTTAATAAGAAACCCGGTTGTAAACAAAAATCTGAATGGCAATTTTTCGCAACATAGGCCGCTTCCTGTTGATGTTAAAAGGCATGTTTTCCAAACCGGAAAACGGCAAGATGTACTGGAAGGAATTCATGCACCAGTGTTCGGAAATCGGTGTCGGTTCTTTGGGCATTGTGGCAATTATTTCCGTATTTATTGGAGCGGTTTCCACATTGCAAACTGCCTATCAGCTTTTGTCGCCGCTGATTCCCAAATCAACAATTGCGCAGATTGTTCGCGATACCGTAATTCTTGAATTCGCCCCTACCCTTACCTGTATTGTACTGGCAGGCGTGGTAGGTAGTAAAATTGCCAGCGAGCTCGGCAACATGCGCGTAAGTGAACAAATCGATGCACTGGAAATCATGGGTATCAATACCAAGAGTTATCTCATCATGCCAAAAATTATTGCCGGCATGTTGATGATTCCGTTGCTTGTTGTTATTGCGATGGCACTTGGTATCTGGGGAGGAAGATTTGCGGGTGAGATGGCAGGCATCCTGTCCACCGAAACTTTTGACAAAGGATTGCATGAAGCATTTGTTCCGTATAACGTGACGTTCGCACTGGCGAAGTCATACACATTTGCCTTTATCATTTGTAGCATTCCTGCGTTTTATGGTTATTATGTTCAGGGCGGAGCATTGGAAATCGGTCGCGCCAGTACAAAAGCGGTGGTGGTGAGTTGTATCATGCTTTTGTTTGCCGACTATCTGTTATCAGCGTTGCTGCTGTAGTTTTTCGGTCTAAATAAATGTTCGAGAAATAATCCCGCGTACGATATCACAACATGATTGAAGTAAGAAATATAAAGAAGGTTTTCGGCGACAAGGTTGTCATCAACGATGTGAGCGCTACCATGCAGGCGGGCCAGTGCAATCTTATCATTGGTTCCAGTGGAAGCGGCAAAACAGTGTTGATGAAATGTATGGTGGGGTTATTTACTCCCGACCAGGGCGAGATTTTATACAATGGCCAGGACTTCATTAATATGCCCGACCAGGACAAAGCTGAGATCCGGAAACAAATTGGCATGTTGTTCCAGGGTTCTGCATTGTTTGATAGTTTGACGGTGGAGCAGAATGTGATGTTTCCGCTTGACATGTTTACCAAAGATTCGCACGCCCGGAAACTGGAGCGGGTGAATGAAGTGCTTGCCCGTGTGAAGCTGGTGGATGCAAATAAAAAATTCCCATCTGAATTGAGTGGTGGTATGAAAAAGCGGGTTGCCCTCGCTCGCGCCATTGTTCTCAACCCCAAATATCTTTTCTGCGATGAGCCCAATTCAGGGCTCGATCCGCAAACTTCCCTCGTTATCGATCGCCTGATTCAGGAAATTACAATTGAATACAACATCACCACGGTTATCAATACCCACGACATGAACAGCCTGATGGAAATCGGGAATTATATCCTTTACATGTACCAGGGCAATAAAGAATGGGAAGGCAGCAACAAGGAAATTATTTTCAGCAAAAATCAGCGGCTGAACGATTTCATCTTTGCATCGGAATTTCTGCGCGATGCGAAGGAAAAGAGAATGGAGGAAGAGAGAGGAGGTCGTGAAGCGTAAAAAAATCAGTGTAGATCTGTGCTCCAATCCGTGAAAATCTGTGTGAAATACCTCCATTTATCAGGTTGCTATTATCTCGAGAAAATCCCACACAGATTTACGCCGATCTAATGCACGGATTTTCACAGATAATTTGTTCTCGTGAACCGTAAATCGTGAGGCGTGAGAAAAATCAGTGTAAATCTGTGCTCCAGTCCGTGAAAATCTGTGTGAAATAATTTCGCGTTTGCCGCTTGCCGTCTGCCGCTTCTCCCGCCTCATGATTCTCTCTCCACATTTGCCTCTTTTGCCCTATTTTTGCCCAACTTTTTAAAATCAAAATTCAGCTTTCATGAGTATACTGGTCAATAAGCAGTCAAAGATTCTGGTTCAGGGATTTACGGGCACGGAAGGAACATTCCACGCCACGCAGATGATCGAGTATGGAACCCAGGTGGTGGGTGGTGTTACCCCGGGCAAAGGAGGCAGTTCGCACCTCGACCGCCCCGTATTTAATACTGTAGCCGACTGCGTAAAGTCAACAGGCGCCGACGTGAGCATTATCTTCGTTCCGCCTGCATTTGCCGCTGATGCCATCATGGAAGCTGCTGACGCGGGCATTAAGCTGGTCGTTTGTATTACAGAAGGAATTCCCGTTCAGGATATGGTTCGCGTTAAGAACTTCCTGCAGGGTAAAGATACCCGCCTGATCGGCCCTAACTGCCCCGGTGTAATCACGGCGGGTGAATCAAAAGTGGGTATCATGCCTGGTTTTGTATTCAAAACTGGCCGCATCGGTATCGTTTCAAAATCAGGAACCCTGACCTACGAAGCTGCCGACCAGGTGGCAAAAGCGGGACTGGGTATCTCTACAGCCGTTGGTATCGGTGGTGACCCCATCATCGGCACTACAACTAAGGAAGCGGTTGAGCTTTTTATGAACGATCCTGAAACAGACGCGATCGTAATGATCGGTGAAATTGGCGGTGGCATGGAAGCTGAAGCTGCCCGCTGGATCAAACAATCAGGCAACAAAAAACCAGTTGTAGGATTTATCGCCGGCCAGACTGCACCTCCCGGACGCCGTATGGGCCACGCCGGCGCAATTGTTGGTGGCGCCGAAGATACTGCCGAAGCTAAAATGAAAATTATGGCTGAATGCGGCATCCACGTTGTAAAAAAGCCCTGCAGATATCGGAAAGAAAATGAAAGAAGTTATTGGATAAAAAGAAAGGCCGGAGATGATCTCCGGCCTTTCTTTTTATTTAGCGTATATATCTGTCCAATTCTGTTTTACTTGCCTGGAAGCTCAACAGCGTGTACACTTCGCGGAAATTCCATTTATCCACTACATTTCTGTATGATTGCTTCGCAACTTCAAGTTTGTTTGCTTCAAACTGGAAGAGGCGCATTACTTCTTTTACCTGGTCGGTGCTGAGATTGTTGCTGCTTACAACATGCACTGCAGATTTCAGTTTGTTGCTTTCCAACCACTCACGACTGATGTTATCCAGCACACGATCAAAGTCGCGGGCACTCATCGCAGGAGCCGAAGTATAACGGTTGTCATAGTCACCAAACTTTCCATCGCGGGCGAAATCAAAGTCGCGGCTGCTGCGATCGTTGAAGCGGCCATCATTGTTTTGCAAACGGCTTTCTGTAACATTCACAAAACCACCGCGATCAATCGTGATCATCAACTGGGTGCGATTCTTCAACTGAATATCACTATTGTAAACCACCTCATACTTTTTACCCAGGATGTTCAGGAAACCGGTACGCGACTGGCGATAAACTTTTATCTGGTGCCGGCCCGCATCCACATTACTAATAACAAGCGCATTGCCGTTGGGTTCAAACTGTTTACCGTCCAACACCACACGGATGTCGGCGTTATCAACAGACTTTACCATTACGGTACTTTTGTTGCGTGCGTTGTTGGCGAACAATGTTATACTCAACAACATCGAAGTGATAAGTGTAAAGATTGTTTTCATAACTATCCGTTTTATTGTTTGGCTCAATATTGAACCTGCATAATTTTATTTCAAAGCATATGCCATCGTGCCGGATTTTAACGAAGGAAACGTTAAAGGAAAACGGAAAAAAGTTAATGTAAAACGATAGTTTTTACGGCATTAAACTTTAGAAATTTTGTCTTGTCTGACGGAGCGTGAATTATGAGAATCGGCAAACGTGAAACAGCAACGGCAAAAAAAACAGGGTGTCAATATGTGAATAGAGGCTTGTGGAAAACGAGAATCACAATAAAATGTCGCTTGCGGTTTCAATCTTCCCGCTTAAACGATTGGTGCAGTTAAAAGAATGTTCACTGGAAAAGAAATAGTGCATGCTTTCCCTTTTTTTTCACGCAGAGTTCGCAGAGGACACGTAGAGCTCGCTGAGGTCTTTTTTAGAGTTATGAAAGCGAACTGATTTCCTTTATGCAATTACTGTTGAGATGTTTTGAGATTATGAAAAGGTATTAAATTTATCAACGAGAAGAATTTAGATTTTATTAATAGTTGCTTGCATTCTTCCTATGCAAACGACATTTTTCCGGTTCAATAACTCTCATGAAAATCTCCGCGCACTCCGCGGGTCCGCTGCGCAATGAGTGCAGGTTTTCCTTACTGGTTCTTTTCACGCAGAGTTCGCAGAGGACCCGCAGAGTTCGCTGAGGTCTTTTTAGAGTTATGAAAGCGAACTGATTTCCTTTATGCAATTACTGTTGAGATATGTTTTGAGATTATGAAAAGGTATTAAATTTATCAACGAGAAGAATTTAGATTTTATTAATAGTTGCTTGCATTCTTCCTATGCAAACGACATTTTTCCGGTTCAATAACTCTCATGAAAATCTCCACGCACTCCGCGGGTTCTCTGCGCAATGAGTGCGGGTTTTCCTTACTGGTTCTTTTCACGCAGAGTTCGCAGAGGACACGCAGAGTTCGCTGAGGTCTTTTTAGAGTTATGAAAGCGAACTGATTTCCTTTTATGCAAATACTGTTGAGATATGTTTTGAGACTATGAAGAGGTATTAAATTTATAAATGAGAAGAATTAAATTTTATTAATAGGTGTTTGCATTCTTCCTGTGCAAACGACATTTTTCCGGTTCAATAACTCTATTGAAAATCTCCGCGTACTCCGCGGGTCCTCAGCGAACTCTGCGTGAAAAAAACCAGTAGGGTAAACTCACATTGTTCCTTGCAAAAAAAAAGAAATTACACAGGACACGCAGAGTTCGCTGAGGTCTTTTTAGAGTTAGGAAAGCGAACTGATTTCCTTTATGTTAATACTGTTGAGATGTGTTTTGAGATTATGAAGAGGTATTCAATTTATCAATGAGAAGAATTAGACATTATTAATAGGTGCTTACAATCTTCCTTGCAAACGACATTTTTCCGGTTCAATTACTCTATTGAAAATCTCCGCGTACTCCGCGGGTACTCGGCGAACTCTGCGTGAAAAAAACCAGTAGGGTAAACTTACATTGTTCCTTGCAAAAAAAGAAATTACACAGGACACGCAGAGTTCGCTGAGGTCTTTTTAGAGTTAGGAAAGCGAACTGATTTCCTTTATGCAAATACTGTTGAGATGTGTTTTGAGACTATGAAGAGGTATTAAATTTATAAATGAGAAGAATTAAATTTTATTAATAGGTGTTTGCATTCTTCCTGTGCAAACGACATTTTTCCGGTTCAATAACTCTATTGAAAATCTCCGCGTACTCCGCGGGTCCTCAGCGAACTCTGCGTGAAAAAAAAACCAGTAGGGCAAACTTACATTGTTCCTTGCAAAAAAAGAAACTACACAGGGCTCGCAGCGTGCGCCGAGGTTCCGCGGAGGGCCAGAGATAGGTTTAGCGTTATGAAAGCAGCAGGAAGTTTTTAGAGGAAAAGAATGAATCGGGTATTTCCTCATTTTCTCATTCCCACATTGCCGCATTCTCCCCTCCCGGTTATGCATTCCACCTGCTTTAAGCATCATAGCACGGAAACAAATCTTACCTTGTAGTCATATAAACCTATCTGATATGTCAAAAGCCCGTCTGGTACTCATTTTCATCATCCCCATCGTCCTTATTACCATGACCAGTTCAGCACAACAACCCGGCTCGCCGTATGAAAAAGAGTGGAAGCTTGTTGAAGATTATGTTAAAAAACAACAACCCGTTTCGGCACTTGCCGAAGTAAAAAAGATATACACTCTCGCCAGCAACCAGCAACAGGACGCAGAATTGCTGAAGGCGCTTGTATATATTTCGGATTTGCAATCAGAGAACCGTGAAAACAACTCCCAGCTTACCATCAACGAATGGGAAAAAGAACTGGCCGGGAAAAGTCCGGCTGTGCAGGCAATCCTGAACAGCCTGCTGGCAGAACGGTACTGGAATTACTTTCAGGCAATACGATGGCAACTTTACTATCGCACAAAAACTGCGGGCGAAAAAACTGACGATATCGCAACCTGGGATGCAGACGCGTTTCATGCACGCATTGCCGAATTGTATAAAAAATCCTTAGCCGACGAAAGCCTGCTGCAACAAAAGAAAGTGGAAGCTTTCAATGCGATCATCATCCCTGGTAGTAGCCGCAAGCTCCGCCCTACCCTTTTCGATTTACTCGCGTTTCGTGCCTTGAGTTATTTCGAGAACGATGAATCCATGCTCAGCAAACCGGCTTATGCATTTGAAATTGATAAGGCAGCAGCATTCGAACCCGCAGCAGATTTTGTACACCATAAATTTGAAACAACAGATACATTCTCGCTGCAATACCAGGCCCTTTTATTATACCAGCGACTCATACGTTTTCACCTGAATGATGAAACATCCGATGCATTGATTGATGCCGATCTGGCAAGAATCGCATTTGTTCGTAACAAATCAACACATCCTGATAAAGATCAGTTGTATTATACTTCCATCAATCATGTTGCCCATCAATACAACCAAACGCCCGCTGCCGCGCAGGCATGGTACCTGTTGGCGAATTACCACCAGGCATTAGGACAGAAATACCAGCCATTAAATGATACTACATATCGTTATGAGATTGTACGTGCACGTGAAATCTGTCAACAAATCATCGACAATAAATTAAAAAGCGTCGACAGCAGCGAAGGATGGATGAATGCAAATAGGCTGCTCAAAGAAATTGACGCAAAGGAACTCGATATTAACGTTGAACTTGTTAATCTTCCCGCTAAACCTTTTCTGGCATCCGTTCATTATCGCAATGCACCAAAAATCTATCTGCGTTTGTTGAAATGGGATGAGAAACTGGAAAATCTTTTGTCTAATACCTACATTGACGAAAATCTAAACCAACTGGAAAAATGGCCTACGGTGAGAAAATGGGAACAGGAATTACCAGTTACCGATGATTATCAAAAACATCGTACGGAAATAAAAATAGATGGACTTGAAACCGGAAGGTATATTCTTTGGGCAGGATCGGATCCGCGAGCAAATGAATCCAGCAATGTATCAGGTTTTGGTTCAATCTTTATTTCACAGATCAGCTATTTCAGCGAAGGCCAACATTATTATGTTGTAAATCGTGAAACAGGCCAGCCACTTGTTGGCGCGGAAATTCAGGAATGGAAATTTCAGTTTGATCGTGCAAAGTCGGAAAACGTGATGATGAAAGTAGCAAGTTACAGGACAGATAAGAACGGTTATTTTAAAGAAACCATTAACGAGAAGGAAAACTATAAATCAAACTATTATCTAGAATTTAAGCACGGAAAGGATCATCTTTTCCTGAAAGATCAATTGTTTACCTGGATAAGCAGGACGAACATTAACAAGAATAAACCACAGCCTTCGCTGTTTCTATTTACAGACCGCAGCCTTTACCGCCCGGGACAGACTTTGTATGTTAAAGGGATACTGATGCAAAGTGACAACGAAGGCAAAAACAGGGAAATAGTTGTTGATTACTCAACCAAACTTTTGCTACACGATGCCAACGGACAATTGATAGACAGTGTTGTTGTAAAAAGCAACGAGTTCGGTAGCTTTTCAGCAAAGTTTGTACTGCCGAGTTCAGGTTTAACGGGCCAGTTCTATCTATATACCAAAAATGCAACCGGCTCGGCCAGCGTACAGGTAGAAGAATATAAACGTCCAAAGTTTGAAGTAACCTATGACCCCGTCAAAGAATCGTATCGAGTGGGCGATAGCATCACTGTCACCGGCCATGCGAAAGCCTACGCCGGCAATAACATCGATGGTGCTGCTGTGAAATACCGTGTGGTACGTCAGGCCCGGTTCCCCTATCCCTGGTGGGGACGTGGCTGGTGGCCATCAAGTCCAAACCTGGAAATTTCGCATGGCACAGTCACCACTGATGCGAATGGGAAATTCGAAATTCGTTTCCCTGCCATTCCCGACAAATCCATCAAACCTGAACTGAATCCGTTTTTTGATTATGTGGTTTACGCAGACGTAACTGATATAAATGGCGAAACGCGTAGCGGCCAGTCGCAGGTGACAGCTGCTTATACGGCTTTGAAAATGGATATCAGCCTCGATGAAAAAATACCGGCCGACAGTTTGCATAAAATCAGCATTGTTACACAAAACATGGCGGGTGAATTTGTAGCGGCAAATGTGAAAGCAACGGTATGGAAATTAAAAACAGAAAACCGCCTCATTCGTGAATCGTACTGGGAACGCCCCGATCAGTTTGTAATGACGAAAGAAGAGTTTGTAAAATATTTTCCATTTGATGAATATGCCAACGAATCCGATTTTAAAACCTGGGCGAAGGAAAAAGAAATGCTGAGCCAATCGGATAGCAGTCGCGCCGATGGTAGTTGGAAATGGACAAATAAAAAATGGAGTCCAGGATTTTATGCGATTGAATTCCTAACAGCCGATGCCTTTGGTAAAGAAGTAAAAGACATAAAATACATTGAGGTTTATGATGCAAAACAAAACTCGTTAACCAGGCCTGAATACCTTTGGGTGGAAGGAAGTGACGCAATAGAACCGGGTGAACAGACCCGTGTAATATTGGCAACTTCGTTGAAAGACGTTTACCTCATACAGGTAGCCGATCGTACATCGCGGAGTGAAGAAGCTATTCGCGAAACGTTTAGTTGGACAGGCGGACAGAGGACATTCGTATTTGATGCTACAGAACAAGATCGTGGCGGTTACGGTGTGAGCTGGGCATTTGTAAAAAACAACCGCTTCTACTCTCACGATGAAACCATTCGTGTTCCCTGGAGCAACAAAGAACTTTCTGTTGAATACCAGACCTGGCGTGATAAAACATTACCGGGCAGCGAAGAAACCTGGAAATTGCGAATTACAGGCAACAAAAAAGACAAAGTGGCGGCTGAATTATTAGGCGGCATGTACGATGCATCGCTCGATCAATTCTATGCGCACAACTGGAACAAGCCTTCGATCTATCCCTATTTTTATAACCGATCGCGCTGGAGTTATACGAATTTTAAGTCGATGGTAATATACCCCGCTGCTAAGGAATATGAATATCAGGATTTTGCCGAGGGAAAAACCTATGACCAATTGATTGGAGCTGGCTGGAGCGAATTTAACGAACGACGACTTTACGCCTTAGGATGGACGGGCAATGCAAATGTCATTATACGTGGAATGGCATCTGCAAAAAAAGAAAGTACAATGGATGCGATGGCTGCATCGCCTTCAATACAAATTCAAGAAAGCGAGTACAGTCAGGATAAGGATGAAGATGGCTCCTGGGACCGTTTCGACAGCGTTCAAAATCAGGCCGCAAACGAAGGTATTGTCACGCGCAAAAACTTCAATGAAACTGCTTTTTTCCTTCCCGATTTGCGAACGGATAGTACAGGAGCCATCGAATTTACGTTTACATTACCGGAAGCATTAACCAAATGGAAGTTTCAGGCACTTGCCCACACAAAAGATCTTTCTTTTGGTTATAGCAGTAAGGAAATTGTTACGCAAAAAGAATTAATGATTCAACCGAATCCTCCACGTTTCCTGCGCGAAGGCGATAAAATTGAACTTAGTGCAAAAGTGGTGAATCTTTCAGAAAAAGAACTTTCCGGTGAGGCGCGCATTGAATTACTCGATGCAGCAACCAACCAACCCATTGATCCATTGTTTTCAATCGTTGCTCCTAAACAGTCATTTACAGCAGCCGCAGGGCAAAGTGTCGTTGTGTCCTTCCATCTTTCTGTTCCGAATCAGTTTACACAAGCCATCACCTGGAGATTGATTGCATCGGCAGAGAATTACAGCGATGGAGAAGAAGCGAGCCTGCCTGTATTAAGTAATCGTATGTTGGTGACAGAATCCATCAACCTTTCCCTAAAAGGTGCGGGCAGCCGTAATTATAGTTTCGATAAATTGAAACAGTCTGCGAATTCCAACACGATACAGCAGCATCGCGTAACGGTGGAATACAGCAGCAATCCTGCCTGGTATGCGGTGCAGGCTCTTCCCTATTTGATGGAGTATCCTTACGAATGCGCGGAACAAAACTGGAATCGCTACTACGCCAATGCGTTGGCAACATTCGTAACCAATAGTTCACCACGCATACGTGAAGTATTTGAACAATGGAAAAACACAGACACTGCTGCCCTGCTCAGCAACCTTCAAAAAAACGAGGAGCTGAAAAATATACTGCTCGAAGAAACGCCGTGGGTGTTGGAAGCAAAATCTGAAACAGAGCAGAAGAAAAATATCGCATTGTTGTTTGACCTCGTGCGTATGAGCAAGGAATTAAATGGAAGCATTGAGAAATTGAAACAAATGCAAAATGCAAGCGGTGCTTTCCCTGGTTCAAAGGCGGACCCGATGATCGCTATATAACGCAATACATCGTAACAGGAATCGGTCACCTGCAAAAACTCAATGCCGTACCCGCTCAACATGCAGCAGCATTAAATGCATTGGTGCAAAAATCGTTGAGTTATCTCGACTACCAGGTGCAGAAAGATTATGAAGCGCTGGTGAAGTCTAAAGCAGATTTAAAAAAGCAATCGCCTTCTTACAGCATCGTGCAGTATCTGTATATGCGCAGCTTCTTCCCCAAAGAAAAAATTTCGGAGAAAGCACAAAAAGCGGTGAGCTATTACAAAGAACGTTTGCCATTAAGCTGGACCGGCCAAAACAAATACATGCAGGCCATGATGGCGCTTACGCTCAACAGACAGGGAAATGCAACTGTTGCAAAGAACATTCTTACATCTTTGCTTCAGACATCTGTATACAGCGAAGAAATGGGACGCTACCATAAAGCGGCTTCACGCAGCTGGTGGTGGTATGAGTCGCCACTGGAACGCCAGGCTTTATTGATTGAGGCATTTACAGAAATCAATAAAGACATAAAAACTGCTGATGAGTTACGTACCTGGTTATTGAAAAATAAACAAACCAATCGTTGGGAAACAACGAAGGCAACCGCTGAAGCCTGTTATGCACTACTGCTTCAGGGAACCGACTGGTTGAAGTCCGCTCCTGTTTTCACCATCAAAATGGGAACAGAAACTTTCAGTTCGGCAACCAGCAAAACCGAAGCCGGCACTGGTTACTTTAAACAAACCATCGACGGCAAAGATGTGAAAGCAGAAATGGGAAATATCAATATTAAAATTGAGAACCCAACCGGCGGTGGAACTATCGGTTCATCATGGGGTGCGGTGTACTGGCAGTATTTTGAACATGGACAAAGTGACCGGCTCAGCCACTCCCCTGCAGTTGCAGAAGAAATTGTTTGTACAACGAAATACAGATCGCGGACCGGTGCTGGAAGCAGTTACCGACGGAGCAGGTATAAAAATCGGTGACAAAGTAATTGTGCGTATTGAATTGAAAGTGGATCGTGATATGGAGTATGTGCACATGAAAGATTTGCGTGCCGCCGGTTTAGAGCCAACGAATGTATTGAGTAGCTACAAATGGCAGGGCGGACTGGGATATTATGAATCCACACGCGATGCTGCCACTCACTTTTTCTTCAATTATCTGAATAAAGGAACCTATATTTTTGAATACAGCCTTTTTTGCAAATAATACCGGCGAATTCAGCGCGGGTGTTACCAGCATTGAGTGTATGTATGCGCCGGAATTCAGATCGAACAGCGAAGGAAGAAGGCTAATAGTTAAGCCCTGATATTTATTAAGAGGGCTGGCGGCAGCTAATAAATGCTTCGTTGTGTCGCCTGGTAAATTGTACAGGTTTTAAATCAACAAAACGATAAAAAATATCATTAATTAAGCGCCTTATAGGCGCTTAATTAATTTTTCACTTTGTGCGCTTGCCAGTTCGCACTTTATTTCCTCCTTTCCTCAATTCCTCAATTCCTCATTTTCTCATTTCTTCATTTCCTCATTCTATATTTGCAGCATCATGCAGGTAGACTATCTACTCATCGGCCAGGGGATATCAGGCACTTTTCTATCGCACTATTTATTAGAACGCGGCTGTTCTGTAATTGTAATAGATCAGCCGAAGCATTTTACGCCCAGTCGCGTTGCAGCCGGAATTATGAACCCGGTAACTGGCCGGCGATTGACGACCGTGTGGATGGCTGATGAAATCCTGGGATACGTTCCCAGTGCTTATGAAACTATCGGGAACAAGTTGAACCTGACGGCGATTTCCAGAAAAGATATTATTGACATTTTCCCCAACCCGTTCATGCGGGAATCATTTATAGAAAAAGCAAAAGCTGGTGATCGCTATGTTCGCGTGGGAGATAATGAGCAGGAATTGCAACAATGGCTTCGCATGGATTTGGGTTATGGAGAAATTCAACCTGTTTATACCGCCCATCTCGATTTGATTATTCCTGCATGGAACGAATATTTATACCAAAATGGAAACCTGCGATGTGAAGAATTTTTATTCGAAAATTTAAAAACAGAAACGGATCACATTGTTTACAACGACATCGTCGCTAAAAAAATAATTTTCTGCGAAGGACCTACCGGTATCGACAATCCGTTTTTTAATACACTCCCCTTTTCAAAAAATAAAGGTCAGGCGCTCACACTTCGCATTCCCGATTTACCAGGTAACAGAATTTATAAACGATCGATGTTGCTGGTACCACTTCCGGAAAAAGAAATGTTTTGGCTGGGCTCCAGTTACGAATGGGAATTTGATACAATAGAACCCACGAAAGAATTTCGTGAAAGATCGGAAGCATCTTTAAAAGAATGGTTGAAATGCAGTTGGAAACTTGTTGACCACCGTGCTGGATTGAGACCCGCTACGCTAGAACGGCGTCCATTTGTAGGATTACATCCTCAACATCCCGCTGTGGGCATATTCAATGGCATGGGAACCAAAGGCTGTTCGCTCGCGCCTTATTTCGCCAACGAATTTACGCGCCATTTACTGGATGGCGACCCCATTACCCGCGAGGCGGATGTACAAAGATTTAGCAGAACGTTATCTAAAAGCTAATCAGCCAACTGCAATGCGCAGCGCTTTGTATCGACGGATTAGTTTCCGGCATTGATAAATGAGGAAAAGTGTTATCATGGTTCGGATTTGAAAATTTTCGCCCTGGTGGAAGGATCCTGGTTCAACACACGGCAGATTGCTTCATAAAGCTCTGGCATATTGAGACGGAGATCAACAGGGTTCTCGAAAAATGCTTCCACACTCACCGCCCAGAATTCATGCACATTTGTAAAAGCATAACTGCGCAAATAACTTTTTCGCGTGGTGATAACATCTGCAAATATGCGTCCCGTTTTACTGGAGAATTTCTCATAATTCAAACTGAAATGCATATCTGTATTATACTGTGCAAAGAAATTATTATGGAGTAATGCGTGTGCCATTTCATGCACCGCCACATTTATATTATCATACGTGTTGGAATAACCATATAGAAAATGTTTCCACGACAAATAAATCCCGTCTGGTGCCACATGCCCTATATACAACTCATCATCCGATTCCATATGATAAGCATCAGCCAGTACATAAATATCCTGGAAATAAGACAGCATATAATTTTTCAAACCAAATGTTACCTGCACTGCAGACGCACTCACGAGCACCTCGTACTCTTCCCGGCGTTCCATACCGATGAAATGAAAACGTTTTTGTGAACGGAAATTTGCTACACGTTGTACAAAGCGACGTTTTAAATTTGAAGGAAGATCATTGTAGTAGGTAAATACATTTCCGATAATGTAATTGTAGCGATCGCATGTAGCATCATCAATAACAAGCTCATTCAGCTGTTTTTCTTCAGCTGTGCTTGTGCTCTGCACAAAAACCTGTTGAGTTTTCGCAGTATTGATTGCATACGGTACGGTTACAACATAAATGTACTCAACGATCAGGGTATTTGCAAGCAATTCATCGAAGTCTCTCTTAGTAAATCTACGATAGACAATTCGAAGACTTTAACAATCAATCACCTGCCAAAAAACTTTTTGAATGTCTTTTTCAAAAAAAAATATATAATCGGAAAACTACGATACAACACTGTACGCGTACATACAATCTATTCCGTACAAGATTCGTTCCCAAAACTATTTTATGTTTCGAAACGAAGAAGAAATAATTTATTAAAAAGCTGTTGTCGTAATCAACAATAGCATTTTAAACTACAAAACTGGTGCCGTTTCAATATAAATTGTACCAGTAGTCTTATCGCCCCTCATCCCCTTTTTGAAACAGGAAAAACCTCCGGATGGTCGGGTTTAGCGATCGGGACCTACAGGCGCCAAAAACGTTCTTTTTGGCGGTTAAAAGCGCCCTTCTTCCCTCTAAACCTGTCGCCCTAAACCTTATCTTTGCACCTCATCTGATAAAAATATGTTTCGGACTCATACTTGTGGCGAATTGCGCCTGGGCGATGTAAATAAGGAAGTTACCGTGGCTGGCTGGGTACAGACGGTGAGGAAGTTTGGTGCTATCACTTTTGTAGACCTGCGCGACCGTTATGGCATTACGCAGCTCTATTTCCGTGAAAACCTCAACGAACTGCTGGAATCCAACCCGCTTGGTCGTGAATTTGTGCTGCAGGCAAAAGGCCTGGTTACGGAACGTACCAGCAAAAACGCCAATATTCTCACCGGAGAAATTGAGATTACCGTAACGGAGTTTAAAAAATCCTGAACAAATCGGCCGTTCCTCCCTTTACCATCCAGGATGATACGGATGGTGGCGACGACCTGCGGATGAAGTTCCGCTACCTCGACCTGCGCCGTAATGCGGTGAAACGCAATTTGGAACTGCGTTATGCCGTAAACCGTGCCGCGCGGAATTATCTGCACGAGCAGGGTTTTATGGATATTGAAACCCCGTTCCTGATCAAATCAACACCTGAGGGTGCACGCGATTTCGTCGTTCCTTCGCGCATGAACCCCGGTCAATTTTATGCACTTCCACAAAGCCCGCAGACTTTCAAACAACTGCTGATGGTGAGTGGTTACGACCGCTATTACCAGGTAGTGAAATGTTTCCGCGATGAAGACCTGCGTGCGGACCGCCAACCTGAATTTACACAGATCGACTGCGAAATGGCATTTGTAGAGCAGGAAGATATCCTGCATATGTTTGAGGGTATGGTGCGCCATATTTTCAAAGCCGTAAAAAATATCGACTATACGGAAACCATCGTACGCATGACATGGGAAGAAGCGATGTGGAGATACGGTAATGACAAACCAGATATTCGCTTTGGCATGCCGCTGCTGAATATTAAAAAGCCCGCACACGTATTTACCAGTCAGCCCGACCAGTCAGCACTCGTAAATGACGCGGGATTTGTTGTATTCGACAGTGCTGAAACCGTGCTGGCTATCGCCGTTCCAGGTTGCAGTGAATATACGCGCAAACAAACCGATGAATTAACTGAATGGGTGAAACGCCCGCAAATAGGAATGAAAGGGTTGGTATTCATCAAAGTAAATACCGATGGAACTTATAAAAGCAGTGTAGATAAATTCTATTCTGAAGAAAGACTGAAAGCAATTGCCGATGCAGCCGGCGCCCAACCTGGCGACCTGGTATTGTTGCTCGCCGGTGCTGAAGAGCGTACGCGTAAAGCAATGAGCGAACTTCGTCTTGAAATGGGTAAACGACTGGGGCTCCGCAAAGAGAATGAATTCAAATTGCTGTGGGTGCTCGACTTCCCGCTGTTTGAATATGATGAAGAAGGAAATCGCTGGGTAGCACGTCACCATCCATTCACTTCTCCAAAACCTTCAGATATTCCAGCAATGATTGATAATGATCCACGCATTGCTGATGCTGCACGATACCTCGAACATCCTTATGCATCAATCAAAGCGAATGCTTATGATATGGTGTTGAATGGAAATGAAATTGGCGGTGGGAGTATTCGAATTTTCCAGCGCGAACTACAAGAAAAAAATGTTCGCGGCTTTGGGCATGGATACAGAAGAGCAGCAACATAAATTCGGGTTCCTTCTTGGCGCATTTGAATACGGAGCACCTCCGCATGGTGGTATTGCTTTTGGCTTCGATCGCCTCTGTGCCATTTTGGGTGGAAGTGAAAGCATTCGTGACTTTATCGCATTCCCGAAAAATAACAGTGGCCGCGATGTTATGTTGGATGCTCCAGCCAGCATTGACGACCAGCAACTGCAGGAACTACAGATTGCGCTCGATCTCAAGAGTTGATACAGCAATAACTCAAATAGCTTGCAGTCGCAAAACCAATACTCCGGAATCAAGCTATTTCATGTATCATTCCGAAAAAAACAGTCGGTACTGCTTATGTTATTTAAATGGCATTTATTTCGGTCTTCTGTGTACTGCAAATCGTAGTTGCATTTTTCTTTGCCATGCAGGCTTTTGCCGCATTTCTTAACCAGGGCAAATTCATGTCGGCCGTAACCATGGTCGCTATGTTTTTGATTGCCGCCCTCCCTGCGTTCGGAATTTATATATTAAACAGCAATTTCCCCGCAGTTGCAGTAGATGGTAAACAAAAGAAAAACTTCAACCGGTTATTTCTGGTGAATGTGCTTTTACTGGCATTGCTGTTTGGAAAAGTGTTTGCTGATTTGTCGCTACTGAAGTCCATTAGTAGCGCGACTGGTATTAGCTGGTTTGATTTCCCTTTCTCCATCAACTATACGTTTTACCTGAGTATCTTTCTGCTGATTGGTCAATTTGTTGTTCTATACGGCATGTTTGTTCTTCGCCGCGAACTCTATATCAATTCGATGAAGAAGAAATTTGAGTTCGAAGAAAGCTGATTACTACAATCAGTCTCCTTTTCTCCAACGATAGAAAATAAAAATACCTCCTGAAACCAGCAGCAGCGCCAGAATTCTGAACATATACTGGCGGTTGATCGATTCTTTGTCCTTGCCAGCATCAATGCGTGAGCGACAAACATCGATATAATATCGGAGCGTGGGGTATTGTTCGTTCAGGCGATTTACCACTTCAAACCTGCGAAGTGCTTTCGTGTACTGTCCACGATGAAAATAATCAAGTCCTCGATTAAAGGATCGTGTAGCGTCACTCATATTCGGCGTGATATTCACAGAATCCAAAAAACTGGCGGATCATAAAAACCGGAATGGAGAAATTGAATCCACTTGCAAGATTGGCTGCTTTCTGATCGATACTTCCAAATGTTGCAAGCCCGATTACCTGCCCGCGATTGTTGCAAACTGGACTGCCGCTGCTACCATGCGTAATGGCTGCATCCATCTGAATTACTGGCCATCCACCGATCGATTTTTTGATGGCGCTAACAACGCCAGCTGTAAGTGTTGGCTCCAGGTCTGTTTCACGCGCAAGATAAAAATTAGAAGTTACTGGTTCAGGATAACCATACACCAATACCGGTTCCCCAATGCGAACCAAGGAATCCGAGCTCAATGCAAGCGTGGGCATTTGTTGCACACTGTCTATTTTTAAAACGGCAATGTCTTTGCCTGGCATTGCACGTCCTTTAATAATAACACGCGCAGGCAGCCGCCTTGCCATCTGCCGATCGGAACCATTATCCAACCTGTATTGCGCAAAAATTTCTTTTCGCAGGTCAAACAATGCCATTGACGATACCTGGGAATAAATAACGCCATAGGCATTATTCAACAATTCTCTTTGTTCGTCGGTCAGCGTCATTTCCCAGCTATCCTGCAGCGAGCGGATATTTGCGTCTGTAACATCCTGGTAGGTAGACTGGATAAACTTTCTCCGGATAAATGCACTGTCGCGATCGATGATATGGCAATTGGTAATGATGTAGCCATCATCCGTTACAAAAAATCCGGTGCCTGATGCAATGATGCGGTGATTCTGACGAAAGTATTCCGTTGTTGTCGCAAAATAGCGGTTGGGATTTGCGGAAAGCGCTTTCACAACGAGATCGAGTTTTGCTTCAGCAGAAAGGATATCGCCGGTGAGATCGAGCATTTTTACAGAATCAACGAGTTTGTCAAATCGTTGTTGGTTGATGGCTACTTTATTAATATATACGGAAGCCGAAAACACCGTTTGAACCATTACCACGCCGGGGGGAATTTCGCGCATAATTTTCCTCGGCAGAAACAATCTGCCCGAAGGACGAGCTCGCAAGTAAGCAGAATAGAAAACCAAAACAAAAAAATCTCAGCATCATCTACAGAAGTCGGTTAAACAAGCCCTGAAAATACTAAAACCTTTCCATTCGCCGGGCATTTCACTCATTTTATGGAAGATTAATGAAGAATTGTTATATTCGATTCAACGGTTGCATTCATCCCACAGGGTGGAGCAACCTTTTTATTTTCAACCAACACTTATGACGGGAAAAGAACTGATTGACGCCTATCGGCCATACCCCGCTACCTGGGATGAAATGTGCGATGGACAGCATATTCGCAAGCAGTACAGCCGTGTATTCGAAGCCATCCGCCAGATGACAACAGAACAATTGCAGCAAAAAGAAAAACTGGCCAATGAATTATTCATGAACCAGGGCATCACTTTTACCGTGTACAGCGATGAGGCGGGAATTGAAAAGATATTTCCTTTCGATATCATTCCACGCATCCTTACCAGTCAGGAATGGGATCATATACAAACTGGGATCACACAGCGGCTAAAAGCGCTCAATCTTTTTCTCCGTGATATTTATCATGAACAACAAATCCTGAAAGATGGCATAATCCCTGCGGAACTGATTGCCTCCTGTCCACAGTTTACACGTGAAGTGGTTGGCATACGTGTACCGCACGATTTATATGTTCACATCTCCGGTATCGATTTGATACGTGGTGAAGATGGCACTTTCTACATTCTGGAAGACAATTTACGTACGCCATCAGGTGTATCGTATATGCTGGAAAACCGCGAAGTATCGAAACGCATTTTTCCGGGTATGCTCACGGCGAGTAAAGCGCGAATGATCAATAACTATCCACTGTTGCTGCATGATATCTTAAGCAGCATGGCGCCGCAGCAACTGAGCAATCCAACCGTAGTATTGCTTACTCCCGGCGTTTACAATTCTGCTTATTTTGAACACAGTTTCCTCGCACGACAAATGGGTATTCCATTGGTTGAAGGACGTGACCTTTTGGTAGACAATCATAAGGTTTACATGAAAACTACTGCCGGGTTGCAGCAGGTACATGTCATCTATCGTCGCCTCGATGATGACTATCTCGACCCACTTGTATTTCGCGCGAATAGCGTGTTGGGCGTCTCTGGTTTACTAAGCGCATACCGTAAGGGAAACGTTGCCATCGTAAATGCGGTAGGAAATGGTGTTGCAGACGACAAGGCAGTGTACGCATACGTTCCCGCGATGATCAAATATTATTTAAACGAAGATATCATCCTTCCCAACGTACCAACGTATGGCATGGAAAATGTTGAAGAACGAAAACATGTGTTTGAGAATATCAACAGGATGGTGATCAAACGCACGAACCAGTCGGGTGGATATGGGATGATTATGGGCAATAGTGCAAGTGAGAGGGAACTGGAAGAAGTTCAGAAAGCTATTTTAGAAAATCCAAGAGACTTTATTGCGCAGCCGATTATCAAGTTGTCTACTGTGCCTTGCATCGTTGATGGCAAATTGCAGGCGCGACATGTGGACCTCCGCCCCTATGCGCTTTGCGGACCGAATGGAATTAAAATCGTTCCCGGCGGACTCACGCGCGTTGCACTACGTGAAGGATCGCTGGTGGTGAACTCATCGCAGGGAGGAGGAAGTAAAGACACGTGGGTGGTAGATTTATAAGGTAGAATGTGAAAATGTGGAAATATGTAAATGTGGAAATGAGGAAATGAGGAGATGAGGGAATGTGGAAATGAGGAAAATGAGGAAATGAGGAAATGAGGAAATGTGGAAATGTGGAAATGTGGAAATATGGATATGTGGAAATGTGAAAATTTGAAAATTTGAAAATTTGAAAATCAAAAGATGGCGAGCCCCATTTATTCAATAATAGTTTTCGGACATCGGACATCGACCATCGATCATCGACCATCGATCATCGACCATCGGTCATCGGACATCGGTCATCGATCATCAAACATCTAACCCTTTAACCCCCATGCTCAGTAGAATCGCTGACTCTTTATTCTGGCTTTCGCGTTATATGGAACGCAACGACTGTTTGATCAGGATGGTGCGTACACATTACATTCTCGACTTTGATGCGGGAAGTCATTCCACTTTTACATGGACAGATCTCATGCAATTATTTGCTTCACCTTTAACCGGTGAACAACGTTTAAAAGGAGAAAAGAACGGAAGATGCCCTTACATTTTTGATTTCGGAAAAATCAAACTCCAACTCGGCGCGTATTGGTAACAAGGGCGCGAGAGAACGCAAGAGGTGTACAGGATAATATCACCAAAGAAGTTTGGGAAAAAGTGAACCAGGCATACCATATCATTACGCAGCCCGACCTGATAGAACTGGTGACAGGTCCGCGGGCACTCGAGATTATTGACCAGCTTGAACAAAGTAATACCCTTTTCTATGGCGTTACCGACAGCACAATGCCGAGAGGACTTGGATGGAATTTTATGAACCTCGGAAAGTTTATTGAACGCGCCATTCTTTCGATTGATGTATTGAATGCCCATTTTGCAAAATTCGATCATCAGCTGGACCAGCCGCAGGATTTATTATACTGGAAACACCTGTTGATTTCGCTTTCCGGTTATGAACTTTATCTAAAAAATACACACGCGGGCAACACAACTTCAACGTGATAGACCATGTTGTATTCAACAACTACTTCCCAAGATCCATTATCTATTCACTTGACCGGGTGCGCAGGTATTTGGATTTTGTAGCCAATGACACCAAAATGGAAGGCAGCAGCGGGTTGCAAAAAACCGTGGGCCGCATATGCAGCCGCGTTGAATTTGCCGATTTAAAGATGGTGCAGGAACAAGGGCTTTCCGTTTTCCTGCATACTTTACGAAACGACCTTATTGATTTTTCGAACCAGCTAACGCGTATTTATTTTTCTTACGCCTAATTCACACCATGCCTGTATTCAACATACATCACGTTACACGATATCAGTACGACCGACCTGTTAAGGAGAGCGTTAATGAAATAAAAGTATATCCCTTTGCCTGCCGCGAGCAGGAAGTGCTATTTCATGAACTCAATATCACAGACAATCCAGATGTATTACTGGTTACAGATTACTGGGGAAATAAATCTGGACAGTTTAACCGATTAATGGCACAACAGGAACTCACCATCGAGAGCAAGCTCATTGTGCGAACGCTGGGTTTTCCTCCGTTGCCTGCACTATATGCTGGCACACTCGCTGATCTATCGGCAGAGAAAAAGCAGAATCTATTATTGATAGAACTCTCGCAGTTACAGGAAACCGATTTGCGCGAACAACTGAGTACGATGGCTGCGAAGTTTTCAAATGCTGACATGCCGGTACAGGCGATCGTTGAAAACTGTAATCGATTTATCTACGAAGAGTTCAAGTATATAAAAGGGATCACAACTGTTGAAACAACCGTAGCAGAAATCCTCCATCACCGCGCGGGTGTGTGCCAGGATTTCGCACACCTGATGCTGGAATTGCTGCGCAATCTCGGTATCCCCTGCCGGTACGTGAGCGGATATATTTGTCCGAATAAAAATGGTATGCGCGGTGAAGGTGCCACCCATGCCTGGGTGGAAGCCTGGCTTCCCGGTATTGGCTGGCGCGGTATTGATCCCACTAACAACGCATGGGTTGATAACCACCATGTCAAACTCGCGGTTGGCCGCCACTTCTGCGATTGCAGTCCGGTTAAAGGAACTTTCAAAGGTCCCGCACGCCAATCCCTCTCGGTTTTCGTTTCAGTTGGCTACGAGGACGGACATGTTTTCGAAGAACTCAACAATGTAAGCCTCGAAACCTTCGAAGCCCGGCCTGAAGAAATGATTGAAATGCATAATATGGCGGGACAGCAGTGAGAGAGAGATGGGGGATGGAGGATAGAGAATGGGGGATGGGGGATGGGGGATGGGGGATGGGGGATGGAGGATAGAGAATGGGGGATGGTGGTTTAAAACGATTGATTGTCGCAATCGCAAATAAAGGCGACCACCTGAGTCCTCATTGTACTTCCACCATCCACCATCCTCCATCCCCCATCCTCCATCCACCATCGATCATCTTTTCTCCTTACCTTAGTCCGCCAAACCCCTAAAACTTTAAGGACTTTGCTGCCGCTCGCTGAACGATTAAGACCACAGACTTTAGATGATATTACCGGACAGGAGCACCTGACGGGGAAAGGTAGCATGCTGCGGAAAGCAATGGAGCAGGGACGTATTCCGTCGATGTTGTTCTGGGGACCGCCAGGCACTGGCAAAACCAGTCTTGCCAATGTAATGGCACACACACTGCAGCTCCCTTTCTTTTCTCTCAGTGCCATCAATGCGGGAGTAAAAGATATCCGTGAAGTTATAGAACGCGCAAAAGAAGAATCGGGCGCTATCCTGTTCATCGATGAGATACATCGCTTTAATAAAGGACAACAGGATGCATTGCTTGGTGCGGTGGAGAAAGGCATCATTACACTGATTGGTGCAACAACTGAAAACCCAAGTTTTGAAGTGAATGCGGCCCTGCTGAGCCGCTGCCAGGTTTTTGTATTAAAAGCGCTTGAAGAAAAAGACATGGTCGGGTTGTTGCAAAAAGCATTAACAATCGATCCGGAAATGAAACGATATAAAGTTTCACTGGAAGAGACAGATGCGCTGATTCGCCTCTCAGGTGGCGATGGCAGAAAATTGCTGAACCTGCTTGAGATCGTTGTTCAATCGCTTGCACCTGCAGGCGATGAAACGGATACGACTTCACCCATTTCTATTACCGATAAAGTGGTGATGGACATTGCGCAGAAGAAAGTTGCCTTATATGATAAAGCAGGAGAACAACATTATGATATTGTTTCTGCATTTATTAAATCCATTCGGGGTAGTGACCCTAATGCTGCAGTATACTGGCTTGCCCGCATGATTGAAGGCGGTGAAGATGTAAAATTCATTGCGAGAAGAATGTTGATCCTCGCCAGTGAAGATATTGGCAACGCCAATCCAACGGCGCTGGTGATGGCCAATAGCTGTTTTGATGCTGTTGCTAAAATCGGATATCCTGAAGCACGTATTATTCTATCGCAGTGCGCAATCTATCTTGCATGTTCGGCAAAGAGCAATGCATCGTATATGGCAATTGGCGAAGCACAGGCTGCGGTAATGCAATATGGCGATCTATCCGTTCCGCTTCATATTCGTAATGCCCCTACCAAGCTGATGAAAAATATGGGATATGGAAAGAACTATGAATACTCCCATCAATATGAAAACAACTTCAGCCAGCAAGAATATCTTCCCGAGAAAATAAAAGGGAAGAAATTTTATGAACCGGGCAAAAATGCAAGAGAAGACGAACTGCGGAAGTATTTGAAATTGTTATGGAAAGAAAAATACGGCTATTGATGGGCAGCGAAGTTCTTTTTTCAATATTCCGTAAATTGCTTTGCCAATCGGCCGTTCAACGAGAAATGTCCACCACAACATCACTTAATATAGAATGGAGACTTCGCAAATTCGATGAGCTCACTACGCGCGAGCTATATGTACTGTTACAGCTTCGCTCTGAAGTATTTGTAGTAGAACAGCAATGTGTATTCCAGGACATGGACGGGAAAGATTATGACTCAATTCATTTGCTGGGCTGGGTGGGCGATCAGCTTGCAGCGTCTACGCGCATCGTACCTCCCGGCGTATCCTATATATATCCCTCAATCGGCCGTGTGGTTACTTCACCTGCATTTCGCGGGCTTGGAATGGGCCGTTTATTAATGGAGCAATCGATCCGGGAAACCGAAAATCTATTTGGAAAACAGCCTATCCGCATTGGTGCACAGTTATACCTGAAAGAATTTTATCAATCATTAGGCTTTGAGCAATCGGGCGAAGTGTACCTGGAAGACGGAATTGAGCACATTGAAATGACCCGATCGTAATTCTTCGTATAAACACTAGGTAAAAAAACAGGAAACGGTATTTCTTCAAGATTTTTTTGCCGAATCATTTCAATCTTCGATTTTTCTTTACCTACTTTGGCTTTGAAATCCAATAGCAGAATTTAACCAGAAATCTGAATCTATGAGAACCTTTCTACGCACAGCAGTAGTATGTGCTGCAGTATCGGCTGTACAACTGGCCGTGACACAAAAAGCCGCCGCGCAATCCTTGTCGGCTGGTAATGGTCAATATGAAGTTAGTGTGGGCATGGGCCCGATGTTTTTCCTTGGCGACCTTGGTGGTTCAGCCGGGATTGGTAAAGGTTTTGTAAAAGACCTTGACTTCCCGATGACCAAATTTGGTTTTGCTCTTTATGGAAGTTATTACCCCTCTGAATGGCTGGGTCTTCGTGTTGCATTAAACCATGGAACACTTTCCGCAGATGATGCCGAAGCTCCCAACAAAGGTGGTGCAGAGGTGGATCGTTTGTTGCGTAACCTGAGTTTTAAATCAGCGGTTACTGAAGTTTATGCCGCCGCGGAAATCTATCCTTCTGTGTTCTTTGAACAGTATGATGGTTTGCAGGGCAAACTTCGCCCTTATGGTGTAATTGGTATTGGTGCTTTCCGCTTCAATCCAAAAGCACAGGACGTAAATGGTGAATGGGTAGCTTTGAAACCACTCCGCCTCGAAGGCCAGGGAATGGCTGAGTATCCAGATCGCAAAGAATACAAACTGGTACAGGCACATATCCCAATGGGAGTAGGTTTTAAATACTATATCAAAGAAAATATGTATTTGGGACTGGAAGTATTGCACCGTCAAACTTTCACCGACTATATTGATGATGTGAGCACCGGATATATTGATCCTGTACACTTCAGCAATTATTTGTCTGCTGCTGATGCTACTGTTGCACGCCGCCTTTATTACCGCGGTAACTATCAGAGTGCAGTAAGTAACCCTGGTAACATTCAAACGTTCCAGCGTGGCGATCCCAAAGATAAAGATGCATTTTTCTCAACCTTCCTTCGCGCTGGTTGGAGATTAAATAGCGCAGGCGACAAATTGAGCCGCCGTCAGATGAGATGCCCTGTTTTCTATTAATAGGCAACCCACCTGATAAAATCCGAACCCACTATGAAACTAAACTTAAAAAAACCTGTTGGCGGGCGTATGCTTCAGCCTGTTGTCGGTAAGCCCGACAATTACGCTGATTGCCAGTTCTGGCACGGTACGACCATCAACAGAAGAACCCAGAGAAAAAGAAAACAAGCGTTAAAAGCCGCTCACGTTCCTCGCGCAACAACCACGCAATCAAAATTTATCCTGACACGTGGAAACGGGTAATGCATGTGGTGGCGAAAGAAAGTAACGCGCAGGAAATCGACTTTTTTGTTTTCGACCTTCAGGGCACGTTAATCCAGCATTATAAGATGGAAGCGGGTGACCATGAGAAACTGGTAAACCTGAAACGTGGCAAGTATGTGTATCATGTATTTGCTGGTGACGAAGAAACTGCGTCTGGTCAGTTTGAAATACGTTAAATCTGTTCATTAAAATAGATAAACTCGCTCCGGTAAGCTGCAGAGAGCTTAATAGAATCTGATACCCTGGTTGATCTGACCTGATCCGTTCTCTATTGGTACTCTCATATATGTACACATTTTATTAAACACTATCTGCTTATAGCTTACCGGACTTTTTTTAAATACCACGAAATCGTTTAATAATAAGCAGGACCAAAAGGTCCTGCTTTTCTTATTTGGTGGAATGTGGTTCTGCTGTGCTGAAAAGAATCGACATACATACGTAAAAGTTGGTATATTAGATGACTACACAACGGGTACCTGTAACCCAAAATACAGGGGTAAATGCCGAACACCTTAAGTAGGCACCATCAAAACCAACTTTCAACTATGAACCTCATTGACAGAGCCAGGAACATTCTGCTCACGCCAAAACCTGAATGGGAAAAGATCAACCAGGAGAAAGCAGATATTCCGTCGATTATTTTCAGTTATATTTTGCCATTGGCGGCACTAGCAGCCATCGCTGCCTTTATTGGTTATAGTTTTATTGGAGAGACGAGAGGAATTTTTAAGGTAAAATCAACCAACCTGGGAATTTATTTTGCACTCCGCTTTTTACTTGGAGCAGTCGCGAGCGTTTTCCTGAGCGCGTTTATCATTGATACGCTGGCGCCCACATTTAATGCAGAAAAAAATCTGGACAAAACTTTTCAACTGGTAGCCTATTCTTACACGGCATCGCTCGTGGGTGGCTTGTTTGCCATTCTGCCTGCAATAGCAATTGTGGGCCTCATCGCAGGTATTTACGGATTTTATCTTTTATATCTTGGTCTGCCAGTCATGAAAAAAGCCCCTGAAGATAAACAGGGTGCTTATTTTGTTGTGTCAGTGGTTGTGATCATTGTATCCCATTTCGTAGTTTTTTATATTGTTGAAAGAATTCTCCGCGCCATCTTCGGCAATTCGATGTTTGGGTTTGGAGATGTGCATATCAGTATGTAAAAAAACTCCCGGAACGCCAGTTCCGGGAGTTTTGCTGCGGTAAGCAGCGATTATTGTTTTGTGAAAGCCTTTCGGTATCTAATACCTGAAAGGCTTTTTTGTCATCGATCATCGACCATCGATCATCGACCATCGATCATCTATTCTCGCCCCCACCTGTCGTCCCTTCGGGACTAAATAAATAAGGGCGTTGTTTAGCTACAGATATCCCGTCCCTCCGGGACGGCGCAGTCAACCCAATCTCTCGGACATCGGTCATCGATCATCGGTCATCGATCATCGACCATCGATCATCGACCATCGACCAACGACCATCGATTCTCGCCCCCACCTGTCGTCCCTTCGGGACTAAATAAATAAGGGCGTTGTTTAGCTACAGATATCCCGTCCCTCCGGGACGGCGCAGTCAACCCAATCTCTCGGACATCGGTCATCGATCATCGACCATCGATCATCGACCATCGATCATCTATTCTCGCCCCCACCTGTCGTCCCTTCGGGACTAAATAAATAAGGGCGTTGTTTAGCTACAGATATCCCGTCCCTCCGGGACGGCGCAGTCAACCCAATCTCTCGGACATCGGTCATCGATCATCGACCATCGATCTTCGATCTTCGACTGGCGCCGGGGACTCAGGGCTTCCCTCCTACCCCAAATTATGTATTGCCTCCCGCCATCTATCAGGATAATATTGCTAACACAAAGAGCAATTTCTCAACATCAAAATTTCACTGATATGCATCCTGTTCAACCAAACGTGCCGCCGCCGCAGCAGCCACCACCGCCGGCACCATTCCCATTACAAAAAACAAAACTTGTCTCTCTCATTTTAGGGGGCGTTTGTCTTATTGGTATGATACTTCCCTGGGCGTCCGCCAGTATGGGTCAGTTTGGATCCCGTAACCTTGGCAATGGGTTTCAGGGCTGGGGAATCCTTTCGTTGTTTGGACTCATTGGCGTTGTAGTCTCTGCGCTCGTTGGTGATAAACTCCGCGAATATGATGTGAATATGCGCTACCTCGCCATTGGCGGGTTTAGCGCCATTTCACTGGGGGCACTTATCTCTTTTATGCAATTGAACGGAAATACGCAACTGGGCATGACCGTAAAATCGGGCATCGGAGTTTGGTTTACGCTGATTGCCGGAACGCTGGGGATTTTGTGGACGACAGGAGTAATAAAACTGAATCCACAACCGCGCCAACCAGGATATCCTACACAACATTACCCTGGTGCGCCACCGCAGCAGCCTTATAATTATCCGCCACAGCAGCCTCCTCCACCCTCTTATCCGCAACAACAATACCCGCCACAACAACCTCCACAATATCCTCCACAACAACCACCCCAACAGAATTACTAAACCTTCCTTTCGTCAACACAAAAACCAGCATCATGCAACAAATGAACATTCACAAAAACAAACTTATTGCTCTCCTGGAAGCCGCCTTCGCGCTGATAGGGATGTTTCTAGTTTGGACGTCGGAAAAATATCCCGCGCAACTGCTTCAACAACAACAACAGCAACAGCAATTCAACCAGTTTGATCAACAGGGTCTGATGAACCAGGTAGGTAATGCAATGACCACCACAACCCAAAACGGCTTTAATAGCTGGGGCTGGCTTGCATTGATAGGTATATTAGTAGTAGTGGTTGCCACGCTTGCCATGAACCATTTTTCATTGGATTATAACGCTAATTCACGCATGGTTGTGATTGGTGGATTTACACTGATTGCACTGGGTGCCCTGATTTATTTCTTTCGGTTAAATAGTGTGGCAAAAGACGTGCAGCAGGCATTACAACAAAGAGGTGTCGCTTATTCAGCATCTGCCGGTATGGGACTTTGGTCTACATTAATAGCGGGATTGGTAGGTATTGCCTGGGTTTCAGGTTTACTGAATAAACTGTCGCCACAAGCAAGGGTGCAACAAGGCTATCCACAATATCCTTATCAGCAAAATAATTATCAGCAGCCGCAGTATGGTCAACCGCCATACCAGGGAAATTATCCTCCTCAGCAGCAGTATCAGCAGCAGCAGCCCTATCCACCTCAGCAACAACAGCCCTATCCGCCGCAACAACAACCGCCTTACCCTACGGAACAACAGCAACAGCAGCAACCTTATCCACCGCAGCAACCGCCGTATCCTGATCAACAATCAAATTATCCGCAGAATCCTCCCGCCGGGAATCAACAATATCCGCCGCAGCAACAGGCACCACCAAACTACCAGCAGGGGCCACCGCCTCCACCGCCACCCCCCTGGCAATCCATATATTTGATGTTGGTTTTGCTCGTGTAGTCGCCCGGCCGTAAGGTCGGGCTTTTTTCGATGATCGATGGTCGATGATAGATGGTCGATATAGAGGAATATTTGAAGTGCAGGATAAACGCTCCTAAAATAGGGAATGGTATCTCTCCTCAGCAGTAAACATCTTCCATCATCCATCTATCATCGATCATCGGACATCGATCATCGATCTTCGATCACAGCTCCATCGCCAAAAACCTTCCCGTATGACTTTCTTTTACTTTAATTAAATCTTCAGGAGTTCCTTCAAAAAGGATGTTGCCGCCGCCATCACCACCTTCGGGGCCAATATCAATTACATGGTCGGCTACTTTGATTACATCCATGTTGTGTTCAATTACAAGCACTGTATTTCCGCGATCAACCAGCTTGTTCAAAACATCGAGCAAATGACGAATGTCTTCAAAGTGGAGACCAGTTGTTGGTTCATCCAGAATATAAAATGTTTTGCCCGTGTCACGTTTTCCCAGTTCAGTAGACAGCTTCACGCGTTGCGCCTCACCACCGCTGAGCGTTACAGCAGACTGACCCAGTGTGATGTAACCCAAACCAACTTCTTCCAACACTTTTATCTTACGATAGATATAGGGAATTGACTGGAAAAATTCACATGCTTCTTCAACAGTCATCTCCAGCACATCTGCTATTGATTTTCCTTTGTAACGTATCTCAAGTGTTTCACGGTTGTATCTCTTTCCATTGCATTTTTCACAATGCACATACACATCCGGAAGAAAATTCATTTCAATCACGCGCATACCTCCGCCTTCACATACTTCGCAGCGACCTGCTTTTACGTTAAACGAAAAACGACCGGCATTATACCCGCGGATCTTTGCTTCAGGAACTGATGCAAACAGCGTTCTTATCTCTGTGAAAAAGCCACAATAAGTTGCAGGATTACTCCTCGGTGTACGACCGATCGGCGACTGGTCAATTTCAATCACTTTATCAATATGCTCCAGCCCCTTTACATTTTTATAAGGTAATGGTGAAACCCGTGAACCATACGCATGCGTGGAAAGAATGGGATAAAGCGTTTCATTGATTAGTGTTGATTTGCCACTACCACTCACACCCGTAACTACAATAAACTTTCCCAACGGAAACTTAGCAGTTACATTTTGCAGGTTATTACCCGATGCACCTTTCAACTCCAACACTTTTCCCAAACCTTTTCTTCTTTCAGCCGGAACTTCAATTTTGAGTCTTCCGTTTAGATAACCTGCCGTGAGTGTATCGAGTGTTAACATCGACTCAGGTTTACCCTGCGCCACCACTCGCCCGCCATGATAACCCGCTTTGGGACCAATATCGATCAGATAATCAGCCGCCATCATAATGTCCTTGTCGTGTTCAACAACAATCACACTATTCCCAATATCACGTAAATTCTTCAAAGCTTCTATCAACCGATGGTTATCGCGTTGATGTAACCCGATCGACGGTTCATCCAAAACATAAGTGATACCTTGCAGTTGTGAACCAATCTGCGTGGCCAGGCGTATCCGTTGTGATTCACCACCACTCAATGTTCGTGATGGACGGTTAAGCGTAAGATAAGTGAGCCCTACATCCAGCAAAAACTGAAGACGCTCACGAATTTCTTTCAACAGATCGCGGGAAATTACTTTTCTTTTATTGTCGATCCGCAGTTCAAGCCCGTCCATCCATGCTGCCAGGTTGTCGAGGTTCATGTTACTGAGCTCGGCAATATTGCGATCATCTACTTTAAACCAGAGGCTCTCCTTCTTTAATCGTGCACCGCCGCAACTCTCACAAGGTTGCAGTTGCATGTATGATTCTGCCCATTCCCGCAGCCCTTCACTATGGCCATTATTGAACCATCGCTTCAACATATTCACAATCCCTTCGTACGGCGCGTAGGGATCAAACTTCATGTTCTCAAAATCAATCTCTGTTTCCACGCCTTCTTCATTACCATACAACAGGATGTTGAGTGATTTCTCGGGAAGAGCACTCAATGGTTTGGTCAGCGAGATTTTATTCTTTTTGGCAATCTCCTGCGCCTGGCGATAAACATGCGCCTCGCGTTCTTCACCCAAAGGCGCAATACCACCTTCGCTGATGCTAAGTGTATTGTCTGGAATTACCGCTTCCATGTTTACATGAAAGGTAGTACCCAGCCCACGACAAACGGGACAGGCACCATAGGGCGAGTTAAAGGAAAATGCATTAGGTGAAGGTTCTTCGTAGCTGATACCAGTGTCTTCACACATCAATAACTTACTGTATTGAACGAGCTCTCCTGCTTTTTTCTTCAAACAGCCCGCCATTCGATTTGGCGGATGGTTTCTTTTTACCTGCTGCCGACTTACCGCTGCCAGTTGCAGCGTCGGGTTCTGTTAGCAAAAACATCAATTCTTTTCCCAACTTCAATGTTTGCTGTACACTCTGGCTCAAACGAGCACGCAGATCTTCCGTCACCTGGAGACGATCAACCACCAGTTCAATATCATGAATCTTATAACGGTCAACCTGCATTTTCGGAACCAACTCCTGCACTTCACCATCCACGCGCACACGCAGGTAACCTTTCTTACGCATGTCTTCAAACAATTCACGGTAATGACCCTTGCGGCCACGCACCAATGGCGCCAGTAAACTGATACGACGGCCCTGAAAACGTTCGAAGATGTTGGCTACAATTTCTTCCTCGCTCCACTTCACCATTTTCTTTCCTGTGTTGTATGAATAGGCTTCGCCAATACGTGCATACATCAGGCGGATAAAATCATAAATCTCCGTGATGGTACCGACAGTTGAGCGTGGATTTTTGTTGGTTGTTTTTTGTTCAATGCTGATTACAGGTGAAAGGCCGGTGATCTTGTCAACATCGGGCCGTTCCATATCGCCGATAAACTGACGGGCATAGGCACCAAAAGTTTCCATATACCGCCGCTGGCCTTCACTATAAATGGTATCGAATGCCAGCGACGATTTACCACTCCCGCTGATACCAGTGATAACCACCAACTGATTTTTGGGAATAGAGATATCTATATTCTTCAGATTGTGTACCCGGGCACCGTATACTTCAATGGCGTCGCTACGACCTTCCTGTTGGATGGAATCCGGTAATGAAACGGGTGCGGAATCTTTCTTCTTGCTTTTTGTACTGCTCATGGGGATGCTCTCACATGTTTTACACGACAACACCTTTTGCAGGTGTTAAATGTCGGATAGCAAATTTACTGAAACGGCGAGTGGAAAAACGAAAGAGTAAAGCAGAAAGCAGGGAACGCAAAGCGAATTAACAGGTTGCTTCATAAAATTTACAAATAGAAATGAAAGCCAAAATAAGGACACGACGAAAAGACACAACATAAACTATTCACAATCAAATCATTACAAAAAGCTCAAGAAGATTTTTTTTTATTTTTTTTCTACAAAATCTGTTTTTGGCATAGAATTTAAAGAGTGTTGGGCAAAACACCCAGGTATCAAAAATCAAAAAGTGAATTTTATGAAAAAGACCACACTCATAGCGGCGGCAGCCTTTTTGCTAACTACTGGCGCCTTTGCTCAAACTGAACCTACTCCAACCCCTGCTCCAGAACAAAAACCTGTACAGGAGGAACCTCAAACAGAAGTACCTCAAACAACAACCAGCGATAAGTATAACAACTGGACAGCTGAAACCTATAAGTTGCAGCCTATGCCGGAAGCGCTTACAGTTGAAAAAATCTTCCCTGCTATTGGTAAGTATGAAATCACTGCAGCAGATGGCACTACTAAAACGGTTACAATTTCTCTCGATGAAACCAATAAAGGTCTCGTATGGATAGAAGGTCTTGAAGCAGGAACTATCAAAGCAAACCTGCGCAAATCACCAGCCGTTTATAAAATCCCTGCACAAAAGCTGGGTGAAGAAAAAGACGCGAAGTCGGTAGCTGAAGGCGTAATGATTTACGACCGTGAAGCAAACGTGCTGAACATTTGCCTGGGTTGCACTTACAATGCGGAAGATCCTGCGATTGCATTTGTACCCGCTGCTGAAGCTGAAGAAGCTCCTGTAGCTGATGCAAAAACTTCAAAGAATAAAAAAGCAGAAGCTCCTAAAGTTGCAAAAGTTAAGCCTGTACACTATACCGGTACTAAACTGATCGAAACAACTGCAGCAAACGTGAATGTGCAGTAATCAGTTCCAGGATTTATAAAAGAGAAGGTCTGCTCCAGGGCAGACCTTCTCTTTTATTTTATATTAATTTACGATTGAGCGTTAGTCTTCCATCACATTAATATGGTAGTGGAATTCTTCACTAAATTTTTCTTGTATGCAAAAACTCCCTATTTTTGCGCCAGTTCTTTAGATAACTTATCAAGAAAGGCTGAGGGTTATGGCCCTTTGAAGCCTTGGCAACCTCTCCTGAGTGATCAGGAAAAGGTGCCAAATCCATCCCGGTAATTATCGGGGCAGATAAGTCAGATTTCAAGCTTTAAACATTGAACACAATCATATTTAATAGCCCGTCTGACTTTCAGACGGGCTATTTTTTTATGGTACGCGCGAACCATAACCGATTAGCCGCCTGAAAAAACTGTTTATTCAATCACGCACTCCATGTGCAAACAAATGTTTATTCACAATGAAAAATGGCATCGGACACAACAATCAATTCTCCCCTCCACAGCGAAGCTGTGCGCTCGCGATTTGTAGCAGAAATCCTTTTTACAATCTTTTGGAACAAATCATGCGAATGGCACAACGAATCAACAGCTCCTGGTGATTCACTCCAATTTAACAATTAGAAGAACAGTTGTAAGCGCATAAGTCTACTATCTTTATAGAGTAAATTAATTACAACAGCAAGAAATCTTAAAAATTAACCAACTCAACATTTTATCGTATGAGTAACAATCTTCGCTTCGAAACCCTGCAATTGCATGCAGGCCAGCAAATCGACCCCACCACTAAATCACGTGCGGTTCCTATTTATCAAACTACTTCCTATGCATTCGATAATAGTGAGCATGCTGCGAACCTGTTTGGATTAAAGCAATTCGGAAATATCTATACCCGTATCATGAACCCAACTACCGATGTGTTTGAGCAACGTGTTGCCGCACTCGAAGGTGGTGTAGCCGCCCTGGCAACGGGTTCAGGACAGGCCGCGCAGTTTCTGGCTTTGAATAATATTTTACAGGCAGGCGACAACTTTGTTACCACAACTTTCCTGTATGGCGGAACTTATAACCAGTTCAAAGTTGCCTTCAAACGCCTCGGAATTGAAGCCCGCTTTGCTAATGGCGATGATGTAGAAAGTTTTGTAAAACTCATCGACAAAAACACAAAAGCGATTTACCTGGAAACAATTGGTAATCCACGTTTGAATATTCCTGACTTCAAAAAATTTGCAGACCTCGCAAAAGAATATGACCTGCCACTTGTTGTTGACAACACCTTCGGCGCTGGTGGTTATCTTTTCCGTCCACTTGAGCACGGTGCAAACATCGTGGTGGAATCTGCTACAAAATGGATTGGCGGGCATGGAACCAGCATTGGCGGTGTAATTGTAGACGGTGGCAATTACAACTGGGGTAATGGGAAATTCCCACAATTCACTGAACCCAGCGAAGGCTATCACGGTTTGAAGTTCTGGGATGTATTTGGTTACAACAATCCGCTGGGTCTTCCCAATATCGCGTTCATCATTCGTGCACGCGTAGAAGGTCTCCGTGATTTTGGAACTTCACAGAGCCCATTCAATTCCTTCCTCCTGCTGCAGGGATTGGAAACTTTGAGTCTGCGTGTACAACGTACAGTTGACAATGCTCTTGCCCTGGCACAATGGCTCGAAAGTCATCCTCAGGTTGATTTTGTTCAATATCCCGGTCTTGCGAGCAGCCCTTACCACACGCTTGCAAAAGAATACCTCACAAATGGGTTTGGCGGTGTACTCAATTTCGGCGTGAAAGGCGGTAAAGAAAATGCCAGCAAGTTTATTGACTCGTTGAAGCTGGTAAGCCATCTCGCTAATGTGGGTGATTCGAAAACACTGGCGATTCATCCTGCGTCGACAACACACGAACAAATGAGTGCTGAAGAGCAGGTGGCTGCAGGTGTACAACCCAACCAGGTTCGTATCAGCCTCGGCATTGAACACATCGACGATATCAAAGCGGATCTTGAACAGGCATTTCAACAGGTATTTTCAAAAGAACTGGTAGCATAAGGTGACATCCATTTTCCAATATAATCAACCATTTCGGTTAGAGTCAGGGGTAACCCTTCCGGGTTACCACCTGGCCTATACCACACATGGCAAGCTCAATGCTGCGCGCAACAACGTGGTCTGGATATTTCATGCACTCACTGCCAATGCCAACCCGATGGAATGGTGGCCCGGACTAGTGGGTGAAGGAAAATTTCTGGATCCGCAGCAATACTTTATTATTTGTGTAAACAAACCGGGCAGTCCTTATGGAAGCATCTCGCCTTTATCCGTGAACCCGGAGACGGGTGACGCATGGTATCACGATTTTCCTGTGTTTACCATTCGCGATATGGTGCGAACTTATCAGCATCTGCGTTCGGAACTTGGCATCAACAGCATCCTGATCGGCCTCGGCGGAAGTACCGGTGGTATGCAATTGTTAGAATGGGCAATTGAGGAACCCGAACTTTTTGAGAACATCGTTCCGATCGTTACCAATGCAGCGCTTTCTCCATGGGGCATCGCCTTCAATGCATCGCAGCGCATGGCGATTGAAGCAGATGGAAGCTGGCTGGAACGAAAACCGGATGCAGGCCAGAAAGGACTGGCAGCGGCAAGATCCATCGCGCTGCTCTCCTATCGCCATTATAACGGATACGATATCACACAAGCGCGCGATAAAGCATTTGTTCCGTTGCAACACAACACACTGTATGCTGCAGATAACTACCAGCGCTACCAGGGTCTGAAACTGGTAAACCGATTTAATGTAATCAGCTATTATCGTCTCACGCAGGCGATGGATAGCCATGACGTTGGCCGCGACAGAAATGGACTCGTTGCAGCATTGAACCGTATTACTGCTCGCAGCCTGGTTATAGGAATAGACTCTGACGTTCTTTATCCAATTCACGAACAAAAGTTTTTGCATGACCATATCCGCAATTCAGCTTTCCTGAATATCACAAGTGATTTTGGGCATGATGGCTTCCTGCTCGAATACGATCGTATTGAAAAAGCATTACGAACTTTCCTGGAACCGCATGAAGGTTATGGGTTTGGAGGCTGGCTGAAAAAAGCATAAACATTTTAATAGTAAAACAACAATAATAAATACCGAAATGGATTCTCATAAACAGTTAAAGATTGGTCTCTTTGGATTTGGTGTGGTCGGCGAAGGGCTTTACCGCGTATTGCAACAAACACCCTCCTTAAAAGCAGAGTTACGCCGCGTTTGTATCAAACATTCCGGCAAAAAAAGAAACGCACCTGAATCTTTATTCACAACAGAAAAAGATTTATTGCTTAATGATCCCGAAATAAATGTAATTGTAGAAGTGATTGACGATGCGGATGCAGCTTTTGATATTGTTAGCACGGCATTATTAAATGGGAAAGATGTAGTGAGTGCCAGTAAAAAAATGATCGCGGAACACCTGGAGGAATTGCTCGAATTACAGGCGAAAACAGGTCGCTCATTGTTATACGAATCTGCTGCATGCGCTTCTATTCCGGTTATTCGCAACCTAGAAGAGTATTACGACAATGATCTTTTGCATTCAATTAAAGCGATTGTAAACGGTTCAACGAACTTTATCCTCACAAAAATATTTGAAGAAGGTCTTGATTTTAAACAGGCGTTAATTCTTGCGCAACAATTGGGATTTGCAGAAAGCAATCCGGTTTTGGATGTGGAAGGTTATGATGCTGCGAATAAATGGACCTTCCTGCTCACACATGCCTATGGCATTAAGGTAAAACCGGAAGAATTGTTGTTTAATGGCATTCAGCATATCCATGCCGGCGATGCGCAGGTAGCACGTTCACGCAATCAGCAAATCAGATTGGTGGCACAGGCACAGAAATTACAGAACGGAGAAGTAGCTGCTTTTGTCCTTCCTCAGTTTGTGAAAGACGATGACCATTTATCATTTGTAAAGAATGAATACAATGGTGTGGTAATCGAAAGTGGATTTGCCGACAAACAATTTTTCTATGGAAAAGGCGCAGGAAGCCTGCCCACTGCATCGGCAGTATTGAGTGATATTGCTGCGTTGCGTTATCAATACAAATACGAATACAAAAAATTATATCACCACAAACCACACCAGCTCGCAAAAGATACATACCTGCGTGTATTTGTAAGTTTTGACGACCTGAAACATATTCCCCGCGAGAAATTTGAATGGATTGAAGAATGGCATGCGCAGGAGGAAAGAAAATATCTCGTAGGCGTGATTGCCTTCCGTGAATTGCAGGAAAACAACTGGTGGCGCCAAAACAATAATTCCCTCATCCTTGCCGCCGATCCGGTGATTGAAGATGTGGAGATCAGAAAGTTGAAGAAAAGAAGCCTGGAACTTGCGGGTGTCTTCTAAATAATATGTAAATGTGAAAATGAGGAAATGAGAAATGAGAAATGAGGAAATGTGGGAAATGTGGGAAATGTGGGAAATGTGGGAAATGTGGAAATGTGGAAATGTAGGAAATGTGGAAATGCGTTTAATGCATCCAAAAAACTCATAAAAAGATTGTGACAGCAGAATACTTTAGAAATCTTCCAAATTCTAAATTGTCACATTGCCACACTTTTATATTAGCACATTTTGCATAGGCTTGAGGGTAACCTCACATCTGCACATTTCCTCATTTTCTCATTTTCTTTCCCGTTTTCCGTTTGTCTTATCTTTGCGTACCAAACGCCAAAGATGCACATTTTAATAACGGGTGGAGCCGGTTTCATCGGAAGTAACCTGATCAAACATTTACTGCAACAAAATCCGGAAGCCCGGATAACGTGTATTGACAACTTCGATCCTTTTTATTCCCCTGATCTGAAATATCAACGCATCCGCGAATTTGAGCCTTTTGCAAATTTCAGGATGCTGGAACTTGACCTGGCAGAAAATAATGCAAACCTGCTGGCACTGGCGGTAGAACAACCCGTTGACATCATTGTACATCTCGCCGCAAAGGCAGGAGTAAGGCCAAGTATTGAAAACCCCGAAGCCTATGTAAAAGCAAATGTGTTGGCACTACAGCACTTGTTGGATTTTGCCCGTATCAAAAATGTGCCGCAGTTTGTTTTTGCATCCAGCAGCAGCGTGTATGGCATCAATCCCGATCTTCCCTGGACAGAAGAACAGAAGCTGCAGCCCATCAGCCCCTACGCTATGACAAAACTTTCTGGCGAAATGATGGGTCATGTTTATCATTCACTGTATAGCTTCCGTTTTATTGCGCTGCGTTTCTTCACTGTATATGGCCCCGGACAGCGTCCTGATCTGGCCATTAACCAGTTCACGGATAAAATGATGAATGGAAATCCCATCAACATATATGGTGATGGGACCACATCGCGCGATTACACATACGTGGAAGATATTGTAAGGGGCATTGAAGCTGCAATGTATTACGACAGGAGCGGATTTGAAATTATCAACCTCGGTAATCATGATACCGTATCTTTAAAAGACCTGATCAGTACAATCGAAGAAATAACGGGCAAAAAAGCAATCATCAATCATTTACCCGAACAACCCGGCGATGTACCACATACGTATGCCGATATATCAAAAGCAAAACGTTTGCTGAATTATACTCCTGGTACCAGTATTAAGGATGGAATCAGGAAGTATTATGAATGGAAGAAACGCGAAGCGTGAGAAAAAATGTGTAAATATGTAAATGAGAAAATGTGAAAATATGTAAATGTGGAAATGTGAAAATATCCGACATTTTACCTGTTGACTATTTCCTCATTTCCTCATTTCCTCATTTTCTCATTTCCTCATTTTCTCATTTCCTCATTTCCTCATTTCCTCATTTCCACATTTTCTCATTTCCACAATTCCTCTTTTTCCTCATTCCTTCCCTCGAACAACTTTCCTTACCGTATATGTTTTTTTATTCTGCGATTCGAAATACGTTCGAATATTAATGTCGGCAATGATACCAATAGTTACTAGCTGAATTCCACCCAACACAAGAATTAATCCAAGGATTAACAAAGGTCGATTCCAGATATCGTGCCCCATTATCTTGATGATAAGAAGATATAAATTAATCAACACACCCAGACCAAAACTCACAAAACCGATGGTGCCAAAAAGGTGCATGGGTTTTTGAAGATATTTACGGAAAAACACCATCAGGATAAGATCAGCCATTACTTTAAAAGTACGGTTGATGCCATACTTACTTTTTCCAAACTGACGTGCATGGTGTTTTACATCTACCTGTGTAATCCTTGCTCCCTGCAATTTTGCGAGCACAGGAATAAAACGATGCAGCTCACCATATAATCCTAACTCCTCTGCGATCTCGCGACGGAATAATTTCAAAGTGCAGCCGTAATCTTTTATATATACACCTGTCATGCGACGGATCAACGCATTGGCGATGCGGCTGGGAATTTTCCGCAGAAACATACCATCTTTCCGATTCTTCCTGTTGCCGGCAACAACATCCCAGTCCTCATTTATCAGCAGATCCAGCATTGCCGGAATATCAGTTGGATCATTTTGCAGGTCACCGTCCAGCAACGCTACGTATTTACCCGTACTATGATCAATACCGGCAGTCATCGCCGTACTTTGGCCATAATTTTTACGGAGCTGCACCAGCACGGTTCGGTCATCACTGTTGGCAAGAATCTGCTGAACGGTTTTGTCAACCGAACCGTCGTCCACCAGGATTACTTCATAATCAATATTTGCAAGAGCCGACCTGACAGCAGTCAGCAGAGGTGGAATATTTTCCTCCTCATTCATCACTGTAATAATAACCGATAATTCGCGCATGGCTGCGAAGGTAAGAAGATTCGATGGTCGATGATCGATGATCGATGGTCGATGGTCGATGGTAGATGGTAGTTGGTCGATTTCTGCGGTGAGAGAAAATGTTTCTCTCTAGCCCCCCCGTCGGGGGGGGGTGGGGGGCATGGGGGTTGGGTGCAGGCGGCTGATGGATGATGGCCGAATAACCATTAAATTTGCCACGCTTATGAAACTCCTGTTGTCGCCTTATAAATTAGCTGAAGATTTCCTGTTGCTGGAAGCGGTGGAAATGATGAAAACCAATAAGGGACCGCAGTTATTGAGCCACGAGCCATCGGCACATTTTCTCCGGAAGGAGTTCCCCTCTATGCCCAAAGAAGCACGTGATGCACTCTCCTTCTTTTCCAAAGCCGAATTACTCAGCACCAAAGCACAAATAGACAAAAACGCAAAAGCCACCGGTGGCGATTATACCTATCGCCGCCAGACTCTACTCCGAAAGGCCTACGATGAATTACTGAACCTAAAACCCTATCTCGGACTTTGCCAGTGGATGCATCGTATTAAATTAGATGCAGGCCGTTTCCAAACTGGCCCCTGCAGCTTTAGCTCCTTCCGCCCAATTCTTAGTTTTGAGGTAACTAAAGAAGGCGATCTTTTTTCCTTGATTTGTTATGTTGAATTGAACGCGGGAAAATATCTGCTTTCCGATTTCACACGCAATGAATTTCTGCTGCAGAGCAAGAACGAATATTTTTTATTGACCTGGCGCGATTACCAGTTGCTGGAGTGGCTAACCCAACAACAATTACCAGCAAGCGCAGAAACCTTCCAGCAAAATATTCTCGGTCGTATACAATCGGATTACTCCGTAGATACAGGAAAACTGATACAGGCCGAGCGAATTGAAGTGAAACCGCGTTTCCAGGTGTTACTCAGCGAAATCAGTAACAACTTTCTGGTTTTGACTCCTCAATGGAACTATGACGGATTCATAGCAGAAGGACCATTCACCAACGAGTTCGAAATAACTCGTGCTGGTCATTCATACGTTGTTGTTAGAGACAATAACGAAGAATCACCGCTTCGGGATTTCCTTTTGGGGTTACATCCAAACTTCCAGAAACAGTTAAATGGATATTATTATCTCTCATTTGCAGATGCACAAAAGAAGCAATGGTTTGCAAAAACGTATCACCAACTGCTCGATCGCGAAATTGATGTGGTTGGGATGGATATGTTGAGTCATTTCAGGTATTCTTCTGAAAAGATTCAGACGAAAATGGAAATACTTGAGCAACTCGACAGCCATCTCGTGATTGGAATGGAAGTGAGTTTTGGAAAAGAACGTGTTCCGCTGAATGAGCTGCAGAAGATGTTATGGGCCGGGCAAAAAGCGGTGTTGTTGAAAGATGGAAGTCTTGGTTTAATAACAGATGAATGGCTCGATCAATATGGTCAGTTGATGAAACATGGCAAGCCTGATAAAAACACGATACGTGTTGGTTCCTGGATTGCCTTGAATGGTGAGATCGACAGCAGCCAGAAAGTGGTGCAGAAAGAATGGTGGGCGAAATGGAATCGCTGGCGAACAGAAGAACATGTAGCACTGTTTCCCCTCCCCGATTCTGTACAGGTGGAAAGCTTGCGCCCTTATCAGCAAAAGGGATATGAATGGTTGCGATTATTGTCGGCCGCAAATGCGGGCGGCTGTCTTGCGGATGATATGGGACTTGGTAAAACGCTGCAAACGATTTGTTATCTCGCTTCGCGACTGGAAGAAAATCCCCTGACAACGCACCTGGTGGTTTGCCCGAGTAGTCTTTTGTACAACTGGCACCAGGAATTAAAAAGGTTTGCACCCAGTCTTCGAATAAAAGTTTATCACGGTCCGCAACGCGATCGGGCAGAATTGAAAAATCCGGAAGGCCACATATTGATTACGAGTTATGGCACACTGCGAAGTGATATAGAAGAGATCAAACAGGTTGTCTTCGACAGCATCATCGCAGATGAAAGCCACAACGTAAAAAATCCATCATCGCTTACAGCGCGTGCGTTGTATGAGCTCACAGCACGTTCGCGTTTTGCCCTGAGCGGAACGCCGATTATGAACAATACGTTCGACCTGTATGGTCAGTTTAGTTTCATGCTGCCGGGTATGTTTGGAAGTCGCGAATTCTTTAAACGCGAATATGCCGACCCGATCGACCGATATGCAGAACCAGAGAAAATTAAGGCATTGCAGAAGCTGACGGCACCTTTCATCCTGCGACGTACCAAAGAACAGGTGGCAACGGATCTGCCTGAAAAAAATCGAATCGATACTTTGGTGTGAAATGGGAACGGAGCAGCGCCTGGCCTATGAATCGATTCGTGATCAATTGAAATCAAATTTATTCATACAAATAAAAGAACAGGGGCTGGAAGCTGGAAAGCTTTCCGTATTACATGGAATCCTCAAATTGCGCATGGCCTGCAATTCATCAGAGCTGATTAAAGATGAAGCGCTATTTAATTATGATTCAGTAAAAACGCAGGTGCTGATGGATGAGTTGCAAAATCTTCCCGCAGGAAGTAAAGCGCTGGTGTTTTCCCAATTTACCAGCATGCTTGATTTGCTGGAAAAAGAATTTGTTGCCAACAACATGTCATTCTTCCGCCTCGACGGAAGTACGAAAGTGGACGAGCGCCAGGAGCGGGTAAATGCATTTAACTCGGATGAAACAGATGCCCGTGTGTTTTTATTAAGCCTGAAAGCGGGGAATGCAGGTCTGAATCTTACTTCAGCCGATTATGTGTTCCTTTTTGATCCCTGGTGGAACCGGGCGGTGGAGCAGCAGGCGATTGACCGTACGCACCGGATTGGACAGACCCGCAGCGTTTTCGCCTACCGGATGCTTTGCCGCGACAGCATTGAGGAGCGGATTTTGCAGCTGCAGCAACGCAAATCCAAAGTAAGCGAGGAATTGATCGGCGCCGAAGATGCCGGCTTTATCCAGCGCCTGACCGAAGATGAATTAGCATTTTTGTTCAGTTGATAGGTCGAAAATGGGGTTGGGGATAAAGATTTGAGTATTATGGCTTTAATTAAAAACGGTTCTAATTACTCAACCCCCGCTTTAGCGGGAAGACAGGATTAGCTTCGCTGAGATTGTTCGAACCTGCGACCCCCTGCTCCCAAACCAGGTGCCCCGCCATGGCGGGGCTACTTCCCAGCTATTAACTCTTTAAAAGCCTTTCCGCCTTTCCATGATTTAATTTGTTTTTCTCGCGCCAGCGCTTCGAATTTAGAAATATATTCCTCGTAATGAACCAGACGAAACGGAATTCTATGTCGCGTAGATCGCTGAAGTCCAGAATTATGAAACTGTAATCGGGCCTTTACATCGGTCGAATAACCGATATAATATTTCTCCTCTTTTAAACTTTGCAGCACATAAACGTAATGAGACATAAAAAAAGAGGCCCTAATTTCTTAGAGCCTCCTTGTTAGTCGGGACGACTGGACAAATGTCGAACCAGTTTATTAATGATTTGAGAGAATTAGCGACATTAGGTGGTAAAGACTGATTCAAATAGGACATTCAGTTAATGGCAGTCCGTTTGGGGTATTCGTCTTACGATTCACATTGTCTCCAACTTTATTCAACTAACTCTTTTAATCTTTTCGCCAAGGTAATGTCTACTTAGTCAAAAGTGGTATCCACTACCGATGAGGAATATTAGGGTGCCATTTGATAGCATTGGCTTTGCGATAATGTACTGACACCGATTTTTTTTACTAATAACCCAACCACTCTTCTTACTTTTTTACAGGAAGTAGTTTTATGTATGTTGCCTTGAAACGATTATCAACTATTTCACCCTGCACCTCTGCATTACGTATAGCGTTGCAAAAGCCCATCTTCCCGTGAGCATCGCCAAAATCATCAATATTCGCACCATCTACAAAATAGGCTTTGCGTTTAATACGTACAGCAAGGTCGCAGCTTTTCCCTTTAAGATTAAATTTACATTGACCGCAGGAAAGTTCAACTACTTCAATTTTTTTAGCCGGGTCAGGTTTTGAAATATCTGCCTGTCTGTTTTGAGCATTAGCGGTCTGAATTGCAAGTGAGATAACAAAAAAAATGGATAATGTTTTCATAAAAGTATTAAAACTGTGATTTAATTTTCTTTTCAACACTCTTTAAAACCTTATGGTAAGGATCGTGTTTTTATTAAAATGAATAACTTATATGCGCCATTCCTCTGTTTTTGGACTCTACTTTCTTTTCTCCCAAATTCTGTGACAAAGGAGTTTGAAAGTTGGCACCTATACTAACCCTTCCAAAGTTCAATTCTGCTCCTATAGTGCCAATTAGAGATCGCCCGCCTGTTTCCCAAACCTGAATATCTTTTGTTTTCCAATCCTTTGAAGCCGTTTCAAACAAGACACCCGTATTAGGAGTAATAGCTAGTTTGTCGTTCACTGTGAAGCGGTAGTACCCCAGCATATTCAAGGTAAATTTATTGCCATACTGGTAGTCATATTTATTTGACGTATTAATCTTATAGCTACTATTGACATTTACACCAACATTCTGAAGCCTTATATCATACATCGCATTCAAAGAAAAATCCAAGCTCCCTGTACCCAATTGGAAAGTATTCAATGAGGATTGACCTATATTTTTTTCTTCCGGATTGTAAGTACCTGTAGGGGCTTTTATTCCTCCACCTAACCATAAAGTTTGCGAAAGGGTCTTGTTCTTTATAACACTTTCTTTATTGAAAGCCTGGTAGTATCCAATAGCGGACATATCGCCAATCCCGTTGGTTCTGGCATTTTCCTTTTGATTGGTTCGTTCTATAAAATTATAAGGAATAAATACGGCAAGCCTGAAACGTTTACCGATGTTCGTGGCACCCCATAGCTCGGTTATTTTGAACCGCTCTGTTGTTGTAAGGTGAGTTGATGCCCCCTGGTCCTATATGATATCTTACTCCACTTTGCTGATAGCGTAAACCAATAAACCTATTTTTAAACTCAGGTAAAATTCCCATATAAGAGCTACCAGGGCCTGCACCACATATATCGCAGGCATTAGCAAAAAAAACTGTTGTCAAAGCACATAAGCCCAGTATCACTTTTTTCATTCTTATTTTGCTTTAAATGGTATAATAATTTTAATTTTCTCCCATCGCATTATAACACTACCGGAATTTTTCTCCGCTTGCATCGACTGAATAGGTCAGCCGCTGCATCATGGTATCATTTTCTGGTTTTACCGAAAACCGGAGAATATCATCTTTTTCATTGTACTCATCAGCCAGGTGCTGATTATAATGGGAGTTGAGGATAACCTGCCATGTTTCCTTTCCAGGAATGGAAAACAAAGCATAGGTACCTGTAGGTATTGTCTTACCTTCTATTTCTACGGGTTTATAGAAACGGATGGTTGTTGCAGCATGTGCCCCTGTAACCCACACCTTATCATACGCTACCAAACCGCCCCAAATGACCCTTCCCTTGACGCCGGGTGAACTATATTCGATATGTACATGTGTGCCATTGATGGTATTCATGGCTGTACGATGTGGGCTCCCTTTTAGTGTATCTTCCGCAATCAACCCGCTGTTGACACTATCTGCATAGCTATTGCTCCCTCCAATCATCTGGTGCAAGGAGTGATCTTCGGCTGTAGTTTTATCCGAAGGCTTCTTTTCACTGTTACAACTTACCATCAATAGTAGCAATGAAAAGTTGAATATGATTTTTATCATCATTTTTTATCTTTTTATTGTTCAGCGAGCAACGGGTTTGAAATAAACTTCCGATCGCTCAACGTTCTTAAAAAGGATAGAAGTTTTGTCTTATCATCAGCGGTTAATGGGATGCCTAAAGTTCCTGACTGGTTAAGTACCGAATCAAGATTGGGAGTATTTTGTACCTGGCCGCTATAATGATCTAACACGGCTGCCAGAGTATAAAAATCTTCCGTCATGCATATAGGGAGCCGTAAACTGAACGTTTCTTAAACTGGGTACTTTGAACTTATAGCGATCCAGTGGATTTAAGGTTACTTCAGAGCGGCCTTCATCATTGTTAAGCCCAATAGCGATACCATTATTCCGGAATGCGTTATCTGTAAACAAAGGTTCCGAATGACAACTATTGCATTTTTGTTTAAAAAGAGTATAGCCTGCCTGTTCTTCAACCGTGAAACTCGATTTTCCCCTCATCACGCTATCGTACTTTGAATCACTGCTGATGCACATGATCATGAATTGCGAAAGGGCTTTCATCGTAGTAGCCGTAGTGATCTCACTGGAGCCAAATGCCTTTTGATATAATCCCGGGTAATCTGTGTGGCTCCGTAGCTTATTAAGAATATTCGGTATTGTTTCATCCATTTCCTCATGTGCCGTAATCGGCACGATTGGCTGTAAATCCAGATCAAATACACCACCATCCCACATGAAAGCAGGCATCCATGCCAGGTTCATTATTGGAGGTGAATTACGTCTGCCCAGCCTGTCATCAATACCATGGCTGACATCGTGCCCATGCTGGGTAAATGCGGAGGATTGTATATGGCAGCTACCGCAGGAAACTGTGTTGTTTCGTGATAGCCGAGGCTCATAAAACAGCTTCCTTCCTAGCTCAAAGGCTTCCTTAGTAACTTCATTACCCGCTATATTATAGACCGGTTCAGGAAAATTTACAGGTTGCTGAAAACCGGCAAACCGGTCAATCATTTCCTTTGAACAGGCCAGTACACCAAATAGCCCAATAATAACTATCCAGTATTTTTTGTTCATTATGATTAATTTTCTGTATGATCGTGATAAAACATCCCCGTGTAATTGTTGGCAATATTTACACTGTAGTCACTAAACATAACACTGGGATTAGCTGCAATACTCACATTAGTGGTTCCATTCAATACCTTCATTAAATCAACCAGGTAATGAATGTTAGCTGTCCTTCCCGTACGAGCCTGAGCAATACCGGAAGCCGTAAGGTCAGTGGTAATCGTTTTAATGTTATTGATCGTTGGAGCAGAATACCCGCCAAAGCCTCCAATGTGAAAACGGTACTTTCGTTGGCCACTTGGGTCTACAGGGGCCATCGCAGAAGTTCCTTCCAGCTTTAAAAATATATACCCGCTGTTCCATCCCCAATACATGCCGTCATCCATTCCACCCGCAGGGTCTAAAACACCGGTACGTTTGGTGATATCCATAGTGCTGCGCAGACTATCTACGCCTACAATAAAAGATAGTTGATGATAATTACCCACCGGTACTTTAAACCGGGCAAAACGGGTTGCAGGATCACTTTCTTTTATCAGGAAATAGCTGCTATCCTGCGGTACTGTATATTCTGTACCATCTGCTTTACGCAACTTGATATTACTGATATAATACTGCGCCAGAGAAACTGTGAACGGCTCGCCAATTGCATTTGTATAAGTAACGGCATTCAAAAATAAATTCTGTCCGCCCATAATATTATCAAACTCTATGGTCATTTCGGTCATCTCTTCGCTATTCTGAGGCGGCTTTTCTTTTTTTGCAGGAAAACAACCCTGCTACTAACACTATCCGTAAAAAAAATCGTATCATCATTTTCTGTTTAAGGTTGTGAAAAGTTTTTGTTCGAAATAAAACTCGTATCAGACAATGTTTTTAGGTAACTGATAACGGCTTGCTTGTCGATTTGCGATAGATCGATTCCCGTCTCACCATTACTCTTTTTTAACCTGGCATCTAAAGTCGGAGAGTTCTTTATGCCACCGGAATAGTGTTCCAGTACATCCATGATGGAACCAAAGCGTCCATCGTGCATATAGGGGCCCGTCCAAAAAGATTACGCAGTGACGGCGTTTTGTATTTGCCCAGGTCTGCGGGATCACGGGTAACCCTGAACCTGCCTTGGAAAATGCCTTCAAAATCTTCATTAGAGAAATCTCCATCCAGTCCGTTGTTATGGTAAAGATTATCCGTAAATAATGCTCCCTGGTGACAGCCCATACATTTCTCCTGCACTATTTGTAATCCACGTCTTTCTTCCTCATTCAACATCCCTCCCTTTTCACCTCTGATAAATTTGTCATACCGGGAATTGCCAGATATTAATGTTCGTTGAAATTGCGCCAGTGCACGAGCGATATAACCTGTTTTTATTTCAGTATCATTAAAAACAAATTGGAATCGGTGTCTGTAATCCGGATCAGCCTTTAATTCATCTACCAACTCAAATAGGTTTTGGTGCATTTCGTCTGGATTAGCCAGTGGTGCAAAAGCCTGTGATTCCAGGTTGGTGGAACCACCTTCTCAAAATAAACCATTCGTTACCCAGGCCATATTAAACAAAGCCGGGGCATTTCTATGAAGAAACTTACCAGAAGCACCGATATTGCTAAAAGCAACCCCGTCTGCAAAGGCAAGATCCTGTTGGTGACAACTGGCGCAGGAAATATTATTTAAACCAGATAGTCGTTTATCATAAAAAAGCTTTCTACCCAGTTCTACTCCTTCAATGGTCATCGGGTTATCAGGCATACTCGGAAAAGCCGGAAAATTTGCCGGGACCGCAGGCACAAGCGGCCTTGGTCCACGGCTCAATTCCGATTTCGTGCAGGCAATGAAGATTGCTGTTACTAAAAATATAATGCAGGCATACTTCACTACTTTGCACTGTTTACAGTCAATGCTCCGCTGAAATTAGTGGTCAGTTGTGCCATCACTGCTGATTGTGCAGCACCAACCGTAGGTGTCGTGATCAAATCAATACCGGTTAACACTTTTTCAATATCTAAGGTCAAGGCAACAGTCGTTGATTTTGCTGAACTGATCTTTACAGGTTGGGGAAGGTTTAAGGAAACTGTTTTATAATTGGTATTTGTTCCTGTCTCTGCTTTGAAAGTCTTGGTAGTAGTACCATCTGTTACGGTTCCCTGCAAAGTGGTGAAGATGTAACTGGTATGCCACATCCAGGAAACATTCGTCATCCCGCTTAATTGTGAAAGCTCGCCTGCCTGCAGGCTGAGATTTTCATTATGCGCTGCATCTACACCAATAGCAAATTTGATCTGTTTGTATTCCGCTACCGGTATATCTTTTAAAAGAACATCCTCTCTTTTTTTAGCAGGATAGGTGTAAGCGCCATCTTGTACAGTTACAGCATTTGTTTCTTCCAGCAGGTAATAAGAGTTGGGAATGGCAACCTCGCTACCATCGCTTTTTACCAATACTACATTACTTACCCAATAGCGCAAATTTTTGAAATTGTAAGTACGTCCTCCAATGGTTGTATTTTGGTTTAAGTTAAAAAAGCAGCAGCACCGACTTTTGCATCAAACTGAATAGTCGCTTCACCATTATGTTCTGAGATGATCGTTTCTTTTTTGCAGGAAGTGAACAAAGCAGTAGCTAAGGCTGCTATGCCTAATACTTTTTTCATTATATCTTTTTTATTATTTGAAAATTTTTGTCAATATGCTGATAATCCAGTCATGCTGAAGGAATAGAATAACCGCCCATACTATCCATGTAATGATAGTAAGAGTAATACGCATCCTCCTGATCAGCATGGCTTCATACCATTGGTATTTTTTAACCATCTGTCAATTGTTTGAGCATGTAGAATCACTTCGCTTTTAACACGAAGAATTACTAATAAAGGATTAAGCAACATCCGGGGGATGAAAGAAAAAAGGAAGGACGGTCTATCGGGGAACCCGAATTAGTTACGAAATAAACTGTTTTACTGCTATAAGTAAAAACCTCCTTGAAGTCGGGGAAAAATGATTTTGACGAGATTACTTCTGCTTTATTAGCGAGTTTCATTTGCGGAGCCTGTTCCTGTTCTTTCTTCTCCTGCTCCTGTATCCTTTTCATTAAAAGACACTTACCATTACATTGAAGCTTTGGACGGCTTTTGTTTTCGCACTTGGCAAGGTACTCCGCTTTGTCAATCAAATAGTCCAAATAGTACACTCCCTGGCTGAAGGTTTGACATAAAAAAGGCGAAGAGTAATATTATCGAAGCTATCTTATGCACAATGGCACAAAGGTACATAAAATAAGTTATTAATTATAACATCATCGTAAGAATCTATCTTCAATTGATTGAAAATGAAGATCGGCAAAGATTAGCATATAAGTGCTTATAAAATAAAAACAAATATGCAATAAAGCCATAGACCTGAGTAGGTCTGTTTTTTATAAATAAGTTCCTGCCGATTTTTAGCGAAAGTGTAAGCTTTCATATTCACCTGTTTATCTAAAAGTCGTCTGATAGGAAAATTTCGAACTAAAAAAAGGCCTTCAATCTAATGATTTGAAGGCCCTTACAATTTTGTCGGGAAGACAGGATTAGCTTCGCTGAGATTGTTCGAACCTGCGACCCCCTGGTCCCAAACCAGGTGCCCCGCCATGGCGGGGCTACTTCCCAGCTATTAACTCTTTAAAAGCCTTTCCGCCTTTCCATGATTTAATTTGTTTTTCTCGCGCCAGCGCTTCGGATTTAGAAATATATTCCTCGTAATGAACCAGACGAAACGGAATTCTATGTCCAGTAGATCGCTGAAGTCCAGAATTATGAAACTGTAATCGGGCCTTTACATCGGTCGAATAACCGATATAATATTTCTCATCTTTTAAACTTTGCAGCACATAAACGTAATGAGACATAAAAAAAGAGGCCCTAATTTCTTAGAGCCTCCTTGTTAGTCGGGAAGACAGGATTCGAACCTGCGACCCCCTGGTCCCAAACCAGGTGCCCCGCCATGGCGGGGCTACTTCCCAGCTATTAACTCTTTAAAAGCCTTTCCGCCTTTCCATGATTTAATTTGTTTTTCTCGCGCCAGCGCTTCGGATTTAGAAATATATTCCTCGTAATGAACCAGACGAAACGGAATTCTATGTCCAGTAGATCGCTGAAGTCCAGAATTATGAAACTCTAATCGGGCCTTTACATCGGTCGAATAACCGATATAATATTTCTCATCTTTTAAACTTTGCAGCACATAAACGTAATGAGACATAAAAAAAGAGGCCCTAATTTCTTAGAGCCTCCTTGTTAGTCGGGAAGACAGGATTCGAACCTGCGACCCCCTGGTCCCAAACCAGGTGCGCTACCGGCCTGCGCTACTTCCCGAACAAAATTTTTAATCGATCCCAAACCAGGTGTCCCGCCATGGCGGGGCTACTTCCCGAACAAAATTTTTAATCGATCCCAAACCAGGTGTCCCGCCATGGCGGGGCTACTTCCCGAACAAAATTTTTAATCGATCCCAAACCAGGTGTCCCGCCATGGCGGGGCTACTTCCCGAACAAAATTTTTAATCGATCCCAAACCAGGTGTCCCCAATGGCGGGACTACTTCCCGAACAATGTCTTTACCGGTTCAAGTTCTGCGGTGAGGGGAGGGATTCGAACCCTCGGTACAACTTTAAGGTCGTACGACGGTTTAGCAAACCGTTGATTTCAGCCACTCATCCACCTCACCGAGCTGAAATATTTTGCGATAAGAACTTCCCCCTTTTTTGCAAGGGGTGGCAAAAATAGTAAGAACCGGCAAATTATCCCAAAAAAAGGTCTAATTGTTTTATTATTAATCGTTGGCGAATCGGCCCCCAGATATCGGAAAAAACCAAAATATCCGCCCGATCGAGATATCAATATCCAAAAGGTCTCTCGTCCCGAAGGGACGAAATATCTGTAGCAATCAGACAACACCCTGCCATAGTCCCGAAGGGACGACATGTGGATGTTTGAACAATTCATCCGTACGCAGGCATCACAACCCGTCCTGTCGGGACGGAGAGGATTTTTTCCGCATTCGTGCTAACCACAACGCGTCCCTTCGGGACGCCCAACCCGACGTTGTAACTGTCCATTCACATATTTCCACATTTACGTATTTCCACATTTTCACATTGTTTCCGTTGTAATTGTCCATTCACATATTTCCACATTTTCATACTTCCACATTGTTTCCGTCCCGAAGGGACGGAAAACCGATGACCTATTTCCGGCCCAACGATATCCACGTAAACCCCAACATGAGATATCAAATGATTTCGAACCGATAGACCTGGATATTTATCCTGGCTACGGCGATAACCTGCTTCAGTTGTAAGAAGAGTAATGACAGCGGGGGATGCCCGAAAGATGTAAAATTAAGAGGCGGGTTCACCAAAACGTCGAATGGCGGTTATCAATACCGATCGAGCGGAGGCGGCACTTTTATAATAAAAACCGACTTCAACGGCATCAACGTAAAACATGATGATTACAACGGCTTCAGTGTTTCATTCTGGGGAGATACCGATGAGGAGGGCGATCAATGGAATACGTCCGCAAACCATGAGTCTTTAAATGGAAAACATATTAAAGACCGCGTTGGTAATGTGCGCAGCTTCATTTTCCCCCGACGGAGCTAAAATGACCATAGTTGCCAGCGGAGAGTATCTACCTGTTATCCAAATAAGCGTTTATGAAGGAAACGAATGCCATCGCATAATCGCTGACTGCCTCTACGCCTCCATCAGCAGCACTGGTGATGCAGCAAAAGCCAAACAAATGGACGATGCCGAAGCCGATGGCGAAACCAGCACCATCGAATTTTTAACCAATGGTTTGCTCTGGTTAAACATTTATACGGAAAATACCCCGGGAAATAAAATAATGAATCGCGTACCACTTGGTGAACTCGACAAACTCAATCCTTCAAACGTACATGACCATTATGATGACCCGCGGTTTGGTCACACTTGAACAATGAGGAAATGAGAAAATGTGGAAATGAGAATATGAGAAAATGTGGAAATAAAATAAGTTCACTACATGTTACTTGTTTACCGCATTGTCACACTGTCATTATCATATTTTCTCATTTTCTCATTTCCACATTTCCTCATTTACACATTTTTATACTGGCACTGCTACTTGCTGCTTTACAAGTTGTATATCACCCTGTATTTTCACCTCCTCACCTAATGCAAGTCCTCCCGTATCAAGTACCGAATTAAACGTAAGACCGAAATCATTGCGATTGATTTTCCCCGAAACCATAAAACCTGCACGCGCGTGTCCCCAGGGATCCTTTTGAATTACACCACTAAACTCAACATTCAACTGCACCGGTTTTGTAATACCTCGCAACGTAAGGTCGCCATTCAGCATGAAATGTTCATCATCCTTCGTTTCAATAGATGTTGATTGAAACAACACCTCCGGATATTTTTCCACTTCAAAAAAATCACTGTTACGCAAATGTTCATCGCGTTGATCGTTTTTTGTATTGATAGATGCCGGATCAATCTTCGCGATGATTTTTGCATCTGTAAAATTATCCGACGTTGTATCTACCGAAATATCGAATTTCCCAAACGATCCCGATACATTCGAAATCATCAGATGCCTGATTTTAAAACCGAGTTCACTGTGAAGAGGATCAACTGCCCAACTTGTCTTTGCCATGATTTTTTGTTTTATAGTTCTAAAAATTTGTGTCTGCGAAAAGATCTTTTCAAACTTTGCATGCAATGCTGACAACAAAAATACCTACCTTCGATTACAAAAGGTTAGTACTATACTAAAGGTTAGTAGTTACCTTTTGGTTACTGTTAAATTTTTCAACTATGGTCGCAGGTAAAAAAGTGCGGTATCCCGCCAATGAGTCGGAATGTAAAGCAAGCCTTGCATCGATAGCGGATGCGTTGTATGTGATTGGAGGCAAATGGAAACTCAGAATCATCGTTGCCTTAAAAGAAGGCGACAAACGCTTTAATGAGTTGCAGCGAACCATTACTGGCATTTCTGCGAAAGTGCTGTCGAGCGAACTGAAAGACCTCGAAATGAATGGTTTTATAAAACGCAATGTATTCACCGGTTCACCGGTGGTGGTTGAATACGAAGCCACTGGTTATTGTGATACACTCAACGATGTACTTTTTGCGCTCAACGATTGGGGAGCAATGCATCGGGAGAATGTGAAAAAAAGCATGCGGAAGAAATCAAACAAAGATTAATGTTCAGGCAACATGTGGAAATGTGATTATGAAGATAGTGCTCTGAAAATATTTTCATCTCACTCATGTTTCACGCATCACGCCTCACTGGTTTTACGCTTCTGGCAACATTTTCGCATATCGCTATATGCTATGCTACAATTCAAACGAGAGGGAATTTATTGCACACCCGGCAACTTTTATATCGACCCGTGGCGGCCAGTTGATGCGGCCATCATTACCCATGGGCATTCCGATCATGCCCGCCCCGGCATGAAGAAATACCTCTGTCACCATTCCACTGTTCCAGTATTAAAAGCTCGCCTTGGATCCGAAATTAATGTACAGGGCATTGCTTACAATCAACCACTATCTTTAAACGGAGTGAAAATCTCACTTCACCCTGCAGGACATATCATCGGCTCCGCACAAATCCGTATGGAATATAAAGGCCGCGTAGTAGTTGCTTCCGGCGACTACAAAACGCAGGATGATGGCCTCTCCACTCCATTTGAATCTGTACGTTGCCACGAATTTATTTCTGAAAGCACATTTGGTTTACCGATCTACAACTGGCTTCCTGTAGCACAACAGAATGAACAACTCCGCAACTGGGTTTTGCAAAATCAATCGCAGGGAAAAACCTCTGTATTTGTTGGTTATTCATTAGGCAAGGCACAACGCATCATGAAAGCGCTGGAAGGAATGGGACAATTGAATGTTCACTATTCAATTGGTAAACTAAACAGAGCATATGAAAGTGCAGGCATTCTACTACCCGCATACACCGAACTCGATCTTCGGGAAGATGTAAAAAAGATTGATCAGTCCATCGTGATTGTACCTCCTTCCCTACTCGACTCAAACATTATTCGAAAAATACCCAACATGGCAAATGCACTTTGCTCAGGCTGGATGCAGGTTCGTGGCGCACGCCGCTGGAGAAGCGCTGATGCCGGCTTCGCCATCAGCGATCATGCCGACTGGAACGGATTACTCCAGGCGATTAAAAATACGGGCGCAGAAAAAATATACATCACACACGGACAAACTGCCGTCTTCAGCAAATACCTCCGTGAATTGGCATTGGATGCGGAAGAAGTAAAAACAGAATTTGGTACAGAAGACGAAACGGTGGAACAAAATACAAATGCAGTTGCTGAATAAACTATAACGAAATCAAATGAAGGCTTTCGCAACATTGGTAAACGCTCTGGACAGCACCAACAAAACCGGTTTAAAAACCGAGGCTGTCATACAATTCCTGAAGGAAGCCGACGACAATGACAAACTCTGGCTTCTGGCATTGTTTACGGGTAAACGGCCCAAACGAAATATCAATACTGCGTTATTAAAAACATGGGCAATGGAGATCGCCAATATCCCCGAATGGCTTTTCCAGGAATCTTATTCTTCCGTAGGCGATCTTGGGGAAACCATTTCGCTTGTATTACCTCCGCCTTTAAATCAAAAAGAGGCAAGCCTCTCAGCATGGATGGAAGAAATCATTCAACTGAAAAGAGCGACAGAAGAAGAGAAAAAAGAATTTGTATTAAAAGCATGGGCTTCACTTGCAGGAACCAGCCGGTTTATTTTTAATAAACTCCTGGGCGGCAGTTTCCGATTAGGCATTTCTTCAAAAACCTTAATACAGGCATTATCAAAACACTATAAAATTGATCCCAGCGTGATAACCCATAGCATCATGGGTAACTGGGATATCCAGAACGTTACGTTCGACAAGCTTGTGCAGGGCGCATACACGGACACGCGCATTTCACAACCATATCCTTTCTGCCTAGCTTATGCACTGGAAAAAGAGCTGGAAGACTTAGGCGAGGTAAAAGAATGGCAGGCAGAATATAAATGGGACGGCATTCGTGGACAATTCATCAAAAGAAATGACCAGGTCTTTATCTGGTCGCGGGGTGAAGAACTGGTGACTGATCAATTTCCTGAAGTAAAAAATACATTGCTACAATGGAAAGGAAATTTTGTGATCGATGGAGAGTTGCTTGTTGTTAAAAATAACACAGTTGCAAATTTTAGCGAGCTGCAAAAAAGGTTGAACCGGAAAACGATCACTAAAAAAATGATGGAAGAATATCCCGTTGCAGTGTATGCATATGACTTACTTGAATACGAAGGAGAAGACTGGCGATATTATGAACTTAAACAACGAAGAAAGAAACTGGAAGAATTAATATCTGAAAATGTTGTTGCCAACATCACCATTTCTCCCATTATACACACTGAAAACTGGAAAGAAATGGAGCGCATGCGTGAGAATGCCCGACTGCTAAACAGTGAAGGGCTGATGCTTAAATCACTTTCATCACCCTATCACACCGGACGTAAAAAGGGTGACTGGTGGAAATGGAAAATTGATCCACTCACCATTGATGCCGTTCTCATCTATGCGCAAAAAGGTAGTGGACGAAGAAGCGCTTTTTATACCGATTACACGTTTGCCGTAAAAAAAGGCGAAGAGCTGGTAACCATCGCCAAAGCCTATTCGGGACTTACGAATAACGAGATTCAGGAAATAAGCAGGTTCGTCAACAAACACGCCATTGAAAAATTCGGGCCTGTACGTACCGTAAAACCGGAACTTGTTTTCGAAATTGCTTTCGAAGGCATCAGCTTCAGCAACCGACATAAGTCTGGTGTGGCTTTGCGATTCCCCCGCATTCTTCGTTGGAGAAAGGACAAAACCGTTTCTGAAATTGATGATATCGAAAACATCAAAAAACTGATCAAGCCTTAAACAGCATTTCTATAAATCGAGGGTACCTGATCGTCCCACATCCATCTTTGCCCCCGTAACGGCGCTTGTGGCCATTTTTAAAAATGTAACGAGCTTATTGGTTTTATTATCCCAGTAATGTCCATCGTTGGTGGTCACTTTTAACACACGAATGGTGGGGTCTTCTTTTCCTTTTTCAAACCAGGCTTCGTTCATTTTGTTCCAGTATTTTTTCAATGCGCTCCTGATCCCGGGAAACTTCTGCGTGTCCATCAATAGAAAGAAAATTGTAATTCTTAATATCTGAGAAAATCAGGGTAACGTGTTTGTTGCTCTCGAGATTTTTATACGTCTCGCTCTCACTAGAGCAAAGAAACCAGATATTTCCTGCATCATCTACTTCCTGGCGGCTCATTGGTATTGCGTGCAATTTATTTGAGCCCGGCATATAGGTACAAAGAATACCAATATCAATTTTGTCAACAAGTGTTTTCAGTTTCTCGATTGCTTCCTGATCGCTTAAGTTTTCAGTGCTCATAGTTAAATGGTTTAGGGTTTATCAATATTTTACCTATTGATTCAAATCAAAGTCCATTCCAATAAAAATGAGTGAACAATTCTCCTCACGCAAACACTTGTTCGCATCATAAAACCAATCACAATTTCTTAGTGACCTGTTTACCTTTCAACTGAAATCTATTAATATGGTGTATTATTCGTATTCAGCTTTTTGATTATAAAAAATTTCAAGGTATTTTGCGAGGGTTAAATGCGCTGAAGGTTGAATATTAATAAAGAGGCTCTTGATGATAAACGTATGTTCCTGCAGGTCGCTGCGGGAAACGAAGCCGCTTTCAGGCAACTTTTCCACAAGTACACCCCACTATTACATCCTGGTGTTTTGCAAATGGTAAAGCATCGCGAGGTAGCGCGCGAAATTGTACAGGAGGTTTTTCTCAAACTTTGGTTGCAAAAAGAGCAGGTCGGCAACATGGATCGACCGGAGGCCTGGATGTTCCGCGTGGCGTCGAATCTCGCGATCAGTCATTTGCGCAAGACATCTTCCCATATCCGATGGCTTGAAACGGTTCGGGCCAACGATGTTGAACCCGGTACCGCAGTGGAGCAGCTTTCGATGAAAGAATTACAGCAACTGGTTTATGAGGCGGTGGAAGCGTTACCGGATAAACGACAAAAGATTTTCCGACTCAGTCGTGAACAAGGCATGACTATTGACCAGATCGCATTGCATTTAAACCTTTCCCGCTCCACTGTAAAAAACCAAATCAGCATTGCGCTGAAGTTTGTTCAATCCTATATCTATAAAGGCACTTCGCTTTATTTCCCCCTTTTCCTCTTGAATTCACTTTTTTTTAATCCCGGACGGTACTGACCGCAACCTTGCGCGTTATACCTATACGGACCTTCCTGTTTATGACTGAAAAAAAGAACAAATCCGGCTGTTGCTGGAAAAATATTTTTTGGAGACTGCCTCTGACGAGGAGTTGCGGGAGCTGTTTGCGCTGATAGAGTCCTATCCAAAAGAGGAAGATCTGGAAGATCTTTTCATTCCTGTTTTTGAACGCATCAAAAAAGATGTGGATTACAAACCGGAAGAATGGGAATCTGTTGTTGCAGATATACTCAATACCAGGAATGTAGTTCCCATCACTGCACGTCGTTCTGTATGGCAGCGCTGGTGGGTAGCAGCATCTGTGGCCGCAATTGCACTTTCACTTTTCCTCTGGCTTCCCTGGAAGAATGACCCGGCACCCAAACCCGGGTTGGTGATGGTGCCAGCAGAAATTCCACCCGCAAGTGATGGCGCGATGTTGACACTTGCAGATGGCTCGCAGATTTTACTCGACACAGTAAAAGATGGACCACTGGTATTACCCGGTGGCGTGGTTGCGAAGGTATCGGGAGGAAAAATTGTTTATGAAGGCAATAGTGAAACAACTACCTACAATACCGTCACAACACCGAATGGCCGCCAGTTCAGGGTTGTATTACCCGACGCTTCAGTGGTGTGGATGAATACTTCAAGTTCTTTAAGATACCCCACACGTTTCACTGAATCAGAACGCAGGGTGGAACTATGGGGCGAAGCTTATTTCGAAGTGAGTGAAGATGCCAAAAAGCCTTTCTATGTATCTATCAACAATGAATCGGAAGTGGAAGTACTGGGAACAAAATTTAATGTAAACGCATACGACAACGAGCCGATGATTCAAACCACATTATTACAGGGAAAAGTGCGGGTGAATGCCAGAAGCATTGCAAACGGAAGCCGTCAGCTAATGTCGCAGGCAGTATTAACTCCCGGACAACAGGCACAAATAGAAAAGAAAAAAGTGAACAGTCGCGGTGAGCCGGTATTGGTAGTTGAAAGACATGCAAACCTGGAACAGGTGATGGCCTGGAGAAATGGCGTATTCCATTTCGACGGCATGTCATTAGCACAAGTGGCAAGACAGCTTGAGCGGTGGTACGATGTGGAAGTGCAGATACAAAAAGGCATGCAGGATATTCGTTTCGGCGGCAGTATATCTAACCAGATTTCTTTACAGCAGTTGCTAAAAGAACTGGAGTTTATGGGTATACGCGGCAGGCTCGAGGGAGAAAGGACCCTGATTGTTTCGCCATAATACCTTATCAAAATCGTTCGAATTAATGAACCGCTTTCGGAAAAAAAGCCAGTGATGGTGAAGCATCACTGGCGGAAGTCCGGGAGATGGAAAACCTGTACGTATAATATAGACTTTACTCATCAACCAAACACAGCAAATTTATGCTAAAAACTGCTCACTGCGTGTGGTGGCCACCCGGACGTGGTTCCCGCCGAACCAAAACAATTGTACTGATGAAAGTATTGGGAATCTTTTTATGTCTTGCCAGTATGACGATCTGCGCGTCGGGCAACTCCCAGGTTGTTTCTATGTCGGGGAAAAACCTGCCTTTACGAACGGTTTTTGATTCTGTAAAACACAAAACCGGCTATTCTGTTTTTTTCATTCAAAATGAAATTGAAAATGCATCCACAGTAGATGTGAATGTAAAGAATATGCCGCTGACAGATTTTATGGAACTTGTTCTCCGGAATCAGCCACTAAGTTTCCGGATTTCGGCGCAGACCATTTTCATTTCTGCTAAACGCTTTTCTGCAACCACAACAGACGCTTCGGGAATGATGGAAAAAGCCGAAGAAATCAGAAAAGATACACTCAAAATACGGGGTGTTGTAATCAATGAAAAAGGAGAAAGCCTCACAGGGGCATCCGTTTCAGTAAAAGGTACACGTAATGTAGTTGTTGCCGGTGACGACGGCCGCTTCAACCTCGACAATGTACAAAAGAATGCAACGCTTGTAATCACATTCGTTGGATACCAGACACAGGAAGTCGCAATCAGGGATCGTGAATTCTTCGAGGTGAAAATGATTGCCACCACTTTCGGTCTGTCTGATGTCGTAATCAGCAATGGTATGTTTACCCGCAAAGCGCGATCAATATACAGGTGCTGTAAGCAGCTTTTCCGGAGAAGAATTGCGCACCATCGGTGTACAAAACATCGCCAAAAGCCTGAGTGTCCTCGAGCCTTCTATGCGTATGTTCGATAACATCGAAATGGGATCAGATCCCAATCGTCTTTCCCGAAATCGCATTGCGCGGCTCTTCAGGCATTCCCGACCTGCAGGCTTCTTATCAGAACGCACCAAATCTTCCATTGTTCATCCTTGATGGATTTGAAACCACAGTTCAACGCATCTATGATCTCAATATGGAACTGGTAGAACGCGTAACAGTGTTGAAAGACGCATCTGCAAAAGCAATCTATGGTTCTAAAGCAGGTAACGGCGTAATTGTTGTTGAAACAAAACGTCCTTCTGCCGGCGCACTTCGTGTAGGATACAACGGTGGTATTACCATTTCAGCACCTGACCTTACCAGTTATAACCTTGCCAATGCACAGGAAAAACTGGATGCGGAAGTGCTGGCAGGCGTATACCGCAACAACGTTCCAAACCGTCAGTTTCCATTAATCGCTACTTACGGCCAGATACAAAAGGATATCGCTAGTGGTGTGAATACAGACTGGCTGGCGCAACCCGTACAAAACGGAATTGGCCAGCGCCACAACGTTACATTAGATGGTGGCGGTGAAGGCATGCGCTATTTCGTTTCTCTCAACTACAACAAGATTACCGGTACCATGAAAGGTTCTGACAGAACAACTGCTACTGGTGTTGTAAACCTTGAGTACCGAAAAAATAAGTTTGCATTCCGCAACAACCTCAGCATCGACAACAACAAAGGCATCAACAGTCCTTATGGTTCTTTTACACAGTATGCGAGAATGAATCCTTACTGGAGAATTCATGACGACAATGGCGAGTTGATTAAATCTTATCACAGCGGAAATACACCAAACCCGTTGTATAATCTTCAATTTAAAACGAAAGATTTTTCAACTTATACTACCATCACCGAAAACTTCTATGCTGAGTGGACACCCGTAAAGTCGCTGCGTTTTACAGCACGCACGGGCTTAAGTCTTTCGAATAGTGGAACTGAATTTTTCATTCCCGCGCAGCATACGCGTTATGCCACCATTCTTCCCACATCTGACCAATACCTGAAGAGAGGTGAATACACCATCACGAATGGTAAATCGAATATGTTCAGTACCGATCTCGGTGCCTCCTACTCTGTTGAGAAAAACGGGCACCAGGTTTTCACCAACCTGATCTATAGTATTCAGCAAACATCCAATGCCATGACAGGAATGAGTATGGTGGGATTCCCCAACGATCGCATGGATGATATTTCAATGGGACTGGAATACAAAGAAGGTACAACAGCACAGGGAAGTGAACAAACGTCTCGCACCGTAGGTGTTACGTCTGCCATTAACTATTCTTACCTGAATAAATATCTCGCCGACTTCTCTTACCGTGCAAGCGGAAGCTCACAATTTGGTGCAGACAACCGCTGGGGTTCTTTCTGGTCGGCTGGTGCAGGCTGGAATGTACACAATGAAGCATTCGCCAAAGGAATAAAAAACCTGAATCAATTACGCATCAGGGGTAGCATCGGTTCTACCGGTACACAAAACTTTAGCGCTTACCAGGCAATTGCCACTTACAACTACATCACTTCACAAGCCTATGACGGCGAACTGGGTAACGTGTTGATGGCACTGCACAATCCCAATTTAAAATGGCAGGAAATTTTTGATAAAAATATCGGTGCAGATATCACTTTATTCAATAAGCTGACCATCCGTTTCGATCTCTATTCAAAAATCACAAAGTCACTGTTGTCTGATCAAACAACAGCACCATCAACCGGTTTCAATGTTTACAGGGAAAACATTGGCGAAACGGTGAACAAAGGCTATGAAGTTGGATTGTCGTACAAAGTAATCAGCAACTCCGCGCGTCGTACTTATGTAACTGTTTTTGCCAATGCTGCGCATAACGAAAACAGGATCCGCAAGGTTTCAGATGCCCTTAAGTCGCTAAACGAAGCTCAGGATTCCCGTCTTTTAGGTAACAGCGCAGACGCGTCAAGACCTGTAACACGATTCCAGGAAGGTCAGTCACTTACTTCCATCTGGGCCGTTACATCACTTGGCATTGACCCCATTACTGGTAGTGAGATATTCCTGACAAGAGATGGCAACATCACCCATATCTGGAATGTGGACGACCAGGTAGTTGCGGGTGATATGCTTCCATCACTCAACGGAACATTTGGTGTGAATGCAAGAATTAAAGGCTGGAGTTTTAACATAGCCATGATGTTCCAGTTTGGAGCGCAGATTTACAACACAACCCTGGTGCAGAAAGTTGAAAATGCGAGCATGGATTTCAACGTCGATCGTCGCTTCCTGTTGGAACGTTGGAATACTCCGGGCCAGTACAGTCTCTTCAAAAACATCGCTGACAGAACTGTTACAAAACCTACTACCCGTTTCGTTCAGGATAATGATGAAATGATTCTTTCTTCTATCACTGCTGCATACGATTTCGGCGCAAGTAATATGATGAAACGAATTGGTTTGAAAAATTTCCGTGTCAATATGACGCTCAATGATCTTGTTCGTGTTGGAAAGATTCGCGCAGAGCGCGGAACCTTATATCCATTCGCGCGTAACTTCTTAATGGGTCTTCAGTTTAACTTTTAATTGAAACGTAGTATGAACAAAATACTGATAGCCGTCCTGCCGCTTTGCCTGCTGCTGGCATCCTGCAAGAAGTGGCTGGACGTGAGTCCAAAAACACAGATTGAATCCTCTGTGAACTTTGCCGGTGAACAGGGATTTAAGGACGCACTTACGGGCGTATATCTTACGCTGAATGGTGCCGATTTATATGGGAAAGACATGACCTACGGTTTTGTGGATGCACTGGGTCAACAACACACGCAGATCACACAGGTAGCACCAGACTATTATTATGCCGGGCAATACATGTATACAGAAGAATCGGTTGTAAATAAGATCAATTCTGTTTGGTCGCGCATGTACTTTGCGGTAGCCAACCTGAATAACCTGTTGAAAGCGTTGGAGTCGAAAGATTCTACCAGCTTTAGTGACTATACTTACAATGTTGTAAAAGGTGAAGCACTGGGATTGAGAGCATTTCTCCATTTTGATTTGCTTCGTCTTTTTGCACCTTCTCCCGCATCGAAAGGAATGCAGGCAAAGGCGATCCCCTATCGTCTGAATTATTCTGCCATTCCTGAACCACGCCGCAATGTTGGTGAAGTTTTGAACCTGGCATTAAAAGACATCAACGATGCGTTGCCACTGTTGAAATACAGCAGATCCACTGGTTGCCGGAACAACAGTTCCAACAACCACAACAGGATATTTGCGTAACAGAACACTTCGTTTTAACTATTACGCGGTACTCGCATTAAAAGCAAGAGTTCACCTGTATGCCGGCAATCTGGATTCTGCACGTATTGCGGCGCAGGAAGTTATCAGCTCTGCTAAATTTCCAGCAACAGCATTGTCTGCAATCTCTGGCGGCAACAGAACTTTCTCTACTGAAGTAATCTTTAACCTGAATGTAAATGATATCGCCATTCTATATGCAGGATTCTTTAATACTTCAGTAAGGGCAACCAAGAGTGTGGACCAGTGGAACAGTTGGTTTGAAATTGCGGCCGGAGGTTCTGGCGATTATCGCTACCTGTATCAGACGGCACTGAACGGTGTATATCGCCTTCCAGTAAAACTCGATGGTGCGCTTAACACCAACGCTGCTGCAGCGAAAAAAGTTCCATTGATGCGCCTTACAGAAATGTATCTCATTGCAGCTGAAGCGCAATTGGGCACAGACAACGCTGCTGCGTTAACATTGGTAAATACAGCTCGCAGAAGCCGCAACCTTACCGATCTGCCTGGCACACTTACTACACCGCAGATTCAACAGGAAATCATCAAAGAATACCAGAAAGAATTGTTATGCGAAGGACAAATCTTTTATCTCTACAAGAGACTGAATTTGTCGGAGCTCCCTTACGACTTCAGGAGTATGAATGATGAGCAGTATGTGTTGCCGCTGCCTGATGATGAACTCACTTATGGACGTACTAAATGATTTTAGATATGAAACTGACAAAAATATTATCAACCCTTTGCTGCATCAGTAGTCTGGCTTTCACGATGACTGCCTGCGAAAAGATGGATCCCATATATGTGGATGATGCGCGGGTCAATTTCTGGGTGTTACAGGATACGTTTAATAATACTGGAAGCAAAGTGTACACGACGGGTTATACGTTTGCCGCAAGACCCGACAACGTAAACGTTGATACCATTTATCTGCGCGTAAAAACAATGGGACCCATTACACAATCGGATCGTCATTTTGCGGCAGTAAAAGATACAGCTGCCACTACCACTGCAATAGAAGGAACTGACTTCAAAATCCTCGATGGATTTGTTCCGGCTGGGAAATATGTAGGATACCTTCCTGTGGTGCTTTTCAGAACGCCCGTGTTAAAAACGACCACAAAAACCCTGGGTATTGTGCTTTCAGACAATGGCACATTCAAACCCGGCGTAAAAGAAGATATGAAGTACACTATCTATTTCAACGATGGTTTAGTGATGCCTTCAAACTGGGATGTGTTGAGCACTTACTTCGGCACCTATAGCGAAGTGAAATACCGGTTCATCATTAGTGTGCTTGGAATCTCTGATTTTCCAGTAGCTACAAGTACATACCGTCTTGGACAATTTACACATTACCAGATGCTGGATTTTAAAAACCGGATGAAGGATGCGTTAACAGAATACAACAATACGCACCCGGAGCCAATGAGAGACGAATCAAACGTTTTGATCACTTTCCCTTAAAAATATTTTTCATGAAAATAATTTCATCACGTTACTTACAGTTATTGGTGCTTTTGGCATCTGTATTCCTGTACTCGTGCAAGAAAGATACCGGCAACTACGATTACAAGTCGGTGATCGTTCCCGATCTGTCTGAAATTGGCCTTGCAGGCACCTATCGGGTCAACCAGAACGAGAACTTATATGTGGATCCTAAAGTTTTGTATGAAGGCGATACGGCAAAACTGGCTTACGAATGGATTTGTTATCCCAACGCTGGCCTCATCGCTTATTCAGGGCCTACCGATTTTTTATCGAACCAGCGGATCCTGAATGTTCCGATTACATTCAAACCTGGCAATTACTACATTGAATTAATCGTAACAGATGAATCAACGGGGTATAAAACCAATGCGCGTGCAGCACTCGTAATTGTTGCTGGTATGGAATCAGGACTGATGGTCTTGCATACCAAAAACAACCAGAGCGATGTCGACTTCATTCTTACGCGCTCCATTCTTCCATCAGTTGTAGATAAACACGATCGTAATCTGTTTGCTACCCTGGTAGGCTCGCCTATGAATGGTGAAGGAAGATTTCTCGGGCAAACCCGTCGCTCAAATTCTGATTTCAATTTTATCAACGTAGCTACGAACAATTCCTTCCAGCGTATGCACGGGTTTACATTCAGCTTTATAGCTGCCAACCAGGAACTTTTCAGAAGACCGGTTGCCACCATAAACCCACAGGCGCATATCAGCAACTCTACCTATGAGTTTCTGATCAATGATGGAAAATTGTATTCAGGTTATATGTCAGCAATTCAGGACGCATTCTATTCCGCTCCTTATCGCGGCAACTATTACCTGGAACCTTACATGACGTTTTTTTTTAATTACAATATTTATGGCGCCGTGGTATATGATCGTCTTCAAAAAACGATTCATGTATTCTACTACCGCGGCCGCGCAGGAATTGGATTTTGCCTATTTTAAAGATGCTATAGGTGCAAATCCCTTGTTTAACCTGAATAATATTGGCATGGATTTGCTATATATGGAAACAGGTTTTTCAAACTACACTTATGCATTCTTTAAAAATGGCAGCGATTACAAATTGCATGTGTTCACGCTTGCAAGAGCGGACGATGGTGATCTCGCTGTTGCTTCGTATGATATGAGCAATCTCCTGAGATTGCACAGGCGAAGTACTTTGATGTTGGAACCATTGGCAACGTAGCACTTTATGCAACTGACAAAAAAGGTGTACCGCTACGATTACTCCGGCACAAACGATGCATATGTTCAACTGGATGGGTTTGCTGGAAACGAAAACATCACCGGAATCAGGCTGTTTAAAGCGACGCTGAATTCGAACAATAGTGTTGCCGACTTCAACAACACAAACAACACCGTTCTTTTTGTTTCTACCTGGAACGGATCAGAAGGTAAAGTATATGAATATTCCATCAATGCTGCAAGTGGTGTAATTAATCCCACGCCAGTAAAAACTTATACTGGCTTTGGAAGAGTGGCAGACATGATGTTCAAATTCAGAGGTCCGGGAACTTAATCCCGGCCTCTACAAAACATTTTACAAAACACACTATGAACGCATCGGTTATCTCAATAGAGAAATTATCACATCGATATCACCGACAATGGGCCATCAAGGATATTAGCATTACAGTTGAGAAAACAGGTATTTATGGATTGCTCGGCGCCAATGGCGCCGGCAAATCCACTCTCATGAATATTCTTTGTGGCGTAATAGCACCAACATCAGGAATGGTGCAGATTAAAGGAGTGAACATTCGATTGCAGCCTATAGAAGCAAAAAAACACATTGGCTTTCTCCCACAAAACCCACCGCTGTTAAAAGAGCTAACGATTCGGGAATACCTGGGATTTGCAGCAGACCTTCGTTTTATTCCTGCATCAAAACGTGCAGCAATGATTGAGGCTGCAATGGAAAAATGCCATCTTACACATTACCAAAACAGGCTCATTAAAAACCTTTCTGGTGGCTTTCAGCAACGCGTAGGTATTGACACAGGCCATCATCCACGAACCAGCATTTGTTGTACTCGATGAACCAACCAATGGACTAGATCCGGTGCAGATTCTCGAAATCAGAAAGCTGATTAAAGAAATTGCACAGGAACGAACCGTTATTCTTTCCACTCATATTCTTCAGGAAGTACAGGCATTGTGTGATACAATCTGGTTGTTAAAAAATGGAAAACTCATCTTCTCCGGAACGGTTGATGAATTTGAAGGAAATCTGAATTCAGCTGTATATGACACAGTCTGGTTAAGAAATCCAGATCCTGCTCAAATAAAAATGCTGACGGGGATCGTAAATGTGGAACAGGTAGAGAAAGATGCATTTAAAATATATACCGACGGAACCACAGCCGCACTTGAAACACTTGTAACCGCAAGCGTGCGTGAAAACTGGGGACTTGTGCAATTAAGCCCGGAAAAACGATCGCTGGAAACAGCCTTTTCACAATACACTCATTCCGATTAACTCATTTTTTTATGCGAAATATTTTAAAGTTTACCAGGACGGCTTTCCTGGTGCAGCTTCATACGCCCGTTTCTTGGCTGGTAGTGCTTGTATTCCTGGTTCAAACAGGCGTAATTTTCTGTGATAGCATGGATCAGTTTGTCAGGAACCAATTGTTGAAATACGGTACTGCCGACATTTCCTTTCAGCTTTTCTCATCGTCATCAAACGGTTTGTTTGTAAAAGTGCAAAGTTATCTCTACCTGTATGTGCCGCTTCTTACCATGGGCATATTCAGCAGGGAATTCAGCACGGGTTCAATCAAACTCCTCTATTCATCGCCTGTTTCTAATTTCACGATTGTCCTGTCGAAGTTTCTTTCACTGGTGTTGATTGGCCTGGTGTTGATTGGGATATTACTCATCTATGTTGTGATTGCAATCCTGGTGATAGATGTTCCAGATACTGCTGCCATATTTTCAGGCTTGTTGGGTCTATTCCTGTTGCTGGTTTCGTATATCGCAATAGGTATGTTTATGTCGTCGCTTACATCCTATAGTGTGGTGGCAGCATTGGGCACATTGATCGTTTTTGCAGTACTCAATTTTGCAGGCACCCTTTGGCAGGATGTTCCGGTGGTGCAGGATATCTGCTACTGGCTTGTATTAAAAGGAAGAGCAGATACATTCATCAATGGAATGATCACCACCGAGGACTTGCTCTACTTCATTTTCGTTCCCGCAATGTTCCTTGCGTTCACTTATTGTGGTCTGCAGGCACATACCAACAACAGGCCGTTGTTTCAAAAAATATTACGATATAGCGGCGTGTTTTTAATTACGGCATTGGTGGGTTTTATCAGCAGCAGGCCGTCGGTAAAAAAGTACTTTGATCTTACTGAAACCAAACGCAACACACTTTCGCAGGCGAGTTTGAAAGTACTGAGTGGACTCGATAAAAAAGTCACGATTCATACTTATGTCAATATGCTTTACCAGGGTTTTCTGGTATTGCCTGTCGCCTATAAGACAGATGAAAAACGATTTGAACAATACCTGCGATTTAAACCAGAAACAGAACTGAAATATCATTACTATTCCAAACTGCCTGAGAACTCAGTGTATCGTAGCCGTTATCCGAAATTATCGGAAAATGATATCTACGATACATTGAAACTGATCAACGACTGGAATGTGAAGTTGAAGCCCGTTGCTGAATTGCCACATCTTGAAATTCTGGAACAGGAGGACTATGCATTTCTCCGTGTATTAGAATATGAAGATGGATCAACTGCAGTTGTTCGCACATTTAAAGACCTGATCAGGTTGCCAAAAGAACTGGAAATTTCCACCGGGTTCATGGGATTGTATGAGAAACCTGCAAGGATTTCTGTTTACCAGAAAAACGGAGAGCGATCTTTGTACACCGAAAGAGGCGATGGAATTGGCACCGCACTTTCTGAGAAGACCTCCCGCACAGCGCTGGTGAACCTTGGGTTTAGTTGCGATGAAATTGATCCTTACCTGCCCATTCCTGAAACAACAGACATCCTGTTGATTGCAGACCCAACTGTCCCTTACACGGATCAGACATTAGAATATATCGATGAATTCTTTGCCCGTGGTGGCCACGTGATGGTTCTTACAGAAAGCAAACAAAGTTCATGGATGAATGAATGGCTGAGCAAATACACCGTTACCATCGGTTCTGAAATCCTGTTGCAACAAAATCCCAAATTGAAGGATGAAGAGTTGATTGTTTATACCGCCGGTCCACAGGAGGAAATGGGCCCGTATTATCAGTCAATGGGGGCTGCAGGACTTGGTGTGATAACACCCGGTGCGGCGGAAATCAGGATTGATTCCGCAAGTCCTTTCGAAGTGAAGAAACTATTGCAGCATACGGACACAACAGGAACGGTTCATACCACTGCAGTGGCGATCACACTTCCCGGAAAACCCGACGGACCAAAAATGTTGGTGATGTCGGATGCCGATTGGCTCACCAATGAAGAAATCAATAAACAAAGGAATGGTGTAAGAGCTGTAAATGCTTTGATGTTGAAAGCAACAATGGGATGGCTTTCCAATAATCATTATCCCATCAACATTGAGCGCCCGATTCCTTCCGACAGGAAATTAAATATTCAATCGGGCACCTGGAAAAAAGTACAGGCCGGCATACTCTACATTCTTCCACTTTTACTCGCCGGAGCCTTTGTATGGATTTTTGTACGAAGAAATCGAGTATAATTCGATTTGCATTATCAACGTTTTCTCTAGTCTTAGTTTTAGTCGTAGTTGACACACCACCCCTGGATTTTGGGGTGGTTTTTTTATGCTATCTTATTTGCCGGAATTGATCTCCTGCATGATTTCTGCAAAGAGTTGAGCAGATTTGATTCGATCTTCGTGGTGATACATAGTAGAGGCGGCGATCAGTTCATCCACGCCAGTTTCATCTAAAAATACTTTTACCTGTTTTTTCACTGTTTGCTTACTTCCAACAAACGAGTATTTCAACATCTGGTGTACACTGGGATGTTGAAGTATTTGTTTGAGGTCGTCGGTTAAATCGGTTGGCGGTTGCAGCGGCTCCGATTTACCTGTTAAAACGCCGAGGAACATCCTGATGAGTGATGTAAAAATGCGATTGGCTTCCTCGTCGGTATCGGCAACAATTACATTTACACCCGCCATGATGTAGGGTTCAAACAATACATCGGATGGTTGAAATTCGCTGCGGTAGATATCTAAAGCGCTGAACAAATGTGTTGTTGCGAAATGGCTGGCAAATGCGTAGGGCAATCCTTTTGCTGCTGCCAGGTGGGCACTGTCGGTACTTGAGCCCAGGATAACAATGGGAACGTTCTGACCTTCTGCAATAGCAGCCCTTACACGAGTAGTTTTATTTTCTACGGAAAAATAGTTTTCTATTTTTTCAACTTCCGCCGGGAATGAATGTGCTGCCATCATAAAATCGGAGCGAATAGCCTGTGCGGTGATCTGGTCGGTTCCCGGCGCCCTGCCAAGCCCCAGGTCGATGCGGTTTGGATATAGATGAGCAAGTGTTCCGAATTGTTCGGCGATGATCAACGGCGAATGATTGGGAAGCATGATGCCCCCCGAGCCCACGCGAATGCGGCTCGTATTTTCAGCCACATATCCGATCAGAATAGATGTGGCACTGCTGCCGATGGCCTCGGAATTGTGGTGCTCCGCAAACCAAAAGCGATTGTAGCCGCTCGCTTCCGCCGCTTTGGCAAGATCCAGCGAGTTGTTGAGTGTCTGTTTAAAACTGTTTCCCTGCGATACAATTGCCAGCTCAAGGATGGAGTAGGCTACCCTGTTCTTCTTCATCTTCCAAGTTATTAGTGAAAACGGCCTGTCGACCGATTATGAAATGATATTACAATTGAGAAGGCAATTGGTTGAGAAAAATGTGGAAATGTGACAATGTGACAATTGGGAAATGAGGGAATATTTATGCGAATGCCCAATTTTCATTGCGCAAAAATCTGCGTATAAATCAGTGCAGATCTGAGTGAACCCCTTTTCCGTTAGTAGGTTGCTGTAACATGGTGGAGGTTTCACACAGATTTACACGGATTTGGACACAGATTGCACAGAATCTGTGTAGCATTTTACCAATATCTTGTAAGAAATTATCACAACCGAATAAACAATAATTCTCACGCTCTATTATTTGACAAAAAAATAGTTTTTCAATACATTTAATTTTCATTTCTCTTTTAATGTTAAGGCTTGCCTGAGAATCGTTTCCATACAAATGATACACAATTCTTATTCCAGAAATTAGCGCATGGAGATGAAACGGCTTATACAGCGTTGTTCCACCTGTTCACGCCGCGGCTGATTCCATACATGATAAAAATCACTCGTGATGAACAACTGGCAAAAGAATTATTGCAGGAAACATTTTTAAAACTTTGGACAAACCGGTTAGACCTTCTACAGGTTCGTGAACCTACCGCATGGCTGTTTCGAATTGCAGCTAATAATTGCTACATGTACCTCCGAACGCAGGCCAACAGGTTAAAAATTCTCGATCAACTTCCGAACATTGATACAGAAAACCACGATGTGGCGCAATACGCAGAAGGCAAAGAGCTACAGAACATTATCCGTAAGGCGATCGAAAAACTTCCCCAGCGTCGCCGACAGATTTTTCAAATGAAAACTGAAGAGGGATATAGTATCCAACAGATTTCCGAAGCGCTTGGCATTTCGGCCCAAACAGTTAAGAATGAAATCGGCATTGCGCGTAAATCAGTACATATTTATTTGCAAAAAAGATCTCGGCATTTTCGCGGCCCTTTTGCTGCTGTTGTCTGACTGTTAATATGCAAATCTTATTGTTGTTTTATAAGGCCGGTGTTTAAACTCGAAAAAAAATTCCGGGCCGGACAGTACTTTTTGTATTCTCAATCATCATTCATCATTATAACCAGGATTATCGCATGGAAGAACGTTTAGGACGATTATTAAAAGGGTATCTCGACGATAGCCTGACAACTTCGGAAGAAGAAGAGCTCTTTGATCTCCTGCGCTCGGATAAGGAGGAGGAAGCATGGGTCAACATCATCGAAAAAATGATGGCTAATGAACCGGCAATGGCCTCATACGATCCTTCAAAGTGGGAACCGGTTGTAGACGAACTTAAAAGAAGAAATGCGGATCGGGCACCCGTCGTAAAAATGAAATCACAGCGCCGTTTTACCTGGTGGGCCGCTGCTGCAGCAGTGCTACTCATCGCCGGATATATCGGATTACAGACCCATAATGTACAGGGTCCGATGGCCGATACGCCAACGCCTGTCATTCATGACCTGCCGCCCGGTTCTAATAAGGCAGTGCTCACAACCTCCGATGGAAGCACAATCATACTGGACGATGCGTCGATCGGAGTATTGTCGAAAGAAGGAAATACGGAAGTGGTAAAACTCGCAGATGGACAACTAGCCTATAAAACCGGGAAGGACGCAACAGATGCGATTAGTTACAATACGATGAGCACGCCGCGTGGGGGGCAATATCAGTTAATACTCCCCGACGGTACCGCCGTTTGGCTGAATGCAGCTTCTTCTATTACTTATCCAACTGCATTCGCAGGAGATAAACGGGTTGTAAGTATAACAGGTGAAGCCTATTTTGAAGTAGCCAGCCAGATGAACAAATCCGGAAAGTCAAAACTTCCATTTATTGTTGAAATAAAAGATTTGAATACCTCTATCGAAGTATTGGGTACGCACTTTAATGTGAATGCTTATACCGACGAACCATCGATCAAAACCACATTGCTGGAAGGCGCTGTAAAGGTTTCGAGTGCAGGCATCAGCGAAAAATTAGGTCCGGGACAGCAAACGCAAACTTTCAGAGATGGACGAATGAAATTTCTGGGAAAAGTAAATACGAAAGAAGCAGTCGCCTGGAAAAACGGTGGATTTTATTTTGATGGAGCGGATATCCAGACAATCATGCGTCAGATTGAACGATGGTATAATGTGACGGTGAAGTTTAATGGAGATATTCCGCAGGGACATTATAAAGGACAGCCATCCAGAAATCTGTCATTATCGAAAATGTTGCAGGTGTTGAAATATAGTGGACTGAAATACGAAATTGAAGGAACGACGATCACCATATTGGAAGACTAAAAAAAGGAGGAAAATGAACTAATATTTTGTCCGAATGCATACTGTTCAGAAATATTTTATGAACAGTATCAGTTGGTTTAATCTGAAAAAAAATGCCGGAAGCGTTGGAAGCACTTCCGGCAGGTAATTACTGTAACAATAATTACATCGGGTTAACCCAAAAAATACAATTCTAGCGAAACTGCTTATTAGATAACCCAACACTACAAAAGTATGCAAACTAACGCTCTTTGTAAGGGGAATGATTATGCCATATTGAATGCGCCACTGCCCCCTGCCGGCAGACCAGTAATCAGGCTCCGCAACATCACCAAAACTTTGCTTGTCATGAAACTCACTGTGCTCTTTCTCGTCATAAGCATGATGACCGCCAGCGCCCGGGGATTTTCACAGGGAATCAGTATTTCCGGGAAGAATATTCCAATTGAGAAGGCTTTTCAGACGATCGAAAGTCAAACCGATTTTACGTTTTACTATAAGATCGAAATACTACAGAATCTGAAAGTCTCCGTGAATCTTAAAAACGCGAGGCTCGAAACGGCGTTAGCTGAACTACTGAAGGATCAGCCACTCACCTACCATATAATCGATAAGAACATTGTAGTTAACCTCAAGCAACGTGGTGCGCCCACCACTACGCCTGAGTTACCCAGCATTCCCTTTGCTATAATTATAACCGGTCGTGTAACATCCGAAGATAATACGCCGCTGCACGGCGTAAGCATCACCATAAAGGGTACGGATGCCGGAACAACGACAGACGAGTTCGGCACCTACCGCATTTCCGTTCCTTCCGAAGAATCGATCCTCGTGTATAGTATGGTCGGCTATACACAACAGGAAACCAAAGTGGGCAAACGGACTTCGATACCCATTAAACTGAAGGTCTCGGATAAAGAGATGGACCGGGTCGTTGTGATTGGTTATGGCGAATCAAGAAAAAGGAGATTTAACAGGTTCCGTTGCCCAGGCAGATGTAAAAGAAATGAGCAAAGCTCCGGTTCCAACTTTTGATCAGGCGCTGGCAGGTCGTATTGCCGGTGTGCAGGTTTCGGGAAATGACGGACAGCCCGGTGTGGCAAACACGCTCGTGATCAGGGGTAATAACTCTCTGACACAATCCAACGAGCCGCTCTACGTAATCGATGGATATCCCATCGAATCATTTGAAGATTTACCGATCAGCCCGTCCGATATTGAATCCATTCAGGTATTAAAGGATGCATCGGCAACATCTATCTACGGCTCGCGCGGTGCGAATGGCGTTGTTATTATCACCACAAAAAAAGGCGTCGCGGGGAAACCTGCTATTTCGGTCAATACTTATTACGGCGTGCAGAAAGTTGCGAAGCGAATGGAAATGATGTCGCCCTACGAGTTTGTGAAATACGAAAATGAATTAAATCCGGCAACTACAGAGCGAATTTATTTGCAGGAACGTACACTGGAAGATTACAAAAATATTAAGGGTTATAATCTTCAAAACGAACTCTTCCAGTCGGCCCCCATTTTCAATGCAGATATCGGTTTTCGCGGAGGTAATGACGGTACACAATATTCTGTTTTCACAAACATCTTAAGATCCGAAGGCGTGATCATTAATTCAGGGTATAATCGTCTTCAGGGAAAATTCAGTTTATCACAACAACTGAGTAAGAATATTAAAGGTTATATCAATACCACATTTACAAAGTCTAAAACTGACGGGTCTATTATTTCTGAAAATACGGGCGGTATTGCAAGCTTGAGTAAAATTTATAGCACATTGGGTTATAGACCCGTAAATGGCACCGAAGACGGGCCCGATTTAACGGAAGAATTTTATGACCCCGTGGTACTCGACGAAACACCAACAGACTACCGCGTGAATCCTGTGATTTCATCCCGCAATGAAATTAATAGCCGCATCCTGACCAGTACCGTAATCAATGGTTATTTCGACTTCAAATTGAGTAAAAACCTGTTGTTGAAAATCAGAGGTGGCCTCACCGAAAACTCTATGAACAGGGAATCGTTCTACAACTCAAAAACACAGAAAGGGAACCCCAATTATCCCACTTCACAGGGGACAACCGGCGCAGTTTCTGAGTTAAAAACGCAGAACTGGCTCAATGAAAACACATTGAGTTACACTACCAAAATCAATAAACATAAAATCAATGCACTTGCTGGTTTTACGATGCAGGAAAACCGGTTGTTTTATTCCGGATTTGAAGCCAGCTTTATTGAAGACGAGTCGATGGGCATTGATGGAATTGATCTGAGTGCGACCCTGACTCCAACGGTTTACAAAAAAAGAATGGGGTCTTGCATCTTTCCTGGGTCGCGTAAATTATACGTATAAGGACAAATTTCTGCTGACGGCCAGTTTCCGTACGGATGGCTCTTCAAAATTCCGGGGAGAAAATCAATGGGGATATTTTCCATCAGGCGCTTTTGCGTGGGTAGTAACGAAAGAAAAATTCATGAAAAAGATCCGGCCGATTTCGGATCTGAAATTTCGCGTGAGTTATGGAACCACCGGCAACAACCGGGTAGATGAATATGCTACTTATTCAGGCGTAATTTTTCCGTTCACCGCACATTATTCATTTAATAATGGTACCCCCATCAGAGGTGCTTCGCTCCGTACCAGCGCCGGTACAACCGATTTACGTTGGGAAACGACTACGCAATTCAATACCGGCATTGATCTGAATTTGCTGAACGACCGCATCAACCTGGTTTTCGATTACTACAACAAAACAACAGACGATCTCTTATTAAACGCGAATCTTCCTTATACGAGTGGTTATCTCAATGCCTTTCAGAACATCGGAAGTGTAAGGAACCAGGGCCTTGAGTTTACATTGCAAACACAAAATATTAAACGTAAAAATTTCACCTGGAATACGTCGTTTAATATCAGCTTTAATAAAAATAAAGTTTTAAAACTGCAAGACGATCAGGCCTACAGGTTGTCAACTGTTCCATTCGCAGGCGGGTTTACCAACATCGCCCCATATATAGCCAAAGTAGGCGAACCCATGGGATTAATGTATGGCGCAGTTGCCGACGGACTGTACCAGTACAGCGATTTTGACCAATTGCCAAATGGAACTTATGTGCTGAAAGATGGTATACCCGACAACGGTCGTACGCGTAACACCATTCAGCCAGGCGATATGAAGTTCATCGACCAGAACAATGATGGAACGATCAACTCTGAAGATTACACAGTTATCGGTAACGGAAACCCACTCCATATCGGCGGCATGCTCAACAACTTTACATTTGGCGATTTCGATCTGAGCATTTTCCTGCAATGGTCATATGGAAATGATATCGTGAATGCCAACAAACTTTATTTTGAAGAGAATACATTACAGCTCTACAACTTCAACCTGTACGCTTCTGCGGCTAACCGATGGACTCCTGAAAATCAAAACACAAATATCCCGCGTGCCCGCCACGTATCACCAAGTATCTATCATTCTAACATAATTGAAGATGGATCTTACCTGCGTTTCAAAACAATCTCACTGGGATATCAACTTCCGGCAAAACTGATTCGCCGTGTAAATATGAAAGCTGCACGGGCTTACCTGTCGGTACAAAAACCTACTAACGATTACCGGTTATTCAGGCGTCGATCCGGAAGTGTCAACCCGCAATTCTGCTTTGACTCCTGGATTTGATTGGTCGGCCTACCCGAGAGCAAGAACAGTTACCGTTGGTTTAAATGTATCATTCTAAATTTTTATCATCATGACAAATAAAATATATTTTGTTATCATACTGGTGTTATTTTCCGGATGTAAAAAATTCCTGGAAAAGCTACCCAGCGATTTCGTGAGCCCTGATGGTTATTACAAAACGGCTGGAGAACTTGAAACAGCCCTGATTGGCGTTTACGACATGTTGAGCCAGGAATATATGTACGGAAAATGGTACCAGTTGGAACTGGCTGTTGGCACTGACGAAACGTATAAGAATGGCCAGCAGGCTGCTGGTTCTTCTGCTACTTATCAGCATGCACCATCGAATACTTATGTTCAGAATCTTTGGCGTTACCTGTATTTTGGGATTGAACGCGCGAATAATCTGATTGCGAGTATCAATAAGCCGACGATGGATGAAGAACGCCGAAAACATATACTGGGTGAAGCGTTGTTTTTGCGTGCGTACTACTATTTCGTGCTCGTGACGCACTATGGCGATGTACCGTTAAAGTTGGAACCCACTGCTTCATTTAATAATACCGACATCGCGCGTACAGATTCACGAATTGTTTATGAACAAATCATCAAGGACATGAAAGAAGCCGAAGTCCTACTGGCGGATCAACGCGCCACACAAATTGGATTTGGCGGAAAAGTAAGTTTAACAGCCGTGCAGGGAATACTTGCAAGAGTTTATCTGCATATGGCCGGTGCGCCACTGAATGATCACCAGAAATATGCCGATGCGAAAGATTATGCTTTCAAAGTGATCAGTTCAGGTGAACACGCATTAAATCCCAGCTTTGAACAAATATTTATCAACTATGCCCAGGACCTGTACGATGTAAAAGAAACCATCTGGGAAGCCGAAAATTGGGGCAACCGCTACAACTCTTATGTTGAAACCGGACAACTTGGTAGCATTTCCGGCCCGGTTGCAGGTGATCCTGAAATCGGAAAAAGTGGTGGAAATATCAGAATCACCGGGTTGTTGTTTAAAACATATGAAGCAGATTCCAGCACCACAACCACATTGCGCTATTCGCCCGATTTGAGACGCGACTGGACCTGTGTACAGTATACGTATGGCACTGCTGCAAGTAACCCCAACTGGAACCGGACTGCTACTACTGGTATTTATGATATGGGAATGGGAAAATGGAAACGTGAATTTGAAACATTAACTCCCAAGAATCCTACCTATACCCCGCAAAATTTTCCCCTACTTCGTTTCTCCGATGTTTTATTGATGTATGCCGAAGCAGAAAATGAAATTAGTCCTCTTTCGCAAAGCGCAATCGATGCGGTAAATCTGGTGAGAAGCAGGGCATACGGAAAAAATGCAGGCTGGTAATCACATCAAAGAGATAACGGTTACTGCTGGTGGTACCGGTTATGTTACTGCAACACCTCCCAAGGTGGTGATATCAGGTGGCGGGGGAACAGGAGCCGATGCAGTTGCTGTTGTTTCTGGAGGCCGGGTTACACAGATAGTAATGACCAGGCATGGTAAAAATTATACTTCTGCGCCAACCGTTAGCTTCACAGCGGCAAGTGGATCTGGTGCGGTTGCCACCGCTGTGTTGATTAACCCGCAGGATGCAAACTCGGACCTGAAAGCAGAAGACCTGGTTTCACAGGAGAGTCTGCGCAACGCCATCAAACGTGAACGCATGCTGGAATTTGCCGGAGAATGTTTACGCAAACAAGATCTCATCCGTTGGGGTGATCTGATCTCAAGATTACAACTTGCTGCCAGCGACATCAAACAAAATGCACCAAGTGGCAGACTGTATACATCACAAACCGGTGACAATGTTTCTCCACGTGACGTGTTGTTGCCCATTCCGGAATACGATCTGAATTTAAACAAACTACTTACACCCAATCCGGGTTGGTAAGAGAGTAAGCCCTTTTTTGTTGGTAAAATACCTGCGTCGGTTTTCCGCCGACGCAGGACAGGGCTTCTATTACCAGTTATGTAAATCAAACTTAAATAAATCCCTGTTCTCGACTTTTAAATTTCGTTTATGAAAATAATAACAAGTGCGCTCGTCCTGCTGATTTCCCTGCATTCAATGGCGCAAAGTGGACCGAGATACGATAAGGTTCCAGGCATTCCGGTTGTTCATTCTCCCAAATCAACCGGCATATATGTGGGCACGCCAACTATCGCAATTATGTCAAATGGAGATTACATACTGGGTCACGATTTGTATGGCGACCCCATCAAACCTCGTCGCCTGGTACATATATACTATTCGAAAGACAAAGGTCAGACCTGGCAATTTCAGGCAGAGGTTGATAGCATTCACTGGGCTGGTTTATTTGTCATAAGAGATACCGTTTATCTATTGGGGCGCGAAGGAAAATCGCATAGCATGGCGATTTCCCGGTCAACTGATCGCGGTAAAACCTGGACAAGCTTATCTATACTGAAGAAAAGGCAGAAACATGGATATCATGGCTCTTCAACTCCGGTTGTTTTTCACAATGGAAGAGTTTATAAGGGATATGATCATCACGTGCCCGACAAAAATGATCGATGGATGTCAGACAACTATTCTTTCATCATGTCGGCGTCTACAGATGCCAATTTATTGGATTCATTATCCTGGACATTCAGTACGGAAGCGATGAAACCCTATTCAATTGAGGGAACGGGATGGTTGGAAACAAATGCAGTACTGGGAAGAGATGGGCTGATTAAAGGAATCACACGTATCGCCAGTGAGCAGGGGTTTCATGCAGGCTATTATTCCCTCTCTGATGATGCCACAATCGACACCAGCACGATTGGCAAGATCGATTTCATCGGCGGTGCCACAAAGTTCAATATCATGTGGGACCCTAAAACAAAAAAATACTGGGCGCTGGTCAACTATCCTTCCCTGGTAGTGCGCAAACTGAAAAAGCGAGCCGGCGGAATGCGAAGTATTCTCGCGCTTACATCTTCCAAAGATCTGAAAAAATGGAAAGTGGAATCGATTGTGCTTGCAACGGAGGATGTACACTTTCATGGATTTCAATACGTGGACTGGCAATTTGATGGCAATGATATTGTATTCGCATCACGCACCGCTTATGACGATGGCCTGGGTGGTGCTTTTAATTATCACGACGCTAATTATATCACTTTTCATCGCATCAGCAATTATAAAAAAGCCAAAGTGCCAAAGATCTTTAAATACCTGTTGGAAGAATAGCCCTACTATTTCATCCAGACAAAAAATCAATTCGAATCCCGTAGTAGTAATACAAAAATCAATAGAGTATGAGTCATTCCAATAGAAGAAAATTCATTCAGCAACTTACCACCGGACTTGCCGGCGCTGCGTTAGTGCCAGGCATCGCGAAAGCAGATCAACGCATTCTTTTAAAAAGAGAAAACTGGGATCCCGCGACGCGATACGATCTGAACAATCATATACAAATCGCGCTGATAGGCGCAGGTGGCATGGGTTTTTCGGATGCCAATTCAGCAATCCGGGTGCCTGGGGTGAAGTTGGTGGCCGCCTGTGACTTATACGACGGTCGTCTTGCAGAAGCAAAAAACGTTATGGCAACGATATTTTTACAACCCGGGATTACCGAGAAATTTTAAACAGAAAAGACATTGATGCGGTGATTGTAGCAACCTCCGATCACTGGCACAAAGACATCTCGGTAGATGCGATGAATGCTGGCAAGGCTGTGTATTGTGAAAAACCAATGGTACACGATATATCAGAAGGCAGCGCAGTTGTGGAAGCACAACGCAAAAACAAAGTGGTGTTTGAAGTGGGGAGCCAGGGAGTCAGCTCTCTTGGGAATGAAAAAGCAAAGGAACTGCTGGCGTCTGGTGCAATTGGAACCCTGAATTATGCTGAAGGATTTTGGGCACGCAATAGTCCCGAAGGAGCATGGCAGTATACCATTCCCCCAGATGGCAATGAAAAAACGGTAGACTGGAAACGCTTCCTGCACCGCAACCCATCCCGTCCTTTTGATGCAAATCGTTTTTTTCGCTGGCGTTGTTATAAAGATTATGGAACCGGAGTTTCGGGCGATCTGTTTGTACATCTGTTCTCAAGTCTGCATTTTATTACCAACTCAAACGGCCCACAAAAAATCATGGCAATGGGTGGACTCCGTCATTGGAAAGATGGACGTGAAGTACCGGATGTATTGATGGGAATGTTTGACTATGCTGAAACGGCGCAGCATCCTGCATTTAATTTATCCCTTCGTGTAAACTTCGCCGATGGTACCGCAGACAGTACCTACCTGCGACTGGTAGGAAGTGAAGGAAGCATGAATGTAGAATGGAATAAAGTAACCTTATTCCGTAACAGAGTTAAAGAAGATAAAGATGATCCACTCGCAGATACTAAACTCGGGCAGGTTAATGCACTAACTTATCAGCGGAAAAAGATGTTGCCGCCCGAAACAACGGTATTCAGTGCCGAAGCCGGATACAAAGGCGCCCATTTCGATCACTTCTATAATTTCTTTACAGCCATTCGAGAAAAGAAAAGTGTTGTGGAAGATGCTTTATTCGGCTATCGCGCAGCGGCCCCTGCCCTTCTTTGCAACGACAGTTATTTCTCAAACAAACCCGTCATGTGGGATCCCGAAAAGTTAAAAGTCGCAGGATAAAAACCCATACACTAAACATTATTTAATAAAAATCAAATACCATGCGCAAAATTTTATTCAGCGCGATTTCGATGCTCTTATTCAGCTCACTTATTTCATCCTGCAACGAAGCGCAAAGCAATTCAAGTGAAGAAGAAAAAGTCAATGTTCTCACCACTGCTGAAAAAGAAGAAGGCTGGCAGTTGCTATTCGATGGAAATAGTTTGTCTGGCTGGCGAATTTATCAAAACAAGCCGGCCGATTGTTGGGATGTAAATGACGGGCTGCTTTATTGCAAAGGCAGCAAGACCGACAAGAGCGATTTAAGAGCAGATATCATAACGGAAGAACAGTTTGAAAATTTTGAATTATCGATTGAATGGAAAATTGCTCCCAAAGGTAACAGCGGGATTATGTACCATGTAAGTGAGGATTCATCCACTGCTTTTTTAACCGGACCTGAATATCAGTTGATTGATGATGAAGGTTTCCCAAAACCATTGCAGGACTGGCAAAAGACCGGAGCTGATTATGCGATGCATACAACAACGCATCGCCCTACGAAACCAGTAGGTGAATTCAATCATACCCGGATCATAGTAAACGGTTCGCACCGCGAACATTGGCTCAATGGAGAAAAAATCCTGGAATTTGAAGCATGGACAGATGACTGGAACAAACGTAAATCGGAAGGGAAATGGAAGAACACGCCCGCCTATGGCATGAACAAGCAGGGACATATTTGTCTACAGGATCACGGCAGCGGCGTATGGTTCCGAAATATCAAGATCAAAAAGTTATAACGACACAACCAAATCGCGATATGAAAAAGATTTTAATCGTATTCCTGCTTTTCGCGTTGCATGCTGGTGCGCAGGAGCCGCTGCGGTATAAAAAAGTACCCGGCGTTCCAATCGTACATTCACCGAAGTCAACCGGCGTTTATGTTGGTTCACCATCAATCGTTATTTTATCAAATGGTGATTATGTTGCCAGTCATGATTTCTTTGGCAATCCAGATGGCAACCGGCAAAGCGAACTCGCTGGCGACACACTTATTACCCGTGTTATGGGTCAGCATATTTATCTTTCGAAAGACAAAGGAAAAACCTGGCAATTCCAGACGGAAGTAGGTTATATCCACTGGGCAGGACTATTTGTTGTTCGCGACACCCTGTATTTATCAGGGATAGAAGGAATCAATTATAGCCTCGTGATTACCCGCTCGGCAGACCGCGGCAGGACCTGGGAGAAATTATCCGTTTTAAAAAAAGAAAGAAGGACATTTCTTTCACGGATCCACCACGCCGGTTGTATTTCATCGCGGACGCATTTATAAAGGATACGATAATCATGTTCCAGACAAAACAGGTAAATGGGTTCCCGACAACAATTCATTTATCATGTCGGCAGCGGTTGACGATGACTTGTTGAATCCAGCTTCCTGGACGTTCAGCAACGAAGCGAAAAAACCGGGTTATCTGCCCGGCAGTGGTTGGCTGGAAACGAATGCCGTATTGGGCCGTGATGGCTACATAAAAGGCGTACTACGAATAGCGGCCACCAATGGCTTTGTGGCAGGATATTATTCACTGGGTACGGATTCAACAATCGACGCCAGCACAATCGGGCAAATTGATTTCATCGGAGGCGCAAGCAAGTTCAACATACGTTGGGACCCGGTTACCAAAAAATACTGGGCACTTACCAATTATCCATCGCCGGTTATTCATCCCCCGAACAAATCGGCTGGAGGCATGCGCAGCATTCTCACCTTGATCTCTTCTAAAAATCTGCGTAAATGGGAAATTCAATCAATCGTGCTGGCAACCGAGGATGTAAACTTACATGGGTTTCAATACGTAGACTGGCAATTCGAAGGGGAAGACATTGTATTTGTTTCGCGAACCGGGTATGATGACGAATACGGCGGTGCGAAGAGCTATCACGATACCAATTTTATCACATTTCACCGAATAAAAAACTATCGAAAATCAAAAACGCCTAAAAAATTCAGGTACCTGCTTCAACATTAGAAACTAAATTTCTCTGAATTAAAACTACACGATGACTTTTTTTAGAAAACTTCAAAGAACAATATATATCCTGTTCGTGCCATTAACCATTATATCCTGTAAACAATCCGAGAAAAATTCAGACGTACGTAAATGGAGTGAAGAAAAAATTAATGAATGGTACCAGAACTCGCCATGGACAAATTTATTGCACTTAAAACCCGATGCTGGAATTGATAAGCGATTGTTTGTTGAACAGGTATTGCTCAATCCTAAATCCTGGGATCTCGCATTCCGGTTTATCCGCGACTCAAACGCTGCTGAAATGGCACCGGGAATTTATCAACTTGAGGATGGCGGCGCCTATGCAACCGTTCGCGACTACCGCACAAAAGATAGCTCTCACTTTGAAGCACACCGGAATTTTATTGATGTTCAAATGATTTCAAAAGGACAGGAATATATTCTGGTAAGTACCATTAATAATGAAGGGCGAACCGAAGTACACCCTTACGACGAAGAAAAGGATATCGAGTTTTTTGATAAAGACAATTATGAGCGCCGGTTACTAACGCCGGGAACATTTATGATCTTTTTTCCAATAAATGCACATCAACCCAATATGATGGTAGATTCTGTGGAAGAGGTTAGAAAAATCGTTATCAAAATACCGTATGTGAAACCGGAGATCGAAGTAAACTAACAAACCATATTTAAAATTTCTAAATAGAATACTAAACCATGACGTCCAACGAAAACACATTTTTAAGAAGTGAGGATCAAAAATTACCGGTATTTGATGACGTGGACATTTGCGTTCTGGGCGGAAGTTGTACCGGTGTATTTGCAGCCATTCGCGCGGCGCGCCTTGGAGCAAGAGTGGCGATCATAGAAAAGCAGGGGGTCTTTTGGTGGTGTTGCTACTGTCGCGAAAGTCAACACCTGGCATTCTCTCAGGAACACCGATTTTAGTAAACAAATTATCGCCGGCCTCACACAGGAAACGCTGGAGCGGCTGGCAAAACGAGGTGCCGTTGTAGATTCAGGTCGTAATCCTGAAGACAAAAAGATATATCGCACGCAGGAGATAAAAACATTCAATGCAGAAGAGTTGAAAATTGAGTTGGATGAAATGGTGCTGGAGGCAGGCGTCAAACCTTATTTGCATACTCTTTTTTCCGAACCCTGCCTTGATAAATCGGGAAAACTGGTGGGGGTAATTGTAGACGGGAAATCGGGTCGTGGGGTGATCAGAGCAAAATACTTCGTTGATGCTACTGGCGATGGCGATCTCTGCTATCGCATGTGCTTTGAAACCTATGAAAGCCCACGGCGACAGCCTCCAACCACCTGCGTGTACCTGGAAGGTTGGGACAGCGAACGTTTTCATGATCTACTGAAAGCTCACCGGCATGAATTTAATATACCGGAGGGATATGCCTGGGGCGCGAAAATTCCGGGAACAGAAATATACATGCTTGCGGGTACCCGAATTTATGGCGTAAACTGTGCAGATATTAATGATTTGACGAAAGCAGAAATTGAAGGTCGCAGACAGATACGTGCGATGATGGATCTCGTTCGAAAATATGGGGGAGATTATAAGATGGGCCTGGTGAGTTTGCCGGCAACGGTGGCCATTCGTGAAACCCGACATGTAAAATGTCAATACCAAATATCCGATGAAGATGCAATGACCGGGCGACTGTTTCATGATGCAATCGCAAATGGCAGCTATCGTCTCGACACCCATCACCAGGACAAACCCGGACTTACATTTAAATACCTCGACGGAACTGAAGTGTACGAGCGCACTGGTTATCCAAGGGAAATTGGACGATGGCGCGATGTAACACCTGTGAATCCCACGTTTTATCAGGTACCACTCCGGGCATTGATTCCACAAAACAGTACGAACGTAATTATTGCCGGCCGCATGTTGGATGCAAGTGAGATTGCTTTTTCAGGCATTCGGGTAATGGTAAACATGAATCAAACGGGAGAAGCTGCAGGTGTTGCGGCATATCTCGCACTCCACAAGAACATTTCCGTTTCGGAATTAAGCAGTGAGGATGTCCGTCAAACATTAACGAAGGGTGGATCCATAATTATATAATAATTGCTCATGTTGAATTTTAAACTCATACTGGGTATCACCCATTCTGCGGGACGACTGCATGTTGTTGACTACATCATCATTTCATTATCGTTGTTGATGGTGTTATATTTCGCGTTCCGATTTTCGAAGAAACAGGATACAACTGAAAATTACTACATCGTTGGAAAAAAACTGCCCAATTGGGTGTTGGGTTTATCATTGTTGGCAACCATCGTTAGCAGTATAACATTCCTCGCCTACCCTGGTGCAGGCTATTCTGGAAGCTGGATTTTACTGGTACAGGGGATTGCAGTAACGGTTGTTTTGTTCGCCATCATCCGATTCATTGTACCATTATACAGAAATGCAATTGGCATCAGCGCGTATGAATATTTTGAAAAGCGATTTGGTTACTTCGCGCGGTTATACGGCGCTTTGGGATTTATTGCTGCATATCTTTCTAAAATGGGAACCATCATGTTTTTGTTGGGAACAGCATTAAACGGGATTTTAGGAATTGATCCACTCCTGGTTATTTGGGTTGTAGGAATTCTTATTATCATCACTACGTTGTTTGGAGGTATGGAAGGCATTATCTGGCTCGATGTAGTTCAGGTCTTTCTACTCATCGGCGCAGGTCTTGCTGTTTTTTTCATTTTGTTGTTTTCCATCGAAGGCGGTTTCAGTACTATTCTTTCTGTAGCAAAAGAAAACAATCGAATTGGATTCGGCTCGACCGATTTCAACTTTACCGAATTAACAGTTTGGGTGATGGCCATTAATGGCGTTTTCTTTGCGATTCAGAATTATGGAACCAATCAGCTGATTGTACAACGGTTTCTCACTGCAAAATCCAGTCGCGATGCAATTCGTTCTTCGTTGATGGGTATCTTTCTGAGCTTACCACTCTGGGCTTTGTTTATGTTTATTGGTACGGCGCTGTTCGTTTACTACGAAGTAAATCCAGGTGTACTTGCAGAAGGAACGAAACCGGATGCAGTGTTTCCGATATTCATCATCAGTGAATTACCTGTTGGCATCACCGGACTGGTGATTGCAGGACTGATTGCAGCGGGCTTTTCGAGCGTAACTGGCGAATTGAATAGCGTGTCTGCTGTACTCACCACCGATTTTTATGGTAGGAGTAAGAAAGCACGCACCGATAAGCAGAAACTCTATTTTGGAAAGATCACTGTTATAATAACAGGATCGATCGCGTTAACGATCGCATCTATTTATACAATCATCGGATCAGAAGGCGCGCTTGGCCTGGTATTCCTGTTGTATTCAATTGTATCGGGAGGTGTGGCTGGTATGTTTCTCCTCGGTTTGTTCTCTACCCGCGCTAATAAGCAGGGGCTGTATATCGGACTGCTTGCCTGTGTCTTTTTTACTGCATATGCGGTGCTTACTTCTACACAAATAGATGGCATTTTACTTCTCGACCTCGGAAGTTGGAATTTTACGCACCATAAATTTATGCTGGGAGTTTATAGCCACGTTATTGTTTGGGTGGTTGGCTATTTTGCAAGTTTATTCTTCAAACCACCTTTGGTTGACAGCACACTTGTGATCAACCGCAGCAAAATGAGAAGGATGTTACGAATATCGTAACGCCTCTGTCGGCAGGCGGCAAACGGCAAACCTGAAAGAAGAGCAGATAGCTTAAATTTCGGGGTACAAAAAATCCGTGTAAATCTGTGTCCAAATTCGTGTAAATCAGTGTATGTATCCGTGTAAATCAGTGTATGTATCCGTGCAAATCCGTGTGAAACCTCTCCGGTTAGTAAGTTGATGTAACATGGTGGAAGTTTCACACAGATTTACACAGATAAATACACAGATTTTTAAAGCAGATGGAACGGGTCATAAGCCGCAAAAAAAAGCCGACACCATAAGACTATGGCAGTCGGCTAAGCCTGCATATTACTCTCAAAACTTAACTCGTTTCAGCGCCTCATCATCGAACATCGGTCATCGCTCTCACAATCCATCCCTTCGCATTCCGGGTTTCTGGTATTTCTCCCAAAGATTGTCACGCTTTAGTTCTGTATTTGTTTTGGAATCCCATAATTTCTCCTCTCTCCATGCACTTCGTCCATTGTCGAGACGATAAGAGTTGTTATCCCAGAGGAGATAATTATTTACAATGTAAAAACCGCGGCTCGATACGGTGTCACCGGTATTGTTCAGGAAAAAATCAACTGGCTTACCTGTAGAAGTATTATACAGTGTACCTGTAGTTGAATCATACCTCGCTGCAAATGGCGCGCGCGTTTGTATATCAAAAAATAAATCATTATTCTTTTGCGTGGGCACCTGCGCATCTGCTGCGTTTGCGAAGCAGATCAATGCAAGCGCTGTTATAATCGTTTTCATGAGTATGAGTTTAGTTAATTAAATCGTTCTACTAAACCCCTTCAAGCTTCAGGCCATTCGCTAAACAGGCAGGAATCTCCGATGGTGGGCGCAACAACACTGCCCCGAATGAGGCAGGATTGCCCATTTTGGGGAAGAAGGGAGAATCGATGGACGATGATCGATGGCCGATGGCCGATGATCGATGACCGATGACCGATGTCCGATATCCGATGGTCGATGGTCGATGTATGATGCGAACGCGAAGATCCTCTCTTAATTACAGGATCGGAACACCTGCTCTTTAACCATACTTCGATAATCGATCATCGATCATCGGCCATCCACCATCTCCCATCCACCATCCACCATCTCCCATCCACCATCCACCATCCAAATTTTGATCCCTCTCATAAAACTGGTATGTTTGTTTGGAAAGTGTGCTCTGATTGGGAAACGATTGTCAATATTTGGAGGAGGAACTGCTGAGAAAAATTGCGGAGGCAGACGAAAAGGCGTTTGCACGTCTTGTGGCTCATTATGCCCCAATCATTTACGCGCATATACTTTCCTACATAAAAGATCCGCAACAGTCGGAAGAAATTACCCAGGATATATTTGTAGGTATTTGGAATGTAAGAACCACGCTGCCTGACATTGTCAACTTCCGTGCTTATATTTTCAGGGCAACGCGTAACCGTACCATCACTGCCCTTCGGCAACAACTCAGTCATGAATCACTGGCAGGCCGTGATGAATGGGAGGATACCCTCTCGAACCCCGCCGAAAAAATGGAACTCAGAGAACTGAACCAGGTCATTATGGCTGGAATTGAGCTACTTCCTCCCCGTCGCCAACAGGTTTTTAAAATGAGCCGACTGCAGGGTTTGAGTTATGATGAAATCGCAGCCGAACTCAATATTTCAAAAAGCGCCGTTAATCAGCATATAGTAGAGTCACTTGTATTTCTGCGCACACATCTGAAGGGCAAACTTCCCCTTTGGATCCATCTTTTCCTGCCACTGGCCCTGCTTCAGTAATTTTTTTTCGATTTTTTTCTGGTCCGACCTGATTGCGCACTTCAAATCTGTGTCTTCTTTATTGAATGCCATATGTTGCCCAATTTGGGTTCGTCATGGTATTTATTAAAAAATACACATGACACCCGACCAATTCAAGCAGCTTGTTGACCGATACATAACCGGTGATTGTAGCGCAGAGGAACAGGAACAACTGAAGTGGCTCCTGGAAGACCCGGCCTACATAGAACAACTGGCAACCATCATGGATCAGCAACTGGAACAGTTGCAGGCAACCGATTCGGATTTTCCGGAAACAACCAGCCGCATTCAGGAAGCAGTGGTGGCGCGCATTTCCAATTCGCAGGCGGAGGAAACAGAAAATCAAAAACGTGGTATCGTTTACATGATCCGCAAATGGGCTGTGGCCGCCAGCATCATTGCCGCACTTTCAGTGCTGGCATTTTTTCTTTTTAATAAATCCTCAGATACTTCCCCACTCGCCCAGCAACCTACGGGCGAACCTTCCACCATAGAGGCAGGTAAGGATGGTGCCATTCTCACACTCGTAGATGGCAGCACGGTTGTGCTCGATAGCATGGGAAATGGGCTGGTGACTACACAAAATGGCACCAAGGTTTTACTAAGAAACGGACAACTTGTATACGACCAGGCGAATAGCGATGTTGTAATAAACGGCTACAATAGTATGTCAACCCCGAAAGGACGGCAGTTTAAAATGGTATTACCCGATGGAACGAAAGTGTGGTTGAATGCAGCATCTTCTATTCGTTATCCCATTGTATTTACAGGCAATGACCGGAAAGTGGACATCACCGGTGAAGCTTATTTTGAAGTGGCCAAAAATAAAAACAAACCTTTCATTGTAGCCACGCACAGCGGAACTGAGATAGAAGTACTCGGTACGCATTTCAACATTAATTCTTACGACAACGAAGAAACCATCAATACCACATTGCTGGAAGGTTCTGTGCGTGTATCGAATAAAGAAGGAAGAATTGTATTGACGCCTGGACAGCAGGCGCAATCAACCAACACGGCACTTACAGTGAAAAAACAGGTGAATGTAGCACAGGTGATGGCATGGAAAAACGGGCAGTTCGACTTCAACAATGCCTCGCTGCGCGAAGTGATGCGCCAGCTTGAGCGCTGGTATAATATTGAAGTGGAATATGCGCCGGGTGTAAAGAATTATGAGTTTGTGGGAAAGATGGATCGTGAACTTTCATTGCAGGAAGTATTGAAGGGATTGGAAATGTCGGAAGTGCGATTTGAGATAACCAATGAGCGAAAAATTATTGTAAAACCATAAAACGAACTGAAGAACCACCACCCTTCCAAAAAAACCGCCGGGATGGCAGTCCCGGCGGCACCCAAAGGGCTGTGTTGGTTCGATCATAAATGCTTTGTCGAGCTATCCTTTATTAACAAACCAAACATTTTCAAATTTATGCTAATTGCTGCTTCAAGCAAGCGGATGCAGGCTAAATGGCCGCACCGGTTGCGCGGGGCCGGCGAATCCCGATCGAGGATCCGGGTGCTGCCAGCGCTCTCATTCAAAACACTGCTTACGATGAAACTAACGCTTCTTTTCCTGTTAGCAGGTCTGTTTAGCGCCCACGCAGAGGGCTTCAGCCAGACCATTACCTATTCGGGCAGAAACGTCGCCATCACGAAAGTTTTTGCTGCCATTGAGTCGCAAACGGGCTATTCCGTTTTTGCCAACAAAGAACTGTTGCGGGAAAGCAAACCCGTAACTCTTTCAGTGAAGGAAATGCCGCTGCAGGAATTCCTGCAACAGATGTTTCAAAACCAACCACTGGATTTTGAGGTGAACAACAAAACCATTTTTCTGAAAAAGAAAAAACAGGTAATACAACGCCTCATGGCTCCCGAAGAGAAAAAAGAAACACCACCCCCTCCTACTATTACGGGTGTGGTTCTCGACTCCGCGGGCAACGCACTGCAGGGCGCATCCGTTGTTGTAAAAGGTACCAATGTATCTGTAACAACCAATGCGGAAGGGCGCTTTACCATCGAAGCTGAAACGAACCAGACACTGGTGATTTCTTATATCGGTTATAAAACTACCGAAGTCGCACTGGGAGGTCGCACTTCAGTAACGGTTCACATGGAAAAACAGGTCAACGAAATTGAACAGGTAGTCGTTACCGCCCTGGGTATTCCACGTAAAACAAAAGCACTTACTTATAACGTACAGGAAGTAAAAGGCGAAGAAGTGCTGCGCGTACGCGATGCGAACTTTGTAAACAGCCTTACTGGTAAAGTTGCCGGTATCACCGTTAACAGTTCAGCTGCCGGTATCGGTGGTTCATCCCGCGTAGTAATGCGTGGTACAAAATCGCTGTTTGGAAATAACAATGCACTGTATGTGGTGGATGGTATTCCCCTGCCAAACCTGCAGACCAATCAGGCCAGTGATATCTTCACCGGATCTGGCATGTCGGGCGATGGTATTTCAAATATCAATCCTGATGATATTGAAACAATGTCGGTACTTACAGGACCTGCTGCTGCAGCACTGTATGGTAGCCAGGCTGCGAATGGTGTAATCCTGATCAACACTCGTAAAGGTGAAGCAGGTAAATTGAAACTGAGTGCTTCTAACAACACCAGCTTCTTCAGTCCTGCGATCCTTCCTGAGTTCCAGAATACATACGGTTCTCCAACCGGTAGCTATTACAGCTGGGGCGATAAACTGGCTACACCATCATCATACGATCCTGCCGATTTCTTCCAGACAGGTGTAAACGTTACCAATTCAATTACGCTGAGCACAGGCAATGAGAAAAAATCAGACTTATTTCTCTGCTGCAAGCGTACAGGCAAAAGGCATCATCACCAACAACGAACTGGATCGTCTGAACTTCTCCGTTCGTAACACAGCCAACCTGCTCGACAACAGGCTGACCTGGGATGTGAATGCGATGTACGTTAATACAGAAGAACAAAACATGTTCTCACAGGGTCAATACTTCAACCCGCTTATTCCCATCTATCTCTTCCCATTGAGCGATGATATTGAGCGCTACAAAGTTTTTGAACGCTTTGATCCTACACGCAACTTTAATACACAGTTCTGGCCTTACGGTGATATGGGCTTCCAGATGCAAAACCCATACTGGATCATTCACCGCAACCTGTTCCAGGTGAAAAAAGACCGCTTCGTAATTGGAACCGGTTTGAAATACAAGATCAACAGCTGGCTGGATGTTGCAGGTCGTGTACGTCTTGATCAAAACACAACATCTGGCGAGCGTAAATTCTTCGCATCTACTTCGGGGCTTTTTGCATCTGAAGCTGGTGCTTATTACAAGAATACCGCTATTACACGCCAGATGTATTCTGATGTACTGGCTACCGCTACAAAAGATCTTAACAATGATCTTACGCTGAGTGCAACGGTGGGTGCATCTATTATGGATGTACAGTACAACATGGAAAACTATGGCGGTAACCTGCTGAGTGTTCCTAACCTGTTTGCTTATCAAAACGTAAACCAGACACAGGCAACCGTTCAACAGGAACGCTTCCGCGATCAGACGCAATCTGTTTTTGGAACTGCGCAATTGAGCTATCGCAATATGGTGTTTGTGGATGTTACGGGTCGTACCGACTGGTCATCCGCACTTGCTAACACAACAGCCAGCTCAATCGTATATCCTTCAGTAGGTGCATCAGCCATCCTGACCGACCTGTTGAAGTTCCGTTCACCCATTTTGTCATTTGCAAAAATCCGCGGTACGTATAGTGAAGTAGGTAATGCTCCTTCCCGTTTTGTGAGTATTGCCACCTACCCCATCATTGGTGGATTCCCCACAACAACATCATATCGTCCGGCAACAAGCTTACGTCCTGAAGGAACACGTTCAGTGGAACTCGGTCTGAACCTGCGTTTCCTGCGTAATAAAATCAACCTGGATGTAACGGTTTATCGTTCCAACACCTTCAACCAGCTCTTCAACCCCACCCTGGCACCCAGTACAGGCTTTAGCAGCTTCTACATTAATGCCGGTGAAGTGGTTAACAAGGGTATTGAGGTTTCACTCGGTGGAAGCATGAAGCTCGGTGCCGTTGACTGGAGTTCCAACGTAACGCTTGGATTGAACAGAAACCGTATCAACAAGTTGCTGGCTAACTACAAAGACGAGCTGACTGCTGAACCCATCAGCGTTGATAGCCTGAGCATGGGTGGAACAGGCAGCTACATGATGGCCCTGGTTAAAGGCGGCAGCATGGGTGATATTTATGTGAATTCACTTGCAGTAGATGAGCATGGTTTCATTAAAGTGGGACTGGTTTCCCAAACGGTAACTGCAAACTCGAATCATTATATCAAAGCTGGTAATGCAAACCCACGTTACAACCTGGGCTGGCGCAACAGTTTCCGTTATAAAGATTTCCAGCTTGATCTTTTGGTAAATGCACGTATTGGTGGTGTTGGCGTATCGGTTACACAGGCCATCATGGATCGCTTTGGTGTTTCTAAAGCATCTGCTGATGCACGTGATGCTGGTGGTGTTATCATCAATGGCGAAAAACTGCCTGCACAACCTTACTACGAAGTTGTAGGTGGTGGTGTTGCTGGTGTTGGTTCACGTTATGTGTACAGCGCCTCCAACGTTCGTCTTGCAGAAGCATCGTTGAACTACAACCTTCCTCAGCGTTGGTTTGGCCATGCGGTAAAAGGCGTAACCGTTGGCGTGAATGGCCGCAACCTGTTCCTGCTTACAAAAGCTCCTTTCGATCCGGAAGCAGCGGCAAGCACAGGTACATACTACCAGGGCATCGACTACTTTATGCAGCCCAGCCTGCGTAGTGTTGGCTTTAATGTAAAGGTGCAGTTTTAATCACCCCGGAAATTGAAAGAAAATGAAACTTAAATCAACGATATCACATAAAATACTCCTCGGTATGGCCGTGTTGCTTTTGGCAACATCGTGTACCAAGAAGTTTAAAGAATATAATACGAATGATGTAAATGCCACCGATGAAATGATGGAGTACGACTTCCTTTCCACCGGTGTGTATTTCCCTCAAATGCAACAGAATATTTTTCCGCCGGCACAGCAACCAAACTTTGGTGACGAAGTTTATCAGGTATTGCAAAACCTCGCAGGTGATGTATTCTCAGGTTATATGGGTGCCAGCAACAACTGGTATGGCAACTCGAATAATACCACATATGCATTTATCCCCGACTGGTACAATGCCGGTTTTGCAAGAGCTTATCTCGGTGTAATGCCAGCGTGGCTCGCTATTAAAAAGAAATCAGAATTTGACAATCCGCACATTTATGCGCTGGCGCAGATTCTGAAAGCAATGTCACTGCATCGTACGACTGATATGTATGGACCGCTGCCTGTTTCGGGATTTGGCTCAGGCGGTTTGTCTACCAGCTACGATAACCAGGAAACAGTGTATGACTCATTATTCAGCGCACTGAACTATGGCATCAATACACTTACGGATTATGTGAACCTCTATCCAGGTCAGCGTCCAATGGCAAAGTATGACCTGGTATATGGTGGCGACTATGTGAAATGGGTACGTTTTGCCAACTCGCTGAAGCTGCGTCTTGCCATGCGTATTGTTGATGCAAATGCAGCGAAAGCAAAACAAATGGCTGAAGAAGCAGTTGCACATCCTATTGGTGTGATGGCTTCCAACGCAGACAATGCTGTACTTGCAAGCGGTAACGGTATCAATTTCAATAATCCGCTCTACATCATTTGTTACAATTTCGACGACGTGCGTATGGGTGCAAATATGGAATCGTACATGCGTGGTTATAACGATCCGCGCGCACCTTTCATGTTTAACCGTGCTCCCGATGGTGAGTTTCATGGTATCCGCAACGGTATCAACATCACCAACAAAGCAGCCTATACCACGCCATTCTCCACGCTGAATGTTGCCGCGAACACCCCTATTCGTTGGATGAGTGCAGCAGAAATGTATTTCCTGCGTGCAGAAGGTGCTGTGAGAGGTTGGGAAATGAATGGTACTGCACAATCTCTTTATGAAACAGGTATCCGCACTTCATTTGAACAATGGAATGCCGGAAATGCAAACGCGTATATCGCTGATGCAGTAAGTCAGCCTGCTCCATATGTTGACATCGCAGCTTCAGGCAACAACGTTTCGGCTGGAAGCAACCTGCTTGCTACTACAACCATCGCCTGGAATGACGCAGCCAGCAATGCAGCGAAAATCGAAAAGATCATCACCCAAAAATGGATTGCCGTTTACCCTGATGGTCAGGAAGCATGGAGTGAATTCCGCAGAACCGGCTGGCCCAAAGTTTTCCCTGTAGTTCTTAACCGCAGTGGTGGTGTGGTACCAACAGAAAATTTTGTACGCAGACTGCCTTTCCCCCAAACAGAATACCAGTCGAATGCAGCCGGTGTGGCTACAGGTGTAGCAGCACTTGGCGGACCCGACAATGGCAACACGCTGCTTTGGTGGGATCGCACACCCTGATCATTGAAAACGCTTGAGATATTACATTTTTAAAAATATTGAGATGAATAAAAAACTTTTGATAATCTGCATGGTAGTGTTGGCAACAGCAACACTGGCAGGATGCAAAAAGGAGAATATCGAACTCCAGAAGCCTTATAAATACTCGGACGAGTATTATGAGAACTTAAGGGCTTATAAAAAATCGGATCATCAGCTTTGCTTTGGCTGGTTCGCTGATTATTCCCAAACCTTTTCATATGGTATGCACTTTATGGGATTACCCGACAGTATCGACATCCTGAGTTTATGGGGTGGTATACCCGATTCAACAACACATCCGGAAACGTATAAAGAAATGCGTTTTGTACAACGTGTGAAAGGTATGCGCCTGGTAATGCCTATCATCGTTCAGGTGGAAGGATCAGGCCACCCGGTTACTGAAGAAGGGATGTATGCGTACGCCGACGAGCTGATTGATCGCGTATTTGCGTATGACCTCGATGGCCTGGATATTGACTGGGAGCCCGCAGGGGGAACTTATCTGAACAGCGCTGCCAACTTTGCGAAGATGGTGGAACATTGCAGCAAGCGCCTCGGACCGATGTCCAACTCGGGAAAGTTGTTGATCGTGGATTACTACAATCACACTTTGCCTACCAACATCGAGCCTTTTGTTGACTACATCGTAAACCAGGCTTATACGCAGGGAACAACAACCAACTCGGCTGCCAACCTGCAAACACGCTACAACCGCGTAGCAGCATGGTGCCCACCTTCTAAATTCATGGTTACTGAAAACATCGGTGACTGGTGGCAGAATGGTGGTTCACCATTTACTGAAGCCAATGGTAATACGATCAGTCCAATGGACGGCGAGCGTATGTATTCACTGGAAGGCATGGCGCGTTGGAATCCAACACAGGGAACGAAGGCCGGATTTGGAGGTTTCTATTTCGGAAGGGATTATAACAGCAGCCCTCCTTATAAATACATGCGTCGTGCAATACAGGCTGCCAACCCTGCAGTACGCTAGAAACAAAAAAGATTTCTCATTTTTTCAAAACGAATACAAATGAAAATTAAAAATATAAGCCTCCTGTTTCTACTGCTTGCAGCACTGGCTACAGGATGTAAAAAAGCCGCCGAACATCGGAAGGTTGTATACTTTACCGATACGGAACAATATCCGGAAAAGACCATTACGATTGATAATCCTTTCGACCTTGGCATTTCCGTTACTTCTTCCATTAAAGTAAATCAGGACATTCCGGTTTCCATTCAACTCGATCCGCAACTGATTGACCATTACAATGCGTTTAATGGCACTACCTATAAGCCATTGCCAAATGGAAGTTATGAACTGCGGTCAGATGGAGGTAAAGTGGTGATTAAGGGCGGAACCAACCGTTCTGAGTCTGCAACATTCGCTATCACTTCTCTCGCCAATTTTGAAGAAGGCGCAATTTACCTGATGCCCATCAGCATTACCAGTGTAAATGGAGGACTTGAAGTACTGGAATCGTCTCGTACAATTTACATCATAATCAAACAAACCATCATTACTCAGGCAGCTTCGCTGGCATCAAACCGTTACTTCAGTGTTCCGAACATTATCACTGATCCGAGTCTGGCGAATATCCCACAACTGACCATGGAATGCCGCGTTCGCGTGAATGCATTTCAAACAGCGAACCCTTTCATCAGTTCGCTTATGGGAATTGAAGAAAACTACCTGCTTCGCTTTGGCGATGTGAGCGTGGCAAACAACCAGATGCAACTTGCAGGTGGTACCGTTGGCGGAAGCAAACACCCTGTAACCAGTAATACCCGTTTCGCAACAAACGAATGGGTGCATGTTGCAGTTGTGTACAATGGTTCTACCAACTCACTGTATGTAAATGGTGTTCTCGACAACTATGCCGATACCAAGGGTGGCAATGTTGACCTTACCAGTTTTTACCAAGAGGGTTTCTTAATTGGTCGCTCAGCAAACGGCCGTTACCTCAATGGAGCCATCAGCGAAGCCCGCATCTGGACTCGTGCGCTGACGCCGGTGGAATTACAGGCCAATATGTGTTATGTAAGTCCAACCACACCCGGTTTACTGGCTTACTGGCGTTTCAATGGTGATATTACCGGCAATGAAGTTGCTGACTTAACCGGTCACGGATATACAGCCATTGCCAACAACACGATTACCTGGATCCCAGGTGTGAGATGCCCTGAATAAAAGGCCAGATTTTTTACGTAACAAAAACTGAATTATGAAACTATCCATAACGAACTACAAAACTTTCCGCTGGATGCTGCTAGGCCTTTTCCCATTGCTGGCAGTATCATGCAAAAAAGATGAGATCCGCTCGAAAGAGCTGATGGTATTCCTGCAGCCAGACCTGCCGGGAATTCCAACACAAACGCAGCAGCTGGACCTGACGCATACACCCATCGAAGTAAGAGGTGAAAAGAACACGCAGGTACATGCATATACCAGTCGCGAACTGGATTATGCCATTGACCTGACCATTCAACCTGCTCCGGATATGCTCGCATCTTACAATGCGCTGCGCGGACAGAACAATGCTATCTTACCCGCAGGATCTTATCAAATAACAAGCGGGGAAAAATACAGCATTGCAAAAGGTGAGCGTGTTTCGCAGCCAATACAAATCCAGATCACGTCACCAGAAATGCTGACGAACCCCGATGGTTATGTATTGCCGCTCGCCATTACCAAAGTTGAATCGAAAGATAAAGGTGTTGTTATCAGCAACACGCACAAAGCAGTGTATGTACGAATTTCATATGCTTATACAAATGTGGAATCAACACAGGCAGTTCCTACAGGAACATTTGCGGTGCGCACAGCGTGGAATGTAACGGTAAGTAACATCACCAATGGCAACCCCGCTACCAACCTGATTGATGGCAACAACAGTACGGTATGGCGCTCATCGAATTCGGCTGGTGCTGAAAAATGGATCCAGGTGGATATGGGTGCTGCCACAACGATGAAAGGCATGCGCATGTCGCCCAGCTATTCCAGCACCAACGACAATGCTACAAAGCTTACAGTACGTACCAGCAATGACGGTACTACCTGGACATTCCAGGGAATCTGGAATGGTACTACTTACGCAACTGGTACCAACGCAAATAATCCCGATTATAAAGGGATCCAGTTCATTGCGCCCGTAACGGCACGCTATTTCCGACTTGAATACAATGCCTGGCCCAGCGGTAACCGCGTAGGCATGGCAGAACTGAATGTCGTGGAATAACTCCCCTCGTCTCTATCTAAGCAGTTGTTACATATCAAGCCGGCCTGCATCTGCAGGCTGGCTTTTTTTTGTAATAAAATGAACTGAAATAAAAAAGTAAGCTATTTTTTTATCGGCTGCTCGCTTTCAATAGCCGGCAACATAATATTATAACGAATGGATAGTGCGCGGATGAGTATAATAACTCCGCCGGAAACAAAAAAGTTGATGTTGCGCGAAACATCCCATGAATCCAGCAATAAATAAACGGCAGCGCCGGCCAGGCAGGCGGTTGCATAAATTTCGCGACTGAAAATGATCGGCTGCTTATTGGTGAGCGTATCGCGGATTACACCGCCCATCACTGCTGAAAACACCCCCATCATCGCAGCTATTTCAGGACGTACGCCGAGGGACAAACTCTTCTCCACACCCACAATGGTGAACAATGCGATACCAGCCATGTCGAACAAAGGCATCACACGTTCAAATCGTACAACCCAGCGAAAGAAAAACAAGGTAGTAACCACGCCCAACAAAATGGCATAAAGCAAATTGATATCCTGTACCCAAACCAAAGGATAACTTCCCAGCAACACATCACGAAGGCTACCGCCACCAATGGCGGTAATAAAACCGGTAAATGCGGCCCCAAACCAGTTGCGGTCCTTCTCATCGGTTGCCAGTACACCCGATACAGCGAAAACATATGTACCTACCAGCTCGGAAATGTATTGAACTGTCATACCGTTGGTTTATCTGAAAAAAATAAGCGCTTATTTACCGCCGGCACGCAATATCACAAATGGCCATCTTGCCTGCGCCCCACTCCACTCGCGGATGTTCCGCAATTCCTCATAAATCCTATACTGCTCTTCACCGAGTTCATTTTTCATTTGATCCCGAAAACTCATCGGTTCTGATTTTCCGAATATCTGCTCCAGTAATGTTTCCGGTTCGGGATAAACGGCCACATGATAGTTTTCCAGTTTTGCCATGGCAGCTGCAGATTTAATTGCATCTTCTACTCCCCCAAAACGATCTATAAGACCAATGTCGATGGCTCTCTTACCTGTCCACACACGACCCTGCGCAATGCTGTCAACAACATTCAGTTCCATTTTTCGTCCTTGTGCCACACGATTTTTAAACTGGTCGTATATCAGGTCAATACTCGCCTGCATCATTTTCTTTTCATTTTCATTCAGCGGGCGATAAACCGCACCTGCATCTGCATAAGGTGATGTTCGCACTGCATCGAATGTAACACCCAGTTTATTTTTAAAGAACGATTCCATATTAGGCAACATACCAAACACACCAATTGAACCCGTGATGGTAGTAGGGAGCGCAAAAATAGAATCAGCAGCTACCGCCATATAATATCCACCCGATGCAGCCACATCGCCAAAACTTACAATCACAGGTTTATCCTGTTTGGCCAGTGCCATTTCGCGCCAGATCGTTTCGCTCGCAAGGGCACTGCCTCCACCGCTGTTGATGCGAACAACGATTGCTTTTACGGACTGATCCAACCGCGCTTTACGAATCAGATTGCGATAGGTTTCACCACCAATTGTTCCCTGTGCCGCTTTGCCATCTACGATATTACCTTCGGCTACAATCATCGCTATTTTATCGCCACTGCTATTGCGGGGATTCGCAGCCCAGTAGTTTGACAGCGTTACAAACTCTATTCGCTCGTATTTATCAAGATTCAACCGGGCTTTAATTTCATCTTTAACTTCATCGTCGTATTTCAGCTGATCCACCAGTTTGTATTGCATTGCATCTTCAGCAGTTTGCACCAGTCCCTCTACTGCAAGTTTGCGCAGTAATGCTGTATCCTGCGAACGAGCCATTGCGGTACGAAGGAGAAATCCGTCATACAGATCATTCATCCACACTGCAGTTTGCAACCTGTTTTCATCTGTCATCTTCTCTGCACGGAATGGTTCCGTTGCACTTTTAAATTTCCCGGCATAAAATATCTGCGGCTGAATTTGCAGTTTATCCAGTAGTCCTTTGAAGAACACATACGTAACGCTATACCCCGAAAATTGTAAAAAACCTTTCGGATGCAGGTAGAGTTCACTGGCGACGGTTGCCACATCGTAGGCTTCCTGCGAGTAAATGTCGGCATGCGCAATTACAAATTTTCCGGCGGCTTTAAATGATTCCAAAGCGTTGCGAATTTCTTCACTGGCGGCATAGCCGTTTCCATTGCCGTTGGCCTGCAGATAAATACCTGTGATCCTGTTGTCGCTGGCAGCATTACGTATCAACCGGACCACATCATAGAGTCCCGGTGCAGTACTCTCGTCTTCCCGCAGCATATCCAGCGGATTGTTTTTTTCCAATTCCGCGAATGTTTGTGCGAGGTTAATTACCAGTACTGATCCGGAACGCACCTGGGGCACTTCTTTGCGGGTAATATTTCCCACCACAGCAATCATGAAAAAGAAAACCACAATTGCGAACAAAACCAGGGCCAGTAAACAGGCCGCCATCGTTTTAAAAAAGCTACGCATAGATATCAATGGTTGAAGAAGCCAAATGTAGAAATTAGTTGGCAGTTTGTTGCAGGCTACATTTTGCACCCCGCAACACCCTGAAACCAGGTCAAACCTAAAAATATATCGTAACTTTCGCGCTTATTTTTCCGTAAACGGCAATCATTACATGTTTTCCTCTTTTCTTCTTACCGGCAGTAATATGGGCGACAGGGCAGCGATGCTGAAGCGTGCCCGGAACCTGCTGGAAAAACATTGCGGCAAAATAGAAAAGATTTCTTCCATTTACGAAACCGCCGCGTGGGGGAAAAGAAGACCAGGCTGCTTTTCTCAACCAGGCCATTGAATTAAAAACCAGCCTGGAGCCCCGGAAACTTTTGCGCGAAATACTGAAAATTGAAAAAAAACTGGGGCGCATACGCGAAGAAAAATATGGGCCTCGCGTGATTGATATCGATATGTTGTTTTATGAAAACAGGGTGATGAACTATCCTGTACTGATCCTCCCCCATCCCCAGGTACAAAACCGACGGTTTGCCCTTACACCACTCGCAGAAATTGCTCCTGCTTTTGTTCACCCCATTTTTAAACAAAATATAAACCAGTTGCTCGATGCGTGCAGCGACGGTTTAGCAGTGGTGAAACACCCCGGCTGATTCGAAGATTCTTTCCTAATTCATACATTTGCCGGATACATGAACTACCATTTCATTACGATCGAAGGGAATATCGGTGCCGGGAAAACTACACTGGCCAATCTTTTGAGCCAGCACTTCCAGGCCCGACTGATTCTTGAGGAATTTGCCGATAATCCGTTTCTACCAAAATTTTATGAGAACCCACAGCAATACGCTTTTCCACTGGAATTGTTCTTCATGGCAGAACGGTTTAAGCAGCTAAAAGAATTGTTGCATCAGCAGGATATGTTCCGCCAGGTAACGATTACCGATTATCTTTTTACCAAATGCCTGCTCTTTGCAAAAGTAAACCTGCCACAGGATGAATTCCGCCTGTATCAACGTTTATTCGACATTATTCATCAACAACTGGTAAAGCCAGATATTTTAATTTACCTGCACGCACCGGTCAACCGTTTGCAGGCCAATATTCGCAAGCGCAACCGATCGTATGAACAAAATATTCCCGACGAATATTTATTTAACATACAGGAAACCTACACGCACTACATCAAGCAACACAATATGAAAACGTTGTTTGTAGATGCGTCCAATGCAGACTTCATCAATAATCCCCTGCATTTGAAAGTAATCCTTGATGCACTGGAAAAAGAATACGAAGACGGGCAGCACTATTTAACACTGCCATAAAAGCAATCTTAATTAAGACATGAGCGACCAGCATATACCCGCACAGCAAACACACGACCGACTGGCTGCTATGCGAATACCGGAATACAGGTACCTGATGTTTGGCCGTTTTACGTTTATCATGTCGCTTCGCATGATGAGTACATTGGTGATCTGGTGGACATATCAACTTACCAAAAGTCCGTTTCTCGTCGGCATGTTGGGTTTGAGTGAATTTGTTCCTGCGATTTTGATGGCGCTTTATTCAGGTTATATTGTGGATCGTAGTCGGAAAAAAGCGCTGTTGCTTCGCTGTGTTTTTTGTTATGTAGCCTGCGCATCGGTTTTGTTACTTGCCTCGCTCCCATTTACAACCGAGCGGTTTACAAATTTTCAGATTGTTACAATCATTTACGCGGTTATATTCTGCACAGGTGTTATCCGATCATTTACCGGCCCCTGTTTTTCATCATTGCTGGCGACCATTGTTCCGCGTCAGTTATTACAGAATGCCACTACCTGGAGCCAGAGTGCGTGGCTTAGTGCTTCGGTAATCGGTCATGGCCTCGGCGGATTCCTCATTGCATGGTTTTGGTAATTCCGGCGCCCTCGCAATCATCTGCAGTCTGTTACTCGTGGCATTTGGGTTTTTAAGCAAATTAAAAATGCGCGCGCCCTCATTAACAAGCCGTGATAAAAACGCATGGCATAGTATTAAAGAAGGTTTAAGTTTTGTATTTAAAACAAAAGTGCTACTGGGCGCAATGGCACTTGATATGTTTGCCGTGTTGTTTGGCGGCGTGGCCGCAATCATTCCTGCATATACAGATTCGATTTTAAAAGTTGGCCCGATTGGATTAGGCTGGTTAAACGCAGCTATTGATATTGGTGCCATCTTCGTTGTGATACTGATGTTATTATTCCCAATGAAAAAATCACAGGGTATAAAACTTATGCTGGCGGCAGGCGGCTACGGCATTTGCGTCATCATCTTCGGCATCTCATCCATTTTTGCCATCTCATTTTTTGCACTGGTACTTGCGGGCATGCTGGATGGCGTGAGTGTTGTCGTGCGCGGCACCGTAATGCAACTGAAAACGCCCGACCAGATGCGTGGACGCGTGAGCAGCGTAAGTTCCATGTTTGTAAACTCCAGTAATGAACTGGGCCAATTTGAAAGCGGACTTGCCGCCTCTATGTTTGGCCTGGTACCTTCGGTAGTTTTTGGCGGCTTTATGACGATCCTCGTGGCCATCATCACCTGGTTCAAAGCCCCCAGCCTGCGGAAATTTCAATACTAGTAGAAACATTCCCTATCTTAGTCATTGCTATGAACCGTCGCCTGTTTATACGAAATTCATTACTCGCTGGTGGTGCGCTCGCACTGGGGCCACGTATGTATGCAAATGGATTGAATTTTGCCGACTGGAAAATTCATCCGATCCGAAAAGATGTTTATCTCTTTACCGAAAGAGGAGGTAGCATTGTTTTCTTACGAAATAAAACCGGCACAGTGGTTGTCGACAGCCAGTTTCCGGAACAGGCGGGTCACCTGATTGGTGAATTGAAGAAAACAGCACCGGTTCCTTTTGATTTACTGATCAATACACACCATCATGGCGATCATAGCGGTGGCAATATCGCATTTAAAGGACAGGTAAAGCAGGTGCTTGCGCATATCAATTCAAAAATCAACCAGGAGAACCAGGCGAAAGCGCAGCAATCAGAAGATAAGCAGCTCTATCCTGATCTTACGTTCTCAGATAAATGGTGTGTTGATTTTGGTAAAGAAAAAATCTGTGCGCACTACTTCGGACCTGGTCACACAAACGGAGATGCCTTAATCCATTTTGAAAACGCCAACATCGTGCACATGGGCGATCTGTTGGCCAATAAAAGGTATCCCTATATCGATCGCGGCGCCGGTGCCAGTATGGAAAACTGGATGCTGATTTTAGATCGTGCGCAAAATGTATTCGATCGTAAAACATTATTTGTTTGCGGACATGGCAGGGATGCAAACGACGTAATTGTGAACCGCGATTATCTCCGTGAAATGAAGTTCTTCTTCGAAAGCATTTTTGATCATGTGAAGAAAGAGATTGTGGCAGGAAAAACAAAGGAACAGATTATCGCAACACCTGCGATCCCGATGATGGAATCATGGGTGGATCCAAACAGTTTTGTAAAACCGCTTTTGGAAACAGCCTATCACGAGCTGACTATTCCAGCCTAAGCATTTTTCTCCCGTTGCAGCAAACGCTCCAGCACATAAAAGCTAATGGGGCAAAATGTGCTATTCTTTAGCGTGAGCGCAGGGCGTTTCAACAACACATCTTCGTCTGTATAGGGAAACCGGCGACAGTCGGATGGGCGGTCTTCATAAATCCCGCAATAATTATCGGCACCGAGAAAAGGACATGGACTGCTTTTTTGTCACAAAATCCCCTTCTTCGTCCACTTTCAGGTAAGTATCGATAAAAACGCTTTCCCGCATGCGTTTTACTTTGGCGATACGTTTCACGTCGGGCGTTTTAAACCGTGGGGAGTAATTCTTGCAGCAGTTGGCGCATTGCAGGCAATCTACCGCCTCGGTTGCTTCTTCATGCAGGTCGGGCAATTGCTTCAAAACCCAATTTTTTCCAGCTCTTTGTAAAAACTGTTTAAACTGCTTTTGTCGTTCTCCGGATTTCTTTTGCCAGTTTTTCAGTATGTGCTCATGGGGGGGCATGGGGGCAAAGATAGGGAGAGAAGATGGGGGATGGGGGATGGGGGATGGATGAAGGATGAGGGATGGGGGATGGATGAAGGATGAGGGATGGGGGATGGAGGGAGGACATAAATTATTTTAATTCTGGATCTTTTATATCTTTTTATTAAACCGCTCAAAAGGGTCTGTAAATTAAACTGTGTCAAAAAAATATTTTGATTTAGTAAAAAAGAGGCGGGACGGCTCCATTCACAGAGCAAGGACCGCCTCTTTTTTACGGCTTATATCAGAGAGCTGTTTTCATTCTATCGCCAAAAATAATCTTTAATTGGGATGCAGTAATCGCCCAGTTATTTAGGGGCATCGTCCATTTAAGTGCAATCCTTTCAGTTGCCAGGTAGATTAATTTGAGCAAAGCCATATCGCTGGTGAAGACCCTTTGTTTTTAGTTACCTTTCTGATTTGGCGATGATAACCCTCAATGGTATTGGTTGTATAAATTAGTTTACGTATACCCGCCGGATATTTAAAATAGGTCGATAATTTGGACCAGTTGTTTTCCCAGGACCCTATAACCATTGGATACTTTTTATTCCATTTTTCCTTGAGTTTAGCCAACTCATCGAGTGCCTGAGATTCATTATCAGCACGATATACAGGCTTAAGCTCTGCCATAAAGATCTTTTGATCTTTACTGGCCACATACTTCAGGCTGTTGCGGATTTGATGGACAACGCAGGTCTGGATCTCGGTAGCAGGATAGATAGTTCGGATTGCTTCATCAAAGCCTTTAAGGTTATCTATACAGGCAATCAGGATATCCTGTACGCCTCTTTGCCGCAGGTCAGTGATCACGCCAAGCCAAAAGTTTGCCCCTTCGCTGTGTGAAACATACATACCCAGCACTTCTTTTCTACCTTCCTGGGTTATTCCCAAAATATTGTAGACACAACGTGTTTGAGTGCGGCCTTCCTCTTTCACCTTGTAATACATCGCATCCAGCCACACGATGCAATACAGTTCTTCTAAGGGACGCTGCTGCCATTCCTTGACTAGGGGAATAACTTTATCGGTAATGGAGCTTAGTGTAGTGGCGGAGATATCGGTGTCATAGGTCTCTTTGATGTGCGCACTGATATCACGAAGACTCGTGCCCAAACTATATAACCCGATGATCTTATCCTCCAGGCTTTGGGCCATGATGGTCTCCCGCTTCTTGACAATCTCAGGCTCGAAGCTTCCGGAGCGATCACGCGGAGTTGTTACCTCGATGGTGCCAGATGATGTTTTTAGTAGTTTTTTACTCTTGCCGTTCTTTCTGTTACCCGTATCGCGTTCCTGGTCATCAAGATGCCCGTCCAGTTCTCCTTCAAGCATTGAATTTAGCATCTCCTGCAAAAAGTGGCGCAAACGCCCCGCCTTTGCTAAATAATGATTTACCGGTTCGAAATTGTTCTCGTAATTTTTGCTTTGCCACCTCGTAATCGAAGGGCTCGATAGGTTCTTTTTCCATTGTACTGTGTTTTAAAGTTAAGAGTTAACTTCTGACACAGTTCATTTTACACTCTTTCCAAACTTCGGTAATTCAACATTAAAACAATGTACAATTGAAATTTCACCCATATCAAATTAATTCGTCTGTTTTTTTTAACCGATAATCGGCGCTTTTTCACGTCGTTATTACGGTATCATCCCCCATCCACCATCCAACATCCCCCATCCACCATCCAACATCCCCCATCCACCATCCAACATCCCCCATCCACCATCCAACATCCCCCATCCACCATCCAACATCCCCCATCCACCATCCAACATCCCCCATCCACCCTCCACCATCCACCATCCACCATCCTCCATCCTCCATCCACCATCCACCCTCCACCCTAATTTTCCACACCCTTGCCCGGCAATTTTTTATTCCCTCCACTCTCGTAACTTTGCAGCGCCCGAAAGAGCACGCACAAACAGTTGTCTCGCACTAAACCGTTCGCGCGCGAGGTTCCGGGCTGATTTCCGGCCGCTAAAACAGGCCGGTTCACTTCTTACACCGCATTTATTATGAACATTTTCGAACAACAATCCGCCGAATTCCACCAAAGGCATATCGGACCCAATGAAAAAGAAACGCAGCAGATGCTGCAGGTAATTGGTGAGCCCTCGCTCGAATCGTTGATCAACAAAACGGTGCCCCCCGCCATCCGCATGCAGCGCGATCTGAACCTGCCCGAAGCGATGAGCGAGAATGAATACCTGAAACATATTAAGGAAGTGTCACTGCTCAATAAAGTGTATAAGAACTATATCGGACAGGGATATTATGATACAATCACCCCCCTCGGTTATTCTTCGGAATATTTTTGAGAATCCAGGCTGGTATACACAGTACACGCCCTACCAGGCGGAGATTTCACAAGGCCGCCTCGAAAGCCTGCTGAACTTCCAGACAATGGTGAGCGACTTAACAGCCCTCCCCATTGCTAACGCGTCTCTTCTTGATGAAGGCACCGCAGCTGCCGAATCAATGACGATGTTCTTCAACAGCCTGAACAAAGCTGACCATGTTGAACGTCCACGCTTCTTTGTAGACCAGCATGTTTTCCCACAAACACTCGATGTGTTGAAAACACGTGCCATTCCCGTGGGAATCGAAATTGTGATCGGCGATTACAAAACATTTGCGTTCGACAATACATACTTTGGTGCGCTGGTGCAGTATCCCAACAACCTGGGCTCCGTTGAAGACTATCGTCAGTTCATTAAATCGGTACATGAAGCCGGTGCACTCGTTGCAATGGCCACCGATTTGCTGGCGCTCACGCTGCTCACGCCTCCCGGTGAACTGGGTGCTGATGTAGCAATCGGAAGTGCACAACGATTTGGCGTTCCGCTGGGATATGGCGGACCACACGCTGCATTCATGTCAACACGCGATGAATTTAAACGCAGCATTCCCGGACGTATCATTGGCGTAAGCATCGATGCAGCCGGAAACCGCGCACTGCGTATGGCACTGCAAACCCGCGAGCAACATATCAAACGCGAAAAAGCAACCAGCAATATTTGTACAGCGCAGGCGCTGCTGGCAAATATGGCTGCTATGTATGCTGTTTTCCACGGGCCACATGGACTGAAACAAATTGCGAAAAGAGTGGCACTGCTTACACAAACGGTAGCCGATTCAATTGAAGAACGCGGGTTTGAACTTGCTTCTGACAATTTCTTTGATACCATCGTTGTAAAAACAAACAACGCTGCTGCAATTCGTGAAAAAGCAGAAAGACAACAAATCAACCTTCGCTACCTCGACAATAATCAGATTGGCATTTCACTCGACGAAACCACCACGCTGGAAGACCTGTTTGACCTGATTAATTGTTTTGAAAACGATACAGACCCTGTAAGTTTTGACATTAACCTGGATGCAGAACTGGAACATATTCCAACATCGCTGGTACGTACAGGTACTTTCCTTACACATCCTGTATTTAATACGCATCGCAGTGAAAGCATGATGATGCGTTATATTAAGAGCCTTGAGAATAAAGATCTCTCTCTCAACACATCGATGATTTCACTTGGCAGCTGTACGATGAAACTGAATGCAGCCACTGAAATGATGCCTTTGAGCTGGGCACACTGGAGTAAGATACATCCATTTGTTCCTGCAGACCAGGCGAAAGGTTACCAGCAAATCGTTGACGAATTGAGCAGTTATCTCTGCGAGATCACAGCATTTGATGCGTGCAGCCTGCAGCCTAACAGTGGTGCACAGGGCGAATACGCTGGTTTGCTTACCATTCGTGCCTATCACGAAAGCCGTGGTGATCACCATCGTAATGTGATGTTGATTCCCATTTCCGCACACGGTACAAACCCAGCATCAGCGGTAATGGCCGGAATGAAAGTGGTTGTAGTAAAAGCGCTGGAAAACGGTTATATCGATCTTGAAGACCTGAAAGCAAAAGCTGCGCAACATGCAGACCAACTTTCAGGTATCATGATTACTTATCCCAGTACTTATGGTGTATATGAAGAAACGGTAAAAGAAATTACAGATATCATTCACCAACATGGTGGACAGGTGTATATGGATGGTGCAAATATGAATGCGCAGGTGGGATTAACTGCACCGGGCCTGATTGGTGCCGATGTATGCCATTTGAACCTGCACAAAACTTTCGCAATTCCACATGGTGGCGGAGGCCCTGGCATGGGCCCCATCTGCGTGAAGAGTCACCTGGCTCCCTTCCTGCCAGGTCACGTATCACTTAACAATGGTATTGTTGGCAACACCGCTGTATCAGCAGCCGCATACGGCAGCGCCAGCATCCTGTTGATTTCTTATGGATATATCCGACTGCTCGGCGGCAAAGGCGTGAAAGCAGCAACAGAATACGCAATCCTGAATGCAAACTATATGCGTGCACGACTTGCCAGCGCATTTGATATTCTTTATACCAATCACAATGGTCAGTGTGCGCACGAATTTATCGTGGACCTGCGTCCATTTAAAAAGTCGGCCGAAGTAGAAGCGGAAGATGTTGCTAAGCGTTTGATGGATTATGGCTTCCACGCACCTACAATGAGTTTCCCTGTTCCCGGCACGATTATGATTGAGCCAACAGAAAGTGAAGACCGTGCAGAGCTCGATCGTTTCTGCGATGCACTGCTCGCCATCCGCGAGGAGATCAAACGCATTGAAGCGGGCGAATTGGATCGCAAACAAAACCCATTGAAACTCGCTCCACATACACAGCATGTCGTTTGCGGCAACGAATGGGATCGTTCCTATTCACGCCAGGAAGCGGCATTCCCACTGCCTTATGTTGGCCTCAATAAGTTCTGGCCATCTGTTGCACGTGTCAACAATACGCATGGTGACAGGAATCTGATTTGTACCTGTGAGCCGGTGGAAGCGTATATGTGATCGTGAGATTCGGCAAACGGCAAGCGGCAAACGGCAAACGGCAAACGTGAAAATAAAAAAAGCAGCTTTAGGCTGCTTTTTTTATAACCGTGCGTTCATTGTCTCATTTTCTCATTTCCTCATTTTCTCATTTCCACATTCCTTTTGCCGTTCGCCGCTTGCCGAATCTCAGGCTTGTGGAAGTAAAAACGAAAACGTGCTTCCTTTTCCTTCTGCCGTTTCAATGCGAAGCTGGCTATTATTTTTTGCAAGAAATTCCCGACAGAGTAATAGACCGAGTCCTGTGCCTTGCTCCTGGCTGGTACCAAAGCTGGTATGAAATTCCCCGGATTCAATTTTGGCTAATACAGATGGTTCGATGCCATTGCCGAAATCTTTTACATAGATCTCTGCATGCGTATCAAGTGGTTGGGCTCCAATCACCACCTGTCCGCCGGGAGCTGTGAATTTAATTGCGTTTGATAAAAGATTGCGCAAAACAAGATGGATCATATCGGCATCTGCAAGCGCAATCACTGAATGGGGTAAATGAATTTTAATTTCTATCTTTTTAGTGCCCGCCTGCAGGTGCAACACATTGGCTACATCATGTACCAGCTCATTCATGTCCACTTCAGCAATATAAGAAGCGTCCGATTGCATCTGGCTTTTCGACCATTGCAAAAGATTCTCCATTAAGCCAACTGTATCATTCAAATCTTTTTTATTTCCGGCACCATCGACTTCACCTCCTCAGCCGGCATATCCTGCGACTGGATATTTTCGAAAAGATTACGCAACGCGTACATTGGTGCTTTCAGATCGTGGGAAATAACGGAGAACAACTTACTCTTTAAAGAGTTGAGCTTTTCCAGTTCTGCCGCCTGCTGTTGCAACTGTATGGCCTGTTGTTGCATCGCATCATTGGCCTGTTGCAACGTTTTATTAAACCGTGCATTCTCCGATTTTATCAAATGAAACCATAGAAAATATAAATAATCGCAATCGCGTGATTTACCAGAAATGCCCAGGGATTTACATTCTCCAGCTGGAAAGGATAACGTTGTAGCATCACCGCCAGCACAAAATAGCTGATCATCGAAAAGCCAATCGAGAAAAGCATATATGTCCTGTCCTGGATAAAAAATACAGAAAGGATACCATATAAAACGAATGACAACTCAATACCGAGGTCGACGCCATTGAGATAAGCCAGACATGTGCAGAATGGATAGAATATAAAATAAACCAGCATGGCCTGGTTGTACAGTCGCCGTGCGTTTAAAAGTAGTACCACGGCACTTACCACGGGTAGTAAAAAGGCAAAAATCCAGGCTGCCATCGGTACCTGCTTAGCCGGAATAAAGGCGATCAGGGGTAAAAGCAGACCCGTACAAAGCTGGAAGAAATTGAGGAAATTGAAGATTGCAAGCTTGCTTTTGTCGTGCGTCGACATCTCCCGCAACACACCCAACCGCATCACTTTCAACACAATAGCCTGAAGCATGCGACCGCGTGAACGCAACCACTGTACAGCGCCCCACTCCTGCCAGGAAACATGGGATTGGCCCAAAAACGGTTTTTCTGAAAGATATCTCATGAGTGAATAATATCGAAGGGCAATAAAATACGGCTAAAAAGTCGGAATTTGCAAGCAAGTAAATGAGGAAAGGAGAAAATGGGAAAATGAGAAAATGTGGAAATATGAAAATGTAATTCTGCTTATATGTTAATCTAAGCTTGTGATATTGGGGAATTCAGAAAGATAATCTATGTGGCCACATTAAGCTATTATCAAATTTTGCGTAACCCAGCTGCATAACCGCATAACATTATCACATTTCCACATTTTCACATTTCCCCATTTCCACATTTTCACATTTCCTCATTTTCACATTTACATATTTCCACATATCCTCATTTACATATTGTCACATTGCTTTTCTACCTTTGCATCCCGATTGCAGCCTACTCTTCAAATTGCAATCAACATGAGTGTAACCGATAATATTTCACCGGCGGTAAATACCGGCAGCGCAGTTTACAGCAACCGCAGCGTCCGGATTGCCGTTTCCTTTTTTTTCTTCTGCTCGGGTTTGTGCTTCGCCTCCTGGGCCAGCCGTATTCCTGATATTAAAGCGCACCTGGGGCTCACGCACGCCCAACTGGGAATGATTTTATTTGCACTACCTGCCGGGCAACTGGTTACCATGCCTTTTTCAGGGAGACTGGTTACACGCTTTGGTAGCCGCCAGGTTATACGCATCGCCATTTTTTTCTATGCCATTTCACTCACGAATATTGGTCTTGCAAATACGGAGTTCCAGTTAGCACTCGCTCTTTTCACCTTCGGTGTCTGCGGCAACCTTTGCAATATCTCCGCAAATACACAAGCTATTCGCGCCGAACAATTATATGGACGACCCATTATGACCAGCTTTCACGGCGTATGGAGCGTGGCGGGTTTCACAGGCGCTCTTGTAGGATTGCTGATGAGTGGAATGCAATTTTCACCTTACACTCATTTTTGGATCGTGGCCAGCGTTGTAATTGCTGGTGCCGTATTTATGCAGGCGAATTTACAAAAAGGGAAAGCCGCACCTGTTGAAAGGAAAAAATTCTTTTCCAAACCTGATAAAATGCTGATGCAACTCGGTGTCATCGGATTTTGCAGCATGGCCAGCGAAGGCGCCATGTTTGAATGGAGTGGCGTTTACTTCAAAGATGTAGTTCACGCACCCGAAAAATTGATTATTCTCGGCTATACTTCCTTCATGATTATGGCAGCAGTGGGAAGGTTTGTAGGCGACAAACTTATTATACGTTTTGGACGCAAACGACTACTCCAGTATAGTGGCGGTTTGATCGCAACCGGATTGTTATTATCAGCCATATTCCCTTATCTGGTTACAGCCACTATCGGATTTATGATTGTGGGAGTTGGTGTGTCGTCGATTGTACCCATGGTATACAGCAGCACCACACGCGTTTCAAAAATACCATCGGGAATGGCACTTGCAGCTGTTTCCAGCATCAGCTTTTTAGGATTTCTGATTGGCCCGCCACTTATTGGTTTTATTGCGGAACAAAGCAGCCTGCGCTATTCCTTCGCTGTGATTGCGATGCTGGGCCTGAGTATAACTTTTATGGTTTCACGTTTAAAAGCGCTGCATTAAAATTCGCAACGATTAATCCAGGCGCATTCCCATGGCGAACCTGATGCCGCCCAGCAAATGCCCAAGAAATAGCTCGTCGGTATAAGAAGCTTCCGTATGACCAAGCCCGGTGTAAAAGCTACGGCCACCATCATAAAAATGGTACCAGGCAATCGGGTGATTATCGCCATGTTTGCCCCCGGTAATTGTTTTTTCATCCAGCTTAATCAACACACGTACTTTGTCCCAATGTGTACTTTTGAAATTGTACCATTCATCCCACTTACTCCAGTCACGTGGTAATTCTTTAGTGCCTGGAAATTCATTGTCCACCACTTTCAGGATGGCCTGCTGCTGTTTGGGATGACTTTCAAAATAAGCGCCAACAAGTTGGTTAAACCACGGCCAGTTAAATTCTGTATCGGTAGCAGCGTGTACGCCTACAAAGCCGCCGCCGTTACGAATATATTTTTGGAAAGCCCTTTCTTCCTCCGGCCCCAACACATCGCCTGTTGTCTGGAAAAACATCACCGCTCCGTATTTCTTCAAATTTTTGAATTCAAATACAGTTGAGTCTTCAGTTGCATCCACTTCAAAACCGTGTTCTTTGCCTAACTTCTTAATTGCTTCCACGCCAACCTCAATACAGGTATGACGGAAACCATTCGTTTTCGAATACACCAACAATTTCTTGGGTTTAGGTGTGTAAAATGATGTTAGCAATATGGCAAGTGCAAAAAATGGAAGAAGGCGTTTAAAATATAAAGTCACGATTCGGAGTTTTAAGTACAATCTGTTTTTAAAATGAATCTTGTGAAAATAAGCAAATTTATACGTGCAGAAAAATTTGCAGGCAGCGCGACTTTGCCCGTTAATTACCCGCCGATTTCAATCGTAGCAGGGCACCTCCGCCCGGAGCCAGCGATAGTTTAAGCTCCTGTTTCGCCCTCAGCGTTTTGTTTTCAATCATATAATCACTGGCATAACGATCTGCATTTACGCCATCGCGCAGTATCACAGCTTCAAAACTTCCATCCGGTAAAAAATCCAATGCAATTGAAAGTTCCCTGGCCGTCCAGTCGGTCATGGCGCCAATATACCAGACTGCACCTTTCCGCCTGGCAGTAACGATATAATCTCCCACTTTCCCCTGCAATACAATCGTAGTGTCCCATACCGTCGGTATACTTCCAATTAATTCCATAAATGCAGGTTCCAGCAAACCTTGTGAAGGATTGCCGGAAAATAATTGTATCGGGCTTTCATATACCACAAACATAGCAGCCTGGTGACATCTTGTTCCCAACGACATCACCTTATCCCCTATCGGACGAAAGGTTTTAGCCGTTGCATTATCCAGAATTCCAGGTTCATAATCCAGAGGGCCGGCTGTCATCCTGATAAAAGGTAGTAACAGGTTGTGCTCTGGTGTAGGTTTTTCACTCCAGATATTGTATTCAGACCCCAACACACCCTCGCGGGTTACCGCATGCGGCCAGGTGCGGTTAAAGCCCGCTGTTTTAAATGCACCATGAAACATGATCATCACCTGGTGACGTGCACAGGCCTCGGCAATCCGATGGTAAAAGTTCACCATCTTCTGATCGTCGCGATCCATAAAATCGGTCATGATAAAATCCACACCCCATTTTTTAAATTGCTGCAGTGCTGGTTCTAATTGCTGATCGAGCGTGAGCGCCAGCGTCCACATACTCAGGCGTACTCCTTTCTCCATGGCGTACGCTGCAATTTCATCCATATTGATATCGGGATTTATCTTAAACAAATCTTTTGTATCACTCCAGCCTGCATCCATCATTATTCTTTCAAAACCGAAGCGTTTGGCAAAATCGATATAGTATTTATAAGTAGCAGTATTCACACCCGATTTAAAAGGGATATTAAACAGATTCACGCCAATGATCCATTCATCCGTGCCTTTACCGGGGCGAATCCATGAAACATCCGCCACACGCGAAGGAGAAGCAAGTCTGTATACAAGATCATTTTCCGGAAGTTTCCTATCCTCTTCTGCAATTAAAATTACCCGCCAGGGATAACTGCGTTCCCCTTTTGTATGTGCGATATAATCTGCACGACGTGTAACAATAGACGCAGGAAACTCACCTTCCAAAACCTGTTCCTCTTCAGCTACGGGCGCAAAATGGGCGTATAAACCTCTGTCATTACTACCCGTTAAAAACATACCCGGATAATCTTCCAGATCAGATTCAGTTATCACCATCTTCGGCCCTTCAACAGGCGATACAAGTGTGGGAGTAAATATCAACGTAGTGTTATCAATGCTGTCAACCGGTTTGAGAGAATAAGGTTCTTCAAAACTTGTATGGTATCGATCAACATTTTCACGGGGAACAACGGCTGTATAATAGACCGGATGTGCGCGGTGTAATTTAAACTGCGCAGTCTCGGTGTTGATCTTAATACTGTCCTTCAGGTAACTCTGGATCCGGTAAGCGACGCCATCATCATAAGCGCGAAATTCAATACCAAAACCACTGCGAAAAACGATCGACAAACTATTATAACGATCCGGAATATTGATACGTTTCTCAGGTACAGGTGAGGTGATGATTTGATCGACGCGGTTTCGTGTCGTTTTCTTTGACTTCAGGTTACTGCTTAAACGCCGGCCATCCTGCAGCAACATATCCACTGTAGACGGATCGAGCATTAATTTATTATCATAAGTTATGGAATATCGCAATACAGAATCAGTGCTAATTGTAACACGAATCCTTCCATCTGGCGATTGAAGCATTTGGGCAGCAACAACATTTACGCCCGTCAGCACTAATAGCAACAGCAATAAACTTTTCATATGGCAATATGAATTATTTAAGAATATTGTAAAGCAGGGTGCGGTTGTACTGCGAATAGAATTATGCCTCCACTATCGGTCTGCGCTCGCCCACCTGTTGTCGCCACATTGCATAATAGAGGCCTTTCTTATCAATCAGTTCTTCGTGTGTTCCATTCTCCACTACTTTGCCTTTTTCAAGTACATAAATTACATCTGCATGGCGGATGGTAGAGAGTCTGTGCGCAATTAGAATCGTCATGGGATTTCCAATACGCGTAATGCCACGAATGGTTTCTGTGATCGCTTCTTCGGTCAACGAATCGAGTGCAGATGTTGCTTCATCAAAAAGCAGCAATCGCGGTTGCCTGAGTAATGCGCGCGCAATAGCAATGCGTTGCTTTTCACCTCCTGATAATTTCATTCCACCTTCACCCAATAATGTATCAAGCCCTTTGCCTGATTTTTGCAACAAAGGCATACAGGCAGCGTTTTCCAGTGCGTCCATCATTTCCTTCTCCGTTGCATCAGGCTTTACGAGTAAAAGATTATCGCGGATCGTTCCGAAAAACAATTGAGTTTCCTGGGTTACAAAACCAATTTGCCTGCGCATTTCATTATACCTGATTTGCGACGCATCAATGCCATTGAAAAGAACATTCCCTTTTACGGGTCGGTACAAACCAACCAGCAACTTCACCAGGGTGGATTTACCCGAACCGGATGGACCCACAAATGCAACGGTCTCACCACTTTTTACAGAAAATGAAATACCATCCATCGCGTTGAAACTTGCCGTGCTATGCCTGAAATAGACATCTTTAAATTCCATACTCGAGAGCTGACCGAGCTCAACTGGCGCTTCAGGTCTTGTTTCGATCGGCTTCTTCATGAGGCGGTCGAAGTTTTGAAGCGAGGATTCCGCTTCGCGATAGGTGAGAATGATATTGCCAAGATCCTGTAGCGGACCGAAAATCGTCGTTGAAATAAATTGCATACTTATCAGTTCACCGGTAGAAAGCACATTCCTGAAAATGAGCCATAATAAAATAAACAAAATAGACTGACGTAAAAGTGTAAGCGATGCACTTTGTAAAAACGAAAGCGATCGCACTTTCCTCACCTTCATCATTTCCAGGTCGAATATCTTTTGTGTTTGCACACGAAGACGACGTATCTCCGGATATGTTAAGCCCAGGCTTTTTACCAGTTCAATATTCCGTAAAGACTCTGTTATTGCGCCCGACATCTGATTTGTTTCGCGATTGATGGAGCGTTGCAGTTGTTTTATTTTTTTACTCAATAAACCAGTGAGTCCGCCCAGCACCAATACACCAATCAGGAAAACGGGAATCAGTAACCAGTGTTTTGTGATGGCATACCAGATCAGAAAGCCGATGCCTATCAGGGTGGAAAAAAGAATATTTATAAATGAATTAATAAACCTTTCTGTATCGGTACGAACTTTTTGTAGTGTCGATAATGTTTCACCACTACGTTGCATCTCATACTCACTAAATGATAGACGCAGGGTTTGTTTCAACCCGTCGTTGAATACCTGCATCCCGAATTTTTGTACGGCGAGGCGCATTACATAATCCTGGAAAGCTTTCGCCAGTCGCGCTAAAATGGCAATACCTATTGCAATCAATAACCAGAATAGCACGCCTTTCACACGTTCGTCTTCTGCTTGATCTGTCGGATTGGTAGCGTAATCATCAATAATTTTTCCAAATATGATTGGATCAATCAGCGTCAGAAGCTGCGCCACGCCTGCCAGCACCAGTGAGAGGACAATCCATCCCCGCTGCGGCTTAAGATATTGCCAGAGTATGAGCATTGCTCAAGTTAAGAAAAAAGCTGACCACCTTCGGTGATCAGCTTTGCCTTTGTTATTTATTGAAATATATTTTTCTGAATTAACCTCTCCTGCCCTCACGTTGTTGCTGTGGTCGGGGCTGTGCCGCGCGCGGTTGTTGTTGCTGCGGTCTTTGCTGAATCGCACGCTGCTGTTGCTGCTGCGGTCTCGGCTGTACAGAGCGCTGCTGCTGAGGTTGTGCTCTCTGCTGCGTTGCACGCTGTTGTTGCTGTTGCTGCGGTGCTGTTACACGACGTTCAGTTTGTGGGCGCGCAGGCGCACGTTCAATTCGATTCTCACGTATATTTCTGTCGGCACGCACACGCTGTTCAATCTGTGGATTACGACCGGGTTGCTGGGCCCCTTCATTGTTAACCCTTGTACTACGCTCAGGTCGCGCCTGATTTGCCCTTTCGTTGTTACGCTGCGTAGCCGACTGGTTGCGATTACCGGCAGCCCGATTGTCGCGCTCAGCACGCGGCTGATTTGGCCGTTCATTGTCGCGTTGAATCACGGGTTGATTACGGTTGCCAGTTGCGCGATTGTCACGTTCAACACGAGGCTGGTTGGGTCTTTCATTATCGCGACGAACTACATTCTCATTTCGGTTTCCGGCTGCGCGATTGTTACGACCTGCATTAGCATTGTTATTTCCTTCGTAGCGGTTAAACTGGCGTGGAGTATAAGTACGGTCGTTATCGCGACGGATTTCAGGACGATAAACCGAAACCTGGTTGCGGGATATTTGTGAACGTCCTGCGGTTCCTGACTCGCGGAACTGTACGGGACGGATGCGTCCCGTATATCTTTCCACTTCAGCCCTGCGCGGACCTGTTACGAATACATTGCCGCCTCTCCTGCCATAGTTATTAATAATGGTTGTATTATTAATGATCGTCACATTCTGCCGGCGGGGAACGGTATAGTTCCAGATGCTGGCGGATGTAATATAGCGACGTGGCGCAAAGCACCAGTAATCGATGGGAGGATTATAAGTACCAAAGTTGAAGTTGACGCCGATGTGAATACCGGGACGAAGCGGAGCCCATCCATAGTAATCACCACCATCGCGCCATGCTACCCATGCCGGAGCCCATTCATAACCGGGAACCCACATCCATCCATAGAAGGGATCATGGAACCAGCGACCATAGTGAAATGGCGCCCAGCCCCAGTCATAATCAGATACCCACATCCAATCGTATTGATCTGTCCACACCCAACGGCCACCCGAGCTGTAGGGTTGAAATTCATTGATACCGGTCGGCCGCCATACATAACCATATTCGGGGTAATCCATCCACTCACCATGCGGACTCAGTCCATCATAAAAGTCCTGGTAAGTAATGGATACACCTCCTGGTTGTGCAGATACTTTGTTCATTCCTGAACCCAGCATCCACAGCGCCGCTATCATCGATAAAAATTTTAAATAGCGTTTCATGTTAGGAGTTTTTAATTGTTCATATAGCTGACCGGTTCTACGATCATTCGTTTATTAAATAGACGCGATTTTTATTCCGAAACCTTATAAAAGTCAATGTTTTGGCAGTTTGTTAGGAAAACATTTGGTAAAATTTGGTTAACGCACAACAAAACAGCTATGTGCAGCAACAGCCGCAGCACAAAATCTATCACATTACATAAAAGAATTATTCAGCAGGCCAAAGCACAATCATGCTTACATGTAATTTCAGTCCTGCTTCAATAGCATCAGATGCACTTACTTTTTCCTGGTCGAGAAGAGGATCACCTGCACCGTTGATACATTCAAAAACGATGGTGGCATTCATCATATTTAACAGCTTCGCTGATTCAGGCGCAAGCGAAAGAAAGAGTGGACTTTTTTTCCGAAAAAATAAAGATCACTATCAACAGAGTTCAGGATTTGTTCAAGCCGCATATGCGTGGTAATACCGCTGGCAAAACGCCACATGTTGTTGGCTGAAACACCATCAAATCCATCAACAGATTCCGTACGCATGCCTGCGCCTACCATAATCTGCAAAATATCTTTCTGCGCTTCATTATCATCCCATACAAAAACTACCTGGTTTGGTGTGTTTGGAAAGAGCACAGAACACCTGTTTACCTCCTGTGCGGAAAAATAAAACCTGTCTTTGCGCACATTATCACGTCCAAAATAAGCGGCCAGGTATTCATCTGAATTAAATTTCAACAGATCATCTACATAAAACTGCTTCTTTGCGGCTGGAAGATGTTGCTTTTGCCATCGCAGTTCCACATAAGTAAGTGTATCCTCTTTGAGTACTTCTGCTTTTACAATCCATTCTTTTCTTTGTAGCAACAAAGGCTTTTGCATATTCCAGTTGGAATCCGAAATCGTAAAACCTTTCGATTGCATTTGTTTGATGGTTGCCATCGCTTCCGCAATGGAAGAAGTTTGATAGGCAAAATCGATCATGCGGGGTGATTGAAAACGGGAAACGCGTCGATGGACGAATGTTTTGCTACTATCAGTAGGGGGTGGAATCATATCCCATGTGTCAATCGCACTATCACTTTGGAGGAAATGTCCGGAAGAAACAAATCCTTTTTTTGTAATATAACCGTCGAAACGTTTAGATGAGAAATCAGTAAAACCCAGCAGGTCATCCACGGTGAAGACCTGGGCGTGCAGGCTGCCGGCAAACAGACCCCATCCTAATAAAAAAATAATACGTCGCATAAGCTGAAGTGGTTCGGACAGGGCGGTTTGCTCCAGGAAATCGGAACAGGCAAGATAGGTTTTTTTCCTAATTTGCGACTCAAACATGATGCCGTTTGCATAATCAAAACCTATCGTATGGACCAACGTATCATCTCGCTTTACGACGAATACACCCATGCTCCATTGAAGCGAACGGAGTTCTTGCGCAGGCTCGCGCTGATTACAGGAAGCATGACCGCTGCGTTAGCCATCTTACCACAAATTGAAGTAAAAAGTCAACTACCTGGAACGGTACAGGCAGATGATCTGCATACAGAATATGTTAGCTGGGCTGGTGTCAATGGCGACATGAAAGGATATCTTGCGCGACCAATGGAAGATAAACCTTATCGCACTGTTGTGATTATACATGAGAACCGCGGGTTAAATGCCCATATTGAAGAGGTGGCACGGCGTGCGGCGCGGGCGGGTTTCCTGGCACTGGCACCTAATGCCCTTGCGCCCCTCGGTGGCACACCTTCCAATGACGATGATGCGCGCACTAAATTCCAGGAATTAAAACCCGATGAATCATTGCAGAATTTCATCCGTGCATTTGATTTCTTATCAACCCGCAAGGATAGTAACGGAAATTTCGGTTGTGTGGGCTTTTGCTGGGGCGGCGCCATGGCCAATAACCTCGCGGTAAATGTTCCTAATTTAAAAGCTGCTGTTGCATTTTATGGAAGGCAACCCGACACGAACGATGTGCCGAAGATCAAAGCAGCCGTGCAACTGCACTATGCTTCACTTGATACACGCGTAAATGAAGGCATTGAAAAATATATCGCTGCTTTAAAAGCAAATAATATTGTTCACGAACTACACATGTATGAAGGCGTAAATCACGCGTTCCACAACGATACCGCTCCTGCACGTTACGATGAGAAGGCGGCGAAACTTGCCTGGGAAAGAACCATTTCATTTTTGAAAAACACCTGGTATAGTAAAAATTCCCGGGAGCGTAAATGGATTTAAAAGATTACTATTCTATACTCGAACTTCCTCCATCAGCTTCTGTTGATGAAGTAAAACGTGCCTACAGGCGACTGGCACAGGTATACCATCCCGATAAATCGGGAAATGATCCTTATGCGCGGGCACAGTTCACCGCAATTAAAGAAGCATACGAAACGCTCACAAACCCGCAACGAAAAGAGGAATACTTACAAACAAGATGGTATGCAAAAAGTCAGGGACACATGGCGACAGTTGCCCCCATTACCCCTGTATCATTTTTACAACGACTGATTTTAAAAGAAAGGGCCGTTTACCAAATTGACGCCCATCGCTCCGATTATTTATCACTGGTAAAAAACCTGGAAGAGTTTTATTCCGATGAAACGATAGAAACATTGCTGGGTTTTGGCGATAAAACCACACTCGATGAAATTGTTGCGTGCAGCATTCGCATGGCGGCTGTAATTCCGCACCCCTGGGTGCAACCACTTTTGCAACGTATAGCCAGGCTCGATACAAATAATCACTTTCAAAAAACAAATCAGTTCACTATCGGCAAAAAGTAAAAGAACTGCCTCCATTGAAAAATACATGCCCCTGGTAGTTGCACTCATTACTTTGCTAATTCTTCTAATGATTTTCCTCGCTTAATTATAATAAAAAAAGTGAGGCAGGTGCATTTCCGGCCTCACTACATTTCCGCAACTGGACTGAGTGCGGATGACAAAAACAACTGAACCTAACTACTGAACTATTTCAATGTTCATTCTCCGCCTCCTGAAAAATTGTTTTCAATTTTGTGCATCATATTAGAAACCGGTCCTTCCATTTTATTGGTTCGGTCGTCAATAGTTGGATCATGTAACAGGTGTCCCATATCCAGCTGGGGTGGCAGGTACACGAGAATCTCATGTCGTTCGCGGGAAAAAGCATCTTTTAATCCGGATGCATTATGCCCGTCTTCTGTTGATGACTGCAAAAGGGAATATGTTGCGTCGGCAACGGTCTCCATTAATTCAGCAGTTGTTGTTTTATCAGTATGCGCATAATGCGCAACGCGATCTACGATTGCTTCGGCCTGCACGCCAAAGATGCGGTTAAGCCAACAGTTATTAGTATCCAGCATCATCTGCCGCGCATCTTCCTCGGTTCGGGTTGCTTTATACATTCCGGCAAGAACGGTTGGCAAAGCTGCCTGCACCAGCTTGTTGCGGCCAACATCAACTGCCTGCCTGTTTGGATCCAGTTTCTCCAGAGGAACCAGGTTCAAACTTTCCTGAACAAGCGTGATCAAATTTTTCGACATAATAAACAGGTTTAGTGTTGAGTGTAAAATGCAGAAGTGAGTAGTGGGTACAATGTTTCTTCTCGGTACGCACCATTCAGGCTCACGTTCCGTCTTCACACCCACTACTCCCTACATGCTATCTACTTAAACATCATGCCATTTCTTCATTCCAAATGGCTCCGCGCGCGTTATCTTTGCACTATGCATTATGTTTCAGCGGAAAATCTCGCGAAGAGTTACGGGATTCAGCCTTTGTTCAGGGATATTTCTTTTCATATTTCCGAAGGGGATAAAATTGCCCTCGTAGCCAGAAATGGTTCCGGGAAATCCACACTTATGAAGATACTGGCCGGCAAAGAGACGGCAGACGCTGGTAAAGTATGGATACACAAGGATGTAGACGTTGTTTTGTTTGAACAGGACCCATTATTTGAGGAAGACAAATCGGTACTAGATAATATCTTTTTTCACCGCCATCCTGTAATGGACGCTATTCGCGAGTACGAGCGTATCAGCGAACAGGATAATCCGGAATTACTGACCCAGGCGATTTTGAAAATGGATGAACTGGGTGCCTGGGATTTTGATGCTAAAGTGAAGCAAATCCTGGAGAAATTAAAGATCAACCAGCTTCGTCAGCCTGTGGGCAAACTGAGCGGTGGCCAGCGTAAACGCGTGGCACTTGCCAAAACCTTAATTGATATTGGTTTTGAACACAAGCACGTGTTGTTAATCATGGATGAACCTACCAACCACCTCGATGTGGAAATGGTGGAATGGCTGGAACATTATCTCGATAAGGAAAATGTGACGTTGTTGCTGGTTTCGCACGACCGTTATTTCCTGGATGCGGTATGCTCAGAAATCTGGGAGCTCGATGGCAGCGACCTGTATACCTATAAAGGTGATTACGAAAATTATTTGGAGAAGAAGGCCGCACGCCGCGAGCAGGAAGTAGCCAGCGTGGATAAAGCAAGGAATACTTACCGCCGCGAACTGGAGTGGATGCGCAAGCAACCCCGCGCCCGCACAACAAAATCAAAAAGCCGCCAGGATAATTTTTATGAAGTAGAAAAAAAGGCAAAACAAAAACTGGAAGATGCCGACCTGGAATTGCAAATGAAGATGAACCGCCTGGGCGGAAAGGTGGTGGAAATGAAAAAAAGTGTACAAGAGTTATAACGACCTTGTAATTCTAAAAGGGTTTGATTACACTTTTTCAAAAGGTGAACGTATTGGTGTTGTCGGAAAAAAATGGTGCGGGCAAATCAACCTTTATCCGGATGGTGCAGCAGCTAGAATCGGCCGATAGCGGTAAAATAAATGTGGGAGATACCGTTGTATTCGGACATTACTCGCAACAGGGTTTGGAAGTGAAGGAAGATATGCGTGTGATTGAGTATGTAAAAAATATCGCAGAAAATTTCCCGCTCGCAAATGGCGGTTCACTGAGTGCTGCGCAGTTTTTACAATTATTTTTATTCGATCCCGATAAACAATATACCTATATCAGCAAATTGAGTGGTGGCGAAAAAGAAGGTTGCATTTGTTATCGATTCTTTTCCGCAATCCGAATTTTCTGGTGTTGGATGAACCTACCAATGATCTTGACCTGCCAACTTTGAGCGTGTTGGAAAATTTCTTAAGCGAGTATCCGGGCTGTATATTAATTGTATCGCACGATCGCTATTTTATGGATCGGCTGGTAGATCATCTACTCGTTTTTGAAGGCGATGGAAATATCCGGGACTATCCGGGCAACTACTCACAATACAGACAATCATTAAGACAGCAGGAGCAGGCGGCAGCCGCCAGCAAAGCACCGGAGAAAGTAACTGCAACCGCCACAGCTGCACCGGCAGCCGCACCGCAGAAGAGAGCCGGCTTTAAAGAAAAACGTGAATTTGAACAGTTGGAAAAAGATATTGCAAGACTTACACAGGAAAAAGAAAGCATCCAGCAAAAGCTGAACAGTGGTGAAACCGGTTTTGAAGAATTGCAACAACTAAGTGTACGCATTGGTGAAGTAACACAGGAACTGGACGAAAAAGAACTGCGCTGGCTCGAATTGAGCGAGCTACTCTAAACTGAGTATTTTTTGCAGGTGCAGCCCATAGCAAATTTGCGATAATACCATTTTCATGTACAGGCTTTTCATCTTATCCATTCTGATCTTTTTATACAGCTTCGGTCAGGCCCAGGTTGTGAATATTGAAAGCTCACGAATTCAAACTGATACCGTAGGCTGGGCAGGCTCAGGTGGCGCTGCTGTATCTGTTACGAAAAACACGCAACAGGTAGTTACGATAGATATAGAAGCACACCTGCAGTATAAAACTGAAAAATCGTTGTGGCTGATCCTTGGTGATTATGGTTTTTTAAAAGGTGGAAGTGAAAAATTTTTACTGAACAGCTTTGGTCACCTGCGTTTCAACCACAAGCTGAATAAATGGATCCGATGGGAAGCATTCACACAAGTACAGAGTAATCACATCATGCAAATCCGGTCGCGCTATCTAACCGGAACGGGACCGAGATTTAAGTTGGTCTCAAAACCAAAGTTCCGTTTGTATGCGGCAAGTCTTGCCATGTTTGAACATGAAACAGAGAAAACAAAACCTGCGATTGTACATAATAATATACGTAGCAGTTCCTACATTTCTTTTACAGTATTACCTACTGAGAATATTGAACTGGTAAGTACCACATTCTACCAACCGTTATATAACAATTTTCAGGACGCCAGAATATTCAACCAAACGTCTTTTACTATCAGTGCCACCGAACGGTTTTCGATGTACCTGAAATGGAACTGGATTTATGATAAAAAACCAGCCGGAACCGCACCAAAAACCAACTACCAAATGGTGAGTGGATTCAAAATTGAATTCTAGTTTTTGTACCAACACCCTGTTTTTATAGCCCGCTGTGTGAATAAATTACCACAGCGTTTTTTTGTGCCAAATTTTTTGGTATTCCAACACATTGATTTTCATTTCGGGAAAATGTGGAATAATCGTAAAACTCCCATGTGAACAAAATACCCCGCAAAAAGATTGCATGCGTAAATAATTCGAATTAGTTTAGCGCTGTCAATCTTATCCAATCTCCTTCGAAATACTTCCTCCAATCTCCTCTCTGCTTATCTGAATACTTAGAAATCCATTTTCCTGCAGAAAGACAACATAATTCCCAATTTCCTGCGACAAACAAATCCAATCTCCGGAATTGTTAACAGAAAATGTTGTACCCATGAGCAGGAGTTTTTTACCAGATCAGGAACTAATAGACCGTTTAATGACAGACGACACAGAAGCGTTCGAAGAACTTTATCGTCGCTACTGGCATAGTCTTTATAATTATAGCTTTCAGAAATTACATTCTTCTGACCAGGCCCGTCGTATCGTGCGCAACCTGTTTGTGCAACTATGGGAAAAGCGGAAGACCTTCCCTGTTGACTTCGTTCTGTCCGAATTTTTATATACCGAAGTACGTCGCAATGTAGTTGTTCAATTGAGTGGACAATTAAATGTGCAGGATGATGCGCAACTACAGGATTTGAAATCAGAATTCCGTGTGGATCATTTAAAGCAGGCACGCCTGCCTGTAACTGCACCGGCACCGCCACCCGTTCGTAAAATGGGTATGCATCGAGATCACCCTAAACTCTTTGTCACTTTATCGCATGTGAAGTGGCTCTTTCAATCCGTAACCGCCAAACTCTTATAATTTTTTGAACCGTACACCACCTTTAAACCTAAAGCATGAAAACTGAAATTTTACAACAAAAGCTCCAACGTTACATTTCCGGACAGGCAAGTCCGGCTGAATCACGTCAGATCCAGAACTGGCTGAGTTGTACAGCCAATCACCAGGGACTGAAGCCTGAGGAAAAGTCACAACTGGAAATGGAAATTCTCCTGGAAATTCAGGCGTATACTGCCTACCCGCTTTATCGTCCGCAAAAAAAGATGGAAGCTGGTGGAAGAAGATCAGCGCTATGTTCTAATATTTTGCCTGGGGCTGTCTGTGTTTTTAACCACAACAGCTCCATTTCTTTTATTATAGATTCGCCTCTACGCGTGCGACGATTTGCGCAGCCGTTATTTCACCCATGCAGCCAGCCTCGCCATGAACCGGGCAGGGTTTGTTGCCAAATACAGAAGAAGGCCGGCAGGGCAAATCTGTTTGTACGGCATTCGCTGGATCCTGCCCCCCAGCCATAAAACCCCAGCCAGGGGTGTGTGCCGCCCCAAACAGACACTACGGGAACGCCATACAATGAAGCCAAATGCATATTGGCCGAATCCATGCTGATCATCACCTGCAAACTACTAATAGCTTTTAGTTCATCCCCAAACCGCATGGTTCCCGCCAGATTGTGAACATTGTTATTTTCTGCAGCAAGCCGGGCCATAGCCGACGCTTCATTTTTACTTCCAAATAAAACAACCTGGTTTCGTGAGTCGGCAGCAAGAAGCTTAACCACTTCTTCCATTTTTTGCAGCGGATACATTTTAGCCGCATGGCGCGCAAATGGCGCAATGCCAATCACACGCTGCCCGGATTTCCAGCCAGGGAGCCATCCATAGCTTATTGTTGCCCGCGACAACCCTCCTTCCTTATTCAAGCGGATAGGAAATCCAAGTTTTTCAAAAACATCTGCATACCGTTGAAAACCGGATTTCAATGGGCGCAGTTTTTTTATTCTTCGGTCTTGTTAATTCTTTTTTCTCAGCGCGGCCTTTGTCGATAACAGCAACCGGTTTCCCCAAAAAGAATTTCCGGATAATTTGCGTTCGTAATACATTGTGTAAATCAGCAACAGCATCAAAATGCACATCACGTTTTAAGTGGGATGCAAGTTTCCAAAGTCCTTTTAGTCCTTTATACTGGGTCTTTGTAGAAGCGCCAATAAAATGCAGTCTTTCTATTCCTTCAAAGAGTGGAGCATGAAACGGCAATGAAACGAAGGTGACTTGCAGATGGGGATATTGCTGCAACAATAAACGAATGACAGGAACTGTCATTGCCACATCGCCCAACGCGGTGAAACGAAATGCGAGGATATGCCGCGTTTCTTTCATTATTTTTTTAACTGGTAAAGCACCGGATTCAAACTTTCGTCGTTGTACATTTTCATTTGTTTGTACACTTTCATATACTTTTTGCCAGCAGCAATATCATCGAGTAATTGTTTGATGGCCGTTGAGAGATCAATGCGTTGCGTTAGTAAAATATCCAGCTTTGCCTGGCAGTTGCGGCGATGCTCGTCACTTGCTTCCGTACGATTGGCTTCAATCGCCATGTGATAAATTTTCAGCTCCAGGATAGAGAGGCGATCAACAGCCCATGCGGGTGTTTCGGTATTCAGCGTAGCATCCGGCTGTGGTTTTACATTCTTGTATTTCTGAAGCAACCAGCTATCGATATACTCTACCATATCGGTACGTTGCTGATTCGACTGGTCAATGCGACGTTTAATCTCCAACGCTTTTACCGGATCAATAGACGGATCGCGGATAATATCTTCCAGGTGCCATTGCACCGTATCAATCCAGTTTTTTGAATACAGTAAATGCTCAATTGAACCAGCTTCAAATGGCACTGCCGCTGGCGTATCTACTGAATCCGTTAAATGGTAGTCGTTAATACTCTGATGAAATATCGCGATAGCGTGGTCGATTTGCATGGAGCAAAACTAAGGAATTTCGAAGATTGAAGAATCTAAGAAACGATGATCGATTTTATTTTTCAACAAAATTCAAATCCCTCCCAAAGGTTTCTTTTACGAGAAAGGACGCGACAATTGCGATGGACATGATGATTACTGCCGCTACAATGGCGCCATTTACATAACCCAGCGATTCGAACCCACGCAGCCACTGGAAAAGAGGGATAATAAATACTGCCAGCAATCCGCGCACCATATTGGGGATGGTAGTCGCAGCAGTAGCACGGATATTGGTACCAAACTGTTCTGCACCCATGGTTACAAAAATGGCCCAGAAACCAGTACCAAAACCGAGGCCGGCACAAATCCAGTACATGGCATTGGCAGATCCATCGTATAATGCTGTAAAGAACAACAGCATAAATAATGCTGTTATTCCATAAAAAACATACAATGCTTTTTTACGGCTGCGCAGCCACTGGCTTACAAAACCAATGAGAATATCGCCTATAGAAATTGCGGCGTAAGCAAACATGATTGCTTTACCCGGATCAATAGGCTCTTTAATACCGAAATGTTTGCCAAAGTCGTTTGAGAATGCGACCAGCACCCCAATCACAAACCAGGTAGGTAGTCCGATTAATATACTGAGCACATATCTTTTTTAAACGATCGCGGTTGGTAAAAAACATCAACAGGTTGCCGCGTTGCACTTCCTGTTGCTTTGCATGATGAAACATACCCGATTCAAAAACAGATATGCGCAACACCAACAGCAGGAGCCCCATGCCTCCGCCGATAAAATAACAGGTGCGCCAGTCGAAATTTTGTTTCATTACAAAAGCAACCACGGCACCTGTAAGTCCGATACCAGCCACCAGCGAAGTGGCGATTCCTCTTTTTCTTTGGAAGTAAGTTCTGAAACAAGTGTGATGCCTGCACCCAGTTCACCTGCGAGACCGAGGCCGGCAACAAAACGTACCCATTTGTATTGTTCCACGTCCTGCACCAGGCCATTGGCAATATTAGCCAGCGAGTACAGCACGATGGAGCCAAAAAGAACGCTTAATCGACCCCGCTTATCACCCATTACACCCCAGATGATGCCACCGATCAGGAGGCCGATCATCTGCCAGGTTAAAATCGCTTCTCCATCTGTTTGGATTTGTTCAGCAGAAAGGCCGAGGTCTTTCAGGCTTTCAATCCTTATTATCGCAAACAACAACAGGTCGTAGATATCTACGAAGTATCCCAATGCAGCAACGAGTACCGCAGTGGTGAAGATGGAGTTGGATTTTGGCGTGGCAGGCATGTCGAAAAATTCTTATCAGGGTTTCAGTTCGTTGTCAACTGGTGGTGGAACCACTTTCTTTTTTGCAAAGAACAGTTTATAAATAACGGGCAAAGTTGTCACCAGGATAATTACAATGGTGATTGCCTCAATATGATCTTTCAGGCTGACACCAAATTGCTTTTCCACCCATGTTTGGAGGAAGAAACCACCCAGCATCATGCTACATACCCAGGCAACACTACCTGTGATATTATAAAAAATAAAATGAGCTCGGTTCATACGCACGATACCTGCTACAATGGGTGCAAATGTGCGGATGATGGGAAGGAACTTAGCCAGGAATACAGTGCCCTTGCCATAGTGATTGTAAAAATCCTGTGCACGCAGCAGGTGTTTCTTTTTAAAGATCCATGTATCCCTTCTTTCAAAAAGTACGGGACCCGCTTTGCGGCCAAACCAGTAACCCACCATATTTCCCAGCACGGAAGCAATGATTACCATGATGATGATGAATACATGCCAGAAACCAAAAGGATGACTTTCATCGAGCGGCAGGCCAGCAAGTTTATTTACCAGCATGTTCATAAAAATGCCGGCACTAAAAAGTAATGAATCGCCAGGGAGGAAGAAGCCTACAAACAGCCCTGTTTCGGCAAATACTACAAGCAGCAACACATAAAATCCGCCATTTTCAATAATCCAACGGATGAATGTTTCAATAATACCACCAGAATCAAGCAAGTACATCGGGAGAAAAGTTTCCATGATTTTTGTCTACACTATTTTAATTGTAAAGGGCTGAATTTATAAGTTTCCTTCGGCAGCCGATTCCGAAAAAGCAAGCGCTTTGGCATCGTCGAATTCACCTTCCCAGCGTGCAACGACACAGCTGGCGAGTGTATTCCCGATAACGTTTACCGAAGTGCGCGCCATATCCATTAACTCATCAATACCATAAATTGCCATAATCGGCCATACCGGAAATCCAAAGGTAGTGGCTGTAGCGATCAAAATCACCAGTGAAGCGCGCGGTACAGCCGCAACCCCTTTACTGGTAAGCATCAATGATAAACCAATCATCAGTTGTTCGCCAAATGACAGGTCAATCCCTGCAGCCTGAGCTACAAATACAGATGCTAGTGAAAGATATAAGGTGGTTCCATCAAGATTGAATGTATAACCGGTAGGAATTACAAACGAAACGATCTTTCTGGGTACACCAAATTTCTCCATATTCTCCAGCGCCTTGGGTAAGGCCGAATCGGAACTGGTGGTGGCAAATGCAATAGAAACCGGCTCGCGGATGGCTTTTATAAACTGGCGCAATGGAATTTTTGCAATAAATAATGCCACGGGCACTAACACCAATAACAAAAATGCAATCAGCGCGATATACAATGTTCCCAGCAACATCGCCAGGTTTTTCAGGATATCAATACCAAGATGCCCGACTGTTACGGCAATGGCTGCACCCACACCAAAGGGCGCGAAGTACATGATGATATTGGTAAAACGGAACATCGTTTCCGCCAGGCTTTCCGCAAACTCCAGCATCGGCTTCTTCTTCGTTTCATTCAGCAGCGCAAGCGCAATACCGAAGATGACGCTGAAAACAACGATTGGCAGCACATTTCCTTCGTAAATAGACTTGATGATGTTCTCCGGGAAAATATCAATGATATGATCCTGCCAGCCTTTTACTTTCGTTTCGGGCAGGTCGTGCAACAATGCTTCAGGCACTACAATTCCTTTACCTGCGCCGGTTAGATTGATAAATAAAAGACCGATAAACAGTGCAATGGTGGTAACGATTTCAAAATACAGTAGGGATTTCCAGCCCATGCGGCCCACCTGCTTCAGGTTGGAATGGCTGGCGATGCCAACGACCAGTGTCGCAAAAAAGCAATGGTGCAACGATGGTTTTTACCAGTCGCAGGAATATCTTACTTAAAAAAGAGAGGTTTTGCGAAAACTCGCGAAAGTCGAGGCCTATTTCCACTCCGATGGCCATGGCCACGAGTATCCATGTGGTAAGCGATTTTTTAAATATCGCGAATATTACCAGGCTGGCAACAAATACCCAGCGAGAAACAAATAGAATATTATCGTCGATCGACACGATATTATTCAACGACAATACGTGCAGCAGGGTTACAATGGTAAAAAGAAGGAGTGCAAGTAATCCGGACTGACGTTGGTTCATATTACTAATCGCGATGGTAAAGGGTCAAAACTAAAGGTTTACTTTCAAATTTTCTCTCTTTTTGACAGGGAGGTGGAGACAATTGTTCATAAAAGTTTTTGCCGCTATTAGCAAGAAATCACTATTTTTCCACCTTTCTTGATTGAAAAAGCAATACTAAAACTAAACAATCGCAACGCTTTTATGAGCTTATTTGCAAAAAAGTCGCTTGACCAGGTACTGGCTCAGGCCGCCGACAATGAGAAGGGCTTAAAGAGAACCCTGGGTGCCGGCAACCTGGTAGCACTTGGAATTGGTGCCATTATCGGTGCCGGTTTGTTTGTAAGAACCGCTGCCGCTTCTGCTGAAGCCGCCGGTCCTGCCGTTACTATTTCCTTTATCGTTGCCGCCATAGGTTGTGCCTTTGCCGGTCTGTGTTATGCTGAATTTGCAGCCATGATCCCCATCGCGGGTAGTGCCTATGCATATTCTTATGTTACCATGGGTGAACTGGTTGCCTGGATCATCGGCTGGGCGCTGATTATGGAATATGCCCTCGGTGCCGCCACGGTTTCCATTGCCTGGAGTGAATACTTAAATAATCTGCTTGGGGGGCATACCTTATGAATGGTGCCACTCTCCTTTTGAAGCCCGCCACCTCGTAACGGGTGATGCTGTGGCACAAATAACTGCTACCAATCCCGACCTGCTTAAAGGCGTGAAAGATGGCGCACTGCTGCTTACAGAAACACAGTATGCTGCACTGCCTGAAAACCTGGCCGGACTGGTTACTATCACCAATGGTATCATCAACGCGCCTGCATTAATCATACTCTTTTTGCTGACCCTGCTGCTGATTCGCGGTACACAGGAGAGCGCTTTTGTAAATATGATTATCGTATTTATCAAAGTGGCGATCGTGCTGTTGTTTATCTTCCTGGGTTGGAGCTTTGTAAACCCTGCCAACCATGATCCTTACTTCATTCCTGCCGGTACTCCCGGACATGAAGGTGTGTTCAAACATGGCTGGGGTGGTGTTCTTGGTGGTGCGGCTATCGTATTCTTTGCCTTCATCGGATTTGATGCGGTATCAACAGCAGCACAAGAAGCCAAGAATCCAAAACGCGATATGCCAATCGGTATCCTCGGTTCACTGGTAGTTTGTACAATTTTGTACATATTATTCGGACACGTACTGACAGGTATTGCCCACTACGAAGAATTTAAAACACAGGGTAAAGAAGCTTCTGTAGCTTACGCAATCCAAACCTATATGACGGGTTATGGCTGGCTGGCAACGGCGGTTACGGTAGCGATTCTTGCGGGCTTCTCGTCAGTAATCCTGGTAATGTTGATGGGCCAAAGTCGTATCTTCTATACGATGAGTAATGACGGCCTGATCCCTGCTGCTTTCGGTGAAGTGCATCCTAAATACAAAACGCCTTATAAAGCCAACTGGATCCTGTTTGTACTGGTAGGTGCTTTTGCAGCATTTGTTCCCGGCAGTGTTGCAGGTGACCTGACTTCCTTCGGAACGCTCTTTGCCTTTGTGCTGGTAAGTGCCGGTGTTTGGATTATGCGTGTGAAAGCACCGAATGTGGAACGTCCATTCCGTACGCCTGCCGCACCTGTGGTTGCAACCCTGGGTGTATTGGTTTGTAGCGGTATGATTATCGCCCTTGATGCGCAAACACTGAAAGTTGCTTTCATCTGGATGGCCGTTGGATTATTGGTTTACTTCCTGTACGGGCGTAGCCACAGCAAGCTGAGACAGAAATAAGTTACATTCCTTATAATAGATCAGGAGGTGGCAATAGCCACCTCCTTTTTTATAGGTAGATGAGTTTCATGCTTGGGGGTTTTGCCGTAATTTTGCGGGAATTCGATCGTTCGATGATCGATGATCGATGATCGATGACCGATCGTTCGATGATCGATGACCGATGATCGATGGTGGATGATGGGTCAATAAACATACATTTTAAACGCATAATATATTCTATTCTATGGGTCGGATTTTTGAAGTACGTAAGGCCAGCATGTTTGCACGCTGGGATCGAATGGCAAAGCAGTTTACAAGAATTGGGAAGGAAATTGCCATTGCCGTTAAAGCTGGTGGAAGTGACCCCTCTACCAATGCTGCGTTGCGTCGTTGTATGCAAAACGCCAAGAGCGTTAACATGCCAAAAAGATCGCGTGGAAGCAGCCATCAAACGTGCGATGGGTAAGGAAATGGAAAACTTTGATGAGATCCTTTACGAAGGATACGCTCCTCATGGTGTGGCCATCCTGGTAGAAACTGCAACCGACAACCACGTGCGTACCGTTGCCAACGTAAAATCGCATTTCAATAAAGGTGGCGGCGCCCTCGGAAATAGCGGTAGCGTGGCTTTCCAGTTTAAAAAAATGGGCGTATTTAAACTGAAACCCGAAGGATTGAATGTAGACGACCTGGAACTGGAACTAATCGATCATGGCCTGGAAGAACTGGGAGAAGGCACCGGTGAAAATGGCGAAAACGTACTCGTGATCCGCGTTGGTTTCACCGATTTCGGAAACATGCAGAAAGCACTCGAAGAACGCAATATCACTCCCATCAGCGCCGAAGTTGAATGGATACCCAGTACAACTGTTCCCGTTACCGATGAACAGGCTGAAGATGTGAGTAAACTGATTGAGAAACTGGAGCAGGACGACGACGTACAGAAAGTATTCCACAACATGGGATAATATACGTGCGGCTCTGCTTGTATTTTCTATTATTCTAACAGCATATCATCTACGATCAACCTGTCATATTGTTTGATGGCGTATGCAACTTCTGCAATAACATGGTCAATTTTGCCATACGCAATGACCCGAAAGCGCGATTGAAGTTTACACCTTTGCAATCTGAAGCAGGAAAGAAAATACTTGCATCTTTTGATATCCAGGAAATGCCAGATAGCGTGGCACTTGTTGAAGGCGACAAAATCACTTTCGTATCAACAGCCGCTATCCGCATTACCAAATATCTGCGCTTTCCGGCAAGACTTCTGTATGCACTCATCATCATACCGAAATTCATTCGGGATCCATTTTATAAATGGGTGGGAAAGAATCGATACAAATGGTTTGGGAAAAAGAAAGCTGTATGATCCCAACACCGGAGCTGAGATCGAGATTTCTTTCTTGAGACGTGAGATCGGCAGACGGCAAACCTGAAATTTCATCGACCATCGATCAACGATCCTCGACCATCGATCATCGATCCACGATCCTCGTTCTCACTCTCCCATCATCTCCTTTATCACGCGCTCAATTTCTTCCACATTTGGTTTGCTGAAATAATCGCCATCGCTGCCGTATGCGGGGCGATGCGCTTTGCCAGTAATAGTACGTGGAGCAACATCGAGATAACGATAACCGCCCTGTTCTTCCATCACTTTATTAAACATATATGCCGCCGCACCGCCGGGAACATCTTCATCAACAAACACAATGCGGTTTGTCTTTTTCAATGATTCCAGAATGCGATGTTCACGATCGAAAGGCAGTAATGTTTGTACGTCGATGATTTCGCATTCAATACCAAAACGCGACAATACGTGCGCTGCTTCCTGGATGATGCGCAATGTTGATCCGTAGGATACGATTGTAACATCTGAACCTTCACGCAATACTTCGGGCATACCAAGGGGTACAGTAATATCGAGCAGGTTGGTCGGTAATTGTTCTTTCAAACGATAACCATTCAAACATTCAATTACCAGCGCCGGATCATTACTCTTTAAAAGTGTATTGTACATACCTACTGCCTGCACCATGTTGCGTGGTACACACACATACATTCCGCGCAGCGAGTTAATTATCATTCCCATGGGTGAACCACTATGCCATATCCCTTCGAGTCGGTGGCCGCGGGAACGTACAATGATCGGGCAGCTTTGCTGTCCTTTAGTACGATAATGCAGAGTCGCAACATCATCGCTCAGGGGTTGCAGACCATATAAAAGGTAATCGAGATATTGAATTTCGGCAATGGGTCGCAGGCCTCTCAATGCAAGTCCTACGCCCTGCCCCATAATGGTGAGCTCGCGAATACCTGTATCAAAGATCCTGTCTTCACCGTGTTTCTCCTGTAATCCACTGAACCCCTGGTTCACGTCACCAATCTGACCGAGATCTTCGCCAAAGGCCACCACTTTATTATTGTTGGTAAAAAGCTGATCGAAATATTTATTCAGCACTTCATATCCATTTACAAAAACCTGTTCAGGTGCATATGCTGGTTTGTTTTCACCAACAAGAAGTGCGCTCTTTTCACCTTCATTGTAAAGATGAGAACTGTAAAGTTCTTTGTTTAGTTCCTGTAAGTCTTTATAATAATCCTTCAGCCAGAAGCCCGCGTCATTGTCGCCGGCGATATCAATCACATCATTCAACGCTTTCATTACATCGCGGCGGAGTGGTTCGCGGTTGGTGGAAAGTTGTTGTGTGATCCTGTTTAATACAGGTGCGTGCTCAGGCATCGAATTTGCAATTCCATCAATTAGCTGGCAGGTTTTCTCAACCTGTTGTTTAATGGGGGCGAGATAATTTTGCCATGCCAGGTCGCGACATTCTTTAACTTTTTTCTTCGCACTGTGTTCTACTTCTTCTACTTCATCTTCGCTTGCCAATGAATTTTCAAGAATCCACTCACGCATTTTTTTCAAACCATCCCATTCACGTTCCCAGGAAAGTCGCTCCTGCGTTTTATAACGCTCGTGACTACCCGAAGTGGAATGCCCCTGTGGCTGTGTAACTTCTTCTACGTGGAATAGAACTGGCGTATGTGTTTCACGTGCGAGACGAATACCTTCATCAAAGGTTTCGCACATGCCCGCATAATCCCAGCCTTTCACTTTATAAATTGCAATACCATTGGTATCTTCTTCTTTTCGCATGCCGGAGAGGGCTTCCGAAATAGATCCCTTGGTAGTCTGGTATTTTTTAGGCACAGAAATTCCATATCCATCATCCCATACAAATACCGCAAGTGGTACCTGTAATACGCCTGCAGCGTTGATTGTTTCCCAGAAATGACCTTCGGAAGTAGATGCATCACCAATTGTGCAGAAGCAAACTTCATTTCCATTGTCAGAAAGATTTCTCATTGCACGCAGGTCATCCACACTTCTGAACAAACGTGAAGCCAGCGCCAGACCCAGCGAACGCGGCATTTGCGATGCCGTTGGCGCCATGTCGCTGGCGATATTAAGGCGATTGGCGAGATCGAGCCACTCCCCTTTCTCGTCAGTTAATGGGCTGCAGAAATGCGACACCATCTGCCGCCCTGCATTATTGGGATCATTTTTTAAATCGGGATCCGCATAGAGTTGAGCAAAAAACTGATCAACTGTAGCATGACCAATGGCAAAATGAAAAGTCTGATCGCGGTAGTACCCACTGCGGAAATCACCGGGCCTGAAAAATTTAGCCATGGCGATTTGAGCAACTTCTTTTCCATCACCGAAAATGCCAAACTTGGCTTTACCTGTCAACACTTCCTTGCGCGCCAGCAAACTGGCTTCGCGACTAACACACGCTATCCGGTAGTCGTTCAGAACTTCTTCCCGGAACTTATCGAAAGAAAGTTTAGCCTCTGAAGGCATCGTAAGTGGAGTTAGTTGTTCCATGCCGCAAAAATAAGGGAGAATACTGCATAAAACGCAGCCGTTTTCCCACATCTGCTTTCTTTGCAGCAGATTGACAATCAAGAAAATAAATCATATTCCCCCGAGTCGTTGACTAACAGGTGTTTGGAGAGAGCGATGATCGAGGATCGATGATCGATGTCCGATGTCCGATGTCCGATGTCCGACGTTCGATGCAATTTCACGTTTGCCGTTTGCCGCTTGCCGCTTGCCGCTTGCCGTTTGCCGCTTGCCCTTTGCCGTTTGCCGTTTCACGATTTTCACATTGCTTCTCATGCAACCTTTCCTTGCATTTCGCCTTCTTTTGCATTACTTTTGATAACCAATACGCAATTATGAAAAAGATCCTTTCATTCTGTTTGTTGTTGGCACTGGCATTGGGAGTTTCAGCCCAGGGTGCTACGACCGCAGATCCATTGAAAACCAACAAGACCGAACACGATTTCGGTCAAATCCCGCAGGGTAAGCCTGTTTTCACCCATTTTGAGATCATCAACAACGGAGCCACGCCCATGAAGCTGGATGACGTACGCGCCGCCTGTGGATGCACCACCCCAGAATGGAGCCGCGATGCAATCGCCCCGGGAGCCTCCACCACCATCAAAGTGGGATTTAACGCCGCTACAGAAGGCCATTTTGAAAAGCCCGTTACAATCATGTACAACAACGGTCAACAGTCAAAAACGCTGATTATAAAAGGCAATGTGTGGAAAGTGCCCGAAGGCGCTGCACCTGCAAACGCTTCTGTACAATTTTTGAAAAAACAAACACTTTAAACATAACTATCATGAAAAAACTTTTCGCAATTAGTGCCGCATTGTTCCTGAGTTCCGCAATCTTCGCTCAAAACGCACAAACTAAACCTGACGATATCGCTAAGTTCACTGAAGTAAATCACAACTTTGGTAAAATCAAACAAGGCGTCCCTGTGACCTATTATTTCGAGTTTAAGAATGTTTCGGATAAACCCATCGTAGTTGAGAATGCACATTCAAGCTGCGGTTGCACCGTTCCTGAGCGTCCTGAAGCGCCTGTCGCTCCCGGTGAAACTGCTAAACTGAAAATCGTTTATAACGCAGCTGCTCTCGGTCCAATCAACAAAGAAATATTTGTAAAATTTGCCGGTGTTGATATCCAAAAGGTATTATTGATCACAGGTGAAGTTGTAAGTGAACAAAGCGCAAACACAGGTGCTGCTAAAAACCCACAGGGCGCACGCAATCAACGTTAACATATAGAAATTCTTTTCATTATAAAAGTGCCGCAATGCGGCACTTTTGTTTTTACAGGTAAATGCAGTTTTCTATAAATCGTTCCATCCAGGTGGTCATTTCTTTCCACACACCTAATATCACAGGAATTCACGCCACGTTACAGGGAAGATATCACCCCATCATAAAATTTTATCGCATACTACATTGGTGGTATTTTTTGCGAACAGCACTTGTACTTATCCACAACCAGGACCCTTTAATATTTTGATATTCAGTTCAAATAGAAAAAACGGTGTATAAACTTTCACATTTTTCCGCAAATTCCGGCACCGTTTTTTCATATACTTATTAGAAGTTCGATGGGATGTGTGCGTGAATACATGAAATAGCATAACAGGACGGTTATATATAAATGCCGCATCATTTATTCTTAAATCTTGCTGGCATTGAACTGTACGGGTATTGGACACGGTAACCTATACAGATAGCAGTTGCTCAACTATCAAAGGCAGTTACGGACGCTGCATTTGTTGATGATTGTGACAACTGCTTTTTTTTGTCTATACGATAAGAATATTCGTTTCTTAATGCTGCATATATCTTTTAAATGAAGGACTCGACTCAAGGTATTTAACCACCCGCGCCTGGAACTCTTCATTTTGCCTGGCAGGGCCATTTTGTGAAGTAAAATATACGATCAAAAATGGGTTGTCGCGGAAAAACATGCCCGGGATCTGAGAGGTCTTTTGTAGAAATTACCAGTGCAAACAATTTCGATTTCGTCTTTTGTGTATCGTCACCGGTAGTTCCTGTTTTACCAAAATAATAATACGGTGCCCCCTGCTTCAAACCACGCCCCAACGCAGCACCGGTTCCTCTCTCCATCACATCTTTCATTCCCTTAAATACCTGCGTACGCATCAGTTCAAGATATTGGTTGTAAGGAATTGATGGATCTACATAGAACGGTGCAAATTCCGACTGTGCAGTACGCGGATTGAAACTAAGTTGATAATTCCTGTTCTGGCTCACCAGTCTTCCAAACGCATGCGTCATTCCCAAAGGCGATATCATTACCTGGCTGCTGCCTTTCACATGTCCGCGGAAAGTATGAAGAAACAAATCATAAGGAATCCGATGGTCAATCTGCATTCCCTTCTGATCCCACAAAGACCATTCAGGTAAAACAAACCCTGATTGCCGTGCAGCTTTACCAATCACATCCTCTTCATCGCTGAATAAACTGGCCGGTTGTTTTGGATGGATACCTATTGAAAAATTTGAAGTAAGACCAACACTTGTGAAACTGCTATCAGATCCAAAATCAGCTTTCCCTTTTTCGAAACCAGGCCAGTTTGAGAATCCACTCATAAACCAGCTCCTGCCTTTGTATTGGACATTTGGCCAATGCAAACCTGACACAACCGGTTTGTAATTGAATTTTTCAGAAAGCAGTTTATCCAGCGGTTGTTTACGGTATGAACCGAGCAACAGAAGATTCGCATGATAGTAGTTATCGCTCAAACGTAAATAATCTGCCACAGAGCGAACGGTTCCATTATTCAATTCAAAATCGTATTCAGGAACTTTCATGCCTCCAAACAATGTCTGCTTCTCAGAGAATCCGGTACTTGCAAATGCTGTCCAATCCACCGCCATTTGCGAAGCGATGGCAGCAAATACGATTGGCTTCAACGTAGAGCCGGGACCAGGATTCATTCGCAGGGTATTGATGTTGCCGAGATGTTTTCGCCAGTCAGATGAACGCATTATACCTTCTTCATCCAGCAATAATTTTTGAAAAGCAGCTTTATCATTTGGATCAACCCTTTTAAGTCCTTTGATTTGATCGGCCATCGCAAGGATTTGCCCCCGCGAGTCAGCCACGGTAATTCCATACCCAGCACCAACGGGATAGTCTGCCGTATTTTTCAACATATCACTAATCATTGCCGTCAAACTGTCCATCCATTCATAATCCGGCGAGATAACCGCATCACGGTTCCATTCACCCCGATTGGAGAAATCGACAGAAACTGCTTCCGCGAAATTGCGTGCCCACAGAAAATGCTGCGCAAGCGGATAGTGATAATAGCGACTGCCGTTTACATAATAATTACGCATGTAGCTGTCTGGCTGCAACGATATCAACCAGGTTTTATCATCAGCGCTGCATTCCCAGACTTCATTGTTAAACAGGTGCATCGACTGGCCAGGAGAAACCGTACCATATCCAATTTGATTTCTCCAGTTAATTGCTGATAATTTTTTGTTTGAAAAAGAAACCTCAAAACGATCCCCTTTATCCAACCATTTTAATTCAATATCGTCTGCCACCTGGCTACCTGAACCCGAATAACCCGGAATTAAACGCTGCGCAATCACTGTATTCATACTTGCATCAAACACAGTTATATTCACAACAGACGTGTCGCCTACAACATCACCGCTCCATAAACTTTGCAAATGCGGTGGCGGATCCACGCGGAAATATTGTTCATTGACGGCCAGCACCGGACTGTTACCACGCAAATCAAGATACAGGAGTTTGCGTTCGTCACGATGGCGCGCGAACCCTGTATTCGCATAAAGTGTTGCTTCTTTGGTGAAAAATGGATTGGAAGCGATATCGGCATTTTCAGGAAGCCATTTACGCAGCGAATCACTGAAAACACGGTCTTTTTCCGGAATGGACAAACGTCTTGTAGCTACAGCAGTATCTACATGTTCGAGCAACGGCTGCAGGTATTGTTGTACATACATTTCCATACCAGAAGCCAGCCCTTCAATGCCAAATTCCTTTTGCCGGTTATATGCAGGACGTGCAAAAAATAACAGGAGAAACAATAAAATGAATACGGCCGCACCGGGCAACCACTTGCGCGCATGCGAAAAACGTTCAGCCGGAACGGATTTAAACAAAGTAACCACCACCCCAATTAATATCAACGGAAAGAGTACAGACTGCTTACTCAGAATACTACCAAATGGAAGATCCTGACCAAAGAAGATATAACGGCCGGTAGCCGCCAACACGACCATCAGGGCTGTAATCACCAGGTAATTCAAAATGGCGAAACCGGTGGAGACAGGTGCATAATATCCATTGATCCGGCTGGTGAAATCGGGATAGAGTTTATAAAACGAAGTCAACAGTATTGCTGGCAACAACAACAGGCATACATAAAGCAACACTGCCGTTTGTCCGTGTTCGGCTACCAGGAAGCGACTTGAAACCAGGTCAGTAGCCTGCGCATTGTAGCGTGCGCCTTTGTTTTGGGGCGCATGTGGCAACAAATTAAATCCCGACTCCGATACATGCGGATTGTTATCCTTGTCGATAAAAGTATTGATGAACCACTGGTTTTGTGCGGCGCGAATTACAGGTATATGATTTTTTCCATCAGCATACGCGTGCGCAATTGCTTCCTCTGCAGGGCGTGTCAGTACATCGATCCGATAACGCGTCATGCTTGCTTTATCAAGGATTCTTTGTTTCGGGAAAAACAACCATGACAAAGCAGTTAATGCAACAAGTACACCCAAAAATGCAAGACGCCGCGTTTTCTTCGGATAAGCAAACATCAATCGAACAATGACATAAGCGATCAGGACGCCAAAACCGATATAGCCTCCGAGGTACCAGATTTGTGGCAGGTTGAGTAAAAATTGAAAAACAAAGGGCGCAAATAATAAATTGAGGACAAAGAGTAGCAGATAAAAAGCACCCAGTCCTGCCATCCAACTCGCATTCGCGCGACTACCTGTACTTAATCCTGCAACGCCGTAGTTGATACACAAAAATGCTTCGTGAAACAGAAGGAAATTCAGGAAAACGATCGCAAAGCCGATATCAATAAAAAGGAATGTTGCAAGCAAGCTGATAGAAAGCAAAATCTTTACCGGATTGTTAACCAGCATTTCAAAACGGCGGCTGGTGCTCAGTCGCCACCATGCTTTCGATTGTTCTGTAGACAGTGGTGAATACCGATACGACAGATAAAGGAAAAGAAAATAACATACAACCAGTGCGATCGCGATATGGCGACAGGTACTTGAATTAAATCCACCGAGTGCTGCCAACCCGCCCATTAAAACAAGCAGCAAAAACCAGCCAGCCAGGAACAGTCGCACCGGTTTCATTTTATCAACTACAGGCAATTTGCTCAACCATCTTTTCCACTTTTCACTTGCATTTTCTGGGTTGCCGTCGTTCGACAGTTTTATTTTACCTCCGGAAATTTTATGAAACAAAGGACGTAACCAGGAAACTCCAAATAAAAAAGCCAGCAGCACAGTTGCCAGAATAATGATTCCAAAGTTGGCAACGCTGTTTAATTGTTGAACCGAGGGCAGATCCATCCCTTCAAACGGCGGAAAACTTTTGTAACGCCAATATAAAAAGAATCGGGTAGTCAATAGTACAAGCGTTACTATTGCGAGGACATTTGTGACAAAACTTTTGATAGATGATGACGTCAGGCGATTATTCAGCAGTACCATTAACACAAAAAACAAAAGGCTTCCGAAAATAATCAACTGCCACATAAACGGTGACAAACTGAATCCATTGAATTGCCAGTTGAAACTATTGTGTACAGAGAAAATCCAGTCAAAGCCCCCATTGCCGGCAGGCAGGGAAAACGAATCCCCCTTGATATTGACAGAACCTGTCCCTTTTCGTAGTGGTGAAACCTGTAGTTCAATGGGCTCATTGCCAGCTGCTTTTTTATATTGAAGGATAACAGGTGCGAATGCAGTAGCCGACGCAGATCCGGGTGCGGCGAACATGAACCCTTCTTCGAGAGCGGAGGGAATCTGAGCCATTTGTTCATGATGCCCTACCATAAATTTCACAACGCGATGACGGGTCCAATCATTTCGGTTTTCTTCACCTAAAGGATAAGAAACCGGATACCGGGGCAAGACCAGCAAGCTGTCGGCACCCTTTTTCTCAAAACGAACCTGGTTTTTATTGTTGTCGAGAAAAGCAATACCCCAGGCGAATACGCCGCCATAATCCAACTCCTTTTCAAATGCAAGAGAGCCGCGCTGGATTACGGTTCCATTGTATGTCACTTCCTTTTGTTGTGACAACAAACGGCCGGAGACATAAAACACAAGTTCACCATAGGTTTCGCGATTCACATCATTTCGAAGGAGGTAAATATTTTGCAGGGCAGCAGTGAGTTCTTCAAGAAACTGATGTTGTTGTGAAATAAGCTCTGGGTGATCCCTGAAAACAGTCCAGAGCTGTATCGCCTTTTTAACGATTTGTTTTTGTTGTAAAATCTTCTCTCCTATCTGTAATTCAATCAAACCATCTTCAGGTAACCGAATTGTTACCGTTTGTTTTTGAAAATGAACCGAAATGGAATTACCAACTGCAGCATAGTGAGGCGACAGAAGAGTATATGTTTTTCCATTTGAATAATATCCAGGCTCTTCGGAATAGGATGACTTTAGCTTTATTTTATCTCCGCTTTTTGATATTTCAAATTCACTATAAGCTGCCTGCCGATAATTAACAGTATCGGCCTGGCCCAGCGTCAGTTTTTGTCGAACTAAATAACCGTCATGCTTCAGAAACTGGTGATCAAGATTGCTGAATGTTTTCAATGAAAGTGGCGCATAAAAATGCGAGAGGAGAAATCCTGTACATGCCAGTGCAACGGCAATAAAAATCCACTGGAAGCGCGTTGGGGAGAATCGTCCCTTCCGGAAATCGCGGTATTGCCAGATGGCAAATAATAGCAATAGTACTCCTGTAAATGCATACAGGAAAGTAAGGCTTGTCAGGAAACGCCACATAGGCTTTAGCTGAGGTTAAGGTTCGTTTCTTCAAATACGGGATAACTCAGGTGGCTGATTCCCATTTTGTCTAAAGTCATTCTTAATGCAAGCGCGCGGCTTCCATGTTCTGTATTCAGTTCTTTTAGCGTTTGCGGATCGATGCCATTTCTTTTTTTCAGGTTACCAATGCGTTCTACCATTTTCCCTCCTACTGAAAGTTCGCTAATACGCAGGTATAGATATTCACTGTACAATAAACCCATCGACACCAGGCAATCTGCAATTTTTTGCCTGTCTTCATCACTGATTTTTGCAGGATGATTTTTGTTCGCATCCGTTAACTGTATCACCGGTTTCAGGAAATGATCATATGCGTATTGCGCAACAGAACGTTCTGTGGTAACCAGTGCTTTTAAAATATCAGTTTCACTTTGCTCTTTTGAGAAACCGGGATAATGACGCACTTTGTACACGTCCATCATCTGTTGTTTCAGGCTTTCATAATCCTGCTTTACATGCCGGTATTCTGAAAGCATCATTTCAAATCCCAGCTTTTCCCTCTCCAGTTTTTCGATTTCATCACGCAAAAGCCGCCAGGTCTTTTTGTGAAACTGGCGAGGCTTTTTTCTTTCCTGCAGCATCTTTAACAGGTGCTGCGCTGGAGGAAGCACCGGATACCTGTGCTTCCAGATGTTGAATTTGCTTGTATAACCTTTCAAGACTACGTGTAGATCTTTTCTGCTGGTTCCACAATAAATAAATCAAGGCCAAAATTGCCAGCAATGTTGCCGCCGACAACCAGGGCCAGATATCAGGCATGCCAGCTTCCTCATCCTCCACGGGCTCCAGTTGCGGCTGGATGGCAGACATCTTAATGGCCAGTAGCGAGTCCAGCTCCGATTGCAACAGAATCGGAACACGGCTGCTCATTTCCTTTTGCGTAAGTGTATCCACAATCCGCAAAGTCCGCAAACTATCGGGCGGCGATTGTTGGGCTGTCATCCATAATTGCGAAGTCAGGATTAAAATGGTTACGATCAATAATTTTTTCATGATATCAGATCTGTTTAGAATTGGAAGAATTGAAGGATGCCACTGCGTTTTTTCTCCGCCGTCAAAATGTTGGCTGAAGGTTGCCTCTGCAACTCTTCATGCACCTGTGCAATCGAAGCGAGTTCACCGTTAGATGCGGGGAAAACAGAAATCGATTTTAGTTCCAGGATAGGTGAAGAAACCTCTGCGAGTCCTGTCATTATACTATACAATGAACGTACATCTTTCACCTGCTGATTTTCGAGCAAACGCAGATAAATATTGTCACGGGTGAAATAAATATCGATGGTTTTATTGCGGAAGGCCTTTAGTTGCTGGTTATTCCTTCTTACCACCGATGTGTTATAAAAGAATATCATTGCCCGGTTGAATTTTAATCCCCTGTAAAGGAACATATTATTGTTGAGCACATCATTATTTCTGGAGAGGCCTTCTTTTTTATCAACCGGGATGCCTGTAAAATCGGTAATCTTATATGCTCCTGTAAAGGCACCATGAATTGCTACATTCTTATTATTGATAGCATGTCCCGTCGTTACAGAATGTATCTGTACATGATCGCCGAGCAACTGGCGCAATGCTTTTTCAACGCGTGTACGAAGTGAGTTAAAATAAAACGCGCGACCGCTCAGCATTACGAGCTTGATCCGTTTTTTAACATCGCGTGTTAATACATCGCCAATACTTGAAACCATTGCCTGCACGAGGCATTCTACCGCTTTATCCACAAGCCCGGTTACTTCATCGTCCCAACGCAAACTTCTCCCCCGGAAGATCGCTTCGGTATATGGAAGTAATGTTGAAGGATCGCGGTGAAGGGTTGCCACAGTACGTTCTGTACTTTGCGATTCCTCTGCGAGTTGTGCAAAATGCGTAACCCCGATTACCGGCCATTGTGTATAACGTTTCTTTACTTCTTCTATCCATTGCAGGAAGTTGAGCACGTCAACAGTCAGGTTTTGCTGTTGAATATGGCGATTGATAAACTCCCGTACCGATACCTGGTTATTACCCGGAATTGCGCGCAGAACGGTTGTGAGGTAATCTTCAACAAGACTGTACGAAATCACGTTACCCGCACCTGCAAAACCCGTTCTGAAAAAACTGGAATAGTTTTCATTATCATCTGCCATCACCATGCTGATATCGGTAGTTCCCTTACCACAATCCATCACAAGGGCCATTTCCCCATTGGATAGTTGAACAGCATCAGGATGTGTTTGCTGGAAGCCCATAAATGCTGCGTCACTTTCTGAGATTGTTTCAAATTCAACATGCAGCTCGTCTTCAGAAATTTGGAGCGATTGCAACATGGATGCTGTATGTGTACGACATGCATTCAAAAGATCAAACACATCATGCTGAGTATAAATATTCGGCACGAGTAATGTTACGATCAATCCGCCTTTCCTGAAATCAGGTTTGGTACTAATCATCAGTCGTAGCAGGCGTAGCAGGATGGCACTGATCAGATCTTTTTTGTGTGTGCGAATGCTATAATCTTCCGTGGAACTGTCGATTACCAGTTGCAGGCTTTTTTCAATTCCCAGTTTGAGATTGGGAATGATTTCATATTGTTCGCGGAACGCAGCGTTGGTTGCTGCTACTTCCTGGCGCGTAATAAAAAGGCGGATTTCATCTTCGCGCCAGTTGTCATTAAAATTGAAAGGAAATGATTTCCGCTCTGCAGTAGAAAGCTGTTTTTTTACTGCATAAAAACTCCTGAACAACAAAGTTGTTCCGGGTTCATTATTCAAAAAATCTTCACGGCGCCATGCGCGCGAATTATCCAGCAGCGACATACGGCTGATAATATTGTCGAGAATATCATATTGCATTACTGCAGCCTGCGGACCACAATGTTTGTACCCAACCTGGCTCGCTTCACTACCAAAATCAATTACTACGCGATGTGATTCGCGAGATCGCGTAATAGCAACATCAAAGCAACAGGAGTAGGTTTCTGTTTCACTGTATTGCAGTGTTACAAAAATGCGCATGCTGCGAGCTTCCACGCGCTGGTAATAATAACTCAGTTGCACACGCTTTGCAGCTTCGGTATAATCGAGACGCATACCAATTTCTTCATCGTATGAACTTTCCACACTAAAGCTTCCATTTCTTTCGATCAGAAGTTCTACATCATTTCCAAGCCGGCGCATGGAAAAGCGGCATTCCTGCAAAGGAATATCCTGTTTATCCGATGGCGCCATTTGGTTCATCACCACACGCGCAGGATCCTCGAGCGTGATAATAGGTATATCATTACCCGTTCATCCGCAGGAATTACAAAATTGAAATCCGTCTCTTCCCGGTTTCCGGGCAACGCATCATTATCGAGCTTCGCTATAAAATAGCGATCACTGCGAATCAGAAGAGGGAGATAGTAGAGAGCCATGTATTTTGATGTTAGATGTTAGATGGTCGATGACCGATGTCCGATGAAATTTCACGTTTGCCGTTTGCCGTTTGCCGATTTCACGTTTGCCGTTTGCCGACTCATCGGCAAAACCATCGATCATTCAGGTTTCCATAATTACTTTGTTTATCATGTGAATAGCAAAAATTGAATGATTTGGCTTTTGCATGTAGGATACGCACACTGATGCTGTCGCCGACAAATGATCCTGCGATTTCTTTTTTGCCGGGTTCGGTATAGTTCACTTTCTCAAACTTCACCGTTTCTTTTCGGTCAACCATACCGTTTCTCCAAATGCTCATTTCTGCTTCCACTTCATCGAGGAGGTAACCGGTTGCATTGTCAAGTGTGGCCTGAATGGTTTGATAACGGATACCTGAATTGCTACTTTCGCGTTCGGTTTTCAGGTTTATCAGGATATGCTCGGGCCAGTTGTTACGTATGCGCAGGTTTGTGCGGGTTACTTTGTCGAGTTTTGTTCCCCGGGAGAGTTCAATAGCCGTCACCAGGGAATCAAAATCCAGGGGTGGGCTATTCTCGGGGCGCTCCGGATGTACCGTCAGGTCGGGGATACGTTCCCATTTATGTTGCGTGAAATTATAAATAAGTAAAACGCCGGCTATAATAGCAGCAGCAACGAGTAGTTTCCAGCCGAGCCCAAAACCTTTCTGAACGGGTGGTTGCACAGGTTCAACCTGCGCCTGTTGCGGCCTCTCCACCTGGGTTACTACCTGGTGGCCAGCGGGATACAGCGCGCGGAAACGCGACAGGCTAATCCATTCATGTGAGGGAAAAATCCAGACACTCGCCCTTTGTGGATCGGCTTGTGCTGCAAGTCTTTCGAGATCTTCCCTTGAATGGACTTCCTGGATCTGATTCGTTCCGTCGTTGAACAAATATTTCGTCATTACAGGAAATCTTGGTTTGATGGTTCAAGTGTAAAAAGAATCTCAAAGGCGTTGCATTTTGTTTACAACGGAAAGATACGGTTGTCGGGTATTCATCGCCATACTTAAAATGTGTTACAACATTTTTTTATGAATTACATTTGCAACATGTTAACAATTTCAGAACGCGGCATACAGATGCCCGCCTCCCCGATCCGTAAGTTGGTACCTTTTGCAGAAGCTGCGAAAAAACGCGGCACGCGTGTATATCACCTCAATATTGGCCAGCCCGATATTGAAACACCACCTGCCATTGTAGGCGCAGTGAAACATGCTGATATCCGGGTGTTGGAGTACAGTCATAGCGCCGGTAATGAATCATATCGTCGTAAACTGGTTGAATATTATAAAAAAGTGGGGATTGATATTTCGCACGAACAGATTATTATTACAACAGGCGGATCAGAAGCGATCTTGTTTGGTTTTTTCACCTGCCTCAACCCCGGCGATGAAGTGATTATACCTGAACCATTTTATGCAAACTACAATGGCTTTGCCTGCACCGCTGGCGTAAATGTGGTTCCTATTACCTCCTATATAGAAAACGGCTTCGCACTCCCTCCTATTGAAGAGTTTGAGAAAGTAATTACGCCAAAAACGAAAGGCATTGTTGTTTGCAATCCCAACAACCCAACTGGCTATTTATACAGCCGTGAGGAAATGGAAGCGTTGAAAGAAATTTGTATTCGTCATAACCTTTATCTGTTCAGCGATGAAGCATACCGTGAATTTTGTTATGATGGAAATTATATTAGCGCTATGCACCTGCAGGGGCTTGATGAACATGTTGTGTTGATGGACACAATCAGCAAACGCTACAGTGCCTGTGGTGCGCGTATTGGCGCATTTGTTACACGCAACAAACAGGTATACGATGCTGCGATGAAATTTGCACAGGCACGCCTCAGCCCTCCTGGTCTCGCACAAATTATGGGTGAAGCAGCCGTAGATCTTCCTGATGATTATTTCAATGAACCCAAAGCTGAATACCAGGCGCGCCGCGACCTGATGATCAGCCGTCTCAATAAAATTCCAGGCGTTTTCTGCCCCAATCCCGGTGGAGCCTTTTATGCAATTGCACGATTACCAATCGACGATTCAGACAAATTCTGCCAGTGGCTCCTTGAAAGTTTTGAATATGACGGACAGACTGTGATGTTGGCGCCAGCAACAGGATTTTACGGAACACCAGGCCTCGGAACAAATGAAATACGCCTTGCTTATGTTCTTAACCTGGAAGCACTTGACAATGCGATGACGGTATTGGAGAAAGCGTTGGAAGTGTATCCGGGGAGGAAGGGATGATCGATGGTGGATGGTGGATGGTGGATGGTCGATGGTGGATGGTCGATGGTGGATGGTCGATGGTCGATGATCGATGTCCGATGGTCGATGTCCGATGACCGATGACCGATGACCGATGTCCGATGTTCGGTGGACGATGATCGATGGTCGATGATCGATGTCCGATGTCCGATGACCGATGTCCGATGTTCGGTGGACGATGATCGATGCATTCGGGCTTGATAAAGAACCGTCCCGAAGGGACGGGATATCTGTAGCAACCGAAGCCCCTCTCAGTTTGAGTCCCGAATGATCGATGTCCGATGTCCGATGGTCGATGATCGATGTCCAATGACCGATGTCCGATGACCGATGACCGATGTCCGATGTTCGGTGGACGATGATCGATGCATTCGGGCTTGATAAAGAGCCGTCCCGAAGGGACGGGATTTCTGTAGCAACCGAAGCCGCTCTCAGTTTGAGTCCCGAAGGGACGACAGGTGGATGGAGGATGATGGATGGAGGATGGTGGATGGTAGAATTCCACATTTCCTCATTGCCACCGCATCATTTGAAATTACGAATTGTGTTCTGCAAGTATTTTTTGCACTTCTATGCTGTTGCTAATTTCGGGAAATGGGTGTGGCATCTGCGGCGGATTATCGTATGGATTCAGGTTCAGCAGCCACCAGCCCACATTTTTCCATTTCCCCAGCTTATACCCCACATTTTCAAAAGTAAACTGGTATTGAAAACCCAGTTTTTCATGAAATCGCACACTGCGGTCGTTGGGTAAATTGATCACAGCATAAACGTTCCGAAATCCCTGCCATTGTAAAATTTTAAAAAGTGCCTGATACAGTTTTGCCGCGGTGCCGCTACCATTGAAGTCGGGGTGCATATAAATCGAACACTCCACCGACCACTGGTACCCTCCCCGTTCCCGGTGCCGGGAGGCGTAAGCATATCCGGCAACACGGCCATGTTCGTCCGCCACCAGCCAGGGGGCATATTCGTTGTAATGCTCGATACGCCGGGCAAAATCTTCCAAAGCAGGCACTTCCAGCTCAAATGTGAGGGAGGTGTCAGTAATAAATGGCGCGTAAATGTCCAGAACCGCTTTGGCGTCGGCGGCGGTAGCCAGGCGGATGATCATGAGGTAAAGATAAGTTGCCGCAAAAAAAAACTCTCATTTCTGAGAGTTTTGTACCGGAGAGCAGACTTGAACTGCCGACCTTCGGGTTATGAATCCGATGCTCTAACCAGCTGAGCTACCCCGGCAAATGGGCGGCAAAAATAGGAATTTTGAGCTTTATTAAAAAATCATTCAGGAGATATTTCACAGATCCCACCTGTCGTCCCTTCGTTGCTACAGATATCCCGTCCCTCCGGGACGGAGTTTTTTTCTACTGATAAAGCGTCGATCATCGACCATCGATCATCGATCATCCTCCATCACCCTTCCCCCATCCACCATCCACCTATCGTCCCTTCGGGACTCAAAAGGTGAGAGATATCCCGTTGCTACTGATATCCCGTCCCTCCGGGACGGCCCTTTATCAAGCCAGAATTTATCGACCATCGAACATCGACCATCGATCATCGATCTCCGCTCCCTCGAAACCTCCACCCCGTCTTGTAGTCCCGGCTTAACGGCTGGTTCGTCAGCGTGGCCCGCAGCATTTCAATGGGAATATTATTTTCCCGCAGAATGGCGTCGTGGTATTCTTTATAGGTCATCTTTTTGGTATCTACCAGTTCTTTTTTTAATGCGTAGAACTGCAATCCGCCAATCATATACGCGATCTGATAAAGCGGCCCGTAACCTCCGGTGAACGAGCGTCGCACTTCACCTTCCGCTGTAGAGCGCTCATGCCCCACGCGATCCACCAGGAAGTCGATACATTGTTGCGGTGTCCATTTGTTAAGGTGGTAATTCAATGAGAAAATGATACGGGCACAGCGGTGCATTCGCCAGAAAAGCATACCCATCTTATCCTCTGGTGAGCGGTTAAATCCCAGATCCCATAAAATCAACTCCCAGTAGAGCGCGTTGCCTTCAACCCAAAATGGCGTATCAAAATTCCGGTAAGCCTTATAACGGTTTTGCATAAAGCCCTGTAAATGGTGACCGGCAATCAACTCATGATGAATAACAGCGCGTGAAAAATGAGGATTGTTACCACGCAGGCTCATCAGTTTATCTTCATAACCCATTCCAGCTGTAGGATAAGAAATAATCAACGACTCGCCACCCAGGAAAAATGGCGCAATCAGTTGCCGCTCGGCCGACATCATATTGACTCTCCAGGTTTCTTCAGCAATCGGCGGGATGGTTACGAGGTCGTATTTCTTCAAAAATTCTACTGACTGGTTATACAAATCCAACATCGCTGCTGGTTGCTGACCAGGTTGCACATAACTGTTCTTCACTTTTTCCTGCGCCGCTTTCCAGTTGTCGCCAAAACCCATTTCACGACTCGCCTTCAACAATTCTTTATCACACCATGCAAATTCGCGATTGGCGATCTCCACCAGTTCTTCTGGCGTATAAGGAATCATTTCAAATTGCAATTGTCGGATCAGTTCGTCGCGGCCAATCGGCGAACCGATGATACCGCTGCCATCATCTTTTTGTTTTTGATCGGCCTTACCCTTTCCTTCTAAACTTTTAACATAAACGGATAAAACACTGTCGGTGGCGCGATGCGTGGCGGGTACCCACCAACTAAACTGCGGATCGTATTCATTATAAAACTGGAAATAACTGCGTAGGGAAAACTGGATGTCGCGAACAGCATCTGCCGCATAACGTGCATCCTCCAGGTCCATATCAGGTTTATCTTTTAACGATGTAATGGACTGTTGCACCAGCTTGCGCAGGCTGTCCATTTTGCGGGCTGCCGTTTGTCCGTCTACCGCAAGCCCGCGGCGCCGAAACGAGGTCCATTCTTTTTCGGCAGTCGCAAATGTGATATAAGTTTTTATACGATCATACTTTTTCGCGTCCTGCTGATGGCGATAACGTTCATCATCCAGGTTTCTTTTGAACAGAATATAATCAACCTGACCGGGTTTGCTCAGATCGTTGAAAGGAAGCGTCTTCAATTTTCCCAAATATGAATCAATCAACTGCAACAGACGTTCACGCCGCTCAGGTGAATGATACTGGCTTCCCCGGCTTTGCAGACCTGCCGCATAAAACCGCGTGATACTGCCTTTGTCGGCTTCGTAGTTCACCATCAGGTGGTGCAATTCGCTCGACTGTGCCAACAAATCCGGTTTGTCGTTTTTCTGCGCTTCTGATTTTACCAGGAAAGAAACGCACAAAACAATAGATAAAAAACGCTTCATGAAAAAATGTTTCACCGAATATAGCACGATTAAAGGGATTACCTAATCCGACAAATCCTGTCTATTTTTGCGCTGCAATGAAAAAAACATATAAGGCTTTCCTCTTCGACCTGAATGGAACTCTCATCAACGACATGGAATACCACATTCGTGCATGGCATCGCATCCTTAATGAACTGGGTGCCGGTCTGAGTTACGAACAAACAAAAGCGGAATGTTACGGCCGAAATGATGAACTGCTGGATCGCGTATTCGCCGGCCGTTTTTCTGAAGAAGAAAAAAAAGAAAATGATTCACGAAAAAGAATCCGAATACCAGGCTGCCTTTCGTCCACATTTACGCCTGTTACCCGGGTTGGATGCTTTCCTGAAAAATGCGAAGGATGCGCAAATCAAAATGGCGATTGGGTCTGCAGCTATCCTGTTTAATATCGATTATGTTCTCGATGGGTTGGATATCCGCCACTACTTCGAAGCAATTGTTAGTGCCGATGATGTTGCTCACAGCAAGCCCGATCCAGAAACATTTTTGAAATGTGCGCAGCAACTCGGTATCGCACCCACTGATTGCCTGGTTTTTGAAGATGCACCCAAAGGGGTTGAATCTGCCCTCAATGCTGGCATGGATTGTTTTGTACTTACTACCATGCATACTGCAGAGGAATTCAGCCATCTGCCTAATGTAATCGGCAGTGCTGCCGACTACACCGGATTAGCTATTTAAGGAAAAATCAGGTATACCTAAGGCACTTCTTTTAACTCCACCATCACCACCGAAAGTGGCGGCAATACCACCTGTAATTGATCCCCGTTCTTTTTATAATCAGAAAAAAGCAGCAGGCTTAATCTTTTCGGGTGATTCAAAGGTATTGTGATCGGTGAAGTTTTTAGAATGAATATACCGGCCTGAAGAAGTTTTCCAGTTTTTTCCTCTCAAACCTGTCTGCACCGTAATTTTATCAGTTGGATGCAGGTTTACCCAGGTCATAAAAATACGGCCGGTTGAATCGCGTGAAGCCGACACATTCACCGCAGGAATTTTTTCCGTACCGGCAGTTACATCCGGAACGGTTAGTGAAACAGGCAACCATTCATTATCCTGATGTACCTGGAAGAGATCAAAAACGTGATAAGTGGGGGTGAGTAATAATTGATGGCCTTTAGTAAGGATCAGCGCCTGCAAAACATTGATCGTTTGCGCAAGGTTTGCCATGCGAATACGATCACTGTGATTATTAAAAATGTTTAATGTAGTAGCAGCAATCAAAGCATCACGCATACTGTTTTGCTGGTACAAAAATGCAGGATTTGTACCTGGCTCCGGGTTCGTCCAAATGCCCCACTCATCCACTACCAGTGCTACCTGCTTTTTCGGATCATATCGATCCATGATGATAGAATGCCTGGTAACCAGTTCATCCATCTCCAAACATTTCTTCATAGCACGTACATATTCTTCCAAACCAAACTGTGTGGCAGAACCTTTATCAGACCAGTTGTTGGGAACAACATAATGGTGCAACGACAATCCCCACATCATATTGAGCGGGATTTTTTTCATCAATGTTTCTGTCCAGTTATAATCATTGCCGGCAGGCCCGCCCGCGATTTTTTTGAGCCTGGCACCCGGATAATCTTTTGCGTAACTGGCGTATCGTTTATACTGATCCGCGTAAAAATCTGCAGTCATGTTTCCACCACAACCCCAGTTCTCATTCCCTACGCCCCAGTACTCCACGCGCCAGGGCGCTGCATGACCGTTGCTGCTTCGCAATTCAGTCATGGGACTCAGGCCATCGAAGTTTAAGTATTCTACCCATTTACTCATTTCCTCCACGGTACCACTTCCAACGTTGGCGCAGATATAAGGCTCTGCACCGAGGAGTTCACAAAGCTCGAGAAACTCATGCGTTCCAAAGCTATTATCCTCCATCACATTTCCCCAGTTGGTATTGATCATACGAGGGCGCTGCTGACGCTCACCAATACCATCACGCCAGTGGTATTCATCCGCAAAACAACCACCCGGCCAGCGAAGGTTGGGGATTTTAATTTTTCGTAGCGCATCCACTATGTCGAGACGAATACGATCTTTTTTGGAAGTGATGATGTATCACTCACCCAAAAGCCATCGTAAATGCAACGTCCGAGGTGTTCTGAAAAATGCCCGTAGATGTGGCGGCTGATCGTATGCGTTTTAGCAAAAAGATCAACCTGAACAACTGCCTGCTGACGGGCAGATGCCGTTAAACCAGCGATGCTGATTGCAGCAGCTAAAAAAATCTTTTCATATGGATGCACTATATTGAAATTGAAAATAACGAATTATTTTTAATTGTCAACTGAACACTTAATATTAATTCTACGGCCAACTGTGCGGGCTGCACTGTGCAAGGGATAAGATTTTAATTATGACAAAATACCAGAAACAAACGCGCTTACTGGCGGCAGTGGACTGCATCGTATTTGGCTTCGACGGGCATACCATGCGCTTGTTGCTGATTCAACGGGCTTTGGAGGCCGAGCGTGGGAAATGGAGTTTGATGGGTGGGTTTGTACAGCCGCATGAAAGCGCGGATGAAGCTGCAAAGCGCGTGTTGCACGCACTCACAGGATTGCAGGGCGTTTATCTCGAACAATTGCATACTTTTTCAGATCCTGCTCGTGACCCCATTGAGCGTACGTTATCCATTGCTTATTTTTCATTAATTGATATTAGTCAGTATGAAAAACAACTTAGCGAAGAATATCATGCGGAATGGTTTGATCTTTCTGCTGCGCCACGGTTAATCTTTGATCATAATGAAATGGTGGCGATGGCCAAAGAAAAGCTGAGATACAAAGCAGCGCTTCATCCATTGTTGTTCGAATTGTTGCCAAAGAAATTTACACTTCCGCAGTTGCAAACACTTTTTGAAGGTGTATATGAAACGAAATTCGACAAGCGGAATTTCAGCCGAAAGCTTTTATCGACAGGTTTACTGGTGCGGCAAGCAGACAAGGATATGTCTGCTTCACGGAAAGGGGCTTTTTATTATAAGTTGAATAGTAAAAATTATAAAGCGAAGTTCCAGGATTTCCTCAACCTGATACCGCGAACTGGAGCGCGATAAAACCTGGTTGTTGACTTATCCCCTCAAATAAAAAGCCTCCTGTGCACACAGAAGGCTCTTTCGTCCGGAATCTCTCAATACTAAAAATTGAAACTGTAAGCTCTTAAAAAAGGTAAGGTTAATGGTTTTTGGTTTCGATTACAGTGTAAAAATACACTGGGATCAGGGCCCTCACAAAACATGATTGAGTGAACCGTCATTTTGAACCAATGAATCGTAGGGTTTGTCGATTGAACGGTTTTTTCCATTCTTCCGAAGCCACACTTTCACCAGCTTTTTTTGATTGGTATTCTCTATGGCAATAACAATGCCATTGTGAATGGGGCGCAGGTTCTTACCTTCAACCGTGGCGGTCACTTCCGTAATAAACGGTTGTTCATTTGGAGGGAGTATAATTAATTTCACCAGGTAGACACGGTTTTCATTCCAAAGTATAGCGGAAGGAATAACGCTTATCAATTTTCCACGCGCCAAACGTGTTGTTTCGGGCAATATGTTTTCCCTGCGGAAACGATAACGGGGGCGGAACAATTGCCATGCAGAATAGATCAATGCAAGGAATAAAATTCCCAACAACACCTGCATATATCCGGCAATTGCGTACATAACAGGCAAATAAATACACATATTTTATTCCGGGATAGAATATCTGAGTGGAATGCAGGTATTGTCGAGTGAGGTGTTGTAATTGGAACATTTAGTGGAACAGGAAGGGGCGTGAGAAACGGCAAACGGCAAACGGCAATGGAGGACACAAGAAATGATGAATTGGCTTTCGGACAAATTCTGGGTAATCTGTGTTTAAATCAGTTTAATCTGTGCGAAACTTTCCCGCAGAGAGAAACTTTCACACGGATATCACAGAGGTCACACAGATCTCACAGAGGTTACAGAGATCCCTGACAGGAGCATTACCAAGGCCCGGCTTTCCACGCAAGCGGCAGCTCCTATTGTGTTTTGACGCCCGCGAGGCTGGTTGAGAAATTTCACGTATCACGATTTTCACGTGTGCCGTTTGCCGATCTAACGTCTCACCAAAGCTGCTTTCCCTGATAGTAATCTAAAATCTTCGTACGCAGAATATAATCATACCGTGCAGCGATCAGATTGAGGTTTGCGCGGTCCAGGTTATTTTTTGCAGTCAGATAATCAATCGTTGTCCCTACCCCTTCCTGGAATCTTATCTCCGCAGCATCGAACGATTCTTTAAAAGCACCGTTTTGTTCCAGTAAAGTATGATAACGCTCGAGCGCAGTTGTCATGTTAATATACGATTGTTCAACAGCCTGCTGCAATCTGTTACGTGTGGTTTCTTCCTGGATCTCGCTGTTCTCCAAACTCAGCTGTACGCGACGAATACGATTTCGCTGCGACCAGTTTGAAAAAATGGGCACCCGCAAATTCAGGCTTACCTGTGAGTACAGGTTGTTGTTAAGCTGTTTTCCGTAATCGATTTTCTCAGATTGGTAATCGTTGACTGTCTTTATAACCGGTACATTCGTTCCATTGATTACAACATAATCGCTCGAAGCAATATCCGAAGATCCGGTGAGGATGCTGGAACGTGCCGCACTGGAATAATTGGTGGTGGCACCACCGTTCAAACTGAGCGTAGGGGAAAGCCTGCCCCTTTCGGCTTTCAACGCGTGCTGCCAGCTGCGTGTACGCAGGTCGGCTGCTTTGATTTGTGCAAATTCCTGTAAAGCGGTTTTGTAAATAGAATCAGGTGTGGCTTCGTAACGTGTAGCGTATTGCGATACATCAATACGTTCTAGCGCCAGATTCGCATCATAAGGAATATTGAGCAATTGACAGAGCGTCAACTTTGCAGTAGCGACTGCGTTTTTCGCTGAAATTATTGCAAGTTGATCGTTTGCATATTGACCACGCAAATCAGATAGATCCGACGGAGGAATGGATCCTTCGTTGTTCAACACTACAAGTCGATCTACCTGCTCTTTAGAAAGCTTTTCCTGGTTTTGCGCCTGCACCAACAAATCTTCATTGGTAAGCACCTGAAGATACGCAAGTATCACCTGGATCGTCAGGTTGTCCTTTGCCTGTTGCCAGTCCATTTTTGCAGCTTCATACGCATACGCATTTTGCTTCGCTTCATTTTGCATCGAAAGACCATTGAACAAAACCACGCCGGCCGACAATCCATAACTTGAGAAATTGATCTGCTGGTTTACAAACGAGTTCGTGAACGGGTCAATACTGCGTCCCTGGTTGATACCAGAGCTTGCACTACCATCCACCGAAGGAAGCATATTCAATCGCGACTGGTTCCAGTCGATTTTTCCTGTTTTCATCAGGATTTCACTCTGGCGAACATCAAGGTTGTTTTCAATGCCTTTCTCAATGGCCTGTTGTAGACTGAGAACTGTACTATTGTTGTTTTGCGCAACAACAAACATCACATTCAGGATAAAGGCTGATGCCATCCCGATCCTTTTCGTCCTATAAATAAAATTGAACTTCATGTTTACAACTATTTCTTTTCAATCATACCATCCAGCAAATGAATCACGCGACTACCATAAGCAGCGTTCTTTTCCGAATGCGTTACCTGAATGATTGTTACACCTGATTTATTCAATTCAGCAAAGAGTTCCATAATTTCTTCACCCTGTTTTGAATTCAAATTACCGGTAGGTTCATCGGCAAGCAGCAATTTTGGTTTTGCAATCAGTGCGCGTGCGATGCCTACCAACTGCTGTTGTCCGCCTGAAAGCTGGCTGGGAAATAAATCCTTTTTGCCAACGATATTGAAACGATCGAGCATATCGGCTACCAGTGCTTTGCGTTCGCTGCCTTTGACATCCTGATACAACAACGGTGTTTCAATGTTTTCATAAACTGTCAGTTCATCGATCAGGTGATAAGCCTGAAAGACAAATCCGATATGTTTTTTATAAAGATTGGTACGATGTTTCTCTTTCAACTGATGAACCGATTCGCCCATGAAATAATATTCACCTTCATCAAATCCGTCCAGCATACCGATGATGTTTAGCAGGGTGGATTTCCCCGAACCGCTCGGCCCCATGATGGAAACAAATTCACCCTCTCCAATTTTCAGGTTGATGTCTTTCAGCAGAAAAATCCGGTTGTTACCCGAATTCACCCATTTGTATATGTGCTTTAGCTCCAGCATAGCGTGGTGTTATATTCGTTCAAACAGTCAGGAAAATGGCCCCGACCTTCGGCTGGTTTCAAGGGGTATGCCAAAGCATATGACACTGAATATCAAATAAATAAAACGGACGATTTTAGGCAAGTGTTCGAAAACGGACAGTTAGTGTGCGGTTCCGTGTGCATCGGCAAACGGCAAACGGAAAACCGCAAGCGGCAAACGGCAAACCGCAAACGGCAAACGGCAAGCGGCAAAATAGAAAATCCTTCGGTGGGTCATAGAAGGAATTACCTCATTTCCACATTTACACATTTCCGTATTCTCTCTCTCCTCTCACACTTCCCGAATGTTCTTCACTGGGTTTCCCAACGCCGACTGAATCGCATGGACGGTGGTGATTACAAATGCAAGTAATAACACCACTGCAACGGATGCAATAACAATCAACGGATTTACCTGCACCCGGTATGCAAATTCCTGCAGCCACTGGTTTGCCAGATACCAGGCAACAGGTGCTGCGATGAGTCCACCCATCAAAACGAGCAACATCATTTTTCGTGATGTTGTAAAAATGATAGAACCAATACCTGCTCCGAGTACGCGGCGGATACCGATTTCCTTCCTTCGCTGACGGATGTTATAAGCTGCCATTCCAAACAATCCGATCAGCCCCAGGAAAATCGCGATGAAGGATGCGGCCTGCAACATGCCGGTATTTCGTTGCTCTGCTTCGTAAAGTGAATTGTAGTTATCATCCAAAAACTTGTATTCAAAAGGTCTGTGGGGCACGCGCGATTTCCACCAATTGCCGAGTGATGCCACCGATGATGCTATATCAGAGCCACGCAACCTCACCATCATAGTATAGGCCATATCGCGACTTAGGAAAATCAGCAATGGTTCAACCTGCTCATGAAGACTACGGAAGTGAAAATCTTTTACAACTCCAACTACCGGACCAGGGAAATTCTTTTCGATTGTTTTTCCAATCGCGTTTTCAGGCTCCCAGCCGATCTTTTTTTGCCAGTGCTTCATTGATGATATAAGGCTGTTTGAAATTGGCGTAATTCGCAGTGGTATCCATGATCGAAAAATCACCTGGGTTGAAATCTCGTCCAGCGAGTAATTCTATTTTCATGGTGGAGGCAAAATCGAGATCAACCGGAATCGCATTTAACGTTATTCCACGTTTTCCGTTTTTCGTCCGTAACATTGATGCCATCGCCCCATTCAATATTTTCAGGTGTTTCGTAAGCGGCTGTCACAGCTTCAACTTCAGGCATTGCCAATAATGATTCACGCAGCGCTGTTATATCTTTGCGCATCTTGCCGTCAAGCGGCAAAACAATAACATGCTCGCGGTCGTATCCCAGGTCTTTCTCTTTCATCATGTTCATTTGGCGATAAAATACGCCCGTATAAACGATGAGGAAAACCGAAATCGCAAACTGAAAAACAACCAGTCCATTGCGCACAAATCCATTGCTTTTGATAAATGTATATTGTTGGCCAGAAGAAAGTTTACCCTTATTGCGTGCAATAATCCATGCGGGATACAACCCGGACAGTGTCGCTACAAGAAACAATAACCCAACAAATGTGAAAAGAAGTGAAGGTTCAAAGAGATCTTCGGAGCCATAATTTTTCCCGGTGAAACTGTTCAGAAATGGAAGTGCAAACCAGGCAAGAGCAATGGCAACAATTCCGGAAACCATTACCAATACTGAAGCTTCACCTATAAACTGAAAAAATAAATGCTGACGCGAAGCTCCCATTGCTTTTCGAACGCCAATTTCTGAAACACGCTCCATTGCCTGCGCAGTTGCGAGATTGGTATAGTTGGCGCAGCCAATCAATAACACCAGTAATGCAACAATTGCAAATGCATACACATGTTTGATATTACCATTAGGTTCAAAACCGGCGAGTTTAGAATAGAGATGAACATCTGTAATTGGCTCTAAAAAATATTTGAGATACGAACTGCCTTCAACGCGTGCTTCTTTACGCACATCATCCTGCAACATTAATTGATCGATCTTTGATTGCAGTCCGGCGATCGATCCTGCATCTTTCACGAGGAAATAAGTAACCCAATTGGCCGACCACCAGTTTTCCGTAACTACAGACCCACCCAGATTTTCAAATCGCGTAACAAAATCAAATTTCAACTGGGAATAATCCGGAACGTCTTCAAACACTGCCTTCACTTCCAAATCCTTCTCACCGAGCCGTAAAGTTTTACCGATTACGTCGGTGGAAGCAAAATACTTTTTTGCAGTTGTTTCACTGATTGCGATGCTGTTTAAATCAGCAATTGCTGCGTCTTTATCCCCATTAATCAAAGGGAAGCTGAACATGTGAAAGATCGCAGAATCGGCATAGAGGAAACGTTTTTCATCAAACATTTCATTACCATTCTTCACCACACGATTATACATATAAGTACGGCAGTACGATTCAATTTCCGGAAACGTACGATGAAAAAAAGGCCCGGGTTTGGTTCCGGTAACTGCTGCGTCCGACACCGTGCCATTCATTGAATATTCCATCGTAAGGCGTACTAAACGATCTTTATGCTGGTGAAACTGATCGTACTTTCGTTCATTGCTAATAAACACGGCAATGAGCCAGCATACGGCCAAACCAAGCGCAAACCCGCCGATATTGATCAAAGAAAATACCTTGTTCTTTAGAAGGTTTCGCCATGCCAACTTAAAATTCGGAAATAGCATACGAGCCAATTTTAATTGATTAGATTAATTAGATTATTTCAGTAATTGTCTTTTATAATCTTTTCTTTTTCCACTATTGGAAACCGAATGGTAACGCGGGGTTAATTACCAATTACCACATTTTCACAATGCCACATTGTTACATCGTTTCTCACATCTCACGCCTCACGAATACTCTTTACCGGACTCACCGTTGCTGCCCTGAACGATTTGTATCCAACAGTAATCAACGCTACAACTACCGAAGCAAACATCGCAATGGCAAAAATGCCTGCACCCATGTTGATACGGTAAACGAAGTTGTTTAACCAATTTGTCATCATAAACCAGGCAAGTGGGGCCGCAATCAGGAATGCAACAAGCACGAGGATTGCAAACTCTTTACTAAACAGGTAAAGGATATGCGCCACCGATGCGCCCAGCACTTTGCGAATACCTACTTCACGTCTGCGCTGTACCGCCATAAACGATACCAGTCCATATAAACCAAGACATGAAACGAAAATGGCGATTACCGCAAATGCTTTATACAAAAGTGAGAGCTGATTTTCCTGCTGGTAAAATTCATTGATCCTTTCGTCGAGGAAATTGACAATTGTAGCATGTTGCGGGTTGAACTCATCCCACTTTGCAACAATCTTTTCACGAACCGAAGCCAGGTTTTTACTATTTATTTTTACAGAAGCATTGAAATAAAATATGCGGCGTGTAGAAATAAGTGTTGGCTTCGTATCCTCACGAAGGGTGTTGGTTTTAAAATCGCGTACCACACCTACAATCGTTTTCCAGGGATTGCGACCGATGCGGATATCCTTACCTATCACGTCCTGCGGATCCTGGTGTCCCAACTTTTGCATCAGCGTCTGATTGATCACCACTTCTTTCATGGTATCGGCTGCACTAAAGCCCCTGCCCGCGAGAAAATCGATGCCAAAGGTTTTAAAATAATCTTCATCGCCATATTTCAGGAAAACATGAAAATCCTCATCATCACGATGATCAAATGCAAAATTGGTTGACCAGTTATTATTGCTCGACGGAACATCGCTACTAAATGTTACAGCTTCCACATCCGGAATCTTGAGCCATTCCTGTTTCAATGCTTCCTGTTTTGCATATACAGTACTATCAGTATTACTTGCGATCACCAACACCGCTTCTTTGTTGAACCCCAGATCAGCGTTTTGCACAGCATTCATTTGCGTAACGGCCACCACCGTGCCAATGATTAATACCTGTGAAATGGCAAACTGCGATATCACCAATCCCCTTCGCAAAGAAATTCCTCCTACAGATGCAGAAGTAACTTTATTCTTCAGCGCCAGCATGGGTTTAAAACCTGAAACAATTAATGCGGGATAAAATCCCGACAACACGGTTACTGAAAAGAATAAAACCGCAGCCAGCAATAAAGTATCTGAAGTAATTAATTGTAGCGGTTCTGTAATCATAGTGATATGTTTCACCAGGGGCAAACACAACCAGGCCAGGGCAAATGCTAACAACATAGACAGCAACACGAGCAATGCGGTTTCACCCATCATCTGCCAGAAAAGATTTTTTCGGTTACCACCCAGCACTTTGCGTACGCCAATTTCTTTACTTCTGTTTATTGCCTGCGATGTGGAGAGATTGATAAAGTTGATACAGGCCATTACAAGTATGAAAATTCCTATCAACGACAGTGTCCACAAAGTTGACTTCGTAACCATATGGTCGCCGAGCGAATCAATTCGGGTATCGAAATGCATCTCCCGTAATGGAAGGAGGTAGTTAATTCGTTGCGTATTACGCTGGGGCGGATAATATTCTTTTGAAAAAGCCTCCAGCTCGGAACTGAATGCAGCTTCTGTTTTTGTTTCGGGAAAGACGGGCATACAAACGGAAATTGCTGGTCGTGGTTCCTTTATCGCCGATATAATTGTAAATCTCTTTATTGCTACGCGCAGTTTCCATGGAAACAACCATTGCAATAGGTATTTCTGTATTGGCAGGAATGTTTTGGAGAATTCCCGCTACGCGTAGCGGGATCACATTGTCGAGTTTTAAATGCTGGCCTGTAGCTCTTTTCCAGTCACCAAAATATTTGTTGGCCATGTCCTGTGTGAGCACAACCGTTCCAGGTTCTTTTAAAACATCTTTAGTGCCCAGCGTCCAGTCGTAGGGAAATACTTCAAACCATTCAGGGTCGGCAAAAAATATCCCTGAGTTTTCAATGTATTTATCACCAACAGATTCATTTGCATTTTCGCCTAATATTGTAACCTGGCTCCCGTTTGAAGAATAAAGTGAACCAATGGTGATATCCGGAAATTTCATTCGCAGGTCATGCAGTGCGGGTTCTGGAACGCCCGCAGTATGGCTGGTATATTCAGCATTTTTATTCTGGGTTACAATTCCAAAAACCCGGTCATTGCCGGGGAGGAACTGGTCATAACTCAATTCATATCGCACCACCACAAAAAGCAGCAGGCAGGCTGCCAGGCCCACTGCAAGGCCGGTAATATTGATAATAGAAAATGCTTTGTTTCTCCAAAGCTGACGAAAAGCAATTTTCAGGTAGTTGCGAAACATAAACAACAGGATTTATTCGGTTCTTAAGCTCTTTACAGGATTTGACAGGGCCGCACGTATGGTTAGAAAACTGATCGTGATTAATGCAATAAATGAAGCAACCACACCTGCTGCAATAAAAATCCACCAGGCGATACCCACGCGATAGGCAAAATTTTCAAGCCAGTTATTCATCGCAAACCATGCAATGGGGAATGCAAGGGCCGCTGCAATTGCCACAAGTTTGAGGAAATCGATGGACAACAACACAACAATACTTCGCACATTTGCACCCAATACTTTTCGAACACCGATCTCTTTCTTACGTTGCGAAATCATGAAGGCTGACAGACCGAACAGGCCCAGACATGCAATCAAAATAGCGATCGCAGAAAAATAGCTGAATAAGGATGCCTGACGGGTTTCCGCTTCATACAGGTCTTTATACCTTTCGTCGATGAAGCTGTAATCGAAGGGCGTTTCGGGAAAATGTTGTTTCCATTTTTGTTCAAGCGATGCAAGTGATGAGGCGATATCTCCACCTGCGAGTTTTAATGACACCTTGCCAAATGCGGCCTGAGAAGAATTTCCATATTGAAAAATCATCGCACTGATTGGCTGGTGTAAACTTTCAAAATGGAAATCTTTTATAACGCCGATAACCATGCCACGTTGCCCGCCGTAGATTAGCGGGCGTCCCACAGCATTTTCATGATTCCATCCCAGAACTTTTACAGCAGCTTCATTCAACACAAAACTGGCGGTATCAGCACCAAAATCACGGGAGAAATAGCGCCCCGACTTCATCTGAATACCATAAGTATCCGCGAAATCGTAATCCGTTACCAGGTATTTGATATCGGCTGACAAAGGAACTGTAGTATCGCCACTTGGTGCAGAAGCACCGCTATTGTCCAGCAATCTTCCAGTGGGAATACGCGAACTAACGGACATATTTACTACGTACGACTCATTCTTTATATGGCTGCGGAAAGCTTCAAATGAATTCGCCATTTCAACACTCATATTAAAGCTGATTAGCTTTTCGCGGTCGTACCCGAGTGATTTCTTTTGTAAAAAATTCAATTGTTGTATTACAACCAGTGTAGTGATGATCAGGATAATACTGATTCCAAATTGCGATACCACCAATACTTTCCGGAAGGAAACGCTTTTTCTTTTTGGAGTAAACAAACTTTTCAACGTTTTTGCCGGCTGAAATGAGGAGAGGAATAAAGCTGGATATATACCCGCAATGATTCCTAAAATAAATGGTGCCGACAGGTAGACAATGATAATTGCCGGTTGCATTAACCAGTTTATCGATAACTCTGCTCCGGTAACACGACTTACAAATGGCAATAAAAGGTAAGTCAACAAAGTTGCTACCAGTAATGACAACCAACAAACTAATACCGACTCACTCAAAAACTGCAATACCAATGATTTTTTTCCCGGCACCTACGGCTTTTCGAATGCCGATTTCCCTTGCTCTTAAAGAAGATCGCGCAGTTGAAAGATTCATGTAGTTAATACATGCAATCAATAATATAAAAATGGCAATGGCGCTAAATATATAAACACGTTTAATATCGCTGTTTCGTCCACCTTCATCATCGAGGTTAGAATGCAGATGTATTGAAGTTAGTGGCTGCAAATCAAGTGTCGTCATCTTCGATGGCTGATTGCCGGCATACTCCATCTGAAGATGTTTATCAATGAAAGATGGAAACCGGTTGATTGTTTGTTGCACATCGTGCCCCTGTGGCAACAGGACATAAGTCAGGAATGCATTATTGCCCCAGTTTCTGCGTAATCTTTCTTCACCATAGACTGTGTTGTCGCGGAGTGTACTAAACGACAAAAGCATTTCGGGCCTGATATGCGAGTTGGAGGGAAAGGACTTATAAACGCCTGTTACTTTTAAATCGAATGTACTGTTATACCGAATCGATTTATCCATCGGATCTGCTGCACCAAAATATTTTTTGGCCATTTCTTCCGACAACATAATTGAATAGGGATCTACAAGTGCTGATTTTGGATTTCCCTTTATTACCTCTACATCAAACACATCAAAGAGAAATTCATCCGCGATAAAAAGTCCCGCCTCATTGAATCGCTTTTCCCCCACCATTAATGGTATCGTAGGAAAATTCAGTAAGCGCGTCATTTTTTGGAATTCAGGAAATTCCGAAGGCATATAATGACCAAAAGGAGGGGATACTGAACTTAATTTCAGCGCCAGGGTTCCATCCTGTGTATAGAAATTGCGGGTAAGACGATAAATATTGTCCGCATTTTTATGGTACTTATCAAAACTCAACTCCCTGTGGATATAAGCAGCAATCAACAGGCAACAGGTCAACCCCATGGTGAGACCAAACAGATTGATAGTTGATATAAACTTATAGCGTAGCAAATTTCGCCAGGCTATAGTTATGTAATTACGAATCATGGCTATACTTTAAGACGGTGAGCTGGCTTCCTAGACCATTATATTCTCGAGAACGGTTTGTCCGTCGAGCATACGAATGATGCGGTGGCTGTAACGTGCGTCATGTTCACTGTGCGTAACCATTACGATCGTTGTTCCCTGCTCATTCAGGTCTGTAAGCATTTGCATTACTTCATTACCATTGCTGCTATCAAGGTTACCGGTAGGTTCATCGGCGAGAATTAACTTGGGATTATTCACCACTGCACGCGCCACCGCAACACGTTGTTGCTGACCACCCGACAACTGTTGGGGATAGTGGTTACGGCGATGCATGATCTGCACTTTATCGAGCACTTCTTCTACTCTCTTCTTCCGATCTGCGGCTTTAACGCCAGTATAAATAAGAGGCAGCTCAACGTTTTCAAATACCGTCAGCTCGTCAATCAGATTAAAGCTCTGGAATACGAAACCGATATTGTGCTTGCGCAAGTCAGCACGTTTCCTTTCATTAAAGTGTGCCACTTCAATGTTGTTGAAAACAAAGCTTCCTGCATCGGCATCATCCAGCAATCCGAGGATATTCAGGAGCGTGGATTTTCCACAACCCGAAGGACCCATGATGGCAACAAACTCGCCTTCCTTTATCTCCATCGATAATTTATTGAGAGCAACCGTTTCCACTTCTTCGGTACGGTAAATCTTCTCAAGGTCTTTAATCTTTATCATCTTGGTTTATTTATAGTATTTAGTAACGTTATTATATATCCAGTACTAAAAAATGTACAGGAGAAAGGTCGTGGCCAGCACTCACTTTTGCCGGCTTCTTTGCAACCGATGTCGATTTTGTTCCCACACGCATCGCCTTTCCATCCACCGACACGTGACGCGCCTGTGTTGCAATCGCCAACAGGATGGCAAACAACAATATCACAGATGGTTTCATTTTCAAAATTGTTTATAACAGTTATTTCAATATTAATTCCTGCATCGACCCATAATTTTCATAACTGGATACGATTACTTTATCACCTGCTTTCAAGCCGCTTAACACTTCATAGTAGTCAGGACTTTGTTTACCCAGCTTCACATCCACTTTGTATGCTTTTGTTCCATCTTCACTCAGCTTGAATACCCAGTTGCCACCGGTTTGCTGGAAGAAACCTCCTTTTGCCAGCAGGAGCGATTGCGTTTCGTCACTCAGTGCCAAACGGATTTGTAATGTTTGTCCACGGCGAATACCTGTTGGTACTGTTCCTTCAAACTCCATGTCTACCTGGAATCTTCCGTTGGTCACCTGCGTGTACACTTTTTTAATTTCCAGTTTATAATCTTTACCGGCGAAAGTGAATGTACCCTGTAAGCCGGAGTAAATACGTGAGATATAATGTTCATCCACATCTACACGAACTTTAAAACCACTGAGCACATCGAGCTGTCCGAGGCGTTCACCTTTATTTTTTGACTGACCAATTTCTGCATCCAGCGAAGTCAATTGTCCATCTACAGGTGCGCGCACTACCAGGTCACCCACTTTTTTACGCATTACCTGCAAAGCGTTCTGTGTTCGCGCATAAGACTGGCTGGCCTGGTTCAGCTCCTGTTTGGTTGAAATAGAATCCTGATTGAGGATTTCTTCCGACAATCTTTTCTTTTCAAGCTGGTAGCGATATTCGTTCTCCGACTTTTTCAGCTCCTGTAAGCCAATCGCCTTTTTCTCGTAAAGTTTTTGATTGAGCTTATATACACGTTCAGCCTCGCGAAGCGTGCTCTCCACATCCGTCATCTGGTTTAGTTTGGAAATTGTATTCTGGCGGGCTGCGTTCTGCGAAATCTGCATTTGCGTAAGCAGGTTGTACACACTGGTTTCCTGATTCACAAGACTCAGTTCCAGATCTGTATTTGACAGGCGAAGAATGGGTTCACCTTTTTTCATAATAGCTCCGTCTTCCACATATTTTTCCTCAACGCGGCCACCTTCGAGGGCATCGAGATAAATCGTTGTGATGGGAAGTACCACGCCATTTACAGGAATGAATTCCTGAAAGGGGCCGTTCTTCACTTCGAATACATTGATACGCTCTGAATCAACATTCAACCGCGATTTTCCAGAAGTAAGCCAATAACTGCCCAGGATTAAGACGATCACACCCACAATTCCGACCAGCGTCATAATCCTTTTACGGTTCCATTTCTTTTTTGCAATTACACGATCCACTTTGTATGTTCTTTAGATTGAAAATTTACCGGGTTTGCCAAATAGGGGGCCAACCACGTGCCGTACAAAGTCAACAATATGCCAGAACTTAAATACACTGTAAAACAGGCACTTGTACCGCCCGTTTTTCGTCCGCTCGTCCGCTGGTGATACAATCACTGTCCGGTTTTGATACAGTACACGCCCCTTCAAAAATTGCTAAAAAATTAGTTGCCATCACTTTGTATTTATGGTATAATTGCAGCCTGTGTGAACTGTCAAATAAGACAGTCATGAGTAAAACGATGAATCTTAAGAACGCCTCCATCCTTGTTGTTGATGATGACCCAGATGTACTGACTGCTGTCCGCCTGTTGTTAAAGACGGAAGTAAAAGAAGTTGTAACGGAAAAAAATCCGGAGAATCTCAGGCATCATCTATCCAAAGAAATGTTTGATCTGATCCTGCTTGATATGAACTTCAACAGTTCAATCAATACAGGAAATGAAGGTATTTTCTGGTTAAAGGAAATACGTCGTGCAAAACCTGACATGTCGGTCATCATGATTACAGCTTATGGTGATATTGACCTGGCAATTCGATCGCTGAAAGAAGGTGCCGCAGATTTTGTGGTAAAACCCTGGCACAATGAAAAACTGATCAGCACCATTAAAGACATTCTGAAGCAGAAAGGAACGAAAGGCGGAAGAACTTCTTCCATTGCATCCGGTAATGTTACGAGAAATGAGCTGCTGGGTGAATCCGAAATCATGCTGGACATCTTTCACAAAATCGAAAAGATTGCTCCAACCGATGCCAATATCCTGATACTGGGTGAAAATGGAACGGGGAAGGACCTGATCGCGAAAGCGATTCACCAGCATAGTATGCGCAAAGACAAATCCTATGTAAAAGTGGATGTAGGCGCGCTTACAGAAACACTGTTTGAAAGCGAGTTGTTTGGCCATAAAAAAGGCGCTTTCACTGACGCGCGCGAAGATCGCGCTGGCCGGTTTGAAATGGCGAATGGTGGCACATTGTTTTTGGATGAAATTGGAAACATTCCCCTGCACCTGCAGGCAAAACTTTTGACTGCTTTACAAAACAGGACAATAACCCGTTTGGGTAGTAATGAATCAATTCCCGTTGATCTCCGTTTAATTTGCGCAACCAACCTGCCCCTTGCAGAACTTGCCAATGAAAACCGCTTCAGGAAGGATCTTATTTATCGTATCAATACCGTTGAAATTATTGTACCGCCGCTTCGTCGTCGCGAAAATGATATCATGTTGCTGGCAAAACATTTTGGAAAAATTTACAGCAACAAATACATGAAACCCGAGCCGGAGTTTGATGAAAAAGCAGCGGAAAAATTGATGAACCACAGCTTCCCCGGTAATGTACGCGAACTGCAATACATCATAGAAAGGGCAGTGATCATGGCTGACAGCAATCGCCTGGAAGCAAAAGATCTGATCTTCTCTCCTATTGAATCCGGATCGGGCACCGTTAATGAATCTGGTGAAACCACATTGAGCGAAGTGGAAAAGAACACCATCCTGAAAGTAATCGAAAAACATAGCGGTAATATTACCAAAGCAGCAAAAGAATTAGGTTTAACACGCACGGCCCTTTACCGGAGACTTAATAAATATGACATTTAAAAATTACGAATGGAGAATACTGGCAAGGGTGTTGCTTTTAACAGCAACACTTATTGGCGTTGCCCTTTTATTTGTCCATTCTTATTATATATATCTCGTATTAATAATACCGGTAGTTGTCTACCAGGTAGTAGACATGTATCGCCAGCAGCGAAAAGCGCAGGCGGAGCTTGATCAGTTTGTGGAAGCAATCCATTATCGTGATTTCTCCCGTTATTTCGACGTAAAACACGCTTCTTCCGAAATCCAAACCCTCCGCCAGGGGTTCAACGAGATCAATACTACTTTCAAGGTAATCAGCAAAGAAAAAGAAACACAATACCAGTATCTCCAAAAAATCCTGGAACTGATTGACACCGGTATTCTTTCTTATGATGACAAATCGGGTGAGGTGGTGTGGATGAACGAATCGCTAAAGCGGATGTTGCATTTACCTTATTTAAAAACGATACACTCACTGGCACGTCGCGACCAGGAATTGTATAATGATGTGCTTACACTGAAACCCGGTGGTACATTAATTAGTTCAGCACGTGCAGATAAAACAAGTTTTAAAGTCTTGTTGTCAGCAACAGCATTTCAGACCGAAGGAAATGTATATAAACTGATCGCGTTTCAAAACGTAAATGAAGCGCTGGACGAAACCGAATCAAAAGCATGGCAAAAGCTGTTGAGTGTATTAACGCATGAGATTATGAATTCAGTGGCGCCCATTTCTTCATTGGCAGAAACACTAAAGAACAGGCTACAGCAAGCTTCATCAGAATTAGATAATGAATCGGGAATTGTAGATGATTTGGAAGTGGGCATTGAAACTATCAAACGCCGGAGCGAGGGCTTGTTGAAATTTGCCGAAACTTATCGCAACCTCAATAAGATTACCACACTGAATATTGAAAAAGTGTATGTGCGTGATTTGTTTGAAAACCTTTTACAGTTAATGCAGCCCACACTTGAGGCTAAGAATATAGAGATTGAAACGATCCTTCGCGAAATGGATATGCATCTGGAAATTGACGTCAACCTCGTTGAACAGGTGATGATCAATCTTATGGTAAATGCGATGGAAGCGGTGAAGGATAAACCCGAACCCCGCATTGTTTTATCGGCGTTTCATACCAATAACCGTCGTCCGGTTATCCGCATTGGCGACAATGGCGCAGGCATGCCTCCGGAAATTTTAGAAAAGATCTTTATTCCATTCTTCAGTACGAAAAAAAGTGGCAGCGGCATTGGGTTGAGTTTGTGTAAACAGATTATGATGTTGCACAAAGGAAATATCCAGGTGCAAAGTGTGGAAGGAGAAGGAACAGCATTTTCTTTGCAGTTTTGAGATGCTTTTAAAGCAGGGCGAATGTGGTGATGTGACAATGTGAAAATATGGAAATGAGAAAATGAGGAAATGTGAAAATGTGGAGATGAGAAAATGAGGAAATGTGGCAATGACCTTTTGAACTAATCTCCTTCCGCACTTTAATGAAATTTCCCGCTTCCCCAACTCTAAACAGACCTCCGCGCGCTCCGCGGAACCTCGGCGAACTCGGCGTGAAAAAAAAGAAGGAGAGCTTGCACTTTTCTTTGGTAATAAAAAAAATGCAAATAACTTTTGAATTGCCACCAGTCATTTATGCGAGAAAATTTCACGCAGAGTGCGCCGAGGACCCGCAGAGTGCGCAGAGGAAATGTGGAAATGAGAAAATGAGGAAATGTGAAAATAGATTTATAGCTGCTTTCTTTTTTCAGGTCTGATGACTACTTCCGGTATTGACACGCTGATCGATCCTCGGCGCACTCTGCGAGTCCTCGGCGAACTCGGCGTGAAAAAAGAAGGAAAGCTTGCACTTTTCTTTGTAATAAAAAAAGCCAAATAACTTTTGAATTGCAGCCAGTCATTTATGCGAGAAAATTTCACGCAGAGTGCGCCGAGGACCCGCAGAGTGCGCAGAGGAAATGTGGAAATGAGAAAATGAGGAAATGTGAAAATAGATTTATAGCTGCTTTCTTTTTCAGGTCTGATGACTACTTCCGGTATTGACACGCTGATCGATCCTCGGCGCACTCTGCGGGTCCTCGACGAACTATGCGTGAAAAAAAAGAAGGAGAGCTTGCACTGTTCTTTGTAATAAAAAAATGTCAAATAACTTTTGAAATGCAGTCAGTCATTTATGCGAGAAAATTTCACGCAGAGTGCGCCGAGGACCCGCAGAGTGCGCCGAGATAGGTTTAGAGTTATGAAAGCAGCAGGAAGTTTTTAGAGATAAGGACTGAATCGGGTATTTCCACATTTTCACATTTCCTCATTTTCACATCTTCTCATTTCCTCATTTCCTCATTTCCTTATTTTCTCATTTCATTCGCCGCTTCACGTTTGCCGAATCTCACGATTCAAGCATTCGACTTGCCACAGCAATTGTCTTCTCCGCATTCGGCAATGCCGCATTTTCAAGTCCGATGTTCATGGGAATGGCAGGTATGTTTGCTGCACCGAGTACTTCTGGTGGAAGGTCTAACCACTGGAAACATGCTTTGCTGATTCTGCCGGCGAGCGCTTCGGCAAATGAATTATTTTGTTGTTCTTCTGTAAGTATTAAACATTTTCCATGCAGTTTCACTCGTTCAAAAATCAATTCTTCATCGAGCGGATAAAGCGTTCGGAGATCTACCACTTCTACCTTTTGAGAAAGCATTGCAGCCGCTGCAAGCGCCCAATGCACGCCCATTCCGTATGTGATGATCACGAGGCTCTCGCCTGCGTTTATATTTTCCGAAGAAGCTTTTGCTACAATATTTGCTTTGCCTAAAGGAATAATATAATCTGCAGAAGGCTCCGGCGTTTTTGCGGCATCGGTTCCCGGAACCTTACTCCAGTACAAACCTTTATGTTCAAGCATCACCACCGGATTGCCATCATAATAAGCAGCTTTCATCAGCCCTTTCATATCAGCTGCGTTGGAAGGATAAACGACTTTGATTCCTTTAATCGTAAGCAAAGTACTTTCAACACTCCCACTATGATAAGGACCACCACCACCATATGCACCAATCGGTACACGTAATATCATTGATATGGGAAAACGGCCACAGGTAAGATAACTGCTCTTACTGATTTCTGTGACTAATTGATTTATTCCAGGGTAAATATAATCTGCAAACTGAACCTCTACGATGGGTTTAATACCGACGGCATTCAAACCAACTGTACTACCAACAATGTAAGCTTCCTGAATGGCAGTATTAAAAACACGATCAGAACCAAAGCGTTCAGCGAGCGTAGCCGCTTCACGAAAAACGCCACCCAATCGGCCACCAACATCCTGTCCGTATAAAACAACTTCAGGGTGTGCATCCATTAATTCGCGAATGGCAAACAGCGCTGCATCTACCATCACAATCTTCTGTGCACCTGCGGGCGCGCGCGTACCTTTTTCCTCTTTGATGTTGTTTTCAACAAACACAAAAGAATTCACTTCAGCAGGATCCGGCTCTGGTGCGGACACAGCTTTTTCAAAATCCTTTTTTACGGCAGCGGCTGCGCGAGAGATAATTTCTTCTGTTTCTTCCTCCCCTGTTTCCGTAACTAACCTTCTTTTCAGTTTTTGAAAAGGATCATGAGCCTGGTGTTTGGCCCAGTCTTCGTCTGTTCTATAAAATTCTTTGCGCACGCCACTGGTATGGTGACCAAGCAGCGGCACCTGTGCATGAACCAGCCAGGGCTTACGCGTCTGGCGAACTTCTTTGCACACATATTGCATCACTTTTGTGGAAGCTTCGTAATCACTTCCGTCAACCTGTATGCGATTTAATCCCTTGAAGCCTGCCGCAAATTCAAATGCATTCATCGCCCTTGCTTCAGCGGATGTAACACTGATGCCCCACTGATTATCCTGTACCAGATAAATGATTGGCAACTGATGCAAAGTTGCAAATTGCAGCGCTTCACTCACTTCACCCTCTGTCATACTGGCATCGCCAAGCGAACAAACTACAATCGGCAATTCACCATCAGGACCAGTTACAAGTCGTGAAACATCCTGCCGTTCCCAATATCGGACACCCTGAGCGATACCGGTTGTTGGAATCGCCTGCATGCCTGTGGCACTACTTTGATGGATGATTGTGGGTTTATCATCGCCACGATAATTGGGGTGCGAATAATATTCACGTCCGCCGGTAAAAATATCAGGACCTTTTGCCAGCAGTTGCAATATTAACTCATAAGGAGAAAAGCCAAGGCCAAGTAGTAAGCTTTCGTCACGGTAATAAGGACTCACATAATCCTGCGGCATGAGTTGCGCAGCAGTTGCCAACTGAATGGCTTCATGTCCACGGGATGTGGAGTGAACGTATTTGCAAACAGGTCGATTGGCTTCATAAGTTTCAGCCATCGCCTGCACTAATGCCATTTTATAGAAAGCCTCTTTCAGTTGTTGTATATCCGTCATATGCTACACCGGGGATGGTTGCAAATATAAGACGAACGATTGTAAGGAAAGATAGTTTTAAAAAACGGGTTGCCGAACATATGAATCGTTCAACAACCCGGTAAAGAAGGTAAATGTGTCTATTTCACTTCGAGTTTAAACATGCTTTCTTTCTCGATAAACCCTTCGAGTTCATCGCCCACAACAGCTTCGCCTACGCCAGCGGGCGTACCGGTAAAGATGACGTCACCAATATTAACGGAGAAGAAGTTAGAGATGTACGACACGATGTTGTCGAAATTGTAGATCATCAATGAAGAATTGGCTTGTTGAACCAGTTCTTTGTTTTTATATAAACCGAAGTTGATGTCTTTTTTATTCTTGATATCTGCAAGAGGAATCCATTTGCCAATTACAGCAGAGTTATCCCAGGCTTTTGCTTTTTCCCAGGGAAGGCCTTTTGCCTTCATTTCGTTTTGAATATCACGCGCGGTAAAATCAATACCTGCTGTGATGGCATCGTAATATTTGCTTGCAAATTTCTCCTGGATATATTTTCCGTTTTTCGAAATACGTATTACGAGTTCACATTCGTAATGCAGTTCGTTGGTAAACTCAGGATAATAAAACGGAGTGTGCGGCTGTAGCATCGCACTTTTAGGCTTCATGAAAATGACAGGCTCATCTGGAATATCATTTCCCAGTTCTTTAGCATGAGCGACATAATTACGACCTACGCAAAAAATCTTCATAATCCAGCATGGTTGTGGTTAAAATACATCGGATACTTTTCGTCCAGATTGTTTATCCCATATATTCCTAAAAATCAATATGTTAATTGGATTTCAAAAATTGAGTGGGGTCAGGCTGCTAAAATAAGTAATCAGCGCCATTTCTCATAGAGAAAACTGCTTATTATTTACCTGATTCATAGCCATGGTCAGTCCGATGGTGGCAAACTGTTCAATAACTTCTACTGATTTTTCGATCTTGAGGGCTACGAGGGGTTCTTCCTCCTTTCTCCATTTGGAGAGGACGAAGTCGGCCTGCATCCCTTTTGGGTAATTATTACCGATACCAAACCGCAGGCGCGGGAATTCCTGAGTGCCGATCGATTCAGTAATACTTTTTAGTCCGTTGTGGCCTGCTGCGCTGCCGCCGGGGCGAAGTCTCAATTTATCGAGAGGCAGCGCCAGTTCATCAACGATCACCAGGATCTGTTCGGGACCAAGTTTCTCTTTATCCATCCAGTATTTTACCGCGCGGCCGCTCAGGTTCATGTAGGTGGTGGGGCAAATGCACACGAATGTTTTCCCTTTCCATTTTACTTCTGCGCGGTATGCCAGCCGGTCGGTTTCCAAACTGCCACCATGTTTTTGCACAAAGGCCATCACCACATCGAAACCGATATTATGTCGGGTGTGTGCGTATTCATTGCCAACGTTACCAAGACCTACGATCAAAAATTTCATAGTGCAAAAATGAAGTAAACTTATGAAAAAAGCCTGCACATGAAGTACAGGCTTTTTTTCGGTGATCGATAATCGATTTCCGATAATCGACTTTTTATTTTTTCGCTGCAGGAGCTGCGGCTGCTTTTGGAGCGGCTGCACCTTTTGGAGCTGCTGCTTCTTCCTGTTTCAGTTGACGAGTCATCACTACAGATGCGATAGGAATACGGGGAGAGTTCAGGATTTCGTAGTTGTCGGCCTTCACATCTTCCACGCGAATGTTTCCGTTCAGTTCCAGATCGTCGATCGGAACTTCAATCGCTTCTTTCAGGTATTTAGGATAAGTTTTGATCTTCAGGGTTTTCATTTTAGAAACAAGACGACCACCTTCCTTCACACCTTTAGATGTACCTACAAGTTTCAGAGGAATATCAGCGATAATTTTTTTGTCATCTACCAGTTCCAACAGGTCAACGTGGATCAGGTGATCATTCACTTTGTCAAACTGCAGGTCTTTCAGAATTGTACGATATTTCTTTCCTTCCAGCACTACTTCTGCAATTTGGAAGTTAGGTGTGTAAACGAGAGTTTTAAATGCTGCAGCAGGAGCGGCAAAGCTAACCTCCTGGGCGCCTCCGTAAATTACACCAGGCACGAGTCCCTGAGAGCGGAGTTGTCGGGTGGAGCTTTTCCCGAATCCGGTCCTCAGTTGTCCTTCGATTGTAATTGTGTTCATTTTTATATTGTTTTAAAAGTTGACTTCTTTAAAGGCTGGTTCTGCGTTGCGAGTGAACAAAGAGACTCGTGATACTCTTATTTTCAAATGCATTGCGAATTGCCACTGCGAATAATTCTGCTACCGATATCACTTTGATCTTCTCAGACTGCTTACGAAGCGGGATGGTGTCGCAAACAACAACCTCTTCCAGCACACTGTTTTCCAGGTTTTCATACGCTTTGCCACTCAATACCGGGTGCGTAATTAAAGCTCTCACACTTCTGGCGCCTTTCTCTTTCATCAGGGCTGCACTTTTTGCCAGCGTTCCTCCAGTGTCACAAATATCATCGATGATCACTATGTCTTTATCCACTACATCACCAATCAAAGCCATGCTTGCGATCTCATTTGCACGTTTCCGGTGCTTATCACAAATCACCATTTCCGCATTGAAATAATTGGCAATTTCCCGTATGCGGTTGGTAGCTCCTACGTCCGGGGCCGCAAAGGTAAGGTTTTCCAGCTGTAGATTCTCTATATAAGGAATAAAAACTGCGTGGCTGTCGAGATGGTCAACCGGGATGTCAAAATAACCCTGAATCTGGGGGGCGTGCAGGTCCATGGTAATGATCCTGTCGGCTCCTGCGGCCACTAACATGTTGGCTACCAACTTACTACCGATCGCAACACGGGGTTTATCTTTCCGGTCCTGGCGGCCATAGCCATAATAAGGAATTACGGCAATTACTTTATAGGCAGAAGCGCGGCGGGCTGCATCAATCATGAGCAGCAGTTCCATAATATTATCGCCGGGGGCGAATGTACTCTGGACTAAAAAACAAAGTCTCCCCGAATACTTTCCAGGAAGACAGGGCAGATTTCGCCATCACTAAAGCTCTGGATGGCAATTTTCCCGGGTCGGGTGCCATATTGATTACAAATACTTTCGGCGAGTTGTCCGGAACTGGTTCCGGCAAAAATCTTTGCTGATTGCATGGGTAAATATCTGAAGTTCGGGGTGACCTCCCCAGAGCGGCGAAGATATTAATATCAATGCAACCAAAACGAGGGAATGCAAGATTTTATTAAGTCGGGCTCAAAATAGGATAACCGGCATGTCATCAATTGGTGAACCTGACTCTTTTGATCTTATCTCAGCACAACGGCGCTCGAAACATGCATTGGCAAGGTAGTAGACTTGCGGGCAGCGATTTCTTCTTTCTTTTCCATTTCAATATTTGCTTCAGTACCATTCAGGCTGTTGAAGATAGATGAGCAAATAAAAATGGAGAGGAACAGTACAACTACGTACATAACAGCGAAAAAGAGGACAGGATGGAGCGCCCCCATTGAAGTGTAGGATCTGGATTTCATAGATACAGATTTTATCGGCTTTTCAAAAAAATTGGATTTTGGTGTTTTTCACCGCCGCAGCTGGTGAAATTCACGTTTCATTCATAAAAATATAAGTTAAATTGAATTCATGCAAGCGCAGAAATACTCAATTAAGATGTGGGCAAAAGATGAAAGACCCCGCGAAAAATTACGAATGATGGGGCCTCAGGCGCTCAGCAACACCGAGCTGCTGGCAATTTTGCTGCATAGTGGCACCAAATCTGAGACGGCGATCGACCTTGCCCGCAATGTGCTGGCTGCTGCGGCCAACAACCTTACGCAACTGGGTCGCCACACCCTGCGCGATCTGCAACAGGTACGCGGTATTGGCGAGGCGCGGTCGATGGCGATTCTGGCCGCATTTGAACTGGGCCGTCGCCGCCATGCCGACAAACCCGCGCCACGAAGCATTATCCATAGTAGTGAGGAAATGGCATCTTTTCTCCAGACGATGCTGGAAGACTATCGACATGAAATTTTTGGCATTGTATTTCTAAACCGGGCAAACAAAATCAACCATTTTGAAATCGTCAGCCAAGGAGGTATTTCGGCTACGATAGTTGATACAAAGATCATCGTTCGCAAAGCGTTGGAGCAGGACGCCACCAACCTGGTGCTTTGCCACAATCACCCTTCCGGCAATTTGCGGCCCAGCGCCGCCGATGAAACCATGACACAGAAGATACAGGAAGCAGCCGCCTTCTTCGACATCAAAGTTCTCGATCACCTGATCATCAGCCAGGAAGGATACTATAGCTTCGCAGATAATGGGAAAATTTGAATGAAGGGAGGAAATAAGCTATAGCATAATGTGACAATGTGAAAATATGTAGATGTGGAAATGAGGAGATGTGGAAATGTGAAAATGTTCGTTCATCCACACATTCCTGAACCCACATGAAATTTCCCGCTTTTCCAACTCTCAACAGACCTCGGCGCGCTCCGCGGAACCTCGGCGCGCTCTGCGTGAAAAAAAAAGAAGGAGTGCCTGCACTTTTCTTTTGAAATAAAAAAATGCCAAAATAACTTTTGAATTGCAGCCAGTCATTTACGGCAATCGGCAAACGGCAAACGTGAAAGAAATGTGGAAATGAGGAAATGTGAAAATGTTCGTTCATCCACACATTCCTGAACCCACATGAAATTTCCCGCTTTTCCAACTCTCAACAGACCTCCGCGCGCTCCGCGGAACCTCGGCGAACTCTGCGTGAAAAAAAGAAGGAGTGCCTGCACTTTTCTTTTGTAATAAAAAAAATGCCAAAATAACTTTTGAATTGCCGCCAGTCATTTATGGCAAACGGCAAACGTGAAAGAAATGTGGAAATGAGAAAATGAGGAAATGTGAAAATGTTCGTTCATCCACACATTCCTGAACCCACATGAAATTTCCCGCTTTTCCAACTCTCAACAGACCTCCGCGCGCTCCGCGGAACCTCGGCGAACTCTGCGTGAAAAAAAGAAGGAGTGCCTGCACTTTTCTTTTGAAATAAAAAAATGCCAAAATAACTTTTGAATTGCAGCCAGTCATTTACGGCAATCGGCAAACGGCAAACGTGAAAGAAATGTGGAAATGAGAAAATGAGGAAATGTGAAAATAGATTTTATAGCTGCCTTCTCTTTCAGGTCTAATCACTACTTCCGGTATTGACACGCTGATCGATCTTCTGCGTATTCTGCGTGTGCTCGGAGGTCTTATCAGCGTTAATGAACGCGCAGATTTCTTTCAATTCAAGAAGGAGTGCATGCACATCTACACATTTGCACATTTTCACATTTCCACATTTCCTCATTTTCACATTTCCTCATTTTCTCATTTCCTCATTTTCTCTTTTGCCTTTCACGGTTTGCCGTTTGACCTTTGCCGATTCTCACGCTTGCGCTGTCGGTACTCCAAAATTCAACGGCAATTGAATTTCCTCGAGGTCTTTAATCGTTCCGTTGACAGATTCATATTTTGCAATATTCTCCGTGAGTATGCGCATCAGCCTTTTTGCATGTTGTGGTGCAATAATGAGGCGGGCTTTTACTTTGCTTTTAGGAGTAGCTGGCATTACGTTTACAAAATCGAATACAAATTCAGAATTTGAGTGCGTAATGAAGAAAAAAGTTTGCATAGGTTCCTTCAGCCATCTCTTCTGAAATCTCTATGTTAATTTGATGGGGCTGTTGTTCAGACATAAAATTTATTTGAACGATAAAATTAGGAAGAAATAAAAAAGAGAAAGCGATCCAGTTGGATCGCTTTCTCTTTTATGTTGGGTTGACGCAACTAATATTAAGGACGGGCGCCTTTATATTCCATCACCCAGTCAAATGTTACACGCGGATTTGGAAGTGGAACAGATGATGGTTGATACATAAAGAATTTCACCTGGATGTCTCTGGTAACCGGATCCCATTCGTTTACACCACTTGGGTCGATAGCAGCATAACGGCCGTTGGAGGCTGGCTGCCCCCAGCTGTTGACAACGGAAGTTATTTTGTTAGTGTTTGGATCAAATGTGAAAATTGGGCAATACGCGCCATATCCACTGGCAGCGGTACCGCTCCAAATAGGAATGTAGTTATCCTCATATACATTTGGATCCCAACCAATTACCGTATTAGCGCCAGTAGTAACCAGGTGGTAATCAACATCAAACATGCCGGAAATTTCCGCAACCGCAGCATCCACCATGTCACCTGTCAGGTTGTAAACACCATCATAGTCGTTTTTGATAAGAATACTCACAATGCTATTACCCAGGCCGATCGAAGGTTCACCTACTGTAGTATTAGAAATCTGTAGACCAAATGCGTATTGCTTGGATAAATCAAGCATTGACTTATCCAAAATAACAGAGATATTTCTATCTAATTCCTTAGCAGCAAAATTGAAAGTCCACGAATTTCCGTTTACAGTGGCACCGGTAGCAGACGTGACTGTAAATGATCCGGCAGGTAACAATTCGTATTCTGTGTCATTTAATGGATCCGCGTTCCATTCATCTAACAATGCCTGCGAATTTGTGATTGTGATAGTTGCAGGTGAATTATAATCTGAGTTGTTAGCTGCATCGCGAATGAGTCTCCCAATGTGAAGCGTTTCAATTGCTGGATCGGTATTTAAAGCGAGGATAACTGGGTCCCCCCCCGCATCCTCTAGTTTAAAAAGTGTTTTCCCCCAGCATCCTTTACTTCCGTTTTTTCGCAGGCCATTAGCAGCGCAGCGGCTGAGAGGATCATGCAGGAGTTATAAAGTATCTTCTTCATAAAAGAATGTGTTTATTAATAAGTGAATTAATTATCCCACCATACGCGGGCGTTCTGAGAGTTTTTAACGCCACCTACTGTGTACTTATCCGCACCGGCGTCAGCATTTGTTTTGTTCAGGTTAAACTCATCAGGTCCATAAGGTAGCCGACGGGGAATGGGAAGATCAGGAGTGCCGGTACCGGGAGCCGGCGTAAGAGCCGGAACACCTGTACGGCGCCAGTTAGCCCAACCCTGTGTACCATTGGGAAAGAATGCCAACCACTGTTGCAAATGAATTTTTATAAGCGCATTGGATGACAGGTTCACATTCGCTGAAGCAATATAGTTGTTATAATCTGTTTGATCAAACACACCCCACTGTTCCCAGCTCAGGCGGATACCTGTGTTATAAGCATCGGCTACGCTACCACTTGCCCATGTACGCTGACGAGCTTCTGCAATTGTCAGCCATACCTGAGACGCGCTCAGGATAACAATCTCATCATCCATATCCCGTTGATCTTCAGCAAATACCCATGCCCAATTCGTATTTGTGTTTGCGAAGGTAACAGCGTCCCCTCTTTCCAATCCATAAGGGAATCCAACGGTTGTAGAACCAAATGCCTCAGCGCGTCTGTCGTTATAAGCAACCTGGTTATCAGTTACAGTTTTACTCAGCGCATAGTCAAAACGCTTAGTGATCATGTAATACTGATAAATAGGATGGTTATAGATACCACCGGGGTAATCAAGTGAGAAATTATCTGCATTTGACTCGATAACCCCTGCAGGGTGTGACAATGCAGAAGCAACTTCTGCCTGTGCCATGCCGGCGTTAACTTTAGAAAGACGCATTGCCATCAGCAGGCGAACGGAGTTTGCAAACTTTTTCCATTTGGTTACGTCTCCTCCGTAAATGATATCACCACGGTACACGGCACCACCGTCAAACTGATCCGCCGCTTCTTTCAATTCTTTAATCAGGTCGGGATAAATCTCGCTTTGATTATCATAAGCAAGTGCACCGTCACCTTTTAAAGCTTCAAAGTACGGGATATCGCCATACGAATCAGTAAGCACCCAGTAGATATAAGCTTTCAGGATGCGAGCTGTTGCGATCTGGTTTGCATTGGAACCGTTTTCAGCAGCAACGGCCGCTGTTTCAGCGTTTGAGTTGAAGTCGATCGTATTCTGCAAATCCAGAAGTGGCCCTGTATAAGTACCCGTCCAGTTAATGGTAGGTGTTGCATAACGGGAAGCGTCGGTATATTGCGTTTCCGACATGTATTGTGCATAGAGAGCGCCGTTTGTAGTATATGCGTTACCCCATGCATAGCCTCCCATTCCGGAGAGCGTATTTGTTAACAAGGCGGCAGTATTCGGAGCAGTCGTCTGGTTTGGGTTCGAGTTAGTTGAACCAAAATCTTCAAACTTATCACAGGATGAAAGCGTAGTTAGCAAGCTACCCGCCATCATGGCTGTAAGTATGACATTTCTTTTTTTCATAATTTCTGCTTTGCGGGATTAGAAGTTGAGTTTAAGGTTAATGCCGAGTGAACGAGTTCCAGGGAACTGACCGTCTTCACCCTGAACACCAGAAATCTCTGAAGGATCAAAGTTTTTGGAGTCACGATAAATTAACCAGGGGTTGCGAGCTACTACAGAGAAGGTTGCGCCTTTAAACACTTTAGAAAGGTTCAACTTCTGTAATGGAATCTGATATCCAACACTAATTTCACGCAATTTCACAAATGAAAGATCGTGAACAAATGGTTCAGCGATCTGACCGTAATAGAATTGCTGAAAATATGTATAAGCATCCACATAAGTATCGACAACAGTTTGACCGTCCGCCGCTGCAACTCCTACTACATGTACACCACCACCATCACCGACATGGTCGCGTACGTTCATTCCGTTGTCGTTAACATCGGCAGTAGCCTCCATCAGACCTGAAAAGTGACCCCAGGCTTCTGACAGTGAGAAGAATTTACCACCAAACTGATAATCGATAGAGAAGTTAACTACTACATTTTTGTAAGAGAAAGTGTTAACCAAACCACCGGTTACTTTGGGTACTACAGAACCCCACTCTTTAAACTGGTCGCGTACAAACAGACCATCTACTGTCAACAGCGGAGCTCCGTCCGCGTTACGCGCAATACCACCTCCGATCAATTGCCCCCAGTCTTTACCTTTCTGCTGGAAGGCACGTGCAAAACGCGTACCGAAAGAACCCGCAGCAAGAGCGATTTCAGCCTGGTCTTCGTAGATCTCTTTCACTTTGTTAGACATCAGGTAACCAAACGTTTTGGTGATATCCCAGCTAAAGTCTTTTTTGCTAACAGGACGTGCATCAATGATTACCTCAATACCTTTTCTTTCGATAGTAGCAGCGTTTACTACTTTATTGGTATAACCTGATGCTGGACCGATTGGTACAGTTACAGGACCTTTATCATTCAACTCGTCATAGTACACAACGTTCAGACCCAGACGATTTTTGAGGAATTTCAGGTCAACACCAGCCTCAAATGTTGTAATCAATGCACCGGTTACACTTGGATCTACCAGCGTGTTTGGTGTAGTCATCAGGAAGTTACCATTCCACTGGTTGGCATTTACGCCATAGAGGAAGTTGTTGTCATAAATTCCGAGAGGCGTTGGTTTACGACCCCAGCTACCAAATACTTTACCAAAGCTCAACCATGGAGCGCTGCTTTTTGTAAACTCGCTAAACACGAAGCTTGCACCAAAGGCAGGAGAGACCAGGTTGTTGTTACCTTTGGGTGAAGTAGAATAGTAGTCAGAACGTATTGCCCATGAAATGCTGGCAAAACGATCCCACTCAAATTCACCATTTGCAAAAATCGCTCTTTGCTTTTCCACCTGGCGGGTATTACCCAGTGTAGGTGTAGCTTTCGAGTTAGAGATAGCATACAAACCAGGAACGTTCAAACCGTTCACAGTATTCATCTGGAATGTACGATAGTCGTAGTGCATCCAGTTAGAACCTGCGTTAACCGAGATGTCCAGTTTGTCAACTATCTTTTTGTTGAAAGATGCCAATAACTCGTAGTTCATCTCATTCATACGAGTAGCACCCGTACTATAAGACGCCAACTCTCCTGTTTGGTCGCCACTTGATTCGATAATAGAAGGCTTAATGTCTTCCCAGTTTGTATTCAACTGGTTCTTACGAACCGTTGCTTTTACACGGAAGTTATTGTTCAACTTATAAGTCAGGAACGCATCACCGAAAACACGGTCACGTTTGTTTCTGTTGTTGATGTTATCGAACCAGGAATAGAAGTTATACCAGTAGTTGCCGAGGTAAATATTGTTGTTACCGGCATCTGGGTTGGCACGGAAGTTCCAGCTGGCCAATGTACCAATTGGCGTACGCAGGTTGCGATATTCCTTCATCATATTCATGTCCAGGTTGCGGTGGAACCATTGGTTCAAACCACCTGCAGACTGGTTAGCGTAGCCATCATCGAAAGTACCTCTCACCTGTTGGTTTGTGAAAGTGAAGTTAGCACCTGTTGTAAAATGCTCATTCAGGTCCAGGCTAAGTGCACCCGACAGCGTATGGCGCGTCAACTGCGAGTTGGGCAATAAGCCTTTTACACTGTTGTTAGTGTAAGAAAGACGAGCATTATAACCAGTTCCGGATTTTGTCATTGCTACGTTCGTAGTGCTGGTTACACCAGTTTCCCAAAAATCACGCATGTTGTCTTTTTGTGGCAACAATTGAGCAGTCTGGTATGAACGGCTATGACCGGGAATCCAGGCATACCAGGGAATATAATCCTGGCCTACCATACGGGGACCCCATGAGGCATCATCCGTATAATCTTGGAAATATTTTCCATCGAGCGCCTGTTGCTCTTCTGGCATACCTGGTCTCCAAACAAACTTTGTTAAATAAGGTGAGGCACCACCTGCGTAAGCATTCTGGTACTTCGGCATTATATACACCTTATCGAAAGTTACACCCTGATTTACCTCAATTCCAACTGCGCCTGATTGACCTGTTTTTTTCAGGTTGATTACGATCGCACCATTACGGGCACGACCACCAAACAAAGCGGTTGCGTTTGCACCTTTCAGTACCGTTACATCAGCGATATCATCCGGGTTAATATCGTAAGAGCCTACGATTGTACCGTCCACTACATAAATTGGGTCGGTATCACCAAGTCCCTGACCACCACGAAGACGGAAAGAACCCTGTGTGTTCAGCTTGATGGGTGACTGACCGCGGAACTGTGCACCGGCAACTTTACCAGCCAGCGCGTTGTTCACATTCGTTTGTGGAATCATTTTCATTTTTTCAGCATCAATAACCTGCGCACTATAGGGTGTTACCCGTGCAGCTTTCTTGATACCGAAGGCGGTAGTTACCACCACTTCTTTTAATTCATCGCCTTTTTGCTGCATTGTAACTGCAGCAACCCCAGCGCCAGGTTTCAGCGTAATGTCTTCAAAACCGACAGCTGTAATTGTGAGGGAAGCGCCCTCTTTGATACGAATAGAAAAGGAACCATTCGCGTCGGCAGTTGCCGCGTTCGTGGTTCCAGTCTCTAAAACGGTTGCAAAAGGAATGGGTTCCCCCTTTGCATCCCTGACCGTTCCGGTCACCGTTCTTTGTTGCGCAAATGCCAATGCGTTAAACAGCATCAGCACTGCAAGCAGCGATGCGAGTTTTCTCATGTGAACGTCAATTTTAGTTTTTACGTGTTGATTGTCTGTGAAATCCGTCCATTTCACAGGATAGCCTCTTTTGTGAGACAGACTTAATAATTAAAAAGCTGCGGCAATCTAAAGATTTTTTTAACAAAACGTTATTGCCACTTATAAAAATTTGACAGGAAGTATTAGAAATCTACCAGTATTTGCAACCTGATTTCAGAAATAATCTCAATACTGTCGGGATTGCCCCGAACGTCTACATCAGTAGCTCCTCTTTTCAATGTTATCCCACCCTTCAACCAGGCAGTTATTTTCTTAGAGATCTCGTACTTCGTCACCAGACAAAGACGGTAACCGCGGCCATAAAATGCAGATAAAGCACTGAAATACAATACGTCGCGCTCAAATGTATACACGCGGGCACTATACCCGTCTGTATCAAAATACTGAAGTCTTAAACTCCCCGACCAGGGTTTCATGGGGGGAGCAAAATTTAATTCGGTGAAATAAAGCCATCCATAAATTGCTGGTTGTCCGGGCGTAAGCAACTGCCTAAACTCCGCCCGCTGGCGCCATTCCAGTTTACCGCTCATCCAAACCTGCTGGTGAAATCGCCAGCTGCGCGTTAACCCTGAAACTGAGTTGTTTAACCCGTCCCATTCATCCGCTTGGGACCACGATTGCCGCCAGCGGAAGTAGTAATCAGAACGTTTACTCAGCCTGTGTCGAACCAGCAATTGAAAATCTCCGCCACGATGTGGGCGGTCTGTTGACGATTTTATCCACGGAAAAAAATATTGATCCAAAAATGTCTGAACATTTACACCTGGCAGCGGCCGCCAGTCAAGCGATAGAAAAGTTCCTTTTTCATTTCCGGGAGTCGTGCTCTCCGTAAAAGCCTGCCCCGCTACAGATTGATAGCCTACAGCAAGGTCCCGCCTGATGAGAGCCAAATCAAGCTGCGGTGCGAGGCTCAACAACAATCCCTGCAAACTTGCCATGGCGCCTCTTTTGTCTGCAGCAATTTCTCCAAACAGGTGCAGGTTCCGCCAGGTATAGCCATAGTCCACACTCCCATTGATCCATTGCCGCCCACGAATCGCAAAATAATTCTCCGGTCGGTCTTGCTTTTGCATTGGAATAGAAAACCGATGATAAATAACATTCGCTGAAACAGAAAAACCCGCGACCGCGTACCTGATTACAGCACCCGTTGCCAGCTGCCCCAATTGATTTTTCCCCTTTTGTTCCCCGTCCGTTTTATGAATGCCGGAGGTTCTTATTGTTGAAAACGACAACGGCACTCCACTATCGTCTCTGTCTATTGTTGCACTCAACTTTCGATATGATAGAAACATATACAACTGCCAGCGCCCCATCTTCAAACCAATCGCTGCTCCCCTGTGAAAAAGATATTCGCCCGCCGACTGGTAGGGACTGATAACCGCTGCCTGTCTTTTTGCAGCAGCCGTTTCCGCACCCTTTCCAAAAGCCATGCGTTGCCAGTGTATCAGGCCCTGCCCCATGTTGACAGTATAATCACCCAGCGCTATTAGTTGCACAAACTTTTTTGGACGTATAAAAAAATGGAAAGAATAAAAATCAAATCCCGCACGTTGTACCGGTCCGAAAAAAGGCTCTCCTGCGTCCTTGTCGGCAACAACACCATATTGCAGGCGATCGCGATAAGCGTAGCGATAGCGAACTAACATTTTGAAATCAGAAGGCAGATTGTCTCGAGAATCAGAATTCGCAATCCTTTTCGAATACCGAAGCATGACGCTGTGTTTGCCTTTCTTCAACCATTTTTCCCTTTTGGCATTGTCGAACCAGTTTTCTTCAACTGTGATATAAGGCATCACGGATCTGATCAAGGCAGGCGACCAACCTGGAACAGCCTGTAGTTCATAGATATGCAAAAGAGGCCCCATCAACCCGCGATAAAGCAGGAGTTGTTGAACATGGTAAGCACTGATAAAAGGTAGTTGCTCGAGATCGGAAACATCAGCCGTATTAATATTTAAGCGATGTTTTCTAAAAAGCTCAGCCTGTAATTGCAGCGCGTCATCTTCAGCATTCACTTCTTCCTGTTGCACAAGATCATCCAGAATGGGTTCCTGGGAAAATGTCGTTAACGACAGTAAGAAAAAATATAGGAGGAAAAGGATCATGGTGGTGGATGATGGATGTTGGATGGTGGATGGGGGATGATGGATCTCACATATTTCACGTTTGCCGCTTGCCGGTTGCCGTTTGCGGTTTGCCGTTTGCCGTTTGCCGCTTGCCGCTTGCCGATGATCATGGGTCAGGGGGCGCGTTTGTGCTGCGAAGGCGGCGCCAGCAGTTGCGCCGAGGTAAGGATGAAAACCAGTATTTAGCTCAACCCTGATTTTATCGAGTTGAATTCCCAGTCCCAACCACAACGTGGAAACTGCTGCGTCAATTCCAAACCTGACTCTTATTTTTTCATGGGGTATGTATTTTAATAAAAAAGCGAGGGAGGGCGGTGAATACATAGTTTTCTGCAAAAGCAGAAATGTTTGCACTGAAGGGCTGATGCGCATCCACCACTCCGTTCGAAATCCCGATGGGAAGACTGGAATTTTCCGATAGGGAGAATGCCCGTAAGGCGCCCGTTCCATTTCAACCGCAATACCCATTTTAGCTGAAGGCTTATATAATATAGCGAGACGGTATCCCGCAAGGATGGAATTTTCTGTTCCGGAAAATTTCAGTTGTGAGAAAGAGAATCCGACTCCGATTGACCAGACCGACGACAACTTTTTTGCATACGTCAATCCGCCAGTCAGCAAGCGATATCCTTCAAAACTTTCAGAAAGCAGGTTAACTGAGCCACCGCCATTCGCGACCGGTGTTGCAAAGCTGCCGGAAAAAGATTCCAGCCACGGATCATGCAGGGCCGCGCGGCCGAAAGAAAAAAATGGGGAGCAGAGACTCCTCCCACCGCGGCTGCATGGCAGCCACCGCTGATCAGAATCTCCCTCTCCCCCGCGTAGGCATCAGGTAGATAGATAAAGTTGTTGTCCATTTCACTGCCACGCTGCGCTTCAGCCGTAGCCGACCATAGCATCAAACAGCTCATCATCAAGCCCAACAACCCACGACTATTCATCCCGCACATCATGGTGTAAAGATGGGGGATGCAGCGGGCCGTTTCCAAGTGAAAAACAACGGGACAAAACGTGATTTTTCCCGGCATTTTTTGTGTTTTCACCGTTTGGAGCCCCGGCAGAAAGAAACTTTGTTGTAGGTTTGCGCATGCAAATTTTAGACGGGAAAAAAGCAGCTCAGTCCATTAAAGATGACCTGCGCATAGAAGTGGCGCAAAGAGCCAACGAGGGAAAAAAAATACCACACCTGGCAGCGATCCTGGTAGGTAATAACGGCGCCAGCGAAACTTATGTGGCTGCCAAGGTGAAAGCCTGTGAAGAAACCGGTTTTAAATCCACCCTCGTTCGCCTGGCCGATGATATCTCCGAATTTAAATTACTGGAAGTAATTGAAGACCTGAATGAGAATACCGATGTAGATGGCATCCTCGTTCAACTGCCTTTACCCAAACACATTAGCTCCAAAAAAGTGATCAATGCTATCAACCCCGATAAAGACGTGGATGGTTTTCATCCCATGAGCGTGGGTAAAATGGTGGAAGGCCTCCCCACTTTTATTCCTGCAACACCTTATGGCATCATGTTGCTACTGGAACATTATAAAATTGAAACAAAAGGCAAACATGCTGTTGTGATTGGCCGTAGCAATATCGTAGGTCGCCCGATGAGCATTTTGCTCAGCGGAAACTCCAACCCCGGCAACTGCACGGTTACAATCTGCCATTCGCATACGCAAAACCTGAAAGAAATCTGTTTGCAGGGCGACATCATTGTAGCAGCGCTGGGAATACCTGAATTCGTAAAACCCGACATGGTTAAACCCGGCGCAGTCATTATTGATGTTGGTATCACACGTGTAGCCGACAGCACCCGCAAAAGCGGCTTCAAACTGAAAGGCGATGTTGAATACGACACCGTCGCTCCATCCACCAGTTGGATCACGCCGGTTCCTGGCGGCGTAGGACCCATGACAATTGCCGCATTGATGAAGAATACGTTTATGTCGTGTAAGAATAAAAACGATTGAAATCGATGATAGATGACCGATGTCCGATGACCGATGACCGATTTCCGATGACCGATGGAATCTTTGAAGGCAGGTTACCCTTACTTAAACGAAGAGCGGCATATTACATTCAAAACAATCATCGACCATCGAACATCGACCATCGATCATCAACCATCGATCATCGACTATCTAAAATCTAATCTCTATGCACTCTCCCACCCCCATTCGCTCTTATCCCATGATGGAACACTTCTATACCCTGCAGGGGGAAGGATTTTATCAGGGACGTGCTGCCTATTTTGTACGCCTGGGTGGTTGTGATGTGGGCTGTGTATGGTGTGATGTGAAAGAAAGCTGGGACGGTGAAAAACATCCGCAGCTCACAATTCCCGAAATCGTAGCACAGATTAAATCTACCCCCGCACAACTCGTGGTAGTTACAGGCGGCGAGCCTTTAATGCACCCGCTTGACGATCTTACAACGGCTTTAAAATCCGCCGGTCTTCAAACCAATATAGAAACCTCCGGCTCCCACCCGCTGAGCGGTGATTGGGATTGGATTTGTCTGTCCCCGAAAAATTTAAAGCCCCGCTCCCCGAAGTTCTTCCAAAAGCGAACGAATTAAAGGTTGTCGTTTTCAACAAGTCCGATTTTGAATGGGCAGAGAAGTATGCAGCAATGACATCAAAGGAATGCAAACTCTACCTGCAACCCGAATGGAGCAAAGCGGATCAGGTTACACCGCTGATTGTTGAATACATCAAATCACATCCGCAATGGGAGCTGAGTTTGCAGTTGCATAAGTACATTCATGTGCCGTGAGAGGGAAATGAGGAAATGAGGAAATGTGGAAATGAGGAAATGTGGAAATGTGGAAATGTGGAAATGTGAAAATGTGCATCAGCATGGGAGTACTTACGTGTCGCACTCGTTCAACCTCAAAGTGCCGCAATCTACACGGTAGTATGTTTTTCCTCATTTCCACATTCTCACATTTACATATTTCCTCAGAGTGACTTCTTTTACAAAATGAATGGTGCAGGCTTTCCCTATTTTTTTTCACGCAGAGGCAGAATCTTGATCTTAGAATACGCAGAGTGCAGAGATCTTATCAGAGCAATTGAATGCGCAAGAACCTTTCAGCTTAGCAGTTATTCGAACTCATTTGCACATTTGCACATTTCCTCATTTTCACATTGTCACATTTGCCGTTTGTCGTTTGCCGTTTCTTCGTAACTTTAGCTCATGTCCATGAAAACATTCCCCCTCTTAATGATTTTCTGCCTCCTGGCTGCTGCCCTCTTTGCGCAGGAATATGATCCATCAAAAGTTGATAAAAAAGCAAAAGCACTGTATGACCAGGGGCTTGAGCGCGCGCAGGATGGACAGTATCCGCTTGCCGTAGGGCTGCTGCAACAAGCGATTGAAAAAGATAAAAAATTCGTGGACGCCTATCTCTCGCTCGCTGGCGTGTATGGACAAATGAAACACTACCAGAAATGCGTGGAGAATTATGAAAAAGCATTTGCGCTCGACGAGGGGTATACCATCGAATACAAATTACCCTATTCCATTAACCTCGCAGGACTCGGTGAATTTCAAAAAGCATTGGATGCCATCAACGAATTGCTTGATAAAAAACCTCCTCAGAACTCAACCTCTTTAAAAGCCGCAGAATTCAGGAAACGCACTTATGAGTTTGCACTGGATTTTGCCCGGAAAAAATAAAATCGACAATTACGTATTCAACCCGGTGAATGCCGGCAGCAACATCAATACAAGTGAACCAGAATATTTTCCAGCACTTACCATTGATGGAAAAGAACTCGTATTTACAAGAGCATTAGGTAAACGAAACGAAGATTTTTTCAGCAGTAGAAAAACAGAAAGCGGTGAATGGGAACCTGCACAACCTATGAAAGGTTCTATCAACACACCGATGAACGAAGGAGCACAAACCATTTCACAGGATGGCACATGGCTGGTGTTTACCGCCTGTAACCGTCGCGATGGATTTGGCAGCTGCGATCTTTACATTTCATTTCTCGAAGAGAATGGCTGGTCAGAAGCCATTAATCTTGGAGGGAGTATTAATTCAGACCAATGGGAATCGCAGCCCTGTCTGTCTCCCGATAAAAAAGAACTATACTTCGCCAGCCGCCGGCCCGGCGGAATCGGCGGCTCAGATATTTATGTTTCCCGATTGCAACCAAATGGAAAATGGGGAACCCCGGAAAACCTGGGACCGGAAATCAATACACCCGGCGATGAACAAAGCCCCTTTATTCATGCCGATAACCAGACACTTTATTTTGTTTCGAATCACTGGCCGGGTTATGGCGATGATGATTTATTCCTTTCACGCAAAGGCCCCGGTGGCAGTTGGAGTAAACCGGAAAACCTCGGATATCCGATCAATACCATTAACAAAGAAGCTACGTTGTTTATTACGGCCGATGGAAAAACGGCCTATTATGCCAGCGATCGCAGTGATAGCAAAGGAAGCTGGGATATCTACAGCTTTGAATTGCGTGAAGCCATTCGCCCCACTCCTACCCTTTGGGTAAAAGGAAAAGTATTTGATAGTAAAACAAGAGCGGGACTACCAAGCACCGTTGAACTCACTGATATCGCCAACAACAAGATCGTTTCACAAATTCAAACTGATGAACGCGGCAACTACCTGGTAACGCTTCCCATTGGTCGTGATTATGCCTTTAACGTAAACCGAAAAGGTTACCTGTTTTATTCCGACAACTTCATGCTAAGCAGCAATGCTGCCGACAGTACTTATGAAAAAGACATCCCGCTTCAACCCATTGAAGTGAATGCAAGTTTCGTGTTAAATAATATCTTTTTCGACAACAATGAATACGCATTAAAACCAACATCCACTTCAGAACTGGAAAAGCTGGTACAATTGTTAAAAGAAAATCCTTCACTTAAAATAGAAATTAGCGGGCATACCGATAATGTTGGTAAACCTGCCGACAATATGGTATTAAGTAACAACCGTGCAAAGGCTGTGATGAACTTTTTAAACAGTCAGGGCATTGCGCTTACGAGGTTAATAGCGAAAGGTTACGGTGAAACACGGCCGGTGAGTGATAATAACACCGAAGCGGGCCGTGCAAAAAACAGGAGAACTGAAGTGAAAGTACTGGCACCCTGACAGCTTTAAACCGCCCACACACCGGTAAATTAGATGCTTAACCGGTGTTTATGAGCCCTGACCTTCTTTACCAAATTGCGTTAACATTAATTCCACAGGTTGGCCCCGTATGTGCGCGCCAGCTGATCGATTATTTTGGCGAAGCCAGAAAAGTATTTCAGACTTCACCGGACCGGCTTCGACATATTGAAGGGCTGGGCGAAGTGCGTATACAGGCGATTCGTAGTTTCCGAAACATGCAACTGGCTGAAGCAGAATTAAAATTCATAGAACAAAACAAGATCACTCCCTTATTTATTCGCCACCCTGATTATCCCAGGCGGCTGCTGAATTGCGCCGATGCACCCATTCTTCTTTATAAAAAAGGGGATGCTGCTCTCAACAACAGTCGCGCGGTGGCAATTATTGGTACCAGGTTAAACACTTCTTATGGCAAACAACTTACAGAGCAGTTTGTAAACGACCTGGCTGCGGAGAACGTGCTCGTGGTAAGTGGTCTTGCATTTGGGGTAGATGCGCTGGCGCATCGGGCGGCGGTTCGCAATTCGCTGCAAACGGTGGGCGTGCTGGCGCACGGATTAAACCAGTTATATCCACCCCAACATAAATCTTTGGCAACAGAAATTTTAGAGACAGGGGGCGCACTACTCACCGAATTTATCAGCCATACGCAACCCGACCGTCACAATTTTCCCGCACGTAACAGAATTGTTGCCGGCATGGTAGATGCGGTGATTGTGGTAGAAACTGGCGACCGCGGTGGCAGCCTTATTACCGCCGAACTGGCCAATGGCTACAACCGTGATGTATTTGCCTTCCCCGGGCGCATCAACGACCTTAAAAGTGCAGGCTGTAATGAATTAATCAGGCAGAATAAAGCAGTTTTAATTCGACATGCCAGTGATTTGCTGGAATTTATGAACTGGCGGCCACATTCGCCCACAAGGCGGCGACTGCAACAGGAACTTTTTGTGGAATTATCGGAGCATGAACAGAAACTGGTTTCATTACTTCAGGAAAAGGAAACCCTGGGAATTGATGAGTTAAACTGGCAAAGCGGCATCAGCGCCAGCTCGGTGGCCGCGGCAATTCTGAGCCTTGAACTGAAAAATGTAATTGTATCTTTGCCGGGTAAAATTTATCGCCTGGCCTGAATTTTAACCCTGTTCAGGCAACGAAACCCACCTGAAATTTGTCATTCAGTCTATTGTATTTCTATGCGAGGGATCCGAACCGTTTTGTTGGCCATTATAGCTGGACTTACCACTACCACCCAGGGCTTTTCACAAGCCTGTACCACGCTGGGCCAAAATCCCGAAACAGCTTTCCCGGTATGCGGCACCACTGTTTTTAAACAAAGCACTGTGCCCCTGTGTGTTTCAAACAGCCTTTTTGTTCCCGGTTGTGATGATGGAACCGCGAACTACGAAAACAGGAATCCCTTCTGGTATAAATTTCATTGTTATGTTTCCGGAACGCTAGGCTTTACCATTACACCCAACAGTCCTACCAGCGACTACGACTGGCAATTGTACGATATAACCGGTTTGCCGGCCAGTGCGGTTTATACCAACCGGAACATAGTAGTCACCGGAAACTGGTCAGCCACCTACGGCCCTACTGGCGCATCCGCATCTGGCGTAGATTTTATTCAATGCGCCTCTTCTCCTGACCAGGGATTATCCACTTTTGCAAAAATGCCCAACCTGATTGCCGGGCACGATTATATCCTACTGGTTAGCCACTGGACCAATACACAGGCCGGTTACGATTTATCATTTGGTGGTGGCACCGCTGTGATTACAGATCCTAATTTACCTGCACCCAAATCCATCAAACCTGATTGCGATGGACTGGAAATGCTGGTTACTTTAAACAAACCCATTCGTTGCAATTCACTGGCAGCAGATGGTTCAGACTTTGTTTTGCAACCTGCCAATGCAACTGTTGTTGGCGTTTCTACCAACGGCTGTAGCAATGGTTTTGATTTTACAGAAATTACAATCCGTCTTTCAAATCCCATTCCTGCTGGCGATTACGAACTGCTCGTAAACACCGGTACTGATGGGAATACACTTCTTGATGCCTGTGGTAATTCCATTCCACCGGGTACGCCCATTCCTTTTACATTCGTTGTAGCACAACCCATTTTTGCAGATAGTATTGGAACGGTAGGATGCGCTCCTACTTCAGTCGATATTTATTTTCCTAAAAAAATAAATTGCGCATCTATCAATGCGGATGGAAGCAATTTCATTGTAACGGGTCCATCTGCAGTTTCGGTTGCATCTGTTCAAACAGTATGCACCGGTGGCGAAACAGAAGTGATCACATTGCGGTTTACCGAACCGATTACTGTGGGAGGTACATACAATGTAACGATGCAGGCGGGTGTAGACGGTAGCACAATCGTTGATGAATGCGGACTCAATCTACCTATCCATACCCGATCGTTCACCGCAGCCGACACAGTAAATGCCGATTTCACTTATATAGCACAACTCGATTGCCGGTTAAACACGGTATTATTCTCACACGATGGCGCACATAATGTCAACAATTGGAACTGGACGCTGAATAATGGAGCCCCCGTTACCACGCGTGAACATACTGCTGTGTTATCATCCACCAGCACTACAACGGTGCGCCTCCAGGTAAGCAATGGAGTTTGTACAGATGAAGCTTCAGTCAACATCATCATGGACAACGAGATTATTGCAGATTTTGAAATTCCTGCTATTATTTGTCCTGAAGACAAACTTGAGATTGTAAACAACAGCCGCGGGTTGATTGACAGTTGGCGCTGGACATTTGAACCAACCGGCAGCAGTATTTTAAAAGATCCGGCTCCGTTACAATTTCCGATCAACAATCGCGAATCCTATTACAATATCAAACTGGTAGCTACCAACAACACCCTGGGTTGTAGTGATAGTATCCGCAAGCGGGTAACTGTACTGGACAATTGTTATATCGCGGTTCCTACAGCTTTTACTCCAAACGGTGATGGACTGAATGACTATCTTTTTCCCAACAATGCGATGAAGGCTGACAATCTTGAGTTTCGCGTTTACAATCGCTGGGGTCAGCTGGTGTTTTTGTCGCGCGACTGGACGAAAAAATGGGATGGCCGGGTAAATGGACAGTTGCAGAGCACGGGGGTATATGTATGGTTCTTATCTTATACCCATCGGGATACGGGTCAAAAAGTATTTCAAAAAGGAACGACTACCCTGATTTTATAATCCAAACAGAGCATTCGCCTTTCTGACCGGTTTGGAAAAAATTTTGGGCCATCTGTCCGAGCAACGGGGGCAGTGCCTTATCTTTGCACATGGCAACAAGAATTACTCCCGCCCCCCGCAAGCAAACCCCTTCTAAATCATCAGACTGGAATATCGCTGACAAGTTTTTTGGCGAAGGTTTGACGTTTGACGATGTGTTGTTACAGCCCGGTTTCAGCCAGGTTTTACCTCGCGATGTTGATATCCGATCGAAATTAACAAAGGACATTACGTTGAATGTACCCCTGTTATCCGCCGCGATGGATACTGTTACAGAAGCGTCCCTGGCCATGGCACTGGCGCGTGAAGGAGGAATTGGTATCCTGCATAAAAACATGAGTATCGAGCAACAGGCAGAGCATGTTCGCAAAGTAAAACGTAGTGAAAGTGGGTTGATCCTCGATCCGGTAACGTTAACACAGAATGCTTTAATCGGCGATGCACTGCGCCTGATGCGTGAAAATAAAATTGGTGGTATTCCCATTGTAGACGATAGCGGCAAGCTGGTTGGTATCCTTACCAATCGTGACCTTCGTTTTGAAACCAATAAGAAGCGCAAAGTAAGTGAGGTAATGACGCATGAAAACCTCATTACAGCTCCCGAAGGAACGGATATGAAAAAAGCGGAAGTAATCCTTCGGAAATACAAAATTGAAAAATTGCCGGTAGTAAGTAAAGGCGGCAAACTGATCGGCCTTATTACTTACCGCGATATTTTACAACTGCATAGTTTCCCCAATGCTGTTAAAGACAACTATGGCCGTCTCCTTGTAGGTGCAGGCGTAGGTATTACGCGCGATTTACTCGATCGTGTAGCAGCGCTTCAGAATACAGGTGTTGACCTGATAGCGCTTGATAGTGCACATGGTCACAGCCTGGGTGTAATAAATGCGCTGAAAGACGTTAAGAAAAATTTCAAAAACCTCAATGTTATTGCCGGTAACGTTGGTACCGCTGCTGGTGCGCTTGCATTAGCTGAAGCGGGTGCCGACGCCGTGAAAGTAGGTATTGGACCCGGTTCTATTTGTACCACACGTATTGTGGCAGGTGCAGGTGTTCCGCAACTTACTGCTGTAATGGAAGCATACAACGTACTTCGCAAAAAGAATGTACCGATTATCGCTGATGGTGGTATTCGCTATACAGGTGATATGGTTAAAGCACTCGCTGCCGGCGCAAGCTGTGTGATGATGGGTAGCGTTTTTGCAGGAACTGAAGAAAGCCCCGGCGAAACCATCATCTACGAAGGCCGTAAGTTTAAGCAATACCGTGGTATGGGTTCACTTGGTGCAATGGCAACTGGTAGCAGCGATCGTTACTTCCAGGATGTAGAAGATGATGTGAAAAAATTTGTACCTGAAGGCATTGAGGGTCGTGTGGCTTACAAAGGAACATTAAAAGAGATCGTGTACCAGTACGTTGGTGGACTCCGCGCCGGTATGGGCTATTGTGGTGCTGCCAACCTTGAACAGCTGAAGAAAGCACGTTTTGTAAAAATCACCAACGCGGGTATGCGCGAAAGTCATGCTCACGATATTGAGATTACAAAAGAAGCGCCTAACTACAGCCGTCGCTAATCGATTGCCGTTTACGATTATTCTAAAATAACTAACGTCTTGAAGAGAGTTCTGCCTTTCATCATTGCTCTTTCCGGCGCAGTGCTCCTATGGGCTGCCTGGCCGGTTTCGCCATTAACCATTCTCATTTTTGTTGCATGGATGCCCATGCTGTGGCTGGAAGCAAACGTAAGTAGTTGGAAGAAATTTGTAGGTTACTCCCTGCTTCACATGCTTCTGTGGAATGTAGCTACTACCTGGTGGGTGGGACTGGCCAGTGTAGTTGGTTCGATTGGCGCTTTTGTCGTTAACAGCATCGTCATGACCGTTCCCTGGTTGCTGTTTTATATTACCCGACGAAAGTGTGGAAACAAAATTGGCTATGCAGGATTGATTGTTTACTGGCTTGCCTTCGAATTCCTTCATCACAACTGGGACCTTAGCTGGCCCTGGCTCACATTAGGAAATAGCTTTGCCACCAACCCTCAATGGGTGCAATGGTATCAATACACCGGTGCATCGGGCGGAACCGCATGGATATTGTTGACCAATATACTAGCATGGTCATTGTTCCAACACTATCGCGATGGGCAACGTGGATACGCTTACCGTTTAAGGCTGGGCGCACTGGTGTTGTTGTTAACAGCACCCATACTCATCAGCCGCTGGATTGCCGGAGCCGAGGGACGTATCGCCTCCAAAGCATTTGCCGAAGCAGATCGTAACATTGTGGTGGTACAACCCAATATCGACCCTTATACAGAAAAATTCACCGGGTCAGTAGAATCGCAGATTGAAAAACTGATCACCCTTTCAGAACGCAGCATCAATCGTAACACGCGCCTCGTAATATGGCCTGAAACAGCCATCCCTGCACAAGTACGTGAACTTAATCAAAGACGATTTTCGCTACCGCGCTGTCTGGTCATTTTTAAAACGCCATCCCAATATCAGCCTTCTTTCAGGGATTGATAGTTATAAGGAATATGGTAAGAATAAAGACAATGCCAGTGCAACTGCAAGGTTCCATGAACCCAGCGGCATTTATTACGACATGTTCAACACCGCCGCATTGTTTGAGCCTGATAGCAGTTATCAATTGTACCATAAAGCCAAACTGGTTCCTGGTGTAGAAACACTTCCCTCCTTTCTCAATTTTATGGGAAAATGGTTTGAAGATTTTGGTGGCGTGAGCGGTACACTGGGACGGGATTCAGAACGAAAAGTATTTGTTGCCTGGGATCAGTTTTATAAATCAGCACCGATCATTTGTTACGAAAGTATTTACAGCGATTATATCACTGAATATGTACGGCGAGGTGCAAACGTGCTCACCATCATCACCAATGATGGCTGGTGGGATGATACACCTGGATACAAACAACACATGAACTATGCACGTTTGCGCGCCATTGAAACACGCAAATGGGTAGCACGCAGTGCTAATACCGGCATTAGTTGTTTTATAGATCCACTTGGAAATGTGATCAATCCACAACCCTGGAATACGGAAGCTTCTATCCGCTACAATATTCCGGTTGATGACCGCCAAACGTTCTTTGTTCGTTATGGCGACCTGTTGTCGCGTACAGCAACAGTCCTCGCGCTCGGTCTGCTGGTATGGTTGTTGATACAGACTATCCGTGCACGGATAGCCCGCAAGAAACAATGACTTTTATTTTCCCATAAATGATTCCTGCCATGCAAAAAACATTTCAATACCAGGATACCTCTATTCATTATACGCTGCAGGGCAAAGGCAAAAAAGTAGTGTTATTGCATGGCTTTGGTGAAACTGCCGCTGTATGGGAAGAAACAGCAAGAGTGCTCGCCAAAGATTTTGAAGTTCTGGTTCCTGATGTACCCGGAAGTGGTGATGCGGCTGTCGTCGCAGATATGAGTATGGAAGGGCTGGCAGGAAGCCTGAAAGCGCTCACCGACTCCATCGGCTGGCGCGAGTTCGTATTAATAGGCCATAGCATGGGCGGATATATTGCGCTGGCATTTGCTGAATTATATCCCGATACATTGAAAGGACTGGGACTGTTTCATTCTACCGCTTATCCCGATTCTGAAGAGAAAAAAGCAACGCGCCGCAAGGGCATCACATTCATCCGGGAGCATGGCGCGCAGGCGTTTCTGGAAACCACCAGCGCGAACCTTTTTGCGCCGCTGACAAAAGACGAAAAACCCGAAATAATTGACGAATTTCTCCGTGCTGCGGACAACTTTTCCGCTGATGCGCTCGTTTCTTACTATGAATCAATGATTGCGCGACCCGACCGGTCGGCACTGCTCGGAAAAGTTGCTTATCCCGTGTTGATTGTCATGGGAAAATACGACCAGGCCGTTCCTGTAAAGGACACGCTGCAATTATGCAAGCTGCCTAAAAAGGCGTACATTCATACTTTGACTCAGAGCGGGCATATGGGGATGCTGGAGGAACCGCAACGAAGTCATTCGTTGCTCCATGATTTCCTGTCTGATTGCTGAGGTCGATATCCGATCCACACATGAAGCGTATATTATTCTTATTACTGGCCAACTTCTTTTTCTTTCACACCACCCGCGCAGAACATATCACCGGGGGCGAAATGTATTATCGCCTCGTTAGTACGAATGGAGTCGATTTTACTTACGAAGTTACGCTGAAGTTATACCGCGACTGCGACTCACGCGGCGCGCAACTGGATGGAACGGCAGCGATTGGCGTTTTCGATATGGGCACCCGCGCATTGTTGCGAAATATTAGTGTGCCACTTACCCGTACCGAAACATTGAACCTCGCTTCTCCCGGCCCATGTATCGTTAACGCACCTCGTGTTTGTTACAATGTGGGATATTATATCACTTCCATCACATTGCCTGCATCCGTTGCAGGCTACACATTAGCTTACCAACGTTGCTGCCGTATCAATGGCATCAATAACCTGATAAATTCAGGTGGTGCGGGCGCCACTTATACCGCAGTTATTCCCGGCACCAACCGCAGGACTGATGGACCCGAAAACCACAGTGCACAATTCAAAGGCGTGGATACGGTGATCGTTTGCGGTGGCTATCCATTCACCTATAGCTTTGAAGCAATCGACGATGATGGTGATGAGTTACGTTATCGTTTTTGCTCTGCTTACCTCGGTGGCGGCCAATCTGGTCAGGATGGTGGACCCAATTCACCCGTTCCCAATCCACCTGCTGCACCACCCTATTCAAATGTTACTTACAGTTTTCCGTTTTCCAGCTCACAACCCCTGGGGCCCAATGTGCAGATCAACTCCAGTACAGGCCTGATTACCGGCGTAGCACCCGATCAGGGTATTTATGTGGTTACGGTATGTGTGGAAGAGGTCAGGAATGGTGTGGTGATTGCGACACAGCGAAAAAGATTTGCAGATTAAAGCAGGTGGTTGTGATATCGCCAAACCAGTGCTGGAACCCGAATACCGCAGTTGCGATGGTTTTACATTTAACTTCTGGCACAGCAACAACCCATTGATTACTTCTTATTACTGGGAATTTGGGGACCCAACTTCGCCGAATAATACATCCACACAACAGAACCCATCGCATACATTTACTTCCGCTGGTGTGTACACAATCAAACTCGTTGCCAACCGCGGCCAGGAATGTTCTGATTCTGCGACTGCCATCGTACGCGTATTCCCCGGATTCTTTCCTTCGTTCACCAGCACCGGTGTTTGTATCACCAATCCAACAAATTTCTTTGACGGCACAACTGCCAACTATGGCGTAATTGATAAATGGGAATGGGACTTTGGAGAACCGGGTAATGAGGATGTTTCTTCTGTACAAAATCCAACTTATCAATATAATTCGACAGGTACCAAAAACGTGCGCCTGATTGTTGGCAGCAGCGTGGGTTGCCTGGATACCATTTATGGAACGGTGGACATTATCGACAAGCCGCCCATTTCGCTTGCGTTTAAGGATACGTTGATTTGTGTGCCGGACGCAGTCCAATTGCAGGCCTCGGGCGCAGGTGTATTTAGCTGGTCGCCGAATACCAATATCGTGAACGCCAACACGGCTACACCAACGGTGAACCCAACGACGACCACAAAATATTATGTAAATCTCAACCAGCAGGGTTGTGTGAACGAAGATTCAGTGCAGGTGCGCGTGGTGAATTTTGTAACACTCGGCACCATGCCCGATACCACGATTTGCTTAACCGATCCCGTACAGCTTAGCATTTTTACAGATGGTTTGCGCTTTGAGTGGACGCCCACTGCAACGCTGGATGATCCAACGTTAAAAAAGATCCGATTGCTACACCGACAGGCACTACCAATTACCAGGTTATCGCACATATTGGAAGTTGCTCTGCTACCGACAATGTGTTGATCACAACCATTCCGTATCCGCAGACATTTGCAGGCGCGGATACAATAATCTGTTACAATACTCCGGCATTGCTAAACGGTTCGCATAATGGTAATCGTTTTAGCTGGTCGCCAACAACCAGTTTACTGAATTCACATACACTTACACCCACTGCATATCCTGCACGTACACAGGAGTACGTATTGTCGAGCTGGGATGATCGTGGATGTCCAAAGCCCGGCTATGATACGGTACTGGTAACCGTATTGCCCGATATTATTCCCTATGCAGGAAGAGATACGATGGTGGTGGTAGGTCAACCGCTGCAACTGAATGCAGAAGGTGGTGTGCGTTACGAATGGATCCCGGCGACAGCATTAAGCGATCCCCATATTAAAAATCCTGTTGCGGTTTATGGATCTGCAACAGACAGCATTCGCTATACCGTTCGTGTTTATAATGAAGCAGACTGTTATGATTCCGCGTCGGTTAAAGTGACCGTCTTTAAGACAACACCAACCGTTTTTGTACCCACCGCATTTACACCCAATGGGGACGGGCTTAATGATGTGCTGCGTCCGATTGCGGTCGGCGTTGAACGCATCAATTACTTCAGCATTTATAACCGCTGGGGGCAGCTGGTGTTTACAACAACAACAAACGGCGCCGGATGGGATGGACGAATCAGCGGCGATTTACAGGGAACCAATGTATTTGTGTGGATGGTAAGCGCTGTTGATTACCTCGGAAATAATATTTTCCTGAAAGGAACAACAACGCTTATCCGATAGATTTCTAGGTTTATTTCACAAACGCAATCTGTACCTTCGGTTTCAACTAACACCTACACCAAAATATTCGACCGAATGTCTTCCAGAAAAATAGCCCTCATCACGGGTGCAACCTCCGGATTTGGAAAAGCATGTGCCTTTAAGTTTGCATGCAATGGATACGATCTGATCTTAAACGGACGAAGAGTTGACCGTTTAAAAGAAATCAGTGATGAGCTGGAGCGCAAATACAATATCGCAGTTTATCCCCTTCCGTTTGATGTGCGCGAAGAGAATGCCGTATTCGGGAGCATTGGCTCACTGCCAGAAGAGTGGAGAAACATTGATGTTCTTGTCAACAACGCCGGCCTTGCTGTGGGACGCGATTATTTTGAAGAAGCGGATGTGGACGACTGGAACCGCATGATCGATACCAATGTGAAAGGTTTTTTATATGTTGCCAAAGCCGTTACACAATGGATGGTTCCACGCAAACAGGGACATATCATCAATATGGGCAGTGTGGCCGGCAAACTGGTGTATGAAAGGGGAAACACCTATTGCGCTACCAAATTTGCTGTAGACGCATTAAACCAGGCAATGCGCATCGATCTACTTCGTCATAATATAAAAGTGACTGGTATTCATCCGGGTGCTGCAGAAACAGAATTTTCACTGGTGCGGTTTAAAGGCGATGGGGAAACCGCTGCATCGGTTTATAACGGTATTAAAGCCCTTACAGCAGAAGATGTGGCAGATGTAATTTATTACTGTACCACTCTGCCACCACATGTTTGTATCAACGATCTCGTACTCACCTGTACCCATCAGGCCGACGGGATTTATATGCATCGAAATCCCTCATAACCGGATCTATTGTCAAATTTCCGTTAAGTATCCGTCCCGGAAAGGTTGTATTTTCTGTAACGGCCTGGTATTTGCGTAAAATTCCGTGGAAAATGCCCGTGAGAGGTGTAATAACCTAACGCAAAATCTCAGTTATACGAGATTGGCATTCTATCTTTAGCAAACAATCCGTACCAAGAGAAACCATGATCAAGTCAACGACCATTTTACTCCCTTTTACTATGCTTTGGCATAGTACCACTGCCCAGGATATTCCAATGAGATCCTGTGAAGATGGCTTTATAAACCGCCAGGCAGACAGTCTCAAAAACTTTATACAGCACTCAGGGATTTTCCCTTCTTCGCGAAGCCAGCATTAGCATGGAAAGTGAATACGAAATGCCTGTAATCATGCCACTTACAGAAGGCACCAATTACCAATTTGTTTTTATTGGTGATTATAGCTCCAGGCTATACGAGGTGCGTATGTTTGACTGGAATGAAAGACAGGTAATCTTCCAGCAAAAACGCTGGGGTGATGTAGACGGAAATATTATCTCTTATTCTTATGTACCCAAGTTCTCCGAGTTTCATATGATGAAACCCGTGCAGGTAAATAAGAAGAAAAAGAAAAATATTTGCGGTTACGTAATGTTGTTTAAGAAAACCGGCGAACCGGGTCAGGAAACCAGCCGCGTAAATACTTCAATTACTTTCTGAACATCTTCCTGTAACATCGGTACGTACAACGGCAGTATGATGCTGTTGTCGGATACACGCTCTGTAACCGGCAACGACACGTTCTGGCAAAAATGTGCATAGGCCGGCTCGCGATGCGATGTCATTACACCCCTGCGAGTGGATACACCCGCATCCATCATCTGTTGCATGAGATCGTTACGGCTTACTTTGCAGTTTTCTTTTAACAGTACACTATACGACTGGTAGTTGGAGAAACAACCTTCGGGTTCGTATGGTAATTCGATGCAATCAATTTTTGAAAATGCTTCGTGGTACTGATAAGCAATCTCTCTTCTTTCTTTTACAATCTGGTCCAGCTTTGCGAGTTGCTGAATACCTACAGCAGCCTGTATATCGGTGAGACGATAGTTGTAACCAATCTCAACATGTTCTTCAAAAATTATTTTTGAAGACTGGTGTCTTGCAGCTGCGTTTACCGACATGCCGTGCTGGCGCAGCAGTTTCAACCGCTCAGCCAGTTCTTTGTTGCTTGTGGTAATCATGCCGCCATCGCCCGTAGAAATTACTTTACGCGGATGGAATGAGAAGCAAACAAGGTCGCCATGGCTGCCGATTCGTTTGCCTTTATATTCTGAACCAATTGCACAGGCCGCATCTTCAATAATCAGCAGGTTGTGTTTTTTAGCCAGTTGTGTAAATGCATCAATATCTGCAGGCATACCTATCTGGTGCACCAACAGGATCGCGCGTGTTTTAGGGGTAATCCTTCTTTCCACATCTTTAATATCAAGATTGTAGTTAGAAGGATCTATCTCCGCAAAAACGGGCGTAGCGCCCACGTATAAAATAGAGTTGGATGAAGCAATATAACTTAGGGAAGGACAGATTACCTCGTCGCCAGGGCCAATACCAGATACAATCATACAGAGATGCAGCGCAGTTGTACAATTAGACAATGCAACTGCATAAGCGGCCCCTGTATAGGCGGCGAACTTTTCTTCAAATTCTGCAACACGCGGACCCTGGGTAATCCATCCCGATAAAATAGTATCGTATGCTGCCTGGGCCTCGGCTTCGTTCACAAATGGTTTGGCAATGGGTATCATCTTCAGTATTATTTTCCGATTCCGAAATAAGTTATGCCTGCTGCTTCCACAACAGATTTGTCAAATGAATTACGTCCGTCGATCAAAACTTTTACACCAGCCTTTGCCAGCTTGTTAAAGTCGATGTTTTTATATTCTTTATGCATTGTAACAATGAATACGGCTTCCGCTCCACTGTTGTACAAATCTGCCGCTGGTTCAAAACCTTTACGTTTAATTTCTTCCACAGAAAATTCAGTGTCGTGCAATACAGTTTGAAATCCTTCCGCCTTCAGTGCTTCCTGCAACAGGTATGCGGTGCTGAATGTATCTTCTTTTACATTCGGACGGAAACTCAATCCGAGGATCAACGCCTTTTTCTCTTTCACCAATGGCTTCGCGAGATTAACTGCAAAAGCAGACATGTTGTCGTTGATGACACGGCTGCGTGATGCGAGTTCAAAATCCAGTCCCGCCTGGCTAAAGTTGTTGATCAGGAAATAAGGATACACCGGCGTGCAGTGCCCACCTACGCCAATACCGGGCAACAGCAGATTTGCTTCGCCGTCGGTATTGATCATTGGAATGAGATCTGCAAAATTAATATTGATCGAATTTGCAAACTGCGCCAGTTGGTTCGATAAAGCGATGTTGACATCACGATAAGCCATACCGGCGAGTTTTACCAACTCTGCAGCTTCAATTGAATCTACCAGGTGTAAAAGGCTTTTATCAAAAAACCATTGATATACTTCATACGCTTTTTGCGTAGCGGCTTCGCTTACACCACCAATTACTTTCGGTGTACGCAAGAGCTGTTCCAGCATGGTTCCGCTCTTGATACGCTCGGGGCTGTGCACCAACAGGAAGTCGGTACCATGTTTTTTTCCCCTGCGATTCAATGGCAGGTACAACGGTATTGCGACCATATCCAACAGGAATGGACGTTTCAATTACTACCAGCACATTATCGCTCATATGGGGCGCCAGTTCCTTAAAACAGTTCAGGAACGGCTCATCCATGATGCGCTTTTGTTTATCTACAAGCAGCGGGATGGCTACGATAACAGCAGTACTTCCTTTTTATGGCAGAAAAATCATCGGTAATTGTCAGTTGACCCGACTTGTAAGCAGGCAACAACACTTCCGTAAGGCCTTTTTCATTGATCTCGTAAGTACCCGATTCAAAAGCCTTTTTCAGGCCCGGGTTGATATCAATAGCTGTTACATGCACTCCATGATTAAGAATGTTGGCAACAACTGCCTGTCCGATTTTTCCGAATCCTACTACACTAATTTTTTTCATAAATTTCCTTGAACCATTTTAAGGTGTTATATACTCCGTCGTACAAATTAACTTTTGGCTGCCATCCATACATGTTGCGCAGTTTGCCAACATTTGGATAACGCACCCTGATTTCTGTAAAGTCCATGGGTACAAAATCAATCGCTGATTTCAGGTCAATACCATCAATGCGTTGAGCCGCACGCAACAATTCTTCACCCAGGCTTACCGTACTTGCAATAGCAAATGGATTACCGAGGTTAAAGCATTCGGGGCCTTTGTGCTGATTTTTCAAAATTGTTACCAGCGCTTCAATAAAGTCGGTGATATAACACCAGCTACGCATGGCCATACCACTACCTTCAATACGCAAATTTTTTCCATCGAGAATATTCTTACAGAAATTTGCGATAGCGCCCTCACCTATCTGGCGTGGACCGTATACGTTGAAAGGACGAATAATCGTCGCATCCCAATTGTATTCTTCAGCATAACGGAAGATGAGCTGCTCTCCTCCGATTTTACTACCGGCATAACACCAACGTTTGTCCTGGGGAGGACCAATACGCTGATACGTATTTTCATCTACTTCCACTGCATCGGTACCAAAGGTTTCGCTGGTCGACATGTCGAACATACTTTTGATACCCAGGTTTACCATTGCTTCCAGCACGTTGTAGGTACCAATCAGGTTTACCTTCAATGTTTTTGCAGGAAAATTATAATAGTTACTTACACCGGCAATAGCAGCCAGGTGCATAACCACATCCGCACCTTCCATGGCTTTGGTAAGTGCTGCAGCATCCAGGATATCACCCTGTGTAAAGGTTACCTGTGGGTTATCCAGAATGTCGGAATAGCGGATAGCATTGCGATGCAGATTGTCGAAGATGGATACTTTGTAACCTTCTGCTACTAGTCGCTCGGTAAGATGCGATCCGATAAATCCCGCACCACCAGTGATAAAAATATTCTTTTTGTCGGCCATGATTCTTCAGGTATGTTTATTTGCTAATAGGTTCTGTTTTATTTTCAAGCTCATAGATTTCATCTACAATAAATACCGGCCGCTTGCGGCTGGCATCTAATGTCCGCCATAAATATTCTGCGATAATACCCAATGATATATTCGTAATTCCAAAACCAATCAACAGGATACAAACAGTGGCCGTCCAGCCGACTATTAAATCCTGGAAAAAGAGTTTGCGTGCCACGATATATAATGAGAGGATAATACCGAGGAGAAACATGGCAATTCCGATGATCGTTACAAAACGGATGGGCGCATAAGAAAATGCCACAAAAGAATCAATGAATAACTTGATCTTTTTAGCATAAGTCCATTTGCTTTCTCCGTATGCACGTGCTCTCTTTTCATAAGAGAACGACATCTGTTTGAATCCCATTCCCATAATCTGTAAAAACACAGAAGAGTTGGGTTCAATATTTTTATTCAGTTCATTCGCCACTTTCCTGTTAAACATCAGGATATCAAAACCCTTTTCAGGAAAGTTGCTGAATACATATTTCTTCATCAACCGGGCATACATGCGCGAAAACTGCTTTGCCAAAAATGACATTTTTGCATTTTCCCGATAAGCCCATACAATGTCGTGCCCGGCATCCATGCCTTCTTTCATTCTTAGTACCAGCTCCAGCGGATCCTGCAAGTCGGCATAGTTGAAGCAGATATAATCGCCTTTGGCATTTAAGATACCTGCACGCAATGCAGCATGTGAACCCGAGTTGCGTGCCAGGTTGATCACTCGCGCATGATAGTTGCGATGCTCACCTGTGAGCAGCCTGTCGAGCGACTGATCGCGTGATCCATCATTTACAAAAATCACCTCTGCATTCAAATGCGAATGTTCCCCGAAGAAATCACCCAGGGACTGCAGTAATACAGGTATCCCCTCGTACTCGTTGTACACGGGAATGATGACCGAAATATGTGGATTAACCGTTTCAGCCATTGTGATTGTATTTAAATCGTAATCGAATGCTCTTGAAATTGGCAGCAGGCAACGATACATTTCCTTTGTATTCTACTTCCTGCAATTCCAACATTCCTTCCCCACATGCCACCAGTATATGCCCGGTTTCTTTTTCAATTCCTACAACATGGCCCGGTATTGCATAAAACTCATAACCCGGATAATAAGGACGCGCTTTCCAAATCGTAACCCTTTCGCCATTTACATAAGTATAAGCGCCAAAATAAGGTGGCGCACTGGCGCGAACCAGGTTGGCGATTTCTTTCGCTGATTTCTCCCACTGAATCTGGCTGTCTTCAGGTAATCGAGGAAAACAACGTGAACCTGTTGACACACCTTTCAACTCGTAGTAAGAATAGTCATTCCACAACAGCTCCAGTGCTTTTTCAAAAAGCCCGGGCGTATCCTGTTGTGCTTTGTAAAAAGTACATCGGCAACGTAATCAGTCTCCAGAATGGGCACACTTTTACGTACCACGATATCACCTGAGTCGAGCTCAGGATCCATTTTATGTATATTACCATTGATATGGTCTAATCCGTGCACCAAAGTCCAGTTGATAGTTGCATTTCCATTATAGTCGGGCAAATTACCCAGGTGATAATTGAAAACGCCACAGGCGAATAGATCCAGAAACTCTTTCGGCAGTTTAAAACGCCAGTTGGCGCTAATTGCGATATCCACTTTCTGTTCTTTTATCACCTTTACCAACTCCGGAATATTCACATTGGCGGTGCAGAAATAAGCAGCACCGGATTTTGCAGCCAGTTCTTCAAAATGCTCTTCTTTTATATCGTATTCCTCATAAGCTTTCTCCGTAACGATGGCAGCAAAATGGTATCCTTTCTCCATCAGGTGAATGATACTGTCGTACATATAACGCGACCTGCCGATTGCTATAATGGGTTTATCCTTTGTCATAACCATTCTCCTACGTGAATATTTTTATATATAAAATCTCCTTTCATCATTGCTTCGGCAACTTTCAATCCTCCCGCCTGCAGGCGAATGGTAGGATCCAGTCCAATGGCCGAGGGGAGTACACCCATGTGGCCAGGTTCCACATGTTCAGGGAAATAACGAATTCCCTTTTCACGCAGTACCGCTGTATCCACATGCCCATCGAAACGAAGTATAAGGGGATTATAAAACTGATCTTTGATTTGTTGTGCTGATATCGGCGTATTATTTCCAATCCATGTTTGATCGAAAGGATACGCTGTAAAGATGATACCATCGGCAGATTTAAATTCTTCCGGAATATTGATGTCAGGAAAACCACCCACCCAGGTGATATTATCCATATCGTAACGGCTGCGGTTTTCTTCCGTATCAATTACAGCAAGACCTGCACAGTTGCGCGCAATTACTTTGGCGATATAAGGACCAAAATCGTTATTACAAACCAAAACGAATTTGTTGCGATAAGGACAGGTGCCGGCATCAAAGATCTGTTGCATTGCCATATCGCCGAGATAATTGAACACATCCACATCGGGATGGCGCTCGTTAGTGGCAGCGATTTTGATTCCGCGGCTGCGGATATAATCAATATCCATATCAGCACCTCTCCACTCCCAGGCTTCATACATCAGCGGAATTACCACTGAATCTTTTGCATGTTGCAACATATCAGGAGTAAGCGGGCGCAGGTGGCCAGAGTTGGTAATTACATCTGCCTCCGCAATAATCTCAGGCGTAATTTCGGTGATCAGGTGGGCATCCACGCCGCAGGCCTGCATCCATTTGCGTGTAGTGTCAAAAACTTCTTCTACCGTTCCGTAACGCGTGGTGCGACTATAAGCATACACTTTTGCGCCCGCCAGTGCGGCCAGTACGGGTGTTACTACATAATGACCTGAAGCAGCTTCCGTGAGTACAACCTTTCCTCTCAGATCGAGCGAAAGATTTTCAACACATTCTTTTAATTTATGCGGCAGCATGTTAGTATTTGTTTAAGGTTTCAATCACATAATCCACTTCCTCATCTGTAAGCTCCGCATACATGGGTAATGAAAGGCAGTGTGAAGCCAGGTATTCTGAATTTGGGCAGTCCCCATTTTTATATCCCAGCGATGTATATGCTTTTTGCAAATGACAGGGCACGGGATAATGCAGACCCGGAAAAATATTCTTGCTATTCAGGTATTGAATCAATCCGTCACGATCAGGAGTAGTAACAACAAACAGGTGGAATACAGATTCAGCACCTTCAGGTTGTACCTGCATCGTGATCTTTGGATTCGTAATACGTTGCTGGTATTGTTTCGCAATTTCCTGGCGACGTGCATTCCAGTCGGGCAGGTATTTCAGTTTAATACGGAGGGAAGCGCCTTCCAGTCCTCCCATTCGCATATTGTAGCCCACCTCATCGTGGTAATAGCGTACAACAGAGCCGTGATTGCGCAGGCTTTGCAGGTGTTTTGCGTAAGCTTCGTTGTTGGTAACAATACCGCCTGCTTCTCCACATGCACCCAGGTTTTTACCGGGATAAAAACTAAAACATCCCATTTCACCAAAGCCACCTACGGATTTTCCTTTATATCGTGCGCCTTGTGCCTGCGCAGCATCTTCGAGCAGGAATAATGAATGCTTATCACAAACTGCTTTCAGTGCATCAATATCAAAAGGCTGACCATAAAGGTGAACGCCTACAATTGCCTTTGTATTTTTTGTGATGGCGGCTTCTGCTTTTGCGGGATCAATCTCCCAGGTATCGGCGAGGCAGTCTACAAATACTGGAGTAGCGCCTGTATAGGATACAGCCCAGGCTGTAGCAATAAACGTATTCGCAGGTACAATCACTTCATCACCTGCTTTAATACCGAGTGCCAGCATGGCCAGGTGGAGAGCACTTGTACCATTGTTTACACCAACAGCGTGTGCAGTTTCCGTAAATACAGCGAAATCTTTTTCAAAGCTTTCAACGAAAGGGCCGCCCGAAAAAGCGGTATTATCGTACACTTGTTCAAACGCGGCAAAAACTTCCGCTTTAATCTGTTGCTGCTGTCCTTTAAGATCCAGGCAGTTTATCTTCTTTGGATAGGCTAATGTTTCAGGCATGCTGTTCGGTTTTAACTTTAATTACATCAGGGTATGAATACCATTTAAGGTGGTTGTCTTTTGTAACATCATCGCGTACAATCACTGACTCCACTTCACCCAGCATCAGAAAGTGTGTGCCCAGGCGAACGATCTTCACAATATTGCAGCGATAGCTGAGGGGCATGGCGGTGAGCAATGGCCCATGATCGTCGGCAATAAACTCAAGACCCGCATTATGAATTTTATGGGGATCGCTTACGATGGAGATATTACCTGCGTATTTGATTGAATTCACCATGTCGTTATTCGCATAGGGAACTCCGCAAACAAATTTTTTCTGTGCCAGCAAACTTTTCAGCGAAGCACGCACCGCATAACGTGTATTGATTTTTGCATATGAAACACAAATCGCAAAACACAGCGGGTGACGAATCAGTACTGAAGTGGAACCGCAGGGCATCAGGTTGGGAACGCCATCTTCACCCCATGTGGTAACCATGCCGAGTGAGGAAGGGAAGAAACAGGGCCAGCGTGCCTTGTCATCGTCTACTTCCACCTGGTCTTCAGGAAGTGGTGGAAGGAATCGAACAAACATTCCATCTTCCACTTTATCGGCCTGGAAACCGACGGTATTACGTGCAGGGAAATAATAATCGGCTGCATATCCTTTTTGATATTTTACTTCCATATCAGGCTTTGGCGCCTCTGGCACTTTACCCTGGTAAGGTTTGGTTGGCGTCCAGGCAGGTAATGCTTTCCAGTTGATCTGCGTTTCACCACGTGCAATATCTTCCCCTCAATTGAATGGCTTCAATTTCGAGATAATAAATACGGTGACTGCCATAATCGGTGAAAGGCTCATCGAAGATGCGCTCGCCTTCAAAATCTTTTCCGGGTTTTACCAGGCGTGCTTCATACACCATATACGCATCGGTAAACACAGGGCTGTCGTTCGACTGTGCCTTGCGTGTGGGAAGTCCGGTAAAAGAAATACGCTGATCAATCTCGTTGTCTTCTATGGAAGTAATCGCTTCCATGCAACGATCGATATGCGCACCTGGTTCGAAGTATTGTATCGCAACTGAGCCGCCTTCTTCCAGTATCTTCATAAATTCTTCGCGTACATAATGGCGCGATGAAAGGGGTTTGGTGCAAAAACTCAGTGCAACGATATAAGGAAAACGGTTAACGATGGTAGCGCCTACCACTTTTTCAAGTGCAGTACGTTTACCATCCGTTGTGGTTACAAAACAAATTGCTGAAGGAAAAAATCCTGGCCAGCGACTATCCTGTGCCAGTTTTTCTTCATTCTCCGGCATGGGATGCTCCAGGAACCCGGGATGTTTACTCTCTTTCCACTCACCCGATCCCTCGAGCTCGGCATGTGGCCATGTATATAGATATTTGCTCAGCATAAGTTCAAAAAATTATTTATTTAAAATTCGCGCCGGGTTGCCTACTACAAGTGCACCGGCAGGTACGTCTTTGGTTACGACAGCGCCCGCACCCACCATTGCACCTTCGCCAATGGTAATGCCACACAAGATGGTCGCATTGCTTCCAATGGAAGCACCTTTCTTAATATAGGTTTCAATCACCTTCCAGTCCGCATCCGTCTGTAATGAGCCATCAGGGTTTGTGGCGCGGGGAAAAAGATCGTTGGTAAACATCACACCGTGACCAACAAATACATTATCCTCAATATGCACACCTTCACAAATAAAAGTATGGCTTGAAATTTTGCAGCGTTTGCCAATGGTAGATCCTTTCTGGATTTCTACAAATGCACCCACTTTCGAATCATCGCCAATGCTGCAACCATACGCATTTACAAAATTGAAAATCTTTACATTTTCACCTACCTGTACATTGTTCAGGCTTTGTTTGTCGTTGTTTATTGTAATTGAGTTCATGATTTATCAGATTTTCACTTCTTTACCATTTTGTTTAATAGAAAGCTGTGACGCTTCCAACACTTTCACCACCTGCATTCCCAGGTGCGGATTAGAAACAGGCTCCCGCTTTTGTAGAATGCTCTGGATGAAATCTGCAGCCATTGCTGACAACGGTTCAGCAGCAGCCAGCTTTGGCATAAACACATCACCGGTACGATAGTCAACCATGATGTTTGTTTTATCTTCTTCGCTGGTGCGATGCTGATAACCGGTATCGTACAAACGCACTTTATCTGTTGGCTCCAGATCATTGTACACCACCATCTTTTTTATCACCACCAATCAGTGTATGACGCAGTTTCACAGGTGAAGTCCATGAGCAATTGAAATGTGCAATAAAGTCCGACTGATAATTCAACGTCATATATGCAATATTCTCAATGCCATTATGTGTATGTGAAATTCCGGTTGCATTAATGCTTACCGGCAATTCGGGGAACAGATAAGTTAAGATTGAAATATCATGCGGTGCAAGATCCCACAATACGTTTACATCGGGTTGGAATAAACCGAGGTTGATTCGAATAGAATCAAAATAGCAGGGCGTACCGAGTACATTCTCATCCAACATTTGTTTGATACGTTGAACAGCCCCTGTATAAAGGAAAGTATGATCCACCATGAGGGTGAGACCTTTTTGTTCTGCCAGGTTAATCAGTTCTTCCGCTTCGGCAACAGAAGCAGTCATGGGCTTTTCAATCAGCACATGTTTTCCATTCAACAGCGCTTTTTTAGCAAGTTCGTAGTGGGTAAACACTTTAGTGGCTATCACCACTGCATCTATTTCCGGATCGTTGATAATATCATCTGCAGATTTTACACCAGCAACCGTAGGAAAGGAACGGTGTAAAAAGAGTGATACGTTCGTCGCGCGAATCGGCAACTTTGCGCAGTTCACAACCCGGAATAGGAAAGAAGTTTCTGACGATGTTTACGCCCCAGTATCCGTAACCTATTACACCAAGCTTAACATTTTCCATTTGTAATCAAAATTTTTTACTTCTAAATTAAATATGCGTTTCCTGTTCAGGCAGCAGCATTCTGCCACAACCTGACCAAAAGGTACTCATGAGGAAATGGTAAAAAATAGGGATGACTTTTTCTCGCTCGCGGCGCAATAGTAAATCATGGGTGCCCGAATTTGTCATTCAAAGGAATGGAAATTAAAAAGACTCAAGAATGTTCTAACGAGCTAATAATCAGGAGTTGCGAACCATTTTCTCTCGCAATCGGTCAAAAGTATAAAAAATTATTTTCCCGTCATAGCATTTTGAAATTTTCGCTTCAAAAAAAATATTCTCCCCCTGTAATCATTGCCATTCGCAGTAATAACTATTAAAATCCATTCAGGGATTATATATTTACTGCTGTATTCACAACTAACCGTTTTGCCATGCAAGAGCACCACCCCGTGAGATATGGATTCCTGGCACGTATGTCTAACGCTGCATTCTATGGGATTATTTTTCTATATACGCTGCTTCTTACCTTTCAGGGACTTGATTTAAGCGATGAAGGCCTGAATGCTGTATTTTATCAGAATATATACACCCACCCCGAATCGGTTCAGTATTCCTTTGTATTCTGGTTTAATGGCATCATTGGTGGCCTATTCGATCAGCTGTTTCCATCACCCGGATTATGGGGGCTCCGTTTTCTCGGGTGTATTTCCATCCTCCTCTCTGTATTTCTGACGCATCGATTACTGGAGAAATACCTGCGAAAAGATTTATTGCGTATCGGCATTTTGTTTGCCATGCTTGTTATTGCCAACAACATCCGCATTTTTCACTACAATTATCAATGTGTTGTATTATTCCTGTTGGCGGCAACATTTTTACACAAAAGGATTATGCGATGATAAAAAGAGCTGGTTGTTTGCCGCCGGTGCCTGCGTTGCGCTGGAAACGCTCACACGAATTCCCAGCCTGGTGAATGTAGGATTGGTGCTCGCCATTTTCTTTTATGGCTATTTGAACAACAGTTCAACACGCAAACAATTAGTAGGCGCGTTTGCATTTATGGCAGGTTTTGGAGTGTGCCTCGCAGCCATGCTGGCACTGATGTATTATCTCGGTCATCTAACCATTTTCCTGGATGCGATGAAAGAGGTAAAAGAAATGGGCGCGGGCGACGAGAACAGTCACTACGGTCTTTCGAAACTCATAAAACAGTTTTTTGTACTATATGGCTCTGCCATGAAATATGGAATATTCTTCGCCATTCCGTTGCTGGGCGGCGCCATTATCGTGAATTTTTTCCCACAGAGTTATGTTTACCGGAGAGCGATTGTAATTACCTGCACCTTGCTGTTATTTGCGGGATACACGATTGCCGTTATACTACACATATTTGATCATACACGCATCATGTTTGTGCTGGTGGATCTGGCGTTGGTGGGTTGCGGGTTGGTAATACTCACCAGCACCAACCGGATCATGCAGGTACTGGCTTTTATGGGTGCTTATTTTGTACTCACTTATCCATTGGGAAGCTCCGACGGCATTTATACCGTGGGCATGTACACTTTGTGGATCGCACTACCTATCGCATTTGATTTCTTCGGCAAACTGAAACATTTCCAAAATCATTCAAAGCTGGAATCAGCCGCAAAGGACCTGAACCTGCGCACATTTATTACCCAACGCCAATTCCGTTTTATTGGCAACTGGTCGGCAGCGATCATTCTCTTTGCCCTGCTTTTCCAGGCTTATTATTATCCGTTCTTCGATCATCATCCAAGAACGAAAATGACGCATGCTGTAAACAACAAATATGTAAAAGCAATTTATACCACGCAGGGTCGCGCACAGGCCGTAAATGAAGTATTAGCAGAAGGTTCAAAATATATTCAACCCGGCGACGCGGTATTGATGTATCATACCATACCGCTGTTGCATTACATGACCGAAACGCAACCTTATCTCGCCAATTCCATGCCCTGGTTATATACAGGATCTGTTTTTGAAAAAGAATTAAATGAAACGCTTCAGAAAACCGGGCGTCTCCCGGTGATAGTACGACAGTTGATAAAAACCGTACATGATGCCGCCAACTGGCCGGATCCGCCTGCGAAATTTGATGAGAGCTGGAGTGAGATCAACAAAGACCGCGACGAAGCACTTGATGCATTTATCCAAACACACAATTACACGGAAGTGTGGAGGAATGGGGTGTTTGCGATTCTGGTGCCGCGATGATCGATGATCGATGGTGGATGGGAGATGGTGGATGGTAGATGGTCGATGGTCGAAGGAGTGTTTTGGAGTTGAGTCTATTTCGTTTTGCAGAGGTGGGGATCTTTACTTCTTTGATTGATCGTCGATTTGGTTGTGGTGGTTGTCTGAATCCAGAAGCCAGGGATATCGGAAGAAACCCTTCAAGAGCACCCGCACTTATCATTTTTGCTTATCAAGATTTTGATACTTATGGCCACAGGTTACGAAAAGCGGGGATCCAACTGGGACTATCTCACGAGCTACTTTGACTTCAGTTTCGTCTTTATTAATAGTGATTCTCGGAGTAGTACCCAATCTTGTCAACGTATAATTGCCCTTCGAAACTCTTTCTGAAAAATTTTGGTCGGTTATCCCTGCTCTTGCCTCTAATGCCCTAATATTTTCAGCCTTTCTTGCTTTTTCACGCATTTTTATTAAATCGAACTCTATTGGGTCTCGACCATCAGGGTCTATGAACTTAACTGGATTATTAAGAGCGTATACATATGGGCTCCATGCATAAAACTTTTCTGCCAATGGATCTATCACATGCCACCTCCCAATCTGATTATCATACATCCTCGCTCCATAATCTAACCACTCCAACCCACTGCCATCTGCAAACTCCTGCTTCTGTTCTTCTTTGCCATTATACTTAAGCCTATTCTCCGGAGAGCCAAAAACCAAAGCTTTCGACGATATCCCCGCCATCGTCAACCCAAACGGATAATAGCCCCGCCGTTGGCGGGGCAAGTTGCGTTTCTTCCAGGATTGGGCCGCGGATATGTGTCGCGGTAAGGTTGTCAAAGAACATCCCGAATCGCTTCGCTCTCGGGACAAGGTATCAATGTTAGGGGTCTCGTTGCTCAGGTAAATATACAAATACCCATTCTTGCTTGCTGTTAAATTTGTTTTTGTATGCGTCGTTAATGTGTTGTCAGCTCCAACCGGGTCAAATCCGCTAATTGTTATTCACAAGCTAATTGAAGTGCCTAAAGAGTCAATGGCTAAATAAAGAAATCCACGCGTGGAAAAGTTTTGTTGCTGTATTTCGTCCGTAGCCACAGCAACGGACAGCGGGGGTATTGAATTAGTGCGATTACTTAAATTTAATCACAGGCGTCAGATCAACTCTCAACTTCTACAAATAATTCTCCGTCATCTTACTGTTACCAATTAATTTGATATATTATTATTCATCTTTCCTGAATAAATATAATACAATCTTATTTCAAGCGTATCGTTTCTCCAAAATTCTTCAATCTTGGTTTTCCCAGTTTTTTCATCATACTCAGTGACCTCTTTAGAATTTTCCCTGTGGTCAGTCCTAGTAGCTTTAAGGAGCATCTTTGGGGAATACAAATATTCTTCTGACTCAACTATTTCTCCCTTCTTATTTGTTACTTCCTTTTTTGTCAGACGCAGTAAAAAATCATAGGCGTATGTTTCTTTATATACGACTTCATCGTTTTGAAAAAAAGTTTTATTTAAAAGAACACTGTCGTTGGCAAAAATGCTTCGGTATGATTCAACCTCTCTATGGTCACTACCGTAAGCTTTATACTCAATAGTATTTGGAGCTAAGTACCTATAAATCCCTCTAAAAGTTGTATCGCCTTTGTGATTTGTCACTAATTCATTAATTAACTTTCCAGATTCATACAGCTTAAATTCACAAGACTCCAGGATCCGCTGATTTCCTTCATACTTATACTTTGAAAATTTAATCAATTTATTATCGTGGTAGGCATACTCTTGTGCTGTATTTTTTTTACCGTTGATATACGTTTCAATTTTACTAATTTTTCCAATTGAATTATATGTGTAAGAAGTTTGTTCGATATTCTTTTCACGATCCTCAACTGTTACTTGTTTTAAATTGCTTTCTTCATACACATATTTTGTTCGAAAATTAACGGATGAGCCGTCGCCAAAGTATTCAACTTCAAAAATTGGCTTTTGTTGAAGATCAAATCGAGTCTCTTGCAACAATATGCTATCAATTTTTACCTCTTTGTTGTATACAACTTTATAAACGAGACACATTTCATCTACCTGCGGTATGGAATCTGTAAAAAGAATTCCTATAGCTAGAACTGTAGATATTGATAATATTTTTTTCATTGATACGCCTATTTTTTTACTACTTCTACCGGAGGAGTACTAGTAGCATTCAGCCTTAGATTTCCTGTATTCAATTTATCGTCAATTAGATTTGCCATTGATACATTTCCGGCTTTATCAACACTAAATTTACGCCATCCACCTACCAATTGTGCAGGCCTTGTCAAACCGGACTTTGCCGAAAGGACTGCATATCCTGTGGGTTTTTTATTAGAGTCAATTTGAAAAGCCATACCGGATGGGTCTTGATTAAGAAAAATGTTCACTTTACTTTCGGTAGTAATAAGCATTTCTTTGCCAAAGTTTTCACCAGATTCGCCAAAACCGGAATTACATCCTGTAATGACTAAATTACCTCCATCTTTAATTTTACCCGCCGCTTCTTTGAAAGCATCTATAGCATCTACCCTCCAAGATTCAAGTTTGCCCTTTTGATCAGCATCATTGTACATTTCAAGGCTTTTGACGCCAATTGCTGATTCACCTCCTGCTATTTCGACTCTACCGGGCGTACCATGTGCACTTATAACAAGGTTACCGATTTTTCCGTCACCAACATACGCGCTGAGTTTGTCGCGAGCTTGTGTAATATCATTTGCTACAATCATATGCCAATTCCCATAGTTTACACCATCGGATTTGTTGACCTTATCCATATCCTTCCCCGGCATAAAAATAATAACATTTGGTTTAATTGGGTCATCAGGGCCTTCGCCGTTCTTATCTTCAAATCTTACAGGATTATCTGCTCCATATAAATATGGAGACCAAAAATGATACTTTTTCAACCTGTGGATCGAAGGTTTGAAATCTACCCACTTGATTATCATACATCCTCGCTCCAAAGTCCAGCCATTCCAGCCCACTGCCATCACTAAATTCCGCTCTTTGCTCTTCCTTCCCGTTGTACTTATATTTATTCTCAGGCCCTCCGAACGCTAACGCCTTCGACGATATCCCCGCCATCGTCAAACCGAACGGATAATAATGCGTTTCTTCTAAAATTGGCCCCCGTATATGTGTCACGGTAAGGTTGTCAAAGAACACATCAATGTTTGGCGTCTCGTTGCTCAGGTAAATATACAAATACCCGTTCTTGCTTGCTGTTAAATTAGTTTTTGTATGCGTCGTTAATGTGTTGTCAGCTCCAACAGGGTCAAATCCGCTGCTGGCGCTCACGTAGTTGAACTGCTCGTCGAAGAGTATCCAGTTCAGGTAGGCTTTGGGTTTGGCGTTATCGTAGCTGCGGTTGTCCAGGAAATTCTGTACCGCGGGATCCAGCGTACTTCCGGTTTCAAGCTGGTTCAATGTGGCTCCTCCATGCGCAGTTGAAATGCCTGCAACAGATGGCTCTAATACATTTAATATGCTTTGGAGCGGATTAATCGCAGTTCCCGGCGTTACTCCATTCTTTTTATACCAGCTCTTTACAAAAAGATTGAACTTGTCACCAGCCATCACTTTCAATACCATGTTGGTTCCAATCTTTGGACCGTTGCCATTGAGCTTTTGAATAAAATCATTCGGGCTGCTGTGCGTGTCGGTGGGATATCCAGAGACAGTCGATTTATTTACGCGGCCTGTATCAATACCTGCATAATAGTTTCTTTCGTTTGTCAATTCTGCCGTTTCCAGCGTGGCTGCCGGGTAAAAGGATGTGTCCTTCTGTGTTGTTAACAGCATCCTCACGTTGCCCAGGTGGTCTTTTAACATATAATCATAATCCAACCGCGACCCTCCTGTTTTAATCGACATCGGTCATCGGACATCGGACATCGATCATCGTGTTGAGGTTAGAAAATCTGAAAAAGTTTCCGTTCCACATTAACGGGCTGTGATGCATGTATTTAATAAAAACCATGCGGGCAATAAAATCACAACGCGTCCCTTCGGGACGCAAATTAATAATGTAGCATCATCTTGCTAACCACAACCCGTCCCTTCGGGACGGATAGCAAAACACTCATGTTTTAATCGACATCGGTCATCGGACATCGGACATCGGACATCGATCATCGGTCATCGGACATCGGTCATCGACCATCGATCATCGACCATCGATCATCGATCAACGATCAACGACCATCGATCATCGCCCATTGCTCTCTACTGCGCCAATGAAATATCGATCTGCAAGCCACCTCTTGTATTGGTGATGGGGAAGGCATTACTGATTTTAGGAATAGAGCGTGTCTGATCGAAATAGAATGTCATTCTTACACGCTGGCTAATTACATATTGTATCTGCGGATTGATACGAATTACTTTCTGACCCGCTGTACCAAATGCAGTTCCCTGGTCGAGTTTGCTGTTGGCAGTGGCATCATCACGCAAACTGAAATCAAGACGGAAAGTGATATCGCCATCGAGTTTCTTGCCATTCTTACCAATGCGTGCATTCTTTAGCAGTGGAACACCTTTTTTACGATAGTTGAATCCGAATACATATTCAGTAGAACGATTCTCTGCAAGTTGATAGTCGATCAAACTCAAACTAAGTGTGCGCGATTTACGGAATTCAAAAACGTGTGCTCAACTGGTTAGTGAATGTCATATCCAGTTCAAACAACGGATCAAAAGATTCCTGTATCGTTAGGTTGGGCACCAGGAAGTAAGGAATATAGTTTCCGGTAAGCGTATCGCGGAAATAAGGATAACCGATACGATTGGGATCTGCAAACAGCAATGCCGTATTAAAGCTATTCATCGCAAGTGTACTATGATAGCCGTGGCGGATCGTAAAATTGGTAAATATTTTATCCAAACCTGGAATACGTGAGAGACCAGTATAAGTCAACGTCCAGTTTGGTTTGGGGAATAATCCTTTAAATGGATTAGAACGAATATTCGGATTCGAGTTTTTAAATAATTTAATTGAAGAAGGATCCTTACTGGTATAAGCTGCCAGGAAGGATGGAATCACCACATCCTGTGCATAACGACCATAGCCTTCGTAATAGCCAGGATCATTCGGATCCAATTGCCCGTTCTGATACCCGTTCAGCTTCGCCAGTCGTTCAGAAAGTATGGTACGATTGTTCTCAAACTTCTTAAACGTTTCAGAAACCACATTCGGATCAAATTTCTCAAATAATGTTTGATAAGAAATGTAACTGATGCTAAAGCTTCCCATCGCGTATGGGTTCAGCCTTGCCAGTCCGGCGTTTCCTGTTGTATCTTTTAATAATTCTGAATACTGTTTACTAAACGATTTATCGAGATTGATATCGATATTGAAATCGCGCGCAGGAATCAACTGTGCAGTTACATTTAACCGTTCACTATAACGCTGCTGTATCATGGCCGACACCAATGAATCGCGCGATAACAACCCTTTCGCTCCAAATCGATTGATCCAACTTGTATCGGGTTGATAGCCGAATATAAATCCAAGTCCCGGCTCGCGGCTTTTCCAGTTATTACCTAAAAGAACGGTGCTGTCCATATAACCCGGCAACATGGTTCCGAAGTCCTGCGAGTACTGAACGCCAATTCGCTTCAGCGAAGTAGCCAGACCAATCACCGATTTCACGCCATTACCCATTTGCACTGGCTGGTTTTTACGCAATTCTTTATCACGGCGGCGCTCTTCTCGTTTGCGTTTTCGTTCTGCTTTGCGGAATGCACGCTTTTCTTTCTTCGTCATTTTTGCCCACACACTATCGGCAATCACCGGTGTTGTTGATTTCGACAATGAATCTCCTCCCGGTCTGTTTGATTGTGTGCGCGGATTCAGCGGACTCTGCTGCTGGCTGCCACCACTGTTAGCAGCCCGCAGGAAGCGCGACTTATTATACAATTGGTCGAAATTAAATTCGCCATTAATCGTACGGGTTTGTGTGTTTGAAAGTGTATTACCTAAACTACGTGCCAACAATGATGAAGCCAGCCAGTTGTATTTTGTATTGTATGCAGCGCGGATATTAGTCCAGTCGAGGAAAGGAATTTTTTGCGTGGGCAATGTATAACTGATGCCCGCATCCTGCGCAAACTGTGTATTACGGCCACCTTTAAACAGATTGGTTCGTACAGAATCTTTTTTCACTCTTCGTATCAATCCTGCCAAATGGCTCATCTACACGCGCATTGTTGGTGGCAGTATAATCAATTGTAATGGATCTGGTGATGTTCCATTGCATGATATACACCCGGTCGAAGGTGAAGTATTTATCGTATGTCTCGGCAATTTTATAAGGGCCGCCACCTACATTTCGTGGACGTGTGGCGCCAAACTGGCGGAACACATCGGCACGGAATGCCAGTTGCGAAGGCACGTAGTTAAGGTTGAAATCCTTAATCCATGTCAGCCATTTTGAATTTGATTTTATCAAATGTTTAAATGGTTCCAGGTAGCGTGGTTCGGGCTGGTAGTTATACCCGATGGCGCCACGCGTACGTCGCATTTCATAGAGTTCTATCAGCGGGTTCGTTTGCTTCGTTTCAATATATGAATAGTTGAAATCGAAGTTGGTGAGACTCCATATCTTCGGCTTCTTACCATCGGTTTTCAATTTCTTTACATTGGTAAAGTTCACCGTTCGCATGGTGGTAATATCCTGCGCATCGCGCCTGATAGAATCTTTGTCGCCACCTGCGGCATTGGAAATTTTATCTTTTAACCTGATATCAAGATCATATGGATCATACTCCGGAGTACTGGAGATACGACTGATACCTGCATATACCGGGATTTGTACACCCAGCTGACGAGGCAACAGTTTCCCTGCATCGATGTTGGCAGAAACATCAAATGTGTACATGTCTTCGCGTGAGCGTTCATTCACTCTTTGTTCCAGTGTTCCAAATCCGCGTGATCTTGCCGAACCGGCAACGGTAATGCTTCCGAGATCAGCGAGGTTAATATCTACCCTGCCCAATCCGGCCCAGCCACCTTTTTCATCAAGGTTCGAGAAACGTAATTCATTAAACCAAACTTCTGCACAGGCAGGCTCCAGGCTGTTGTTTACAACACTCATCATCATACCTCGCACTTCACCCAGGTTGGGGTTACCAATCATCGCATATACGCGACCATTTGGTAATCGTTCGCTATAATATTGTGAAGGAGAGAATCCGGAATTATTCCTCCGCAGTTTTAACTGTGTTAATTCATTAAGATCAAAATCGAGATTATTCTCTTCGGGCCATATCAACAAACTATCACGCACACCCCAGTTGGTTTTTTTCAATGGAATACGAATCTCATAATAGTTGCCCTGAAAATCGTTACCGATACGTACAATGGCAGATAAACCATAGTCAGGGATCGCACCATCACTGCCGCGACCTTCCGCGTGAATAAACATGCGCATTTTACCATACTGACGCATATCCATATTCATGGTTTTGAATACACCGCGTGATTCGCCTGTTGGCAATCCGCAAAGTTGCACACTCAATGCCTGCTCATTCAGGAACAGTTGCACATTATTGTTGCTCAGTTGCTGCTGACGATCAATGCCGGGAGGCATTACGTAATTGATGGGTTGGCGCTGATCGTTTTCTTCCAGGTTTACAGCAAGCGTATTGAACTCAACCGGGTCATTACCTGGCAGGCTTGTATAGTTACCTGTTGTATCAATTTCGTACTGGAATTTACGCCATTGGTTACGCACCAGTTCCAGTTTACCAAAACGCATCACCACCGAATCCTGAAATCCTGTTACATACATCCGAATGAAACGAATGGATTTAAAGTCTGGGATATTTCCCACTTTATTGCTAAACTGTGAAACGGGAATTCGGAAGAGGTACCATTTTTCAGGACGCTGTGTTCCGTTTGGCAGCGATACATTCACCATGCGCACATCGGTAATGAAGTTGGTACCCGTCATCATATTGGGCTGGATATCTACTTCGTATTCGAAGTATTCTTCCACTTCATTAAGCGTATTGTCGCGGTTCAATTCCTCACCATCGGGATATTGTGTAAATGCATTTACAAACTGGCTGCTGTTGTTGCTCACCGGTGAGTTACCATGCGGGTTGTTAATGTCTTTATAACGACCGAGGATACCCACATTCGCAGCATCATAACTCGGATCACGATATGGTTTGAAGTTATCGGCAGCAGGGTCATTTTGTGCGCGGGCGGCCGCAGCCGGTGCAACTGCAGCAAGTGACTGCAGGTAGGTATTGAACTTCACACGTTCTTCTTCATCCGTCAAACCATCGAGGCCCACATCCTGAAATTCACGATCGGCCGGATCGTTACTGAATGCATTTGTAACCTGCAGTGGGTTCGATGGAACTTTTCCCCACACACTGGTATTATCTACTGGTGTATTGATGCGAGGTGTGGGCAAACCATTTTCATACTGGCGTTTGCCATCTTTTAAGATGTCTTCAGAAATATTACCCAGGTTGAAAAACAGTTTACCATTTCCGGCAGCTGTATTCGTCACATATGGATCCTGTACCCAGAATTCAATATACTCCACGTTGCCGGTTTCAAAATCGATCTGGTCGATGTTGCGCATGATACCACCCCAACTTTGAGTAGGATTCGAAAGGCGACCGCTACCATCTATACGTCCGGGACGTGCTTCAAAGTTGTATGGCCCTCTGTCTCTTGGATAAAATGCAAGGTCGAATGTTGTTAACAGACCCTGACCAAAATCAATGGTGCGTTGTGGGAAAATTTCACGTTGCAATACCTGGCGAACTTCCGGCTTCGACAGTTCTTCCACATTGCCCTGCAATGGATTGTTGGCATTACTACGCTCCTGCAATACAGGTTCAATATTATACCAGGCGAGTTTGGCGCGATTATATCCACTCGCCAGATCATTGTTCAACGATGATTCTGGGAAACGTTGTGGTACACTGGCAAGCGTCCAGTTGATAAGCGGGAAACGAAGATCGATGGCGGCACGTGTACCTTCAAAATCATCGATATACATTACACCTGCATCACCACGACCAATCTGTGGCGCATGACCCGGTTTCAACATAGCCACTTCACCATAAGCTTTAATGCTCGACATGGTTCTGGTACTGTACCAGGGAAGTTTATCCAGCCATTTTGTAAGTCGTGGAAAATCGCTGCGGTAATCCACATCCATTCCAAACATGGTATTACGCACGGGATCCTCACCATACGATTGTTTAATAAAGAAAGGTCGTTCACCTAATCGAGCGATGGTTCCCCCGATCGTCAACTTGTCGTTGGCAATATAGTCGAGCCGCAGCCCCATAAAGTTCTGCTGCTGTATCGCAAATGCATTCTGATTTTCGTAGCTGATATTTACAGGCACACCTGAGTTAAGTATCGATTGATTAATTACACGAAGTGTACCCAGATCGTAGTTGATATCGTAGTCAATACCTTCCTGTAGAGTTTGTCCACCGGCCGTAACTGTCACTGATCCACGTGGAATATTATAACCCAACTGATAATCGCCCGATCCGCTTGAACTTGTACGCGATTTACCTGTCAGTTTAAATCGATTCAGGTTGGCATAAGTCTGTGCAATGGCTTTAATGGTGTCGTAGAGCGGATAATACACATATTTCTGTTGCTCCACCGGCGATGGGAATACATATTCCAGGTCGCGACCAAAGGGCTCAAGTACCGGGAATATCACCCTACTCATACTGCTGATGATGGTAAAGCCTTCTATGTAATCGAATACACCATCCGGTTGCGGGTCATTCTGGTTATTAAGTCGATCGAGGTTGAGTAGTGAAATCAGAGGCTGGCCTTCGTACTGCGGAAGCACATCTGAAGGTGGCAGATAGCGCTTCTCACCCAGGCTGGGCTCTTCATATAAGATATCGAGTTTGAAATCGGTGCGATCGAGGTTGCCATAACCCACGGAATAAACGTTCTTCATCATCAGGTCCCAGATCGGCAGGTTGGTACGCTGTGATGTTGCTTTCAACAACTTCAGGAAAAGTACACGTTGTGTTGTACCTGTTGTATCCGGAGGAACATCCTGCGAAAATTCACCCACCTGGTACACGCGGCCATTGTAAGTATACTGAATGGCGACGCCCAATACTTCGTCGGGCTGCAAGGGTTGGTTTAATGAAAGGAAACCTATTTGCGGGTTGTAATAATAATCGGTTGGCTGCAGTTTGCGGGCGAATGTTTTTTCAAAGTCCTGTACAGGCGTTAGTCCATTGCTGGTAAGAAAACCCTGAATGGTGCTTGAGTTTCGGTTGCCACCGGGGCCTGTAAGCAGCGAATAAAGATTATTCGCGTTGTTGTCGGGCAAAGCATTGGGGTTACCGGTACCGCCCCAGGGGCCGAATGGTGCACCTTCACCAAGGTCCATCAATGCAACGATGTCGCGGGTATCGGTAGTAGCGCCCGTACGGTTGGTTACCCATACTTCCACACGCAGGATCTGAATGGCAGAATTTACGACCGGCAATTGCGCCATCGCGGTGTTGTATCGATTACGGAAATACTGCGCCATCAGGAAGTGGCGGTTCTCTTCGTATTCATCGGCACGCAAACGGAAACTCTGTGTGGCAGACCCTCCTTCAAGCCCCATCGACTGGCGTTGCCCACGTTGATTGGCGAGCACACCCGTCACATACATTTTACCAAACTGCAACTGCGTTTTTACACCAAACAACGATGTAGCACTTGGAATCAAAGTGCTCTTGGTAGTAAAGTTTACGTTTCCGAGTTGAAACTGCTTGAGAATCTCATCGTCTTTACCGATGTAATTCAGGTTGAGCTGGTTTTCAAATTCGAAGTTTGCCTGTGTATTGTAGTTGATTGGAAGCGTGAGTTTGTCACCAATTTTCGCATCTACCTGCATGCGCGCGTTCATGTTGAAATCGAGACCACCAAAACGTCTTGCTCTTTCAGGAAGCGTTGGGTTTTTGATGTTCTGTCCCATGTATCCGGCCAGCAATTGCACTTCACCGCTGGGGCGGATATCAACTTTTCCCACACCTACTATGCGGTTGAACCAGCTATTGGAAGTTTGGAATTCAGGTTTGAACGTGCGGCGGTTCATATCGCTCAGCAGGTTGGCGCGTTTGCGGAAGTATTCCGTTTCATCGCGGCGCCCCTGCAGGCGCATGAATTCTTCGCGATTGAAGGAAACCGGTGTGCGGTAATAGCGATCACCAATTTTTTCGGTAATGAAATATTCACCCGTCCTTGGATCGTATTCTACATTTTTTTTGATGAATGCGGTATCACGAAGATCAAAAGGATTACGGGAAGGAGCTGAATAGGGATCGCTGTATCGGTCGTAAAGAGGGTACCTAAGGGTGTCTCTGCGACTTGTATCCGATGGATTTTGTTGAAAGAAGTTACCTGAAAATTCGCGCGCGTGCAGCTGCACCGCACACAATACCAGCGTGATAACTACCGTAATACGGAAGATATATGAAACTTTGCAGTTCAATTTGTTCTCAGGATCAATTGGTTCCAGAAATAATGGCTATCAAAGGATTCGGAGGGCCTTTTTTATCAGCTCTTCTACCTGCAGCCCTGGTTCCGCCTGCAAAGCCTTTTTAATTGCCTGCTCAGCGGCCGTCCGGTTTATCCCCAGCGCCGTAAGAGCATTAAACGCATCTTGTTGCAAAGTATTGTTTTTCATAGGGGAAATATTTGCTTCGGAGGTATGTTTCGACAATTTATCGCGCAGTTCAAGGATCACCCTTTCGGCCGTTTTCCGGCCAATGCCTTTTACCGACTCCAGCGCCTTAACATCGCCCGACTGGATGGCACGGGCCACTTCTTCGGGTTTCATGTACGACAACATTACGCGGGCCGTGCTGGCACCAATGCCCGAAACGGCCAGCAACAACTGGAACATTTCCTTTTCCACTACATCAAAAAATCCAAAAAGCAGGTGTGCGTCTTCACGGACAATCAATACCGTATGCAGCATACCCGACTCCAGGTGCTGGATATGCGAATAAGTATGCAGGCTGATTTGCACTTCATACCCTACCCCATTTACATCCATGTGCACAACGGCGGGTGTTTTCAGTGCGAAATTGCCACGAAGAAAAGCGATCATATCCTTATTTTTTGCATTTGAACTCTATGCCAGTGCCTGTTCCAGGTCGGCCATGATATCTTCAACCTGCTCAATTCCCACATTCATCCGGATCAATCCGTCAGTAATACCATACTTCTCGCGTTTTTCTTTCGGAATGCCGTAATGGGTCATCGATGCCGGGTGCGACAACAGCGTATCAACCGTTCCCAGCGAAACCGTGCGCACACACATTTTCAGTTTGTCCATAAAATCGATGCCAGCCTGCAAGCCGCCTTTCAACTCAAAACTGAGCATGGCGCCGGGATGGCGCATTTGCTTTTTCGCAATTTCAAAATCAGAATGGGATGCGAGCCCGGTATAATTAACCCGAGCAACCTGCACATGTGTTTCAAGAAACTGCGCCACGCGTTCTGCATTCTGGCAATGGCGATCCATGCGCAGCTCAAGCGTTTTAATGCCATTGATCACTAAAAATGCATCAAAACTGTTGCTGTTGCCACCAAGCAGTTTGTGCACTTTCATCACGCGGTCATTCATCAGTTCAATATCACGACCCAGCAGGATGCCGCCGATAGCTGTTCCATGTCCGTTGAGAAATTTTGTAGTGCTGTGCACAACAAAATCCACGTCGTATTTAAAAGGCTGTTGCAGGTAAGGTGTTGCAAACGTATTGTCGCAAGCGACAATCTTTCCATATTTTTTGGCCAGGGCCGCTAAGGCTTCAATATCCACGCACTGAATCGTGGGATTGGCAGGTGTTTCGATGTACAACATCCGGATGGATGCATCATTTTTCAATACTGATTCGGCGAGTTCCAGGTTGCGCAAATCAACAATTTCAGCACCGATACCCAGTGGTGGTAATACACGGTTGATCAGCTCTTCAGTGCCGCCATATAAAGAAAAATGGGAGAGAATTTTATCGCCGCTTTTTAATGTAGCCAGCAACATGGTGCTGATAGCAGCCATGCCGGATGCATGTAAAATGCCTTTAACTTCCATATCCAGTCCCAGCGTTTCAAGCGCCGCAATCTTATCTTCCGCTTCACGCATGGTTGGGTTGCCCCAGCGACTATAAATAAATCCTTCCTCCTGTCCGCTAAATCGACGCATTCCCTGCTCTGCCGTATCATATACATAAGTACTGCTGGCGTATATAGGTACCAGGTGTGCGTATCTGGGATCCGTTTCATGTCCACCATGAATAGCAGTAGAACTGAAACCGGAGTAAGGTTGTTTTGGCATGTCGATGGTTTTAGGAAAAGGAAAAAAGCGAACGAAGCGGTGATGTTTTTGCAGACATCGCCGTCACATCCGAAAGCAGTGAAGGCTATGCCTAAGAATTATAAGCCCACTTCACCAGTGTGGCGCCCCATGTAAAACCGCCACCGAAGGCAGCAAGTACAATGTAGTCGCCTTTTTTCAGTTGCGATTCCCATTCCCACAAACAAAGCGGGATGGTTGCTGCCGTTGTGTTTCCGTATTTCTGGATGTTGATCATTACTTTTTTCGCGTGGCAGACCGATGCGGTTCGCCGTGGCATCAATGATGCGGAGGTTGGCCTGGTGTGGAACCAGCCACGAAATATCTTCGCCAGTCAGGCTGTTGCGTTCCAGCAATTCTGCACTCACGTCGGCCATACCTTTTACAGCGAATTTGAAAACGGCCTGTCCTTCCTGGTAAGCAAAATGTTCGCGGTTGGCTACTGTTTCTGCCGATGCAGGATATGCGGAACCACCGGCTTTCATGCGCAGGTACTGACCACCACTGCCATCTGTTTTCAATAAACTGTCCAGTACACCGGTTCCTTCCGTGTTGGGTTCCAGTAGTACCGCGCCAGCACCATCACCAAAGATGATGCAGGTTGCACGATCGGTATAGTCAACAATAGCACTCATTTTATCGGCACCTACCACTACTACTTTTTTATAACGTCCGCTTTCAATCAGTGCGGTTCCCTGTGTGAGTGCAAATAAGAAACCAGAGCAGGCGGCTGATACATCGTAGCCCCATGCATTCCTGGCCCCTATCTTGTCACAAACAATATTTGCGGTGGCGGGAAAAACCATGTCGGGCGTAACAGTAGCCACGATCAGGCAGTCGATTTCAAGAGGGTCAATGCCGCGCTTTCGGAGCAGGTCCTGAACCGCCGGAACAATCATTTCGGAAGTTCCGCGGCCTTCACCTTTTAAAATGCGGCGTTCTTCAATGCCGGTACGGGTTCGGATCCATTCGTCGTTGGTATCTACCATCTTCTCCAGGTCGAAGTTCGTCAACCGGTCTTCGGGTACATAACCCGCAACCGCAGTTATAGCGGCTCCAATTTTTGCACTCATCTGTTCAGTTTTTTCGCTCCAAAAAGTTTTCAAAGATAAAGGGAAAACAGTTTGCACTCCGCGGATTGGTTTTTCGCCCCGTTTTTTGACGTCCCGAAGAAAGGTGAACCGGGCTGCAATTGGTTTTCATATTATCTTCGCGCCATGCCACCGTTTTCCTGGAATGAACTGCTTTTTTATTCCTTCTGTGCCGTCGCGGCCATACAGATATTTTATTTTCTCTATTTTTTTAGCCGGGTTGCCTGGTTTCGTCCCACTATTGCGGAACGTTCGCAGCAACACCCTGTGTCGGTCATTATTTGTGCGCGTGATGAGGATGAAAACCTGGCGCGCAACCTGCCCGGTGTGCTGGTACAGCAATACCGCAGCAGCTTTGAGGTAATTGCCGTAAACGACAACTCGCTCGACGACTCCAAGTACATCCTGCAGGAGCTGAAGAAAACCTTTAAATCGCTCAACATTGTTGAGCTGACGCAGGAAGCTAAGTTGATTCGTGGTAAAAAATACCCATTGTCAATCGGCATCCGCGAAGCCAAACACGAAGTGTTGTTGCTCACCGATGCTGATTGTGTACCTGCTAGTGAACATTGGATACAGAAAATGCAGGAAGCCTATAGCAAAGATGAAAAAGTAGAAGTTGTATTGGGCTATGGTGCTTACCACCGCAAAAAAGGATTGTTGAATAAGCTGATCCGGTTCGAAACCTTTCATACAGCTTTGCAATACCTGTCTTATGCACTTGCGGGCACGCCGTACATGGGCGTAGGCCGCAATTTATCGTATAAAAAAAGTTTATTTCTACGCAACAAAGGGTTCTCGTCTATCAATCATATACCCAGTGGCGATGATGATCTGTTTGTAAACAAAGTGGCTACTGCTGATAATGTGGCGGTGGTAATTGATCCGGATTCCATTACACGTAGTATTCCTAAAACCACCTGGCGCGACTGGATGCGTCAAAAGAAACGCCACTATACCACTGCGAAATATTATAAGCCGAAACATAAATTCCTGTTGGGACTTTATTTTGGTACGCAGTTTTTGTTTTACCCCATGCTGACGGCCTGCATTATTTTCTTCGACTGGCGCCTGGCGTTAGGTGTGTATGCACTGCGTCTTTTGCTGCAGGGAATTATCTTCGGTAAAGCCATGAAGAAAATGGGTGAAGATGACTTGCGTGGTTGGTTTTGGTTTTTCGATCTTTGGATGTTTTTTTATTATCTCATCTTTGCTCCGGCGCTTTGGCGAAAACCCGACCAGGAATGGCATTAAGCCCGGTGCCCGATTTGTATGGATATATTATTACGCTACTTTGCTGATTTTTCTGAAAAACAAATTGAGCAGTTCCGCCAGTTGGAGCCTTTGTACCGCGAGTGGAATGAAAAGATCAATGTTGTTTCCAGAAAGGATATCGACAGCCTGTATACCCGGCACGTACTCCATTCGTTGAGCATTGCTGCAACGGTGAATTTTCAGCCCGGCATGCAGATCATCGACCTTGGAACCGGCGGCGGTTTTCCCGGTGTGCCGCTGGCTATTTTTTTCCCGGAGACTAAATTTCATTTGGTAGACAGCATTGCCAAAAAGCTGAAAGTGGTGGATGAAATTGCGGTAGCAGTTGGTCTCAACAATATCACGACCCAACATACGCGTGTGGAAGCCATCCGCGACCGCAAATTCAACTTTGTGGTTTCACGCGCTGTAGCACCCCTGAAAGATCTCTGGAGTTGGTCGCGCCCGTTGTTGAAAAAGCAACATGAGCCTCTGCCAGAAGGGAATACCGAAGAAATCCCGGTTCCGGGTCTCATCTGCCTCAAGGGGGGCGATCTGAACCAGGAAATCCAGGAGAGCCACACCCGCCCACGCATTATGCCGATTGCTGATCTGTTTCCGGAGGATTTTTTTGAGGAGAAGTTTGTGGTTTATGTGCCACGATCATGAGGGCCCGCCTTCGCTGCGCTGCGGCGGCCAATATGGAAATATGTAAATGTGTAAATGTGAAAATATAGCAATGCAAATGCGACTCATGCATTTTAAATATCTTCTCATTTCGATATTTGCTTTCACGTTTGCCGTTTCTCGTTTGCCGTTTGACGTTACTCAGCGAAAAGTTTCCCACAGATTGACGCTGATTTGAACACAGATTACACAGATTATTTGCTTATTTCCCAAATTTCCTTTCACGTTTGCCGTTTGCCGCTTGCCGTTTCACGTTAGCCGTTAGCCGTTTGCCGTTTCCCGCTTGCCGTTTGCCGTTTGTCGGCTTCACGCAATTACCTGTTTGTGGTATTGCCTTTCCCGCCGTTATTCACCACCTTTGCCCTATGAATGATATTTCGGTTTGTATTGTAGATGATAACAGGGACCTGAGAAATGCACTGGAAGAGATTATCAGCATGTCGGAAGGTTATGAGTGTGTAGCGACAATAGGTACCGCGGAGGACGCCATCCGGAGTATTCCGGATCTGAAGCCGGATGTTGTGCTGATGGACATTAACCTGGGAACAGAAGCGAGTGGAATTGATTGCGTAAGAGCATTAAAAACCATTGTGCCCGCCACTAATTTTATGATGTGTACTGTGTACGAAGAAGATGAGAAAATCTTCGAAGCACTCAGTGCAGGTGCCAGTGGATATATCCTGAAGAAAACCGCTCCTGCCCGTCTGCTGGGAGCCATCCGTGAATTGTACCAGGGAGGTGCGCCCATGAGCAGCCAGATCGCCCGAAAAGTGGTTGCCGCTTTTCAGAACAAACCGGAAGTGTCACCCGCCAATACTGAGCAGTCTGAACTGGAGGGTCTTTCCAACCGTGAAAAAGAAATTCTGGAACAATTATCCAGAGGTTTGATGTACAAGGAGATAGCTGCTGAATTATTCATCAGCCCGGAAACCGTACGCAAACACGTGTACCATATTTACGAGAAATTACACGTGACTAACCGCATCGAAGCCGTCAACAAATATTTCGGCCGTTAAAGAAATCTACCACTAAAAGCATAAAAAATACCACAAAAGTGGTATTTGCATACCACGGTAAAGGAAGTAGTTTCGTTGCTGATTAGGTGTGAACCTGTAAATAACCTACCATTAACCGTAAACCTACTTTGCAAATTCTCATAGGAGGTCTCTAATCAAAAACAGTGAAAGTCGCCAGAGATGGCGACTTTTTCATTAAAAATCAAAGAGTTGTGCAGTTTTAAACCCGCACAACTCTTTTTTATTTTACAACTTAATCCGGTTATTCTTTTCGTTCCACATCGGCCATTCGCCGGCTGGGATCTATTTCGGCCACCGAAATGTCGATGATCTTTTTATCGGTTTCCACCACATAGGTTTCATGGGTCCACTTCCAGGCGGGGTACACTTTCCGCGGTGTTTCCTCTTCTTCGGGTTTGGTACCATACATCAGGTCGAGCGGTACATAATGAATTTCTGATGTGCTGTCCTTAAATGTCAGCTTCAGGTCTATCGGCATCGGCATCAACCCTATTCTTTTTAAACGGATTTTTGTTTTACCGCCTTCTTCCCACAAACTATCGAACGCATAATCGATGGTTTTGATGCTATTCACCCAATACTCTTTGTACCAGTCCAGTTTCATGTCGGCTGTTTTTTCAGCCACACGTACAAAATCATGAACATTTGGATGTTTAAATTTCCAGGTGTCATAATAATTTTTGAGAACCCGGTCGCGCGTATCTGCACCCACGATATAACCCAGTTGCTCGAGGAAGATGGCTCCTTTGTTGTAAGCAGCCACACTATAAGCGAAGTTGGTATTAAAATGGTCGGCATGGGTGGTGAGCGGTTCTTCGCGTCCACTACGCACCAGTTGATAATAACCGCCGTAATTGTCTTCCTGAATAAAACCTGTTTTATTATTCAACCAGGCTGTAACGCGCTCTTCGGCATAACTGGTGAATCCTTCATCCATCCATGCATACAGTGATTCGTTGGTAGCGATTACACCATGATACCAGTTGTGCAGCCACTCATGCAGCCACGCACCTGGACTTGCCAGCAATGTTGACATGGCATATTCCATTCCCCCATCACCACCATGAATAAATGTGTATTGTTTATATGGATAAGCGCCGAATGTTTTTTCGATATAAGGCAATGCTTTCTCTGCGTCGTCCAGAATTTTCTCCCAGGTTTTCGCATTGGCTACGCCTTCTTTATACAATAAATGAAGCGTAAGGTCATTGCGTACTTTTCGGGTCATATGTTTGTATTCAGGATCGGCAGCCCACATAAAGTCGTGCACGTTTGGCGCAGTGAATTTCCAGGTGAGTTTATTACCTGCAGGGCGGTTGACACGTGTACCCGGATTTTCATATCCATATCCAATTTGCGCAGCGTTTTGCAGATAACCTGTTCCGCCGATGATATAGTTTTTGTCGATTGTGATGTTCACATCAAAATCACCCCAAACACCGTAAAATTCGCGGCCTACATAAGGGGTAGGATGCCATCCTTCGTAATCGTACTCCGCCATTTTAGGATACCACTGGCTCATGGAGTAACGTACTTTGGTGTTGGGATTGTCGCGGCCACTACGGCGAACCTGCAGTGGAACCTGTGCTTCAAACTCCATATCAAAAACCACTTTGGTTTTTGGCAGGATCGGCTTATCGAGTTTTACTTCGAGAATGGTTTCAAGCACTTCAAATTGTTGCGGGCGACCATTCATCTTTAGTGAAATAATTTTCTGATAACCGATTTCCTCCGGTTTGAGATTTTGGATACGATCACGAACACGTCCATCCCAATCGGCATTACGACCCATTTGAATGGTTCCCTGCCTGCGGCTACGGGCATCCATCATACTGCCGGGTTGAAATGCATTAAAATAGAGATGATAAAAAAACGCGTGTGAGTGTATCAGGAGAATTGTTCCAGTATTCCAGTTTTTGTTTACCGGTAAACTGGTTTGTCTCCACATTCATATCAATGTCCATCACATACTTCACTTTTTTGTTGCCAACGATCAGGCTGGGCCTGTGTTTGGGCAACAAATAAACCTGCGATCAATAAGAGGACTGTTTTGCGCATTAGATTTTAAAATTTAGGTCAACAAATGTCAAAAACCTCAAGGGTAATCTGTGGAAAATTATTGAATTGATGGGGGCTGCCAAATAATAGTAAACGGGTTGCAATATCCTGATTGCAACCCGTTCGGTTCATGGCTTTACATTACAGGGTAACAGAAGTTCGCAACAAGCGTCCTTTTGTATTAAAGAAGAGATATTTTTTCTCAATGTCATTTTTTCCTTGCCAGGATACGGTATTGCTCTGAGCCACCGGGCAGGTATAATACAACGGTTTCTTTTACCTGGCGATCGGCATATTTGCTTTTTTCGAAACCATCTTTTACCTCATCAGGCAGTTTATCAAAATCCCATGCTTTCTGTGTTTCTTTCCAAACACCTTTGTTGCTGTACGAAGCAATCATTGATTCGCCCTCCAATTCAAAGTGTACATCCACACGCACAAGCTGGTCGCGAAACTCAATATTCGATGCACCCTGGTATTGATTGGCAAACGTTTCTTCTACAACTTTTGGTATCTCACGTATTTGCGCCTGACTAACAGTAGCGATCATCATCAATGCGATAAAGGCCAACATGATTTTCTTCATAACAATTATTTTCGGGTTCTCTGCAAAATTGCAGCCGGAATGGATAAGGTGAGCAGGTATGGGGAAATTTAAAGATATATTATGAAAGAAAATGTGGAAATGTGGAAATGTGAAAATATGGAAATATGGAAATCACTGTTGTCCGGGGAAAATTTTCAAAAGCAGCATAAAAAAGGAGGCCGAGGCCTCCAGAAGTTAGTAGTTTAGAGTTACCACACAATAAACCTAACTATGCGGAAAGATAGTTTTTTTACCGGACAACAGTGATTTTCACATTTCCACATTTTCACAATTACATATTTTCTCATTTTCTCATTTCCCTATTTTCACATTCGCCGCCGAAGCGCAGCGCAGGCGGCTCTCACGTCTCGCGTCCTGCGACTACAATCACTATTTCTCCTTTCACTGCTTTGTCTTTAAAATGCGCAAGCACTTCAGTGAGGGTTCCGCGTACATTTTCTTCAAACATTTTAGTGAGTTCGCGGCTGACGGAACATTGCCGGTCGGGGCCGAATACACCAGCGAGGTCTTCGAGTGTACGCAACAACCGCATGGGCGATTCATAAAAAATCATGGTGCGTTCTTCCTGTGCGAGACTTTGCAGGTGTGTATGTCGTCCTTTTTTTTGTGGGAGAAATCCTTCGAAACAAAAGCGGTTGGTAGGGATGCCGCTATTTACCAGAGCAGGCACAAAAGCCGTGGCACCCGGCAGGCATTCCCACTTTTACACCCGTCCTGATGCATTCGCGAACGAGAAGAAATGCCGGATCAGAAATACCCGGCGTTCCTGCATCCGTTATTAGCGCCATCTTTTTCCCTTCGAGCAACTGGCTCACCAAATGGTGCAGCACGCGATGTTCATTATGCTGATGGTATGGACTTAGTGGCCGGTTGATCTGGTAATGATTCAACAGCTTTGCACTCGTACGTGTATCTTCTGCGAGGATCAGGTCGGCATCTCTCAACACCTCTAACGCCCGCAGCGTGATGTCTTTTAAATTACCTATGGGTGTGGGAACGAGTGTGAGCATGGGAGGGGGGATGGATGGTGGATGATCGATGACCGATGTCCGATGTCCGATGATCGATGACCGATGTATGCTGAAAATGCGAAAAACCGTTTCTACTTTCAAATTCGGTAAACCTGCACTCCAAGTATCCATCGACCATCGAACATCGGTCATCGGACATCGGTCTTTTATCATCGAATTCTCAATTCACCGAAATCTCAAAATACTCCATCACGGGATTTGACAGCAGTTTTTTGCTGGCTTCTTCCGCGAGTGCACGCGCCTTTTCGGGGCTGTCGGCATCAATCTGGAGCGTAATATTTTTTCCAACACGCACATCTTCAACGCCTGCCAGGCCGAGGTTTTGCAAACCACCCATTACGGCTTTGCCCTGGGGATCAAGCAATTCTTTCAGCGGCATCACTTTTATCTGTACTGTATAGCTCATGCAATTTGATTTTTGAAAAGCAAAGATACCAAAACGTAAGCGAGGAAAATAACTGGAACCGATAACCAGCCCAAAAAGATTGCAGCTATAATCGCAATTCCCAAAATCACCAGTTTAGGGATATTTCCCGCTAGCGTATAATCCTTAAACTTCAAACTCAAAATGGGAATACGTGAAACCATCAGCCACGACAACACAACGATGGTCAGCAACAGCACCCATTTGTTCAACAGGAAATAATCGCGCACCCATACGTCCGTTACATTCCAGTATATCAGTGGAAAAGATGCAACCAGCAAACCAACCGCTGGTGTGGGAACACCACGGAAACTGAAAGCCTGTGTAGTATCGAGGTTAAAAGTGGCCAGGCGCCATGCCGCAGCAGCAGGTAAAACAAAGGCAAATGCAAGGATAAACACTGGCACTTCTAAAGCACCCTGTTCCTGTGCGTATGATAATCGTAAAAACTGGTAAAGGATCATGCCGGGGGCAACACCAAAACTAACCACATCAGCCAGTGAATCCAACTGGCGTCCCAACTCGGATGTTGCTTTAAACAGACGGGCAACAAATCCATCCAAAAAATCTACCACAGCCGCAAGTCCAATAAATAGCGAAGCCATCCAAATGCGTTCAGGCATGTCAATCCATTGCGCACCTGTGCCGTCTTCGTGAATCACAATTCCATTCTGCATCGTGTACACAATCGCGATACAACCAAAGACAAGGTTCAACAGGGTGAATAAATTTGGAATTTGCTTCATTTGATGGAGTTGTTATTTTAAGTGAGAAGTTTTTATTTCAATGGGGGTTAAACTAAGATTTCATAATTCTTTCAATCTCTTCCACGGTGATTGGAATATTTTTCATCAGGTCTTTATTGCCTGATTTCGTAATCCACACATTGTTTTCAATGCGAATACCCATTTTTTCTTCTTCAATATAAATACCGGGTTCTACTGTCAACAACATGCCTGCCTGCAACGGCGATGTACGCGTACCCAGGTCGTGCACATCAATACCCAGATGATGTGAAATTCCGTGATACAGGTATTTGCGATAAGCAGGATTGTCTTTATCCTGGTTCTTTACATCACCCTTCGAAAGCAAACCAATTTTTATAAACTGTTTGGTTGCTTCCTCTCCCACTTTATCTGTATATTCTACAATAGTAATTCCGGGTTTTAATAAGCTCTTTGCATAGTTGTGTAAATGCAAACATGCATTGTAAACTTCTTTCTGGCGTTTGCTGAATTTTCCGTTTACAGGAATGGTACGGGTGAGGTCGGCGCAATAGCCACCATAGTTGGCGCCAAAATCCATCAACAGCAACTCACCATCTTTACAAGCCTCGGTATTGGAAACGTAATGCAAAGTTCTTGCACGGTCACCACTCGCAATAATGCTGTTGTATGCAGGTCCTTCTGCACGTTGGCTGATAAAACTATGTAAGATTTCAGCTTCTACTTCGTATTCCATCACACCGGGTTTTACAAACCGTAAAACGCGCTCAAATGTCTTATGAGTGATGTCAATCGCCTGTTGTACCACTTCAATTTCTTCGGCGGTTTTAATACCGCGCAGGTCGCGCATAATACGCGCCACGCGTCCGTATTGATGCAGCGGGTAACGGCTTTTCATTTCGTCCACAAATCGGTAATCGCGTGTACGCACCTGGCTGCCGAGACGATCATTCTCATTGGTGTCGAGCAGAATTGTATCTGCAAGGTGTACCCAGGTTTGCAGCGCCGCATCCACGCTGTCGAGCCAAACCACGGTTTCAAAACCTGAAATAGCTTTCGCTTCAGATGCCCTCAGTCTTTTCCCATCCCATTTTTCTTTCAGCTCGTTAGGGCGCACCAGCACCAGCACTTCACGGTATTTTGGATCCGGGTTATCGGGATAAAGAATCACCATACTGTCTTCCTGCCAAATACCTGAAAGCCAGTACAGGTCGCTGTTCTGGCGGAATGTATAAAGCGCGTCGCCATTGCTGGGCACTTCATCATTACTCACAATAATCGCAATGGAATTAGGAGGCATTTGCTGCACAAAGCGCTTGCGGTTGCGGATAAATAGCTGGGAATTAAGGGGTAAATTTCTCATCGGAGCGTTTTAAACCTGCGCAATCTAATAAATGCGTTTTATGTTTTGGAAAGAAATATGGAAAGCGTCGAAGCCGCTTCCCGGCTTCCACGGGCTGCGAAGGACAATTTGAAAACTGGAGACTTCTTCCATCTTCGATCATCGACCATCGATCATCGATTTTCGAGCATCGCATCGAAAGAATTTTCTTCTTTCCAATAAATGGATATTATTCACCGGCTTATGCGGCAATATTTGACAAAAATGAAAAAAAGCTAAAAAAATTGCGTTTTATCAAAAAAAGACGCCCAAAAGGGGGTTGATTTTTAATGTGTATCACTAACACTCGTTTGTATTTACCGGATTTTCTGTTTTATTTTTGTAGTCTATTAAAAATTGGTTGCCATTATGTCAATTACCTTAACTACCCTACCCCCCTATTGCATTGGTACATCTTGGAATTAAAAATCGTGATAAGGTCCGTTATCAATCCACACCCGAAGAATTAGTGCAGGATACGCTGCGCCGCGGAGAGGGAGAATTGAATGATACCGGCGCTCTGGTGATCCAGACTGGTGAATTCACCGGCCGCTCACCCAAAGACAAGTTTATAGTCAAAGATCACATCACTGCCGACACGGTGCACTGGAATGAATTCAACATTCCGATTGATGGAAAATACTTTGATATTGTTTACAACAGGATCATGGAGCATTTTAATCAGCTACCTGAATTATGGGCGCGTGATTGTTATGCCTGTGCCGATCCGCGCTACCGCCTCAACATTCGAGTGATCAACGAAATGCCGGCGAACAATCTTTTTGCTTATAACATGTTCCTTCGCCCGACGGAAGAGGAGCTGGAACATTTCACCCCGGAGTGGCATATTTTGTCTGCGCCCTCTCTGAAACTGGATCCGGCGGTATGTGGTACACGACAACACAATGCTGCCATCGTTTCATTTGAGAAAAAAAATGATCCTGATTGCCGGTTCAGGTTATACCGGTGAAATGAAGAAAGGCATTTTCACTATCCTCAATTATATTCTTCCCCAACAAAAGAATGTATTGAGTATGCATTGCAGTGCCAACCGCGGTGCAAATGGTGATACTGCTATTTTCTTTGGATTAAGCGGTACAGGCAAAACAACATTAAGTGCCGATCCAAACCGTGAGTTGATTGGTGATGATGAGCATGCCTGGACAAATGATAACATCTTCAATTTTGAAGGCGGTTGTTATGCAAAAACAATCGGCCTCACTGAAGAAAAAGAACCTGAAATCTTTAATGCCATTCGTCCTGGTGCATTGGTTGAGAATACCCGCTTCTTTGAAGGTACCAACCGCATCAATTTTGATGACGGATCGATTACCGAAAATACACGTGTCTCTTATCCGCTTTATTTCATCAGCAATGCTGCTGATCCTTCTGTAGGCGAATTACCCCGTAATATTTTCTTCCTCACCTGTGATGCATTTGGTGTACTGCCTCCAATTTCTAAACTCACTCCTGGCCAGGCGATGTACCAGTTTATTTCCGGCTACACAGCGAAAGTGGCGGGAACAGAAGAAGGTGTTACAGAACCGAAGCCTACATTCAGTGCCTGCTTCGGAGCGCCTTTCCTCCCGCTGCATCCTGGTAAGTATGCAGAAATGCTGGGACGTAAAATGCAGGAAAACAAAGTGAATGTGTGGATGATCAATACCGGCTGGACCGGTGGACCTTACGGCGCTGGAAACCGCATGAAACTTTCCTATACAAGAGCAATGATTACCGCTGCCCTGGAAGGTCGCCTGGATAAAGTAAGCTTTACCAATCACGAAGTATTTGGAATGGCGATTCCAACACAGGTTCCCGGTGTACCGGCAGAGGTTTTAGATCCGCGCAATACCTGGGCAGACAAAACTGCCTACGATGAAAAATCGCGCTACCTCGCAGGATTGTTTATTCGCAATTTCGAAAAATACGCAGCCGGCGTAACCCAGGAAACCCTGGACGCCTCCCCTCGCATTTAATATAATTTTTTCATGGACGGTTGCCTGCTAATAAAACGACCCGTTTCAGCAATGAGACGGGTTTTTTGTTTCGATGATCGAATACCGATGACCGATGATCGAATACCGATGACCGATGATCGAATACCGATGTCCGATGACCGATGACCGATGATCGATGATCGAATACCGATGTCCGATGTCCGATGACCGATGATCGATGATCGATGGGGATCGAAGCGACCTCCTCCTTTGGGGTTGAGGGGAAAAACAATAAACGCGAACTCCGTCCCGGAGGGACGGGATATCGGTAGATGCGAAATTCCTCTCTTAAATCTAAGTCCCGAAGGGACGATATCTGGAAAGGAATCGATGGTCGATGTCCGATGTCCGATGACCGATGATCGAATACCGATGTCCGATGTCCGATGACCGATGATCGATGATCGAATACCGATGTCCGATGACCGATGACCGATGATCGAATACCGATGTCCGATGTCCGATGACCGATGACCGATGATCGATGATCGAATACCGATGTCCGATGACCGATGACCGATGACCGATGATCGATGGGGATCGAAGCGACTCCTCCTTTGGGGTTGAGGGGAAAAACAATAAACGCGAACTCCGTCCCGGAGGGACGGGATATCGGTAGAAGCGAAATTCCTCTCCTAAACCTCAGTCCCGAAGGGACGATATCTGGAAAGGAATCGATGGTCGATGTCCGATGTCCGATGACCGATGATCGATGGGGATCGAAGCGGCTCCCCCTTTGAGTTTTGACGGGAAAAACAATAAACGCGAACTCCGTCCCGAAGGGACGGGATATCGGTAGAAGCGAAATTCCTCTCCTAAATCTCAGTCCCGAAGGGACGATATCTGGAAAGGAATCGATCCGGTAAGGTATTCTCGCACCTGCAACCTACATCGATCATCGGTCATCGGACATCGACCATCGATCACCGACCATCGAATTCAGAACAACCCGTACAACTGACTATCCACCTTACTAATGATCTCCCCGAGGTCTTCGTCTTTTTCAGCAAACTTGTTTTTGTCGACATCAATCACAAGCAACGGACCTTCTTTATAAGCATCAATCCATTTGTTGTAATACTCATTGAGGCGCTTCAGGTAATCGAGACGAATATTTTCTTCATACTCGCGACCGCGTTTCTGAATTTGTCCTACAAGCGTAGGCACGGATGCATTTAGATATATCAGCAAGTCAGGTGGTTGTACCAACGACTTGAGTGTTTGAAAGAAATTGTAGTAATTATCAAAATCGCGTTTGCTCATCAATCCCATCTCATGCAGGTTAGGTGCAAAGATGTTTGCATCTTCATAGATCGTGCGATCCTGGATAACAGTTTCCGTACCGTTTTGAATATCTACCAACTGTTGCAGGCGACTGTTCAGGAAGTATATCTGCAGGTTAAAACTCCATCGCGGCATGTCTTCATAAAAATCCATCAGGTATGGATTGTGGTCCACGTCTTCAAAATTTGGAATCCACTTGTAGTGTTTGCTAAGCATTTCCGTAAAGGGTGGTTTTCCCTGCGCCAATGTTGCCTGCAATTGCAATGTGTTTTGGTTTGCGCGATTTCGCCATAATAAGCCTGACCCCTCACGGGATTGTTCAGTGTTAAAAAAAATGAATATAAAGCATTAGCCGATAAAATCCGCTTCCGTCGGCTGCTGATTTTATCAATTATCCAAAGTAATTAAGTCCCATCGCTTTGCGAACTGCATCAATCGTAATCTGTGCGTTCGCACGGGCTTTTTCGGTACTCTTTTGAACGATATTCCGAAGGTATTCATCGTCGCCGAGGATCTTTGTGGCTTTCTCGCGAATGGGAGCAATAAAGCCCACCATATCTTCAGCCAGTTGTTTTTTGAAATCACCGTAACGGATAGAAGCTTGTGCAAAATCATCCCTGAATTTTGCAGCGCCTTCCGTGTTTCCGGAAAGCTCCATCAATGAAAACAGGTTTTCGATATAATCAGGAGGAACGCTGTTTTTTTCTGTTGGACCTGCGTCCGTTTTCGCTTTTTTAATTTTTTTCCCGAATCAAATCATCGCTGTCGGAGAGATACAATGTTGCGTACTGGTTTTCACTTTTGCTCATTTTACCTTTTCCGTCAAGACTCATGATCTTCACCAGGTTCACCAAAATTGTAAGCCAACGGTTCCAGCAAAGTATCACCATAGCGATGGTTGAAACGTTGTGCGAAATTGCGCGCCATTTCCAGGTGTTGCTCCTGGTCCTTTCCAACCGGCACATATAGTGCACGATGGATGAGGATATCAGCAGCCTGCAAAACCGGATAAGTGAGCAAACCCGCATTTACGTTTTCCGGGTTCAATCTTACTTTATCTTTAAAAGTGGTAGTCTTTTCCAGTTCGCCTTTATACGCCAGCATATTCAGTAGCAGGTAGAGTTCCGATATCTCCGGAACAGCGCTTTGCAGGTAAAGACAGGCACGCTCGGGATCAATACCGGCAGCGATATTTTCAGCCAGTACACGTTTAATGCTTTGTCCCAGCTCTGCTGTGTCGGGATGGGTAGTCAGTGAGTGCCAGTCGGCCACCATAAAGTAGCAGGTATGCGTGTCTTGCAGACGCACGTAATTCTTCAGCGCACCGAAATAATTTCCGAGGTGTAAGAACCCCGTGGGACGTATCCCACTCATTACGATCTCCTTTAGCAGTTGCCATAACCAAAAAACCGCCTGTATTTTGAGCCAGACAGGGCGGCAAAGCTACAGGGAAAATGTGGAAATCGGCTCTCGGCAAACGTGAAAATAGATAAAGCGCCTCCGTTCTCATTTCCTTTCACGTTTGCCGTTTGCCGATTGCGTTCTCACGTGCTTTTCAAATTTTCCACTAGATTTGCTGCATGCAGATTACTGACGAAATGATTGATAAACTGGCACATCTGGCAAAGCTCCAGTTTAATGACATGGAAAAATCAGCCATCAAAGGCGATCTGGAGAAAATGATCGGCTTTGTTGAAAAATTGAACGAACTTGACCTTGACGCTGTGGAGCCGCTGATGCACATGAGCGAATCGGTGAATGTGCTGCGCGACGATGTGGTTCAGGGAAGCATCAGCCGCGAAAAAGCTTTACAAAATGCGCCTGATACCGACGGTCAGTATTTCCGCGTTCCTAAAGTAATCCGCAAATAAAATTTACCCATGACGCCCATCATCCAGGTTTCGCAAATCATTAAGAATTATTACATCGGCAAAAACACCATCGAGGTACTGAAAGGTGTTACCCTGGATGTTTTCAAAAATGATTATGTGGCTTTGATGGGCCCTTCCGGCTCGGGTAAAAGTACACTGATGAATATCCTTGGTTGCCTGGATAGTCCAACAAGCGGCACCTATGTTCTGAATGGAAAAGATGTAAGCAAGATGGATGATAACGCACTGGCCGAAGTGCGTAACAAAGAAATTGGCTTCGTATTCCAACAATTCAATTTGCTACCGCGATTAACAGCACTTGAAAACGTGGCGTTGCCACTGGTTTACTCCGGCATGGGAAAAAAAGAGCGCAACGAAAAAGCGATGGCCATGCTCGATCTCGTCAACCTCAGCGATCGCTCGCACCATAAACCAAATGAATTAAGCGGTGGCCAGTCGCAACGCGTTGCCATAGCCCGCGCGCTGGTGAACGATCCCGCATTGATCCTGGCAGATGAACCTACCGGTAACCTCGATACCAAGACTTCTTATGAGATCATGGATATTTTTGGAAAGCTATACAACCATGGAAATACCATCATGATTGTTACCCACGAAGAAGATATTGCCCAACACACACGCCGCGTGATTCGCCTGCGCGATGGCGTAATTGAAAGCGACATGCGCAATGAGCCCGTACGTGTAGCCGAACATTCTTAAGCTAAAATCCCTTCCGCATTTCATTTCATGGTTTAGAATGATTATTTTGTTTTGTCCGCAACCCTAATTGCGGCATCAAACAACCACCATGAACCTTTCATTCCACCATCGCCTGCAACAGGTGCAGGATTACTTTACTCAGGGAGATCACCATTTAGGCTATCGCCGGCTACTGGACGCCACACTTGAAACCGAAAACCTGGAACTATTTGAAGATGCATTGCACTTTGCCGAATTCTATGAACAGAATCCGAGCGATAGCAACCTGCCCACACACCTGGGAAACCTACTCAGGAAACTAGAAAATGCGAATATCAGTGTTGTTACAAACAACAATACCCCAAAGATTATTACGGAACAAATAAGCAAAAAATATGCATCCGGGAATTTTGGTTTGTCGGGCGTAACACTCAACGTAAAGCCAGGGGAAATTATCGGCCTTGTGGGTGAAAATGGAAATGGGAAAACCACCCTGCTGCGTTTGCTCTATGGCGATTTGCTTCCTGATACCGGAAAATTAACTTACCACTTTGAAGGCAAGCCAGCGAAATCTGACGCTTATTCTTTGCGCAGCCGACTGGCATTTGTACCGCAACGACATTCTGTATGGTATGGTGGATTAATGGAAAACCTCCAGTTTACCGCCGCGCATTATGGTATGAAGGGAAATGCAAACAGGCTTTGGACCGAAATGATTGTAGCCCGGATGGGTCTTCGTCAGTTTCGCAGTTACTCATGGAATCGTATTTCATCGGGATACAAAATGCGATTCGAACTGGCACGCACTTTATTGCGGCGCCCGGAAGTGATGTTGCTGGATGAACCACTGGCCAACCTCGATGTACTGGCACAACAAATTATCCTCGAAGATTTGCTTTACCTGTCCGAATCTTTATCGCACCCCATGGCGGTGGTATTGAGTTCGCAACAATTATATGAAGTGGAGAAAGTATCGGAGAAAGTTGTATTCCTGAAAAACGGGGTGCCGCAGATTCAATCGAAAAAAGAAAGGGATTCAACAAGCAAAGTTGAAACAGGTTTGATCATAGAACTGGAAAGTACGGCCACGCGAAATGAAATAACGGCGGCAATACAGGTTCTGCAACCCACGCAGATATCGTACAATGGCGGCGTGTACCTGCTTTATTTTTCGTCGGTAAGTTTTGGCGAAGTAATGCAGGCACTCGCCCAATCCGGTCTCCCTATTCGTTATATCCGTGACATCAGCCAGTCATCACGTCGTTTCTTCGACAATTAAATCTCTCTGCACCATGAACCGATCCACCAAAAATATATTCGACCGCATTCTTACAGATTACCCTTTACTTTGGAATACACGCTTTCCACAAATGATGCTGGCGCTGATTATTGCCCATCTGTTCTTTTTTGCCTGTGGATACGTTAGCCTGAACTTAGCAGCTTTGCGAAACTACGATAACCTCTTACAGGTAGGCGGTGTAACATTGTACTGGTTTTCGATCCTTTGCAGCATCGGCTTCCTGATTGTGTGGCTGGTTTACTTTCTTCGCAACAATGCCTTTAAAGTTTATTACCAGTTAGATAAAAATTATTTCCTCTATCAATGGATAATCATTTTTGTAATTGTTGGCGGCAGCATCAGCTTTTATGAATCATTTCATGCGGGAGTTGCATTAAAAATCAGGAAACTTGTTCCCGAAAAAATATTGGTGCAGGAAGTAAATATTCTCAATCGGGCCAGCTCCTTTATGCCAGTTAATCGGAATGATTATTTTTCCCTGAATAATTGTGAAAACGATTCTGTTTACTACGACGCGTCATGGTTGTATTATAAGATAAAGAACAATTCAGAGCAGACAATGGAAGAAACACTGTCGGGCGAATATCGGTATGACAGTACAGCGTTGAAGCTGATATATATCGAACTACAGAAGCCCGATGCATTCCGACATGTCAATCACTGCCAGGATATAATCAAGCTGGCAAACTATCCCGGATTTATTTCTGCAAAGGATCGTCAGGAAAAAAGGCAGGAATGGTTGAATACAGAACGTATCGACAGTATGCAAAAAGCCATTCAGGACTTACTGGATCTTTTCAGCAAATATTCTTTCCGTCACAACTTCAACGCCGACTCTATTGCACGAATGAATCTTTCCGATACTATTTTCCATCTCGAATTCTTTGATGGTGATAATAGAAACTACACGGATTACGATAATTATGATCCCGATTACATGCAGGTTGAGAACTATCAATATGAGCGCTACCTGATCGGCAAACTGGGCTATCTTAAAAATGGGACCAGGAATATTCTGAATCTGGCCGATGAACGTTACCGGGAAGAAAACAGCTCGGATGATAGAAAACAATTCTGGCCTTATCTTTTTTATATCATTACAGCATTGAGTTTGTTTTTATTTACTTACCGATTGTTTTCGCGAAAAATATTTCTTTGGAGCATTGTTGCAAGCATTATACTCATCATCTTTTTGTCATTGATCACGCTCGCAGCAAAGGATGCTGATACCAGTTTCCCTGTGGGTGTTTTATTCATTTATGGATTATTGCTGATTATGGCGCTGATTACAAATAATGAAAAAGCTGGCAACAAAACGTTTTCGGGAGTGGTGATTACATTGCTTGCATGGTTATTACCGTATATTCTGTTGTTTGTGGTCATTCTCGCAGACCGGTATTTAATAGAACATACCCATTATTCCTTTGATAATCCGCTGCGCGATCAAATCCTGCAACGCAAATACCCGATTTCGTTTTGGATTTCACATAATAGCGATCTGATCATCAGAAGCAATTTATTGCTTGTATTTTTGCTGATCGGTTTTGTCTTCCCGGGGCTGGCGCGAAAATGGCACGGGAAAGCAGAAGAATAATTTTAAAACCTGATCTTATGGCGATGAAGATCTATACGAAAACGGGCGACAAAGGTTCTACTTCATTGATTGGCGGTACTAAAGTGCCGAAGAGTCATTTGCGTATTGAAGCCTATGGCACAGTAGATGAATTGAATTCGCATATCGGACTCTGCCGCGATTTATTAACCGACAATGCTATTCGCAAATTGTTGCAGGAAATTCAGGATCGATTGTTTACGATCGGCTCATCACTTGCCTGCGATCCGGAGAAAGAACCGCGCATGCGTTTACCCGATTTAAAAGAATCAGATATCACGTTGTTGGAAAAAGCAATTGACAGCATGAATGAATCGCTGCCGGAGATGAAAAATTTTATCCTGCCTGGCGGCCATCCTGCTGTTTCGCATCTTCATATTGCGCGATGCGTTTGTCGCCGCGCAGAGCGTTGCGTGGTACGACTTGAAATGGAATATCCTGAATCGGATTCGTTGACGTTAAAATATCTCAATCGTTTGAGCGATTACTTTTTTTGTGCTCGCGCGTTATGCGGGAAAGCAACTTAACGCGCAGGAAGTGGCGTGGAAATGGAGAGAATAAAATAAATGTGCAACGCTGTGAATTGATCCGTGTAAATCTGTGTATTTATCTGTGTAAATCTGTGTGAAACTTCTTCGGTTATCAGGTTGATGAAAATCCGGAAGGTATTTCCCACGGATTTACACGGATTTTAAACACAGATTTACACGGATTTTAAACACAGATTTACACGGATCTGATCACAGATTTACACGGATCTGATCACAGATTTACACGGATCTGATCACAAATTGCAGGGTGTCAAAACAGGCGTTTCTAAATATTTCGAATTGCCGTATTGCCACATTTCCTCATCTCCCACATTTCCTCATTTCCTCATTTCCACATTGTCCCAGCTTTCCCCTCATTCCACTGCTCCGTCTTTCATATGTAAAACGCGGTCACTCAGCCCGGCGAGTTCTTCGTTGTGGGTTACAATCAGGAAAGTCTGATTTAATTGTTTGCGCAGGTCGAAGAAGAGCTGGTGCAATTCGCGTGCATGTGCGGTATCGAGGTTGCCGGTAGGTTCGTCGGCGAAGATGATATCTGGCTGATTGATCAACGCCCGGGCCACGGCCACTCTTTGCTGCTCACCGCCGCTCAACTGGTTGGGTTTATTTTCAATCCGGTGGCTAAGGCCGAGTAGTGCCAGCAGCTCTTCCGCCTGCTTTCTCACCTCTTTTTGGAGCGCTTTGCCAGCCAGCCCGGTATGCAAACATTCTCAAGGGCGCTGAATTCAGGCAGCAGGTGGTGAAACTGGAAAACAAACCCGATATGGCGGTTACGGAAGTCGCTGAGGGCATTGCCGCCCAGGCGGTGGAGATTCACGCCATTCATCTCAACGGTTCCCTGGTCTGCCCGATCCAAAGTGCCCAGAATGTGCAGCAGCGTGCTTTTCCCCGATCCGGAAGGCCCCACGATCGACACCACTTCCCCTTTCCGGATATCGATATCCACCCCTTTCAGCACTTCTACCGAACCATATCGCTTATGGATGTTTTTGCCAGTAATCATCAGCATAACTTGCTTTAAAACATCAAATATCCGGAATTCAGGACCGGTGGCAAAACCGGTTTATTTCAGGCCATTATGGTTTTAAGAAAATATTCAAGCACCTGTGTACAACCTCAGATTTGGAAAATTCGTTAATACAATTACTTTTGCGGAAAATTGGGGAGGACTAATCCCTCCATTTGACCTGATTCCTAATAATTAAAAAAACCCTGAGAAGATATGTTTTGGACCCTAGAATTGGCTTCGTACCTGGAAGATGCTCCCGGCCGGCCACCAAGGATGAGTTGATCGATTATTCCATTCGTTCGGGCGCACCTATTGAGGTGGTAGAAAAACCTGCAGGAACTGGAAGACGAAGGCGATGTGTACGAAACCATCGAAGATATCTGGCCCGACTATCCCACCCAGGATGACTTCCTGTTTAATGAGGACGAGTACTAGTTTTGTATAAAAGAAATACCCCCGTTGTTTTACGGGGGTATTTCTTTTATACAAAAAAAGCGGCGGTGGAAAAACAATGTACCAATGTGGTTGTGTGGTAATGTGGCAATGAAAAATTCTATCTAACGTTCGACGAAAAACTATTTCTTCATTTTCACATTCCCCCATTTACTCATTTCCTCATTTGCACATTTCCACATCATTCACTGCTTCCCATTTTGTCAATCACCTGCTGCGTAACGCCAGTAAAGCTGAAGCCACCGTCATGGAAAAGATTTTGCATCGTTACCATTTTTTGTCAGGTCGCTGAATAAGGTAACACAGTAATTCGCGCAATCCTCAGATGATGCGTTACCAAGCGGGCTCATCGCTTCTGCATAATTGATAAATCCATCAAATCCTTTTACACCACTACCAGCCGTTGTACGTGTGGGCGATTGTGAAACGGTATTCACACGCACTTTTTTACGGGTACCATAGTGGTAACCAAAGCTACGTGTAACACTCTCAAGCAGGCTTTTTGCATCAGCCATTTCGTTGTAATCCGGGAATACACGTTGTGCTGCGATATACGTCAGTGCTACCACACTACCCCAATCGTTCAATGCATCCAGATCCCACCGCTGTGCGCAACACGCGGTGCAAACTCATGGCAGAAATATCGAGTGTTTTTGCATTCCACTCGTAGTTTAATTCGGTATAGTGTTTTCCTTTCCGTACGTTCAGGCTCATTCCGATAGAGTGTAGCACAAAATCAATTTTACCACCAAAATGATTCATTGATTCTTCAAACAATTTCTTCAGGTCGTCCATATTGGTAACATCGGCACCAATTACAGGTGCGTTACCACAGGCTTCTGCAAGTTTATTAATCTCACCCATGCGCAATGCCACGGGTGCATTTGTCAATACAATCTGGGCACCTTCTTCATAACACTTCAAAGCTGTTTTCCATGCAATGGATTTCTCATCCAGTGCGCCAAATATGATCCCTTTCTTTCCTTTCAGTAATTGATTAGCCATAGCCATTTGTTTTATTGGCGGTAAAAATAAGAAGTTTCAGTTAAGAGCGTGGAAATAGCTGGGTAATGATCCATACAAGTAAAAATCCGAATACAAACACAAGTCCCAGCATCAGCAGCATCCAGATTGCCAGCCTTCCCGGCGATCGGCGTGGTTGCAGATATTGCATTCCCCATTTATTAATAAAATAAAATGGAATCACTGCGCCCAGTAGCAATATCAATATAATGAGGGAACGTGAATCCATGTTTTAAACAGTGGGTGATACCGTGGTTTCAGGATTTTCTTTTAAAAAACCATACAGCAGGATCAGGAGAAAGAAACCACCTGTAAACAACGCCGCCAAAGCGAGTAATAAGAGACAACTGTTGAAGAATATCGCCCAGCCGCTATCGCTGTTGAGGATACGTTGGTTTAGTTTTTTATAAAGAAAAAATCCCGTCCAGATCACCAGGGCGGCAATCGATGCGAAGACCAGGAATTTGAGAATTAGATTCATGCATTATCCGGTTACCAGTTCACGCGCATTCTCCAATGCAGCGGCAGTAGGTTTATCGCCACTCAGCATCTGTGCAATATGTGTGATGCGTTCTGCCTGCGTGAGATGACGAATATGGGTATTCACCTTATTGACATTATTTTCTTTGTAAACAAAATAATGCGCATCGCCTTTGCCTGCAATCTGCGGCTGGTGAGTGATGCAGATAATCTGCCTGTTTACAGCAAGGTCTTTCATAATGATTCCCACCTGGCGCGCCGCTTCACCCGAAATACCCGTATCAATTTCATCAAATATTAGCGTGGGTAAATCCATGCGTGTTGCCACCAGCGATTTAATACACAACATCAGCCTGCTCAATTCACCGCCACTGGCTACCTTTCCCACGGCGTTAAATTGCCCGCTTTTATTGGCATCAAAAAGAAAGTCGATGTTGTCGGCGCCATCATATTTCAATTCGCATGGAGCGATAGACACTTTCATCCTTGCATTAGGCATTCCAACCTGCGCCAACAGTTTGTTCACGTTTTTCTCAAGGGGCTCTGCGTGTTTTGCACGCGCGGCGCTCAATTCCGCTGCATGCGATTTTGCTTTCTTCGCCAGTTCAGCAGTTTGTTTTTCTCTTTCAGCAATTACATCATCTATTGATAAAACAGCCTGCAACTTCTCTTCGAGAGTCTTTTGTACTTCCAACAAGCCGGCGGTGTCGTTAACGCCATGCTTCTTTTGCAAACGATACCCGAGCGAAAGGCGCTCGTTCATTTTTTCCATTTCCTCCGGATCAAAACTCACCTGGCGACTTAACCTTTCCATATCACCAGCGAGATCCTGCAGTTCTACATACGTCGATTGCATACGCTCCAGTACAGCAGCCAGCTCAGGATGATAAGCTTGAAAAGGTTGCAACACCTGCAGCAGTGATTTCAGTTGAGCAATCACCGGCGATTCGCCATTTTCAAGTGTATCAGCTGCACGGTCGAGCGCATTGCGGATACCTTCCGCATGGCTCATCATTTTGAGAGAAGCATCTAGCGTCTCCAATTCATTTTCACGAAAAGCGGCTTCTTCCAGTTCTGAATACTGAAAGCGGTTGTAGTCGGCTTCCGCTTCAAATGCTTTTCGCTTTGCGTATAGCTCGTTGAGTTCTTTTTCTGATTGCTGCCAGGCTTTAAACTGTTGTTGGTAATTCAACAACTTGTTCGATTGACCCGCCATGGCATCCAACACCTGGCGTTGAAATGTTTGACCTGTAATTTCGAGGGTATCAAACTGGCGGTGCAGGTCAACCAGTAATGTACTCAGCCTTTGTAATTGTGCGAGTGTAACAGGACTATCATTTACAAAAGCGCGTGATTTACCCTGGCTACTAATTTCGCGACGGATCACGAGTTCATCTTCCATCTCCCATTCCATCTCTGCAAACAAATCGCGGATTGGTGTACTGTCTGCTTTTCGAAACAAACCTTCTACCACCGATTTTTTTCTTTATCTACTAATACAGATGAATCAGCTCTTTCTCCCAGAATCAATCCCAGTGCACCAACGATAATAGACTTACCTGCACCAGTTTCACCTGTTATCACATTCATCTGTGCTGAAAAATCAATCTCCAGTTCTTCGATGATTGCATAATTCCGGATGGATAACGTACACAGCATGGGTGGAAAATTGAAATTGCAAATTAGCGAAATTCGGTCAACGGGAAGCGAAGGATAACCGGTTAATAGGTAGAAACAAAAAACCTATAAAATCTTTCGACTTTATAGGTTTTAACGTTGCTCTTTCTTATAAGTGTCGGAAATCCGATTATTTAATTTCTACGTTGTTCGCCAGTTCTTCGTCTACCAGGATACGACCACAGTTTTCGCAGATCATCACTTTTTTGTGTTGTTTGATCTCGCTTTGTTTTTGTGGGGGATGTAGTAGAAGCAACCGCCGCATGCATCACGCTCAACGGGTACTACTGCCAGACCGTTGCGATAGTTTTTGCGGATTTTTTCGTAGCTCACCAGCAGACGGGGATCTACATCAGCACGCGCAGCTTCGGCCAGTTTCAAAAAGTGTTTTTCTTCTTTTTCCGTAGCGCTGATGATTTTTTCCAGCTCACTTTTTTTAGTAGCCAGGATCGCTTCTTTAGTTGCGATATTCTTTTTCGCTTTTTCCAGCAAAACTGCTTTCTCAGCAATTTCTTCTGTAGCGTCTTTGATATGTTTTTCAGCCAGCTTAACCTCCAGTTGTTGCATCTCAATTTCTTTATTGATTGCTTCGAACTCGCGGTTGTTTTTTACGTTGGCACTTTGCTTCTCGTATTTCTTTTCCAGTGCTTCTGATTCCTTAATGGCTTCCCTGCGTTGCTGAATGAATTCAGTTACACCATTAATTTCTTCTTCAATACGGGTTTGACGTGCATGCAGGCCGGTAATTTCATCTTCAAGATCGGCAACTTCCATAGGAAGCTCACCTTTCAGGATATGTGTTTCATCCAACTTGCTTTCAATCTTCTGAAGAGTAACTAACGCGGTGAGTTTTTCTTCTACAGAAAATTCTTTTACCTGTGCCATGTATATTATGCTGTTTTATGTTTGATGAATCAACCTTTTTTACTTCAGCTCTCGGCCGAAAAGTAGCGAACGGGGTTGGTTTCCACCTTTGTTTTAAGGACGGCAAAGGTAGTAAATTTTTCTACCAAAAACTCCTGTAGCAGCCCGATTGTGAATTGCTCACTCTCATAATGGCCTATGTCAACCAGCAACAGGTTGCCGTCGGCATCAAAAAATTCGTGGTATTTTACGTCAGCCGTCACAAATGCGTCCGCTCTCGATGCTAAAGCACTGGAAATCAAAAAACTACCAGCTCCGCCGCAGAGCGCCACGCGCTTAACCGGTCTCGCTGGCGGCCGGGTATATTTCAAGGCTGATAAATTAAATTGCTGTTGGAGTAGTTTTAAAAAGGCTTGATATTCAATAGCTTCCGGCAACTCACCGAGCAATCCTGCACCTATAGTGGGGTGTGTATTGGAAAGTGTTACCACATCAAAGGCAACTTCTTCATATGGGTGCGCATTGCGCATGGCACGCACCACCGTCGATTCCAGGTGCGCCGGAAACACCACTTCAATCCGCAGTTCCCGCTCGCGGTGCAGTTCTCCTATTTCTCCCACGAAAGGGTTAGCACCCTCGCCGGCTTTGAACGTCCCCTCACCTTCTGTATTAAAACTGCATGAACTATAATTCCCCAATTGCCCAGCACCGGCAGCAAACAGCGCCTGGCGCAGCTTTTCCGCGTGATGGACCGGACAAAAAGTATATAACTTCTTCAGTGTTTGAGATTTCGGTGCCAGAATGGACCGGTTTATCAAACCCAGCCGGTCTGCCATTCGGCCATTCACCCCTTCCATTAAATTGTCGAGGTTAGTGTGGCAGGCATAAAGGGAAATGCCATTCCGGATGGCTTTTATTACCGTACGCTCAACATAATTGCGACCCGTGATTTTCTTTAACCCACTGAAAATGATCGGGTGATGAGCAACCACCAGGTTGGCACCAGCCGCAATCGCTTCGTCTACCACTTCCTCTGTTGCGTCCAGCGAACAGATAATACCCGTGCAGGTTTCCGCAGCATTGCCCACGATCAGCCCGGCATTGTCGTACGACTCCTGTAACTGTGTGGGCGCCCACTGTTCGATGGTTTTTATAACATCTGCAATCAGCATATAAATAAATTGAAATCCGGGAAACTGCCGATGAAATCAGCAGGGTACACCGCGAAACTAAAGGCGGAATACGGTTCTGCAAAATAAAGTAAACGGGTCAATAAGAACGGGTTGAAACCCATTTGTCACCTACAACATTTACAGTATAACTAAAAAACACTTGTTTGTTTCGAAAACTGAATATATTTGTGCCTCCACCCTTTGGCAGCTGCGATTAAATGACGGTTCCAATTAAACCTTAATGCTATGCTTAAAAGAACCTACGGACGATTGCTATTGACGCTGCTGGTAGCAACCGGTCTTGCCGGCAAAGTCAATGATACTTCCCTTACTAAAGCGGAACGAAAAACATTAGTTGCAGAGTATAAGGATACTCGCAGTGATTTGTTATCTGCGGTAAAAGGTTTGTCGGAAACGCAGGCCAATTTCAAGGCTGCACCGGATCGCTGGAGTGTGAAAGAATGCGTTGCACACATCGTACTCACTGAAGAAGGTCTTTGGGAGAATTTGGAAAAAGCAATGAAGGAACCTGCGAACCCTGAACAGCGGAAGGAAGTAAAAGTAGCGGATGCAGATATTTTGAAAGGAATTAAAACACGCGATGCAAAATACCAGGCACCTGAACCTTTTCAACCCGTAAACGCAAAGTGGAAAACGCTCGACGAAGCGGTGGACGCATTTAAAACTACGCGCGCACGCCATCTCAAGTATGCCCGTACTACCACTGAAGATCTCCGCAACCATATCATGGATACGCCCTTCGGGAAAATAGATGCTTACCAGTTTATGTTGTTTGTATCGGGACATAGTAACCGGCATACGCAACAATTGAAAGAAGTAATGCAGCATCCCGATTTCCCAAAAAAATAAGCGATAACATTTTCGAATTAACGCCCCATTCATCTGCAATCATGCGGGGCAAATTTTCTACGCCCCTCAAGAGGTATACTTTGGCACAATTGATGAGCCCCAATCATTCATGAAAAGTTTTTATTAATTCTTTTTCTTCGCCGTAATTTCATCGTCCACTACAAGCCTCTTCCTCTGGAAAGTTTAAAATGTATATGATAGACTTTTCTGTTCCGCCAATTAGGTTAGATATATATTTATACAAAACTGCAGCCAACTGCGGTTCGTAAATTTCGTTAGCCTGAGACTGAAATCCTACCATACTCTTTCGAAGACAATTATGCTATGCCTGCTATTCGCTGGCAGCATCCGCTTTGCGTTTGCACAAAACCCCGTTGCGAATTTTACGGCCGATGTAACCTCCGGTTGTGCGCCACTTACCGTAAGGTTTACCGATCAGAGTACCGGCAATCCTACTGCCTGGAACTGGGAATTTTCAAATGGAACACTGTCAAGTGCACGCAACCCGGTTATTACTTTCAGTGCTCCCGGCACTTATTCAGTTCGTTTGGTTGTACAAAGCCCAACTGGTATAGGGCAAATTGAACGCATTGATTATATCACGGTCAACCCATCTCCCACCGCCAATTTTGTTGCCAACCTAACGCTGGCCTGTTTGCCGGCGACCATTCGTTTTACAGATCAATCCACAGCAGGTGTCGGAACAATTACAAGCTGGGAATGGGATTTTGGTGATGGCAACGTTTCATCTGCCCAAAACCCAACACATACTTACGCATCCACGGGATTTTATACAGTTACGCTTCGCGTAACCAGTAATACGGGATGTTCTGCCATTCGCACCAGAACCAGTTATATACGTGTGGTGGGAAATATCGCTACTGAATTCAACTTTACCCCGCCGATCACCTGCCGGCCACCTTATAATGTACAGTTCATCAACCAGACGAATGGACCCGGCAATATCACTTACAACTGGAACTTCGGTAATGGGCAAACGTCAACGGCTCCCAACCCGGGTTCTGTGTATGCTGCTCCGGGAACTTATAACGTAACACTGAACGCGCAAAGTGATTTGGGATGTACTGGTTCTATTCAAAAAACAATTACCATCAACAGCGCATCCACCGACTTTATCCCGCCAGGTGATGTTTGCCTCGGCGTACCAATTTCATTCCAGAATAATTCAACACCTGCACCAGTTACATCCAACTGGACATTTGGTGACGGTACAAGTTCCGGACAGGTTAGTCCAACCAAAACATTTTTTACTCCGGGCGTTTATGAAGTAAAACTCATCAATCGCTATGAAAGTTGTATTGATTCTGCCACGCATACCATCACCGTAAATGGAGACCCCGGTGTGAACTTCGTTGCAGATGATAGCATCTTTTGTTCTGAACCGGCAACAGTTCGTTTTACCGATCTTACGCCAGGTGCTGTTGAATGGTTATGGGCATTTGGTGATGGTACAACATCAACTGAACAAAACCCCACGCATACTTACACCAGTCTTGGCAACTACACAGTAACGTTAATCGCCAGCACCGCATCTGGTTGCCGCGATACAATGGTGAAGTCGGCCTATATCCGGTTGCGTGAACCAGAGGTAAGAATCAACGTTCCGGATGGAGGATGTGTTCCCTTTAGTTTTCAACCCGTAGCAACCATTGATTCCAACGATCCGATCGTTTCCTATAGTTGGAACCTCGGCGCCCCCGGTGCAATTTTCAATGTACAAAATCCGCCTCCATATACGTACACCACGCCAGGCAACTATGATATTTCGTTAACGATTACAACAGAGAGCGGTTGTACAAAAACAGTAACAGTACCAAATGGAATTCGCACGGGAACTGAACCAACGGCATCGTTTACAGTACAACCGCTGGAAGCCTGCGCGAGCGATACATTCCAGTTTACAAATAATTCGGTGATAACGCCAGGAGCAGAAATAATCTGGCACTGGGATTTTGGTGATGGGGGAACTTCCGGCGACTTCAGCCCCACGCATGTCTTTCAGGATACGGGAAGACTTTTTGTTGTACTGACTGTTTCAAACAACAGATGCCGTGCTTCCGACACGGTAGATGTGTTGGTTCGTCCACCCGTGGCGCTATTTAATTATGATGTGAACTGCGTTAACAACCAGGTAACGTTCACCAATCAAAGCCTGGTTGACCCCACACTCACACCACTTACCTGGTTATGGGAAATGGGCGACGCATCAAATACTCAATACGACACCGAAACACCACCGCCATTTACATATCCCGTTCCCGGATCATATCCGGTCAGGCTCACTGTAACAAATGGTTCCTGTTCGTACACAACAACTCAAACAATAAGATTATTAGATGAACAGGCCAACTTTACCGTTAGTGATGCGAGCATTTGTCCTGGCGATCAGATTGAATTAACAGCAACGGGAAGTGATGCAGATGTGATTGAATGGTATGCATGGTCGATCAACGGTGTCGCCCAATCGGATTCATCACGCACGATTAGTTTCCGTCCTCCATCGATGGGAACGTATCATGTCACATTAACCATCAGTGATTTGAATGGATGCACATCTACCCGTACCATCAATAATGCATTTAGTGTAAATGGACCAGAGGCTCGTTTTACTATTACTCAAAATGGTGATTGCAGCAACCGAACTTTTACGTTTAATGACCAAAGTACATCCACTACACCGATCGCCAACTGGCGATTCATTTTTGGAGATGGAACCACCCAGAATTTTTCTGCGCCACCATTTACACATACCTATGCAAGTACAGGTGCATACAATGTGAGAATGATCATTACCGACCAGGGTGGATGCGAAAGCAGTTACGCGTTACCAACACCGTTATTGGTTTCAAGCCCACGTGCAGGTTTTCGCGCCGATACTTTCTATTGCCCTGGTGCCCCCATCAGCTTCATCGATACTTCTGCAGGTGTAGCGCTGAATTACTTCTGGGATTTTGGCGATGGCAACACATCTACTTTAGCAAATCCACAGCATGCCTATGCTGATGGCGATGCCGATTACACGGTTAAACTTGTTGTTACCGACATTAATGGTTGCCAGGATTCAGTAATCAGGCCTGCATATATTAAGATTCGTAGCCCCAAAGCTGCGTTCTCCATTCGGGATACAACCAGCATCTGTCCGCCACTACGAACATCGTTTACTTTTGAAGGAGCAGATTACGATTCATTCTATTGGGACTTTGGTGACGGTGGCATGTCAACACAAATGAATCCCACTAATTTTTATGGATTCGCCGGAACCTTTACGCCCAAACTCTACCTGATGGGCCGCGGTGGTTGTATCGATTCTGCGCAATCGTCTGTTACTGTTCACAACATCGCGGATGTGCGCCTGGATTATGGACCTGAATTGCGTGCGTGTAATTCGTTAAATGTAGACTTCAACCTGACCGTTCCGCCGGGCTTTAAATTCATTTTGTATTTCGGCGATGGTACGGCCGATTCGTCACGCCAAACCGTGCTGAGCCATTTCTATAGTAAGCCCAGTTTTAGCCGACCCTATATTGTTATCTACGACAGCATTTCAGGTTGCCAGAGCACCATCACTGGCGCCAATCGCATTGAAGTATTGGGAGCAATTCCATTGTTTGGTATCGACCGCGATGAATTTTGTGATCAGGGTGAGGTAGTGTTTACAGACTTTACCACGCGCAACGAGCCCATCATTTCCACTACGTGGACTTTCGGCGATGGCAGCACATCAGGCGAACAAAGTCCTACACATAACTTCACGACGCCGGGAACTTATATCGTCCGGCTCGACGTAACAACACAAAGCAATTGCAGCAGCTTTTATGAAGACACGGTACTTGTGTATCGTACTCCCGAACCCATTATTTCAGCACGTGATACTATATGTGTAAACCAGTCTGAACTGTTCGGCGGCACCATTGCAGTGCCCGATAGTCTTACCCACTGGAACTGGAGTTTCGGCAATGGCCGTACTGCAACCACACAGGATGGAATTACTACCTATTCCATTCCGGGTGATTATACTGTCCGGTTAATCACGAGCAATGAAATTGGTTGCGCCGATACAACCACTCGCACTGTGTATGTGAGTCCATCGCCTACGGCTACACCGGTGCAGGACCCCATTACAATTATCGCAGGTGCCAGTACGCCACTCACAATGAATTATACAGGCAATTTAGCCTCTTATAGCTGGACACCAGAGTACAGGCTTAGTTGTTTTAATTGCCCTGAACCCATTGCCACCCCCTCCTGCGAGCACGCGTTACGATGTGAATCTCGAAACCGTTCATGGTTGTCTGGGCAGAGGCTCTATTATGGTAAATGTCGTTTGCAACAACTTCAACTATTTTATCCCAAATACATTCTCACCCAATGGTGATGGACGGAATGACCGGTTCTTCCCGAGAGGTACAGGTCTTTTCCGTATCAAATCATTCTCGGTATTTAATCGCTGGGGTCAGGTGATTTATGAAAAACGTGATTTTGCACCCAACGATCCATCTGCGGGATGGGATGGACGTTACAAAGGACAGCTATCATCACCGGATGTGTACATCTATATGATGGAGATTATTTGTGATAACAATGTTGTAATTCCGGTGAAAGGAAACGTAACCCTGTTAAGATAATGAAGACGCTGTTGAAACATACCGGTTTTATTTTGCTGTTGTTGCTGACAACACAGTCGTCTGTGCGTGCGCAGGATATACATTTCTCCCAGTTTTTTGAAACACCTGTTCTCCGCAACCCGGGGCTCGCAGGTATTTTTACAGGTGATTATCGTGTGCAGGCCGTTTATCGCGATCAGTGGCGCAGCGTTACGGATGGTTACAAAACCGTTTCACTGAATGGCGAATACAAATTACCCATTGGCAAAATGGATGATTTTATCACACTCGGTGGACAGGTTTTGTTTGATCGTGCAGGTACGGCATCGCTTACGCAAACCAGCCTGATGCCTGTATTGAATTATCACAAATCATTAAGCACAGAAAAAAACCGCTATCTCTCGCTCGGTTTTATGGGCGGTGTGGTGAACCGCAATTTTGACCGAAGCAAAATGATTACGGATGGAAATTATAATGGCGGTGGCGACAATGAGCCAACGGTTGCTCCCAACTATACCTATCTCGACGGAAGTGTGGGCATGAGTTTTAATTCAAACCTGACCGACGATCCTGAAGACAATTATTATCTCGGCGTGGCTTATCATCATTTTACCAAACCACGCAATTCATTTTTCCGCGACCCGAGTATTGAACTCAATCCAAAATGGGTGGGATCTGCAGGTTTCCGTTTTGGTGTAACCGAATGGTCGTACATCACCATACAGGCCGATCATTCCATGCAGAAGAAATACCAGGAAACGATAACCGGTGCTATGTATGGATTGAAGTTGGGTGGCGACATCGATAATCCCGATTATGTGGTGCACGGCGGATTATTTCTGCGCTGGAGCGATGCGTTCATACCCGTCGTTAAAGTTGATTACAACGGTTTCACTTTTGCATTTAGCTACGATGTAAATATTTCTAAACTCAAACCTGCCAGTTTGGGCCGCGGTGGCTTTGAGTTCTCACTCTCCTACACAGGCTTTGTTCCACACAGGAACAATTCGGCACTCAATGCGGTGTTATGTCCCCGCTTTTGACCCGTTCTTTTTAAAAGTCTAAACAATTGTTAAATGAGACTTTTCTACCAGTTCTAACCCGCTGATTGATAACTTTTTTCGATTTATCGTAATTCTACGTTGTCTAAATCGATTTTAGGTTCTATTATTGTCATAATAAATGTAAATTTGTTTCGTTGACACGAACGCTACCCATACTATCCTTTATTCTGCTGATGAGCCTTGGCACTTTTGCCCAGGGTGGCGGTCGTACGCCATTGCCGGATAATGGAAAATCGGTAAAGTTCTATCCCAACCCCGCAACAACAGCCATCACGTTTGATCTGCAAGGTTCTTATCAACCCGGTCTTACTGTTTCTATTTTTAGTTTTCTTGGTAAGAAAATGGCAGAAACCAAGAACATGGCGGAGAAAACAAATATCTCGCTTAGCAACTTCAATCGCGGAGTTTATATCTTCTACATTACCGATGCCAGTGGCAAAGTACTGGATAATGGAAAATTCCAGGTTAGCAACTAACGCGGTTTTATTCCCGAATTTATTTTTTATTTCTTTCTAATAATGTTCCGGCTATCGGATCAGAGTACCTGTACAATCAGGAATTTCAGGTATTGCGTCATGTCGAGCCCACGAATGATCGGATGATCTGAAGCCTGCGCCTGGAATGTAACCTGACGTATACGACGGCGCGCATCTTTTGCGGCCATATCGATGGTTTGTAAAAACAGGTCGGCATTCACGAGGTTGGTGCATGATGAAGTAACGAGAAAACCACCGGGTTTCACAAGTTTCATACCTCGCAAGTTGATCTCTTTATAACCCGTAATTGCTTTCTGTATGGTTTCGCGGCTTTTTGTAAAAGCAGGAGGATCGAGCATCACCACATCATACTGGCGGCCTTCACGCGACCATTGCTTTAAAACATCAAAAGCATTGGCCACTTCAAATCGAACAATATTCTCTAATCCGTTTAACGCAGCATTGCGGTTGGCCTGTTCTACCGCATTGGCCGAAATATCAAGCCCCAGCACTGATTTGGCGCCGTAATGCGCCGCATGTATTTCAAATGTTCCGGTATAGGTAAACGCGCCTAATACATCGGCACCTTTTACAAAATGCTGAATGGCGCGGCGGTTATCACGTTGATCGAGAAAATATCCGGTTTTCTGTCCCTGGTCGAGATCAACATGGAACTTCAAACCATTTTCTTCGATGATGATTTTTGTATCGAATGGTTCCGACAAAAATCCTTTTACCTGTGGCAGTCCTTCCAGCTCACGTACGGGCACATCGTTGCGCTCATAAATTCCTTTTGGGCTGAAAATGGTTTGCAGCGCTTTTACAATCGCGGGTTTCCATTTATCCATACCCAGGGTGAGGGTCTGCAAAACAAAGTAATCATTGAACTTGTCAATGATCAGTTGTGGCATATAATCAGCTTCACCAAACACCAGGCGGCAGTTTTCCGTATAGCCCAGTTTCTGGCGGTAATTCCAGCATTCCTGCAGGCGCTTCTGGAAGAACGCTTCATTTACCTCATCCTGCTTATCACGCGTGAGCAGTCGCACCACAATTTGTGACTGGGGGTTGAAATAACCTTTTCCCAGGAACTTCTGGTCATGCGTCTGCACTTCCACGATATCGCCGGGCTGGATGTTCTCGTCAGTTTTATCCACTTCATTTCCAAAAACCCAGGGGTGACCATTCGCGATGCGTGGTGCTATCTTTCGCTTTAAAATTACTTTTTGCATAATGAGAGCGCAAAGGTAGGTCAAATGCAATGATGGTTATCATTTGTCACCCTCCCTTGCCCGGATCCCGTCAATTTGTCCTGCTACTGCCATTGGCAGTATTATTGACAAGCTTACCTTTGCAAACAATTTGTACAAGATGGCAGAAAATGAAGTAAACAATCCGGAAATGGAATCAGCTGAAAACCAGCCGGGAATTGACATTAACGCAGATGAAAACCAGCATGGAACGACACATTTGAGTGAGCCGCTGGAATCGGAACCTGAATTGGAAAAGCTGCGGACAGAATTGCAGGAATCGAAAGAGCGCTATTTGCGCCTGGCAGCGGAGTTTGATAACTACCGCCGTCGCACATCAAAAGAGCGCGTGGAACTGATTCAGACCGCAGGAAAAGAGATTATCAGCGAATTGCTGCCGGTACTGGATGACTGGGACCGTGCGGAGAAACAATTTGCCAATGACGTGGAAGCAGGCGCTTTCCGTGAAGGCATTTCCCTGATATTTCACAAGCTGAAAAATACATTGCAGGCGCGGGGTTTGAAACCTATGGAAGCTGCAGGAAAAGAATTTGATGCAGAACTTCACGAAGCCATTACCCAGATCGATGCGCCTACGCCCGATTTGCAGGGCAAAGTGGTGGATGAAGTAGAAAAAGGATATTACCTGGGCGACAAAATTATTCGCCACGCGAAAGTTGTTGTGGGAAAATAGGACGATAGCGAGATAACAAATTTTAAGATGAAGCGTGATTATTATGAAATACTCGGTGTAAGCAAAGGAGCCACAGCCGATGAAATTAAAAAAGCATACCGCAAGGTAGCGATGCAATATCACCCCGACCGCAATCCGGGTGATAAAGCCGCTGAGGAAAAGTTTAAAGAAGCTGCGGAAGCTTATGAAGTATTGAGTGATGCTGACAAGCGCGCACAGTATGACCGCTACGGCCATGCGGGCGTAGGCAGCCAGGCACGCGGATTTGGCGGCGGCGCCGGTATGAACATGGATGATATCTTCAGCCAGTTTGGAGATATTTTCGGCGACGACATTTTTGGAAACTTTTTTGGTGGACAACAACGTGGCCGCGGCGGACAACGTGCAAGAGGTGTTCGTGGCAGCAACCTGCGCGTAAAACTCAAACTCACCTACGAGGAAATAGCCAAAGGTGTTACAAAGAACATCAAGGTAAAAAAATATGTAACCTGCCAAACCTGTAACGGCAATGGCGCCAAAGACAAAAACAGTGTACAAACCTGTGGCACCTGTGGCGGCAGCGGACAGGTAAGAAAGGTGCAGAATACTTTCCTGGGACAAATGCAAACCGTTACCACCTGCCCTACCTGTAATGGTGAAGGCACAACGGTAACTGCAAAATGCGGTACCTGTAAAGGTGAAGGACGTCAGTATGCTGAAGAAACAGTAAGCATCGATATCCCCGCTGGTGTACAGGACGGAATGCAGCTGAATGTAAACGGTCGTGGTAATGCAGGTGAACGTGGTGGCCCTACTGGCGACCTCATCATCCTGATAGAAGAAGAATCACATAAGGAATTGCAGCGTGATGGATTAAATGTAGCCTATGACCTGCATATCTCTTTCCCTGATGCTGTTTTTGGCACACAGGTGGAAGTGCCTACCATTGACGGAAGGGCGAAAATCAAAATCCCGGCAGGAACACAGAGCGGAAAAATCTTCCGACTAAAGGGAAAAGGTTTTCCGGCAGTAAATTCGTACGAGAAAGGTGATCAGTTGATCCATGTGAGCATCTGGACACCCCAGCACCTCAGCGCCGATGAAAAAGCTGCACTGGAAAAACTGGCGCAATCTTCGAATTTTAAACCGAGTCCCGATAAAAACGAAAAAGGATTCTTTGATAAAATAAGGGAAATGTTTTCCTGAAAAATAGAAGCTACAGGGTGATGAATTCAACTTTCAATCCATTAACTTGTTGCTCAATTAACATAACAATACCTGAAACATGAGCTTTAATTCTGAATTTGAAAAATACGCGGTGAAACATCATGGTATTTCCAGCAATACGCTTAACAGCTATGGAAATCACCTGGTGACGGCTATGACACCCAATATCATTGAAGAACGTCCGATGAATGTGGCGGTAATGGATGTGTACAGCCGTTTGATGATGGACCGTATCATTTTCCTGGGTTATCCGATCAACGATGAAATCGCAAACATCGTAACAGCACAGTTGCTGTTCCTGGATTCAACCGACCGCACTCGTGATATTAACATGTACATCAATAGCCCCGGCGGCAGCGTTTATTCAGGACTTGGTGTTTACGACACCATGCAATATGTTACTCCAGATGTAGCAACGATCTGCATTGGCATGGCAGCTTCAATGGCCTGCGTATTGCTCGGAGCCGGTACTAAAGGCAAACGTGCTGCACTGAAGCACTCACGCATCATGATGCACCAGCCCAGTGGCGCTATTGGCGGACAGGCTAGTGACATTGAGATCACCGTGAATGAAATCCGTAAACTGAAAGTTGAATTATACGAAGTGGTAAACTACCACACTGGCAAACCCGTTGACCAGATTGAACGCGACTTTGACCGTGATAAATGGATGACGGCTACTGAAGCAAAAGAATATGGTTTGGTGGATGAAGTATTGCTGATTAATCCACGCAAAGACAAAAAAGACCATTAATTCCCTTACTCACCAATAAATTTAACTTAGTATGTTATTCGATAAAAAATATAGCCGACCCGACTGGAAGATGGACGAGGAAGAGGAAGAAAAAAGAAGAGCAGCCGAAGTCGGACCTGATGATGTTCAGTAAAAAACTGGAAAAATATTTCTTCGACAACCGCGCAGTTTACCTGTGGGGTGTTGTAGACGACAAGAGCGCGAAAGATGTGGTATCGAAACTGTTGCTGCTCGACTACGATAAGCCAGGAGAAGAAATTAAGTTTTATATCAACAGCCCGGGTGGTGTGGTTACCAGCGGTATGGTCATTTATGATACCATGAAAATGATCAAGAGCCCTGTGAGCACTATCTGTATGGGACTGGCAGCCAGCATGGGAAGTATCCTGCTGAGTGGCGGTGCCAAAGGAAGTCGTTATATCTACCCCCACGGTGAGGTAATGATTCACCAGCCTTCGCTGGGTGGTTTCATCCGCGGTGTGAGTACGGATCTGGAAATCCAGGCCCGTCAGACCAAGAAAGTAAAGGAAATGGGTGCTAAGATCCTGGCTGAAAACTGCGGCAAATCAATTGAGCAGGTAATGAAGGATTTTGACCGCGATTACTGGATGGATCCCGAAGAAGCGGTACAATACGGCATCGTAGATAAGATTATTACGAATTTGTAATCGTATATTTATCAAGCTAATAAATAGATTTCATTAAAAACCGTCCATTTACCGGCGGTTTTTTAATTTTGTAGGCGTTTATACATGTTCGGGATGGGGGGTTAGCGTAGGCTCAAAACAGGAATGATTTTAGCCTTACCATCATGACCCGGACAAAGTACAACCCCCAAATACAGTAAATAAATACATGGCAAAGACTATTTTACATTGTTCATTTTGTGGCCGCACGCGCGAGGAAGTAAAGATCCTGATTGCGGGCCAGGAAGGGCATATCTGCGAAAATTGCGTGGAACATGCCCGTGAAATTATCGAGCAGGAACTGATGGTGCGCGATGAAAAATCATCTCCCACATCTTTCAAACTCACAATTAAGAAACCGGTAGAAATTAAGAAGTTCCTCGACGAGTATGTGATAGGCCAGGACGAAGCGAAGAAAGTACTGGCAGTAGCGGTTTATAATCACTACAAACGCTTACAACAACGCAACGGTGAAACAACGGTAAGCACTTCCAACAACGAAATTGAAATTGAAAAAAGCAATATCGTAATGGTGGGTGAAACCGGTACTGGTAAAACATTGCTGGCAAAAAGTATCGCCCGCATGTTGAATGTTCCTTTCGCCATTGTAGATGCAACTGTATTTACAGAAGCTGGTTATGTAGGTGAAGACGTGGAAAGCATTCTCACACGCCTGTTGCAGGTTTGCAATTACGATGTGAATGCTGCAGAGCGCGGAATCGTATATATCGACGAGATTGATAAGATCGCACGCAAAGGCGATAATCCTTCTATCACTCGCGATGTGAGTGGTGAAGGTGTACAACAGGGTATGCTGAAACTGCTGGAAGGAACGGATGTGCTGGTTCCACCACAGGGAGGCCGTAAACACCCCGAGCAAAAACTCATTAAGATCAACACCCAGAATATCCTTTTCATTTGCGGTGGTGCATTTGATGGCATTGATAAAATCATTGCACGTCGTGTACAAACCAATACCATTGGATTTAATGTGGATAAGGATCTGCAGGACAATATGAAGAAGAACCTGCTGCGTTATGTAAATGCACAGGATCTGAAATCATTTGGATTGATTCCTGAATTGCTGGGTCGCTTACCCGTTGTTACACACCTCGATCCTTTGGATGCTTCTACCCTGCGTGCAATTCTTACACAACCAAAGAATGCATTGATCAAACAATACCGCAGGCTGTTTGAAATGGAAGGTATTGACCTGCTGATTGAAGATGAGGTTCTCGACTTTATGGTAGAAAAAGCAGTAGAATATAAACTGGGTGCACGTGGATTGCGTAGCATTTGCGAAGGCATTTTAACCGACGCTATGTTTGAACTGCCATCATCAGAAGAAAAAACAATTTTCACTCAGCCTCGACTATGCTAAACGCAAGTTTGATAAGAGCAAGCTGAGCCTGGTAAAAGCAGCATAATTAAAAGGGAATTCGTTTTCCAACATTATTATCCCTATAGAATAAAACAAACCTGTAACGGCGCGAGCTATTACAGGTTTTTTATTTAGGCTACAATCAGAATCGGGTTCAGTTTGGAACAAACATTGTGTGATAGAATTAGATGACTATCCTATCTTCGGGATGTTATTCCAAATGCTTCATTTATAAAAAATACGATATGCAGGAACTAATTGAAAAGTTGAAAACGGATGCAGGCCTTACCGACGAACAGGCGAAGAAAGCTGTTGAAACAATCAAAAACTATGTGGTTGAGAAATTTCCGATGCTCGAAGGTGCTGTAGGAAGTTTATTTGGTCAGGGCTGAGAGCAGCCCCGGCCATTGCTCATTTAACGTATTGACCTGCATTTCTTGCCGCGCGGGTTATTGGCGGCTTCATATGGCGTCATAGCCCGGCTACAAGACTCAAAAATGATAATCAGTATCAGTGCCCAGAGAATGGTCGTTTTTTTCATTTGTATCGGATTAGGAGCACAAAATAGAATATCCATTTTTGAATAACGAAGGGAAACACGCCTGAAATACGCGGTAACGTATAAGGATTAATCCTATCGTAAATCTGCGGATTATGGCAATGGCATACTGAGTATCAATTCAGTACCCTGTCCTGGTTCACTAAAAATCTCCACGTTGGCGCCAATCATCATGGCGCGTTCGCGTACTCCTACCAGTCCTAAAGTCTTTCGCGGCTCTTTGTTATCCGATTTAAAGCCTTTCCCCGTATCCATCACTTTCATGATGATATTCCCATTTGTTATTTCCAGGGTTGACTTTACAGTACACGGGCCCGCGTGTCGCGCAACGTTGGTAAGCGACTCCTGGTAAATCCGGAAAAAGCCGGTGGCCACATCCGGATCCAGTTCATAACGCTTTGCCTTTTCGTCGGCATTAAAACTTGTTTCGATATTAAAGCGTTTGGTAAACTCCTGGCTCTGCCATTCCAGTGCCGCCACAAGTCCTAAATCATCGAGCATACTCGGACGAAGCTCCGATGCAATTTTGCGGATGCTTTTAATTGCCTCGTCGATGAGGCTAAACACTTCCCCGAATTTTGTTTCCAGTTGGTTGGCCGTTTTCCCGGCAGCAACCGCATTCTTTAATGTAAAAACATCCATCTTCAAACCCGTGAGCTGCTGCCCCAGTTCATCATGTATTTCTCTTGCAATCCTTCTTTGTTCCTGTTCACGAATACTATTGAGACGGTGGGTAAGGCTGCGCAATTGCACACTTAATTCTTTCAACTCCAGCTCCGACTTTTTGCTGGTCGAAATATCCATGCCGATACCCAGCAGGCAGGCACTGCCACCATATTCGATTTCTGTTTGTAGTAAAAGATAAGGAATACGGCTTCCATCTTTACCTATCAATGTCACTTCTTCCCCCTGCGGTCCCGATTCTGAAAACCAGGGCCCCGCTGTCGATGAAATTGTTTGCCTGTCTGCTTTAAAAAAATCCCAGGGCTTCATTCGCGCTACTTCGTTGTATTGGTAATGTGACACAAACTCAAGGTTGCGATTCCAGCGAATAAAGCGGCCACTTTTATCGTATAGGTAAAATATACCCGGGAGACTATTAATAATTTCTACTGAAAGATTTTTTTCCTGCTCTACTTCCTTCTGCGATTTTTTCCTTTCAATCGCTTTCATGATTGCAGTAGGAAGACGCGTCAGGTTGGTCTTAAGTATATAATCATCCGCGCCATCCTGAATAATCTTTACAGCAAATTCTTCCGACACAGTTCCTGTGACCAGTATAAATGCGGTTTGCGGGTGAATTGTCTTCACCAGCTTCAGGGCTTCAGTTGAATTGTACTGAGGCAATGCGTTATCAGACAATACAGCATGAAATCCATTGTCGTTAAGAGCATTAAAAAAACCGCGCTCATCGGATGCGACTACTGCCTGGAAATTCAATCCTGAACGTTTTAAGACCCGTTGTATCAGGTCGGCATCGTCAGGACTATCTTCGAGGATCAGCAGTTTAAGTTCCTGTGTCATATTCCATTTTTCAATCGAAATTCTGATTCAATACAAGCCAGTACATGCCGAGGTCGGCCACTGCATTGGTGAATGATTCAAAATTTACAGGTTTAACTATATAGCTGTTTGCGCCGAGGCGATAGCTTTCAACAATGTCAGATTCTTCTTTTGAAGAGGTGAGTACCACGACTGGAAATTTCTTCGTCCTCTCGTCGGATTTGATCCTGCGTAAAATATCAAGCCCATCCACTTTCGGGAGCTTCAGGTCCAGTAATATCAGTTTGGGTTTGAATCCTTCCTGTTTGTCGGCATATTTCCCTTCGCCGAAAATAAATTCCAGCGCTTCCACGCCGTCATCAATATGCAGCAACTTGTTTGCCAGCTTATGCTTTTTTAAGGCCCGGATTGTTAATTCGGCCTCATCCCTGTTATCTTCAATGAGCAGTATTTCAACTTCTTTGTGTTCCATGTGAACGATTTCTGATTATTATTTTGGTAATGAAAATGTAAACGTGGTTCCTTTTTCCGGGCGCTGAGTCAACCCATATCTTTCCACCATGTCGTTTCACAATCCGGTAAGCAACCGCCAGGCCAATACCGGTTCCTTCAAATTCGCTGGCCTTATGCAGGCGCTGAAACACACCAAAGAGTTTATCGGCATAAGCCATATCAAACCCAACACCATTATCCTTCACACTAAAATGATAATCATTCCCCATGTCCTGGGCGTGAATAGTAATATGCGGTTCTTTTTCTTTCGAAGAATATTTAAAAGCATTTGAAATCAGGTTGACCCAAACCTGTTGGATAAGGCTTGTATCGGCCATCGTTGTAGGAAGCGTGCCAGTTTCTACACGCGCAGATTTGCCATAAGTTTGCCTCAGGTCATCCACCACCTGATCTACAATCGTTCGCATTGAAACCCAGTCAAGAGCAAGTTCTTTACGACTGGTACGCGAAAGATCAAGCAGATCGTCGATCAACTGCCCCATGCGTCGTGCATTTGCTTTAATGACGCCCAGGATACGCTGGCCTTCTTCATCAAATTTTTCCGCGTAATCTTCTTTCAGGATATCGGCATAACCATCGATGATACGCAAAGGCGCACGCAGGTCATGTGAAACAGAATAAGTAAATGATTCCAGTTCGCGGTTTACTTCCCGAATTGAATCTTCTGTTTGTTTACGTTCAGATATATCACGAATGGCTGCAGCTACATATTTACCTCCCGTGGTTTCTATGGGCGCCAGACTGATCTCTACAGGAATTGTAGTTCCATCTTTTTTCAACGCAAACAATTCCAGCCCCAGCCCCATCGTCCTGATTTTTGGCGATGCAAAAAAGCTGGTTCTGTGTTGTGCATGTTTGTCACGCAATGCTGCCGGCAATAAAACATCCACCGTATTGCCAATCAACTCATCTCTGGAAAATCCAAACACCAGCTCGGTTTGTTTATTTACCAGTGCAATCAATCCTTTTGAATCAACGATAATTGTAGCATCTGGTGCCGATTCGAGTAATGCCTTAAATCGGTCTTCGCTTGCTTGCAGTTGATGTAATTTTTCCTCCAGCTCACGCGTCCGCTTTTGAACGATTTCTTCCTGTTGTTCATACGACTTCCTTATTCTTTCCACCATCACGTTGAATGATCCTGCCAGGGCGCCCAGTTCGTCAGTTCGCTTACTGTGTACTTCCGGTGTAAAATCACCCGAGGCTACCGCAGAGGCAGCTTTCGAGAGTCGGCGAATGGGAACTGTAATATTCCGGGAAATAATCCATGTGATCAAAGCGCCGGCAACAAAAAGTATTGCACCGATAAACATCATCCAGTTCAGGGAATTCTTAATAGGCTTTAATACTTCATCTTCGGAAAGTGCGATATGCAATATCCAACTGGTATTGGCAATTGGCCTTTCCATTGCCAGTGGATTATCCTTGCCTGATATGGGTGCCGGGATCGCGCTGTAGAGATTTGTCCAAACACTCCCATCGTTGTTACCAACTGAAATCGTTGCGCCGTCACCGAGCAACAGGTAAAATTGCTCCAGCGATTCACGGCTGGTTCTTTGCTGCCGCCAACGCAAAAAATATCCCTTCTCATTTGCCGGACCTTTTAACCGGGAAATAATAGGATAATACAAGAACGAGTCCACCACGTATATCTTTCCAATGATAACGGAGTCATTTTTTTCCAGACCGGTAATCATGGCCCGGTATGCTTCGGGCTCCACCTCACGGTGGGCACCAAGAATATGAATACGATTGAAATTGCTATCAAGAATTTCAGCTGAAGCCCAGGTGCTATCTGTTAGTGTGGTTCTTAAAACCTGTAACCCCCCTCAAGGCTGTCCGCCGCTGTTGCCGTTTTCGACAACATTGCACCCAGGGATTCATTTTTTGAAGTCTGTAAATGTGCCCTTCCAATAGCCTGCGCTGATCGGGCAAAAATGGTAGACATCTGCTCCGTTACCTCTTTGATACGAAGATGGCCGTTTTGAATTGCGAACTTACGAGCGTAGATATAAGAAATGGTTGCAAATGCTCCGATTATGAGCAATAAGAGCAACCCAATCAATATGGGGAGACGGGCTTGTAAGGAGATACCCTTACTCCTGCCAATGTCTACAGGCTGGTAAGTGTTGTTTGAAACACTCATGAGTTTGGTTCCGAATGATTAGTGATAGTATAGTCGCAACTATTAATTCATTCAACTACAAAAGTTAAAACCGTCGTAATAGCAGCTGTTTAAAGGTAGTCAATTCAATATGCAAGGCAAAATTAAGTTTACACAAATGAAATTCCTATTGCCAACATATGCACTCCTGCAGTAATGTCGCGCAAAATATCGAACGACATTTGTCAATCACGCATCCAAAAATTTGATATTTATCAGCGAAATTATCTAATTACAAAAATTGTGCACACCATGCGGTAATGGTACGTTCACCTTTCCTTTTAATTCACTTCGCTTCACTCCATTCTCAAAAAGTGACTTCCCTTTTGGTATTTCGATTACAAGTGTGGCTCCGGCTATTGTCGGGAACGACAGCCCGGTAAGCGATTTCTTTGCCTTCCCTTTGCCATGATGATTCGATGGTGCCATAAGTGCTTTTATAAGAAACAGAAAAATCAGGAAAGACCTTCAGCAAAAAAAGGCCGCAGGTAGAAATGTTTAAATCCCGGTGATTCAGGATCGGGATGTATTCCGCCGAGTGCTTTAAAGAACCAGCACCAATCTCTCCGAACATAATATGGTTCATGCTGATGTCGGATTTTCCGCAACAATCGGCCAGTTCTCATAGAGGAAGTGGCGCCGTTTTTAATCCACCAGCCCCAGCCGGGAAACTATCGCGGGTTGCGGTTGATAGGCTAGCTGACCATGACCATTTTAGGTGCTGTCGATTCCTTGTTTGTAGTCGTCTGCTTAACCTTAGCAATAGCCGCAACTGAACGAAGTACAACAAAAAAAAAAAAAAAAAAAAAAAAAAAAAAAAAAAAAAAAAAAAAAA
>JANPZZ010000003.1 GCA_024707305.1 Chitinophagaceae bacterium
CGCCCCCGGCTTTCGGCTAAAAAGCTTTTGGCAACAGCATTTATACAGACAAAAAGCTGTGTAACCCAAAATAGCCCGTTCCACACTTCGGCTTCAGGTTCTTTGATGCTCAGGAAGATAACGAAGAGGGTGGAACCGATATACAGCAGGATTCCATAAAAACTATACTGTTGACGAATCTCCAGCAGCAGGTCTTTTTTAAAAAGGGTCCATATTTTATGAAAAGCTGTATTCATTGAATGCGGTGCGAAAATAATGCTTTCGCGGGCTGTTTATTTTGCTATTTTGGCAGCCTAAAACCAAATTATGAAATCAATTTTCAAACTTTCGGGGGCTTTACTGGCCTTTTTTGCTTTGTATCTGACTGCCTGCAACAATAGTTCTTCCAGCTCGGAATCAACGATGCTGCGTTTCAAAATGAAAGAAGGAAACAGCTATGAATATGTGATGACAGTGGATCTTGACCAGGAAGTAATGGGGCAGAAGAATAAAGTAGTGGTTGCAACCACATTTACAATGGAGCCTACAGGTTCGCAAGACAGTATACAAAGTGTAAAAGCTACCTACGATCGCTTTGCGTTGAATATGGAAGCGGCTGGTATGAGTATGGAAATTGATACCGACAAACCGGCGCCGGCTACCGAGGCCGATTTTAATCAAAATCCAATGGCGTTGGTTCAACGTCTTTTTACAGCTATAAAAGGCAAGAGCTTCAATTTTGAAATAAATGAAAAAGGTGAGTTGACATCTGTAACAGGAATCCAGGAGTTGTTAAATTCAATTATAGACAGTGTTGGACTGCCCGAAGAGCAGAAAGCCCAAATGATGGCATCGATGCAGGACCAGTTTAGCGAACAGTCAGTTAAAGATCAGTTTACAACTTTCTTCAGCGCCTTTGCAAACCGGGAAGTTAAAGTGGGTGATACATGGGACATGACTACAGAAACCAAAGGCCGCATGGGTGGAACGTTTGCCAACACCTATACTGTAAAAGCTATTGAGGATAAAAACGTAACGCTGGGCGTAAATACTAAAGTTACCGGTACGGAAGCGGAAGGCCTCACAGGTACGCAGAACGGTACAATGGTAGTTGATACTGATCTGGGCCTGATCCGCAATGGTGAGATCAACCAGGACTTTAAAATGTCAATGCAGGGAATGTCAATCGATATGAAAGGAAAAGTGTTAATGACAGGCCGTGTGAAATAAGCCTTCGCGGTTATAAAAATTTAAAAAGCAACCTTTCAGGCCACCGGGCTGAAAGGTTGCTTTTTTATATCCGGTATATCTTACTTCTCGAAATAGCACTTTCTGCAACGTGGCTCGTATACATCACGCGCGCCCCAGCATTACCTGGTCTTCATTCGGAATGCGTCGATAGGAGTAGTTGGCAATATGCCCACATTTTTACGCAAATAGCGTGTAGTTTGGTTACGTAATCCGCTTTCGACATAATAAAAGGCATCTGGCCAAAGGGTTTGCCGGTATAATCCATATCAAGCCCGGCTACAATTACACGGATTCCTTTATAGGCGAGTTCATCGCAAACATTTGGCAGCTGGTCGTCGAAGAATTGAGCCTCATCAATTCCGATTACTTCAGCATCCTGCGCCATCAAAAGTATTTTCTGCGAATTATCGATGGGCGTTGACATGATCGCATTGGTGTCGTGCGATACAATATTGTGCTCATCGTAGCGGATATCGATGGCTGGTTTAAAGATTTCTACTTTCAGATTCGCGATTTTAACCCTTTTTAACCGGCGTATCAGTTCTTCTGTTTTGCCGCTGAACATGCTTCCGCAAATCACTTCTATCCATCCCCGGCGCTCGCCGCGTATATTGGGTTTCAATAAACATTGTTAAGATTTTTATTTCCCGATCTCGTAATCAATTAATTGGCAAAGTGTTTGTAATTTTAGACAGCTCCAAAAATAATATAATGGAACGAATACAGGCCTTGATTAACCAGTTAAAAGAATTGTCTGACAATAATGCTGATTCCCCATCGCTGCTGGCAGTGGTGCAGCAGCTTCAACAGGAGTTGATGCGGCAGCAGCAACCACGCAGCCTGGGTACTTCCAAAGTTGCCGTATTGATGCCGGCAAATGTAGTGTCACAGGAGCTTGTAGCACAATATGGACCTAAAGTTGAAGAGCCTGTAGTTGAAGAACCCGCAGTTGAAGTAGCAGAAGAAACCCCAACAGTAAAAGATGATGGCCGCCTGGAAATGCGATTCGATCCGATGGTGGAAATTCCTACCTTATCGCAGCAGGTGCAAATGAAAACAGAAGTTACCGCCGCCGAAATCCCGTCTTTTTAAACGATCGCCTGCGTCAGGCCAGCACCGAATTGTCGGATAAATTGAAGGAAACACCTATTAAAGATCTCCGCAAGGCAATTGGCATCAACGATCGTTTTTTATACATCAATGAACTGTTCCGCGGCGATGAAGCCATGTACGAACGCAGCATTAAAACCATCAACGGTTTCAATATTTATGCAGAAGCTGAATACTGGATTATCCGTGAGCTGAAAACAAAACTCGGCTGGAACCTCGATCACCCCGCTGTATTACAGTTTGATCAGTTGGTTAAAAGACGTTTCTCCTGAAAATAATGCATGATGATGTTGGTAGCGCCAACCCGCGAGCGGACGTAGTCTTTACTCGCTTTGGCACTATTTTCATGCAAAGTAGGATTGACCAGCATATTTTGTACAATCAGTACAAACTCCTGGTGATCGCTTACTGCAAACGCGCCCTGCACTTCTTTTAATTCCAGCGCTTCCCTGAATTTTTGGTGCACAGGTCCAAAGAAAACAGGCTTACCATATACGGCCGCTTCAAGTGTATTATGTATGCCTTTCCCAAATCCGCCGCCAATCAGGCAAATCCACGCATGGCGATACAATTGCGAAAGCAAACCGATATTATCAATTAATAAAACAGTCGCGTCTGTAGGTGACGGAGTATTGTCTGCCGCCAGGGCAGAATAGCGCACAAGCCCCGGGAATTTTGCTTCTATGGATTGCAAATGTTGCTCATGAATTTCATGCGGTGCAATCACCAGTGCAAATTCTTCACGTGGCAATAGTTCCAGTGAGTTTGCCAACAAATCTTCATCGGGTGGCCATGTGCTACCGGCAACAATCAACTTCCTTCCTCTTGCAAAATGTTCCACCACTGCATTTGTGGGCGCTTTATCTGCAATCATCACCACGCGGTCGAAACGTGTGTCGCCACTAACCGTGGTGATATTTCCCAAATCGATTTTCGACAATAATTCCAATGAGTTTTGATCCTGCACAAATAAATGTTCAAATCGCGAAAGCATTTTTTCGGGGAGGGCACCATACCAGCGAAAGAAAGTCATCTTTTCACGAAAGATTGCCGACACGAGTACCAATGGAATGTTGCGGTATTTGATTTTCTTCAGGTAATAATACCAGAATTCATATTTCACGAAAATGACCAGTTTGGGCTGTACAATCTGCAAAAAAGCGGCGTGCGGTTGCGGCGCCATCCATGGGCAGGTAAAATACCCAGTCGGCACCCGCGTAATTTTTTCGGATTTCATATCCCGAAGGTGAAAAGAAGGTAAGGAGGATTCGATAGTGCGGATATTTAGCGCGAATCTCTTCGAGAATGGGGCGGCCCTGTTCAAACTCGCCCAGGGAGGCGCAGTGCATCCAAACCACCGGCCCTTTTCCTGAAACCTGGTCCGATAGCCGCTGCATGATATTTTTCCTTCCCTGTACCCATTTCCGTGCTTTGGGATGAAAAAGCGATGCCAGATGGATGCCTGCACGAAAAAAATCAGGAAGATGTTATAAAAGAATACGCCCAAGTCTTTGTTTTTTATAGCGTTAATATACATGCAAATGTAAAGTGGTAGAAGGAAACTATCGGTATTTTACTATTTTTGCGGCACTTTATACATGGGCGGGAAGGCCGTTGTAGAGTCCCTTGTTTCTTTCCGCCACAATACTTATCCCTTATGCGTCCTATTCAAATGGTGGATACCCGCTCGCAGTATCAGAAAATAAAAACTGAAGTGGATCAGGCCGTACTTCAGGTGCTTGAAAGTTCCGCCTTTATTAATGGAAAACCCGTTCATGAATTTGCAGCAGCACTAGCCCATTATAATGGTTCAAAACATTGCATTCCCTGTGCAAATGGTACAGATGCTTTGCAAATAGCCATGATGGCACTTGACCTGCAACCCGGCGACGAAGTCATTACCCCTTCTTTTACCTATATCGCTACCACTGAAGTAATCGCGCTGCTTCGCCTGAAGCCCGTATTTGTAGAAGTGGATGCGAAAACATTTTGCATGGATCCGGAATCGTTGCGTAAAGCAATCGGTCCTCGCACAAAAGCAATCGTACCAGTGCATTTGTATGGCCAGTCGGCACCCATGGCAGAGATCATGGAAGTTGCACGTGAACACAATTTGTATGTGATTGAAGATAATGCACAGGCAATGGGTTGTGATTATCGTTTCCCCACAGGTGAAACAGTAAAAACCGGTGCCATTGGTCATATCGGTTGTACTTCATTTTACCCTTCAAAAAACCTGGGGGCTTTTGGCGACGGCGGTGCCATTTTTACCAACGATGATGCGCTTGCTGATAAAATGAAGATGATCGCCAATCACGGACAGAGCCAGCGTTATTATCATGATGTTGTTGGCTGCAACAGCCGTCTTGATACCATTCAGGCTGCCGTGCTGCAAATCAAGTTGAAACATCTGGATGAATACAACGATGCCCGCCGCAAAGCTGCCGAGTATTATGATGCAGGTTTCGCAGGTATTCGTCAGCTCACCGTTCCACAACGCGCATCGTATGCCAATCATATCTTTCACCAGTATACTTTGCTGGTAGAAGACGGCGATAATTCTGCTGCCAAACGCGATGCGTTAAATACATTTTTGGCGGGCCACAATATTCCATCGATGATTTATTATCCCGTACCGGGCCACCGCCAGAAAATGTTTGCATCATTTGGAGCTGGAGAGCAGGATATGCCCATCACCGACTGGCTCACACAGCGGGTGATTTCCTTACCGATGCATACAGAACTGGAAAAAGAACAGCTGGATCTGATCATTGAAAAAGTGAAAGCGTTTTTTCAAAACTGATTTTTAATTTCTCTAATTACTACTTTATAATTTAAACTGATGAAAATCGCCGTAGTTGGAACCGGATACGTAGGGTTGGTAACAGGTACCTGTTTCGCTGAAACAGGCAATACTGTAACCTGTGTGGATATTGACGAAAGCAAAGTGTCGCGGTTGAAGAATGGAGAAATAACCATTTATGAACCCGGTCTCGAGAAATTATTCCTGAGAAATATAAAGGAAAACAGGTTGTTGTTTACAACAAGCCTTGCGGAGGGTGTGAAAGATGCTGAAGTGGTTTTTCTGGCACTACCCACGCCTCCCGGCGCCGATGGCTCTGCGGATATGCGCTATGTGCTGGGAGTGGCCGATGACCTCGGAAAAATCATGAACGGCTACAAAGTGGTGGTTGATAAAAGCACCGTGCCGGTAGGCACCGCTGAAAAAGTGCGCGAAGCAATTGCTGCAAATTATAAAGGTGAGTTTGACGTGGTGAGCAATCCCGAATTCTTGCGCGAAGGGGTGGCTGTGGATGATTTTATGAAACCCGATCGTGTAGTGATCGGTACAAATTCACAACGTGCACGCGATGTGATGACGGAACTCTTCTCGCCGTTTGTGCGCCAGGGCAATCCGGTTATCTTTATGGATGAACGCTCGGCTGAGCTGACAAAATACGCAGCCAACAGTTTCTGGCATTGAAGATCTCATTCATGAATGAGATCGCAAGGCTTTGTGAAAAAATGGGCGCTGATGTAGACCAGGTTCGCCGCGGAATTGGCAGTGACGACCGCATTGGAAAACGTTTCCTCTTCGCCGGTATCGGGTATGGTGGAAGTTGTTTCCCCAAAGATGTGCAGGCACTCGCACATTCTGCACGTGAAGTGGATTATGATTTTAAATTACTGAATGCAGTGATGCAGGTTAACGAAGAACAACGCGTATACCTGGTACCGGCATTGAAACAATATTTCGCCGGAAACATTTCTGGCAGGCGAATTGCACTTTGGGGACTTGCATTTAAGCCAAATACGGATGATATTCGCGAGGCGCCAGCCCTGAATATTATCCATGAATTGCTGGCCGCAGGTGCAGCAGTAATCGCTTACGACCCTGAAGCAATGAATAATGTGAAGGGAATACTGGGTGATAAGATAGAATATGCAACGGATCCCTATCACGCAGTGACAGGTGCAGATGCGCTGATTATCGCCACAGAATGGAACGAATTCCGCACACCGGATTTCACCAGGATCGTCGGCGGATTGAAGAACAAGGCAATTTTTGATGGAAGAAACCTGTTTGATTTACAAAAGATGAAAGACATGGGCTTCCATTATGTTAGCATTGGTAGAAAAGTCATCGAACAAAAATAAAACGACGTGAAAGGAAAAAGAGTTCTTATTACCGGTGCAGCTGGGTTTCTCGGTTCACATCTTTGCGATAAATTCATCGACAAAGGGTTTCATGTTATCGGAATGGATAACCTGATCACCGGCGACCTGTCGAATATCAGCCACCTGTTTAACCGGGAGGAATTTGAGTTTTACCATCACGATATTACAACGTTTATTCACGTTCCCGGTGATATTGATTATATCCTTCACTTTGCTTCGCCGGCAAGCCCTATCGATTATTTAAAAATTCCGATACAAACGCTGAAAGTGGGAGCGCTGGGTACGCACAACTGCCTGGGCCTTGCAAAAGCAAAAGGCGCGCGTATCCTGGTGGCGAGTACCAGTGAAGTTTATGGTGATCCACTTGTGCATCCACAAACAGAAGAATACTGGGGAAATGTAAATCCCGTTGGCCCACGTGGTGTGTATGATGAAGCAAAACGTTTCATGGAGTCCATCACCATGGCTTACCATACATACCATAAAGTGGAAACGCGCATCGTTCGCATCTTTAATACTTACGGCCCGCGAATGCGGCTCAACGATGGACGTGCTTTGCCTGCCTTTATAGGACAGGCACTGCGCGGCGAAAGACCTGACTGTTTTTGGTGATGGATCACAAACCCGCAGTTTTTGTTATGTTGATGATCTGGTAGAAGGCATTTACCGTTTGTTGATGAGTGACTATGTGAACCCTGTGAATATTGGAAATCCGGATGAGATCAGCCTGCTGGATTTTGCCCACGAAATATTGAAGTTAACTGGAAATAAAGTAAGGATCGTGCATAAACCACTTCCTGTAGATGATCCCAAACAAAGGCAGCCGGATATCAGCAAGGCCAAAGAAATCCTGGGTTGGGAACCAAAGGTTGGAAGGGCAGAAGGATTGAAAAAACCTATGCGTATTTCCGGAACCTTCCCGAAGAGGAATGGAGGAAACAGCCCAAAGAATTTGTTTCCAAATCATAAAGCTATATTTTACAATTCCATTTATCTATATTAAACCCTAAACCTTCAGATGTACCAAAATCTTCTTGATAAGAAATCAAAACTGGCAGTAATTGGGCTTGGTTATGTTGGATTGCCAATTGCGTTGGAATTCGCTAAAAAAATCTCCGTTATTGGTTTTGATATTAACCAGCATCGTGTTGAATTGATGCGCCAGGGTATTGACCCCAGTAATGAGCTGGAAAGAGAAGCATTTGAAGGATGTGATATTCATTTCACGAGTTCGCTCGATGAACTGAAAGAAGCAAGATTTTTCGTGGTGGCAGTTCCCACGCCCGTGGATGAACACAATGTTCCCGACCTTACGCCTGTATTGCGCGCCTCGGAAACAGTTGGTAAAGTGGTGAAGAATGGTGACTATGTAGTATTTGAATCAACAGTATATCCGGGTTGCACAGAAGAAGATTGTCTTCCTGTAATTGAAAAACTTTCCGGACTCAGGAATGTAACCGACTTTAAACTCGGTTATTCTCCAGAGCGCATTAACCCCGGTGATAAAAATCACACACTGGCTTCTATTGTAAAAGTGGTAAGTGGTTGTGATGCAGAGTCGCTTGATGTGATTGCCCGCGTTTATGAACTGGTGGTGAAAGCCGGTGTACATCGCGCATCTTCTATTAAAGTTGCAGAAGCTGCAAAAATCATTGAGAATACCCAACGCGATCTCAACATCGCTTTGATGAATGAGCTCTCCATCATTTTTGATAAAATGGGTATCAACACTTACGAAGTATTGGAAGCCGCTGGAACCAAATGGAACTTCCTGAAGTTTCAACCCGGTTTGGTAGGGGGCCACTGCATAGGAGTGGATCCTTATTACCTTACACATAAAGCAAATGAACTCGGTTACAAATCGCAGGTAATCCTGGCGGGCCGCACCATCAACGATGGCATGGCAAACTATGTGGCACAAAAAATTGTGCAACACCTGATTGCTACAATTGGGGATGTAAAAAAAGCACGGGTGCTTGTGATGGGTGCCACGTTTAAAGAAAACGTAAGTGATATTCGTAACTCGAAAGTGGCGGATGTTGTGAAAGCGCTTCGTTCGTTTTATGTAAATGTGGACGTGGTGGATCCTCACGCTGATAGTGAAGAACTGAAACATGAATATGGTTTCGGACTTGCGGAAAAAACTGAAGGTAAATATGATGCTGTGCTGGTAACAGTACCGCACGATGCTTATAAAAAATTAGACAACTCATATTTCGACGCCATCTGCCAGGAATCAGCAATCGTTGCCGACCTGAAAGGAATCTATCGCGGAAAAATTACCAACAGGAATTACTGGAGCCTGTAAACTATTATGGAAAAGATAACCACACCCTTACCCGGACTATTCATTTTAGAACCAAGAGTTTTTGAAGATAGCCGCGGCTATTTTTTTGAAGCTTACAACGAACAGGTTTTTAAAAACCTGGGAATTGATATGCGGTTTGTGCAGGATAACCAATCATGCTCATCATATGGCGTGATCAGGGGATTGCACTACCAGCTTCCTCCACATGCACAAACTAAACTGGTGCGTGTATTGCAGGGAACGATTCTTGATGTTGTGCTTGATATCCGTAAAGGTTCCCCCACATTCGGTCAACATTTTTCTGTAGAACTTTCTGCTGAGAACAAAAGACAGTTGTTGGTGCCAAAAGGTTTTGCGCATGGTTTTTCCGTGCTCAGCGAAAAAGCATTTGTGTTGTATAAATGTGATGCTTTTTACAACAAGGAAAGTGATGCAGGTATCCGATACAATGATCCCGCTCTGAACATTGACTGGAAAATCCCCGCTGATAAAATTGTTGTTTCCGGCAAAGATCAGGTGCTGCCCGATTTCAGCGATTGTCGTAACAGTTTCGAATATTAATCTTAGGATATGCGTCAAAAAATACTGGTAACAGGTGCCAACGGGCAGTTAGGAATGGAAATCAGAGAGCTGGAAAAATCCTTTCCTGATTTTGACTTTGTGTTCCTTACCCGTGAAGATTTTCCGGTACACGACGCTGAGCGCGCCCGTCATCTTTTTGAAACGCATTCCCCCCGCCTTTTTTATTAATTGCGCAGCTTATACTGCTGTAGATAAAGCCGAGTCGGAAAGGGAACTTGCCTTCCAGGTAAATGCCGAAGCTGTTGGCACAATTGCTTCTTTGTGTGAAAAATATAAGTGTCGCCTGATTCATATTTCCACTGACTATGTGTTTGATGGAAAAGGAGCTTCTCCTTATTTGCCGGACAGTCCCACTGGTCCTCAATCGGTTTATGGTGCGTCCAAACTTGCAGGCGAGCAGAAGGCACGTGCAGCGAATCCGGATTGCATCATTATTCGCACATCATGGGTGTATTCTGAATTCGGAAAGAACTTTGTAAAAACCATGCTTCGCCTGATGGGAGAGAAGCCGGAGATCGGCGTGGTGGAAGACCAGTGGGGTAGCCCTACTTACGCGGCAGACCTGGCAGAAGCGATTATGAAAATTATTGCCGGCGACAACTGGGTGCCGGGTATTTACCACTTTAGCAATACAGGCGCTATTACCTGGCATCAGTTTGCCAGTACCATCCGCGATCTTGGAGGGTATAACACGGTTGTAAATCCCATACCCTCATCGGCGTACCCCGTTCCCGCCACACGTCCTTCATACAGCGTAATGGATACAGAATCAATTGCAAAAACTTTTGATATAACACTGAAACCCTGGCAGGAGAGTCTTGCAGTTTGTTTGGATCGCCTGAAAAAACTTTGTAAATCCCACGAAAAGGGTATTGACATAGTCAAAAACTTTGCACATCTTTGTGCCATCTTTATCAATTCGTATCCCTCCTCTGAATTTCCTCACTAATAAGGCTGATTACGCAACGAGAGCTGCCAATCTCAATCGTATGCTAAAACCAAAGGCTGATTAGCTATCAGGTAATCATTTTATTTGGTTAACATCAAAAACCCTTTGTATGTCCGTATTTCTTTATTTATTTGGCGCATTGCTGCTTACTGGTATCGTACTTTCTTTTAAGAAAGAGGGCGCCAGCACCAACTAACTGCCACCACCAGGTACAGTATTGGCGAACATCGGTACTAATTTTATCAAAAGGTTCACGGTCTTTTTCGGCCTTTGGTGCTTAAATTGCAGGTAATAGTAATTTATTACAGCTTTTTACTCTTTAAACGCGGGGAAGATGAATCAGAAAATTTTTCTGCTCGTAACTTTTTTGATGGTTTCTTCGGCTGCCTTACAGGCACAGTCGCTGAAGGAATTATTATATAGCGGGAAATTGAAATCCGACACCGGATCTGTGGTCCGTAAGACGGACGATCTTTCCACAAAGATTGATACCAGCACCCGCAAACCACCTCCGCCAGCACCTGTTGTGAAGACGGTAGTAGTACCTACTGCCGATGGTGATTCGGTAGTGACCATCCAAACAACAGAAGAAGGCGTTGTATTGGATTCTGCCGTTGTGGCTGCACCACGCGATAATGACGAAGTGTGGAAAGAATATACCGAAACACTTATTTCGGAATTAAAAACGGAAGTATTACCCAACAAAAAGGTGAAAGCGGGTAGTTATTCTGTTTTACTGGTATATGAAATCGATCTTGATGGTTCGATTAATATCAATACGGTTTCAACCTCGCCCTCCAACGACTTCCTGGAGCAGCAGATTAAAAACAGGATGACGCTCACTGCGCCAACGCTCACACCGCTGTTGAACCAGTTTGGAAAACCGCGCAAAGCAATCAAACGACAAACGATTACGCTCACTAAATAATTATTTCCATCTCAATAGAGGACAACTGATCCCGGCACCCCGTTGCCGGGATTTTTTTGTCTTAAAAGGCATATATACTTTCGGTTGGGTATTGCATAGCCGGGATTCATTGTCTATTTTTCGGACTTTATTACCAAGCCCCAAAACATTGTACACTATGCGACTAATTTGGCTCACCGCCCTTTTTTACCTTTACGGGCAGTCTTGTGAAAGCCCAGGAATTTTCTGGCGTCAGAACCGGTAACTATACCGGTGTTAACGGCGTGTTTTATAACCCCGCCAACATTGCCGACAGCCGACACAAGTGGCAGTTTAACCTCGTTTCATTTCATGCGCTTGTAGGAAATGACAAAGCGTCGTTCAGCCTCAGCGATCTTACCAATTCGTTCGACGGCGATGAGCTGGAAGACCAGCTCACCGGAAATGGCTCAGGACTTACTTCCGCCATGGTTTATACAAATATTCATGGTCCCTCGCTGATGTTAACTATCGACAAAAAATCATCAATCGCCCTTACCACACGTGCACGTGTGTTGATGAATGCCATTGATATTGATGGAGAACTGGCGAAGCGTATTATCGACGATGCCGACGATGGCGATGGCAATTTCAATATTGCCTCTGCCGCGCGTATGCGTGTAAACATGAATGCCTGGTCTGAATTTGGATTTACCTACAGCCGCGTATTGATGGAAAACGGCCCGCATTTCCTGAAAGGTGGTATAACGATGAAATACCTTGCCGGTGCTGCAAATGCTTACATCGGTATTGATAACCTTACCGGACAGGTAACAGAAGATATAATTACCGGTAATTCTTATTTGTCGAATGCCAGCGGACGCATGCAATTAGGCTTTGGCGGTGTTAGCCTCAACGATTTTGAATTAAATGACCTTACTTCTTTTAAAAGCACAGGCTTTGGAGCAGATCTCGGTTTGGTGTATGAATACCGCCCGGCATCTTTAAATGATTATGATGTCGCTTCCAACAAGTATCGATTCCGCGTGGGACTTGCACTTCTGGACGCTGGAAGCATCAGCTATAAACGCGATATAACCCGCAGTGGTGGCTATGACATCAGCATTACCGGAGCCGAACGTTTAAATCTGGCCGAGCTGGATGATACCGATGTGGATGACCTGAAAGGTTTTTCTTCGATGCACGTCCGCAATTCTTTACTCCACTTGCAGGTAACTACGCATCTAAATATAAAAGCAGTCTGCCTACCACTTTGAATTTGGATGTGGACTACCGCCTTTCACGTCGCGCGTATATCAATGTTGCGGGTATGTTCAGTTTGACCAACAGCAAAACCAATGTGTATAATGGTCACCAGTTTTCATCAGTAACGGTTACACCACGTATTGAATCTGGCAGCTTCGGTATTTATGTTCCGATACAATACCATACACTTACCAATCTGAATGCTGGTGTTTCTCTGCGTCTCGGTCCATTGTTTGTCGGCTCTGGTTCTGTATTAACAGCCCTTGCCGGCGATTCAAAACAAGCGGATGTATTCATGGGTATCCGCTTCGGTGCATTGAAAAAAGACAAAAAGAAAAGCAGCGGTGGTGCAGTAGGGACGGAGGAGTTGGGATTGTAATTTCGATGATCGATGATCGATGTTCGATGATCGAAGTAGTTTGATTTTGAAGAAATTTTAAAGGTCCCGAATAACGGGACCTTTTGTTATTTAACGCTTATTAATCCCCCATCCCCCATCCATCATCCCCCATCCATCATCCCCCATCCATCATCCCCCATCCACCCATCCACCATCGATCTTCGATCCTCGATCATCGATCCTCGATTAACTAACATCGATAACCTTAAACGTCTTCTCGCCCGCAGGCATGCGCCATTTAATTTTTTGTCCTTTGCGGTAGCCCATTAATGCAATACCGAGCGGGGCGAAGACAGATAATTTTTCTTTCTTGATATCCGCTTCGCCGGGGAGTACCAACTGAAACTGCATCTTGCGGCCGGTACGTTCTTCTTCCACTTTTACGTTCGAATATAATCGGATTAAATCTGCAGGCGTTTCATCGGCGTTTTCAACTACCTGTGCATTTTGAATTTCGGCATGCAATTGCGCCGCCACGGCGTGTTCGCCAGATATGGTATCAAGTCGTGAGCTTATATATTTTTTCAGTAACTCATAGTCATCTCTTGTCAATATGAGTGAAACAGCATTCTCTGTCATTTTATTTGCTTTTTTTGCTTTAATAATGGACCAGCCCTTTCTGCTTCGTGAATAACAATGGTCAGAAAATGATTAACTGAAATAAAAAAAACATTGCCCGGCCAGGCAACAGGTCCGTAAATGATTTGGCAGGAAAATAATAATTACCCCCGGGCGCATCGAAGCTTACCAGGCCCGGGCAACAGTATCAAAGGCCTTATGATGATAGAGGAGAAAGCCTGAATGAGGTGCATTGGAATTCACCCGCGCCGGAGTCGTTCCGGACAGGGAAATCATTGTTTTATATTTTACCAGAAAATATTGCACGCTGCAAAGATAGCTTTTTGTTTTTTGTCGGGAATTTTACCTCTTTTACCTGTCTATACAAAGTCGGGGATATACATCTTAACAGAAAAGACCCATGAATGTTGTAACTTCCTTGGCACAACTATAAACCAGCTTATTATACTTTAAATTATTTAAACCAATGATTTTTCGCCGATTGCTTTTGCCATCGTTGTTATTCTTAACAGCGACTGCATTTTCACAGGATTCATGGAAAATTGCCGGAAATAAAATAACCACAGCCTGGGCTGCCGATGTGAATGCAAACTCCCCGCTCAACGAATATCCCCGCCCACAAATGCAGCGCTCAAACTGGACAAACCTGAATGGTTTGTGGGATTATGCAATCCGTCCGGTGGGTGAAGAAAAAATGGCTGCAGCCGATGGGAAAATTCTGGTTCCCTTCGCTGTTGAATCCGCGCTTTCGGGTGTGGCAAAAACAGTGGGAAAAGACAGTGTGCTCTGGTATAAAAAACAGTTCAATTAAAACCCGACAGTAAATCAAGAACACTGCTGCATTTTGGCGCGGTGGATTGGGACTGCCAGGTATTTGTAAACGGGAAAAAAGCAGGCTCCCATCAGGGAGGGTATGATCCTTTTAGTTTTGATATCACATCTTTATTAAACAAAAGCGGCAACCAGGAAATCGTAGTGCGTGTTTGGGATCCATCGGATGATGGCCCGCAGCCGCGCGGCAAGCAAGTCAATAAACCACATGGTATTTGGTATACACCTGTTACCGGTATCTGGCAAACTGTTTGGACAGAGCAGGTGCCGCTTACTTATATCACATCAACGCGGCAAACGCCGGATGTTGACAGAAAGATGGTTACGGTTTCAGCGTCAACTGCCGGACTGCAGGCTGGTGATGTGCTGCGTGTGCAGGTAAAAGCAAAAGGGGAGGCTGTTGTTGAAAAGGACATTATAACATCGGGTGATACAGAAATTACCATTTCGAATCCGCGTTTGTGGTCGGGTGCGGATCCATTTCTTTATGATATTTTTTATACAATCCTACGTAACGGAAAAAAAGCTGGATGAAGTAAAAAGTTATTTTGGCATGCGCAAAATTTCGATGCAAAAAGATGCACAGGGAATACAGCGCATGTTGTTGAATAATGAATTTGTATTTCAATATGGCCCACTCGATCAGGGCTGGTGGCCTGATGGGCTTTATACTGCACCAACCGATGCGGCACTTCGTTTTGATATTGAAAAGACAAAGAGATGGGCTTTAACATGATTCGTAAACATGTGAAAGTAGAACCCGCACGTTGGTATTATCATTGTGATCAATTGGGTATGCTGGTATGGCAGGATATGCCCAGTGGCGATATGGGCAATCGTTGGGAAATGCGACCCGGCATTTATGGAAAAGCAACAGATAAAGACAGAACGCCTGAATCCGAACAGGGGTTCAGGAATGAATGGAAAGAAATCATCAACGACCTTTATAATTTTCCAGGCATTGTAGTTTGGGTTCCTTTCAATGAAGCGTGGGGACAATTTAAAACGCAGGATATCGTGCAATGGACACAGCGCCTCGATCCATCACGATTGGTAAACGCTGCAAGTGGAGGCAACTTTACAACAGCTGGTCATATTTTCGATTTACATAATTATCCTGAGCCACTCATGCCTGAGCCAACATTATTCGGAAGTAACCAGATATTGGTGTTGGGTGAATTTGGAGGATTAGGTTTACCTGTTGATGGCCATACCTGGCAGGATAAAAACAACTGGGGCTACCAGAGTTTTAAAAACCAGGATGAACTTTGGAATCGTTATGAAGAATTTATTCGCACGATTCCTCACCTGATTGAAATGGGACTATCCGCAGCAGTGTACACACAAACCACTGATGTGGAAGTGGAAACGAATGGCTTGATGACTTATGACAGAAAAGTGATTAAGTTTCCCGAAGAAAAATTGAGGAAGCTGCATGCTATACTCTATGGGAAGTAGGCCGCGAGAAAATGCGGTGTAAATATGTAAATGTGGAAATGTGGAAATGTCCTCGCTTCCGCGTCATTTCAGCGTGCAAATCGAATAAAAGAAAAGCCTTTAGGATCCTGAATCTGGAAGGCTTTTGCTTTTTCCGGTTTCTCCCGCCTCACGTCTCACGTATTGAGTGTAAGATGATAAGCCCCATCATTATGAGAATCAGCATATTAGTTTTATCTTGTCGCGGCCACCATTACCACCAAACCTCAGAACCGTCTCTGTACTATGAAATTTATTGTCTCCGGGGCAATCGCCCTCCTGATCAGCCTGTCCGTTTTCGCGCAGAAAGCTGATGACGACGCAAATGTTTCCCTGAAGGAAGTAAAGCGTGAATTTTCATTTGTTACCGGCAACAACGAATTCCCCGTTAATATTAAAGAAGAATCCAACTATAGTTATTTCTGCAACAGTTACAGTACAGAGATTACCGTTGCCGAATTCTACAACGACATGGAGTCAATTGACGCAGTTGAAATCATCATCGATGGCTACAAAAAGCATCGCATCGTTCCAACATATGAATATTACGAGTCGGAGGGCATATTTTATTCGGATGCACGTGTATGTCATTTTAAATTACCGATTCCAAGACAGGGTACAATTTCAAATGTAAAAATGCGTAAGACGATACGCGATCCGAAATATTTTACCAGCATTCATTTTATGGAACCGTATCCGATCGCTGATCAGGAAGTAGTGATACGTGTGCCTGTGTGGATGAATATTGAATTGAAAGAATTTAATTTTGAAAAATACAAGATTAAAAAGACGGTAACCTCCGAAGGAGATATTACGGTGCATCGTTTTACAATGAAGAATCTGCCTGCATTAAAGAGACAGTCTTCTTCTCCCGGTTTCACTTATTATTCACCACACATTATGGTGTTGTGTAAGTCTGCTGAACCTAAACAGGGGCGCCAAACTTATTTCAACACATTAAAAGACCAATACAACTGGTACCGCCAATTGCTTTTGGCAATTGGTAATGACAGGAGGCCGGTTGCGCAGGAAATGACGGTAGAATAAAGATCTTTGCAAGTGGAGGCAGAGGCGCACTTGAATATTCACTCAATGGCGGCACTTTTACAAACAATTCAGATTACACAGGACTTACGCCAGGGCTATATAGTATTACCGTGCGCGACGCTGGAGACTGTATCCTTACAAATTCGATTTTAGTAGGATCGCAATGTATGTCGGTAACGGCAACACCCGTGAATGGAACCTGCGGATTAAGCAATGCTTCCATCCAGGTAGCTGGTACAGGCGGTACGGCGCCTTACGAATTTTCAATTAATGGCAGCACATTTGAGGCCGTGACTGAATTCACCGGACTTGCGGCCGGAACTTATACCATCACAATACGTGATGCATTGGGGGCAACCGCACAAACAACGGCTACGGTAACGAGTCCTGCGGGTCCTTCCCTCACCGTTTCAATGTTCGCCGCTACCTGTCTGGGCAACGATGGTCAGATTGAAATTACACCTTCAGCCGGAACGATGCCATATTCGTTTAGTATAGATGGGATCAACTGGCAAACCAGTGCAGTCTTTACTGGATTAGCACCTAACAACTACCAGGCAGTTGTGCAAGATGCGAATACCTGTGAAGCGACTGCTCTGATTGATGTTGTCTTAAATAACAATATTCAGTTGACGATGCCTTCTTCAGTTGCTATTTGTGAAAATGGAACGGCACAGATAACTGTGCAGTCGAACGCAAGCGGATATTCCTGGTCGCCGCAAACCGGAGTAAATAATCCTTTAATCAGTGAACCGGAATTTTCACCGGATCAAACGACGCTTT
>JANPZZ010000017.1 GCA_024707305.1 Chitinophagaceae bacterium
ACACACTCACTGCTTCATTGGGAGTTTGTACCACCGAAAAATACATTGAATGTAGTTGTACATCCGGCACCCGTACCAAACGCTGGGAATGATATAAAGATTTGTTACGGCGATGATGTTCAACTGCAGGGTAGTGGAGGTGTAAGTTATCAATGGGCACCATCGCAGGGAATGCAGAGCGCCGAAACGGCCACGCCGCTTATTCGGAACCTAACGGAGTCAACCACTTATTCTTTAAGTGTTGTTGACAACAATGGTTGCCCGTCAGTTTCACCGGATGAGGTTAGGGTAACAGTGACGCCTGAGGCGGTTGTTTTTGCAGGCGATGATGTAACGGTGCAAATGAATCAGCCACACCAGTTGAATGCGGTGGACGTAAATGGAAGTGGTTTCACAGAATATTTATGGAGCCCGGCTAGTGGTTTGTCCAATTCAACGATACAGTCACCGGTTGCCAGGCTGGTAGCAACGCAACGATATACCGTGACGGCGCGAACCCCTCAGGGTTGTACTGCCAGTGATGAGATTTATATGAATGTATATTCAAAGTCGGAATTGTACGTGCCCACCGCATTTTCGCCCAACGATGATGGCTTAAATGACCGACTTTATGTTATTCCGGTAGGGCTCACCACACTTACCAGGTTTAGTATTTTCAATCGCCAGGGCCAACAGATGTTTACAACTACTAACAGCCAGCTGGGCTGGGATGGACGTTGGAAAGGCAAACTACAAAACGCCGGGGTATTTGTATGGGTGGCAGAAGGCATCGACGACCAGGGAAATAAGATCATCCGTAAGGGGACGGTGACGTTGGTATTGTGAGAATAAATAGCTGCGTGATTACTTTAAGCACATAAAAAAGAGAAGGCAACCTGCCTTCTCTTTTTTTATGTTGACCCATAAGGATTCGAACCTTAAATGACTGAACCAAAATCAGTAGTGTTACCATTACACCATGGGTCAATCCGAACCCGCCTCTTTTCGATTTGGGAGTGCAAAAATAGGGGTTATGACGATTTCCCCCAAAGCTTTTTCCGAAATTTTTACGGCAGGGAGACGTGGCTAACTGGTTCGCGCTCTTCTCTTTCCTTCAGTTCCCGTATTTTATCGAGTGCCCCGGCCACCACATCGCACATGATCGTGTACAACGCGCCCTGGCGTGGGTTGGCATAGATATGTTCCAGCGCCTCATTTTCGTTCGCGATCACCACTGTAGGCAGTCCCGGGTTCACTTTTTTCTATGCCTTCTTTCAGCAGCCCTATAATTTCCTCGGCACTTCGGCCCCGCAGGTTCTTATCGCAGCGGATAATAATTTCATCGAAATACCGGGCCGAAATTTCACCTAACTCGCGGATGTCCTCATCCCGGCGGTCGCCCGTGCCTGAAATCACGCCAATGCGGGCAGGGTAGTCAAGTTTGCTCACAAAATCGCAGAGCAGGCGCAGCCCGTGAGGATTATGCGCAAAATCGGCCAGCATCGTGAAGTTCCTGAAATGGAAGAAGTTCAGCCTGCCCGGCGTTTGCGTGCTTGAGGGCACAAAACTGGTGAGGGCCGAACGGATGTCTTCAATCGTAATATCGCGGTATAGATAGGTTGCCAGCACTGCGGGCAGACAGTTCTGTATATTATGCACGCTTTTCCTTCATATGTTAGCGGCACATCTTTCACCGCCATCACGCGGATTTTCCAGGTGCCTTTCATGATGGTGATATAGCCATTTTCATAAACTGTGGCAAGCCCGCCTTTGGCGCAATGCCGCTGAATACGTGGATTGTTTTCATCCATGCTAAACAAACCAATATTGCAGGTGAGGTTTTCACGCATCTGGAACACCAGGTCATCGTCTGCATTCAGGATCGCGTAACCATGGGGAAATACCGTTTCGGGCACCACTGTTTTCACTTTCGCCATTTGCTCCAGTGTATTAATACCACTTAGTCCCATATGGTCGGCTGCCACGTTTGTAACAATCGCTATCTCGCAATTTTGAAATGCAAGACCTGCTTTTAATAATCCGCCACGCGCACACTCCAACACGGCAAAGTCAACCGTGGGATCTTTTAATACAAATGCCGAACTGATAGGGCCGGTGCAATCACCTTTCATCATCAGTTGGTTTTGTATGTACACGCCGTCACTGGTGGTATAACCCACTTTCTTTCCCGCCGACTTTGCAATATGCGCTGTAAGTCGGGTGGTGGTGGTTTTTCCATTGGTGCCGGTAATGGCGATAATTGGAATACGGCCCACACTTCCTTTTGGAAACAGCATATCCACTACCGGTTCTGCCACGTTGCGTGGTAAACCATAACTCGGTTCTATATGCATGCGGAAACCGGGTGCCGCATTTACTTCCAGCACAGCACCACCATTTTCTGAAATAGGTGTACGCAAATCGGCCGCCATGATATCAATACCGCATATATCGAGACCGATAATGCGCGCAATGCGTTCGGCCATGAATATATTGGCGGGATGCACTTCGTCTGTCACATCTGTGGATGTACCACCAGTGGAAAGGTTAGCGGTTGGTTTTAGTAAAACGAGCTCACCTTGAGGTGGTACTGTTTCCAGCGTATATCCTTTTTCGTCGAGCATCTTTTGTGTAAAAGCATCGATGGTAATACGTGTTAGCACTTTCTCATGTCCAAAGCCACGACGTGGGTCATTATTGGTTTCATCAATTAACCATTGGATGTTGTGTACGCCATCGCCGGTTACGGCTGCTGGTGTTCGTAATGCTGCACAAATAAATTTGTAGTTGATCACCAGGCAGCGAAAATCAAAACCTGTTATATATTTTTCTACAATTACGCTGCGGCTGTATTGTTTGGCTGCTTCCAATGCCTTCACCGCCTGCTCCCAGGTAGTGATGTTCGTGGTGTTGCCTTTTCCATGATTACCATCAATGGGTTTTATTACGAGGGGTAACCATATTTGTCAACGGCTTCGCGCAGTCCCACTTCTGTGCGGATAACTGTACCACGCGGTACAGGAATTTCTGCCGCTTCCAGTAGTGCTTTGGTTTCTTCCTTATCACAGGCAATTTCTACAGCAATATTGGAAGTAGTGGAAGCAATGGTGGCGCGAATGCGTTTTTGATGTACGCCATATCCGAGTTGTACAAGACTTTGTTTGTTCAATCTGATATAAGGAATGCCCCGTTTTGAAGCTTCTTCCACGATGCTGCCGGTGCTGGGTCCCAGACGGGTATCTTCCCTTATCTCACGTAATTGCTGTATGTCTTCTTCGAGATTGTATGCTTTGGCTTCAATCAGCGCTTCAGCAATACGTACTGCTGCTTTTGCTGCATATACGCCCGCGTCTTCCTCCATATAATTGAAAATGACATGGTAAACGCCTTCTTTTTCGCCGGTGCCGCGCGTGCGGCCAAAGCCGCAATCCATACCCGCCAGCGTTTGTAACTCCAGTGCAATATGCTCGATAACATGGCCCATCCAGGTGCCTTCATCCACGCGACTGAAAAAACCTCCGGGCACACCTTCACTGCAACGATGTTCATACAAACTGGGCATCAGTTGCTGTAACCTGTCTTTAAACCCGGGGATGAGATTGGTGGGCTTGGTTTCGAGTTCCTCCAGGTCCAGCTTCATTTGTATGAGTTTCGGCCGACGAACACTCCAGTAGTTAGGCCCCCCTCAATACTTTAATTTCCAGTATGCGCATGGTGATTGTTTTTTTTTTCTAAGATAAGGAAAAGAGGGAAACGGGAGAGACCGTGAGGAAAATGAGGAAATGGGAAAATGAGGAAATGTGAAAATTTGAGGTTACCCTCAAGCGCATGCAAAATGTGTTAATATACAGTGTGGCAATGTGACAATTTTGAATTTGGAAGAATTTCTAAGTATACTGCAGTTATAATCCTGTTATGAACATTTTGGGTGCATTAAAAGCATTTCCTCATTTTCTCATTTTCCCATTTCCCCATTTCCACATTCCCACATTTTCCCATTTCCTCATTTTCCCATTTTCCCTAACTTACGAATCAAACCAACTGCACATGTATAAAAAGCAACTACTTCTTTTTCTACTTCTTCCTTCCTTCTTATTTGCACAGAAAGCATCTGATACAAAAGCCTGGAAATCCGAGGGACTCTCGGTTACAAAACACCAGGTAAAGGTTGGCACGGAAGTGATATCGTACACGGCAACAACCGGGTATATGGATATGCGAGATGAGAAAGACACCTTGAAGGCAAACCTGTTCTTTATTGCTTATACAAAAGACGGTGAACCCGATCCGGCCAAACGTCCCATTCTGTTTTCATTTAATGGCGGTCCGGGATCGTCTTCAGTTTGGTTACACATGGGTGCGCTGGGTCCCAAACTGGTGAATATGACGGAAGAAGGGAATAGTCTTCCACCACCATACAAATACACCGACAACCCGCATACCTGGCTCGATAAAGCGGACCTCGTTTTTATTGATCCCATGATGACGGGTTATACACGCCCTGCGGGAAGATCTTCTCAAAATGAATTTACCGGGTATGATAATGATCTCCGTTTTGTTGGCGATTTCATCAGGTTATATACGTCGCGCTATCAACGCTGGTCTTCACCTAAGTTTATTGCAGGTGAAAGTTATGGAACCACACGTGCTGCAGGTTTATCAGGCTACCTGCAAAACAGACATGGCATGTATGTAAATGGTATCATATTGATCTCAGCCATTCTCGATTTTGGTACCGTTCGCACCGACCGGGGAAATGATCTTCCGTATGCATTGATGTTACCCACATTTGCTGCAACATCATGGTATCACAAGAAGCTGGGAAATAATTTCAGCAGCCTTTCGCAATTAATCAAAGAAGCGGAAGCATTTGCCATGGGGCCCTACCAGCAGGCTCTAATGAAAGGTGATCGTTTGCCAGCAGATGAACGAAATAATATCATCAAAGAACTGCAACGTTTTACAGGGTTGTCTGCTGAATATCTGGATGAAACGAATTTGCGATTAACCGTAGGTAGATACAACAAAGAACTATTACGCAAGGATAAACTTACCGTTGGCAGGTTAGATTCACGGCTTACGGGTCAGGATTATGACAACGCTGGTGAGTCGTATGATTACGATCCCAGTTATGAACGCGCCATCTATGGACCTTATACTGCGGCTATCAACGATTACATCCGTCGCGAGCTGAATTACAACAATGATCTGCCGTATGAAATTCTAACCGGACGTGTACGCCCCTGGACGAACAGCCAGGATCGTTACCTGAATGTTGCCGAAGCTTTGCGTAGCGCGATGGTGCATAATCCATTTTTAAAAGTTTGGATTTGTAATGGTTACTACGATATGGCTACGCCGTACTTCGCTACGGATTATGTAGTCAATCATATGTTCCTGCCTGCGAATCTGCGTCCGAATATTTCATTTACTTATTATGAATCGGGCCATATGATGTATATCCATCAACAGTCGCTTCAGCAACTGAAGAAAGACTATTTAAAGTTTATGGCTACTGCTATTCCGAAATAAAAAATGAGAAAAGTTTTATCATTAAGTATTGTTTTATGCAACAACAATCAAGACGAGGATTTTTGCAAAAGGCAGGAATGTTTTCATCGCTGGCATTTCTTTCTTCTATAACTAAACCTGCCTGGGCAGGTAACTTGGAAAAGGCGTTACGGAATGCCGAATCGGTTGATGCCGCTACGCTGGCTGGCGAAGAAGATTTCTGGTATTATGTGCAGCAGTCATTTACCGTATCTCCCGGAATTATTAACCTGAATAATGGCGGTGTATCGCCGGCACCCAAAACGGTGCAGGACGCCATGAAACGTTATTACGATCTGAGCAACGAAGCACCGAGTTATTATATGTGGCGGATTCTTGATCAGGGGCGCGAACCGTTGCGGCAAAACCTGGCGCGACTCGCTGGTTGTGACACAGAAGAAATCGCCATCAACCGAAACTCGTCAGAAGGTTTGGAGACTGTCATCTTCGGTTTACAATTAAAAGCTGGTGATGAAGTGGTTGCCTGTAAGCAGGATTATCCAAACATGATTAATGCTTACAGGCAACGTGAAAAACGTGACGGCATTAAAATGAAATGGATCAACCTTGAATTGCCGAGCGAAGATGAAGATTATATCGTGAAGCAATATGTTGCTGCTTTCACTTCGAAAACAAAAGTGGTGCATATAACGCATATCATTAACTGGAATGGACAGATTATCCCCGTGCAAAAAATAGCAAGGGAAGCGCATAAACGCAATATTGAAGTGGTGGTAGATGGCGCACACAGTTTTGCGCATTTCGAATTTAAGATACCTGACCTGGAGTGCGACTATTTTGCAAGTAGTCTGCATAAATGGTTGTATGCTCCTATTGGCAGCGGTTTATTGTATGTAAAGAAAGATAAAATTGCTTCGTTGTATCCCTTGTTCGCCACAAGTGATGATCCTTTAAAAGCAGATATTCGAAAGTTTGAAGCGCTGGGTACGCGACCGTTTTTTATTGAACAGGCAATTGGGAAAGCGGTAGAGTTTCACGATATGCTGGGAATAGAACGCAAACAAAAGCGATTACACTACCTTAAAAACTATTGGATGGAGAAGGTGAAAGACCTTCCCGGTGTGAAACTGAATACATCACTCGATCCCAAATGGGGCTGCGCCATTGGCAATATCGGCGTTACTGGTAAAAAGCCAGGTGAGCTGGATAGTGTTCTCTTCCATAATTACAAAATTCACGTGGTGGGCATTGAGTGGGAAAATATCCATGGCATTCGTGTAACACCGAATGTATATACCACGACGAAGAATCTGGATAAGTTAGTGGAAGGGATTCGGGCGTTTGTTTAATGTGAAAGCGTTTTTAACGGCCTCCATTTCCCGTTTGCCGTTTGCCGTTTGCCGAAAGCCGTCTCACGCTTCACGATTTGCGGTTTCACGTTTCACGATTTTCGCTTATTTTGCCAAAAACCCGAACATTTATAATGAGTCAACCCAAAGGAAAACTGATTGCGGTAGGTGGTGCAGAAGACAAAGGAACCAACCTCGAAACGGGGAGGTGCATCGGAATAACCTTAATTTTTTCGAGTTAGGAATATTGCGTCGAATCGTGGAAGAGGCTGGTGGAACGGATGCCCGGATAGAAGTGATTACAACCGCTTCCACAATACCATACGAAGTAGGGGAGAACTATCTCGATGCATTTGGAAAGATTGGCTGTACGAATATTGGTTTGATGCATATCCGCAACCGGCAACATACACAGGAAGAGGAAAACCTTGAGCGAATAAAGAACTGCGATGCGGTGATGTTTACGGGCGGCAACCAAATGCGCCTGAGTGCAACGGATGGTGGTACTGAATTTCTCCGTATCCTCAAACGTCGCTACCAGGAAGAAAACTTCCTGATTGCCGGCACCAGCGCTGGCGCCATGGCAATGAGCCAGACGATGATTTATGAAGGCAACGCATCCAGGGCACACCTGAAAGGGGAAGTGAAAATGACATCAGGACTGGGTTTTATTCCTTCGCTGATTATTGACTCACATTTTGAAAAGCGTGGACGATTTGGCAGGCTCGCCCAGGCAATTGCTACCAATCCCGAATGTATCGGTATCGGGCTGGGTGAAGATACCGGCATGCTGATCACCGGCGGTGATCACATGGAAGCCATTGGTAGCGGTCTGGTAGTGATTATTGACGGACATGAGATTTTGCACAGTAATATCGCAGACATTCCCGACGGAAACCCGATCAGCATCGAAAATCTGAAAGTGCATTTTTGTGAGAAAGGAAATGGATACCTGGTATCAGAACGGAAATTTCTGGTTGACGGAAAAACATTAATAAAATCACCAGTCTAACGAAAATATCGTCCATCGATCATCCACCATCGAGCATCACACATCTAAATACCAACACATGAAACGATTACTTCCCTTGATTATCTGCTTCGCACTTATGGCCGCATTTCCTAAACCTAAAAAAGTAATTTTCTTTGGTGATTCAATCACCCAGGCGGGTGCGCAAACTGGTGGGTACATCAAACTCATTGACAGCATTTGCCAAAAAGAAGGTCGTGCTGCCGATTTTGAATTTGTCGGCAAAGGCATCGGTGGAAATAAGGTAACAGACCTTTACCTGCGACTTGAAAGGGATGTGTTGGATTTGAAACCTGATGTAGTGATTATTTATATCGGTATCAATGATGTGTGGCACAAGTCTGGTGCAGGCACCGGTACAGATGCAGATAAGTTCCTTCAGTTTTATCAAACAATCATTGATAAATTAAAAGCAGCAGGAATAAAAGTCATTCTCTGTACACCATCTGTTATTGGCGAACGAACGGATTTCAGCAACCAGCAGGATGGTGATTTGAATCTTTATGCAAATAATATCCGCGAACTTGCTTCTAAGAATGGCCTGCAATTGATTGACCTTCGCAAATCATTTCTTGATTACAATTTTAAGAATAATCCTACCAATGCCGACCGCGGCATTCTCACCACCGATCGTGTACACTTAAATGCGCAAGGGAATTTGCTGGTAGCGCAGGAAATGTGGAAAGCGATAAAATGAGTGCGCAGAGCAAGGAGAGAAATGTGGCAATGTGGGAATGTGGGAATATGTAAATGAGGAAATGTGGCGATGTGGAAATGTGGAAATGCATCTAATGTAACAGCCTCTCATTTATTTTCACATTTTCACATTTCCACATTGCCACATTTACACATTGTTTCGGGGTCTGAGTCCTGTTGAATTGCTGCAAATACCTTTTTAGCCTCTGGTGAACGTGCGCCGAATAACCAGTGTTTAATATTTCCGCGTTGTTTATAAAAACCATTTGGCATCCAATTGTAAACTGGAAAGTATTTGCCAAATCGGAGGCAGGTTGGAAACTCAGCTGCGCATTTGTTGCTGGCAAGAACAATAACTTTTAATGTTGGATTTTTTGCAGCCATTGAAGAAGCCAGCATACCGCCAAAGGAAAGCCCTACGATCGTTGCATCGGAGTCGCTGATCTGCTCCATCATTCGTTGGGCGTATGAATCGAGTGACTCTTTCGGTAGCGGTGTTATCCAATTGACGAAAACCGGCTCGCAAAAAGATAAGTCAAGTAGAGAAAATGCGCGTGCATCTGCACCAAGGCCGCTTATGAAATAAACTTTTTGCATCTTTCGAGATGAGGAAATATGTATATGAGGAAATGTGAAAATGAGGAAATGAGGAAATGTGAAAATGTTGAAACGCATCTAATGTAATAGCCTTCATTTTTTTTCGCATCGCCACATTTTCACATTTCCACATCGCCACATTTACATATTTCCACATTTCCACATCGCCGCATTTCCAAATTTACATATTGTCCGGTTATTTTCCGCTTTACGCGCTCTCTACCAGGTAGTAGTTTTTCTTCCCTTTCTGCACTAAAATATATTTTCCATGCAACAACAATGACTCATTGATGTTGAATTGAACATCCTCTACTTTTTTCCGGTTGATGCTTACGCCACCACCCTGGATCGTTTTGCGTGCTTCACCTTTGCTGCTGAAGATGCCGTTTTCTGCAAGGAAACTCACTACATCCACACCCTCGTTGATACGAGTGGCGGGGAAAAGCGCTTTTACAACACCGTCGAGGCCTTCCAGGTCTTCGATGCTCAGGCTTTCGGCAGGAGCAGACTGATTGGCGAAAAGACGTGCAGTTGTTTCCATGGCTTTCTGCAATTCAGCTTCGCCATGCACAAAGCGGGTTACTTCTTCTGCCAGTTTTTTCTGTAATATCTTTTTTTGGATTCATCCTTTTTATGGGTGGACAAAATCCCTTCCACTTCCTCTTTCGTCAGGAAAGTGAAAATCTTCAACCATTTTTCCGCATCCGCATCTGAAGCTCGGATCCAGAACTGGTAAAAGTCGTAGGATGAGGTCATGTTCAGGTCCAGCCACACATTTCCTTTTTCCGTTTTACCAAATTTAGTACCGTCGGCTTTGGTGATGAGGGGCAGGTAAATGCAAAAGCTTCGCCACCGGCTTTACGGCGAACGAGTTCGGTACCGGTGGTGATATTACCCCACTGATCGCTGCCACCCATTTGCAGTTTGCAGTTTTTGTTGGCATAGAGCCAGTAGAAATCGTAGCCCTGCATCAGTTGGTATGCAAATTCTGTATAACTCAGCCCTACTTCGCCTTCAATGCGTTTTTTCACGCTGTCTTTCGCCATCATGTAGTTGATGGTGATGTGTTTACCCACGTCGCGCAAGAAGTCGATAAAGCTGATATGTTTAAACCAGTCGTAGTTGTTGGCCATTTCTGCCGCGTTGGGCAGGTTCTCATCGAAGTTGAGGTAGCGCTCCAATTGACTGCGAACGCCGGCGACGTTGCGGGCGAGGGTTTCCTCGTCGAGCAGGTTGCGCTCCTGGCTTTTGCCACTCGGGTCGCCTACCATACCCGTGGCGCCACCAACAAGTGCGATTGGCTTATGGCCGGCCTTTTGCAGGTGCACCAGCAACAGGATCGGAACCAGGCTGCCGATGTGCAGGCTTTCCGCCGTGGGGTCGAAACCGATATAGGCGGTCGTCATCTCCTTTTTTAATTGCTCCTCGGTACCGGGCATAATGTCCTGGATCATCCCTCTCCATCGTAGTTCTTCTATGAGATTCATTGTCTTAAGTCAAATTTTGATCGCAAAATTAAGCTCATTCGCTGTTGTAACCGCCTGAATGCAATATAATTCTAAATACATCGTTTTTGGTTGCCGGGTTTTTCCCTTAGTAAAACTATGATTTTCGGGATATGTGGTCTACTTTTACAGACCGACTCGACCCTGAAAGCTCGTTTACCGTGTTAATTGCTTATTTGAAAACTGAATCCGAATGAAGTCGCCGCTCCTATATCTCACCTTGCTGGGAACAGTCCTCTCTGTATCCGCACATTCTCAATTTCGTAAATATTCAAACGAATTTTTAAACATTGGAGCTGGTGCCCGTGGGCTTGCAATGGGTAGTTCGCAGGTTGCTTCCGTCCAGGATGGAACAGCAGGCTACTGGAACCCCGCCGGCCTGGTAGGTGTAAAAGAAAACACGCAAATCAACCTGATGCATGCCGAATATTTTGCCGGCATTGGTAAATATGATTTCGCCAGCATCGCCTTCCCCTCCGTTAACAACAAACGCACTTTTGCCATTACCGGTTTGCGCTTTGCTGTTGATGACATCATGAACACGCTCTTCCTGGTGGAACCCGATGGAACCATCAACTATAATAATATACAGGCTTTTTTCTTCTGCCGATTACGCTTTCCTGCTTTCCTACGCACAACGCCTGCAGGATACAGAAAAGCGGAAAGTGCAGTTTGGCGTAAACGCAAAAGTAATTCACCGCAATGTGGGCAAATTCGCCAAAGCCTGGGGTTTTGGAGTGGATGCCGGCATCCAGGTGCACCAGGGAAAATGGCGCTTCGGACTTACCGGCCGCGACATTACCACCACTTTCAACTCGTGGGCCTTCACATTTTACCGAGCGGGAAAAGGAAGCCCTTTACCTGACCAACAACGAAATTCCGGTGAAATCAACCGAGATGACCGCACCCCGCCTTGTGTTGGGTATTGCGCGTGAGTTTCAGTTAAGTAAAAAGACAAGCCTGTTGGCAGAAACGAATATCGACCTCACATTCGATGGACAACGGAATACAGTGATCAGTGCAGACCCGGTTAGCGCAGATCCAAAACTGGGGCTGGAGCTGAATGTGAACAATGTCTTTTTCCTGCGTGCAGGAATTAATAATTTTCAGAAGGCGCTGGCAGACGGTGATACACTCAACCAAAAGAAAGTGTGGATCTATCAACCCAGCGCCGGCGCAGGTTTCAAGATCCAGCATGTAACCGTGGATTATGCGTTTACAAACCTTGCAAACCAGTCGAATCCCCTGTTTACACACGTATTTTCATTAAGACTGGATATGGTGCCACAGGAGAAAAAAGAAAAAAGTCAAAACGAACTAAAATCAGTACCCCAAATAATTTCCTTCCATGAAGCGAATTCTACTCATTGTACTTTTGTTGGCAAGCCTGGGAGCTTTAGCCCAACCGTACCATAATGAATGGATTGATTACAATAAAACCTACTACAAGTTTAAAGTAGCGGTTAACAGTCTTTATCGCATTCCTCAATCTACCCTCGCGTCGATTGGTATTAGCAACGTTAATGCAGATCATTTCCAATTGTGGCACAATGGAGTTGAAGTCCCGATTTACACCAGCATTACAAACGCTCCTCTTGACGCGAGTGGATTTATTGAATTCTGGGGAGAGATGAATACTGGTAAACCCGATAATGAATTATATCGTAACCCTGAATGGCAGCTAAACGATTACTACAGCTTAACAACCGATTCAGCGGCTTACTATCTCACTATTAATCCCGTTGGAAATAACAAGCGCCTGGTGCAAACCGCCAACAATATTGCGGGCAACACTTTACCCACTGAACAGTATTTCATGCATCGTGCCGAACAAAATTATCGCGCGAAAGTGCATGGGGGACGAGCAGAACTGGTGGGTAGTTCATACACGTATTCATCCACCTATGATATTGGGGAAGGGAACAGCTCGACCGATATAGCAACAGGTGCGAGCCTGAACTACAATTTTACCAACCTTAGGACTTACACCGGCCCGGGGGCGCCAACGCCAAAAGCCACCGTTTACGCTGCCGGTAACGCAGTAAGGGCGAGAAATTTTCGGGTTTCCATTGCGGGTGACTCAATTGGAGGTGCGCAGATGGATTACTACGATCAGATCAAATATTCCGTCGATTTTCCGCTATCTAAAATCGCTTCCGGCACGGCCCAGATGTCGGTGACCAATCAGGCTTCCGCCTCCGGCGACCGAATGGTTGTAGGCAAAATGGCAATTGATTATCCCAGAGCTTATGTGTTTAATAACATTACCCGTTTTGAATTTTCTCTGCCAGCTAATCCCGATGGCAACTATCTTGAAATGACAGGCTTTCCGCAAACTGGTTCCAATCCAGTATTGTATGATCTGACAAATGGAAAACGATATGTTGCATTAAGTCCGGTATCTCCCTTGCGTTTTCGCCTGGAGCCATCGATGACTGAGCGCAAATTGGTGATTTCAAGCGTATCCAATGCCTATGTTGGAACGATTAGTTCACTCACACCCAGAAATTTTATTGATTATTCCGCTCCCCAAAACCAGGGCAATTATCTGATTATTTCCAATTCGGTTCTAACATCCGCTTCGGGTTCTGGAGATCCGGTAGAAGATTATCGTCAATATCGTTCTTCTACGGCTGGCGGTTCCTTTAATGCTAAAACGTATATGATCGATCAGTTGGAAGACCAGTTTGGCTTAGGCATTTCAATGACTCCCCTTTCCATCAGGAATTTTGTACACTGGGCGAGAGCGAATTTTAGTGCTCCAGTCGCCTATGTATTGCTGATCGGGAAAGCGACAACTTATAACCAGTATTTTAACTTTCGTAATAACGCCGAAATCGATAAGCTTTGTTTAGTGCCAACATTTGGTAACCCGGCATCCGATAACCTGTTGACCGCAGTTCGTACCAGTTCAATTCCGCTTGTGCCAATCGGACGTCTTTCGGCAATCAACAAACACGAAGTTTCAGCATACCTCAATAAGGTGAAAGAATACGAGCAGTTATATGATTACACGTCACCGCTTGTAGCTGAGAAGGGGTGGAAGAAAAATGTGGTTCATGTGGTAGGGGCCGGTGATAATAATACGAGCAACCTGCTGGCAAATGCGTTACAGGGACATCAACGTATTATTGAAGATACCATGTACGCTGCCAATGTTCATACGTTTTCAAAAACAACGGCCGATGCCGTTGAACAGGTAGCGAGTGTGAGGCTAGGCAAACTCTTTGAAGAAGGAATCGGAGTACTTACTTATTTCGGTCACTCCTCATCAAATGCACTGGAGTTTAACCTGGATAATCCACAGGCATATAACAACCCAGGAAAATATCCGGTGATGATTGTTATGGGATGTAATGCCGGTAGTTTCTATAACTTCACTGTCGGCAGATTAACTACAACTGAGACTATCTCAGAAAAGTTTGTGTTTGCTGAAAACAGGGGTGCTATCGCCTTCCTGGCAAGTACCCACCTTGGTATCATTCACTACCTGGATATTTATAATACCCGCATGTATCGGGCTCTTTCGCGATCACACTATGGCGCCACCATTGGGGAAATAATGGGTGAAGCCATTCGTCAAACGTTCGCACTGACTACGGAAAATGATTTTTATGCGCGTTTTCAGTGTGAGCAATTCACGTTGCATGGTGACCCGGCCCTACGCTTTTATAACTCCGAAAAAACCCGATTACGCCATCGAGGATGCAATGGTGAGCGTGGATCCTAAATTTATTCCGATCTCGGAAACAGATTTTAAATTAACAGCAGCGTTTGTGAATTTGGGTCGTTCGCTTGACAGAAATATTGTTGTAGAACTGAAAAGGACTTATCCCAATAACGTTACGGAAATCATTCAGCGTGATACACTCAATTTCAGAACTTATCGCGATTCGATTGTCTATACACTTCCTGTTGTGGCTACACGAGATCAGGGCCTGAATAAGATTACCGTTTCAGTGGATGCGGACAACGACGTCGATGAACTGTTTGAGACAAATAACGTCATTACAAAAGACATTTACATTATTGAAGATGATATACGACCTGTTCAACCTTATCCTTATTCAATTGTCAACAAACAGGACGTAAAACTGATAGCCTCTACTGCCAACCCCTTTGCTGATGCGCGTACCTATCTCATGGAGATGGATACAACAGCCAGCTTTAATTCACCATTGAAAGTTCAACGAAGTCAGTCGGCAAAAGGAGGTATCGTTGAATTTCAACCGGGACTTTCACTTACTGATAGTACAGTGTATTACTGGCGTGTTGCTCCAGTTTCTACCGTTGGAGAACCTTTGTGGAACCAAACTTCTTTCCAATTTATTCAAAATGGCAGCGAAGGATTTTCACAGGCACATTATAACCAGCATCTGAATAGTGAAGCTCATCATGTTAGATTGACGGAAGAACGGGAATGGAGGTTTGATTCAGTTGTAAATAACCTATTCGTTAAAAACGGCGTATGGGGTTATGCAATTTCCCAGGCAGGGGAGCTCGTTGTGAATGTGAATGATTCATCTTATATCAGGAATACCTGTTCCTATGGATTTGTATTCAACGTGTTTGATGAAAAAACCTTCCAGCCCTGGGTTAATCAGGCAGTAGGGTCAACGGGTTTGTTTGGAAGTCTGATTCCTTGTGCGCATACCTCGGCGGTGTGGAATTTTGAATATCCCAATACAATAGATGGACGCAACAAAGCGATGCAATTCCTTCGCGCCATCCCCGACGGAAAATTTGTAGTATTGAGAACGCAGGTTCACGCTCAGGTCGCAAACAACGAATATGCACCGCAGTGGAAACTGGATGAGAATGTGTACGGAGTAGGCAATAGCCTTTACACAGAATTAAAAAATAATGGTTTGATTGATATCGACAGTATTGATAAACCGCGTGTAATGAATTTCGTATATCAGAAGAACCGCGCCAACGAACATCCACCAAAATTCGTAATTAGCGATGGACTTTATGATGCGATCAACCTGTCATTTGATTGTGTAACGCCAAGTGCCATAGGTACGATAGAGTCACCGATCATTGGACCTGCAAGTTCATGGTCGCAGCTGCACTGGCGTGGAAGTGATATGAAAAATCCAGCTACTGACGAACCTAACCTGAATGTAATTGGTGTACGCGCAGATGGTACTGAAGAGGAGTTGATTACAGGCATTACCCTTCAGGATCAGGATTTTGATATCAGTAGCATTGATGCAAATGAGTTTCCGCACCTGCGCCTCAAAATGTTCAATGTCGATTCAATTGACTATTCGGCTTATCAACTTCGTTACTGGATGGTTACTTATAATCCGGTACCCGAAGGTGCGATTGCTCCCAATATCTATTTCACAACCCGTGATACAGTTGAAGTAGGAGAGCCTTTCAATTTCGGAATTGGATTTAAAAATATCAGTGAACATAAATTTGTTGACAGTATTAAAGTGCAGATGACGATCACGGGTAGTGATAACGTCGTTCAGGAAATCACGATCCCATTGCAGAAGGACCTGGCGCCAAATGATACGATTAAACTTGATGTTCCTGTAGATACACGCAATCTAACGGGGCGCAATACGATATTTGTCAACTTCAACCCCAACATGCACCAGAAAGAGGGGGCACCTCTTTAACAACTATGCATTCCGCAACCTTTTTGTGCGACCTGATAGTTTGCAACCGATGTTGGATGTAACCTTTGATGGCGTTCATATCCTGAACCGTGATATTGTGGCGGCGAAACCGATAATTATTGCAGAACTGAAAGACGAAGCGAAATTCCTGCTGTTAAATGATACGAGCCTGCTGAATGTACAGGTACGTTTTCCTGATGGGCAATTGCGCCGTTTCAATTTTGACAATGATACCCTGCGTTTTGAACCTGCAACTTCAGCAACAAACAACGCGGCCCGTATTCATTTCAACCCGCATTTCCTGCAGGATGGCGAATATGAACTGTTGGTAAGCGGTAAAGACAGAAGCGAAAACTTCGCAGGCTTTGCGCAATATCGCGTTTCATTCCAGGTGATTAACAAGCCGATGATCTCAAACATGTTGAACTATCCGAATCCGTTCACCACGTCAACAGCGTTTGTTTTCACCATCACCGGTGCTGAAATTCCGCAGAATATCCGCATTCAAATTCTGACGATCACTGGTAAAGTGGTGCGTGAGATCACCAAAGAGGAACTTGGCCCGCTCCATATTGGCCGCAACATCACCGAATTTAAATGGGACGGCACCGACCAGTATGGTCAAAAACTGGCGAACGGCATATATCTCTACCGTGTGATCACGAACCTCAATGGTAAATCCCTTGATAAATACAAAGCGCAGGGCGATAATACCGATAAGTACTTCAATAAAGGTTACGGTAAAATGTACCTGATGCGATAAATCGTGGTGTTGAAATTTTAAATGGTGAAGTTGTTTTAAGGAACAACTTCACCATTTTTCGTTTAATAAGACCCATTCGGTCTGGTCGATTTTCTGATAGTATTTGACAGAATTCCATTTTTTATCAAGAATCCGGAGTGTGAGTGAATCGCCCTTTTGATTCACCTGCCCCCGATACAAATTTGTGTTGGAAACCGTAGCAGCACTGGTATTAAAGTGGTATGAACCATCGGCTGTAGAATCATAGATGGATGTTCCCTGCCAGCAGTCTGGTACATCGTTGAAAAAACGTTTGGTGAGACTGGGCGCAACATCCATGATACTTGCCAAACTTCGTGCAGGTGAATCCCTGAGTTGCGCATCATAAACTAATATCGGTACTTCCAAAAGTTTGGGATGAAGTCCGTCCGAATGCCCGTAGCGGCCATCCTCACCTAACAGGTTTCCATGATCACCCACGATATATATGGTAACATTCTCCAGCATCCCATTTTTTCCAAATGTTGAAAAATCCTGGATATTGCGTAGTCGGCCTGTAGCACTCCATTGTCGTAATGATTTAAAATGGGCTCGTACCCTGACGTAGTTAAACCAATTTTATCCGGCATATATTTTTCTGAATCGGTCATCCCGTGTTCCAATATCATGAACGGAAAGAAGATGAAAGTAGATGAAGGAATTTAGTTCTGGTTTTGATGATTCAAATTCAGCGATTGTTACCAGGTCGTCGTCAATTGCTTTTCCATACTCTGAAGTACTTTCATAAAAGTAATCGCAATTGTTTCGGTACATTGCAGATAACCCATACCAACCGGAATGATAACCCGTGAGATAGGCATAGGTTGTATAACCCGATTTTTTTGAAATATTGCATCAGGTTTAGTTGTGTCAGATTTAGGCTGTCCCATTCCCTAGAAAAAAACAATGAAGAAACGCCGCCAATCGTATTGGATGAGCCAGAGAAGGAGTGGGGTATGTACGACAGTTTCCCGCTTCGAAAAAGTGAATCCATGAAGGGAGCCGTGTTTCTTTGGTATCCATACATCGGAAGATGATCCGAACGTAATGCATCCACCAGAATAACTATAGCCGTACGCCCGTTTTTTCTTTTATTCCAACTGCATTGATGCAATCGACATCCGTTTGTGTCCTTGCCGGTTGGGTTAGAAGCAATTCTTCAGAATGAACAGCCCACATTGGCCCTAAAGCGAAATACACAAATGGTTCCTGGTTGAAATGCATGTAACGCTTTAGTTCCATAATTGGGCCACGCAAAAGGAAGAGCACGCCTAGCGTAATTGCAACAGTAGTTCCGATCGAATCGAACTGATTCGGTTTAAACGTTGTTGAAATCGGATAACTCGATCGGAAGGTGTAAACCGGATAAACCAGTACCATAATATTATAAGGACAAAAAAGACGATGATGACTGTCACCAAAATCCATTTCTCGATAGGGAGTACATTCAGAAAATGGCTTAGGTTGACGAGATAATTCTGCAAGATTTCAAACGTTATGGTATTGCCCCAGAAATAATTACTGCCGAGGACCAACATATAAAAAAACCAAACAAATAGCCAAAACAGCAATAGAATCAGATTCGCCAGGATTTTTCCCAGCGTTTATTTTTTGAAAATAAAATAAACAGCATATGAACTGGTTGCCACCACCAGGCTAAGTGTGAACATAATCCAGACATGCGAAAGCATAAGTAAGCTTGAATAGCCGAAGTGAAAAAAAAGAATAGCAGTTGACGTGAGCGTAACGGCTAAAACCGATCGCAAATATCTTCTCATGCAGATGGCTTTGTATAAGTGAGCAGATAGTATGGTGGAAAATGTAAAAAAGAATTCGATTTTAGCTTCCGGTACGTATTTCAGGAACTTCTTTCTAAGCCACCGCGCGTGATATAAAATAATTAATTTACCATTATCACTCAGGTGCGTTGCGATTTGCTCCATTAACCGTTCCTGTTCATCGTTTTCCAAAAAAAGAAAATGGAATGGACGAAATAATAACATCCATTTTGTGTGTCAATGATGTGGTGACATGCACAGCGTTGTCGGTTACAACATCTATTCCAGGATACTTATTCTTGAGTTCGGAGGAAAAATCCGGATTTATTTCGATAGCTTTAAACTCTCGAAATTTCCCATTAAGACGATTATATAATTCACCTGTAATTTCACCCCGGCCGGCACCAAGCTCAAGAATTCGCAGCTCTTCACTTTTTCCTATTTCCGACAACATCCGGTTCAATATTCTACGTGGCGTTTTTGTGATCGCACCGGTAGAACCTATTCTTGAAAAATAACTCATTTTTTCTGGGGTGTAAGATTAGTAATTGTTTTGAACCCTGAAGCTGCCAGGAAACAGAGATACGGAAATAATATCATCACAAACCTGCTATGCCAGTCGTCACATTGAAGACGATGGCAAACGGGTATAATAAAATCAGGGAGAAAATAAACGGCCTCATTCCGGATTTCATTCGGATGAATCGTTTAATGCCGACAATTGCCAGACCATAAATCATTAAGCTGTATCCAAGCAGATAGATATTATGGCTTGTTCCATAGTAGGGCCGATTCAGTGTAAAGATCGAACCCAGTCGAAGGAAAGTCATTTTTATGAAATGAAGGCTGTTGTGTGAAACATAATACCAAAAGTCGCCAAGTGCACTCCCTGTTTGCGATAGGTGTAACACTGATGCCGCATCACGGGTTGGTACAAAGCAAATAATATGTTCCTCGATATAAGGCAATAGAATATTCATATCATTGCCATTTGCAAAAATATAATTGGCACATACTGCAGCCAGAATAATGAATGCAAGCGAAATAAATGCAGCAAATAATTTATGGGAAAAAGGTTTTTGCTGGAGCACCAGAAAAATAATAAACGGCGGAATCAGAAACATGCCATTCGGTCGCGAAAAGAAAACGATTGCCAGCAAAAGAAATGGCAACACCTGGTAAAGGATGCGACGATTATGGAGGGAATAATAAATGCTGCAACCTAACAATAGCACAGTACTTTGAAAGATGGAATCCGAATACAGAAATAAATTCCAAATTTGATAAGGAATAAAGAACAACAACAACAGGCTGCCACATAAAGCCAAATCAGCGCCCGCCATTCGTTTCATTACTTTGTAAAAACAGAATTGTGAAAATCCAGAAAGCAAGACCTGAAAGACGCAAACAATAAAAAGTGGAAGTCCCAGACTTTTTAAAAGCCAGACCAGCAGGATCACAGGCGCGTAAAACAAATATTTTTCTTCGCCGAGCCCTTCGCCTTGCCAAAGTCGGGTTCCCTGTTCGATGTACTTTTCCGCTTCCAGTCCGGTTTCAATACCAAAACGGAAAAGTAAAATAAGCTGCACTAGCACAAACACTCCACCGAGCACCCAGTAGTGCCGGCCTTTGATCATTTGTAATGCTTTTAATGGAGTTGGCTGCATAGATTGATTTCAGCCGTAAATATAATATTAGTTAACCCATTGCTGTTAAATACACTTTGTGAGTGGGTGTTTGAAATCAGTCAATTCAATCAAAGCTATTCCTGATGGCATAACAAGTGCGGAGACACACTGTCAATCTTCCCAAAAACACTTTCAACGTGGTGCTTACTTCTGATTAAGAATTTGCTGATTACGAAGGATGTATTTTCCGATCAAGTCAAATTCAAGATTCACCTGGTCATCTTGTTTTAACTCCCGGAAATTCGTATGCTCAAAAGTATAAGGAATAATCGCTACGGTGAATGTATCAGCAGTCACATTGTAGCAGGTAAGGCTAATGCCGTTAAGGGCAATGCTTCCTTTCTCAATCACGAGGTCTGCTTTTTCGCGGGGAAAACGGAATGTAAATTCTTTGCTACCGTCTTTTTCTACCACTTGTATGCAGGTGCCGGTACCATCAACATGACCCTGTACAAAATGTCCGTCGAGACGGCCGTTTGCGGGGAGGCAACGCTCCAGGTTTACGATTGTTCCGGGTTTCCACGTGGAAAGCGTGGTTTTTTGTAGGGTTTCGTCTATCGCCGTTACGCGGTGCTGGCCCGGTTTCAATGCGTCTACAGTGAGGCAAACCCCGTTATGGCTCACACTCTGGTCAATTTTCAGTTCGTCAGCAATAGGGGATTCTATCCAGTATTCAAGATTCGATCCCGAAGGGGTGATTTCTTTTACGAGGCCCTGTGTTTCAATAATTCCTGTAAACATGCGGCAAATTTCGGGTAATTTCAGGCCGGTAGGGCAGGGAAGGGAAAGAATTTGGGGATGAGTATATTTTTATTCAATTATTTTCCTACTTTTGCAGCCGCATTATCAATTAAAACATACCAAAGGAGGTATAATAGTATGCTGATCATCGATTCAAAAGATTGCGAAAACATCGACAAAGCGCTGAAGAAGTACAAGAAGAAGTTTGAAAAGTCGAAAACTTTGCTCCAACTGCGTGAGCGTCAGAGCTTCACAAAGCCGTCAGTAAAACGTCGTGGCCAGGTTCTGAAAGCAATCTACAAGCAACAGATCGCCAGCGGAAAGATCGAGGGGTAATTTCCTTCGCCTCCCAGAAAATATCAAGCTGTGTCTCACCGACGCAGCTTTTTTTATGCCCTACGTTTTCAGACCGGAAAGTTTATTGTAAAGTCCGGTGTACTTGCCTCAAATCCATGTAATTTCGAAGAGCATCGTCCCCAATGGCAGAAAATCAACACATACAGGACTTTCTCAACTACCTCCGCTTCGAAAAAAGATATTCGCAGCATACCGTTATTTCTTACGAAACGGATTTGCAACAGTTTACAGATTTCCTTCAGCGTGTTTATGGTTTGTTGGAACCCGCCGGCGTCCAATCGATGCATATCCGCAGCTGGATGGCCGAAATGAAAGGGGATGAGCAGAGTAGCCGCACCATCGTGCGGAAACTTTCGTCGCTGCGGTCGTTTTATAAGTTTTTATTGAAGAAAGAGCATATCCAAACAGTTCCAACCGCAGAGATCAGTGCGCCCAAAATCAGGAAGCGGTTACCGGTTTTTGTGAAAGAGCCTGAAATGAACGAATTGCTGGAAACCCTTTCTAATCATACTGAAGACTGGAAAAGCTGGAATGCCCGTCTGCTGGTCACGCTTTTTTATGCCACCGGTATGCGGTTGAGCGAACTGATACAGTTAAAGGAAAAGCAGGTAGACCTTTCCCGGATGATATTAAAAGTATTGGGTAAGGGTAACAAGGAAAGAGTGATTCCCATTCACCCCGAAATAAAAGAATTACTGCAAACTTATGCTGCTGAAAAAAGGAAACGCTTCGAAGTGTTGCCTGACACCGTGCTGGTTACAGAAAGCGGAAAAAAGTTATATCCCAAGTATGCATATCTCCAGGTGAAGAAATACCTGGGCGAAGCTAGTACACTGGAGAAGAAGAGTCCACACGTTTTACGCCACAGTTTTGCCACGCATTTACTCAACCATGGTGCCGACCTGAATGCAGTAAAAGAGTTGCTCGGCCATTCGAGCCTGGCGGCCACACAGGTGTACACCCACAATACCATTGAGAAGCTGAAAGAGGCGCATAAAAAAGCGCATCCCCGCGGATAATCTGATGCCCGTTTTAGGGGTAAATTTTTACCATTCTTTTGTTGTTATTCATCGGCAATTGCAGTACATTCATACAAACAAAACCCTCCCGCCCATGTAAGCAGTTTATCTCTCTCAATTACCAACAAGTTATAGCTCTTTAAATTATTGTTTCACTGTTTTAAAAATGTGATTATGAACGTAAACATTCAGACAGTTCGATTTGATGCGGATGCAAAAGTTGAAAGACTACATCTCGAAGAAGCTTCAAAAAGCTGAACACTTTTCATGACCGTATCATCAGTGTTAACGTATTTCTTAAATTAGACAATGTTGTTCATACCATCAAAGACAAGATTGCCGAGATCAGGATTCATGTGCCACGACAGGAATTCTTTGTAAAAGCTACGAGCAAGTCATTTGAAGCCTCTTTCGACGATGCGTTTGATTCCATCGTCAATCAGTTGAAAAGAAAAAAAGAAAAACAAGCGGCCTAACGAATACAAAAGCCCCCGATATCCGGGGGCTTTTGTATTTTGCGGCCCCTTTGAGGTGGATTAAGTGTTCAACTTGTTGAAAACAAATAAAAAAAAATCCTTCATCAAAATTTTTGCAATTGTTAAATTCCCTTACCTTTGCCTTCCCAAAATTTAGGGGTAGTTCTTTTATACTTTTCCACCCTGTTTATACCGGCTGATGAGAATGAGTCGGGGTAGGAGTGGTAAAAGTTGACAATTGCCACTTTAGCTCAGCTGGTAGAGCAACTGATTTGTAATCAGTAGGTCGTTGGTTCGATTCCGACAAGTGGCTCAGATAGTTTTTTGAATATAAACGGGCAAGTAGCCAAGTGGCCAACGGCAACAGACTGTAAATCTGTCCTCTTCGGAGTTCGGTGTTTCGAATCCATCCTTGCCCACGCTTCAAGCGTGAATTGGAAGCATGTACCTTTTTTTCCCTAGAATTTTAGCGGGAGTAGCTCATTTGGTAGAGCGATAGCCTTCCAAGCTATAGGTGGCGAGTTCGAGCCTCGTCTCCCGCTCATTTGAGCCTTGACGAGAATTTTTGCCGTTGTAGCTCAGTGGTAGAGCACTTCCTTGGTAAGGAAGAGGTCGTGAGTTCAATTCTCATCAACGGCTCAGCATCTGAGAGTTGATTCGTGAAATGTGCGAATGATTTGAAAATGGAGACAACCGGGTTTATTGTTTATAAAAGCTGTAAACAATAAACTTTTAACAATAAACCCTAAACATCAAGTACAACTTTAAAAACACATAACAATGTCAAAAGAGACCTTTAAGAGGGACAAACCTCACGTAAACATTGGTACCATTGGTCACGTTGACCATGGTAAAGACCACTTTGACTGCCGCTATTACCGAGATCCTTTCTAAGAAAGGTCTTGCGACAGCAGAGAAATATGATGAAATCGACGGTGCGCCTGAAGAGAAAGAGCGTGGTATCACCATCAACACTGCTCACGTTGAGTATCAGACTGACACTCGTCACTATGCACACGTGGATTGTCCTGGTCACGCTGACTATGTAAAAAATATGATTACGGGTGCTGCCCAGATGGACGGCGCTATCCTCGTGGTAGCTGCTACCGATGGTCCTATGCCCCAAACGAAAGAGCACATCCTGCTTGCCCGTCAGGTAGGTGTACCTCGTATCGTTGTATTCATGAACAAAGTAGACCTGGTTGACGATCCTGAACTGCTTGACCTGGTTGAAATGGAAATCCGCGATGAGCTGACAAAACGCGGTTTCGACGGCGATACACACCAATCATTAAAGGTTCTGCAACCGGTGCGCTCGCTGGCGAGCCTCAGTGGGTAGAAAAAATCGACGAACTGATGGCTGCTGTAGATGAATACATTCCACTGCCTCCCCGTCCGGTTGATCTGCCGTTCCTGATGTCTGTTGAAGACGTATTCTCTATCACTGGTCGTGGTACTGTTGCTACCGGCCGTATCGAAAGCGGTCGCGTTAAAACTGGTGAAGGTGTTGAAATCGTTGGTCTCATCGCCGCTCCGCTGACTTCTAACTGTAACAGGTGTGGAAATGTTCCAAAAACTGCTGGACGAAGGTGAAGCTGGTGACAACGCCGGTCTGCTGCTCCGCGGTATTGAGAAAACTCAAATCCGTCGCGGTATGGTAATCTGTAAGCCTGGTTCTATCACTCCTCACACTGAGTTCAAATGCGAAGTTTACGTACTGAGCAAAGATGAGGGTGGTCGTCACACACCATTCTTCAACAAATACCGCCCTCAGTTCTACTTCCGTACTACAGACGTAACTGGTGAAGTAGTACTGCCTGAACGCAGGTACTGAAGATGGTTATGCCTGGTGATAACACTTCCCTGAACGTTAAGCTGATTCAGCCTATCGCGATGGAAAAAGGTCTGAAATTCGCCATCCGCGAAGGCGGCCGTACCGTAGGTGCGGGTCAGGTAACTGAGATCATTAAATAAAAGGCCCCTCCTAAGTCCTCCCTTTGGGAGGACTTTTTTCGGGAGACTTTAATACCTTTGCAAAGTACTTGGGCAACCCCCGGGTACTTTGTTTTTAAGAAGTATTTTTATTTTATTTGAAGCTCCAAAAGCCTCTCTTTTGGGAAAGTTTGAAAGGGCTTCTTATACGGGCATAGTTCAATGGCAGAATAGCGGTCTCCAAAACCGTTGATGGGAGTTCGAATCTCTCTGCCCGTGCTTTAAGTTGTACGATTTACGACAAAACGTGAGCGGATAACATAAAACAAAAACGTAAACATGAACAAATTTTCAAACTACGTACGTGACTCCTACAAGGAGCTGACGACAAAAAGTGAGCTGGCCTACATGGTCTCAGCTGCAGCAGTCAACCATGATCGTACTGGTGGCTACCATCCTGATTACGTTGATGGTTTCTGCTATGGACTTTGCTGCTGGTGGTGTGCTCTCGTATGTTTACAACATTCTTTATTAAAGGCTAGTTAATGGAAGCGACAACAACCAATACGGAAAACGCACAGCAACAGGAAACCAAATGGTTCGTGTTGCGTGTGGTTAGCGGTAAGGAACGCAAGGTGAAAGAATACCTGGATAAGGAAATTTCCCGTGGCGGATGGAGTGAAGTGGTTAAACAGGTCTTCCTGCCGGTTGAAAAAGTATACAAAGTACAAAACGGGAAAAAAGTAATGCGCGAGCGTAACTATTATCCCGGTTATGTAATGATAGAAGTGATTGATGGAAAGCTGAATGATGACCTGCGCGACACCATCAAAAACACCAATAGCGTTATTCATTTCCTCGGAAAAGATAACCCCATTGCACTCCGCAAAGCTGAAGTAAACAAAATGCTCGGCAAAATGGATGAAATGGCGGAAGCTGGCGGCGCAAGCATGAGCGAACCATTCATCGTTGGCGAAACCATCAAGATCATTGAAGGTGCCTTCAACGACTTTAATGGGGTGATTGAAGAAGTGAACGACGAAAAAGAAAAAGCTGAAAGTAACCGTGAAGATATTCGGTCGCTCCACACCAGTAGAGTTGACTTATATGCAGGTAGAAAAGATCAGCTAAGACGAGCTTACCTGTAAAAGTTGCAATTTGCGGTTTGCAGTTTGCAGTTAGTGTTGAAAACCGCTAACGGCAATTTGCAAACCGCAATTTTTTTGAGATGTTATCCAAACTCAGATTTCTACTTTTTTACTACCTCGGCTGGCTCGCTTTCTTCGAATGCATGCGGCTCTGCTTCGTATTGTATCACGTTGATAAATCTGCCGGCATCCCATTCTCCGAAATTTCAGGAAGCTTCTGGTATGGACTGCGAATGGATCTTTCGGTTGCGGCCTATATCCTGGTTCCGGTTTGCCTCTTTGTAATACTCAGCCTGTTGATCCGTTTTTTTCAGCGACCGCTGGTTTACCGAATTTATACCTCCGTTATTTTACTGATCGTTTTACTGATATGCCTTTCCGACCTGGAAATGTACAATGCCTGGGGATTTCGGATTGATGCGGGGCCGTTACGTTTTTTATCGACACCGCGCGAAGTGATGGCCTCCATCGCACATCTTCCGCTATGCTGGATTTTCCTGGTTTTTATAATCGTCTACACACTCTTTTATTTGGCATTCCGGTGGTTGTTGAAACGAACATTTTTTGCTTTACAACAAAACCGTCGCTGGATAACCGGATTTGTTTTATTACTTGTTACCGGCTCACTGATATTACCCATACGCGGGGGATGGCAACTTGCGCCGTTGAACCAGAGCGCTGTTTATTTCTCCCAACACCAGTTTGCGAACCACGCCGCTGTTAACGCTTCCTGGAATTTGTTACACAGCGTTTTTAGCAAGGCCAACGTAAAGAAGAATCCGTATCTCTATTTCTCAGCAGAAGAAAGTAAAAAGCGCGTGGATAGTTTATATGCCTCGAATGGATCAACAGAACATTGGATTGCTGCAAGCGACAGCACGCCCGTAAACGTAGTAATTGTAATTTTGGGAGAGTTTCACTTCCAAAGCAGTTGGGCTGCATCACAATGGCGTAGAAATAACACCGCGATTTAACCAGCTCTTAAATGAGGGCATTTATTTTGATAACCTCTATGCAAGTGGCGACCGTACTAATAAAGGAGTGCCTGCTGTACTGAGTGGTTACCCTGCCATGCCCAATACGACCATTATTCATAACCCGGCGAAATCAGCCAAACTGAACACACTTACACAGGAGCTGGCAGCCAAAGGATATACAACCAGTTTTATCTATGGTGGCGAGCCGGAATTTGCAAACATCAAGTCTTATCTCGTTCATGCAGGATTCAATACGATTCTGGGGCGAAATGATTTTAGTGAGAAAGACATGAATTCCAAATGGGGCGCCCACGATGGTGTGGTGATGGAACGTGTGATGAAAGAGCTCGAACAACAAACTTCACCGTTTTTTACTACATGGCTTACGTTGAGTAGTCATGAGCCTTTTTGAAACACCTGACGAAACGGTTATTGTCGGGAAAGACAACACGGCACGTTTTCTGAATTCTGTAAATTATACTGATAAAGTGATCGGGCAGTTTGTAGACCGTTGCAGGCAGCAGCCCTGGTGGAGCAATTCGGTGCTGGTGATTATTGGCGACCATGGGCATCCATTGCCACGTGCCGATTTCAGGGCTGAAGATTTTCACATACCGATGCTCTGGCTGGGAGGTGCGTTGCAAAAACCTGCTTTCCGTTATTCGGCACCTGCGTCACAACTGGACCTTGCGGCGACCTTGCTGCAACAGGTTACGGGTGCCGGAGGCCGTTTTCCATTCAGTAAAAATCTGGCGGACAGCACTATACAGCAGTGGGCATTTTTCAATTTCAATGATGGATTTGGCTGGGTAGATAAGAAAGGCAGCGTGATATATGATAATACGGGCAGGAGGGAAGTGGCGCGTAAAGGGGGAAGTGACGCCGGAGGCGTTGCGTGCTGGCCAGGCGATGCAGCAGGTAAGTTTCCAGGATTTTATGGAAAAATAGGCCTGGCCTGGGTTTCAGGCAATTTATTTGGAAAATGAAATTCCTTGTTTCTTAATATTTCACTACATTTGCAACCCCAATTAGTTCTTTAGCAGTTCCGGGCGAACCGGAAAAGCGGAATTTGGGAGACTAAGTAATTGATCCTCACGAGAGATGAAAGGTCGTTAACACCAAAAAGTATTATTATGGCAAAAGAAATCACCGGCTATGTAAAGCTGCAGGTGAAGGGTGGCCAGGCCAACCCTGCACCTCCGATCGGTCCAGCACTGGGTTCCAAGGGTATCAACATCATGGAATTCTGTAAGCAGTTCAATGCAAGAACGCAGGACAAAATGGGAAAGGTACTTCCCGTACTCATCACTGTTTATACTGACAAGAGCTTCGAGTTTATTATTAAAACTCCTCCCGCAGCGATTCAGCTGATGGAAGCCGCTAAAATTCAGACAGGTTCCAAAGAAAGCAACCGCGTTAAAGTGGGCAAGGTAAACTGGGAACAGATTGAGGCAATTGCAAAAGACAAGATGCCTGATCTGAACTGTTTCACCGTGGAAAGCGCCATGAAAATGGTTGCTGGTACAGCACGCAGCCTGGGACTCAACGTAGAAGGTAAAGCTCCCTGGGAAAATTAAATTGCTTATCCGCTGAGGCAATTGCTAAAGCGGATGGATCACCAACCCGCCGTAGCAATTGCGAAGGCAGGAAAAAAATGAACTAAAATGGCATTCATCAGTAAAAAAAGAAAAGTTGCCAATACCAAGGTAGACGGCAACAAAACATACTCCCTCAAGGAAGCTTCTTCGCTGGTAAAAGAAATTTCTACCTGCAAGTTTGACGCTTCTGTTGACCTGCACGTACGCCTGGGCGTTGACCCAAAGAAAGCTGATCAGGCAATCCGCGGAACAGTAACCCTGCCTCATGGTACGGGTAAAACCAAGCGTGTGCTGGTACTTTGCACCCCGATAAAGAAGCCGAAGCAAAAAATGCAGGTGCTGATTATGTGGGCCTTGACGAATTCGTACAAAAAATCGAAGGCGGATGGGTAGACGTTGATGTGATCATCGCTACTCCTTCTGTAATGCCTAAGATTGGTAAACTGGGTAAAGTGCTCGGTCCTCGTAACCTGATGCCAAACCCTAAAACCGGTACGGTTACCAACGACGTTGCAAACGCTATCAACGACGTAAAAGGTGGTAAGATCGCTTTCAAGGTTGACAAAGTAGGTATCATTCACGCATCGATCGGCCGCGTAAGCTTCGCGCCCGAAAAAATTGCTGAAAACAGCCAGGAATTCCTGAATGCAATCATCAAGGCTAAACCTTCAACTGCAAAAGGAACTTACCTGAAAGGAATCAGCATGGCCAGCTCAATGAGCCCCGGCATCGCGATCGATACCAAAGCATTTGTTCACTAAGCCTATTTAATCGTAGGGTCAAAAAATTATCAAAATGACTAAAGAACAAAAAAACGAAGTGATCGAGCTGCTGAAAAGTAAGTTCGAACAATATAACAACTTTTACATCGCCGATACTGAATCGCTGACTGTAGCACAAGTTGGTAAACTGCGCCGCGCCTGCTTCAGCAAAGAGGTAGAAATGAAAGTGGCTAAAAATACACTTATCCGCAAAGCGCTGGAATCACTCGACAGTGAAAAATATGCCGGAGTTTATGACTCACTGCATAAAGTAACTGCCCTGATGTTTTCTGAAAACCCCAAGGAACCTGCGCTGATCATCAGCTCATTCCGTAAGGAGTCAAACACAGAACGCCCTGTATTGAAAGCAGCCTTCATCAATGGAGATATTTACACAGGCGATGACAACCTGAAAGCACTGACACAGATCAAAACCAAAAACGAGCTTATCGGCGAAGTTATCGGTCTGTTGCAGTCGCCTGCTAAACGCGTACTGGCAGCTTTATTGCACCACCACGAGCAGAAAGCCGGTGGAGCGGAAGCACCAGCAGCAGAAGCAGCAGCTGAATAAAAAATTAGTTGTTGCTCGCAACAACCCGATTTTTATACTGGCCGGATCGTTAAAGGCACCTAATAATTTTTTTAAACTCTCCGCCGGAGTTCTAAACTATGAAGGCGGAAAAAAATTGAAGCAAAAATGGCAGACGTAAAAGCATTAGCTGAAAGCCTGGTAGGCTTAACAGTAAAGGAAGTACAGGAACTGGCTGACTTCCTGAAATCAGAATATGGTATCGAACCAGCAGCAGCTGCTGTAGTAGTAGCAGCAGGCGGCGACGGTGGCGGTGCTGCAGCTGAAGAAAAAACAGCATTCGACGTAATCCTGAAAAGCGGTGGTGCTTCTAAACTGAACGTAGTTAAGATCGTTAAAGATCTGACTGGTCTCGGTCTGAAAGAAGCGAAAGACCTGGTTGATGGTGCTCCCAAGCCTGTTAAAGAAGGTGTTTCTAAAGCAGAAGCTGAAGAAATCGCAGCTAAGCTGAAAGAAGCTGGCGCCGACGTTGAAGTTGCTTAATTGAACGACAACAGTTCTTTATACAGCCCCTTGCATTTTGCAAGGGGCTTTTATTTTCCAGCTATTGATCTGAAAGAAGAAGATAAGGTTTGAGTTTCCTGATCTTCTCTTCATCAAATCCCGGAATACGAAGCAATGTACCGGGTTCCGTGAATGGCCCGTGTTGTGCGCGAAACGTGACGATAAGTCGCGCGAGCTTTTTACCAATGTAAGGATGTGCAGCCAGCTCAAACTCCGTTGCTTCATTGATTGGTATTCTTCGCAGATACCTGCTTTCGAGATTTAACAGAGGGCGTATTTTGATAAACGTACTGTCGGGTAACCCAAAAAGTTTCCGCTACCTGGTCAATACTGTAAAACCCTCCCAACCCATCTCTGAAGCGAACAATGCGCTGCGCCAGTTTGGGACCAATACCTGGCAATGCTTCCCACGCGATGCTGTCGGCGACATTGATGTCGATGGGGCGACTGATCACAGGTTTTTCCCGCGGTTCATTATATCGTTTTACGACACTGTCGCGCGAGGGTGTGGGAGAGGAATGAGTAAACACGATAAACGGTTTTAAGCGCTCGTATTCGTCGGGAAACAAGCCATAAACCCGCTGCAGGTCTTCGGGCTTGCGAAACACACCTCCTTTGTTACGATAATTGAGAATAGTCTGGATGGTTTTTGATCGCAATCCCAGTCGCTTCCATTCTGCTTCAGTAGTAGTATTCGGGTCGAATAAAAACAATGCCGCCTTGACGGAATTTTCTGGTGCTGATAATAAAGCCTGTCCGGTTTTTCTTTCCGAAGAAAAATCTTCCACTGTATCAATAAAACGCTTCCATTCTGTTATCCAGCTGGTATCCATATCTGTTTGTTGCCACCATTTTTCCGCTTGCGGAATATCAGGTAAAACAGCCAGTATCAAAATGATGATGGCCAGGATGGATAAACCGATTCTGTCTTTTTTTGAAACCGTAAAAAATCTTTTATTTCGCTCCAGCCCTTCATATATCGATGTTTCATAAAATTTACGCCCGATAGGGCCTTCCGGCAACGGTATTTTCACCCGATTTTGGCGAGGTTTTTGTCGGCAACTTTTTCTTGCTCGTTCGATCTAATTCCTTACCTTTGCTGTCCTTTATTTTGGCCAAATATATTTTGACATCCCAGATCATGCTTAAATAGTTGATTTTCATAGGCTTTTATTCTTAAGTGAATAGAGGCCCGTGAGTGATTTGTATGTCATTACTATCTTAAAACCGGTTTTTCGCATATGTCTTCAACAAAGCTGAACTCAAGAGTGGACTTCGGTAAAATCAAGCACCTCGCTGAAACTCCCGACCTTCTTGAAGTACAAATCCAGTCATTCAAAGAGTTTTTCCAGTTAGAAACTACCCCGGATAAACGAAATATCGAAGGCCTTTTCCGGGTATTTAAGGACAATTTCCCGATCACTGATACAAGAAACATCTTTGTATTGGAGTTCCTGGATTATTTTATCGATCCTCCCCGTTATACCATTGAAGAATGTATGGAGCGTGGGCTTACATACGCCGTTCCGCTGAAAGCGAAATTGCGCCTCAGCTGTAACGACGAAGAGCACGTGGATTTCCAAACCATCGTGCAGGACGTATTCCTGGGTAACATTCCTTACATGACTCCCCGTGGTACTTTCGTGATCAACGGAGCTGAGCGTGTTGTGGTATCACAATTGCACCGTTCACCTGGTGTATTCTTCGGTCAGTCGGTTCACCCCAACGGCACCAAGATCTACTCTGCACGTGTGATCCCTTTCAAAGGAGCCTGGATGGAATTCGCTACCGACATCAACAACGTGATGTACGCTTACATCGACCGTAAGAAGAAGTTCCCGGTAACAACCCTGTTACGTTCTATCGGTTACGAAACTGATAAGGACATCCTGGAACTCTTCGGTATGGCCGATGAAGTAAAAGCAGACCGTAAAAAGCACTTGAAAAACATGTTGGCAAACGCCTGGCTGCTCGCGTACTCCGTACATGGGTAGAAGATTTCGTAGATGAGGATACCGGCGAGGTGGTTTCAATCGAACGTAACGAAATTGTAATGGAGCGTGACACGGTTCTGGACGAAGAAGCGATTGAAACAATCGTGGATATGGACGTGAAGAGTGTATTCATCCAGCATGAAGATGTTGGCGGCGACTACGCCATCATCTATAATACCCTGAACAAAGATACATCAAACAGCGAACTGGAAGCGGTACAGCTTATCTATCGCCAGCTTCGTGGTGCTGATGCTCCGGATGATAACGAAACAGCGCGCGGTATTATCGACAAGCTGTTCTTCTCCGACAAACGTTATGACCTCGGTGAAGTAGGCCGTTACAAAATCAACCGTAAACTGAATCTTGATGCGCCGCTTGATCAGAAAACACTGACCAAGGCGAAGACATCATCTCTGATCATCAAATATCTGGTACGCCTGACCAATGGTAAGGCTGAGATTGACGATATTGATCACCTGAGCAACCGTCGTGTACGTACCGTAGGTGAGCAGCTTTACGCGCAGTTCGGCGTAGGTCTGGCTCGTATGGCACGTACCATTCGTGAGCGTATGAACGTACGTGACAACGAAGTGTTTACACCGGTTGACCTGATCAACGCACGTACACTTTCTTCTGTGATCAATTCCTTCTTTGGAACATCGCAACTTTCGCAGTTCCTCGATCAAACCAACCCGCTGTCGGAGATCACGCACAAGCGTCGTATTTCCGCCCTCGGGCCAGGTGGTTTGAGCCGTGAGCGCGCAGGCTTCGAAGTACGTGACGTACACTATTCTCACTATGGCCGTCTGTGTACCATTGAAACACCTGAAGGTCCAAACATCGGTCTGATCTCTACACTTTGCGTACACGCCAAGATCAACGATATGGGCTTTATCGAAACCCCTTACCGTAAAGTAAGCGAGGGTAAAGTAAACATGAAGGAACTCGAGTTCCTGAGTGCTGAAGAAGAAGATCTGGCGAAAATTGCCCAGGCCAACACACCGTTGGACGATAAAGGCAATTTTCGTAGAAGAGAAGATCACCAGCCGTGAGACGGGTGACTTCCCGATTCTGGATAAGAAAGAAGTGGAATATATGGACGTAGCACCTAACCAGATCGTTGGTCTGAGTGCTTCGCTGATTCCGTTCCTTGAGCACGATGATGCCAACCGTGCACTGATGGGATCAAACATGCAACGCCAGGCAGTTCCGCTGATCCGCCCCGACGTACCAGTAGTTGGCACCGGTCTGGAAGGAAAAGCAGCGCGCGATGCACGTATCCAGATCCACTCTGAAGGCGAAGGTGTAGTTGAATTTGTGGATGCAAATGAAATCCATGTTCGCTACGAGCGCGATGCTGCTGAAAAGCTGGTAAGCTTTGAAGAAGACCTGCGTGTTTATCGCCTTACCAAGTTTATCAAAACAAACCAGGAAACCTGTATCAACCTGAAGCCTGCTGTTAAGAAAGGCCAGCGTGTGAAAAAAGGTGACTTCCTGACGGAAGGATACGCAACACAAAATGGTGAACTGGCTCTCGGTAAAAACCTGAAAGTGGCCTTCATGCCATGGAAAGGTTACAACTTCGAGGATGCTATTGTAATCAGCGAACGTGTTGTTAAAGAAGACATGTTTACTTCTGTTCACATTTCTGAATATGAACTGGAAGTACGCGATACTAAACTGGGCGAAGAAGAACTGACTCCGGATATTCCAAATGTAAGTGAAGAAGCCACAAAAGATCTCGACGAAAACGGAATCATCCGTATCGGCGCCAGCATCAAAGAAGGCGATATCCTGATCGGTAAGATTACACCAAAAGGTGAATCAGATCCTACACCAGAAGAGAAACTGTTGCGTGCCATCTTTGGTGACAAAGCGGGTGATGCAAAAGATGCTTCTCTGAAAGCGCCTAATGGCGTGGAAGGTATCGTAATCGGTAAAAAACTGTTCCAACGCGCCAAGAAAGATAAAAACGCGAAAGTGCGTGAGAAAGCAGCGATTGAAAAACTGGAAAAGATTCACGAGAAAAATGAATCAGACCTGAAGGAAATCCTGTTGGAAAAACTTACAACCCTGTTGAAAGATCATACTTCAACTGGTGTAAGCAACAACTTTGGCGAAGTACAAATTGGAAAAGGAGCGAAGTTCACTGCTAAAAACCTTGCCGGACTGGATTACCAGAACATCAACCCGCTGGGTTGGACCGGTGATGCGAAAGTGGATGATCAAATCAACATCCTGCTGCACAACTTCAACATCAAATACAATGAGGAACTCGGACGCTACAAGCGCGAGAAGTTCAACATCTCTATTGGTGATGAATTACCTGCAGGTGTGTTGAAACTGGCTAAAGTTTACCTCGCTGTAAAACGTAAGTTGAAAGTGGGTGATAAAATGGCGGGTCGTCACGGTAACAAAGGTATCGTTGCGAAAATCGTTCGCCAGGAAGATATGCCGTTCCTTGAAGATGGTACTCCTGTAGACGTGGTACTGAACCCGCTTGGTGTACCCAGCCGTATGAACCTTGGGCAGATCTATGAAACTGTACTTGGTTGGGCTGGTCAGAAGCTGGGTCTGAAGTTCGCTACGCCGATCTTCGACGGTGCTTCTACAGAAGAAATCGAGAAGTATTGTGATGAAGCGGGTCTCCCGAAATTTGGTCACACCTACCTCTATGATGGTGAAACAGGTGAGCGTTTCCACCAAAAAGCAACCGTGGGTGTTATCTACATTATCAAACTGCACCACATGGTGGATGATAAAATGCACGCACGTTCTATCGGACCATACAGTCTCATTACGCAGCAGCCGCTGGGTGGTAAGGCACAATTTGGTGGTCAGCGTTTTGGTGAGATGGAAGTTTGGGCACTGGAAGCTTATGGCGCCAGCAACATCCTCCAGGAATTGCTTACCATTAAATCGGATGATATCATCGGTCGTGCAAAAACATACGAATCCATTGTTAAGGGCGACAACGTGCCCCGCGCAGGCATCCCTGAATCATTCAATGTACTTGTACATGAATTGAGAGGCCTGGGTCTGGATCTGAAATTTGAATAAAGTGTAACGTGAGGCGTGAATCGTGAATCAGTTCACGTTTCACGCTTCGCAATTCACTCTTCCACGACAAACATCATTTTCAAAAAAGTAGAAATTCTTAACATAATATGGCTATCAAAAAAGACAATCGTCCAAGGGCAGCTTTCTCCAAAATTACCATTGGCCTGGCATCTCCGGACACAATCCTGGAGCGCAGCTATGGTGAGGTATTGAAGCCAGAAACGATTAACTACAGAACTTATAAGCCTGAGCGTGACGGCTTGTTCTGCGAACGCATTTTCGGACCTGTAAAAGATTACGAATGCGCTTGCGGAAAATACAAGCGTATCCGTTATAAAGGCATTGTGTGCGACCGTTGCGGTGTGGAAGTAACTGAGAAGAAAGTTCGCCGCGAACGCATGGGCCATATCAAACTGGTAGTACCTGTTGTACATATCTGGTACTTCAAATCTTTGCCTAACAAAATTGGTTACCTGCTGGGTGTTAGCTCCAAAAAACTGGAGACCATTATTTACTACGAGCGTTTTGTGGTAATTCAACCCGGTATCCGTGCCGATAAAGGACAAAATCCTGGCGATCTTCTCACAGAAGAAGAATACCTGGACATTCTCGATACTTTACCGAAAGACAACCAGTACCTGCCTGATGATGATCCGAACAAGTTCATCGCGAAGATGGGTGCTGAAGCTGTTCACGACATGCTGCAACGCATCGACCTCGATCAGCTTTCTTTCGACCTGCGTAATGCTGCTGCAACTGAAACTTCACAACAGCGTAAAGCGGATGCCCTGAAGCGCCTGAGTGTGGTGGAAGCATTCCGTGATGCAAACACACGTATCACTAACCGTCCTGAGTGGATGGTGATGCAATATATTCCTGTTATTCCGCCAGAACTGCGCCCACTCGTTCCCCTGGATGGTGGCCGTTTCGCATCTTCTGATCTGAATGACCTCTATCGTCGTGTTATCATTCGCAACAACCGTTTGAAGAGACTTTTGGAAATTAAAGCTCCTGAAGTAATCCTTCGTAACGAAAAAAGGATGTTGCAGGAAGCAATCGATTCACTGTTCGACAACAGCCGTAAATCAAATGCGGTGAAAGCAGAAGGTGGTCGTGCGCTGAAATCGCTGTCGGATGTGTTGAAAGGTAAGCAGGGTCGTTTCCGTCAGAACCTCCTCGGTAAACGTGTTGACTATTCGGGTCGTTCTGTAATCGTTGTAGGACCTGAACTGAAACTGCACGAGTGCGGTCTGCCAAAAGATATGGCTGCGGAATTGTTCAAGCCATTTATCATCCGTAAGCTCATTGAGCGCGGTATTGTGAAAACAGTTAAATCAGCGCGTAAGCTTGTTGATAAGAAGGAAGCGGTGGTTTGGGATATCCTCGAAAATATCCTGAAAGGTCACCCGATCATGTTGAACCGTGCCCCAACGCTGCACCGTTTATCTATCCAGGCCTTCCAGCCTAAACTGATTGAAGGAAAAGCGATCCAGTTGCACCCACTTGTTACCACGGCCTTCAACGCCGACTTTGATGGTGACCAGATGGCGGTTCACGTACCACTCAGCAACGCAGCGGTGCTTGAAGCACAATTGCTGATGCTTGCTTCGCACAACATCCTGAACCCGCAAAACGGACAGCCTATTACCCTGCCTTCACAGGACATGGTACTCGGTCTGTATTATATTTCTAAAGGAAAGAGATCAACTGAAACAGAGAAAGTAAAAGGCGAAGGAAAAGCTTTCTACTCTACTGAAGAAGTGATCATCGCACATAACGAAGGCAAAGTGCAGTTGCACGCCTGGATTAAAGTGAAAGCAAACATCCGTAACCAGGATGGATTGCTGGAACACAAGCTGATTGAAACGACGGTAGGTCGTGTAATCTTCAACCAGTTTGTTCCTGCTGAGGTTGGATTCGTAAACGCATTGTTGACGAAGAAAAACCTTCGCGAAATCATTGGTGATATTATCGAAATCACCAACGTTCCAAAAACAGCCAAGTTCCTTGATGATATCAAACAACTTGGTTTCCGTACAGCCTTCCAGGGTGGTCTGTCGTTCAGTATCAATGACCTGATCATCCCCGATGTGAAAGAGCAATTGCTGGAGAATGCGAAAGTGGAAGTAGATGAGGTTTGGGACAACTACAACATGGGTCTTATTACCAACAACGAACGCTATAACCAGATCGTGGATATCTGGAGCCGTGTGGATACACGTCTTACAGAAACGCTGATCCGCGAATTGAGCAGCGACAAACAGGGCTTCAACTCTGTGTATATGATGCTTGATTCAGGTGCGCGTGGTTCGAAACAACAGATCAAACAGCTGGCAGGTATCAGGGGTCTGATGGCGAAGCCACGTAAATCAGGTTCTACTGGTTCCGAGATCATCGAAAACCCGATCCTCTCCAACTTTAAAGGTGGTCTGAACGTATTGGATTACTTTATCTCTACGCACGGTGCCCGTAAAGGTCTGGCCGATACCGCCCTGAAAACAGCGGATGCCGGTTACCTGACACGCCGTCTTGTAGACGTAGCACAGGATGTGGTAATCACAGAAGAAGATTGTGGAACACTGCGTGGTATCGCTACCTCTGCATTGAAAGATAATGAGGACATCATCGAACCATTGGCAGATCGTATTGAAGGTCGTACATCACTCCATGATATTTACAACCCGGTTAGTGAAGAGTTGATCATCGCTGCTGGTGAAGACATCACAAGTGGTATTGCCCGCAAAATCGAAGACGCCGGTATTGAAACGGTTGAAATCCGTTCCGTACTTACCTGCGAATCTAAACGCGGATGTTGCGTGAAGTGCTATGGTAAAAACCTGGCTTCAGGTGCCATTGCACAGAAAGGTGATGCTGTCGGCATCATCGCTGCACAGTCGATCGGTGAACCAGGTACACAGCTTACACTCCGTACCTTCCACGTAGGTGGTGTGGCCGGATCTGCAGCTGTAGACTCAACATTGCTGGCGAAATTTGATGGTACTATCCAGTTCGATGGTCTGCGTACCGTAACAACGGAGAATGCTGAAGGCGACAAGATCCAGGTGGTAATTGGTCGTACAGGTGAGGTGAGAATTGTGGATACCAAAAACGACCGTCTGCTGATCACTAACAACATTCCTTACGGTTCTACGCTGATGGTGAAAGATGGTCAGAACATCAGCAAAGGAGATGCGATCTGTACATGGGATCCATTCAACAACGTTATCGTTGCTGAGATCAATGGTGTATTGAAATTTGAAAACGTAATTGAAGGTGTTACTTATCGTGAAGAATCAGATGAACAAACTGGTCACCGCGAGAAAGTAGTAATCGAAACAAGAGATAAAACACGTATCCCGTCTATCCTGGTAGAAGGTAAAGAGATCAAATCTTATAACCTTCCTACAGGTAGCCATATCATGCTCGATGAGAATGATGATGTGAAAGCCGGTCAGGTACTCGTGAAGATTCCTCGCGTGTTAGGTAAACTCCGTGATATCACGGGTGGTCTGCCACGTGTAACTGAATTGTTTGAAGCACGTAACCCAAGCAACCCTGCCGTGGTTTCTGAAATCGACGGTGTGGTTTCAATGGGTAGCATCAAACGCGGTAACCGTGAGATCGTGATTGAAGCAAAAGATGGTGTAACTAAAAAATACCTCGTACCTCTTACACGCCAGATCCTGGCGCAGGATGGTGACTTCGTAAAAGCAGGTTCACCAATGTCTGACGGACAAATTTCACCACAGGATATTCTTTCTATTCAGGGACCATTCGCTGTGCAACAGTATGTGGTAAATGAAATCCAGGAAGTATATCGTTTACAGGGTGTAAAAATCAACGATAAACACATTGAGGTGATCGTTCGTCAGATGATGCGTAAAGTAAACATCGTTGACCCAGGTGATACTAAGTTCCTGGAAGATGATTCAGTTGATAAGTTTGAATTCCTGGAAGAAAACGATTACATCTTCGATAAGAAAGTTGTAACCGAAGCAGGTGATTCAGGCAAAATGCGCGCCGGCCAGATCGTGAGTCTGCGTGAAGTACGCGAAGAGAATTCAGTACTCCGCCGCAACGATAAGAAACTGGTTGAATACCGCGATGCGAAACCAGCAACTTCAGCACCAACATTGTTGGGTATCACCAAAGCTTCGCTGGGTGTACAAAGCTGGATCTCTGCCGCTTCGTTCCAGGAAACAACCAAAGTACTTTCTTCAGCCGCCATCCATGGCAAGGCCGACGAAATGCTGGGGCTGAAAGAAAACGTAATCACAGGCCACCCAATCCCGGCTGGTACTGGCTTGCGCGATTTCGAAAACATGATCGTGGGCAGCAAAGAAGAATACGAACTGCTGCAAACAACCCGCGAAGCCATGTCTTTCGATGATGATGAATAAGCGATATTTTAATTTCAATAGAAGGAGTGGGCGCAAACCCACTCCTTTTTCTATTTAATGCAGCACCCAACGCATTTGGTTTTTGTTAACAGATTTGTAAAAAAACAGAGGAGTAGGATAATCTGCCAACAACACATAACTTACAGCTTCAACCAAAAAAAACGCTCAACGTACATCTAAAAAAAGTGAACTGATGAAAAATGCCCTGCTGATTTGGAACGTGTTACTAACCCTGGTAACCGGTTACCTGTTGATTCAACAATTTGGGGGGAACAAAAAAGAAAACAGAAGGAGAAGAAATAGTAGCTCCCGGCGCTTTTAAAATTGCATATTTCGAACTGGACTCGATCGAAAATAATTTTGAGAAAGTGAAAGTAGTGAAGAAAGAAATTGCGGATAAAGATGAACATTACAACAGTGAAGTGGCCAAGCTGGAAATGAAAATGAACCGCCGCGTGCAAGGCTATCAGCAAAAGCAGAACAGTGGCACGATGACTGAACAGGATTATGTGAATGCACAGGCTGACCTGAAAAGACTTGAAACAGAATTGAAAGGGGAAAAACAATTGCTGGATAATAACTACCAGGAATTTGTTCTTCGCCGCAACCTCGATGTACGCAAAGAGATCGAAGATTATATCGCCAAATACAACAAGGAGAAAGGTTATTCATATGTGATTGCCTACGAACCCGGACTGTTTTATTTCCGCGATACGCTTTATAATATTACGAGTGACCTGCTAACGGGTCTGAATGAAGAGTATAAGAAAAAGAACTAAAAGAAAAGTCCCACCAGCGTGGGGCTTTTCTTTTGCTGCGATGGGGAGGTAAACTGGTTTTTTAAATCGTTTTGGGTGGAAGGCCCCATGCCGGGAGACCCTGTCGATTCTGAGACAGTAGTGTGCCTGGATTTTGTACAATTCAAAATCATGTTAGTAAGGAAATCCGACTTAGAGGAGGGGCGTTAATTTTCACGAACTTTCCATATCTTGACTTCCAAACTTTAACTGCATGCAGGAGGAAACTTCATTTAAACGATCGCTGGGCCTGGTAGATGCTACCATGATTGTTGCCGGCTCCATGATTGGTTCCGGTATTTTTATTGTCAGCTCCGACATCACCCGTAACGTAGGTAGTGCCGGCTGGCTGATCGCCGTTTGGCTGATCACCGCTTTTATGACCATCACCGCTGCCGTGAGCTATGGTGAATTGAGTGGTATGTATCCCAAAGCTGGTGGGCAATACGTTTACCTGAAAGAAGCATATAATCCGCTCATGGGTTTCCTTTATGGCTGGAGTTTTTTTGCGGTAATTCAAACAGCCACCATTGCAGCGGTAGGCGTAGCCTTTTAGCCGCTTTACAGCTTACCTGATTCCGGAGGTCGGGGAGGCCAATATACTTTTCTCCATAGGCAGCCTCAATGTATCTGCGGCGCAGCTATTGGCAATAGGAACCATCTTACTACTCACCTATACAAATACCCGAGGTGTAAAAGAAGGGAAGATTATACAAACCACATTTACATCTATCAAACTGCTCTCACTCTTTGGTTTGATCGTATTGGGTTTTGTACTGGTGAAAGAAAGCTTCTGGTCGGCCAACTGGGAAAACGGTTGGGAAGCGCTGAAAGTTCCTGATAATGCAGTGGGTGAAGTGGCAAAAGAAAGCTGGCTGCCTATTGGCGGCAGCGTGCTGATTGGTGCAATTGCCGCCTCCATGGTGGGTTCTATCTTTAGTAGCGATGCATGGAACAACGTAACCTTTATCGCAGGTGAAATTAAAAACCCACAACGTAATATCGGATTGAGCTTGTTCCTGGGAACATTAATCGTTTCCACCATTTATATCGCTGCAAACCTGATGTACCTGCATGTACTACCGCTGCAGGAAATTGCTTATCCCAGCGGTGATCGCGTAGCCGTTGCAGCAAGCGAAAATATTTTCGGCACCAGTGGCTCCATTGTTATTGCTGTGATGATTATGATTTCTACGTTTGGCTGTAACAATGGTTTGATCCTTGCCGGCGCACGCGTGTATTACACCATGGCGAAAGATGGTTTATTCTTTCGCAGTGCCGGCCATCTCAATAAAAATGCTGTACCCGGATGGGCATTGTGGGCACAGGCAGTTGTTGCATCACTACTTTGTTTGAGCGGCAGCTACAACAACCTGCTTACCATGATTTCGTTTGTGGTTGTAATATTCTATGGCCTCACAATCGCAGGCATTTTCATCCTTCGTAAAAAACGTCCTGATTTGCCACGCCCTTATAAAGCATTCGGATATCCTGTACTTCCCATCATCTATATTATCATGGGATCTGTATTCTGTATCTTCCTGGCCATCGCTGAGCCGCTGTATACGTTATGGGGATTAGGAATCGTGTTGCTCGGCATTCCGCTTTACTTTATTGCGGTAAGTGGTAAGAAGGAACAATAGCACCCCAAAATTTAAATATGATCGAAGATCATCTTTAAATTTGTTTATTGTAGAGTGACCCTAAGGGATTGAGAATTGTTGTCGGGAGCGGAAGGGAATTTCAATAGAAACAACGAAATCCAAACGCTTCTAACAAAATTAAGTCAGCAAAATGCGTGATGATCGATAGGTCATCACGCATTTTGTTTCATTTGCTCCACTGTTTGCCCTACGATCTTGTTGTAATCGATAAACATTTCTACACACATTTTCACTACAATAAAGATGATCATAAAGCCGATGCCGAATTTAAAAAGAAGCATCATGCTACCAAGTATCACGGTAAACTGTTGTACGATGATGCGGCCATAAGGTTGGAACATCAAATAGATCATTGGCGTTTTTTTATAATCGCCAGAAACAATAAACGGAACGAAGTTGGAAGCAAAATAGCTGACTACAAATGCGCACAGGGCATAAGCGGTATGTTCGTTGATGAATTTGTACCAGTTGAGGAAGAAGTACAAAGGCCCGGCACCACGGGGTTCAATGCCGGCCACACCCGAAAAGATACTTGTCTGGATGGCCGCAAACATGCCGTAATGAAACGTGAAAAACACCATTAAAAATAACCCACCGACTTTCGTTGTTTGCGAACCATTGTACCAGTCTTCGCGGGTATTGCGTGCCAGCATTGCTACCAGCATTTTTAAGAGTGTAAGTATACCCACTATCAGCGTTTCCATTGCGTAAACGGTAAAAGCCTCTATGGCACTCCAGCCCCAAAATGCAACGCCGAATACCGGGATGAGGTTGGCTGTTATGGGTAGAATGTCGTTTTTCGTGGGTCGACGAAAGGGTATCTTATTGGTAGCTTGTTTCATCCCTGACAAAATACCTATTTTCGGCAAACTTTAAAATACCCTGGAACACGTATGATTCCTTTTTCATTAGCGATACATGGAGGCGCTGGCACCATTTTACCGGAATTGCTCACGCCCGAACTGGAAGCACGTTATCTGGCGGCCCTGGAGGCGGCGCTGGAAGCTGGTGGACTGATATTGAAGGCAAATGGTACAGCCCTCGATGCAGTGGAGGCTGCTGTACGCTCGCTGGAAGACGAACCGCTCTTCAATGCTGGCAGGGGTTCCGTGTTTGCAAATGATGGCTCCCAGGAAATGGATGCTTCCATCATGGATGGTCATTCAGGACGTGCAGGTGCAGTAAGCGCAATCCGGAACATCCGCAACCCGATTTCACTGGCAAGAGCAGTGATGGAAAAAACAGAGCATGTATACCTTACCGGTAAAGGTGCAATGGACTTTGCTCGAAGCATTGATGCTCCCATGGAAGAGGATGCCTATTTCTATACCGAACATCGTTACCAGCAACTGATGGAAGTGCGTGATACCAACCAGACAGCGATGGATCACAATATCATCATACCCGATAAAAAATTTGGTACTGTAGGCGCCGTAGCCTGCGATAGCAATGGACATGTTGCCGCTGCTACCAGTACAGGCGGCATGACCAATAAACGCTGGGGCAGGGTGGGCGATAGTCCTGTAATTGGAGCCGGCACGTATGCCAACGACCGCACCTGCGCCATCAGCTGCACAGGGCATGGCGAGTATTTCCTGCGCACCGTTGTTGCTTACGACATTAGTTGCCTTATGGAATATAAAAACCTTACCCTTCAACAGGCAATGGAAGAAGTTGCTTTTAATAAACTGCAGCCTGTAGGGGGCGAAGGTGGCATGATTGGTGTGGATGCTAAGGGTAATTCCGCATTGGTGTTCAACAGTGCAGGAATGTACCGCGGTAGCCTGACAGCCAATGGAGATAAAATGACCGCCATCTACCGCATCTGAGATATATCGGAACTCACCATCCACCATCCCCCATCCCCCATCCCCCATCCACTAAGTGGTAATACATTGACAGGATTGTCATTTTTATTCGCATGAACTTATCTTTGCACCATGAAAAAATACGCGGTCATAGTCGCTGGGGGAAATGGAAGCAGGATGGGAAGCAGTTTGCCCAAACAATTTATCCTGCTCAAAGAAAAGCCTGTACTTTATTATACATTAAAAGCATTCTTTGATGCTTTTGACGACATAAACATCATTCTCGTTTTGCCGGGTGAATATATTGAAATGGGAAAAGAGATCATTGACGCCTGGTTTGACGCGGAGAGAATACAACTGACCGAAGGGGGGATACACGTTTCCAATCGGTGAAGAACGGACTGGCATTAATTGAAGATGAAAGTATCATTTTTGTACACGATGGCGTACGCTGCCTCATCAGCAAAGAGCTGATCCAACGTTGTTACGCAACTGCTTTGGAAACCGGCACTGCAGTTCCTGCTATTGTGAGCAAAGACAGTGTGCGAATAATTTCAGAGGAAGGAAACGATCCTATCGACCGAACACAGGTGCGCCTGGTACAAACTCCGCAAACTTTCCACAGCAAGATTTTACTTCCCGCATTTCAGATAGATTATAAAGATAAATTTACCGACGAAGCAACCGTAGTGGAAGCTTTTGGAATCAGAATTACATTGGTGGAAGGCGAAGACACAAACATTAAACTCACACTTCCCATCGATATGATGCTGGCAGAACGTATCATTTCTGAAAAATAAATACTTCGTAACCGATTAATCTCTCATCCATCGGATGAGCGTGGGCAGTTTGTTCATTTTAACTGCCGGATAGGGTTTTTATTTCAGCGCCAAAGCTGGCATAAAAACGATCGACCGACTCGATATCAGATCCTTCAAAATCGAGCATCACATTTGAAGAGCTGTGATCTTTTATAAATGCATTGATCAGTGCAGAGGAGGAACCAATTTGTTTTGCCTCGTCTGTATTGGCAGGTAATAAAAAAATAAGCCCGGTTGCCCTGCCAGAAGAATATGGCAGAAGATACCAGTCGATCCGAATCGCAAACCGCAGTGTACACCGACAGTTGTTTTTTTCTTTCATGACCTCAATCAACTGCTTCACACGAGTGATAGCCGTGGAGCCCGGAGCAAATTTTGTATTTCGGATATACAAATCCAACGCTTCCTCTATGCCTTCGTGTCCGCGTTGTTCGATCACACATTCCCTGGCTTCAGATTTACGGATATTTCGCAGGCAATTCTCACTGAAGTTGGCGCGCAGCGAATCGTATGATTTGTTTAATATTAGAATCCTGTTATTACGACCGTACACATTATATCCGGGAACAGATACCGGGTTACTATCATTCATGCAAAAATCCCAGTAGCGGAATCGGTTTGGGATTGATTCAAAAAAGCGTTTCATGTTTTCGGGGCTGTTGTCGGGTCCAACATAACCATGTTGGGCACTGAGATATGGTTGATACAAATAAGAGATCATCCATTTGCGGCGGCAGGGGAGAGCCATTACAGCATGATACGGGCTGTTATTGGATTCAGACTCTACCAGTGCTTCCCAACCTGGCACCATGATGTCGAGAAACCATGATTGCATGTATATAGCAGGTCGGGGTAATGTTGGCCCACACATGCATCCCAAAGTTTCCGGTCGATAGAACTATTATTTAAGTGCCATATTTTCAAATCATGATCCATTAGAACCCAATATTGCGCGTAACTCGCTTGAGGTTGAAATTTGATAAATCTATTGAGAAGGAAATCTTCCTTGATAAACGCTCTTTTTTGGGTATCGTGGATTGAATATAATCTTTAAATGGCTGACTGTACACCAGCGGCAAATAGATGTTGATTGTTTCTTTAAAAAGTGAAAGTTGCAATCCTGCATCAAACAGGAAACGATCGAGGTTGGCGTTGCGGTCCCAGGCTTCAGCGTAGGTGCCCACATCTGCAAAAACTTTCAAAGGGATATTTACGGGCAATAAACTAAGTGGGTTGAATTTGTTGGGAATGGTGCTACTGAAATTCAGCGCAATCAACCAGTCATCGGTACGCCCCACCTTTGATGCGAGCATATCTGTCCTGGTTTTGAATGCACCATCTCGTTCCATGATCTGCTGGCTGGCAAATCCGTCAAATTCATTTCTACCAATAAAATAGTCGCTGTATGTATAATCTTCCGCTCCGTTGGCACTGGTCATGTTGAGGTGATAACGATCGGTTTCCAAATTGTTTTAGCCAGCGTTTGTTCACCCAGGTAAAACAATTTACCTGCAAAAAAATCTTGCACGTAGTCCACCACCTTTTTGCATAGTTGAAAAAGTAGTTGCCGGTAAATGCTGCGCGTACAAATGATTTTCCCTGTTCTACTTTCAATTCTGCCCGATAAGGATATAAGGCACGGAAATCTTCCCACACCAGCTTCAACTGATTTAATGTACGATTTTCTGCACGCGTGCCAAAGTTGTCGACTATGATGGTATCATTTCCCTGGAAAATTGAATCACGCGAAAAACTTAACCCTTCTTCCTGCAGGAAGTAAGTCTTAAACTGAACATATCGTTCCCTTGTGCTTCTTGCAGATTTTTCACGCAACGTAAACCGAACACGCGGCGCAAGTTTCGTCATTCCAAATTGCAAATCCGTTCCATCCGTTGCAGTGAAGCCATAGATGCCAAATTTTGCGGCACCCAGGCCAAAGTCAACACGATGTAATTTTTTATTCTCTGATAGATGCTGTAGTTCAACATTGCATGACCGACCATGTCTTTGGTACCTGTGGCATACATCGGCGCCACCAGGTATTGAAAAAACGTGGTATTGGCAACGTGATATTTGTAAAAAAGGCGCCCACCATGAATTTGTCGTACATGTTGTAACCAACTGCGGGACTGATCATCATGGCATGTGATGCTTTTCCCGACAATGTCTCCCGAATATTTTTTCTACTGAAAGGGAAGGCTACGCGGGTTCCTTTTCTTACCTGGTCCGGGTCTGGTCCGGTTTCGCTAAGCTTTGCAAAATGATGATCAAGATTTTTTCCGGCGGCTTCTTCGAGTATTTTCTTTAAATCCTGCTCGTCGGGATGGCGGAACTTCCACAAACGATAGTAGTTCTGAATAGCCGCGTCAAACTTTTCCTGTCCGATGTCGTTTGCAATATCGCCAAACCATTTCGCTGTTTTCCCGTAAACGATGATATTATAATTCATCTGGGAGTATTTATCGGCGGATAAATTGACCGGTTGATCGCTTCTTACAGAAGCGGCATTCTCTCCCAGTAATTCTGTTGCTTCCTGAATGGTTACAGGCGCTTTCATGATTTGAAGATCACCTTCGGCACCGTTTACCAGCTTGCTATAACGGTTGTCGTAACAAGAATTTAGGCCTTCATCGAGCCAGGGCTTTGCCCTTTCATTGGTGCCAAGCGCCGCCTGAAACCAATTGTGTCCGGCTTCATGTGCCACCACATAATGCAGGAGCCTGTCATTTGCTTCTGGTGAAATAAAGTGTGATAGCAGGATATTCCATTCCTCCACCCGTGGATACAGACGATTGCACTACTGAAAAACTGATCATAAGGATATTCACCAATCCAGCGTGAGCGGGCCTCAATTCCCTGTTTTGCATAGGTGGCTACTTTCTCCCAGTTGCGGGCCTGGTCGGGCAAATAAAACACTGAAATCGGAATGGTCTTTCCCGATGGCAGTGTGAGTGATTCCTGCGCTACGCGAAATCTTTTATCAGCAAACCATGCAAAATCATGTGCATTGTTGATCGTATAGTGAAGTGTTTTTTGTTGCGAAGCTGAAGCAGGAAACTTTTCTATTACGCGTTTGATGGCGCCAGCTTTTGTTTTCACTTTCGTTTCGGAAGGCGTCCACGTAAAGTTCTTACGGGTACTTAACCACTGTTTTTCGTTCTCATCGTGCAGGTTACCGGAGGAAGCAACCACATAATTGGAAGGGAGTGTAATGCGTACGTCGTAATCTGCAAATTCTGCATAAAACTCTCCCTGGTCGAGATAAGGCATTTCATGCCATCCATTGCGGTCGTACACTGCAGGTTTGGGATACCATTGTGCCACCTGGTAATGCTGGCCATCATGTCCAGAGCGGGAGAAGATGGCAGGCAATTGTACATGGAAAGGAGTAGTGATGTCGACTTTGCTTCCCGGCGCCAAAAGGCTGAGGTGGTATTAATCTGATGATATCGATATGTGAAGGATGATCTTCAATATCTGCAGTAATGCCGTTTACTTTAAAATCCAGTCGATTGATATAACCTTTCTGGTCTTCCTCTGAAAAATAGAAATCGGTATTACCATTCTCCAGCAGTTGATCACTCAGTGCTGTTTTATCATTCTTGTATGCATTGGGCCAGATATGGAACCAGATGTAATGTAATGTGTCGGGAGAATGGTTTTCATATTCCAGTTTCATGAAACCATCCAGCGTATGTAGATTATCGTCTAGCGAAACGTCAATTGTATAATTGAGTTTTTGCTGCCAGTAGCTCGATTGAGAGTAGCTCGTAACCCATAAAAGGCAACAAATAACCGGCAGGCAGAAATGGCTCTTTTTTTCAATAGGAACATGTACCAAAAATAGATACCAAAATCGGCATCGGCAAGCTTTATTTATTTCCCTTTTCCCTTCCAGATGATGCGGATCGTATGCAGGAGAATTTTGAAATCGAGTGCCAATGAGACGTTCTCAATATAAACCAGGTCGAACTTGCTGCGTTCAATCATCGCGTCCACATTTTCAGCATAGCCATATTGCACCATTCCCCAACTCGTGATGCCGGGTTTTACTTTCTGCAGGTATTTGTACGAAGGAAAACGGGGAATGATCTGGTCGATATAATGTTTGCGTTCGGGACGAGGGCCCACCATGCTCATATCGCCCATGAGAATATTCACAAACTGAGGCAACTCATCCAACCGCCATTTTCGCATCACTTTTCCCCAGGGTGTAATCCGTGGATCATGGTCGGAAGAAAGCGCCGGACCACTGGCTTCAGCGTTTTGCACCATCGACCTGAATTTGATCAATCGAAACGGTTTGCCTTTGTAGCCAATTCTTTCCTGTATATAAAAAATGGGCCCGGGTGATGAAACACGTACGCGGATCAGCACGTAGATAAGTAAGGGACTCAGGATGATTAACCCGAAAAGGGCGCAGATTACATCGAGCAGGCGTTTTACTGGCTCCTGCCAGGCAGGGATCACATGTGTGCGCAGGTCGATAAGCGGCGCACCAAGTACGTTGATGGTTTTTACGGATCCCGATAAAATGTCGAGCGTATCCGGTAAAAGCTTTACTTCGACGTCTTTTTCTGCCAGACGATTGATAATACTTTCGGTAGTACCTGTTTCCTGTTTGGCAAGTGCAAGTACTACGAGTTTAATTTTTTGTTGGTCGATGATGTCTTCCAGCTCGTTCAGCGCACCCAGGTGCTGTAAAGCAGGGATGTTGTTAGGAACATCAACGTCGTCAACACCAATATATCCCACATAATGATAACCGCCATCAGCAAGTTGCCGTTGTGTTTTAAGTTGAACGCCAGCGGCTGTTCCTGTAGAAGAAATCAAGAGAGTAGGGAAAGTGACACGCCCCGTAAGCATTTGCCATTTTACCATATTGAGCAGAAGCCATCGTCCAAAAAATGTAAGGACAAACTGGATACCAAAAAGTGTTGCAGCAGCTTTGGCTGCATACTTTACATTTAAATCATCATCGCCAAGAAATACAAATAGCAAGGCAAGAAGGCTGCCGATGAATACAGATACGAGTGTGACGAAAAATTCTGCTATGCGCGATTTCTTATACAGTGACTGGTAAGTACCTGCAAGTGCATAAACGATCAACCATGCGGCGGGTACAAAGAGAAATGTTGCAAGAGGATATGCCAACTGCACATCCTTATTGAGCCAGTCTTCCCGGAGCAATGAAACCAGCCACCACGAAAGGGCCGCCATCAGATAATCGCCTGCCGCATACCAGCCTATTGCTATTTGCCTGTTTTTGTTCATCCGTGCGAGATCACATTTTTTCCGATCTTTTCCAGTATCTGGTGTGCTACATCCATTGCCATAAGTCCATCATGTTCGGAAACAACGGTGCGTGTATTATTCAGAATTGAATCGCGGAAAGCAGTGAGTTCTTCTTTAATCGCATTTACTTCAGGCACCGGAGGATTGGCAACTGCGATGGTTTTTGTACCGGAGTTTGTTTCAATATCGAAAGCAAAAACATTCGTATCGCCTTCTTCTTTCAGCTTAATGATTTCAGCTTTCTTTTCCAGGAAGTCGATACCGATATAAGCATCCTTTTGAAACAAACGGATCTTACGCATTTTTTTCATGGAGATACGGCTGCTGGTGAGGTTGGCAACACATCCATTGTTGAATTCAATGCGTACGTTGGCAATGTCGGGTGTTTCTGTTAGTACGCCCACACCGCTTGCTGAGATTGTTCTCACATCGCTTTTCACGACACTAAGTATGATATCGATATCGTGGATCATCAGGTCGAGGATCACACTTACTTCGGTGCCGCGCGGATTGAATTGTGCCAGCCGATGCACTTCAATAAAATGGGGTTGCAGGTCGAGGTGTTTTACCGCCTGGAATGCAGGGTTGAAACGCTCCACATGTCCCACCTGGAATTTTACTCCCGACTCGTTGGTCAGCTTCACGAGTTGGCGTGCTTCTTCCATGGTATTGGCAAGGGGTTTTTCAACGAATACGTGCTTCCCCTTTTTGATCGCTTTTTCGCAGAGATGGAAATGATGGGTGGTTGGAGCTACAATGTCGACAGCGTCCACAGCATCCATTAGTTCAGCGGGATCGGTATAGCGGGTAAGTTGATATTTCTGAATTACTTCATTTGCTATTTCGTCGGAAGGGTCATAAAAACCCACCAGTTCGATGCCCGAAATCTCTTTCCAGTTGTTGAGGTGAAATTTGCCCAGGTGGCCCACCCCGAATACACCAATTTTTAGCATAACGCAAAGATAAGGGTGAGCGATGATCGAGCCCCCCAACCCCCCAAAGGGGGGCTTAATCGATGATCGAGCCCCCCCCAACCCCCCCAAAGGGGGCTTAATCGATGATCGATGTCCGAGCCCCCCAACCCCCCAAAGGGGGGCTTAATCGATGATCGAGCCCCCCCCAACCCCCCAAAGGGGGGCTTAATCGATGATCGATGTCCGAGCCCCCCAACCCCCCAAAGGGGGGCTTAATCGATGATCGATGTCCGAGCCCCCCACCCCCCAAAGGGGGCATAGTCGATGTCCGACCGTCCCGAAGGGACGGAATATCTGTAGCAACAGAATCTCTCATTATTTTGAGTCCCGAAGGGACGAAATGTGGGATGGTGGATGGTGGATGTTGGATGGGGGATGGGGGGGCTGACCGGCCGTTTCAAATTCCATTTCTCGGACGAACCCTGTCATTTTACACAAAAGTGTACTAAAAACTGTCCATAAAGGCTCAAATTTGTCTACTTTTTTAGACATGAGTTTTGGTTGCTTTGTAAAGCATGATTGGGAAGCAAAAAAAGCAACATCGGGGGCTACTTTTAGCCATTGCGGTTCAGAACTCGAGGTATACACGTACGGATGCTGCGAAGCGTGCGCGCTATTGCCGGTCAACTTACTATAAACATATCAGGCAGGCCGACCTTTCATACGATATACTCGAACGATATGGGAAGGCCATCTATCACAATTTCGCTGAAGACCTCCCCGAAATGCGCCGCTATTCCATCGAAGATCCCAGCGAATCATTTAATGAAGAAACCAGAAACCCACGCGAACTGGTTCGCCAACGCGACTACTGGAAAAAGCGCTATTACGAACAACTGGAGCGGAACAATAAACTGCTGGAGAGACTGGCAGGGGAGAACCGGGGAGACCATGTTGAACGTGAAGCGTGAGACGCCAAATTTTTTTAAACGGCCCAATGGCCGTTTAAAAAATACTTCTTGTGGAGTTGAATCAACGGACGTTTGCCGTTTGCCGTTTGCCGTTTCTCACGCCTTAAGCTTCATTAACTAATTCCTTTATCACGAGCTTTTTCATCTTAAACATCCGCTGCGTTACTTCCGGCCCTTTAACAGGATCGCTTATCCAACTGCCTAATTTTGATGGAACCACCTGCCACGAAACACCATATTTATCTTTCAGCCAGCCACACATACTTTCTGAACCTCCATCGCCAGTTAGTTTATTCCAGTAGTAATCGATTTCTTCCTGCGTATCGCAATTAATAACAAAAGAGATAGATTCATTAAAACTAAACTCAGGGCCTCCGTTTAGCGCAATGAATGGACGCCCATTTAGTTCAAATGCAACAACCATCGGGTTTTCCTGCGTGATGCGTGAATCTTTAAATACCGAGCAATAATACGTTGCGGCATCTTTTGCCTGTCCATTAAACCACAGACAGGTGCCAATTTCATTTTTCATATGCGTTGTTTTTATGAAAACAAAGTTGCAACAGTTTTCCCCACCAAAAGGCCCCTAATAGCGTCAAACCCGGCGGGTGGATGCGACAGAATATCGATAGTGCAATGGAAAAAAGCAGCAAATCTGTTTTTTCTCCCGGTATCCTTAAAAACTGGGTAATATTCAGGAGACTTTATTCGCGACAATTGGCACTTTTGCATAGAGCCCATGCCCGAATCGATCACAGTATTTCAATTTACTCAATCATTAGAATTATGCTAAAACTTTTTGCCGTTGTTGTATTGCTGAATTTCATAGTTACGGAAGCATTTGCGCAGCAAAAAAATACAGTAAATAATATAAGTCAGTTATACCTTACCCAACAATGGCGTGATTCTTCGAATCAACTATTCTCCAGAACAGAAATTTACAATGCCAGCAATATGGCAATCGTAGTCGTTGATATGTGGGACAAACACTGGTGTGCCTCTATGAATAAAAAGGCAGAAGGCCTTATTCCTAAAATGAATAAAACGTTTGATGCAGCGCGTGCCCTGGGAATTAAAATAATATTCGCACATTCAGAAACTACAAAGTTCTACGAAGCATATCCCCAGCGACAGCGCATGAAGCAATCGCAGATTCCGGCACCACTCGAGGTAAACGATTTCAATCCACCGCCACTTCCATGGGGTCGAACCGGAGGTTGTGAATGCAGCGCAGATCGAACCTGTAAAGAATCGTCTACCTGGACACGCCAGCATGATGCGTTAATTATAAAAGACGAAGACCTGATTTCCGACAGAGCCGACGAGATCAATGCATTTTGCAAAGCGAATGGTATAAAAACCTTACTCTATGTTGGTGAAGCTTCCAATATGTGTGTAACGTGGACACGCTCTTTTTCAGTAATACCCATGATTCGTTATGGGTACGAGACCATCGTCATTCGTGATTTGATAGAATCGATTAGTGGAAACGGTTATGATCCTGACAAAAAAGTATATGACCCATCGTTTACCCCGCAGAAAGGCGCCGACAGCACTTTAACTCATATTGAAAAATACCTGTGCAGTTCCATTTCTGCGAATCAGATTCTAAGCGCTGCCGGAAGGGAGCCACTTTCCAAAGTGCAGCCGGAAATAAAGCGAAAGAAATCCAGGAATCATACACCAAAATCTTCGCGTTATGCAAGTAGGAAAAATTCCCGCAGGCAAAATTCTGAGAAGTGAATATGATTAAATTGTCCACACCAGCTGACCGAAAATGTAACTCAATTCCATAACGTCAGCGGGAACGGTGGTGGTACGTTCTCGCAGTCCTGAAATCTCAATTGCCTCGATATAATACGGATAAATGTTGTTGCCGCAACAAAGTAACAATGCCTCATCAGGGTTCGTGCACAATGAGCGGAGTTCGTATCCAATCAATAAGCCACTCAGGTAAAAGTAGTTTGCTTCCTTCTCCAGTCCATGGAGTAATACATTTGTTCTTGTGGAAAACACACTGTGTAGCAGGTTGTTTTTTAAAGCATACCGGACGCCTTTTTGAAACACCGATTTTTTGTCTCCTTCCATCACAGTTCCTTTTTCGAGAATAGAAATGCTGCTTTTTAGGATACTATAGGTCGCCAGTAATTGAAAAAGCTCTCCGGTTATATGCGTTTTAAAATCTACAATTTTTCCATCTGATAATGGATGGCAGTTCGATCCATTGAAACATTACCTGAAACCACTCCCAACTAACGAGTTGACCATAAACCCGCAGTTGACTCAGAATCCTAATTACTAAGGGAGTGCTGGTGATGTTTTAAAGTACATCAGACTAAATAATAAAGTAGCGTCCTTTTTCATTGTAGTAGTAGTAATAAGTAAGCGGCTGCAGCTCAGGGAAAATCCCCCGACTCAGCCGCTTTACGTTAAAACTGAATTTAAACGGGATCAAATTAACAATTATGAGGTATTTAGTATTTTTTACAATTCTGATTCTAGCGACTGGTTTAAAGGCCATCGGGCAAAAATCAAACACAGCGAATATTATTATTCCAGCACCTAAAAATATTGAATGGGGTGTTGGCGATTTTGTGATTGATGCCAGAACGAAACTCGTCACTTCGAATGGCGACACGCGGAAGATTGCAGGTTTTTTCATCCAGGATCTGAAACTGGCAGCAAACATTCAACTGCAACAGGTGAGTAAAGCACCGTCAACCAATTATATTTTATTTAGAACAGATAAATCGCTGAAGTCGGAACACTATCAGCTTTCAATAAATCCTGATCGTGTTGTAGTATCTGCTGCCGATTATAATGGTTTCTTATATGGCGTACAAACGTTGAAACAATTATTGCCGCCGCAAATTTTCAGTAAGACGATTGTCTCAAAAACAGCCTGGTCTGTCCCGGCTGCCGAAATAGAAGATGGACCTCGTTTTGCTTACCGCGGGTTAATGCTTGATTTATCGCGACATTTTTTTTTCGATGGATTATGTAAAACAGGTAGTAGATCGTTTGGCAGAACATAAAATCAATACGCTGCATTTTCACGCGATTGATGACCAGGGCTGGAGAATGGAAATTAAAAGCCGGCCACGCTTAACAGAAATAGGTGCTTATCGCGCTGAAACGCGCCTGCTTACCTGGAACGAAGTAGTGCCTAATGAGACAGGGCAATTCCCTAACTACGGCGGATATTATACACAACAACAAATGAAAGAGTTGGTGGCATATGCGCGCGATCGCGGCATAACTGTTATTCCCGAAGTGGAGATGCCCGGCCATACTACCAGTTCGGTGGCTTCATATCCGTTTCTGTCATGTACTGGAAAAGAAGTGATAGTTCCAAATGGAGGCGTACAACCGCCATTCCTGAATATACTGTGTGCAGGGAAAGAAAGCACCTATGAATTTATAAAAGATGTTTTGACAGAAGTGGCTGCAATTTTTCCGGCACCCTACATCCATGTGGGGGGCGATGAAGTAACAAAAACAAACTGGAAACAATGTGCCGATTGCCAGCGTAAGATTAAAGATGAAGGATTGAAAAATGAAGAACAACTGGAAACTTATTTTATGGCACGTGTACACGCAATAGTAAAAGGGCTTAATAAAAATATGATTGTTTGGAAAGAGCGTAGCAAAACACCAGAGGGTGTGATTCCAATGATATATAAAAATGTAAATGAAACACCTGGCGTTACGGCCGATGGGTACAATGTAATCGTTGCACCTGCCTCACACACTTATTTCGATTTTTACCAGGGTATGCATAGCCAGGAACCACTTGCGTACGGCGGACATACTTACCTCTCACAGGTGTATGCATTTTTTTTTCGCCGGTTATAAAATTGTTTTTAATAAGCATCAGTGCTGCTTCAGCCACATCTTTTCCTGTTCCTTCACGGCGCAACGGGATACGATTATTAATGTTGTTTTGCGCCTGTTCTTCACTCAAATAGTCCTGGAACCGTGTACGTATGACGCCTGGTGAAATACAATTAACTTTTATATTATCAGCCGACAACTCCAACGCCATTGATCTACACATTTGTGGCAGTGCTCCTTTCACCACAGAGTAAGCGATTGCATTTCGCACACCGCGAATTCCAGCGGCAGACGATATTATTACAATATTGCCTTCTTGTTTTTCTTTCATGCCTGGCACTACTGCTCTGCTGATATTAAAGAGCGCATGAATATGGATATCGAATGCATGGTGCCAGGTGTCACTATTCACTTCAAGCAGGCTGCCCGGTGCAGCCCCACCCGCACAATGGATAAAGATATCGATTGATCCCATTTCCTGCAGTACCGCAGCTACAGCATTTTCGCAGGATGCTGAAGTATGCAAATCGGCCTGCACTGCAAGAAAGCGAACACCCAGTCGTTTTATACTTTCTTTTGTTTCCTCATTGGGTGGGTTTCGTGCAATAACAGCGATGTGTGCCCCTCCCTGCGCCAATAACAAGGCAATTTCGCGGCCAATGCCATGCGTGCCGCCTGTAATCAATGCAACTTTATCTTTTGTTTCCATCGTTGATTTTGAATAATCAATAGCAATTTTGATCCGGAACAAATACAGATCCTCTATCGGTATTGAAAGTCCAAGGTAGAAAGTGCGGCTGGAAGGGGAGTACTTGCTTTTAACCAATCAATCCGGTATTTTATCTTCAGCAAGTTTTCAGGTCGTACATTAGCCCTTTCGTACGGTCAAACGCACAAACACTAACTTTGAGCAGTTTTGCTATATTTTAATCCTCGCATATGTTTAAAAAGTCTCTCGTCGCTTTAGTCACAATAATTTCTATCCAGGGTTCATGGGCGCAGAAAAAAACATTTGAACCTGTTGATTATGTCAATATCCTCATGGGTACCGACTCGAAATACAGCCTCTCCAATGGAAACACATACCCCGCAATCGGGTTGCCCTGGGGCATGAATATCTGGACACCACAAACCGGGAAGAATGGCGACGGCTGGCAATACACGTATTCAGCAGAGAAAATCAGGGGATTTAAACAAACCCACCAGCCTTCACCGTGGATGAATGATTACGGTATGTTCTCACTAATGCCCGTAACCGGCAAAGGAGTTGCAGAGCAGGAAAAACGTGCAAGCTGGTTTTCACATAAAACAGAAGTTGCGAAACCTTATTATTATAGCGTCTATCTCGCCGATCATGACGTTACCACGGAAATCGCTCCAACCGAAAGAGCAGCCATCTTCCGATTTACATTTCCTCAAACAGATAGCGCCTTTGTGGTGATCGATGCTTTCGATAAAGAATCGTTTGTACAGATCATTCCGGAGAAACAACAAATCGTTGGATATTCTACTAAATACAGTCGTGGTAATCTCAAGAATTTCAAAAATTATTTTATCATTCAATTCGATCAGCCTTTCACAAGCGCTGGTTGCTGGACAGAAAATGAATTGCTTCGAAATGATTTGAGTTTATCGAATGATAAAAACAGTGGCGCCATTGTAGGATTCTCTATCCAGACAAGAGGGCAACAGGTTCACGCACGCGTGGCATCTTCTTTTATCAGCGCAGAACAGGCAGCCATCAACCTTCGGGAGTTGGGCAGTGATAATTTCGAGCAGGTAAAACAAAAAAGGTCGCGATGTCTGGAATAAAACCCTGGGACGACTGCAGGTGGAGAGTGATAATATCGACCAGCTTCGCACATTTTACTCATGTCTTTACAGAATGGTGTTTTTTCCAAACAAATTGTATGAAATTGATGCTGCGGGCAACATCATGCACTGGAGTCCTTACAATGGAAAAGTTCTTCCCGGATATATGTTTGCCGGTACTGGCTTCTGGGATACGTTTCGCGCACTGTATCCTTTTCTGAATCTCGTTTACCCTTCCATCAATAAAGAAATGCAGGAAGGCCTCATCAATGATTTCAAAGAAGGCGGCTTCCTTCCCGAATGGAGCAGCCCCGGTTTTGCAGATATCATGGTTGGTAATAATTCTGCTTCCGTGGTTGCTGATGCATACATTAAAGGATTGCGGGGTTATGATATCAATAAACTGTATGAAGCATTACAACACGGCGCCAACAACGAAGGTCCGATGACTGCAGTGGGACGTAAAGGTGTGCAATATTATAATGAACTCGGATATGTTCCCTACGATGTAAAGATCAATGAAAATGCCGCGCGTACACTCGAGTATGCTTACGACGATTTCACGATCTATCAATTAGCGAAAGCACTTAATCGCCCCGCAGAAGAAATTGCACTTTATAAAAAGCGTAGCCTGAACTATAAAAATCTTTTTGACCCGCAACATAAATTGATGCGTGGAAAAAATAAAGATGGGAAGTTCCAGGAGCCCTTTAATCCATTGAAATGGGGTGATGCATTTACGGAAGGCAATAGCTGGCACTATAGCTGGAGTGTTTTTCACGACATCCAGGGGTTGATTGATTTGATGGGTGGTAAAAAAGATTTTATTACCATGCTCGATTCAGTATTTGTGATGCCACCATTATTTGACGATACTTATTATGGCGGCGTGATTCACGAGATTCGCGAAATGCAGATCATGAACATGGGACAATATGCCCACGGCAACCAACCCATTCAACACATGATTTATCTCTATAACTACGGCGGCGAACCCTGGAAAACACAATACTGGGCACGTGAAGTAATGGATAAACTGTACACCTCAGCTCCTGACGGTTATTGTGGTGATGAAGACAATGGGCAAACATCTGCCTGGTATGTCTTTCTCTGCCTTAGGTTTTTATCCTGTATGCCCCGGTACGGATCAATATGTACTGGGCTCACCATTGTTTAAAAAAGTGACGGTTACGTTGGAGAACGGAAAACAGTTGCAGATCGCTGCGCCTGACAATGCAAGCGACAAACGATATGTAAAATCGCTGAAAGTAAATGACCGCCTTCATGCTAAAAACTGGATCAGTCACTCAGAAATTTTGAAAGGGATGAAACTTCAGTTCAGCATGAGTGCCACCCCCCGAAAAAACAAGAGGCACCGGCGACAATGATGTTCCCTATTCTCTCTCAAGGGACGATAAGTGAATCAAAAGTTCAAACGATAGCGTAAAAACTTCGCATCACAAGTTTTAAGCTATCATTGAAGTATGTCCACAAAAAACATTTTTTAGCAGGGCCTTTTTAAAGGCCCTGCTAAAAAATTATTTTTCAAGTTTTCTCAACTCATTTTCAATATATGATTACACTGGTATTTCATGCAATGGCTGGCAATAATGTATTACAGCGCCAGCAAGAATTTTGGTGTTTACCAGTTTCAGTGTGATTTTTTCCGTAATGTTTTTAAATAAGGGCAATCCGTGGCCCGCAATCACCGGATGAATGCAGAGTTGAAATTCGTCGATTAAGTGAAGACCGGTGAGTTGTGCTATCAAGGAAGGACTACAGACAAAAACCTCCCTGTCGTTGCGGCCATCCTGTATAAAATCGTGCACTGTTTCTTCCAGCGATTTAGTTGCAAGACTTGCACTGGCCCAGTCCACATTTTTAAGTGTATGGGAGAAAACAATTTTAGGAGTCTGATTAATCGCTTTGGCAAAGTTGTCCATGTCTTTCCACTCCTGATGGCTGATTGATGAACGGTCTCCAGTATTCCATCAGGTGATAAGTGGTACGGCCATACAGCAACGTGTCGGCATTGCGAACCAAATCTGCATAATGATCATGGATTTCCTTTCCGGCGATAACTACGTCGTGATCGCAATAACCGTCGAGTGTGAGGTTGATAGCAGCAATTATTTTACTCATGGGGTTGTTTTTATATAACAACAGCATTATCGTTTCATACGAAGCAGGGGATAATCTCGTCCCTGGTCATCTTTCTCCGTTCGTTCTATAATCTGAAAACCATTTTTCAGGTAGAAAGAAAGTGCTTTGTTGTTTTGTTCATTTACATCGAGTTTATCAGCCTTCAATGCTTCAATTGCAAAATGCAGCAACTTTTTTCCAAGCCCTTTCCCCATACTGGCGGGATCGAGAAAAAGCATTTCTATTTTTTGATTGGCCACGCCTACAAAACCGAGTACTATATTTTCTTCCATTAAGCAATAAACCTGAAACGCACTGAAATCAATCGTTGCTACGAGCTTTTTGATTTCAGCAAAATCCGCTGGCTTTAAAAAGTTGTGCGTTGCCAGCACGGATCGTTCCCAAACGTCCAGGATTTGTGGGCGTAATTCGGGCGAGTAGGGGATGATGGATTGAGGCATCGTTTAATGTGGTTTTAAGTAGACGGTGAATCAGCTTCAAAATGTCGCCGGGCAAAATTTAAAAAAAAACGATTCGTTTTCGATGAGGAAACAGTATCAACTGTTTGAACTTCTTTATTAACTGTCGGAAACGCCGGACCCCATACTGTCTTCCCCGATCTGTTCTGCGAGACCGATGAGTATACCTTCAGGCCCACGTATATAACAAAGCCGGTAGATGTTTTGGTAGTTGACGACATCGGCCATTGCAATTTCAACGCGTTGATTGGCGAGTCCCGTCACCTGGCCCGACCATTCGCCTTCAATTGTCATACGTCCCTGGAGTGTGAGACCCAGTTCTGTAAAGAAATCAATCGCTGTATCGAGCGATTCCACTACGATGCCAACATTGTCCATTCGTAAGAGGTTGGGTGTCGCCATATAGTAAGGTTTTAGCGTTGTGGTGAATGACTGATTCCTAAAGTAAGTTCCTGTTCTCTACTGAGCGGCTCGTTGAGGAGTTCCCAGGTATCACGATGGAAGTCCCAGTCATTTTCTGCTACGAGGTAACTCCTTCCATTGTTTTTCCAAAAAATGGATTGCGTGCCGCAATCCCCCTGAAAATCGACCCGCACCAGGCAATAGTTTTCAAAATGCTCAATGCTACCGTAGCCTGCGGCGGTGTCTTTAATAATATCGGGCACACGCGCCGCCGTGCCGGGCGCAGAACCGATCAGGCTGGTCAGGCTTTTCACCTCCGATACTTCCACTTCCAGCCGCGCATCTTTCTCATTTTGCGAAATGATGCTTTTAGCTTTGCACAAACAAAACCGCAGGGATTGAATACCAGCTTCAGAATCGAGCCCTTCGGTTGCAGCAGTTGGGTTCATGTAGAGCGCCCAGAAGGGAGTGGAAAGGTTGAGTTTTACGGGAAAGCATAATTCAATTATATACGAGTTTCCGACATTTGGAAAGTCTGCCAAAAACACTTTGGCCGGTATATTATCTGAAGAGTGGCTATACCAATGCGCCATCAGTCCTGATACAGCATCAGAAAACTGGTATTCGTAATGGATTTTGCAATTGGGTATTCCGCAATGGAGGGTGAGGGTGCTGAGCATTCCGTAAAAATAGAGAAAAGGGGGAGACGGCGGATGGGGGATGGGAGATGGAGGATGGAGGATGGTGGATGGTGGATGGTGGATGGGAGATGGTGGATGGAGGATGGAGGATGGTGGATGGGATGGAGGATGGAGGATGGAGGATGGTGGATGGGAGATGGAGGATGGGAGATGGTGGATGGGAGATGGTGGGGGATCTAAAAAAGAAAAGCTCCTTTTTAAGGAGCTTTTGCGGACCGGACGGTTATCGAACCTATCCATTAATATTATTCTAAATCAATTTCTTACAAACTTTATCGAAATTGTACTCACTGAATCACTCACTATTCTTCAACTATTTTAGTAACTGCAAATCGGAAACGAAATTAGGCAATTTCAATTCAAATATCAATAGCGATACTATTCAATTTGTGTAAAGGAAATACGAACCGTCAAGGGTATAATAAGGTATAATAAATGGAGCCATCCTACCGCCGGAAATATCTTCTAACGGTGAATTATTGATCAAGCAATCCTTTCCGGATTTCTGAAATCATCGTCATATTTTCCTGTACAGTATTGTTGAAGTATGCTGTCATAATCGCACCAATGTCACTATAATCTACATTGGCGCTATTACGTTCCAAAATTCCATCTATAAGCTGAAACAAGGCATCATCTTTAATAACGATTTTTCGCATTTCTCTTCCCATTACCCTGGCTGCCACATGCAACAGGTCAGTGTTGTCACCTGTAAAAAGATCGAAATGATTTTCCCAGATTTCGTTATCCTGCATGGAAAAATAGTGATGGAGAATGTCGCTGATATCAAGGATATCATCTCTGCGCTTTTCCGGCCGGTCGTTCCAAGCCAGTAGTTTGAGAATAACAATTCCTGGTAGTGTACAAAATTTGAACTGGTGTTTTCCTTCCAGGTTCATTTCTGGCAGGCCGGCGAAATAGATTTCAGCAAAGCCTGGTACATGGACGGTGGTATAACCTGTTCCTTCCACAGTAACTTTGCGGTCTTCATCTTCAATAGCTCCGAAGGGAAGCAGATCTACCTGCATCCTTTCTTTATAGATCAGCACGAATGCATTTTCTGCTGATGGCTGAAAGCCTTTTTCTTTGACGAGATAGGCTTTTAATTGTTCATAGACACCTTTATCATTTATGAGGACGGCAAAGTCAACATCTTTGGTGGCCCTCCCGGGTCTTTTTAAATGAATGCCGCTTATCCACACATCGCGGGCAGTAGCACCGACGAGATAGTAATCTAACCCGAATTTGGCGAACCCTTCTTCCAGATCTGTCAGCAGTAAAGAGATCAACGGGTTTTGCCTGATTTGATCATAATTTATTTTGTAAGTACTCATCGTAAACTTTTTTCTGCGGTTTCTGTTAACCTCCTGTCACCTTCGCTTACCAAGTCAGCGTAAACCAGTATTGGCGGGACAGTTGTTTCATAGCCAGGAACATCCTCCCAGAATTTTCGGTAGACAGTTACCGGTCCATTGTCTTCTGGGAACAGCTTGTACTTTTTGATCATCTCCAAGCGGGTCTCTGCTGTGTATATTGTGAACTTTCCAGGCTGAAGATAGTCAGTCAATATATTAGCCGCCGGTTCTCCGCCCCATCTTGTTTTATTGAGTATAATTGGTATGTCTTTCCATCGCAAATAATCATTTTTGTCGACAAAATCGAACCTGCCTATCAGCAGGTCGGGTTGAAGTTTCTCTTTGTAAGCCGTTATCCATTTATCCAATAGCTTTTTTTGTTCTGCATCTTGTACCTTTTTTTATCCAGTTGTACAATAAATCCCATATCCTTTAAACCTGTCATCACGTAATTGATGTTACCAAGTCCGACTGCTAGTCTTTCCGCTATTTCCCGGTAAGGCAGGTTGATGAATTCTTCGGCCAGCAAAAACTGGAATACTACTCGCAGGCCTGTCTTTGTAAAGGCGCGGTTACGATCAGTGTTGATTCTGGGAAGTGGCGGCTGGGTATCGATGCAGATATAGGTTCCTTTTTCTTTAAAGAAAATATTACCATTGGCTTCAAGGTAAGCGATGTTCAGGTGCCGCAATTCTTCCTTTATTTTCGGAAAAATACGGTATGCTACGATCATAAGGGGGGCATGTCTTTTGGCCAAGTGTTGCAGGTCAGGCAGCTGGTGATGACGAAGCTCGGTTTTTACTTCAACGTTAAAAGTCAGTTTATGCCCCTCGAAGGTCAGGATAAGTCTCCCGTCCAGTTCAGGAATGTGCGCAGGCTTCCAATCCCATTTTACATTAGCTTGATTTTCAAAATTCTGAAGTGCTGCATATATAATGTTTTCTTCCATTTGTTCATATTTTAATAATGTACACGAAACGTGAACACGTAAATAATGTGAACAAATATACTATTTTTCTGGGCTTATCCAATATTAAGCTGCCCCACGATACGACTTTTATTTTATCCCCGACCAGTTGTTCTTTTCTGACTCGATTTCATAAAATCTTTGTTTTTCCACATCGTCGATTTTCCTCAATAGGATATAATGTGACCAGCTTAAAGCAAAGCTTTGGGAAAACGCAGACAGTGTTTGCGAAATATGGTCACTGGCTTTAGCTGTTTTGGTGCTTCTTGATTCGGTAGATTTCGCAGACGGTGTTTGCGAAATTCGATTGCTATAGATTAGGTAGAATTTCCTGAAGTATTCAAGGTTGCGATGTGAGAACCCTTTTCCAAAATCCCTGGTCAAATCGACACTTAACTGCTTAAGGGTTTGGTCTGCATATTCGGCTCTTGATTTTCCGCTCTGTTCATGCTCCACTATCATTCTTCCTATTTCATAATAGGTCAAAATGATAGTGGTGTTTACCTTTCCGTACTATTTGAGCCTTGGATTCTTCAATTATCAATTTGATTGAATCGTAAAGGCTGCTGCTTTTCTTTTAGATTTTTCATATAGCTGGATTTATGATGCAGAATTCAACCTGTCTTTGAGTTTTCGCATATCCTCACCGACTTTTATATCGAGTACCCGCGCATAGTGTTGGGTCGTAGATATCTTTTTATGCCCTAACATTTTGCTTACAGATTCTATAGGAACCCCATTACCTAATGTAACGGTAGTTCCGAATGTGTGTCGGGCCGTATGGGTGGTCAGCGTTTTTGAAATATCGCAGATGTCAGCAATTTCCTTTAAGTATGCATTGTATTTTTGGTTGCTTAACACCGGAAGTACTTTATTTGCATTTATACAGGCAGGATCATCTTTATATTTCTTGATAATACCCAATGAAACTGGTAACAGGGGGATCCTTGACTTTATTTTTGTCTTTAGTCTGTCAGTGAATATCCAAAGCTGGTCATCAACTCCAACGGATATTTCTGTCCTTTTTAGTTTTTCGACATCTGCATAAGCCAAACCGGTGAAGCAGCAGAAAACATATACGTCTCTTACCCGGCTTAGTCTTTCATTCCGGATTTCTTTATCGGCGATTGTCTGAATTTCCTCTTTGGTAAGAAATATAGGCTCCACATCTTCTTTTTTCATTTCAAATCGGGCAAAGGGGTCATGATCCAACCATCGATTATCCTTACAATAAAGAATGATCATCTTCAGGATGCTGATATATTTTAGGGAAGTATTATGGCAGCATTTGCGGATGGTCTTAAGCCATAGTTCAAACTGATTTACAAAATCAAAATTTAATTGCCGGATATGAATATCATCTGACTTGTATTTCCACCGGATGAATTCCTGTGCGAAACGCTTAGTGCGGTCGTATTTTGTCCACGTGGGTTTTGAGTAGTCAATGCCAATTAACATTTTTCATCCGCATTGTAATCTTCAAATATTTTGATGATCATTTTTCCGCGCTGGTCTGCGCCCATCAATACGTCTTTGATCGCGGTAGCTGTTACCAGTTGATGATCTTCAACCAACTTTCGCTTGGCTTCAAAGACCCTGGCCTGATAAGTATCCAGGTAGCTGTTTAACGCCTTTACATTCTCTTTTGTACCCGATGCTCTGCCAGCAGACGGGTTCCATCGTGCAGGATCACAGCTACGCTTAACTGATAGCTCTTTAGGAGTGCCATCTACGGTTATTCGCAGGTAGATAGGGACATCACCTTTCACGTAATTCCTGGGCTTTTTCAAATAGAAAAGCAAACCGAAACTTTTGTCTAGCATCTCAATAGATTTACTGGTTAACAAATTTCGACTTGCATTTACTAAGAAACAAGATGTTCAGAGATTGAACAACTTGATAACCAAAGGCTTGACGCCATTCCAGTGAGTAAATTTTTTGTGAATCGATGACTCACTGAATCACTCACTGGAATTTGGAGTGAAAAGGAGTGATTTGGATAAGTACAAAAACAAAAAAGCCTGCAATATCAACGATTTGCAGGCTTTTAGTTTGTTTTGAGATTGACTTAAGCGGACCGGACGGGACTCGAACCCGCGACCTCCGCCGTGACAGGGCGGCATTCTAACCAACTGAACTACCGATCCTTACGAGGTCAAATCCGGAGATTTGATTCCCGTTTTGGGACGGCAAAGATATGGGTTTTAGATAATTACTTTCAAAAAAAATATCGCTTTTTTTTTCGGAGCTGACCGGAAGGAGTCTGGAAGGATTTACAGATGTAATTAGTGTCTTGGGAGGGCGATTTGATCTCGCGGACAGCAGGGGGACGGATGTCGCCAATGGTAATTCCCTAAGTGCATTTGAAGTGAGAAAATCAACACAAATCATTGATGATTTCCTCACATATAGTCGCGGTTTTTGCTAGTTTTGAACGCTTAGTCCAATATAGCAGCTAAACAACGGGAGCAGTGAAATATGGAGCTTTTGAAGAGGCGTTAAAAAATTTAAACAGGAGACCAAAGCTATAATGAAGCTAATAGACAACAAGTCAACTCGCTTATTTGATGAATTGAAAACTTTACTAACTGAAAATTCAGAGGTATTGATTTGTGCCACCTATGTCAGCATTAATTCATTTTTCGAACTAAGCTTCCAGCTTAAGAAAGTAGCTAGTATTGAGAGCTTCGAAATTTGAGAGACCTGGGTATCCTGCTTCAAAAAGGAAAAGGCCGGGCTACCTATTATATTCCCGACCTGCTATTTCATAATCCTGAAATTGGGGCCCAATCTGACAACCCTGTCTCGTTATCTGACGACCTCTTGGTCAAACCTGACGACCTCCTGACCAAACCTGACCACCCTGCGGTCAAACCTGACCACCCCCTGAGCAAATCTGACCAGTTGGAACCGTTGCCTGAAGAACTAAAAGGTATAATTGCCGACCTTGGGAAAAAAGTGCTGGACAGGGAAAAAATGAACCAGGCAATATTGCGGCTTTGTAACTGGCGGGCGGTATCTCTCAAGGACTTATCAGTTTATCTCAATAGGAACGAAAAATACCTTTTGGGATTTGTAACAGCTTTACGGCAAAGCGGCCAAATCACTTATACGATTCCCGAAATGCCCAATCACCCTGACCAGGCGTATCAGTCTGTAAATTTCGACAATAAATCCAGCGAAAAACATGAAGATCAAATTTGAAAGTGGACTATCTTATCAGCAGGAAGCTATTAATGCCATAGTGGATATTTTCCAGGGCCAGGAAGTCTGTACGTCCAATTTCACTGTTTTTTCTCCGGAATACCTGGCTAAGCAAAAGACACTTGATTTTAACCAGAAAGGCTACGCCAACAAGCTGCAACTTACCGAAGCCCAAATTTTGGAGAACACGCAGAAAATTCAGCTTCGCAACGGCATGAAACCTTCCCTGCCGAATGAAGTGGACATCAGGCATCTTGATTTTTCTGTTGAAATGGAAACCGGCACAGGCAAAACCTATGTGTACCTGCGAACTATTATGGAAATGAACCGACAATATGGATTCACAAAATTCATTATAGTTGTTCCGTCCATACCGATCAAGGAAGGTGTATATAAAAGTTTACAGATAACAGAAAGCCACTTTAAGGAGCACTACAATAACATTCCCTACAAGTATTTTATTTATGATAGCTCTAATCTGTCTGATGTTAGAGATTTCGCTGTCAACGATCAGTTGCAGATCATGGTGATCAATATTGACGCCTTCCGCAAAAAGCTTTGAAAACGAGAAGGACGAAACGAAAAGTCAGAACATCATCCACCGGTATAATGATAAATTAGGCTACAAGCCTTTGCAACTAATACAGGACACCAGGCCAATAGTAATCATTGATGAACCGCAAACAACTTTAAGTACAGAACTCGCCCAAAAGAGTGTAAAGAATTTAAATCCTCTCGTCATGCTTCGGTATTCCGCAACACATAAAGAAAAGCTGAACATGATGTACAAGCTGGACGCATTGGATGCGTATAATCGCCAACTGGTAAAACAAATATAAGTGGCCTCAGTAAAAGTAGATGGCGCCGCTATAGATGGAGCTTATATCAAATTGGTAAGTGTAAAGAACAAACCAAACATTCGGGCAAAAGTGGATTTAGATATTCTTCAAAATGGCGAAAGAAAGCGCAAGCCCAAAGAACTAAAAAAGAACGATGATTTACTGGAGATCACAAAGCTGCAACAATATGAAGGTTTTATTGTGAATGACATTTATACGCAACCAGGCAACGAGTATATTGAATTTATCAACGGAACATTTGAGTTATTGAGCCAGGCTAAAAAAGCTGAAAAAAACACCGCAGTGTCTCCCAATTTTAAACTCTTTTTGTACAGGATTAAGAGGGCGATTCAGAAACTCGAAATAAAATTCTGATTCATGGTAAATTTTTCGAGATGTAGAGATTCCTGAATACATCGGGAATCCTGCTCAATCTTTCTCAAAAATTATCTCCGGTAAAACAATTTTGATCTCTTTTTCCATCCCCTCATTCTTCCAGAATACAATAAAATTGACCCGGCCTTTCGTCATTCGGAAGCCCAGCTGTCTTCTGGTTCATGAGTTTTTCGCGGAACCTTTGGGAAAATCTAATAATTCGATTGTTTTTGGAATTATAAAGCCCATCTTCACGGGTAACGAGGGAATCGCCGCTGTTCAGTTTAATTAAATGTTCCTGAACATAAGCAAAGTGCCCAAGGATCACGTCGGAATGTGTCAGATGCATTGCTATCTCGCGAGGCGGGAGATAGGTATTACGATCAACAAAACGTTCAATATCCTCAGCACCGATTTCGTCGAGCATATTTGTGTTGATATGAACGGTTAAATTAGTCTTCGCCCGTGTCATCGCTACATATAACTGCCTTTTGGCTTCATCGGAGTCAATATTAAAATTGTCGAGCACAATATATACATTTTCAAATTCCCGGCCCTTGGCCTTATGAATGGTTGATACAAAAATCGTTTCTCCATCTTCCTGAAAAAATCCTCCAACTTCGATTCTTTAATAAACGTTTCAAGATCTGATTTATATTTTTTTCTTCGGATTTGTAGACTGGAAATCTCTCACTATGCTCACGCAAAGATCAAAGTTTGAACTGTTACGATATCTGTTATAGAGTTTACGTTTGGCATTATCCCATATCTCTTCGCTGATGATGTACACATCATTAGATAAATTGAGTTGATCCAGAAAATAACGTACTTCCACAAGATTATACAGATTAAATCCGTCGTTTGTCTGAATCAACCTGGCTCTTACTTTATTTTTTAGGAGCAGTCCTGTTACCTGCGATGCTTCTTCGTTTGTTTTCGTAAGCACACAAGTTGTTCCAGATAGTTCAGCTTTCAGGATGTCTTGAACTAAAGGAGTTACCAGGTTATTACTTGCATAACGAATAATTTTGATCGTCCCGTTTTCGGAGTTGATAGGAACAATGGGTATCTCCTTTAATCGGTTCGGAATCTTCTGTACAAAATTGTTAGTTAATTCAACCAGGTTCGCTTTACTCCTGTAATTCTCAACCAACTCAAATTTGACTGCGCCATGCGTTTCAATCAGGTCAATCATGTATTTTGAATGGGATCCCCTGAACTCGTAAATATTTTGATCGTCATCGCCAACCGCAATCACTCGCATATCCTCGTTGTGGTCTATCAACGCCCTGATTAGTTCAAATTCATCCGCTGACATGTCCTGCGCCTCATCTATAACAAGTACTGTCTTTGTTATTCGACTTGCTTCTACGTCCTTACTTTTAATTTTTTCAACAGTTTTTTTCAGAATCAACTCCGACTTTTCGAGGCTTCCGACTTTTCCCAACAGGTCGAAACAATACGAGTGAAAGGTTTTTATCTCGATAAAATTGGCAGCACCTCCAATAAGTTTGACCAGGCGTTGCTTAAACTCCGTTGCTGCGGCTCTGGAAAATGTAACCATGAGTAATTGCTCATGCTTCACGTCTTCCATTAGCAGGAGCGAGGCAAGTTTGTGCACCAGTATTCTCGTTTTGCCACTTCCGGGTCCCGCAGCCACTACAATGTATTTCGATTCACTATCATTAATGACTTTCAATTGGGTGGGCGATAAGTTGCCAAAAAGCTGCCTGAATTTTCCCGGCGTGATTTTAAGTTTAAGCTCATCACCTTTGCTGCCCGGGAAATATTTCCTCAAGAAGAAGCTATAGTTTAGATGAAAGTAATCGTCTACAAATTGCAGCGCATCCTTGTAATCGCTAATCATTTTTTTCGCATACTCACCCACGATATGAATCTGTTGCACCTTTTGCTCGTAAAAAGTGTTGAGTTTCTTGTAGTCGTCCTTTGTGTATTTCTTGTAATTGTCAAGTTCAATCCTTTCAATTGAGAGACGATTATACGAAACCAAAAATCCTCCCTCAATTTCAATCGAATTAATCCTGGAAAGGTAAAATAAGGCGTCTTCAATATCCCCAATTGAAACGTTCAACCCGAAAAAGTTTTTGCCGGGATTCATATTCGGATTTCAAACCGTGAACAGAAAATTCAACCAAAACTTCGTCTTGTCCGTCGCTATCATCCATTTTTTTATTGGTTTCGCTTTTAGAAAAGAGGCTTTCGACTATGAACTTTGCTAATTCGTGTCGCTTTCTCATTTTTTCTTCGAGCTCTTCTTTCGTGTATAGGTTTGCAATTGCAATGTGGTTCTTTGAATTTTCTAAGTGCTGCCTTTTTACCCAACTCTTAATTGCCCAAATGTTGATTAAGGTCTTAATCTTGTTTGTATTTACATCCGTACAGCCATTCGACTCTGCGACTTCATTTAGTTCTTTAATGTGGTATATTTTCTCGTCGTTTTCTAATTCATTTAGCAGGATGGCTTCTAGTTTTCTATAAGAGTCAACGATTTGTAACGACTTGTTTTTATTATCGCCTCTTTTAATAAACGCCGTCAGGTCTTTTGCATCTGCAAGGATCTTTTCCTCTCGAAGGAGATTTACAATTTCTATTACCTGCTCTTTGGGAATACCTAAATGGTCGCTTATATAATCAATTCTTGACTCTGCAACTTCGTCATTTAAGTGTTTGATGCTTTTGCTGGAAAATAGCTTTTTTATTATCCTGATAGCGTTTACTTTTTGCTGCTCCTCAAATTTCGTTGACGCTTTTATTTTATCGATAGCTTCCTGTGCATTTCTTGATAATATGCTATTCGCGAATACGCGGGGCATATTTTGTCCTCGCCTTAGGTACCCTGCATCTTCCAGTGCCGCTATCGCTGTGGTAACCCTGGTCTCGATTTCCCTTACGTTTTCGTCCCAACCAGCTTTTCTGGCAATTTCTAACGCGGAGCTTGAGACAGACGATCTAAATTTTGTTATGTCTTTTATCGCCCGCCATATCTGCTGTATCTCTTTTATGGAAAGTTTGCTTTGATTCAGTAGGATGAAATGTTTACCGAGATCCTCTTCGTTAAATAGAACAAAGCAATCAGCTCTTGGAATTAATTTTTCATCTCTCCCGGCGCGGCCAGCTTCCTGAATATAGTTTTCTAAAGAATCTGATATTTCGTAATGGATCACCATTCCCACGTCTTTTTTATCGACTCCCATTCCGAATGCAGAAGTTGCAACCATTATCTGCACATCACCCGCAATAAATGCGTTCTGGTTTTCGATTTTTTCTTTTGAATTCATTTTGCCGTGGTAGGGTCTTGCATCATAACCGTCTTTGTTGAGTTTTTCCGCCAGATCGAAAGCTTTCCTGGTTCTTGAGACATACACAATGGTTGGGCAGTTCTTTTCTTCAATAAGATTTCGTAGTGTCTGGTACTTATCTTCTTCCTCGCCTTTCTCAAAAACTTTGTAATTTAAATTGGTTCTCGATGCATTGGCTGAATATAACTCCAGGTCTAAAGAAAGCTTTTCCTTAAAATAGCCTCGAATATCTTCAATTACGTTTTGTTTAGCTGTTGCTGTGAAACAAGAAACGGGTATCGCTTCTTCAAGGTTTTTATTTACCTGAATTTGTTTTATGAAATCACCAATATATAGATAATCGACTCTGAAATCCTGGCCCCATGATGAAAAGCAATGAGCCTCATCGATTACGAAGCGAGCAACTTTTCTTCCTAAAATCAACCGTTCGATTGTTTTTGAACGCAAAGATTCTGGTGAAATATAGAGAATAGAAGCAGACCCGTCTTCAACTCTTTCAAACGCCTTTGCTCTTTCAATTGGATCGAGCAATCCATTTATCGTTACGGCATCCGTGATACCAATACTTTCAAGGTTGTCAACCTGGTCTTTCATTAATGACTGCAAAGGCGAGATTACGACTGTAAGTGCCCTTGTATTTTCGCCACACATCAACGCTGGTAACTGGAAAGTGATTGACTTTCCTCCTCCTGTAGGAAATACTGCAAGAATTGATTTGTCGTCAACGGCTGCTTTCACAGCTTTTTCCTGCAATGGCTCACCACCATAAGTTCTGTATGAATCGTAGCCGAACCATTTCTTCAGTCCTTTATAAATATCGAGTGCTCGATTACAATATCCACATCCGGTTATGCAAGGTTTGTTTCGTAATCGAAACATGAGCTGCTCAACTTTCGGATAGTTTTTTAAAACCCATGGTGGAGTAATTGATTGGTTTTTCCTGTGTTCGATGAAAGAGTTTAGAAGCGAAAGACAGTAAGCCAGTTCAATAGGGTGTTCTTTAATGATTTTAGCTATGTCTACATTATCGCAGATTTCATTGTCGAAATGACTTCGAATTAATTCTTCCAGGTTTAATTGTTCCGTTGAATACCGCAAAAAGCGGAAAAACGATTGGAATTCTATTTTGTCATTTAACAAAAGATAATAAATCTGCTGAAGATGTGTGCTAATTCCTTTGAAAGTTGCAACCTCGTCATAAAACAAATCCTTTGCTTTAATTGAGTCGTTTAATGGATTGTTTGTTTCTTCAGTTTGTAGCTTATCATCTTTTAGTAAGGAGTGGTAGGGTTTGGTAGGGAATAGCAGCGGCGAGAGGTATAGAGTGTCGATTACGCTCGCATTACTTATTCCTGCACCATCTAGAGCCTGACCAATATATTTGAGATCATGATTCAGGATGTTGTGCCCGCAAATGAACTGGGAGCCCTTGAGGAATTGCACGAACTCGGCTACGGATGGCTTGTGGAAGGAACTGCCATCGTTTTTGATGCCTCCAATGTCTAATACCCTTCGACTATTGGGCTCGATTTCCGTATCAATAAATACTATTGAACTCATTGGGTTAAAAGGACTCCTGCAGATGTCTTACTCACAAAATAGAAAAACATACGGATAAGTCATAATGCAGGAACCAGGAAAATTGCGGGCCCTCCGGCAACTTAAGAAAAACGAAAAATGCGAGGTCGCGATTAGATAAATACCCTTCCCAAGGTATATCCAATATGAACCAGACCCATTAATATTAGCGCTGCTAAATAATATACGCGAAAAACGGATTTCCATTAAATGAAAGGCGATGAATATGAAATTTAGACTCTTGCTGGCCCTGTCAATCGTGTGTAACGCCGCTGCGGCCCAGATAAAATACTCCACAGCCATCCCCGAACCCAAATCTTCTTTTTTTACGCCTGTCATTTTTTTAAAGCGAAAGATGTTTCCGGCCCCATCACCACCCAGGATGCTAACGCTTATAATGAGATTGAATGGATGGAGAAGATTGTTAAGAGTGTCGTTAACGTAACGGGGCTGCAAAACAAGATTAAGCTGATATCGCAACCGGGTTCTGATAATTGCAGTGCGTTCTGTTATGAAAATGGCATTGGCAGTGATCGCTATATCGTTTTTGATCGTTTGTTTTTAGAACGGTTTGAAAAGATCACCAATAAATGGTTTGTGGTGGGTGTGGTTGCGCATGAAATAGGTCACCACCTCAACGGGCATACCATTGGTGGTTTTGGCAGCCGCCCCGATAATGAACTGGAGGCAGATGCATTTGCCGGATTTGTGATGCAGAAAATGGGTGCAACAATCCGGGAAGCCGAAGCGATCTTCTCCTTCCTCGATCCTAACCAGGGTCCGCCTTCGCATCCCATTCGTGAAGAACGATACCTGGCCATTCAACGCGGATGGAATAACGCGGCAAATAGTGTTGGCTATGCCAACCTTCGCTTTAATGAGGCTGATAACAGCCAGATGGCATTGCGACTTTACTATAGCGCGCTAAGCACCGATGACGACCAGGAAAAGTTAACATTATTAAAACGCGCAAATAGATTATACGGCGGCAATGCCAGCATCAACTCAGCACTGGGTATGGCTTATCTTGAAACAGGGCAGCTGGATAGCGCCGGTAAATACACAGCGTTAGCTATAAAACAAACAGGATTTCAGGGTTTACTTTGGTTGAATCGCGCGAAATATTACCTGAAGAAAGAAGATGATGAGAACGCTTTTTCATGTTTGGACAACGCGATTTCCTATACACCGATATTGCCCGAGGCCTATTACTTAAAGAGTAAAATTTTAATCAAATACAACGAGTATGCAGCGGTGATGGAACATACACTTGTAGGTGTTGCCATGAACCCCGGAAAATCGCTGGGTGCCAAATTATTCCTGCTCCGCGCCGAAGCATCGGCGAAGCTCAACAACAAAGAAGCCGCCCGCGAATATTACCGCATCGCAAAAAAGATGGATCCGGATAGTAAGATGATCAGTCTGCTGGAGTCGGTGTATGAGTATTGAACCAAAGGTAAATGAGGGGTGATGGGAAAAAAGCTTTTTTGCCAAATGACAAATTCCATCCCAGCCGCTATCTCTATCTTTACCAAATGGAAACCTTTATCGAATACATCCTGCAGTTTGGAAACCTGAATAAACAACAAATTGAACTGATCAAAAGCAAGGGTCGGGAAATTGAATTGCAGAAAGATGAACTGTACTGGGAGGCGGGGAAGACCGTCAGACAAATAGGATTTCTGACGGAAGGTGTGCTGCGTGTGTATTATTACAACAACAAAGGCGAAGAAATCACCCGCTATTTTATCGATGAAAATCATTTGATTTTATCAGGAAACACAATCGACGAAATTTATACACCCGCTGAATATCTTTCCGCGATCACAATTTGTAAAATGGTAGTTTTCTCCAAACAGGATTGGAAAGAAATACTCGATACCATTGTAGGATGGGATACCATTTTGCAGAAAATTATTGCCAAACATCATAGTGAGAAGATATCGCGACGAAGTGAACTCATTGCACAGGATGCAACAGAACGCTATCTCGATTTTATACAGAAATTTCCCACGCTGGTCAACCGTGTTCCTTTGTCATATATCGCTTCCTACCTGGGAATTACACAATCTTCTTTAAGCCGTATCAGAAAAACCATCCGCTAGTATTCTTTTTGCCAAATGGCAAGTGCCTTGCGTTTTTATTGATTCAACTTTGTGAGATCACAATTTAAAATCATTAAAAATGAAAACAAGAAAATTAGGAAATAGCGGGCTCGAAGTTTCTGCACTCGGATTTGGTTGTATGGGGCTGAGTTTTCCCAACGCGCCTACAAAAGAGGAGAGCATCAAATTGATTCGCGCTGCTGTTGAAAACGGCATCACCTTCTTTGACACTGCGCAGGGTTATGGCGAAAACGAATTGCTGGTAGGCGAAGCGCTTGAGCCGTTTCGTAAAGATGTTGTGATTGCCACCAAGTTTGGGTTTAAAGATGGCAATGTGCGAAATGGTTTAGACAGTCGCCCTGAAACCATCCGTGCGGTTGCTGATGCATCTTTAAAAAGATTGCGCACCGACGTAATTGATTTGTTTTATCAACACCGGCCCGATCCCAATGTGCCGATTGAAGTTGTGGCGGGAACGGTACAAGATTTGATCGCCGCAGGTAAGGTAAAATATTTCGGACTTTCTGAAGCAAGTGCTGATACGATCCGAAAGGCGCATGCTGTTTTACCCGTAACGGCTTTGCAAAGTGAATACTCCATGTTTTATCGCGAACCAGAAACGGAAATCCTTCCGCTTTTAGATGAACTTGGAATTGGCCTGGTCCCTTTCAGTCCGCTTGGCAAGGGTTTTTTGACAGGGACTATCAACGCAAATGTAGAACTCGATAAAAACGATACGCGAAATATGTTGCCACGTTTCAGTAAAGAAAATCGTGAGTCAAATCAGGCGCTTGTTGACCTGGTAATTAACATTGCGAAACAGAAAAATGCAACGGCTGCACAAATTGCCCTCGCGTGGTTGCTGGCGCAAAAAGCTTTCATCGTTCCCATTCCAGGCACCTCGAAAATGCATCGCCTTCAGGAAAATATTGGCGCCACTACCGTTTCCTTAACCCCGGATGAACTGAGCAATATCAATACGGCTTTGTCTGCGATTCCGATATCTGGGGAGCGTTACCCGGCGGAGATTCGAAGCAGCGCCGGGCGCAAGTAGTGGATGGTGGTGGCAGGCATTTGTCTGGTTCCTTTTTTCCGTACCTTTCTGTTCCATCCTGTACACCATCATCCTCCACTATAAAATTCATCAGATGCGCCCCAGATCATTTTTTATTTTTCTATGCGTGGTCGTTGCCACCCAAAGCTATTCCCAACATGTTCCCAGTTTTGAAGAAGTTATCTCCCTGCGCAGCGCAGGTACGATCGCTCTCTCGCCCGATGGAAAAAATGTTGCCTACACCGTGCAATCGACCGATTGGGCCGACAATAATTTTGACACGGAAATATGGTTGAGCAAAAACAACCAGGAAGCTTTTCAACTTACCAATACTTCCAAAGGAGCCAGTCTCAGTCCAAAGTTTTCACCAGATGGGCAGTGGCTGGCTTTTTTAAGCAACCGGGGCAACAAAACACAAATTCATGTGCTGAACATGAAGGGTGGGGAAGCACGTGCAGTAACACGCGAGGAAGAAAATATTGTATCATTTGAATGGCATCCCTCGGGCACAAAATTTATTTTCTTAAAACCCGAAAAAGAAACCGCTGAGAAAAAACAATTGACGAGCCGCTATGGTGGATTTGAAACCGATGATAAAGACTATACGCACGCGCATCTGTGGGAGATTGAGTTCAACCCTGCACAACCAGACCCTTCAGAATTTCCCTGCTATGAAACGGTTGATTCATTGAAAGCAAAAGCAGGTTGTATTGAGTGGCCCAAAGCTGTTCGCCTTACCGAAGGTGACTTTACCATATCCAATTTCCTGGTTTCTCCCGATGGCAGCAAAGTTGCTTTTACGCAGCAACCCGATCAGTCGATCAATTCATTTCTAAAAGCGGATATTTCTATTTTTGATTTTACCTCTAAAAAAATAACAACGCTGGTTAACAATCCTAGCGCCGACAGGCTGGAAGATTGGTCGCCAGATTCAAAAGAGATTTTGTATGCAACGAGTTTGAATGATTCGGTGGCAAATTTTTACACGAATGTAAAATTGTTTGCGATAGATATCGAGTCAAAAAAAACGCGGCAACTGGCAGCCGACTTAGATGAAAACCTGGGTGGATTGTCCTGGATATCCTCTGGTATTTACGCCTCAGTCTGGAACAAAACCAATCGACCCGTTTATAAGATTGATCCTGCAACTGGTGAACATTCGGTTTGGTTAAATACGCCTCATCAGATTTTTGAAATTCGGTTTTCAAATAACGGTGATCAAATCGCATTCACCGGAAGAAATGGAGACCAGTTGACTGAAGTATTTACATCTGCGACAGCAAAGATGAACGCGAAAAAGATAAGTGACTTTACAGGTCAGATAAAAGACTGGAAAGTGGCGCAGAGTGAAGTAATCAGTTGGAAGAGTAAAGATGGCGAAACGATTGAAGGCGTGTTGCACAAACCGAAGGATTACGATCCAAAGAAAAAATATCCATTGTTGGTTGTGATCCATGGCGGTCCAACAGGAATTGATACACCAACGCCCGTGCCTGCATATGTTTATCCTATACTGCAATGGCTCGACAAAGGATCACTGGTGTTGCGGGTAAACTATCGCGGGTCTGCCGGATATGGCGAACGCTTTCGTTCCCTGAATGTAAAAAACCTTGGCGTGGGCGATGCATGGGATGTATTGTCGGGAGTTGACTATCTCGACAAAAAGGGAATGATTGATAAAAACAAAATGGGTTGCATGGGTTGGAGCCAGGGTGGATATATCTCTGCGTTTCTTACAACAAACAGTGATGTTTTCAAAGCCATCTCTGTGGGAGCCGGTATTTCGAACTGGATGACCTATTACGTGAATACCGACATTCATCCGTTTACGCGTCAGTATCTCAAAGCAACACCCTGGAGCGATGAAGCGATTTATAAGAAGACTTCGCCAATGACCAATATCAACAAAGCGAAAACGCCCACACTTATTCAACACGGCGAATTCGACAGGCGTGTTCCCATTGCCAATGCATACGAACTATTGCAGGGCCTGCGGGATAAAGGTGTGCCAACAGAACTAATCATTTATAAAGGCTTTGGACATGGCATTACAAAACCCAAAGAACGACTTGCTGCTACCTGGCACAACTGGCAATGGTTCAACAAATATATCTGGGGCGAAGAAGTGACATTGCCGGTGAAGTAATATATTCGAAGGGCCACCGATGTTGAAGTAAACAATTCACGAACCTTAAACCACCTAAACTAATGACACCCAGCAACCTGTTTAATATCATTCTGAAAGTATTTGGTCTGTTTTTTCTGAGAGAAATGGTGATTACATTGCCACAGCTCGCGACTCATCTTCTTTTACTTCCTGACTATGTAAGTGGACAGGGAATTCTCACGCTCACGCTGACGTTTATCATTCTTGCTTATTATGCAATGCTGGTTTATTTTCTGGTGTTCAGGACAGATTATGTTCTCGATAAATTAAAATTGGACAAGGGCTTTAGTCAGGAAGAATTTGCCTTCAATTTTTCGACCAATAAAGTTTTGACAATTGCTTTATTGGTAATCGCAGGCATTATATTACTGTACGAAGTACCCAATCTATGTCGGGAACTAACTATTTATTTCCAGGATAGGGGGATTTTAGATGTATATAATGAACCCGATTTTTCCTATTTGATCGTTTCCGGAGTAAAGATTGTGATTGCTCTATTATTAATTGGCGAGAGAAATCGGATTATTGCATTGATCGAAAAGAAACCTACAACGGATTTTGAACCGGATCAGCAAAATAAGAAAAACTAAATGTATGCGCATATTCATTCTGATGGTTACACTACGCAAAAAAGATGTTACAATCTTTGAAAGATCCTGTTCCAGCCAATGAAAATTACAAAGGATACATTACCAGTCATTATCTTGAACTCGCTGCTGATCCTTATAAATACGGATATATACAGTTCAAACAATTTGTTGAAATTTATGAGAATAAATCGCTTCCTGACTTCGACACGTATGTGACCAGCATTTCCAGGCAGTAAATGAGGAACTTTCCAATCCCGTTTTGTTGTATCTGACACCATCACTACATCTTTGGGTGATCCATCTATAAAATGAAGAATAAAAATGCCCCGCAGATAGGCGAGGCGCTAAATGTTTTCACAACGGAATAATCCTTATTGTGAATTGCTTTCGAGGTAAATATAGAAAGTTTTCTGGAATTCCAAATACGGCAAACCGTAAAATTAGTCCGAAGAGTAATTTTATCTTAGAACGATCAATTCTGAACATCATGAAAAAAACAATTTTGGGCCTTGACCTGGGAACGAACAGCATTGGATGGGCGTTAATAGATAAGGAAGAGAATAAAATTCTTGGAATGGGGAGCCGGATAATTCCTATGACGCAGGATGTAATGGATAAGTTTGGAACTGGAGCGCCAACAGAAACAGGGACAGCTGAACGAACCAGGTTCAGAAGTGTTCGAAGATTGCGTGAGCGTTTTCTATTACGGAGAGAGCGCCTGCACCGAGTTCTAAATATTTTAAACTTTCTGCCAAAGCACTATGCAGAAGAAATTGACTTTGATAGGCGTTTAGGTAAATTCAAAGTTGAAACAGAACCGAAACTTGTTTATGAAAATGGAGAATTCATCTTCAAAGAGTCTTTCCAGGCGATGTTGGGTGACTTCAAACAACATCAGCCGCAAATTTTAATTAACAAGAAAGGCGAACCGGCACTTATTCCTTATGACTGGACGATTTACTATCTCCGTAAAAAGGCATTGACTCAAAAAATAGAGAAGGAAGAGCTTGCGTGGATATTATTGAACTTTAACCAGAAACGCGGTTATTATCAATTGCGCGGTGAGGAGGAAGAGGAGAATTCAAATAAGCTCGTGGAATTTTATTCTTTGAAAATAGTTGACGTGCTGGCAGACGAACCGCAAAGGGGCAAACCGGAGATTTGGTATTCGTTGATTCTCGAAAACGGGTGGGTTTATAGGCGGGCAAGCAAAACCCCATTATTTGACTGGAAAGATAAAACAAGGGATTTTATTGTTACTACCGATCTCAATGAGGACGGTACTATTAAGAAAGATAAAGAAGGAAAGGAAAAACGAAGTTTCCGGGCACCTTCCGAAACCGATTGGACACTAATCAAAAAGAAAACGGAAAAAGATATTGAACAGTCACGCAAAACTGTAGGCACATATATCTATGACACGCTTTTGGAAAGTCCAAAACAGAAAATAAAGGGCAAATTAGTTCGTACAATTGAACGAAAATTTTACAGGCAGGAGCTAAAACAGATTCTGGACAAACAGATTGAACTACAGCCAGAATTGTTCACTAACGATTTACTTAATGACTGTATCAGGGAATTGTACAGTAATAACGAGGTACATCAAAAGGCATTGTTGAGCAAAGATTTCTTACATCTTTTCTTAAATGATATTATCTTTTATCAACGACCACTCCGTAGCCAGAAGTCGTCTATCGGTAATTGTTCTTTGGAATTCCATAAATATAAAGACAAGGATGGCATAGAGCATACACAATTTTTGAAGGCGATACCTAAATCCAATCCTTACTATCAGGAGTTTAGAATCTGGCAATGGATGTTCAATCTTTCCATTTATAGGAAGGAGAACGACGAAAATGTGACTTCTGATTTTTTGAACAGTACTGAAGATTACGAAAAGCTTTTTTATTTTTTGAATACAAGGAAAGATATTGAACAGAAGCCGTTGGTAAAGTGGCTGGTGGAAGAAAGGGAAAAAAGAAAAAACCGGGATAAAAGGGAAGGTATTGAATGCTGAAATTGAAAAATATCGTTGGAATTATGTAGAAGATAAAAAATATCCCTGTAATGAAACCAAAACGATGATAGCCTCTCGGCTGGAAAAGGTAGAGAATCTACCTGATAGCTTTTTAACGAGAGAGATTGAGCAACGATTGTGGCACATTATCTATTCAATAAATGATAAAGCGGAGTTTGAAAAGGCACTCAAAACCTTCGCTCAAAAACACTCTATTGACGACTACTCGTTTGTAGAAGCCTTTAGGAAATTTCCTCCATTTAAAAGTGAGTATGGTTCATTCTCTGAAAAAGCAATAAAAAAGCTATTGCCCTTGATGAGGCTTGGGAGATATTGGAGTTGGGAAAATATTGATGAATCCACGAGGAGTCGGATTCAAAAAATAATCACGGGCGAGTACGATGAAAACATTAAAGACCGTGTGCGTGAAATGGCAATAAAACTTTTGAATGAAACAAATTTTCAAGGGTTACAAGTTTGGCTGGCTCAATATGTCGTTTACGGCAGGCATTCTGAAGCGGCAATTGCTGGAAAATGGAATAGTATAGATGACCTTGAGAAATACTTAAGTGAGTTTAAGCAACACTCTTTGCGTAACCCGATCGTTGAGCAGATTATAACCGAGACTCTTCGGGTTGTAAAAGACATTTGGAAACAATATGGAAGTGGCGGAAAGGATTTTTTTAATGAAATTCATATTGAATTGGGCAGAGAAATGAAGCAGACCAGGGAGGAAAGAGAAAGGGATACTAAAAGGGTCACTGAAAACGAAAATACTAACCATCGTATAAAAGCATTGTTGGCTGAGCTGTTGAATGACGGGGAGGTGGAAAATGTTCGTCCTTACTCGCCTATGCAGCAGGAAATTTTGAAAATTTACGAAGATGGTGTACTTAATTCTGATATCGAAATAGATGATGATATCGTTAAGATAAGCAAGATGGCACAGCCGTCATCCAGTGAATTAAAACGATATAAGCTGTGGCTGGAACAGAAATATAGATCCCCCTACACCGGTCAGGTTATTCCATTAAACAAGCTCTTCACGCCAGAATATGAAATTGAACACATTATTCCGCAGAGCCGTTTTTTTGATGACAGTTTCAGTAATAAAGTCATTTGCGAAGCAGCTGTAAATAAATTGAAAGATAATTATATAGGGCTTGGTTTTATTAAGCAATTTCATGGAATGATCGTGGACTGTGGTCGGGGTAAACAAGTTAAAATTTTCGAAGTGAATGAATATGAAGAGTTTGTAAAAAGACACTATGCAAATAACCGCGGCAAGCGAACTAAGTTACTGATGGAAGAAGTTCCAGAAAAAATGATAGAGCGGCAAATGAATGATACTCGATACATCAGCAAGTTTATTTCGGGGCTACTGTCAAATATTGTACGAGCAGAAAGCAACGACGATGGCGTAAATTCAAAGAATGTCATTCCTGCTAATGGGAGAATTACTTCACAACTCAAACAAGATTGGGGCTTGAATGATGTATGGAACGATTTAATATTACCGCGGTTTGAAAGAATGAATGTTTTGACAAAAACCACAAACTACACCACATGGAATGAGAAATATCAAAAGTATTTACCATCCGTACCTATGACAGAATCAAAAAACTTTCAAAAAAAGAGAATTGATCATCGGCATCACGCATTGGACGCTCTTGTGATTGCTTGTGCAACCAGAGATCATGTAAACTTGTTAAACAATCAGTCTGCTAAGTCTGATACGAAACGTTACGATTTACAGAGCAAATTGCGACTTAAAGAAAAATGGGTAGATAGCGAAGGAAGAGAAAGGGATAGGTTTAAGGAATTCAGAAAGCCATGGGAATCGTTTACACAAGATGCTAAAAAAAGCATTGGAAAATATTGTAGTAAGCTTCAAGCAAAACCTACGCGTAATCAATAAGGCTACGAACCACTACGAAAAGTATGTGGATAGAAACGGTGGAAGAGTGAAGGAGTTGGTGGTACAAAGCGGAACGAATTGGGCAATCAGGAAACCAATGCACAAAGACACTATTTCCGGTAAAGTGGAATTACCGTGGTACAAAACACCGAAGGGAAAAATTCTCACTGCTACGAGGAAAAGCCTGAACACATCGTTCGACTTCAAAGCTATCGGAAATATTACCGATACAGGTATTCAGAAGATATTGAAAAACTATCTTGAAGCAAAAGGAGCTAATCCCGAGGTGGCATTTTCAGCAGAAGGTATTGATGATTTGAATAAAAATATTCGCTTTTATAATGATGGTAAGCCTCACCAACCCATTCAAAAAGTTAGAGTATTTAAGTTGGGGTCAAAATTCCAGGTGGGTCAAGCGGGCAACAAAAAGCATAAGTATGTCGAAGCTGCCAAAGGCACAAATTTATTCTTTGCCGTTTATGAAAATGAAAATGGTAAAAGAAGTTATGAAAGTATTCCTTTGAACGAAGTAATAGAGAGACAAAAACAAGGTTTGCCACCGGTTGATTTTTTTGGCAGAAAGGGATTTTATCTCTGTCCAAATGATTTGGTTTATATACCGACGGTCGATGAACTACAAAATACGAGTGGAATAGACTTTCGAGACCTTTCAAAAGAAAAGAAGAATAATATTTATAAAGTTGTGAGTTTTACAGGGAATAGGCTTTATTGTATTCCTTACTCAGTAGCAACTACAATAGTTAACAAAATAGAGTTTACACAACTAAATAAAATTGAGTTTATTAAGGAAAAGGAGGTCTTAATAAAATTAGAGACAGATAGGTTGGGAAATATTTCTAAAGCATAAGCAATGATCAAGCGTACTCTCTACTTCGGGAATCCAGCCTACTTAAAACTGAGCAACGAGCAAATGGTAGTGGAGAGTAGTCTGCCTATTGCTGTACGAAACGAAGAAGGTGAAGAGATAGATAGAATTCAAAAATCAATCCCGGTAGAAGACGCCGGGATTGTAATTTTAGATCATCAACAGATAACGATCACACAGGCACTACTTGCCAGGCTTTTAGCCAACAATACAGCCGTTATTACCTGTGATCAAACACATCATCCTGCTGGTCTGCTACTGCCGCTGGACGGAAGCAGTCTGCAAAGTCTTAAGTTTCGCTTCCAGATTGAAGCATCGCAACCTTTGAAAAAACAACTCTGGCAACAAACGGTTGTGGCCAAAATCGGGAACCAGGCGGGGATGTTGCGATTTCGAAGGGAAGAAAATAAGCTGCTCTTGAAATTGACGGAAAACGTCAAAAGCGGGGATAGCGATAATCATGAAGCGCAGGCAGCGGTTTATTACTGGAAAAAATTGTTCCCTGCAGAAATTGGATTTCGTCGTGAACGATACGGCCCGCCGCCAAACAACTTATTGAATTATGGTTACGCGATATTAAGGGCCCTTACCGCGAGAAGCCTTACTATTAGCGGATTGCTACCCACATTGGGTATTCATCATCGTAGCCAGTATAATGCGTATTGCCTGGCAGACGATATTATGGAGCCCTATAGGCCCTATGTGGACTATGTGGTATTTCAATTGGTGCGTGACAATGGTCAGTTCCTGGAAATAACACCTTCAATGAAGAAAGCATTATTGGAAATCCCGGCGATGGATGTAAAAATGGAAGGTAAAAAAAGTCCGCTAATGAATGCGATGCAGCGGACCACAGCTAGTCTTGCCAAATGTTTTGAAGGCACGGCTCGTAAAATGCTTTATCCTGAATTTCATTTATAAACCATGCATCAGCGCCTCAACGCTTATCGTATTATGTGGGTGCTTGTATTTTTTGACCTGCCGACCGAAACCAAAAAGGAGCGGAAAATTTATGCCAGGTTCCGCAAAGAGATTATGGCTGACGGGTTCGGTATGTTCCAGTTTAGCATTTACTTACGTCATTGTCCCAGCAGGGAAAATGCAGACGTGCATATTAAACGGGTAAAGAAAATACTGCCACCCAAAGGCCATGTCGGAATTATGTGTATTACCGACAAACAGTTCGGCATGATGGAGATATTCAGGGGTAAGGAAACAGTTGAGAGCCCCGAACCTGTACAACAACTGGAACTTTTTTAAACAGCCATAAAATAAAACAGGATCTGAAAACCGTCGAAAAAATCCGACTTTTCAGATCCTGAATCGATTGGAAATCGTTAAAATTCAATAGCTTATCCTGTTCGTGTTGTAAAAGAACTAAGCTACAGAATAATTTGAAAGCAATTCACAACGGATGCGCTCAATTTATTAACGCTAAAATTGTTGTAAAAGAACTAAGCTACAGAATAATTTGAAAGCAATTCACAACACTGTTTTCTGTATTCTTAAATCTGTATTGTTGTAAAAGAACTAAGCTACAGAATAATTTGAAAGCAATTCACAACTAACGCTGTGGGGTTGATTCAGTTCATGCCGTTGTAAAAGAACTAAGCTACAGAATAATTTGAAAGCAATTCACAACAATCGGCAGGGGCTATAAGGTTTGATTGATGTTGTAAAAGAACTAAGCTACAGAATAATTTGAAAGCAATTCACAACCGTAGAAGAACTCGATACGTGGAGCCTCACGTTGTAAAAGAACTAAGCTACAGAATAATTTGAAAGCAATTCACAACACAGGTACATTAGATGCTATACCGGCATGGTTGTAAAAGAACTAAGCTACAGAATAATTTGAAAGCAATTCACAACGGTAATCCATTTGCTCACCAGGTACATACTGTTGTAAAAGAACTAAGCTACAGAATAATTTGAAAGCAATTCACAACGTGTTCGGGGTACAGGTCAGCGTCTTTTGGTTGTAAAAGAACTAAGCTACAGAATAATTTGAAAGCAATTCACAACCCGCCCCCGGAATATCGGCCGAAGGAGCGGGTTGTAAAAGAACTAAGCTACAGAATAATTTGAAAGCAATTCACAACTCGGGGGTCATAAGTCGATAGAATTAAAGAGGTTGTAAAAGAACTAAGCTACAGAATAATTTGAAAGCAATTCACAACCCTTAGGGCAGATCCCGTAATAACCACCCAGTTGTAAAAGAACTAAGCTACAGAATAATTTGAAAGCAATTCACAACGATTGGCTGCCGGCAGTGCAGTGAAATACTGTTGTAAAAGAACTAAGCTACAGAATAATTTGAAAGCAATTCACAACTTCCAACTCCGTTGGCATTTGATGAAGTGGTTGTAAAAGAACTAAGCTACAGAATAATTTGAAAGCAATTCACAACATTAGACTGGATAATGTGAACGACATACCAGTTGTAAAAGAACTAAGCTACAGAATAATTTGAAAGCAATTCACAACGGGCTGGAAAGTCAGTTGGTGTTGGTTGTGTTGTAAAAGAACTAAGCTACAGAATAATTTGAAAGCAATTCACAACGACATCGACAATAATTGCCCACATCTTTACGTTGTAAAAGAACTAAGCTACAGAATAATTTGAAAGCAATTCACAACAGGAGGAGCACGGTTACCCAGTTCTTTGTGTTGTAAAAGAACTAAGCTACAGAATAATTTGAAAGCAATTCACAACATGCCGCAGTTAGTACGACGCTCGGTAACCGTTGTAAAAGAACTAAGCTACAGAATAATTTGAAAGCAATTCACAACTTCGTATTGATGTCTCTTACAGCATCTTCGGTTGTAAAAGAACTAAGCTACAGAATAATTTGAAAGCAATTCACAACACTATAGAGTGTGGAAGATTTTTCGAGACGTTGTAAAAGAACTAAGCTACAGAATAATTTGAAAGCAATTCACAACAGCTTGTTAATACGCTAGCTGCAACCCTGCGTTGTAAAAGAACTAAGCTACAGAATAATTTGAAAGCAATTCACAACCATTGGCACAACTTCCTACCTTGACAGGCGTTGTAAAAGAACTAAGCTACAGAATAATTTGAAAGCAATTCACAACTAGGTACGAGTGCTTCCGTCAATTGCCGCGTTGTAAAAGAACTAAGCTACAGAATAATTTGAAAGCAATTCACAACTGTGGCTATTGTGCTTGTATTGGCTGTATAGTTGTAAAAGAACTAAGCTACAGAATAATTTGAAAGCAATTCACAACGCAATGCCGGGGTAAGTACGACTGCGCAGAGTTGTAAAAGAACTAAGCTACAGAATAATTTGAAAGCAATTCACAACCGATGTCGTGATCACGAGCAACGATCCAGCGTTGTAAAAGAACTAAGCTACAGAATAATTTGAAAGCAATTCACAACCAGGTAGCTGATCACCTTTTCAGGTGCTTCGTTGTAAAAGAACTAAGCTACAGAATAATTTGAAAGCAATTCACAACCGTTAGATGGTACAACGGTGAAGTTGGGGGGTGTAAAAGAACTAAGCTACAGAATAATTTGAAAGCAATTCACAACGTGTCATGGGTGTGGGGGTTTAGGGTTTTGGTTGTAAAAGAACTAAGCTACAGAATAATTTGAAAGCAATTCACAACTACATGGGTGGTTTTGTTGTAGAACTCCAAGTTGTAAAAGAACTAAGCTACAGAATAATTTGAAAGCAATTCACAACCGTTCCCGTGTGTGTCAAATTCTAACTGCAGTTGTAAAAGAACTAAGCTACAGAATAATTTGAAAGCAATTCACAACCGTAGCCGCGGTCTTTACACAATGTTTTTGGTTGTAAAAGAACTAAGCTACAGAATAATTTGAAAGCAATTCACAACATGTCTCGGCGTGTGTTCGTCCCCTGCCAGTTGTAAAAGAACTAAGCTACAGAATAATTTGAAAGCAATTCACAACTCATTCGCCTGGCGGCATGATAACATTGAAGTTGTAAAAGAACTAAGCTACAGAATAATTTGAAAGCAATTCACAACGGGGTGGAGAGCGTGCAGACGCCATCATCTGTTGTAAAAGAACTAAGCTACAGAATAATTTGAAAGCAATTCACAACACATGCTTCACGTTGAATTCGCTATGCCAAGTTGTAAAAGAACTAAGCTACAGAATAATTTGAAAGCAATTCACAACGATAGCTTCAGGTACGACAAACAACGCAAGTTGTAAAAGAACTAAGCTACAGAATAATTTGAAAGCAATTCACAACGTTGCTGCTATTGCACAGGCAACGCGTTCAGTTGTAAAAGAACTAAGCTACAGAATAATTTGAAAGCAATTCACAACTTCTATCCAATGTCTGAATCCTGGCCCTGGCGTTGTAAAAGAACTAAGCTACAGAATAATTTGAAAGCAATTCACAACCAGTTAGGGTGGGTGAACTGTCGGTAGAGTGTTGTAAAAGAACTAAGCTACAGAATAATTTGAAAGCAATTCACAACTGGGGCGAAGTTGCGGAAATTATGTCTAAGTTGTAAAAGAACTAAGCTACAGAATAATTTGAAAGCAATTCACAACTCCGGGTTAACGGCCTTTGTCGCCTGAAAGGTTGTAAAAGAACTAAGCTACAGAATAATTTGAAAGCAATTCACAACTTCCTACTCCGTTGGCATTTGATGAGGTTTGTTGTAAAAGAACTAAGCTACAGAATAATTTGAAAGCAATTCACAACACCGGGCGGGGTGTCAATTGGGACAGACAAGTTGTAAAAGAACTAAGCTACAGAATAATTTGAAAGCAATTCACAACTCCTCTTACGATGGCATTGTAGAGTATTTGGTTGTAAAAGAACTAAGCTACAGAATAATTTGAAAGCAATTCACAACGGATTGATTATAACTCCCTTCGTAAGATGGGTTGTAAAAGAACTATGCTACAGAATAATTTGAAAGCAATTCACAACCGCAACACATAATGCAGCCAGGGAAATGGAGTTGTAAAAGAACTAAGCTACAGAATAATTTGAAAGCAATTCACAACTGTGATGCTTCCACCTGCAGCGAACGTCGCGTTGCGAAAGAACTAAGCTACAGAATAATTTGAAAGCAATTCACAACCCTTCGTCTCCGATGTCGTGTAAGGCTTCAGTTGTAAAAGATCTAAGCTACAGAATAATTTGAAAGCAATTCACAATTTACATCTTAGGTTTAGTGCATACAGTGTAAAGTTTGCAATAAAGAGCTTAATCGTTATAATCCGGGTAGTTGTAAATAAATTCGATATTGTCGCCGTTTTCCCTTATCTTCAGTGAATTCGCATCTCTTTCTGGAGGGCATCGGTTTTTATCTTTCCACCGGGTAATCATTTTTTCTCCTCTTTATCGCTGGTGCAGATCGTTTGTAAATGGCACGAAGTGGCTGACGCAAAAGTTGGCGGCGACGGGTCGATTCTTAATCTAAATCGTTGCTTATGTTATTCGCTAAAAACAACATGAATTATCTCCATTACCGCTGGGAAATGGAAGAACAACCCGCTGCTGCACTTTTTATGGGTGAGCCCTCACGCAGGATATTCGACCGATTTAACGGTCACCAGGTTTTATTCCTGATCAATTGCTGCGCACGCGCCCTGGGCAGGTTTAGCCTGAATGAGGCACAACTGCTCGAAAGCAGGATTGCTTACCAGCTTCCGCTGGAACTCAAAAGCGAACGCTCCGTATATAACTGGATAATTGATACCCTGAGAAAAACAAGGTGAGGAATCTTCTTCCGCTCCTTTAATACCGGTAACACACCGCATTAATATTCATTCCGGCGCCAACGGATGCAAACAGAATTACATCGCCGGCCGCGAGTGTGTGCCCCTCCACCTGGTTGCGACGCACCAGATCGTATAGCGTAGGCACCGTGGCAACGGAACTATTACCCAGCCATTGTATACTCATGGGCATAATGTTGGCAGGTGCTGGGATATCATACATCTGGTACAGGCGTTCGATGATCGCTTCATCCATCTTCTCATTCGCCTGGTGAATAAATATCTTTTTTATCTCGCTAATGTGAACCCCGCTTTTATCAATACAATCTTTCATTGCCGCAGGCACATGCGATAAAGCGTATTCATACACTTTGCGGCCATTCATTTTTATATAACGCACTCGCTCATCACTACCCGGATAATCCGAAGGACCCATATTTATGTAATTCACTTCCTGCAGCGAATGCGTTTGCACCGATGCTGCAAGTATGCCGCGACCGTTTGCAGATTCCTGGTACTCCATCACCACCGCTCCGGCACCATCACTAAAGATCATGCTGTCGCGATCGTGCACATCCACCACACGCGACAGGGTTTCGGTTCCAATTATCAACGCTTTTTTCGCAATACCTGCTTTGAAAAATGCATCCGCCTGTATCACACCCTGCAACCAGCCAGGACATCCGAATAAAATGTCATACGCAATACATGCAGGATTGCTGATTCCCAATTTATTTTTGATAATATTAGCAAGCGAAGGAACACCTACGGACTGTATGTTGTTGTGTAAAACATCGCCGAAATTATGGGCAACAATCAGCTGGTCAATTTCTTCGCGGTTCACGCCGCTGTCCTGTATCGCAGCTTCTGCAGCAATGCTGCCAATCGCCGAAGCGGTAAGTTCGTTCGTAACATAACGACGCTCGTCAATGCCCGTTATCTGTTTAAATTTTCTAACGATATCCGTTGAAGGTATAGTAAGTTTCTTTCCGCCGGCATAAAACTCCTGCCCGGCAAATGCCTCATTTGTACAAATCTCTGTTGGGATGTAAGAACCGCTTCCGCTAATGATTGACTGCTTCATTTTCTGTTTCCATTTTAAATAAAAAAAACACACCGGGAACTCCATGATGCGTTTGTTCATCAAACTTTCATAAGTACACAAGTGAGTTAATGGCTTGGACGTCGACGGACAGGTTATATAGCGGGCATAAATCTACATCATTTCTGATTCAATTGTTTGCGAATTGTGGAATAAACTTATTTGACAATTAGAACAGAAATGCAACTAATTTTTGATGCACGTAAAGGGTCGGGCTGATCGGGGAAATGCAAAGGATTTGCAACTAAATATTGTTTTTGATCAATACTAAGAATTAATGGGGGACAGGGATTGATGGAAGTGGAACCAATGGAACTTATAAAGATAGTGTCAGTCAACATCCGGAGTTTACGCATTCGTTTGCGTAAATATTTCCCCGTATTTTTTATAAACAAGTCCTAAAAATTTTCAGGTTTTATGTGACTTTTTCCGCTCGTTTCGTCTAACTTATAAATTGGAACTTTTGCGATGACGACGAACGAAGCGTTGACCGATATTGAACTGATTGCCAGAATAACCCGTACTAACGATCCGCACTGGTTTGGCATTTTATATGACCGCTATTCGAAGCGTGTCTACAATAAATGCCTGATGTTTGTGAAGGATCCAACAGAAGCGGAGGATCTTGCGCATGATATTTTTGTAAAGGCATTCCTGCACCTCAAACAATTTAGAGGCTCCTCACTTTTTTCTACCTGGCTTTTCTCTATTACCTATAATTTCTGCATTTCATATTTGCGTTCCCGAAAAGATATATGCGAAATGCCCGAGAATGAGATCGCCTGCGCACAGGACGAAGTGCCGGATGAGGATTTCCTGTCGCTGCGCGTGATGCACCTGGAACAGGCGCTGACTGAAATATCACCCCTCGAAAAAATGATCCTGCTGATGAAATACCAGGACGATATGAGTATAAAAGAAATACAGGATGCACTAAACCTTGGGGAAAGTGCAGTGAAGATGCGATTGAAACGCTCCAAAAACAGGGTAGTGGAGCTTTGTAATAACTATAAACAACCAATAACATGACAGCTAATAATAATAACCCGTTTAAAAGAGATCGAACCTGCGCATGAGGTGCCGGTCCGGTTACGTAATTCGGTGATGCGTGACATTAGTTACCTGCGCTTTTTTGCAGATATCGCCGACTTGTTTTCATTAAAATATGCGGCCACTATCCAGAACATTTTTATTACTGATACCGGTAAAAATGAAGGAACAAAAAGGAGTTAGTGCAGGGCATTTTTCTCTCGTACAAAATTGAAATGTTTTAATGCGTACTGTTTATGGATAATATGAATCAAATTGGTCGAAACTTCTGGGAATCGATTACGGTAATGTGGTACAAAGTTTTTGCTGCCCTGCCTTCTATTTTGACGGCACTACTTATCATGCTCATTGGGTGGTTGGTGGCCAGGAGCCTTTCCTTTCTGTTATTTAAAGCCATTCAGGTAAGTAAATTGGAAAGCCTGGTGAGCAAAGCGCTTGGGCGAAGTGTGTCTCATGAAAACGACAGCAAATGGAGCCTTGCCATTGTAGTCAGGAAGGCGGTGTATTTTACCATCATTCTATTATTTGCTGTGTTTGCCTCAGAAGTGTTGGGTTGGCAGGTAGTAACATTAGAATTAAGCAGGTTGATTGCTTATCTGCCGCGCATTTTCAGTGCAGTCGTCATCTTCATTGTAGGGTTATATATTGCCGGGTTTATCCGCCACGCAATTCACGCCGGCATACACTCACTTAACGTGAGCGGTTCTGGAGTTATCAGTGCCATGGTCTTTTATCTGATCATGACGCTGGTAACCATTACCGCACTTTCGCAGGCTGGTATTGACACCAATGCCGTTACTGCAAATTTTGTTATTATCATTGGCTCCATCTTCCTGTCATTTGCGCTTGCCTTCGGTTTGGGTGCGCGCGATATCTTACGAAATATGGTAGCGGGCTTATATACACGCAAAAGTTTTTGCGTGGGACAGCGAATCATAATAGAAGGGGTGGAAGGCACGATTGAAAGAATGAATTCGATCAATTTCATTCTACAGGTAGATCAGAGAAAGGTATCCATCCCGGTATCAAAACTGCTGGAAGAAAATGTTGTCATCGTCTCGGAACCGATTGACAAACCTGCTTCCTGATACCGGGATGGTTTACGCTTTCGTGTGCACCATTACCTTAGTTAGAACCACGCCGGGGGATTCTTCCCCTGGCTCATTTTTTACATACGGCGCGAATATAAAAAATGTTTGCTGGAGATTCTTCATTGGAAACCTGTTGCGATCCGGATGTAATAATCCATTAATCCAGGTTTCATTTATACAACTGATTAAATAAAAGCCGGAACGTTCCATGCGGTTGCGCGCGGAATGTGATTTCCGGCCCAAATGCATACAATTTTCCAGCGCCCACTTTCGCCCAAAAAGCAGTTACTCCATTTAGGAGGTATTCCTGCCCCCAGGCCCAGCCGCTGCGCATCGGTTTGCCTGTAGAAAACCATGCAATGGGTTTGATTTCATTCTTTGCAATCGCATCGGGCGACAACTCAAAAACAGGACTGTTATTGAAATAAACGTCAGCTTCCGATCTCATGCCCCATGCAGCTGCGTCGGTTGAATCAAAGCTGGCGCGTAAAACGCTTCCCGGTACATAGTATTTATCGTTGGGCAAACGCTGCTCTTTCCCATTCACCAGTTCTGTAAGTTTGTTGCGAACCGGCAGGTTTAAATGATAAGCAAGACCTGTGCTGCTGCCCATGGTAACGATGTTGCCGCCAGCATCAAGGAATTTTTTCAATTCGGGAATCGACTGCTCCGTGGTAATTCTTCCCAGTTGTGCATGATACTCTTCCGGAATTCTTGATTTTGCCACGTTGTCCATCATTGGATTTCCACCACGGCTGTTTTCAGATGGAATAGCACCGCCTACGAAAACAATCACATCATATTTTGCACGAAGATTACCGGCATCAATTTCAGGCGCATAAATAATTTTTGCGTCGAAATGGTATTGTTCCATCATCCAGCGAATCCAACCCGAAGGCATAGATCCTCCGTATGTATCCCAGATTGCAATGCGTGCAGGAGAAACCTTTTGCAAACCAGCAGGACGTTTTGAAGCAGCAGTCACCTGCACGCCAAACGCTGCCGCCGTTTTGTCAAGGATCGTTTTTCCTTTTGCAGGCACAAAGAAATTGCCAACAGTTCCGTTGATACCGCTTGTTACGCGATATACTTCAACTCCCTGTTTCAGCAAATCGTTTACCGCTACAAAAGAAAAATTATTTCCTGCGTGAAGGATGTAACCCGCAGCTGCATTAGCTGGAATCTTTGCGGTTGCTTTTTGCAATTCGCCATAGGGAATTGCTTCAAAGGGACCTGTGAAGTCATCGATTACACGATCGAACTCAACTCCCATTTGATAAGCAAGCGTCCAACCTGCAGCATCATAAGGCGCTACGGGAGGGCCGCCGGGATATTTGAAATCGTTGGGGTGATCCTGCGGTTCAAACATATCCAATACATGTGGACGGAATGCCTGTGCCGTTTTCACGATATAAGATCCAGCGGGATACGATTTGCCATTTACGTTAAAAGCTGCTGTTGCTTTATGTACTTTAATACCCGTATAAATAAGTGCGTTAATAAAACGGGTGGCAGTTGCAAAATCAGTTTGATCGGAAGGGATGATGAATCCGCGGGGATCGCGCCATTCCGGATTTTTCATGATTGTATCATAATGCTTCGTTAAAGGCATGTTGGGACGCGCATTACTGCGGGAATTCGTAGCCGACTGTTGATCACCTTCTGCCGCTTTGTTAATGGCTTCAATCTTTTTGGGAGAAAGACTCCAGAAATCTTTGCTTCCACGTTCGATTGAATTTTTTCCCATTCGATAAATATTAAACAGCAGATCATCGCGATAACGACGCGCATATCCCAGTACCGCGTAGTTGAGGGAAATAGAATAATCAATCGACTGACGGAAATGCCAGTTTTGCGGCGTCACCGGATTAGGTGTATTTCCATCAGGCAATAAACGTGAGGTAACCAGTGGAACCATCGACGGAGTAGGATTGCCAATGATTTCTGTCAACAACCCAATCATGTTGTGGAAATAGGTTGTAGTACGGAGGCCTCCATTATACCAGGTAGAAAATACAGAACCATTGCGTTGGGTATAACCTGGTTTGTTTTCCGAGTTCAGTCGGTTCACCATTGCAGCACCCAATGCATCCACGCCTGTCATCACCAGCGGATCGAATACATAGTTAAATGGATCGCGGTAGGGTGCGCCTGCCACTACTGATCCCGCTGGGCCAGTCTGGTGGTGGTTGTACATGATCTGTGGTATCCACTCAACAAATAACTGGCGGCCCATGTTCTGCGTTTCTTTCATATTCATCATGAAGAAATCGCGGTTGTTATCGTGGCCGATATATTTTTGGTATAAACGTGGCAACTGGCTTGTGCTGCGTTTTGTTTTATCTTCATCGCGCATATACCAGTTTGATACGAGTTCCTGACCGTCGGGGTTGGCATGTGTTAAAAGGATGATTACATTGTCGAGGATCTGCATGGTTTCTGCATCTTTCCGAGAGCTCAGTTGCCATGCGAGCTCGATCAACTGGTGAATACCTACGGTTTCAGTGGCATGCAAACCGCCATCAATCCATACAACGGCTTTTCCTTCTGCTGCCAGTGCGCGTGCCTGTTCGTCAGTTAAGTCTTCGGCGCGTGCCAGCTTGCGGGAAATTTCCTGGTATTTCGAAAGATTCTTATGATTCTCGGGAGAGGTTACGATCATCATGTACTGGCTGCGTCCTTCTTCGGTTTTGCCGATTTCGGTGAGTTGAATCCTGTCGGAAGCAGCATCCAGTTTTTTGAAGTAAGCTTCCGTCTGGGTAAATGTTGCCAGCTGATAATCGTCGCCGATATTGAATCCGAAATGTTCTTTCGGTGTCGGAATGGTTTGTGCCTGCAGCATCAGCGAGCCAAGAAGCAGGGACGCCAGCAAAAAGCAGTTGATTTTTCGTTGCATCATTGAGTTTGGTTTTGGGAATTCATGCGAGTGAAGTGTGAAAATAAGAAAATGCAGAAGAAAACGTGTACATGGCGGGAGACGGCAAACGGGAAACGGGAAACGGCAAACGGCAAAAGAAAATGAGAAAATGAGAAAATGAGAAAATGAGAAAATGTGGAAATACCTACGTGTATGGTTAAATTTTATCGTACAATCTGTTTAATCTGAGCTTTAATCTGTGCAAATCTGTGTGAAATTTTCGTGAAACTTTCGTGAAACTTTCGAGTAGAAGGTACAAAGAGGCGCTCCACTCACATTTATCTATCTAAAAAAACCGTTTTCCCGGTGGATGCAGATTTCTTCGCTGCCTCGAGAATTTGTACAACAATGAAATTATTATCAGCAGAAGAAAGATCAAACGGAGCAGGTTTGATATTGCCACGGATAACATCTTTAAAATAAACAAACGGATCGCTGTAGCTGGTATCATTGGGAGCGGCGCGAAGCGTGTCGCTGCTGCGCCGATCGTTTTCCATCAACAGCATTTTATCATTATCCAGGCAAAATACATAACCCTTATTGCCATATACTTCCATGTCTTTTTCTTCCAAAAGGCCAGTTCCAGGAAGCCTGGATAATGACCTGTGTTTTTGGATAAGTGAGAATGATCGTCGCATCATCATCTACTTTTGAATAGATATCAGGTTTCACCTGCTGCGTGATGGCTGTTACGCTGATGGGCGTTTCACCCTTCATCAACCATGTTGCGATGTTTGCACCATAACATCCGAAATCGGTGAGCGCGCCACCTCCATTCAAAACAGGATCGGTGAGCCATTCGAGAAATTCGTCACTGCATCCAATTTCTTTGGGACCACTGTGGCCGGTATGAAATACCAGCTTGCGCAGGTCGCCGATTTTTTTGTCTTCATGAATAAATTGATACGCATCGCGATTGCTGCTGTACCAGGTGGTTTCATAATTGGTGAGCAGATGAATCTTATGCTTCTCAGCGAGCGCCATCATTTTTTGCGCATGTTCAAGACTCACCGCCATCGGTTTTTCCACCATCACATGGATGCCACGTGGTGCACAATACTCAACCGTTTTCAGATGATCAAATATATTGTTGAAAGCAACAACAGCCTCAGGCTTTGATTTTTCAATCATCTCCTCGAGACTGTTGTAGACAATGTCCATATTATATCCGTAACGCTTGCAATACTTTTCCGCCAGCTTACGGTTGGGCTCTGCTATTCCCACAATCTCAATATCACCCTTTTTTTCGCGCCCCATGATCCAGTGTGCATGATCGTGTACCAGACCAACCACCGCAAGGCGGAGGGGTTTATCATTGCGGGCAAATAAAGTAAAAGTTAAAAGGAGTACATTAATCAGTAGCAACAGGCGTTTCATGTTCGGCTTTTGCCGAATTTACGGAAAATCGATGATCGATGGTCGATCATCGTAGTTAGTTAATGATGATGCGTTGCGATGGCATGTTGTCTGCTTTTAGGAAATAGATGCCGGGTTTGATGCCACTGATTTGATGCGGCTGGTTATTGTTTACCTGAATTTGCCTGATCAGTTTACCATCGGCGGCAAAGAGCGTCAAATTTGTTTTTCCTTCATTACCTGTTACCAACACCTGGAAGTTCCCATTGTTTGGAATCGGCCAAATCTTTATTAGCTGTTCTGATGCGGATATACCTTTTACCAATCGCGTTTCGGAATAACTAAATTTTCCATCGATATCAACCTGTTTTAACCGATAGTACGTGATTTCATTTGACGTATTGTTATCATTATAGTTATATTTCAACGAGAAATTACTATTCCCATCTGGAGATGCACTTTTTACAAAAGCCAGGCTGTCAAACTTTGACTGATGTTGAAATTTCCTTTCTATGGTAAAACCTTTGTTATTCATCTCCTGTTTCGTTTCCCATTTCAATTCCACAAGTTGTTGGTTCTTTCGCGTAGCGATAAAGCTTAGACCTGTAACTGGTAAAGCTGTTTCGTTTGGCGAGTAGGGTTGTAATATACCCTGTGTCAGCATTCGGTTGTTGCCGGTTCGCGGGGCCGTCATGAATTCGCCAAGGGTAAATTCAAGAATGAAATTGCCTGCCTGTAAGGTCGTTCCTCCATTATCAATTCCCGATGTGCCCATTTGCAAAGTCGCTGGCGGCGGCGGAGGCGGGGGCACCGCATTTTCCGCTGCGGGTTGTATAAATCCCTGCGTGATCATGTTGCCAGCTGCTGTGGGATGCAGGGTAGTGGTAAACAGTTCTCCCAGACTGGCTTCCAGGTAGATATTGTTTACAACACTACTGTTTCCACCGCTGTTCATTGTTTTTGGAGTCAGCATTTGTGCAGATGCGTTCATCCACCCCAACAAACCCAGCAGCAATAGCTGGTATTTTTGTTTCATGTTGATGATTTGAGTGGATGTTAACGGATTTCATACGCATAAAAATGACTGCTATGCAATGCGCCCACGGTTACTTCTGCTGTCGCATTAACGGGAACCACATCAATTTTGATCTGGTCATTTATATAAATATCCAGGAGCGCACTTACAGAAATCGTCGTTTCCTTTTCTAAATGCATGGTAGTAGATGCACGCACGATATTGTTTACTTTAATCTGAATCTGCATTGCTTCATTCGCAGCAGGCGTACCCGGATGCGTTACCCGAACCTGTGCGTGGATGTTGAACTTGCTATTCACACCGGTTGTCAACACGTTTGTTGATGTGTTGAACCCATATGGTGATGACATTCCGGGAAGCTCTACGTTCTCGAAACTCACCGTTGTACCTGTACTGTTAACAGGTATCAACTGGCCAGTGGCTGAACTGGCCTGGAAATAACGGGTGTATCGCAGAAATTTGTCGGCTGTTTTTGCATATTGAGCAATCCAGGCAAAAGGTACCGACACAATTTGTTGCATTCCCATATCGGTATAAGTCCCACTATTGTTCACATCCAATTCTATTTGCAGGAAAATAGAAAATTCATGATTTGTCCAGGCTGAATTTGTCATACTACCTGTGACATTGGAAAAAGTATTGCCATCTAACTGGAAACTAAAAAGTCCCACCGGATTTGTTGTAACAGAATGAACCGCTGAATAGAATTTCTGTTGGGTGCCTGTTTCCGTTTCAGCAATCAGACTCGCACGTACTTTGATAGGCTGGCTGGCGATAGGCTGCCCTTGTGCGTTTCTGGCTACACCCTGATAGTTAACTTTATAAGGTACTTCGGAAAAATTTATTGTCTGCGCATTTGTGGCAGATAAAATACAGCAAAGCATGCAACATGTAAAAATCAATTCTTTCATGTAGATAGGTTAAGTTTGGTTAATGTTTTTTGATTGAGATGTAAAAGTGCAAATGCTGACTGCGAGATAAAAAGTTATTCATCTGAAGCGTCTGTTTTTCCGATGCAGGCGTGGCTGAAATTGCGCGAGTTGTGTTGAACCATCCACGAATAAGCTGAAATCGGTGTGGAAAACGAAAAAGAAAAAACTTTTGGATCTTATTTAAATCTCCCTACATTTGGTATGTACGAACATATAGACAAGCAAATGAAGAGCATGGATTTTGTCATTGATCACAATAGTTCGCTGCCACTGCATGTGCAGGTGGAAGAGATGCTTCGCAAGCTGATCGACCAGCCTGAGTACCAGAATGGCAAACTTCTTCCTAATGAAATTCATATGGCCAAACGGCTGGGGATCTCCCGCAGCACCGTAAGGCAGGCTACCAACAAACTGGTTTACGAACGACTCCTTATCCGCAAGAAAGGGGTGGGAACAAAAGTTGCTAAAAACAATATTAGTACCTACCTGAACAAATGGACCAGCTTTACACATGAGATGGATGAAAAAGGCATGGCCTTTAAAAATTACAGCATCAAAGTGAGCATGGTTGTGCCCGATAAGGAAATTCAACAGTTGTTTAATATAGGAGAAGGTGTGAAAGTGCTGAAGATGGAGCGTTTGAAAGGACCGGATTCGGGTCCCGTGGTGCACTTTATTTCTTATTTCCACCCGCGTACTGGGCTTACTGCTGATGATGATTTCTCAAAACCTTTGTACGAAACGCTGGAGAAGAAGCACCATATCGTGGCTTCGTTGTCGCGTGAGGGAATCAGCGCCATCCTCGCTGATGCAAAAATCAGCAAGCAACTGAACGTAAAACCGGGCGATCCCATCCTCTTCCGTAAGCGGGTGGTATGCGACCCAGGCGACCGGCCATTCGAGTATAACCTCGGTTATTACCGCGCCGACCGCTTCACTTATACTATAGATATCGCCAGGTAAAAGAATGATGTCGCGTAAAACGGCAGAAATTTTTGTCTGGTAATATGTATATACATTCGAACATAAGATTATAAAGATTTATTAACGATTAATGTTTGCTAAATGAGAAAGACTGCACTTATCTCCAGGCTTAGCCTTCTCGGCTTTGCCATGCTGGTCTTGTTTTCTGGTGCCCTCGCGCAGGAAACGGGACGTACCATCACTGGTACGGTTTTAAATGCCTCCGGGCTTCCGCTCGCAGGTGCCACAGTTTCTTTTAAGGATGATGCAAATGCTGTTACTACCAACGCCGAAGGAAAGTTTTCACTTCCGCAGGTGTCGGGAAAAACAACACTTGTAATTTCATACGTTGGCTACATCACCCGCGAAGTAGCCGTTGGCTCAGGTACACTCGAAATTCGCCTGAGTGAAAACCCTTCCGAACTTTCAAATGTCGTAGTCATTGGTTATGGTACAGCGCGCAAAAGCGACCTGACCGGATCAGTGGTTTCAGTACGTGCGGAAGAACTAAAAGCGGTGCCCGCAACCAGCCTCGACCAGCAACTACAGGGTCGTGCTGCCGGTGTGCAGGTTACACAGATTTCAGGTAAACCCGGCGCTGAAACTTCTATCCGTATCCGCGGTACAAGTTCTATCAATGCCGGTAACGAACCGCTTTATGTAATTGATGGAATGCTGATCAACAGCGATGGTGCCGACCTGAGTGTGGGCGGTACACGCGGTCCCCGCATCAGCCCCATGTCTTCTATTAATCCCAGCGATGTGGAATCCATCGAGATTCTGAAAGATGCATCCGCTACAGCCATGTACGGTGCGCGTGGTGCAAACGGTGTGGTACTGATCACAACCAAAAGAGGTCGCTCCGGAAAAGGAACGCTGACACTGGAAACTTACCAGGGCTGGCAAACTGTTACCAACAAACTGAAAGTATTGAATGCTGCTCAATATGCTGATTTCGTAAACGAAGCACGCATGAATGCTGGTCAGATTCCGGTGTACGTAAATCCCCCAAACCTTGGAAAAGGTACCGACTGGCAGGATGAGTTGTTCCGCACTGCACCCATGGCAAACTATCAAATGTCATTTACAGGCGGCAATGACCGTACGAAATACAATATCTCTGGTTCTTTCTTCGATCAAAAAGGGATCATCGAAAGCTCCAACTTTAAACGTTATTCTTTCCGCACCAACCTGGAGCAGAAAGTAAACGATAAAATGACTGTTGGTACTGCAATCACCTACTCTCGTATTTCGAGTACAGGTGTATTGACAAATGGTGGACAGATTGTACCCGGTGTTGTTACTTCAGCTCTGTTGTTCAATCCTGTTCTTCCTGTATATGATTCTACCGTTGAAGGTGGTTACACGTTTGAAAACGATCGTGGTAAAATCCTCGGTAACCCCATTGCCGAAGCAAAAGAATATACGTCGTATACTGTGTTATCACGTTTCCTCGGCAATGTATATGCTCAGTATGCGTTCAACAAAAACTTCAGCTTCAAAACCACTTTCGGTCTGGATGCATATGTTAACAGCGAAAACAGCTACGGTCCTAATTTCCTGAAAAGAACGGAAGCCAGTAATGGTGAAGCATCACTGGGTAAATCAATTGGAAGTACCTGGTTGAATGAAAACACGCTTAACTACAACAATTACTTTGGCAATCGTCATAGCGTGAATGCGGTGGTAGGTTATACCATGCAGCAGTTCAAAAACGAACAGATGTTTGTGTATGCGTTCGACTTCCCTGATAACAGAACCGGGTATCACAATATCGGTACAGCGCTCAATCCACAGAAGCCTGCTAACAGCGAATCTGAATGGAGTATGATCTCTTACCTGGGTCGTGTTAACTATACACTCGATGACAAGTACCTCTTTACATTAACAGGTCGTGTGGATGGATCTTCAAAATTTGCAGAAGGAAACAAATACGGTTTCTTCCCCTCTGGTGCTTTTGCCTGGAGAATGTCGAAGGAACGTTTTATGGAAAACATCAATTCCATCAACGATCTGAAACTGCGTGCGAGCTATGGTGTAATTGGTAACCAGGCAATTCCTCCTTACCAGTCACTGGCCCTGGTTGGTCCTTTTGGTGAAGGTGTATTCAATGCCGGCAATAGTTATGAAGTGTTTACCGGCCGTGAACCATTGTCGTACGTAAACCGCAACCTGAAATGGGAAACCACGCACCAACTGGATGTAGGTGTTGACCTTTCAATGTTTGCAAATCGTATCACATTCACAGCCGACTATTACAAGAAACGCACCAACGATCTCTTGTTGTCGAGCCCGATTCCGTTGACAACTGGTTTCGCATACACATTGTTGAATATTGGTAACATTGACAACTGGGGTATTGATCTCGATCTGCGTACTGTAAACCTGAAAGGGAGTCTGCAGTGGACATCAGCATTCAACTTCTCAATGAACCGCAACAAAATTGTGAACCTGAATAGTGAAACCGATGTGATTTTGCAAAATGCGATCCTGCTGCGTGAAGGTGTTTCTATCGGCACATTCTATGGATATGAATTCGATGGCATCTTCCAGTCTGACCAGGAAGCTGCTACCAGTCCTGTGTTAGTAGGGCAGGAGCCCGGTGGCCCTAACCCTGCATCACGTGCACGTGCTGGTGACCGTCGTTATGTGGATCAAAACAAAGACGGAAAGATTGATGCAAATGACAGAACGATCTTAGGTTCTGCACAACCGAAGTTTACATGGGGTTTTGGCAATACACTTTCTTATAAGAGCATGGAATTGTCATTCTTCTTCCAGGGTTCACAGGGAAATAAGATGGCAAACTTCAACAACCTCGACCTGCTTAATTTCAACGGACAGCAGAACATGCTTGCTGAAGCGGGTCTGAATCGTTGGACGCCTGACAATCCAAGTAATAAATATCCCCGTGCATTATCTGCGGGTAGCCTGGATGTAGGTGTGGTATCATCTGCTATTGTAGAAGACGCATCTTATATCCGTTTGCGCAATGTAACATTTGCTTACAACCTTCCAACCCGTTTGGCATCAAAAGCGGGAATGAGCAACCTGAGAGTGTATGTAAGCGGTTCTAACCTGCTCACATTTACCAAATATTCTGGTTACGATCCTGAAGCGAATACATTTGGTCAAAGCACCACATTGTTAGGTCTTGATCTGGGCGGTTATCCGCAAGCGAGAATCTTACAGGTAGGTTTAAGTGCTACATTCTAAAACATTAAAGCTTGTAAATTATGAAATCGTTCCGCATACAATTAATCGCAACTTTACTGCTATGCAGTTGGGCTGGCCTGAATTTTTCCTGCAAAAAGTTTTTGGAGGAAGATCCCAAAAATCAGGTAACAATTACAAACTTCTATAAAACCGAATCAGATGCCATCGCAGCGGTGAATGCGATCTATGCCTACCTGAACTCGGTCGATAACTTCGCTGTAGGTGGTAACACTGCCGGCGTTTATCACAGTTCATTTTGGCTGGCCATTGGTTTAGCATCGGATGAGATGTTGAATAACCAACTGGGTGCTTCCAATTTCGATCAGCTTTCCAGTTTTTCGCATACATCCATGAACCCAACGATGGAAGAAATCTGGGGTATGCATTATAAAACCATATCACTGGCCAATATCGCCATTGCACGCATTCCCGGTATCAGCATGAATGCTGCGTTGCGGGATCGCCTGGTGGGTGAGGCAAAATTCCTGCGTGGTTTAATGTATTTTAATCTCGTAAGAATGTATGGTGAAGTACCATTGCTGCTGGAAGAAAACAATCCGATGTTGCCGAATAAAGCATCAGTAGATGCGGTGTATGACGCAATCATCGATGATTTGGATGACGCTGCTAACGCTTTACCGCTCAATTATGTGGCTGGTAGTGGTCGCGGACGTGCAACAAAAGGCGCAGCAAACGCAATGCTTGCGAAAGTGTACCTGACACTGAAAAACTGGGAGCAGGCTTCAATCTACGCGAAAAAAGTAATCGATTCGCAGGAATATGAATTGTGGCAGGACTTTGCTGATGTATTCAAACTCAGCAGTCGCGCTGGAAAAGAAGCGATCTTCTCTGTAGGTTTTGGCGATGCAAACGGTGCCATCATTTTCTGGGAAGTAGGTCAGTTTAACGTGCGTCTGTTGCCCCGTGAACTAAGTGTGGAAGGCGTTCAGAACTCACAGGGTTGGCAATTCCCCACTATGCACCTGTACAACCAGTTTGAAGTGGATGACCGTCGCCGTGAGGTAACTTTCCTTACTGAAATCAATGATCCCAATGGCGCTTATAATATTCGCCCATACGTTAAAAAATACTGGGATCGCCCAATGGAGCCGCAGGGTAATAACTCTTCGAACGACTTCCCTGTTATCCGTTATGCTGATGTATTGTTGATGTATGCAGAAGCTGAAAACGAATTAGGACATTCAAATGTGGCGCATGATTATATCAACGAAGTTCGTGAGCGCGCGCGCTTCAATGGTACAACTTACGCAAATGCAGTTCCCGATTATTCAGGACTCACGAAAGAGCAATTCCGGGATGCAGTTTTGAAAGAAAGAATGATGGAGTTTGTATTTGAAGGTCATCGTTGGTTCGATCTGGCCAGAACCGGTAAACTGGAAACATTAGTTCCCGTTGCGAAACCAGGCGTAGTACCTGCTGCCCGCAACTACCTGTTCCCACTTCCACAACGTGAAGTAGATCTGAATCCTAATTTGACGCAGAATACGGGGTATTAAGAGAGTGATGATAAAACTCCGATGACGGATGTCCGATGACGGAAGGTTTCACCACGTGTTGGTTTGATCTCCCGGCATCCGGGAACAGCATTCAACATCGGTAGGATATCGGACTTCGATCTCTCTAACTTTTAACCAAAAATAAAACGTCTTGTACAATTCGAATTTTGACAAATTTCCTGAAGTGGTGGTCCATGGTTACAACGGTAGCATGGGCTGGGAGGAGATACGACAGGAACTCACAGGGAAAATTGAAGCGAAGGGGTCTGGTCCCAGGGTGGTGACCCTGGAATGCTATCATGGTGTGATTATAGAACCAATTGTGAATGAATTAAAAAAATCATTCCCCAATGGGATTTTTATAGATGTATCGAGCGCAATGTTGCCAGCGGAAAAACTGAATCAGATTGTTGAGCCATTTGTGACGGATGATCCTGTTTTCGGTTACATGACTTCACTTACCCTTGCAGATCTTTTTGATGCAGGGAAACTGGAAGCAATGGGCAAAGATGTGGATGCTTCTGCACAGCAACTCACAATTATCTATGGCATTGGCGCATCGCTGGTGCCGGTAAAATCAGACTTGTTGATTTATGCAGATATGCCACGCTGGGAAATCCAGTTGCGCTTCCGCAGAAATGAAATTGGTAATATCGGCGCCAACAACTCCGATGCTGCGTTTGCATACCAATACAAGCGCGCGTTTTTTGTTGACTGGCGAATATGCGACAAGCTAAAACGTAATCTTCTTGACAGAAGTGATTATGTTCTCGATACAACACGCCCTGATGAACCCAAGATGGTCACTGGTAATGCTCTCATAGAAGCATTAGAGTCGGTGGTTAAACGCCCCTTCCGTGTGGTACCGTTTTTCGATCCGGGTCCATGGGGTGGACAATGGCTGAAAGAAGTGTGTGATCTGAAACGGGATGAAAAGAATTTTGCCTGGGGATTTGATTGTGTGCCCGAAGAGAATAGTTTGTTGATTCGCTTTGATCATATTCTTTTTGAAACACCTTCTATTAACCTGGTATTCTATCAACCCAAATCGCTGCTGGGGCCAAAAGTTTTTGAAGCATTTGGTGCAGAGTTCCCCATCCGGTTTGACTTCCTGGATACCATGGAAGGCGGCAACCTGAGTTTACAGGTGCATCCGTTGAAAGAATACATCCGCGAAAAATTCGGGATGGCTTATACCCAGGATGAAAGTTATTATTTCCTCGAAGCGCAGGATGATTCTTTTGTTTACCTGGGATTGAAAGAAAAAATCGTTCCCAATCAAATGATAAAGGAACTGCAGGAAGCACAGGAAGAAGGGGGCTGGTTTGATGCAGATAAGTTTGTGGAGAAGTGGACGATCAAAAAACATGATCACGTTTTAATACCTGCGGGCACGGTTCACTGTTCAGGTGCAAACAGCGTGGTTCTTGAAATCAGTGCAACACCCTACATCTTCACCTTTAAATTATGGGATTGGGGACGTATGGGACTCGACGGTAAACCACGCCCTATTTCACTGGAACATGGCAAACAGGCTATTCAGTGGGATCGTACAACCGAATGGACACGCAACAATATTTTCAACCGCTTTGAGAAAGTTGGTGCAGGTGATGGCTGGGAAGAAGAACGCACGGGGCTGCATACCGGTTCATTTATTGAAACGCGTCGCCACTGGTTCAGCAAAAAGGTTCCACATAACACCAATAATGTCGTAAACGTCATCAACCTGGTGGAAGGTCGTGAGGCCATTGTGGAAAGTCCAACCGGCGCCTTTGAGCCCTTTATTATTCACTATGCTGAAACGTTTATCGTTCCGGCTGAAGTGGGAGAATATACCATTCGGCCGCATGGTACTTCTGAAGGAAGTTCCTGCGCCACACTGAAAGCATTTGTGCGGGAAGATAACCTCATTGATTACCGAATAAACTAACGCATGACATCGCAATTAAGGTTCATTTATCAGTGTACCATTGTAGCAGCCCTCGGCGGTTTATTATTTGGCTACGATACCGCCGTGGTAGCAGGTGCTATTGGTTTCATTGAAGAAAAATATAAACTCAGCGCAGCCATGACGGGCTGGGCGGCTTCCTGCGCATTGATCGGTTGTATGATCGGTGCAATGATTGCGGGCGGACTCAGCGACAAACTCGGTCGCCGCAAAGTGTTGATGATATCAGCATGGGCATTTGCCATTTCATCGGTAGGAATTATGATTCCGCTCGAACTGAATTCATTTATCATCTTCCGGATGATCGGTGGAATAGGAATCGGTATTGCATCCATCCTTTCACCGATGTATATCTCTGAAATTGCTCCTGCCAGTATTCGCGGTCGACTGATTTCTATCTACCAACTGGGGATTGTAATCGGTATTTTGCTGATTTACTTCGTAAACGCAGCAATTGCCGGCATGCATGATCATCAGTGGAATGTGGACATGGGATGGCGCTGGATGTTTGGCTCAGGGTTGCTGCCTTCTATTTTCTTTATCCTGCTTTTATTGCGCGCACCCGAAAGCCCCCGATGGCTGGCTGCGCAAAATAAATGGGATGCTGCAAACGACATTCTCAAAAAAGTGAATGGCGAAGAAAAAGCACAGGAAGAAGCAAGTGCCATCCGTGCATCGCTTTCGGAACAACAGGGTTCGTTTGGCGAACTGCTCAAACCCGGACTGCGAACTGCTTTGATCATTGGGGTGGTGCTTTCAATATTAAGCCAGGTTACGGGTATCAATGTGATCATGTATTATGCACCCGAAATTTTTAAAGCAACAGGTGATGGTGCATCATCGGCATTGATGCAAACGGTTTTGGTTGGCGGTATCAACGTACTGATGACGCTTGTAGCTATCCGTTATGTGGATCAGCTGGGAAGGAAAAAATTACTGCTGATCGGTGCGGCCGGCATGGCGGTTTGTCTTGGGCTGGTTGGAATGGCTTTTTACCAACAGGCCACAACTGGTTATCTCGTACTCGCCGGTATTCTTCTGTACATCTCCTTCTTTGCGATATCTCTCGGACCACTCACGTTTGTGGTGGTAGCTGAAATTTTCCCTAACCATATTCGTGGACGTGCCATGGGGGTTGCCATCTTTTTTCTTTGGTTGTCGGTATACATCGTTTCACAAACATTCCCTATGCTGCTGGAAGCGATCGGCACCGCTTATACATTCTCCATCTATATGGTAATGTCGGTCATCGCATTCTTCTTCATCTGGAAGATGGTGCCTGAAACCAAAGAAAAGACACTCGAAGAAATCCAGGACATGTGGAAAATCAAATCGAAATCATAACTAACAATAATAAAACTGCAACTCAACTATTTAAATTAACGATTATGCGGCCATTTATTTCAATCACTGTTATTTGCCTGCTCGCTGTAAGCCTGCTGAGCGGTTGCGAAAAAGATAAAGTTGATCCTAATATGCCGGTTCTCAGGCTTACGCCTGATAATGTTATCGGTAAATCGGGACGTGAGGTGGATGTTACACTGTTCATTCATGCGCCTAATGGTGCAGGACTGGTTTCATTGTACAAAACCATCAACCTGGAACGCGACAATACCTTTGGTGGTACTGGCACGATTACCGGCACTCCGGTAAGTGTTGGCAACGACAACTACGAATTTCATTTCTCTTACCAGCTTCAGGGCGATGAAGTAGACAAACTGGTAGGCATCAATTTCCGTTTTGAAGACAGCAAAGGTCTCGCAGCGGAAAAAGACCTGACCGTTAACACCACTACTTCCGGCCAACAAATTATGTACAGCCGACGCTGGGCTTTGAAAAGCCGTATGTGGACTTCCGTTGCTCCTCCGGAAGAGGACATGCAAGATTGTGAAAAGGATAATATTTATGTTTGGAACGCCGACAGTACTTACAACGTAATTTTTGGTGCTTCTGCCTGCACGTTTGACGGGTTCAACGTTTTTGACCGCTGGGAATTAAGCGAAGATGAGAAGACCCTTACGCAGGAGTATTATTCACTCTTCGATCCAAGTGCACGAACCGTTGAAACTTATACTGTTCGTTCGCTTACACGCGACCGTATGGTACTCGAACAATTGATCGACCTTACTGTGTTTGGACTTACCGACAAAGAAGTTTTTGTCAGTACATATGAACCAGTACCGTGATTTTTCATCGACAAAATTTAGATCATGCGACAATTTTTTTGGATAGCAATTGCCTGTCTTTTTATTTCCTGTAAATCGGACGGGGATGGAATTAAAAATCCCAACCTTGATTCATTGAATTTTACTGTTGAGCCTGCAAACGACTGGACGGAACTTTTCAAACGGAAGAGCGGCTGGTTTGGTGGTGATGGCATATTTGCGCTGGTAAAAAGCGGAAACGAAGCACCGGGTGCTGCTGAAAAAGAAGACGCATTGATCTGGTTTAGCGATACAATGCTGGGAGAGATAATTGGCAATACATTACAGCCGGGATTCACCATGATCAATAATTCAGTTGCGATCCTGAAAGGAGGTAAACCAGATAGTACCGCTATTACTTTTCATTGGGACAAGGACAACAATGACAAACCCACTGCTTTGTTTATTCCCAATACACCAGCTACAAGTGCTGAAGAGTATTACTGGCTGGGAGATGGTTTTGCGAACACTGCACGCAACAATGATATTTATATATTCGGATACCGGATTAAAAACATTCCCAACCAACCTGTTTTTGGTTTTAAGGAAATGGGGAATACGCTGATCGTTATTCCTGCAGGTGAACAGCCACCCTATCCGGGAAAACGCCAGTTGGATATTCCTTTCTGGTTGAATCGTCCGGTTGATTCTGTTGGAACTTTTGGCGCTGGTATTTTAGTGAATACTGCTGAAGCAGGTGCTCCTGATCCGGATGGTTACGTTTATATCTATGGTTGCCGTGGCATGGCCAAGCAGATCATTGTGGCTCGGGTGATGCCTGCAGAAATTGAATCATTTGATAAATGGAGATTCTGGAATGGTACAGAATGGGTGGCTGATGCAAATGCGGTGAAACCCGTTGCTGAAAGTGCTTCGAATGAAATGAGTGTAACTCCACTCGGTGATGGACGATATATCATGGTGTTTCAACGCGACGGTGTAGGTAACCTTGTAGGTATTCGCCTCGGCGCTTCGCCTTTTGGTCCTTTTGGTCCGATCCAGAATATCTATAACGTATTTGATGATCTGGAGACACCCAATTTTTTTCCCCTACAATGCAAAAGCACATCCGGTGTTGTCAAAACCTGGGGAATTGTTGATCAGTTATAATGTCAATTCTTTTAAATTCTTTGAAGAAATTGGCACGTATCCTCAACTTTATCGTCCACGTTTTCTAAAGCTGAAATATGAACTTGATAAATAGAACAGGAATGCTGTTTGCGACAATGGTACTGACGCTGTCTGTACCATTGTCCGCTTTATCCCAGACTTTGAAATTGGGCAACCATCTGCAATCAAACATGGTGGTACAGCAAAACAAACCATTAAAATTATGGGGCGATGCGGCTCCGGGCAGCAAAGTGGAAGCACGGGCTGACTGGCTGGCAGGTTGGCGTTCAACCACTGCTGATGCTAATGGCGCGTGGGAGATTGCTTTACCTGTACCCGCGGCTGTACCCGGCACAGCCACACCCAACGCAATCACCGTTCGATCATCTTCAAATGAAATCACCCTTTCAAATATCCTGATTGGCGATGTGTGGCTTTGCAGTGGGCAATCGAATATGGATATGCAGCTAAAGCCTTTTCTACCGTGGCTTTTAGGAACGATGCATTATCAGCAGGAAATCGCTAATGCATTTTATCCGAATATTCGCCTCTATGACCATGAAACAGATTTTGCTGCAACTCCCATGCGCGATGGCAAAGGAAACTGGTCCGTATGTTCACCGCAAACGGTGGGTGACTACAGTGCGGTTGCTTATTTTTTCGCAAGGGATATTTATTTACAAAAAAGAATTCCAATCGGTCTTGTTGTAACCAGCATTGGGGCAAGTACCGCCGAAGCCTGGACATCGCGCGACACGCTGGCTGCAGACCCCGCGCTAAACAAAAAGTATCTCTATCCATACGATACAAGCGCACGTTCGAAAGAAGTGTTGGATGCAACAGTAACATTCGATAAAGTGGCACGACCCACTTTGTTATATAATTCGATGATATATCCTTTGCGAAACATTTCACTCACTGGATTTTTATGGTATCAGGGTGAATCAAATCGCCATGATGGAGCAATGTATACGCGGCTACTTTCAGCGATGATTCGCAACTGGCGAAATTTATTCGCCCAGGGTGATCTGCCGTTCTATTATGTACAGGTGGCGCCTTATACCTGGCAGGAAGACAATCCACTGGCGTTTGAATATGCCGAGTTGCGTGAAGCACAGGCAAATGTTCGCCAGTATGTACCCGCAACAGAAATGGCATTGACGATGGATATTTCAGATCCTTTGGATATACATCCGCGTAATAAACAGGATGTGGGCCATCGACTGGCGCAAATTGCACTGGCGAAACAATATGGCTTCAGCAATCTTGTGTATAAAGGACCGGAATACGAATCTACGACTACCGTAAAAGATACCATCATCGTGCGCTTCAAACAGGAAGGTCTGGGCCTTGGATTAGGAACAAATGACGGACAGGCACCGCGACATTTTTTTGTAGCTGGAAAAGATAAGAAGTTTCATCCTGCAGTTGCGACCATCCGGAACAATGAAGTATGGCTGTATAGCGATAAAGTGAAAAAGCCTGAAGCGGTTCGTTACGCGTTTACCAATTACCCGGTTACAAATTTTGGAAATATTGATGGATTTCCTGCCGTTCCGTTTCGTTCATCTTATTAAATGTATTATTATTTGAATGTTGCCTGAAACAACAATAGCACCCGTGACCATTCGTAACCAACAGCTCGAAATCTGTCTGGAGAACAATGGGGGTGTAATTGGTTCGGTCAGGCATATTTCATCAGATGTGAATCCGCTTTCATTTCGTATGGAGAGGGCTGCGGGTTCAGGTCAGTTTTTTACCGGCCATTTTATTTGTGCTCCACGTTGGGGCGATGCGGGTGGAGATGAAATGGCAAAGGGCGCTATTAAACACGGTGAATTTTGTCATCTTCCCTGGGAAATTTCATATCATACTGATCATGCGATTCATGCGTCGGCGCTATCGGAGATTGATGATATTAAAATCGAGCGCGAAATAACGCTTTCTCCCGATTCACCCGTGTGCAGCGTAGTTGAAAAGATTACAAACACCGGGAGGCAGTTTCGCCCATGTAATCTTGTGCAACACCCTACAATTGCTGCACCTTTCCTTAATGAAAATACACGCATTGATTGTAGTGCATCCTATGGATGGCGGGATATGGGGCCAGGCGTGGAACCCATTTCTACAGGTGTATGGCCGGAATCACTGAATCAACAAAATAATTGTATAATCCTGAATCACTCAAATCCCGATAACGCAGGCGTTTATTCATTTCGTGTAAAAAACAACGATACAGCGTGGATGACAGCTTACGATCCCACGTCAGGATTACTGTTGGGTTATTGCTGGAATGCGAATGAATATCCTTGGGTTCATCACTGGATTCATGTGGAAAATAATAAAGCAATATATCGAGGGCTGGAATTTGGTACTGCAGCACTACATCAGCCTTTTGAAGTGATTGCTGCAAACAATTGGTGGCAATGGTATGATGCGCCGTCCGGTTTTTTTCTGATTGCAGGCGGCTCGCGAATTTTTAGTTATCAATTTTTTCTAGTGGCAGCTGATAAAGGTTTATACGAAGTAACGGATGTCGCGATAGCAAATGAAAGATTGAAAATAACAGGGAATGCCGGTGACTGGAGCATGACGCTGTAAATAAAATATGAGTTATGAAAGAAAAAGTAATAGTAATAACAGGGGGAGCGCGTGGCATTGGCGCTGCGTCGGTTGACGCTTTTATGGATACAGGCGCACGTGTTGCAGTACTGGATCGCATAAAAGGTGAGTACTGGAAACAAGAGCCCTTTTATCTGGAATGTGACGTAACAAATGAAAAGAAGATTGAAGAATGCATCGCGAAGGTTTTGGAAAAATGGGGAAGAATTGATGTACTGGTTAACAATGCCGGTATACAACGATATGGCACGGTAACTGAAACCACCAGCGATGCGTGGGATGAAGTAATGAATGTGAACCTGAAGAGTATGTTCCTCTGCGCGAAAGCCGTGTTGCCTGCAATGGAAAAAAAGTAAAAGCGGCGCGATCATCAATGTATCAAGTGTGCAGGCGTTTAATAGTCAGCAACGTGTTGCAGCGTATACAACTTCCAAAACAGCGATTCTCGGTTTAACCCGCAGCATCGCGGTTGACTACGCACCTTTCATCCGTTGCGTGGCTGTTTGTCCGGGTACGATTGATACAGAAATGTTGCGTGATGCTATCGCTCTGGCGGAAAATCCGGAGGCAGTATTACGCGAGTGCGAACAAATGCATTTGCTCAACCGCATTGGTAAACCGGCTGAAGTGGCTGATTTGATTTTGTATCTCAGCTCAGACAAAGCAGCCTTTATGACGGGCCAGGCCATTCGCATAGATGGGGGACTGGGAGTTGTTATTCAGGGAACCGTTAAAGACGAAGCAAAATGAAAATAACAGATATTAAAGCAACAACCGTTGCAGTGCCCCTTGAAGCACCTATCCGCCACGCGAATGGATGCCACTGGGGACGATTTATCCGCACCATTGTACAGGTGTATACCGATGAAGGAATTGTTGGCCTGGGTGAAATGGGCGGTGGAGGAGAATCGGCAGAAGCGGCTTTCAAAGGACTGAAGGCCTATTTAATCGGACATGATCCATTGCAACTGGAGCAGTTGTACTGGAAAATTTGTAACCCCACTGCTTCATTATACAATAACCGACTGCAGTTACATGCTGCGATTGAATTTGCCTGTATTGATATTATTGGAAAAAAAATGGGCATGCGCGCCTGTGATGTTTTAGGTGGTGCTGTTCGCGACAAGGTGCCATTTGCATCCTATCTATTTTTCCGCCATCCCAATGAAAAGACAAATGAAGGTGGGGAAGAAACGGCGGAACAGATGGTTCGGCATGCGAAAGACCTTTTTGATAAATATGGATTCACTTCACACAAATTAAAAAGCCGGTGTTTTTCATCCGGATCATGAGGTTGAAGTTTTTCGTGGTATATCCGAAGCTCTTCCGGGTCATAGGGTGCGAATCGATCCGAATGCTGTATGGTCGGTGGAAGAATCCATTCGCATTGGGCAGGCAATTGCTGATTTACCGAATGATTATTTTGAAGATCCCTGTTATGGACTGGAAGCGATGCGTCGTGTGAAATCGCGCATTTCCATTCCTACCGCCACGAATACCGTTGTTGTAAACTTTGAACACCTTGTATCCTGTTTCCGTAACGATTCCGTAGATGTTATTCTGCTCGACACTACATTCTGGGGTGGTTTAAGGCAGGCCTGGATGGCAGGTGTTTGTTGTCAGAAAATGAATCTTGGCATTTCTGTGCATAGTTCTGGTGAATTGGGAATACAACTGGCAACTATGTTACACCTCGGTGCAGCGTTACCAGGTTTATCATTTGCAGCAGATGCGCATTATCATCATCTCACCGACGATATTATCAAAGGTGGAAAGATGCTGTATAAAAATGGAGCGATTGACGTTCCAACTGGACATGGGTTAGGCGTGGAGCTGGATGAAGATAAACTGAAACAATACAACGAATATTTTAAAGAAACCGGTGGCTATCAGTACGACCGCGATATGGGAAGACCTGAGTGGTATAGTATCACGGGCGACAATAGCCGTTGGGCAACATTACGTTCATGAAACAATACGGAATAGATGATATTGAAATCTGGGCCGATGGGCTGGATCATCCGGAATGCGTGGCCGTACATGCAGATGGAACGCTTTGGGCCGGGGGAGAAGGCGGACAGATTTACCACATTACCGCCAGGAACGAATTCAAAGAAGTGGCTAACACTGGCGGCTTCGTGCTCGGACTCGCGTTTTCACCGGAAGGTTGGCTGGCGGTTTGTGATCTCAGGAAAAAGGCTGTATGGCGTTATGATATCCATTCAGGAGAGCTGAAATTATTTGCACAGGAAGCACACGGCAGAAAGATGATGACGCCCAATTTTCCTGTCTTCGATAAAGAGGGAAACCTCTACGTTTCTGACAGCGGTGAGTTTAGAAAAACACAATGGTTGTATTTATAAATTCAATCCACAGGGTATAGGTGAAGTATGGCATGAAGGTCCTTTTTCTTTTGCAAACGGTATGTCGCTTTCTGCAGATCAGCAAAGGCTTTATGTTGTGAGCACCTGGCTACCCGGTGTGGAAGCGATCGACATCAATGCAGATGGAAGTGCCGGAAAACGGTACACCATTGTTGAGTTACCTAAAACCTGCCCCGATGGAATTGCACTGGATGAAGAAGGAAATATTTACGTTTCCTGTTATGCACCCAATGTGATATACAAAATTGATACAGGTGGCGAATTGCACACATTAATCGATGATTGGGAATCGCACACGGTTTGCAATCCCACCAATATCGCATTTGGCGGAGCCGATCATAAAGATTTGTTTATCGCAAACCTGGGAAGATGGCATATCGCAAAATTGCGTCTCGAATCTCGTGGTTTGAAACTGATCGGTCAATCCTAATAACAATAATTTTTACCCGTATAAATAAACGACGATGAGAAAATGTATGATTCTTATCCTGGCTATTGTAACTGCTATTGCAGCTCATGCAGGACCCGGGAATATTACGCCCTTTGCAAAAATTACAGCGTCCAGCGAAGATGGTCCCGGCTTTGAAGCCCGCAATGTCGCCGACGGCATCATTGGTGTGGATGGATTGGGAGAATGGGCCTGCAAAGGTGATACTACCGATTGGGGCTGGATTCGTTTGCCCTGGATACAGTTGACATGGGACCAGCCGCAACTGGTGAATAAAATTGTATTGTACGATCGCGCGCATCGTCGTCATAATATTGCCGGAGGAAAATTATTATTCAGCGACGGTTCTGTAATCTGGGTAAACCAGATTCCGCCGGATGGTACGGGCAAAGCGATTCATTTCCCAGCGAAAAAAACAGCGTGGATCAAATTTGTTGCACATGATGGTACGGGCCGTGAGCTCGGCTTTTCCGAAATTGAAGTATTTGAAGCGCCGGAGCAGGCACGCGATTTTGTATCGCTGGTTGATCCTTATATCGAAACAACCCGCGGCCGTGATATCTTTTTTGTAACAGGAAGCATGCCCTTTGGCCTGGTAAGCGCAGCACCGCTTACACGTAACAAAAACCAGTATGGTGGTTCCTACAATTACAACGAAACAGAAATTTTAGGTTTCGAGCAGATCCATGCGTGGATGGTAGCAGGCCTGGAGATCATGCCGGCCAATGATAAAGTAAACCTGGCGATGGGTCAACATAGTTGGAAATCAAAATTCAATCACGATGACGAAATCGTTCAGCCAGCTTACCACCGTGTAATGTTGCAGGATCATAAAGTTTGGGTGGAAAACACCGCAACCGAACGAGTGAGCTTTTATCGTTTCCGATATACCGAAGCAAGTGAAGCCCGTATGATTGTAAACCTGGGCGGATACGTTACCAACTCTACCATGGTGGATGCGAAAGTGCATCGTGTAAGTGACACTGAAATTGAAGGTTCTTTCAGTACGGTAAAAAGATATTGGGGCGGACCTAAAGATGTGCGCATCTTCTTTGTAATTCGTTTTGATAAACCATTTCGTTCTCTTGATGCCTGGCAGGGTAAAAAAGAAATGAAAGGGCAGCAGGAGTATGCGGGAGATAGCCTGATTCTTTCTGCAGCTTACAAAGTTGAAAAAGGAGAAACGCTGCAAATGAAAATTGGATTGTCGTACACAACAATCGATAATGCTCGTAAAAATATGGATGAAGAATGTGCAGGTTGGGATTTTGATGGTGTGCGTAAATATGCACAGGATACCTGGAATGAGTGGCTGGGCCGCATGGAGGTGAAAGGCGGTACCCGCGACCAGCGCGTTAAATTTTATACAGACCTCTGGCACGTATTGCTTGGACGTCAGAAAATAAGCGATACCAATGGCGACTATCCTGATCGTACGGAAGGGAAACGTGATGGCAATTTCACAGATGCTGTTTTCAACATTAAATCGGTACCAAAAACGGCAGAAGGTAAACCTCGCTTCCATATGTACAGCTCCGATGCATTCTGGCTTACGCAGTGGAACCTGAATATACTCTGGGGACTTGCATGGCCTGAAGTACTGGATGAGTTCTCTGCCTCGCTGGTGCAATATGCCGAAAATGGCGGTTTGCTGCCACGTGGTCCCTCAGGTGGTGGTTATTCTTATATCATGACCGGAAACCCGGCGGCCAACCTGATAGTTAGCACTTATATGAAAGGGTTGTTGACGAAGATAACTGCCAGTAGCGCTTATGAGTCTATCAAAAAGAACCAGATGCCCGGTGGCATGTTAGGTCCGAAAGAAGATGTTGAATTTTATATTAAGAAAGGCTGGTGGCCAAATAACGCTGGTATCAGCATTGAAGCAAGTTTCCAGGATTGGGGCACTGCGCAAATGGCAGCGAAACTTGGGAAGAAAAAGGACTACGATTACTTTATGAAGCGAGCTAATAGCTGGCCAAAACTTTTCAACGATTCATTAAAACTCATTTTTCCGAAAGATAAAAACGGCAACTGGCTGCATAAAGATCCCCTGAGTGGTGCAGGATGGGTGGAAGCAAATGCATGGCAGGGAACTTTTGGACTTTCACACGCTCTGCCTGATCTGGTGAAACGCATGGGAGGTGGAGATGTATTTTGTTCCAAACTTAATCATGCATTTGAACAATCAAAAGCGGATGATTTTGTTTATGGCTACAACGATGGATATGTAAGTTATGCCAACCAGCCAGGTTGCAGCAATGCACACGTGTTCAGTTATGGTGGCCAACCCTGGCTTACACAATACTGGGTGCGTCGTGTAAAAGAACAGGCTTATGGTGGCGTTACGCCCGATCTGGGATATGGTGGTCATGACGAAGACCGGGGTCAAATGGGCGGCGTAAGTGCATTGATGGCAATTGGTTTGTTTAATGTAATGGGCAACCAGTCTCAAACTCCCGTTTATGAAATCACTTCACCCATCTTTGATGAAGTACATATCAAACTGGATAACAGGTATTACAACGGAAAGCAATTTGCGATTAAGACTTACAATAATCAACCGGGACATGATTATATTCAATCCGTAAAACTAAATGGTAAAGAGCATAACAATTTCTGGTTTACACACGAAGAATATGCAAAAGGTGGATTGCTTGAAATCTGGCTGGGACCTAATCCAAATAAAAACTGGGGTGTGGGTGAATTGCCTCCCGGTATGAAATAATCGTTTTGGAAACTGTGAAGCATTGAAAAAACAAAAACTGAATGAAGCAAAACCTGATCACGGGTATCGATATTGGAGGTACCCATATAACAGTCTGCCTGGTAAATCCGGAGTCGGGCACATTTGAAGAATCCACACTTACGCGTCATGCGGTGGATCCTTCACTTGATGCAAAATCCATCATCTCCGGCTGGGCAAAACCAGTCAAAGAGTCGTGGGCCAGGGCAGGTGTTGATGCCGCCAGAATCGGTATCGCTATGCCCGGGCCTTTTGACTACGAAAACGGAATCAGCCTGATAAAAGGCCTATCAAAGTATGAAGCATTGTATGAACTCCCGGTAAAAGATATGTTTGCAGCAGGGTTAGGTATTGCTGCCGCCGACATCCGTATGGTAAATGATGCCACGGCTTATGTGCGTGGCGAATGTGGAATGGGTTGTGCAAAGGGCGATAACAATGTCCTGGGTATCACACTAGGCACCGGGCTGGGTTCCGCTCTTTACAGAAATGGAGCGTTGGAAGATGGAGACCTGTATTGTTATCCATTCCGTAATGCAACCGCTGAAGATTTTATTAGTGCAAGATGGTTTCTCAATACATATGAACAACGCACCGGCATGCGACTGAAAGGTGTAAAAGATCTGGCGGAGCTTGCTGAAACTGATGAAGTGGCAAAAAATATGTTTACAGAATTTGGTGAAACTCTTGCCGCGGTAATCAGCACACGATATTCATCACAGATGCCTTCAACAATAGTAGTGGGTGGAAATATTGCAAGGGCTTCTGGTCTGTTCTTGCCTGTGGCGAAACAAAAACTGGGATTAAACTGTGAATGGAAGCTTGCGATGCTTGGAGAAAAAGCGGCGCTGATTGGTGCGGCTTTTTTATGGGCTGGGGAGTAAGGGGTTCAATTTATTCTTCATCCCAATCATCAAAAGGAAACTGAAACAATTCACGGGGATGCATCTTATACGCGATTGCCAACTCCAACAGCGTATCAAATCGCATATTGATCATTCCTTTTTCTATTTTGCTAAGTTTGCTATGATCAAGGTTTGAATCGGTCGCCAGCTGACGTACGCTTGGTACGCGCAATACCTTCTCCCTTCGGTGCCTGAGGTAGGCACCGAACCGTTTCAGGATATCTTTCTTTCTCGAGGCGTCCATTCCGATGTTAATGCGGAAAGGTGCCAGTAATTTGGAAAAAATCTGTGGACGAAAACGACCACAATTGTATAATTGTTTAAATTGGAGTTGATGCAAAAGGTGTACTCCATAGTCGATTCGTCGCGCCCGCAACTGGAAGCAATTGCGGCTACATTTCTTCCGGCAGAAAAAGCATCTCTATGGTGTCGTAAACAATGCCAGCGTTTTGAATTGCGTATGAAAAGGAGAGGGCTTTCATCTTTATTACAAATTGAAACGTTAACAGTCAAACATTGGTTGTTTGCTTTCATCAAACAACAACTTTGGGTTCATTACCGGCGAAATCATTTCTGGCAGTTTTGGCGTGTGCGTCAGTTACGGATATCATTCAATAAAAAACTGAAAGAATCAGTTTTTGGAATACTTTGACTTATTATTCTTTCTCTTCATTTAAGGCGTGCTGCAATCCTGCTTGCAATTGATCCGTATTATTTTATGGATTTCAGAAATATCAAATTTTTGGAATTGCTTATTGTTCGTGATCAAGTTTTCAATATATTTAATGCTTTCGCGGGCGTGTGCCGGTGGATACTGTTCATTCGGGCAAAATAATTGCAGGACTGCGACCGTTAAGATTAAGTCCTAAAATCGCCGATGGATGCGGGTTATCCGCTCATATTGGCAACAATATCCTGATTAGCAGCAATGAAAAAGTCATTAAAACTTACCTGGCTCCTGGCCATTACATTCTTATTCAGCATTGTCCACTATTCGGTGGCTGTTGCGCGTGTCGGCACGCCCCTTCGGCTGTCGTCTAATTCGACTACACTTCACCCCGCCTGGAATCTGGAAGATTCGATGGTCTTAAATCTCGCTCCTGTAAAATCCCTGTACGATAGTCTTCAATTGGATTTGGCGGGCCTTAGTCGCCCGGCTTTTGACTACGCACAAAAGGGCTGGAAGAAATTGAAAGCGCAGGGCAGGTTGATGAATACATCCGTTCTTGCGATTGTTGATTTCAGTCGCCCCAGCTCTGAAAAACGCCTTTTTGTAATTGATCTCGATAATTACGAAGTATTACATCACACCTGGGTTGCGCATGGCCGAAATTCAGGTAAGGAGATGGTCACTTCTTTTTTCAAATAAAATGTCTTCCTATCAAAGCAGTCCGGGGTTTTATGTAACCGGACAAACCTATATGGGAAGCAATGGCTATTCGTTGAAGTTGCAGGGGATGGAATACGGCATCAATGATAAAGCCTTGCGTCGTGCAATTGTAATGCATGGTGCCGATTATGTAGATCCATCTTATATCGAATCGCAGGGATATATCGGCCGCAGTCTTGGTTGTCCTGCTGTACCTGTAGATGAGGCTGAGGATATTATTAATACGCTTCGCAATGGGGCCTGTTTATTTATCTATGTGCCGCATAAATCTTATATCGCGAAATCCTCGCTGATCCGATAATTTTTCAGCCCTCAATTTTTTCAGGCCAGGGCCTGAAAAAATTGCTGCGATAGGCAGTGCTTCAAATTGCTTTCAGTCCTTTGGGCCTGCCAGCCTTTTCGAAACCCGCCTTTCGCGTCGCCAGGGTTTCTCTACCATTTCGCCTGCCTGTCGCAGCAAAATGCTTTCAGGCTGATACGCCTGAAAAAATTGCTACGACAGGCAGTGTTCCAAACTGCTTTCAGTCCTTTAGGGTTGAAAGTTTTTTTGTTTTAGGTAAGGCTGAAAATGCTTTCAAATAGATAAGCCTGCAAGCCTTTTCGAAACCCGCCTTTCGCGTCGCCAGGGTTTCTCTACCATTCCGCCTGCCTACCGCAGCAAAATGCTTTCGGGCCGATAGGCCTGAAAGCATTTTATTCCGTACTTTAGCCGCTCATTTTCAGGATATGCCTACAAATGCCAATCGACAATTTCTGGATTTTGAAAAGCCGATTAAAGAACTGATCGATGCTATCGAAACGTCTAAAAATCAGCAGAAGAAATCAAATATTGATCTCAGCATGCAAATCACCGCTTTGGAGACACAGATTCTCGAAAAGCGGAAAGAAATAACTGACAATCTCAGCAGCTGGCAGCGCGTGCAGTTGAGCCGCCATCCCGACCGGCCTTACACTATGAAATACATTACGAAAATGACCGATGACTTCGTGGAGTTATTCGGCGATCGGAATGTAAAAGATGATAAAGCCATGGTGGGCGGATTTGCAAGTCTCAACGGCGAAACGGTGATGCTAATCGGTCAGCAAAAAGGCATCAATACCAAAATGCGCCAGATGCGCAATTTTGGTATGGCTAACCCCGAAGGCTACCGCAAAGCACTGCGCCTGATGAAACTGGCGGAAAAATTCAATAAACCCGTCATCACCCTGATTGATACTCCCGGGGCCTTTCCCGGACTGGAAGCCGAAGAAAGAGGGCAGGGCGAAGCCATTGCGCGGAACATTTATGAAATGATCCGTTTAAAGGTGCCCGTTATCTGCGTAATCATAGGCGAAGGTGCCAGTGGTGGCGCACTCGGAATAGGGGTAGGCGACAAGGTGTTTATGATGGAAAATACCTGGTACACTGTAATCAGTCCTGAGAGCTGCTCGTCCATTCTCTGGCGCAGCTGGGATAAAAAGGAAATTGCTGCAGAGCAATTGCGCCTTACTGCCGATAAAATGAAAGGCTTTGGCCTTATCGACGGCATCATCCCCGAACCCACCGGCGGCGCTCACTGGGATTATGATGAAGCTGCACAAAAACTGAAAGACTATCTCATTCCCGTTATCCAGGAATTAAAACAAAAATCAGCCGAACAACGCGTCAACGAAAGAATCGAGAAATTTGGGAAGATGGGATTCTGGGAGGAAGTGTAGGAGATGGGAGATGGGAGATGGGAGATGGTGGATGGTGGATGGTGGATGGTGGGAGAGAGGAGAGATGGGAGATGAATGATTAAACGTTAGCTTAAAAAATAATACAGACCTTAAAATGGACCTTCGCTCGAAATTTACCGGAACAGGTATTGCTATTGTTACTCCTTTTAATACAGATGGCTCAATTGACTGGAAGAGCCTGGAGAAGCTGCTTGAATTCTGGATTGCGGGTAAGGTGGAGTATCTGGTAGTGCTGGGTACAACAGGTGAGAGCGCAACGGTTCATGGTGAAGAGAAACAGCAACTGTTTTCCTTCGTATCAAAGCAGGTAGCTGGAAGAGTGCCGCTGGTGGCTGGTATTGGCGGTTACGACACCCGCGAAGTTCTCCAAGGATTTAATCATTTCAACCTTGAGGGTTATAGCGCCATCCTTTCTGTGGCACCGTATTATAATAAGCCCAATCAGGAAGGCCTCTATCAACATTATAAAGCACTAAATGATGCCGCTCCGCTGCCCATTATGATGTATAACGTACCAGCCCGCACGGGACAAAACCTGACGGCTGATACGCAATTACGCATCGCAAAAGATTGTCCTAAGATCTTTGCAACAAAAGAAGCAAGCGGCAACCTCGAGCAGGTGATGCATATCATCAAAAACAAACCCGCAGATTTCCTTGTAATCAGTGGTGATGATGCGCTTACGCTACCCCTGATCGCTCTGGGTGCAGATGGTGTAACATCTGTAGTGGCCAACGCTTACCCGCTCGACTTTTCTGAGATGGTAAGAGCCTGCCTTCGCGGCGACTTTGCTACTGCACGTCCACTGCATTATAAATTCACCGATATTATCAATACCATGTTTGCTGAGGGCAGCCCAAGTGGCGTAAAATTCTATCTCGCAGAGATGGGCCTTTGCCAGCACACGTTCCGTCAGCCCGTATGGCCGGTAAGTGCTTCTTTGCAGTCGAAGATCAAAGGACTCATGGCTGAAATCTGATCATTATTTGTTATATCATATACATAATAGTAGAATCACGGAACCCTGTTCCGTGTTTTTGCTTTATTAACAAATATTGAACAGTACTCGCAATACTTTTTGGAAACGGACTGCGTTTGACCCTTACTATGCGTCAATTCCGTCTTATTCCTGTGATTTTCCTCCTGCTCGCTTTCGCGGGCAACCTCCAAGCACAAAAAGTGGTGGACTCTGTAAAAGTGTACAATTATCCCGTTCGCGAGGGAGTGGTACATATATATGAACCCAAAACCGTATATGCTTCGTTTAATGCGATGCCTATCATGAATGTGATGACGGCTTATGATTCCGTTTTCCATTTTGAAGACGGCCTCGTTACAGACGTGCGAAAAGTTGGTAATGTGTATGCGATCTGTGTGGAGAATAAAAAACAGGAGATTGTTGTTTACAGCAACATTCGTACTACCACGCTGGAAAAGGGGGAGAAGATAAAACGCGGTGATTATCTCGGATTACTCGATCGCGATTATGATGATGAATGGCATGAAGTGGATCTGATGATTTTTCAGAAAGGAAAAGAAATTTCCCATCAAAAAATAATAGACTACATGCGCCGCCATATCTCATCGGCGCCGCCAGTAGGTCATACCCTGTAACTTACACCTTCCAAAGCCAGATCGGTATTGGGAAAAACAGCACGTGATTCTGTCAGAAATTCATCCAGCTGGTCATATTTGCTGCTGAAATGCCCTAACAGGAGTCTGCCAGCTTCGGCTTTTTTGGCAATCTCTGCAGCCTGCACACTGGTGCTGTGAAACCTTGCTTCAGCACGATCGCGCAAATTATCCAGATAAGTTGCTTCGTGATAGACTACATCTGATCCCTGTATGTGTGGGATCATTGCTTCATTGTATTTTGTATCGGCGCAATAAGCATACTGTCGTCCACGCGGCGCAGCAGTAGTAAGCCATTCGTTGCGGATAACTTCGCCGGCACTGGTTACAAAATCGGCACCTTCTTTCAGCTTATCATAAAAATGTAATGGAATCAGGTTTTCTTTAACAGCATCAAGAATCAACTTTCTCGGTTTTTTCTTTTCACGAAAAACAAAACCATAACACTCGATGCGGTGTTGCGTGGGGAAACATTTGATCTCCACTTTTTCATTATCTACCAAAACCGCTTCGCCGGTGATGGAATGAAAATGCAATGAATAACACAAGGTAGTGTCGGCCACTTTCATCTGCATTTCGATGATCTCTTTTAATGGGGAAGGGCCATACACATGCAACTCCTGCTGGTGGTTCAGCAGGCTGAATGAATTCAACAAGCCCACCAGGCCGAAATAATGATCACCATGTAAATGGGAAATAAAAATGTGGGAGATTTTCCCCCTCCGGATCTTGTACCGCATCATCTGTATCTGCGTACCCTCGCCACAGTCTACCAGGAAATGCTGTCCATCAAGTGTCACCACCTGGCTGGTGGGATGGCGGTCGAAGGCGGGTACGGCCGAATTATTTCCAAGGATTGTGACAGCGAGCATCGGGTTCAGGTTTTTTGTTGATGATTACAGCTCGTAAACTCACTGCGCAAGTTATTGATTTTTAGTAAAATTTTGAACCGACTTTTAACCGTACTTCAAAATATTACACCGGTATCGTTAATTAAAGTGAATCATCGTCACCTAACAGTTCACGCTCTATTTCCTCCATTTGAACAATATCCCAGGCTTCACTTTCAGTGGGCGTTACATTCATCAGCTCCAGCAATTCCAGTTTGTCGAGGTAATCTTCCACCTCTTTTTTCACACAGCAGATAACAAAAGAGGCCCCGTTTTCGTAATACTGTTGTTGAATTTCTACCAGTGTCCTGGCAGCATCTTCATCGATTTCGCTGATCTCATCAAGAATAAGTACAACGTTTTTAACGTCATTTTGTAGGAAAGGAAGTAAATATTCGGACATTTCGTCTGTCATACTAGCAGTTAATGACGGGCCACCCAGCGTGATGGCATGAAAACGTTCTTTGGTATCGGTTTTGACCTGCATAATACAAATTTGAAGGATTGGAGGGGAATAGCCTAAAAATCCGGGGTTCGCGACAACTTAAATTATCAACATTCCGTTTATAAGAGGGAGCGAACAGGAACCAATTATATTTGTTAATATTGTATCACAACCAATTATCTAAATATGGATAATAATTTTTCATCCCAGGTAAAAGAGATCATTTCGTTCAGCAGGGAAGAGGCTTTACGTTTGGGAAACGACTTTATAGGTACGGAGCATCTGCTTCTTGGGTTAATCCGGGAGGGTGACAATACTGCGGTCCGCATATTAAAGAGTTTCAACGTGGACCTGTATGAGCTACGCAAAGAAATAGAGCTGGCTGTTAAAGATAAAACTGGCAAAAATATTGCGAACATTAACAGTCTTCCTTTAACAAAGCAGGCAGAGAAAGTGATCAGGGTTACTGTTCTTGAAGCGAAAGCTTTGAAGAGTACAACGGTTGAAACTGAACACCTGATGCTTTCCATCCTGAAGAATAAAGAAAACATCGCTACTCAAATCTTAAATCAATTCGACGTGGACTACGAACAATTCAGACAGGAATTGGGAATCGTAAAATCAAACGATCCCCGTGCGGAATACACCGATGAGAATGATGATGATTTTGAAGAAGAGAAAAAATATTCTCAACAGAAAGGATCCAAGCAGGCTGGTGGCGCAAAAAGCAAAACACCCGTGCTTGATAATTTCGGACGCGATATAACCAAACTCGCAGAGATGGGGACACTTGATCCCATTGTTGGTCGTGAGTCGGAAATTGAGCGTGTATCACAAATACTTTCTCGTCGTAAGAAAAATAACCCGATCCTCATTGGTGAACCCGGCGTGGGTAAGACAGCCATTGTGGAAGGCCTGGCCCTGCGAATCGTGCAGCGGAAAGTATCAAGGGTATTGTTCGACAAACGTGTGATTTCACTTGACCTTGCAGCTCTCGTTGCCGGTACCAAATACCGTGGTCAGTTTGAAGAGCGCATGAAAGCAATCATGAATGAGCTGGAAAAAAATCGTGATGTAATTCTCTTCATCGATGAGTTGCATACAATCGTGGGTGCCGGTGGTGCCAGCGGTTCACTCGATGCCAGCAACATTTTCAAACCTGCGCTTGCACGTGGCGAACTCCAATGCATCGGTGCATCTACGTTGGATGAATACCGTATGTACATTGAAAAAGATGGCGCCCTTGATCGTCGTTTCCAAAAAGTAATTGTGGACCCACCATCGGTGGATGAAACGATTCAGATACTGAATAACATCAAGTCTAAATACGAGGATTATCACAATGTTATTTATAACGATGAGTCTATTGAAGCTTGTGTGAAACTCAGCGACCGTTACATTACCGACAGACTTTTGCCCGATAAGGCGATTGACGTAATGGACGAAGTGGGTGCACGCGTTCACCTGAAAAATATTAATGTTCCGCAAAACATCGTTGATCTGGAGAAAAAGATTGAAGATGTGAAAGTGGAAAAAAATAAAGTTGTAAAAAGCCAGAAGTTTGAAGAAGCCGCATCATTGCGTGATACTGAAAAACGTTTGGCCGAAGAACTGGAGAAAGCAAAGAATGACTGGGAAGAAGAAAGCAAACACAAACGTTTCCCGATTGATGAAGAAGCTATTGCAGAAGTAGTGAGCATGATGACCGGTATTCCGGTGAAACGAATGGTGCAGGCTGAAACTGAAAAGCTGCGTAAGATGACCGATGATATGCGCGGCATGGTGATTGGACAGGACGATGCAATTTCCAAAGTGGTGAAAGCTATTCAGCGTAACCGCGTAGGTTTGAAAGATCCGAAGAAGCCAATCGGTACCTTCATCTTCCTGGGACCTACCGGGGTGGGTAAAACGGAACTTGCACGTGCGCTTGCACGCCATATGTTCGATAGTGAAGAAGCACTCGTCCGCATCGACATGAGCGAATACATGGAGAAATTCACCGTGAGCCGCTTGATTGGTGCACCTCCCGGTTATGTGGGTTACGAAGAAGGTGGACAACTTACCGAACGTGTACGCCGTAAGCCCTACAGTGTAATCCTATTGGATGAAATCGAAAAAGCACACCCTGATATCTACAATATCCTGCTGCAGGTACTGGATGATGGTCAGCTCACTGACGGCCTGGGTCGCAAAGTAGATTTCAAGAATACACTGATCATCATGACTTCGAATATCGGTGTTCGTCAGTTGAAAGATTTTGGTGCAGGTGTAGGATTTACCACCGCCGCGAAAATGGAACACGAAGATGAAGCGAACAAGGCGGTAATTGAAAAAGCGTTGAAACGTACATTCTCTCCCGAGTTCCTCAACAGGATTGACGATGTGATCATCTTCAACAGCCTGACTAAAGAGAACATCTTCAGCATCATTGATATCCTGATGAAGGGTGTAATGAAACGTCTGACAAACCTCGGCTTCAGCATGACGCTGACAGAGGCCGCCAAGTCGTTCCTTGCTGAAAAAGGATATGACGTACAGTTTGGAGCCCGTCCATTACACCGTGCCATTCAGAAATATCTCGAAGATCCGCTGGCGGAAGAGATTCTGAATATGAATGTGAAAGCTGGTGATATACTCGAAGCTGATCTGGACGAAGAAAAGCAAAAACTCCGGTTCAACTTTCGAAAAGCTGAATCAAAAACAAAAGAATCAAAAGCATAAATAGTAAAGTGCCCCACGGGGCACTTTTTTTATGGATACAATTTGTGAAAACTGATTTTCTACACAATAATAAAATCGGGTATTTTCAAAAACACAAATTGTATTTTTGTACTTCATGGCAAAGAAGATTATTATAACGATTGATGGATGGTCAAGTTGTGGGAAAAGCACATTGGCACGTCAGCTTGCAAGGGAACTTGGATATGTGTACGTTGATAGCGGAGCAATGTATCGCGCCATCACGCTTTACTTTTTGCGTAATCATATAGACTGGACGGATCAAAAACAAGTGAAAGAAGCGCTGGAGCAGATTGTGCTGGATTTTCATTTCAACACAAAAACAGAAACCAGTGAAATTTTCCTGAATGATGAGAATGTAGAATATGTAATCCGCGATCTGGTAGTGGCTGAAAAGGTATCGGATGTGGCTGCCATTAAAGAAGTGCGCGAATTTGCGGTTGCGCAACAACAGGCGCTGGGAAAGAAGAAGGGCATTGTAATGGATGGCCGTGATATTGGCACCGTTGTTTTCCCGAATGCCGAATTAAAAATCTTCATGACGGCCGATAATGCCGTGCGCGTGGAGAGACGCTTCCGTGAGCTGTTTGAAAAAAATCCCAACATCACCATCGAAGAGGTGAAGAACAATCTGGAGATGCGTGATTATATCGACTCGCACCGCGAAGTAAGCCCACTGCGCCAGGCAGACGATGCGCTGGTGCTCGATAACACGAATCTTACGCCTGAGCAGCAATTGCAGAAAGCGCTTGCATGGGTAGGAGAGCGTGTGGCGTGAGAAAAAATGTGACAATGTGTAAATAGGCAAAGCTGTATACAATGGTGGTCCTATTTTCCCTAATTGTTGGTTCACATTGCATTCATTCTTCATAGCCACATTGCCATATTACCACATTTTTTTCCCTCATTGCGGCCTCAGGCCTTTTTCTCCCTTATTTTTGCCCTCTTAAAATCAAGAAATGACAAGAATTCTTTTAGTTCTCCTGTTACCGGTTCTCATCGCAGCATGTAACGGTAAAGGAGGTAGTGCCTCTGTACAAATGAAGACATTAGGCGACTCTGCAGGTTATGCGCTGGGGGTGAATCTGGCCGGTAATCTGAAGCAACAGAAAATGGCTGGGATGAACTTTGGCCTTACACTTCATGCAATGGAAGAAGTAATGGAAGGCAAAACCACACAGTTTCCAATTGAAGCTGCGGGTATGGTTCTCCAGCAATATGCAATGATATCGCAAACAGGAATGGGTGATACCACGAACCGCGGTTCACTGGAAGCAAAAATCAAAAACGACGTTCCCCAACTAACTTCACTTGCTGATTCTGCAGGTTATGCAATGGGTCTTAATCTTGGCACTACGCTGAAGATGAACAAAATGGCTGATCTCAACCGCGACCTGATGAAAAAAGCAATCGGGCAGATTTTGAACAACGACTCGGTTTCCCTGAAACCCGACGATTGTATCGATATTCTGAACAGGTATATGGCCAAAAAGCAGGAAGACGTAGTAGCCGCTCAACAGAAAGAAGGTGCGGAATTCCTGGAAAAAAATGGCCAACGTCCTGAAGTAAAAACGACTGCTTCTGGCTTACAATATGAAGTGATCAAAGAAGGTACAGGTCCTAAACCAGGCATCAACGACATCTTTGTTGTAAACTACAAAGGCATGTTGCTGGATGGAACTGAATTCGGCTCATCAGAAAAGCATGGTCAGCCGCTTGAATACGGTGTTAACGAAGTGGTAGCCGGTTGGATTGAAGGCCTGCAACTGATGTCTAAAGGAAGTAAATACAAATTTTATATCAAGTCTGACCTCGCTTATGGCAACCAGGGTAACCCTCCAACAATTCCCGGAGGTGCAACGCTGGTATTCGAGATCGAACTGCTCGATATTAAGAAACGCTAAGACAAACGACGCATTCTATGAAGCAACTCATTTTCTTTTTATTCCTGGCGTTGGCTTTTGGTGATGTTTCCGCACAGAAAAAAAAATGCGGTTCAGCCCAAACCTATCGAGCTGAAAAATATTTACGACTCGGCGGGTTATGCATTGGGCGTTGATGTGGCATCCAGCCTTCAATCGCGTAAGATGAATAACATCAACCGTAAGTTGATGCGTACTGCGCTGGAGGATAACATCGGCGGCAAACCCAGCATGATTGACGAGAATGATTGCTTCATGCTATTAAACGAATATTCAAATAAGATGATGTCGGGCGATACAACAGAAGCAACAGCTGTAAAGCCGGAAGAAAAAAGAAAGCGCCATCATCCAAAAAGACAAAGGACCCGGAAGTAATAACCTTCAGCAATCTCGCTGATTCAGCAGGTTATGCGCTCGGTATCAATATCGCGAGTTCGCTGAAGCTACAGGATATCACATCAATCAATCGCGAATTGATTTATACAGCGATGGAAGCTGTTTTCAAAGGCGATTCATTGCTCATACATCCCGATGCTGCATATGGCGTGATGAATACATTTGTTCAAAGACAGGCGCGCGAAAAGGCACTAGCCATTATTAAAGCAGGTGAGGATTTCCTGGCAGAAAATGCAAAGCGTCCCGAAGTAAAAACAACAGCATCGGGTTTGCAATATGAAGTCATCACAGAAGGTACCGGAGAAAAGCCTACGGCGAATGATATTTTTGTTTGTCACTACCGTGGTTCTTTAATCGATGGAACTGAGTTTGATGCTTCCTACAACAGGAACCAACCACTAGAGTACGGCGTATCGCAGGTAATAAAAGGATGGACCGAAGGATTGCAATTGATGCCGGTAGGAAGCAAGTACAAATTCTATATTCCTTATCAACTGGGTTATGGCGTAAATGGTTCTCCTCCCGTGATCCCCGGAGGTTCTGCATTAATATTTGAAGTAGAACTGCTGGAAGTTAAAAAGCGGTAAACTGAAAATAAATTTTGATTTAGGGTTCGGTGATGCTGTTTGATCAAATTAATCAAACTTCATTGCCGGACCCTAAATTATTTTATCCAGTTGCTCTTCAGCGTGGAGATGAATGACACTCGCAGGATTGGAAGCAGCATATCCCATCACAAGGTTTCGCACAAACATGCTCTCGCGATAGGGGGTGAGTAGTTTTTGCAGCTGTTCGGTGGAAGTGACAGGTTCGTTTGCCGGCAGATAACCCATTCCCCAAAACTGACCTTTCAACATCAGTATGCAGGATTTTTCATCGGGATTGCGTCCCGATTCCACGATCGCAAAACTTGGTTCATTTTTCAAGGAAGCTATTGCATTGCGCACGCGTGTGTTGTAGTTTGCGACATCTTCTTTACCGCAGCATACACCAAAGCAATGACCGTGGTCAACGCCTTCGCAGGGTCCGCTATCCTGTTGTAGATAGCAGAAGCGTGCACACAGGTTATAGTCTTTAATCAGCTTACGTAGCAAAGCATGGCCGGTAACCATGTAATGAAATGTATGCAGCGGACGTAGATGTTTTTTATTTTTCTCAATAGCTAAACGCAGAAATCCACATTGGTCTTCGAACGCAAAAATGCCATATACATCCTCACGTCTTTTCTGCGAATGATTAAACGCAGGCCACCAATGGCGTATTTCCGCAGATTCAAGAATATGCGCCATCAGCTCTGTTCCACATTCTGTATACCGGATGCGATGCACATGGTTGATGAAATTCTGTTTTTGCCGGCTCTCTGAATTATTACTGAAGTGACTGTTGACACGGTATTTCAGGTTTTTCGCTTTTCCTATATAAACGATCCGGTCTTTTGAATTGTGAAAATAGTAGACGCCGGGTGTGTAGGGTAGTTTATCGAATTCCTCACGGGGAAGATTCGGCGGTAGCATTTGTTCCTTGCTGTCTTTACGCAAGCTGGAGCGGATAAATTGTTGCTGGTCCTTTTGTAATAACAAACGGAACAATTCAACGGTTGCGTCCAAATCGCCACCGGCACGGTGTCGGTTATCAACCTGAATGCCCAGCGAGTCGCACAATCTTCCGAGGCTGTAGGAAGGATAACCCGGAATAATTTTTCTGCTTAATCGAACGGTACAAAGTTTTCGCGTATTTAATTGAAAACCGCGGGAAGCTAAATGGGCTTTTAAAAAAGAGTAGTCAAAATTTACATTGTGTGCAATGAAGATGCGGTCTTTGAGGTAAGCAAATACTTCTGAAGCTACATCTTCAAACAATGGTGCCGTTGCTACCATTGCATCGGTAATGCCCGTCATGCCCTGTATGTATCGTGGAATTGGCTGTTGCGGATTGATCAACGTTTCGAAACGACCCGTTACATTTTCTCCATCGAAATGCCGGATAGCAATTTCCGTTATGCCGTTTGCTGCAGCATAACCACCTGTTGTTTCAATATCTACAATTGCATACATAAACTGGTTGCAGGACAGTTTGCCGACTGTCGTGGAGAATCACGAATTTCGTGAAAATTTTAAAGAGGTGAT